>NZ_JBBOWJ010000004.1:0-547688 GCF_038007025.1 Paenibacillus sp. FSL H7-0918
GGTCTGGTCTGGTCTGAACTGATCTGATCTCAGAGCATTCGCTTCATAACATCGAACTTTTCTCCCCCATTAACTATCTTCAACACCCTAAACTCACAGTTAGGAATTCCACCTGAGTTTAAGTGTACTTTGTGCAACTATTCCTATCGACGTTACTCTGAGCACCTTTTTAACTGCACTTCTTACAACTATTTTTAGTGATTTTCTACTTAACCTAATCTTTGATGCGTTCTAAGTGTACAAAGTGCAACTATTTCGCATTTAGATAGCTATTTCGGCGATTTAGTTGTATAAAGTGCAATTATTCCCTTGCGCAGCTGTCCTATAGATGTCCCTAGCATACCTGGTCCGATCAGATCAGGTATGATTTGGTCTGATTTAATCTGATTTGATTTGGTCTGGTCTGGTCTGGTCTGGTCTGGTCTGAACTGATCTGATCTCAGAGCATTCGCTTCATAACATCGAACTTTTCTCCCACACTAACTAGCTCTAACACCCTAAACTCAGTTAGGAATTCCACCTGAGTTTAAGTGTACTTTGTACAACTATTTATATCGGCGTTACTCTGAGCACTTTTTTAACTGCACTTTATACAACTATTTTTAGTGATTTTCCACTTCATCTAATCTTTGATGCGTTCTAAGTGTACAAAGTGCAACTATTTCGCATTTAGATAGCTATTTCGGCGATTTAGTTGTATAAAGTGCAATTATTCCCTTGCGCAGCCTCTAAAGATCCTTACCACATTTGATCTGGTCTGAGAGCCTTCACCTCATAATACCGAATTCTTTCTCCCTGATTAACCGGCTTCAGCAACCCCTTCTCACTTAATGATTGCAGCAATCGACGCGCCGTACGGAAATTAATGCAGAAATGCATGGCCACATCCTTTGGACGAACCGGTCTACCGAGACGCCAAGCGAAACGCAGAACCTCTTTTTCCTCAGATAAAATAGCTACGCTAGCAGATTTACGCGCCAAGTAAGGCGCCAGCACCAGTTGTAACAGCATCCGGCAGACCTCGGGACGTTGCTGGATATCATCAAAAGAAAAATGAATCATCCTCCAGCCCATCCCAGTCAAAAAAGTGTCCCGATTTACTGAATAGTTGAATTTCTCGCGGTCCATATCTTTCACATGGCTTTGATATCCATCACACTCGATCCCAAAGCTGCTGCCCGTCTGTGGAAGATAAGCAAAGTCCAGAAATTGTGATTTGCGATTCCAGTCATATACTTCGTATTCTGGATGCAAATCGTCTAGGGACTCAAACATAGGCCACCATACATTCCGCAAAAATAGCTTTTCCGCAAAATTATGTCCTCTAACCAGCCTCCCTCTTCTTTCACCTGTTCTTGATTTCATATGCTGGTCGATAAACAAACCATGCGCTTCTTCAAACTCCATAACCTATAGCCTCCCCTACAAAATAAAAAAACGCCCTTCACCGCAAAAAGCGGTTAAAGGACGTTCTTCGTCTAATCTCATTATAACTAGCTCAACAGGCGATTTGCATTAGAAATCGCACCATGCGTTACACAATACCACTTATTTTGGCTAAACTTAATCATCTAAGTTTGCATTAGCCACAGCATCATAAATTTAAACCTAGTTAGTTTATTCCACTTTTGCTCGTTCTCGCCAGTTTGCTCGTTCTTCACCAGTTAGCTCATTCTTCACCAGTTTGCTCATTCTTCACCAGCTAGTTCATTCTTCGCCAGTTTGCTCGTTCTTCGTCAGTTCTTTGTGACGTCCGTTGGTCAACGCTAACTATAATCACTACACATTTAACTCAGTGTTTAGTTTAACAGTTATATAACCGAACCTACTGCCGGCTACGCCCATGCATTGTGATCGCTTCTTCGACCTTGATGCAGCGGTCCATAATGGCGATCATACCGTGCTCAGCGGCGATTTCAGCGGCTTCCGCGCTAACTATACCCTGCTGGAGCCACAGCACACGTGCGCCAATGTCAGCTGCCTCCTGCGCGACCTTTGCGCAGTGTTCGCTTCGACGAAATACATTGACGATGTCCACTGGCTCTGGAATTTCTGCTAAAGTGTGATAACACTTTTCTCCCAGGATTTCTCCGTCCACCGTTGGGTTAACGGGAATGATCCGATATCCCCGGCTTTGCATGGCGCCCGCGACCATATAAGAGGTACGATCTGTTTTGTCTGATAAGCCGACAACAGCAATGTTACCTGCGGAAGCAAGAATATCTCCGATCTGCTCCCGACTTGGATTCTCAAAGCTCATAAGTAGTGCCCCTTTCCATAGTTACACTTAATGATCCTTGTTTAACTGTAGCTAGATATGCTAGCTCCCTTATTCCTATTGTACCCACTCCACATTCGCACCAAGCGCACGCAAGTGATCAAAATATTGCGGATAAGATTTTGCCACATGATGTGCATCCTTAATCAAAAGAGGTTGACGCGCACGCAAGCCTACTACGGATAGTGCCATAATTACGCGGTGATCATAATGCGCATTAATGGTGACTCCGCCTTCGACACCTTCGGGCATGCCGTGAACAATAATCTCATCGCGTCGTTCTTCTACCTTGGCTCCGGCACGGGTTAACTCTGCCAAGTAATCGGTAATGCGATCACATTCCTTATAGCGCAAATTCTCAACATTGTAGAATCGGGAGGTACCTTCTGCAAATACTGCAGCAGCCACCATGGCCAGTACCGCATCTGTTGCAGCATCTCCATCGAATTCAACAGCTTTTAGGATACCGTTCCCTTGGACATGTACTGTACCCTCTTCATGTGTAAGAGGAACTTCCATCATCCGCAGTACATCAACAATGGCTCTTTCACCTTGTTTACTTTGTTCTGCAAGACGGTGAATTTTCACATCCGACTTTGTAACGGCAGCCGCCGCAAGGATTGCCGCAGAGCCTGGGTAGTCACCTTGAACAGTATATGATTTAGCTGCATAAGCTTGACGACCTGGAACTTTAAAGGACATGTAATCATCCGCGGCGTGCACCACAATACCTGCCTGCTCCAACACTTCCAAGGTTTGGCCCACGACAACCTTCGATTTCAAATCATCGAGGACAATAATTTCACTATCTTCTTCAAGCAATGGTGTCAGAAACAGTAGAGCACTTAAGAACTGGGAGCTTACTGCACCAGAGACAGTAATTCTGCCTCCAACCGGTTTACCCCCACGGATCGTGATCGGCAGTTTCCCTTCATTATGCTCCACCTGAACACCTAGCTGTTCCAACGACACAATCAAGTCGTCATGCGGACGTTTGCCCAATGAGTCTGGATACGTATTTACAAAAGTAACCTCAGGACTTAACGCGGCCACAGCCATAAGAAAACGCAGCACTGCTCCGGCATTTCCTACATTAAGTTCTTTAACGTCTTTTGGGTGACGTCCGAAGCCTTGAATCACAATCTTTTCCTCATCTTCTGTAAGCACAGCACCCAAATCTGCTATGCAGCGGCGGATCGCGTCGCTATCCTCACTATGTGCAGGATGATAAATTGTACTTACTCCTTCAGACAATGCCGCAACCAGCAGATAACGTGTCGTATAGTTTTTGGAAGAGAGGGCTCCAAATTCTCCTTGCAGAGATGGCGTTGGCCTAACAATAACGTCCATAATATAAACTCTCCTTAGTAGATGTAGTGGGTATGTAATGCTCGTTTGACAGGGTATTCTGTTCTTGTGTTATCATTAAACCATTCTTCTGATGAAAAGAGGTCAAACCCATGCATAATGTACCACAAATCACACCGCAAGAATTACGGCAGTGTATAGAGACAGGTGAAGACCTTGTACTCATCGATGTTCGCGAAGACGATGAGGTGGCCTTTGGGATGATTCCCGGAGCACAACATATCCCTATGGGAGAAATTCCGCACCGTACTGAGGATATTCCAAGTGACGCCAAAGTGATCTTCATTTGCCGTTCCGGTGCCCGCAGCCAACGTGTCTGCGAATATCTACAGCAATTTGGTTATAACGCTGCGAACCTTAGCGGCGGTATGATTGAATGGAATGAGACACTCTCTTAAAAGCTCAACCGCGGTAATGCATTAAAATATGTTGCGACACTTCTGCCGCAGTCAGTCCCGTTGTATCGACCGTGTAATGCGCGAATAGGTATGCATCCTGGCGATCTTCCATGATTCGTCTGACCCGTTCTTCTGCATTGCCGGCGAGCAGCGGACGATTCTCATCCCCGCTAACACGTGCAATAATCTCTTCCTCAGTTGCCGTTAGCGCAACTACATGCCCTTTACTCAGCATTAAGGCTGTATTCCCCGGCGCCAATACCGCGCCTCCACCAGTGGATATTAATTTATTCTCAGACTCTAGCATTTGCTTTAGAACCGCAGTTTCTACGCCTCGAAAGTATTCCTCACCATCTTCTGCGAAGATTTCTGCAATGCTTCTGCCTTCAGTCTCAATAATGACATGATCCAAATCAACCAGCTCATAGCCCAGCTCCTCGGCCAAAATAGCACCAACAGTTGACTTACCAGTCGCCATCATCCCTACTAAAATAATGTTTTTGTTCTTATCTTCCTGACTCATCGTTTTTAGTTCTTCTGTATCCCCAGCCATGACTATCCTCCAACCGCGATATTTGTCATATCATAACACAGGGTCAAAACATTAGACAATCCGCTTCTTCCAGTAAAAAAAGACCCGAAAGGCTCCCCATTTCTGGTGAAGCCGTCCGGGCCGCTTGTCATACAGTCAATTAGATTATTCCGCTGCCATCCAGTTGTGGTGGAAGACGCCTTCTTTGTCCACACGTTTGAAGGTGTGAGCGCCAAAGTAATCACGTTGAGCCTGAAGCAAGTTAGCAGGCAAACGTTCTGTACGGTAGCTGTCATAGTAAGCCAATGCGCTGGAGAATCCAGGAACTGGAACACCCAAAGTTACCGCAGAAGCAATGACTTTACGCCATGCAGATTGGTAATTGTCCATAACATTCTTGAAGAAAGGATCAAGAAGCAGGTTCTTAAGCTCTGCATTGTTCTCATAAGCATCTGTGATATTTTGTAGGAAACGGGAACGGATAATGCAGCCGCCGCGCCAGATTTTAGCCAGCTCGCCATATTTCAGATCCCAACCATATTCGTCGGAAGCTACGCGAAGTTGAGCGAAACCTTGCGCGTAGGATACGATTTTGCTCGCGAACAATGCTTTACGCACGTTCTCGATGAATTCGGCTTTGTCACCTTCAAATGTTGTTGCTTCTGGTCCGTTAAGCACTTTGCTTGCTTCTACGCGCTCATCCTTCATAGCAGACAGGAAGCGGGAGAATACGGATTCGGTAATCATGGACAGAGGTACACCAAGATCAAGTGAGCTTTGGCTTGTCCATTTACCAGTACCCTTTTGGCCAGCGGAATCAAGGATAACGTCAACCATAGGTTTGCCGGTTTCTTCGTCATATTGAGCAAAGATATCAGTAGTGATCTCGATCAGGTAGCTGTCGAGCTCGCCGCTGTTCCACTCTTTGAAAATATTGTGAAGTTCTTTTGCATCCAGACCTAGAACATCTTTCAACAACTGATAAGCTTCACAGATCAATTGCATATCACCATATTCGATACCGTTGTGCACCATTTTAACATAGTGTCCTGCACCGTCAGGTCCGATATATGTACAGCAAGGCTCTCCGTCCACTTTGGCTGAGATTGCCGTTAGGATAGGCTCTACAAGTTTATACGCACTTTCTTGACCACCTGGCATAATCGAAGGACCTTTAAGAGCACCTTCTTCACCACCAGAAACTCCAGTACCGATAAAACGGAAACCTTTTTCTTCCAGCTCTTTACTACGACGAACTGTATCAGGGAAGTAAGCATTCCCTCCGTCGATAATGATGTCGCCTTGATCAAGATGCGGCAGCAGTTGCTCGATGGTAGCATCAGTAGCTTTACCAGCTTGAACCATGATCAGAATTTTGCGCGGTGTTTCCAGCGAAGCTACAAATTCCTCAACGGAAAATGTGCCTACGAGGTTTTTACCTTCCGCTTCAGCAAGAAGATCATGTGTCTTCTCCGGGGAGCGGTTGAATACGGATACGGAAAAACCTTTGCTTTCGATATTTAGAGCCAAATTCTTGCCCATTACCGCCAAGCCAATAACGCCGATTTGTTGTTTTGCCATCTGGTCCTCCACCCTTTGCACCCTATATTTTTGTGAAATCCATTTCTCGCAGTATAAGAATACCACCCTTTATCAGAGACAGCAAAGCCTGCCCTGCGAATAGAGATCAATTTCATTGACAAATTCAGTCTAAGAAATGATCACAATGACTATTTTAACGTTTTTAACGTCAGAAGTGAACCCCTGTCTGCAAGTTCCAATACAAATATAAGACACCCCGATGAACGGGGTGCCTTGAAAGAACATTTGCGGCACTTGCTTACCATTCTAACATAAACAATTCCTTGGTCAAAAAGGCAAGCTCCGCTCGACATTTGTCCGCGCGAACCGTATCTCCAGCCTTTAGGGCATCATTTAACCGATCCAACTGTTCATCTACTTCAATTCTCCGCTGGCGAACCCGTTCTTCCCCTTCAATAGAATAAAAGAGTCTTGTCAGCTCCTCATCTGTGAGCATAGGTCCCTTCTGATATAACACGCGCTGCTGATAACCAGAAATTTCAACTAGGCGAATCACTTCGCCAAACAAAATATTTTCAATAATAATCTGCCGATCCCGGAAACGTTTAACGATTGCATGCCCGCGCATATCCCCAATTAATTTCTCCATCCACTCTGACAAGCGAGCATCACGGATCATATAATCGCCCACAAGCTTATAGCCGTCTTTAATCCTTTGAAACCGCAATTTCACTAACTTACGACCCGTACGGACCGAAATCACAAAGACCTGTTCATTCTCGCTCCAATATAGGGAATAACCTTCTTGAATCAAATCCTTGATCAGGTCCTGGATATGCTGTCTGTCGAACCGCAGTTCCAGGTTACAATATTCCACCTCGTCGTTTTTGTTCACGGCACTCCCCCCTAACAGCTTCACATCTGTAAAGCCAACCTTCATTAGTTCAATTCCAGAGTAATCATGGCTGCCGGACCTCTTCTTGAGTTAACTTCCTTTTTGCGTTCGTCTTAATCTTATTTTATACTTCAGTTTATGTAGCGGTAACTTGGTTTATTGACTATTTTTACCCGCAACAGCCTTTCTCCAAACGCTGATCGAGAATTTTAATGCCTTTTAGTCCTTTTGAAGCATAAACGTTCTAGTCCTTCAGCTGCACAGTGTCATACAGAAGACCTTCGAAACTTACTTCCGTTATATCGTATGTCCTTCTAATTTTCTAAAAAGCCGCTGATTTACCGGATCATTCTCCGGTTATCAGCGGCTTTTTTTCCTCAGCTAGTCTTAAATTTCTGTTTCGTTCTATGCACGATAAGCAGATGCAGCCCGAAGAGCATCAGCATTACAATAGCACTTGCCAGGAATGGGACACCATGTCCTACATGATCCCATAATCTACCTGACAATACTGGCCCCGCTACCATTCCTGAGCCTTGAAGTGTCAGGAACAGCCCCCAGACAGTCCCTCGTTCTCCCTTAGGAACTTGCTTAGCCAGAAAGGCATTCCATGCCGGAAGGATAAGCGCGTAGCTTATACCGACCAGTGCCACCGCGATAAAGGCAAGTGGCAGCCAGCGAACCTGAGAGAAAAAGGCCAGCGAAAAGGCAGCTAACAAAAAACCTATATTCAGAAACACCGTTGTCCCTATACGGTCCACCAGCTTACCTGCGGGAATAAGTGCAAGAACTGTAATCCCTCCCCCTGCAATGAGGAGCAAACTGAATTGATTGGGACTAACATGCAGCTCTGTACGTGCGAACAAGGTAACTACAGGTGTCATCAAGCCAATGGCGAAGGCCTGTAGGAACAACGCCGGGTACAGCCATCTGCTGACTTTCAGGGTAGTTCTCACCTGATGCAGCGTTCTTTTTATACTTTCTAACGGACTAAGTTTTTTACGCTCCATTGCTCCGCCAAGTCCATGCATGTCCCTCACGACAGCATGAGACCCGCTAGAAGAGATTCGTTTAGGTAAGAAAAGGGCTACTACAACTACAGCGGCAGCACAACCTAACAAGACTAGAAAAGCCACGTGATAGCTTTGTCCACCCTGATCCATTAAAAAATTCACAACAATTGGACCGATTCCTGTTCCTGCGAGAGAAGCCATCTCAACAGCGCCCATGGCCGCACCACTGCTGCCGCTTTTAGTTGATCCGGCCAGCTCGGTAATCCCGGTCATCACACAAGGCCAAAGCGGAGATGTCCCGATCCCAAGAATGAGACAGGCGATGGATAACGCAAGGGCCGTTTTGGCATAGATGATCAAACCAATGGCTACTAGAATCAGCAGCAATGCACTTGTCATCGTCCAGCGGAACCCTATGCGCTCCATAACCCAGCCTGAAGGGCTGCGGAAGACGTTGTCCCCCAAATACTGTAGGGCAAAAGCGAATCCCACTACTGTCACCGACAGCCCCAGTATATTCTCCATATACACTGGCAATAAAGCAACAAGCAGCGAACCTTTAACAAATTCAACTAAAAAAATAATTACCCACATCTCAATAATAAATGGTGATGCTAAACTAATATTCATCCGTTGTTCAGCTTTCGTGGGCATTCTATCACATCCAAATCCTAGTATTCTGAAGATTGTTTTGTTATACTGATGCTTGCCTTAAAAATTAACTATTCGCGAAAGGTTGTGACAGCATTAAATGAATCAACACCGTACTCCCCTCTTCACAGCTCTAAAAAAGCATGCCGCCGGCAATCCAGTTCAATTTCATATTCCCGGGCATAAGAAGGGGCTAGGAACCGATGCCGAATTCCGTGAGTTTATCGGCGATAACGCTCTATCCATAGATCTAATCAACATCGCACCGCTTGATGATCTACATCAGCCAACTGGCGTAATCCAGGAGGCTCAAAAGCTGGCTGCGAAGGCTTTCGGCGCCGACTATACGTATTTTAGCGTACAGGGCACGAGCAATGCCATCATGACGATGATCCTCTCTGTCTGCTCACCGGGTGAAAAAATAATTGTGCCGCGTAACATTCATAAATCCGTAATGTCGGCCATTATCTTCTCCGGAGCCAAGCCTGTGTTCGTCTCGCCTGTACAGGATGAGAATCTCGGGATAGATCACGGCATAACCACCAGTGCGCTGGAACGAGCGTTAAAGCGTCATCCAGACGCTAAAGGAGTTCTAGTTATCAATCCAACGTACTTCGGCGTATGTGCCGACCTGCGTTCGATTGTCGACCTGGCTCACCGTTACGGGGTACCCGTTCTGGTGGACGAGGCACATGGAGTACTGATTCATTTTCATGAGGATCTGCCGGTATCGGCCATGCAGGCCGGTGCGGACATAGCTGCCACTAGTGTGCATAAGCTTGGTGGTTCCATGACGCAAAGCTCGGTACTGAATCTAAATGCGAAGACTGGGCTGATTAACCCACAACGGGTGCAGACCATTATGAGCATGCTGACTACAACATCAACCTCATATATTTTATTAGCGTCTCTCGATACATCTAGACGCAATCTCGCGCTGAACGGACATGAAATGGCGGAAAGAACCATCCAATTGTCCAACTACGCACGCGAGACCATTAACACTATCGAAGGCTTGTACAGCTTTGGTAAAGAAATACTTGGAACAGAAGCAACTTTCGATCTAGATCCAACCAAACTTAACATTCACGTTCGTCATTTAGGGATCACTGGTTACGAAACCGAAAACTGGCTGCGTGAGAAATACAACATCGAAGTTGAACTGAGTGACATGTATAATATTCTTTGCCTTATTACCCCAGGTGATACTCAAGAATCAGTAGATAAATTATTAGCTGCTTTACGGGTGCTATCCGCTATCCATTATAGCAAGGGTGAAATCTATGAACTGAAGGTTCAGGTTCCAGAAATCCCGCAGCTTGCTTTAATTCCAAGAGATGCTTTTTATGCTGACACTCAGTTAGTTCCGTTCCGCGAATCTGCTGGGTACATCATTGCAGAGTTTATCTATGTATATCCACCGGGGATACCGATTCTCCTCCCTGGCGAAGTCATTACTCAGGATAATATCGACTACATTATCGACCACGTCGAAATCGGCCTGCCGGTTAAAGGGCCTGAGGACCGCAGCATCACTAATGTTAAGGTGATTGTTGAAGCCGATCCTATATCCTAAGATCTATCTTTTTCCTTAAAAACTTAAATCATTTATACAAAAACCCGATACCATAATGAGTATCGGGTTTCTGTATATAAGCATCAACTGTTCCATTCACATAGAACAGCTTAAGTTTAGTCGCTAGAATCTATTCTTGCTGAGCAAGCAGATTGTTGTAAGCTTCTTCAACAGCTTTCCATTCTTCTTCATCTTCGATATTATACAATACCATTTCTTCGTCTTCTTCTTCCATACGCAGAATAATGCCGTCTGCTTCTGGATTCTCGCGCTCTAACAACAGAGCATATAATTTCTCGCCTATGTCGAACGTTTCTACAAGCACCATTTCCACATCTTCGCCCTGCTCGTTCGTCAAGGTCAGCACAAACTCCTCGTGCTCATGGTCGTGATCATGCCCGCAACCGCATGCTTCACCATGCTCATGTTTGTGATCGCTCATTGTAATACCTCACTTTGAATTGTATTATCCTACATCTGGTATCGTACCACGTTAGATTAGTTCAGGTCAATTTAGAACACCTAATTTAACGCTGTTATTACCTTCTCCGACACAAGTACGTAATCGGCATTTTTGGAGGGCTTAATATAGAAGCCTACTCGGTATTTGCCCGCTTCTTTAAAATCATAAGTAAACTCCGAGGTTGGAAACCAGAAATTATCCTTCTGCGAGCCTTCAAGCACCTGTGACTGAATATCCTTAACGTTTCCAGACGGATCTGTCATGGCCACTTTCACAGCTGAAATCTCTTCGGTCAGACTATCTACCTGAGTTAATATCTTTATTTTCAGCTTGCCTACATTGACATTGCCAAAAACCGTATCCCCTTTAAAAAGTACAATATGGACATTAGGTTTAAGGATCGTAACTTTCCCAGAACCGTCCCAAGTAACAACCCCGCCTGTTTCTCTAGCAGGAATGTACGTTTTTCCATCAATTAGATAACCGCCGTCTACAATTTCTTTTCCGTTGCTCCATACTCTAATTTTCTGATTAACGGAATCGGCGAATAATAATGAGCCACCCATTAAGGAAAAAGCAAACACGCACAAAGTGATTTTTTTCCATCTATTCATTTGAGACCCTCCAGATAATTCATGCTGTTAATATATACTTACTTTGTTTCAGCAAGTTGCGCTGATTTCAGGTAAATATTTCATTGATCTTGCGAAAAATGATATTATGGTCTTATTCGAAGTAGAAACATTAGCTATAACCGATTTCAGGAGGGTTCTTTCTTATGAGTCTAAGCCTACAAATGCTAGGAACAGGCAATGCTTTTGCGAAAAAATATTTTAACAACAATGCCTTGCTGCTAGATGAAAATTACACCCTGCTGATTGATTGCGGGATAACAGCCCCGCTTGCCATGCATAGACTTGAAAAATCCTTCAGTGACGTAAATGCTACGCTCATTACACATATTCATGCAGATCATGTTGGAGGGCTGGAAGAGCTTGCGCTAACCTTAAAGCATGTGCACGGTAAAAGAATGACCTTACTTCTTCCGGAGACACTTATAGAGCCCTTGTGGAACAATACGTTAAAGGGAGGTCTATACCAAGAAGATGCTGTGTCTTCCTTATCTGATATCTTCGATGTTAAGCCCATGCAGCCTGAAAATACCTACAAACTCTCTCCTACTCTTTCATTAGAGATCATACAAACACCGCATATTCCCGGGAAAAACAGTTATTCCCTTCTAATAAACAACGAGATTTTTTATAGTGCGGACATGACCTTTCAGCCGGATCTACTGATTAGCCTTGTGCGGGAGCGCGGGATCCGGATCATCCTGCATGACTGCCAACTAGGTGGAACAGGCGTTGTTCACACTACGCTGGAAGAGCTGATGTCTCTGCCTAAAGATGTTCGCGAGCGGATCAAGCTCATGCATTATAGCGATGAACAACCAGATTTCGTCGGACTTACAGGAGAGATGGAATTTTTAGAGCAGCATGTGAACTATAAACTCTGATCTTTACAAAAAAAAGCCGTACATAAACGTCTGTAGACGTATGTACGGCTTTTCGTGTTGAACTATGAAAATGTCGGCAAATTATCCAGATTGTTAGTTGGATCTCCATCCGCATCTCCGCGAATATAAGTTTCTCCATCCTTACCTTTAAAAGCGTTCACTCCGGCAATATTTCCGGCCTGTACTTCTTGCAGGGCTTGGTCATACGCCAGCACACGTCCTGTAGAGGTCTGGAAGCTTGTTAAATCGCCATCCCCATTTTTTTGAACAGCTACGAAAGATTCACGTTCGTTATTTGGCACTTAAGTTCGCCCCTTGCACTTGGATTTGCCATCATTCGGCACATCCTAGCTTGCGTAGAGCGTCCAATAATTATGTGCGCCATCTTTAAAGCATTTTTTGCATACGTACATGTAATATACCTGCATCATAAAATGGTTCTGTAGAAATAACTTCATAGCCGAGTTTCTTATAGAAATTCTCTGCCTGACACTGAGCATCTAGAATTGAAGCTTCCAGTCCAAGCTCCCGAGCAAGCTCTTCCATCGCCAGTAACAAGACACGTCCGTATCCTTTGACCCGATAGTCTTTCAATACGGCGATGCGCTGCATTTTAGCAGTACCTGCTTTGTAATAGATCAATCTACCCGTTGCTACAGGTATCCCTTCATCTATAATCAGAATATGGTGCGCATTCGGACTGATGGCATCATATTCGTCAATTTCTTCCTCGGCCGGTACCTTTTGTTCCTCAACAAATACTTTAGTACGGATATCCAGCCCCATCTGAAGCTGTTCCTCTGTAGTTACCCGTAAGATTTCTGCCGCCATGTTAGTTGCAAACTCCTCTCTCTATGTAGCCAACGATAGTTGTCTATTATATAAAATAATGACAAGAAAGAAAAGCCTACACATGGAATCCGTAACCTCTCAGTAGACTAATCCACAGAATATACTTCTTCAGGGATTGAACGGTTATATACGTCTTGCATCACAGGTGACAACGGAGGATACTGACTTTTAGATTTGCCATCCAGATTGGTCATCTCATTGATTTCGATAACTTTTGCGGGTTTCACCGTAGAGCACCCCACTACACCCAGCAGTAACACTAGGCAAACGCCGACTTCCCATTTCACAATTTTAGACATAAAAAAGCTCCCTTCATCGCAGCTGCAGTTATACTCACTACAGCTTTGACGATTCAGGAGCTTTATAAACAATAGGAGCTATTCATTCCAGTTGCCCTCTTAGAGATTGACGTTTCCAACCAAATGGACTAGATACATCATCCCAACCAAAAAGCCTGCTAAAACAAAATAAGCTGTTCCATATTTCCAGCGTGTACTGGCTGGCACATCGTAATACTTATCATTATCGTGCACGGTACAGCTGATGTCACATTGCATTTTTAAATGAAGACCATTCTCTAACGTTACTTGCTCCAGCTGCGAAATTCTTACCTTTTCAATAATACATTGCTGTGGTAGTGTAGCTTTGCCATAATAATTCAGCTGGTCCCATCTGACCACAACATACTGCTGTCTCTCTAGATCACTGTAGGTAGTAAAAGGTAAATCCCGGCGATGCTCAGCTCCTGGAATCATGTAACCCGCCTCTCGCAAGGGCTCCACGGGAATTAAGAACCCCTTAGTGACAGACTGCGGCCGGTTGTTGTTACGTCTTTTCACATATTTATTATACAGATCGTAAGCAAACATTGCCCAGATGATAAAGAACAAAATCGAACGCAAGTAAACGATTATAGCTAAGCCACCCACCAGACCCACAAGCCACAGCCAGCGCGTAACTGCGGTAGCAATACGTCCACCGTCTAGCGGATGGATTGGCAGCAGGTTAATCAAATTAAGCAATAAGCCTATATAAGCCAGGGAATAAAGAAGTGGACTATCCATATAATATGCCGCTCCAAACACAGCAGTAGCCCCAATAGTACCCAGAATCGGTCCGCCAAAAGCAACATACGCTTCTGTCTTCGCATCCAGCGGATGTTTTTTCATAGTAATTAACGCGCCTAAAAAAGGAATAAATAACGGAGCGCTGACGGGTAACCCGATCCGCTTAGCGGCTATGACATGTCCCAATTCATGAACAAGCAAAAGCAGGACGATACCTATAGCAAACCCCCACGGATAAATCAAAGCATATGCCCCTATCGAAACCATCATGGAAATTAACGGCCCGGCAATTTTACCTATTTTCAGCAGAGACAAAATCGCCTTTCCTTTTAACAGGAGCATGGCGGCTCCGCCCCCCAACCATTTCAGCGGAGTAGAAGTATTCTTTTTCTGCTCATTTTGCATTTGCGGCAAGATCACAAGCTCCTTTATCTTTCAATTTTAAGAAACTACTGTACAGTTCCATCTATCTTATCATAGTAGCATTAAATATATTTCTACAGTGAGCCCTTCGGAAAGTATACGACGCAACTTTTAGAAACGTTTCAGCGTCAAACCAACTATCTTGGATAAATTTTACTGCCAGATAAAGAAAGGGTTGGTTCATATGCTCTCTTTTCACTCCAAAGCTTGGTTATCCGTCTTAATGCTCTCAACACTTTTACTCCCTACCACCATGTCAGCAAGCTCTTCATTAACTGTATCGGAGTCCTCTGCGCTTGCCCAAGCTTCCTCTGCTAGTACTTCGCAAGTATACTACCAATTTGGCATTCCTGGTGGAAACATAGGCGGACCTGCGCTGCTCAAAAATGGTGTAATCTACGTAGATGTTCGGGGGATCGCTGAACAAGCTGGCTTAAAAATGGAATGGGATAAATCCGGCAAACGTGCTCTGTTCAAAGGCTGGACTAAAAGTTTTGCTGTTCGAATCGGGAGTCAAACTGGCGTGCTTGACGGGAAAGCGGTAGATCTAGGAGGAATACCTTTTAAATCCAAAGAAGATGGGATATATGTGCCGGCCCGTTTTATCGTTAAGGTTTTCGAAGGCAGCCATCTCCGTCTGGACTCCACAACGAACACACTTTTAGCAGATGATCTGAAGACCTACAATGTTTTCACAGAATCCTTTGGAGGGCGTACCTATACGCTGGTCAAAGCTAATGGTGATTTATATGTCTCACAAGGCAAGGATACGGTGATAAAACTCACTTCACTCCAAACAAACTTTGACTGGGCAGGAATGAAGATCGAGAAAACGGCGGGGGGTCTGCTAGTCATTAAGATTATTGATTCCTATGGAGAGCCTCATATTAATACACGCAAAATCACACTCATATTCAAAAATGGTGCATTACTACGCAAGGCCACATTCGCTTACCAGTTCAGAGGAGATGCGGATTTCAAACCTTATGATGGCAACCTCATCTTGCATGATGGTAATACCTTACGTTTCATCCAAGACGGCACAGGCAATGTAATAGATACTCTTGATCTTGTAAAGCTGGGTGGCGAGGAAGATGCTTACTATGTAGAAAGCATTGATAAAGAAATCATACTGCTTCGTGGAAATCAGAATGGATTGCTAACCTTAATCGACCGCCAAACAGGCGAGCGAACCCTTTTGTATAAGGAGCTACTCACAGCAAAGGATCAGGAATATGCGGAAAATAACGATGTTCCTTTTAAAGGAGATACTTTGAAATTCGTAAAACGGAGCGGTGACAAATTGTATTTTATAAATGACTCCCCGCTTACTGGCAAAAAAGAAGTTATCTACTCCATTGAAGCTCATTCCAATAACTCCAAGAATAATACTGATTAGAAAGTACAGCACAAGCATGTGTATAGATTAAAGAACTAATCGAATCCTCCTCAGTGATTATCCCTGAAAATTAACCTTCCTACATATAGGCAAACGCCGTGAACGTTGTAGGCAAAGGACCATAGACTGTTATCAGGATTGAAACATTCGAGGAGGATATCCATGGAATCAAATACAAATTTTCATCAACAGGTCGCTTGGAATTGCATGAATAAATATGTAGGTATAGTAACGACTGATGGTCAATCCTTTGACGGCTTCATCGCTCACGTGGATCAGAACTATATCACCCTAGCGGTTCCCAGCAATGAAATGGTCGATCGTATGAACGGAATGCCTGCCGAGCAGTCGAACTATAGACAATTCGGGTTCCAGCCCGGCTTTTACCCAAGACGCCGCTTCTATCCACGCCGTATCCCTTTTTTCGGAATAAGCAGTCTATTTCTACTCCCGTTTTTTATCTGACTCGGTGCAGGGGGATGAAGGGTCATCCCCTTTCTAGCTATTTAACTACTTAATCGGAGAAAATTAAGAAGTAAATACAACTCTACATCTATATTGATTATAAAAAAGAATTGCCATCCTACTCTATCGTATGGTATTATAAATTTCGTCGCAGGACGGTAGCTCAGCGGGAGAGCACTATCTTGACAGGGTAGGGGTCATGGGTTCGAACCCCATCCGTCCTATACTGAAAAAGCCTTATTGTATAAGGCTTTTTCTTTTGTTTAGGGATGTTTATGTTTTGAGTGAATTACGAATTGGTGCCATTATGGTGCCCTGTAGTAGACTAAAGCAAAAGTGGTGCCATAATCGGCACCACTTTTTTTATCCCTGTAACCATTTAAGAAATACATCTTTTGAGACTTTTATCATCTTTCCGACCCGCACGATATGAAATTGACCCGAGTTTAATAGTTCATATGTTTGACGTTCACCGATACCAAGTATTTGTTGGATTTCCTTCGCTGTGAGTACAGAGGGATAATCAGAAGTAGTCTTATATATTTGTTCAATCACCCTTCTCTTCCTCCTTCTCGAAAGACAAAAACTCAAATATCCTATATTTTTCAAGAGCCGCTTCAACGGCAGCTTGCGTCCGTTCTCTATCTATCTCAGGCAATAAAATCTGTTGCACTGGGCAATCCCCCTTTGTTAAGAATCCCCCGACCGAAGTCGGGGAGTGTACCATCTTAGAACGGCAGATCGTCTTTATTCACAGGAATTATTTGACCATCTGTATCTTTTAGTTCCTGTTGTTCTTCCTGTTCTTCCTGATCGTCTTCTCTTTCTTCGTTCTCGTCTTCCTCTTCAGTCACCTCTTCTATCGTCATCTGACCGGAGTCAACATTAACCGATCCATCATTATCAATCGTTCCGCGAATACCTTGATGCGTATGTGTTGGAGTATAATCATCCAGATCAGCTTGCGAGCTGCTGAAGCTTACGAATGCTAGCCAGTATTTTTAATGTTTCGCAGGATGGATACCTGCTGGTCTGTGATATTGCCCTCGATCGTTAACGTGATTACGTCCTCTTTATTACCAAATTTGATATCCTTGATCTTTGTAGTTACGTTGGCTTTCATTTATAATTGCTCCTCTCAAATTTGGGTTTTATGAAAAAATAACCACCGCAGCTAATGCGATTATTGAAGCAACACATATTGCTGCCATGTCATGCTACCGAATTTATTTCTGTCCATTTCGGCGATTTACCCTATGAATGAAACTAAGAGAATAAAAGCAAAGATGATCTTAACCATATTGACGTCAGTTCCTCCCTCAATCCGTGATATATTAAATAAGAGGTGAATTTTATGAACGGTAAGAAAGTTATCACTATTCTTTTATCCATCTCTTTACTAGGTGTGATTGCTTACTTCGGAATAGCTTATGGATTACTATGGTATATCTTTAATGGGTAAGAAATGAAGATTATCCATCCCCTTTATAAGTTCAGTACAGCCAAACTATCTCTTATATCCTCCTTGTGGGAGAGAGTCTTTTTTTTGAAATTTGTTATAATTAAATAAAAACTTTTAATGAGGTGTTATCTTGCAATATTTTTTTTTAATACCGTTGGCATTTGTTTTGGCAATTCCCTTGGTTTTACTGTTAAAAGGTGATTATGGAACCAAAAACAAGGTTTCAGATAAAACTACTAGCATAGAGAAAAAATTAGACAGAATAATAGAATTACTTGAAAAAGATAAGGATGCATAAGCATTTTTATCTTTTTTCATGTCGCAATATGTATCTACTACGTCATAACCTTTGTGAGAGGAGGGCTATTAACCCTCTCTGTCCATGTATCTTCGTACTGAGAGTATCCGATTTTGAATCTGTTATGAGCCGATTTCAAGAGAGAGGAACTGATAAAATAACTCAACTCGCTGGGACACTCCCAGCGTATTACGCCATCTTTGATATCTTGATATACAAAGGTAAGGATACGGAGTTTGTACATCTGGAGTCCCGGACCAAATCTGGCATGCTTCGAAGCCCAGTATTTACAGAGTTTATCGTATAAGCACTAATAGACCCTTCAGGCATAAGCTTGACAGGTTATTTTATGTTTGTTCTGAATCTAAATCGCTACGGGACAAACGTGGCAACTCATATTTTTTAACAACACCTAGCCTCTAAAATTGGTCCCTTTTTTTATTAAAGAATTGGTAAAGGCAGGAGTAGACTCAATTGGTGTACTGGGATCAACTGGTAACTATGCGTATCTCTTAGTAGAGGGGAGCGTTTGCGTGTCCTTGAGCTTGCTGTTAGTTCTGCTGAAGGGATTCCCGTGATGACAAGCATAAGTGCGATTCGAACTTCAGAAGTACTTCGATTAGCGGAAGATGCACAACAAGCTGGGGCAAGTGCAGTACTCTTGGCTCCTATCTCCTATCAGGCACTAACAGATGAAGAGGTGTTTTTTCTATACGAGCAGGTGACAAGTTCACTCTCCATTCCACTTTGTGTTTATGATAATCCCGGCACTTCACATTTCCATTTCAGTGATGAGCTGCACAGCAGAATTGCTGTAGAAAAAATCAGAGCTGTTATTCCACTCCATGTTACGTTTGGAATAAGCGGGAATCCATCCGCATATCCAGGCTTGAGTGCAGGTTGTGACTTATGGTCTCAGTGCTAGGTGGTTTATTTCCGAGGTTATGTCTAGATATCACAAGAATGACTCAAAGTGGCCATTTAGAAGAAGCACAACACCTTTCAACATTACTAGAACCGATCTGGAAGTTATTCAATAGCTACGGTAGCCTTCGAGTGATTTCAGCAGCTGCTGAAATAATTGGCTTAATTAAAAGTCCTAGTCTTCCCTTGCCTTTACAACCATTAAACAAATCCGTTAGGAATCACCTGAATATCATTCTAAAGGAATTAAAGTTTACTGTATAAACTTAATATAATTCATTGGGAAGTATATATGCTGCTCTATAACACTGGTAAGGATCGTTAGTTTTCATCAATATAACAAATACCCCATCAACCTTAAGTGATTGATGGGGTATTTGTTATAGTCATGCTTATGCCAAAATCACGTTTAAAATATTACAACATTGTCAATTGTCAACTATTTTGCGTTCCTTAACAATGAAGTGGGTATTTTATGAATATAATCATCTTATGCAAGGGGGCTTTAATATGAATCTCACACTGATTTTTCACGCAATTGAAACAGAATTACAACTACAAATACATTTAGTCAGTGGAGAGACATATGTTGGTTTTTGTCAGGAGAGCGACTCTACAGGTTACTTCACAATAAGAACTAAGAGTGGTTTATTTTCTTTTCCTTCTTGGGCGATCAAACGGATTAAAGAAGTGTGATATCGTAGGTTATTGAATGCATGCTCTAAATTCAAATCACTTCCAAACAAAATGAGATCCAGCAAGTTTAATAGATCCGGTGCATCCCCTCTACAATCCCACCATAATCTATAAGATGACCTATTGGATCTGGTTCCAAACGAAACCAATCCAAGTATGAGTATCCATAGAGTTGCTGGTTTCCCCACAATAAAGTATGTCTCTCTGTATTGAAAATCTTTATTGTTCATCAGTACAAAAACTCCTTGTTCTCCGAACTATCTATTTCTTCGCAACCAATCTTTTTTCTGCTTTAAAGTCCATCTTAATAACTTTATTGTTGTTCATGTAATTATCCCACGAATCATACTTCCAATTAGGTGAAAAGTTATGACTAATCACATCGATGTAAATACGACACTAAGTAAACACTTCCCGCTTCTGGCACATCTTTATTGTAAAGACACTTCTTGCATTGTAGCTGTTGCTCTTGAAGAAAAACGTGGACAAAATTGAGATTAACTCCTGACTGTCCTTGGTGAAAGGGAAGTATCCGATCTTTTTACAACTCCATAACAACTATCCTCCTAATTCTATAATAACCTGGTGTTAAGATGTATAAAGATTCATCATCTTAGATCCCAATGGAGGTAATCCGATTGAACAAGAAAAAGCGGTCCGCTACATTAGTTGTTATCCTGTTTTCAGCTGGTGTGCTTGCAGCCAGTGCGCTGCTCGTCCCCAGCCTGATGAATTCCGTAGTTTTCGCCAAGAACAGTTCGTCAATTCAGGGCAGTAACCGGCTGGCTTTGAGTGAAAGCACGATACCCGTGCTGAAGGTGGAGGCGCCGGCGCCAGTATCCACCATACAACAAGACCTGTATCAACAGATGACAGCGGCGCAAATCCAGCAAATCTATGACTTTATAGACAAGGCAGAAGATCCCCATACTTCAGGTCGGGAAGAAACCGAATCCGAAATCAACCGCAGTCAAGTGTTGGACGATAAGTATGTGTATGACGGCCTCCGCCCCAAGCAGCAGCTGCCGTTAAAGGCTGGACAAGCAGATTTGTATCTAGATTTAGAAACCAATACGTACACCTACCCGGAGAGGAGTATGACTGATGAGGAACTGTTACAGCTGATTGACTGGTACTACCGGCTGAATTACTTCGTGTCCAAACGAAATCCGACTGTACCTCAGCTTCAGCCTCAGAAAATCAGCCAGGTTGAAGCTGAGGCACTGGCTTCTGACAGTGTGCGCAAGCTGTTCGATGCCGACGTGTCCAAGCTAAAAACATCGGGAATGCTGATTGAGCTGGGATTAACCAAACGTCCAACCTGGACAGTTCATTTTGCTCCTTACAAGACGCTTACCCTGCTCGGATCAGGCGAGGTATTCTGGGAATATGATGTGTTGATTAATGCAACAACCGGTGCCGTAGAGGATACGACAGCCATTAATTTGGCACTGAAGAGAACTCCCATCGACGACGACGCAGCCGGCACCATCCAGAAGGATGCCAGTTGGATTCATAAAGCCGTGCAGGTCATCACGGACAAGCAGGGAGAAACAAGAACCATTGTCAAAGCTTATCTAACCGATACCGAGTTTAACAACAAACGCGGGATGGTGGATGTTAAACTGTTGCTGGAAGATGGAAGTAGCTATACCGCGGAGTTCCGCTATCCCGATCAGACCCTTCGCTGCCTAATCTATGAAGCTTCTGACAAAGCCAATTAAGCGGAAACGTTACAGAAATACAGCAGTCGGGGCACCGCCGCCACACTGACTTTTTCAAGACCAGTTATTAATGTAATTGTGAGTATTACGCGATCACCAGATGGTTCTGATTCAGGTTGATCTGCCTTCTGAGGGGTAGCTGATGCTTTTGTTTGAAACTTAACTTTCCATTATTATTCAATGTAGTAACTACATAAAAATTGGTCTTACCGTTAGAAACAGATATATCTAAAAACCTATCTTATTACCAAGAAGCACAGTAGATGAAATACACAACATTAAAGGTTCTGTCTCTAAGAGCAGTATCTGTCGATATGGTGCAGAGGTTACATTTAAAGATGAGATCGGATATCCATATGAGTATGGTGTCTGTAAAACAACCTTTCTGTGATGCTTTAAAGTAATTAATATTTATAACTGTCAAACCACTTCATGTGTAGGTATGACTATTGTGCTACACTTCATTCGTATGTTCGAAGGTTCCACCATTTGTAAAATCTAGTGGCCCAAGCATTTCCTACTGTGCATCAAATCTCAGTCGAATGAATAGTACTCAGCAGCCTGAATCTTGTAAATATTAACATTTGATTATAAAATCAAACAAAGGCGGTGTTAACAATGAGATTAGTACTGTTCATGTTGGCTGGAGTAGGCGCGATTTTCTATCTCTCATTAGGAATCATCATTGTAAAGGTAATCCTTACAAGAAAATTACCAAATAATAATTACACTCCATTTGACTACATCACGGCCCAATCTCCTGTTGAGTTTCACGATGAGAAAAAAGAGATAGAAGAAAATGCAGACCATGGTGATGATAAGGACAAAAACATCATTTCATTATCAAAACGACGACCTTCTCTTCCCTGATGCGCAATAGGCTGCTACTTCTTCATAGCCTTTGGGAGAGGATTTCTGTAACTTCCTCTATCCCTTAATGTCATGTATCTTCGCACTACGTTTCACTCAATCATTTTTTGTTAAACTAAATTTAGATTTTGGTAATTTGTTTAGAGAGGAATTAATGATTTGAAAATATCTATCCAAACATTCTTAATCACCATGTCTTTGGTATTTGGAATTATCATCGTACAAAAAAGCCTTCAATTAATTTTTTCATCTTCGGTACTTATTAGATCACTAAATGTTGTAATGATTATTATTCTTTCTGGTTGTATTGGCGCTTTTATAAGAACATTACTTCTGCCAAAAGAGAAATAGGCTGCATTACCGCTAGATAGCCTCTATACTTCGCAATATGCGTCTACTTCGTCATGACCTTTGGAGGGACACTCCTACTCCTTGAATGATCTGTATCTTCGTACTGTGACATAAAAAAACTCTTACGTTATAATAGTGTTGAATTAAATATTGAAGGGACTGAACTATGCGCAGATATCGATATCTTAACCCCAAAACAAATAGATAATGGAGGTAATATATTGATTACAGAAATACAAACCAAAAGACTAATATTAAGAAAAATGAAATTATCTGACTCTGCTAGTTTGTTTAACATTTGGTCTGATCCTGAGGTTACAAAGTTTATGAATATCAATAGTTTCACTGAGGAAAGCCAAGCAGTAGAAATGATTAAAATTCTTAATAACCTGTCTTTGGAAAGCAAAGCTATTCGTTATTCCATAATTGAGTTAGAATCAAATCGCATAATTGGTTCCTGCGGTTATAATTCTATAGATTCTTCAAACGCTAAAGCAGAGATCGGATACGATATTAGTAAAGATTATTGGGGCAAGGGATATGCTCCTGAGGCCATTCAATCTCTGATGGATTATGCGTTCAACACTTTAAATTTCAACAGGATAGAAGCAAAAGTCGAACCCGAAAACAATAATTCCATCAGAGTTTTGCAAAAGTTAAACTATACATTCGAAGGAACAATGAGAAAGTGCGAAAAGTCCAAAGGAAAGTTTATTGATTTAAGCATTTTCTCAAAATTAGTAACAGAGTAACTTTTAATGGGTGGGCCTACATTTTTATGGTGTAGGCTTTTTATTTACTTCACGTTGCTCAACTCAACTAAATGAATAGTTTGCGGCTACTTCGTCATAGCCTTTGGGAGAAGAGGGATACTCCTACTCGTCTAATGAACTGTATCTTCGTACTGTGTATTAAGTAGAGCAACTGTTGTCACATCCTCCAAACGATGTACACATTCTTCCAGTTTGTACTCACAAAACATAATACGGTAAATGATTTAATCAATAGCAACCTTTTAGTTTATGTCGTAGCTGCTGCTATTCTTGAGGCATTACATAATCTATATGACTTTTTATGTGGCCATCTAGAGCGGTAATCTACTACTACCAAAGCTTTCCCAGGCACACATCATGGCGCAATAATGGATAGATTTACTCTATTGGTCCCTATTAATCATCTATTTTTTATATGGAGCACTTAATTGACCATCTATTGATTACATTGTATAATACAGGTATATTATGTAAAATAAAGGCAGGTGAGGCCGTTGGATGGAAATATCGATTTAGATTTAGATATAAATCTTCTAGATCTTGATCCAGCCGTAAAAGTTCTTAAAATGATATATTCTTTTGAAAGCTGGCCCAATCTTCTAAAACTAGCAGATACCTTTTTCAACCGAATAACTCAAATTTATAATAATTACACACACAATAATGAACTGGAACTAAAACACCAACGACCTTTAATTTATTATTATGGATACAGCTTGCTTATGTTGGGACTAGCCCACAAAGAAATCGAAAATTATGATAAAGCTCGAACTTACATTAAAGCTTACAGTGATTTGAGTTGGTTCAAGGGATTAGATGCTGAAGGATTAAATGAGGTAGCCTATTATAAGTACATATCAGAGCCAAATCTCTTAGAAGTAGAAGTGCTTTCCGGAAATATTCAATTCATAGATCGTTATGTTTCTTTCCTTTTATCCAACACTAAAGAAGTTCTACCGGGACTGATAACTTTGTTAAAAACAGCTACTAATTTCAATTTAAACATTGAATCTCATTTAGAACTTTTCTCTAATAGTATTTCAAAATTTGAGGATACCGCTGCTGATGAAATTATAATAAATTCCTACCAAGAAACTTTTTTTATTAATATGATCAGATATAAAACAAAAATTCAAGATTATAATACAGCTATCAAATATAGCATGAAATTATTAGATTCTGCAGAGGTCACAAACTCTGATAAAATCTTTAAACAAGCAGTAGTATACTTCGAATCATTACGTTCATGTGCTGATGCTACTCAGATTAAAGATTTTGAAGAGAAAATAATAAATTTCAAAGAAAGGGTTGAGTCTCTGTGAAAAAATTTGCCGTCTCTTTATTGTTGGTCCTCACTATCGTCAGCATTGCGCCAGCACTGCCAAGTACCTCACCAGTGGTCTTATTCCACGGAGCAGAACATTAACATCAGAAGTACAGCGCGGGTTAGGAGATTGCTCCTAACCTGTTTTTTATGAAGTGCATTATGTAGTTATTGCAATAACATCCTCCATCTTGAACCAATCCCACTCCTCCTCCGACCAGCGGAGTTTAATTCCCTGTTGTTTATCCAGCTTCATCACAATACCTCGTTTTAATATATTCTCCATGGGATCAAACAGAGTGAGTGTAATCGGGCTGTGCTCTTCCATCGAACGATATAACAATATTTCAAAGCGCTCTATCTCCTGTAGATCTAGAGTGGGTTTTTCACGACGTTCCTGTTCATTATTGTCATCTATAATCCTGCTTTTATGTTCAGGCAATATCATTCTGCTACACTCCCATACGTTCTCTAATTTTTTCATCATGAAGCTGCCCTCCTAATAATCCGTCCAGTAATTCGTTTTACTACCATCTGTCCCCCACTGGAGCTCTTGTGGCTCTGACTTTCTCTTTTTAAACCTAGGGTCAATCCTTTCCCAGCCTTCAATAATTCGGGCGCTCTCGGGTGGAGTGTGTGGGGTCCATTCTATATATTTTTCGTTAACTAATTCCCTAAGCCCACTAATGATCTTATCTGGTGTCCGTCCACTCTTGATCTCTAACTCCTGTAAAGTTGGCATATGAGCATGATGCACGGCAGAGTGGCGCATGATCATTAGTAGCTTTCGGGCGGTGTCACTAAGCATAGCGCTTCTTTTGCACAGGCTGCCAAGCAAGAATATTAGCCTCCAGAAATACGCGCGGTGCTCCGGTTGATAAGCAAGTTGCGCGAATATATCCCCCACGAATCCCTTTCACATCAATTTTCCGTTGAGATATCTTACCTGATTTATCTTGATACACTATTTCAATGGTTTGACCGATGCTTATTTGCATAATTACTCACCTTCCAAGGATAAGAACATTTGTTTGTATTATAACCAAACGTACGTTCGTTAATCAATGTAAAAATATCCCGTCAGGCATGAATTATTACATACAAAGTCATCGCTCAGGTTTATAATTTGTTCTATAAGCATTTATTGCATTTCCGCAAACAAACTAAGGAGTATGAGTGTTTTTTATATGTTATAGGGGGAAACGAATATTAGGACCGATGACTGAGGCTGAAGCTATGCGTGAATGGTTTACTCTCTCCGGTACAGTGAAGGAGATTTATATTATTGAGGTAGATGAGAACGATAAGGTAAGACGTCAGATCGGACCCACTAAGAAAAAAAAGAAATAAATATAAAGGGAAAAAACGTAAAAACACCCCGCCGACCCATTAAGGTTGACGAGGCTGTTTTTAATTTTTAAAAAGGAAACTGAGTAAGCGAGACTATTAACAATACAATCCCAACAATCGAGGATAGCACAGCCATTTTATCTTTCGTTTTCAAATACAATGCCGCTCCATTAAATATTAAAGCTCCGCACATCCCCAGCATAGTCCAAGACACTATCACTTGATCCTGGCCGCGGAAAAATGTGATTCCCAGAATGATTGTTGCTGCACTGAATAAAATACCGCACACTCTTAGTACTTTCAGCAAAATGCTCACCTCCGACAAATAAAACACGCTAATCTAATATATTGGTTCCGCCATAAATTATAATTCATAGATTACTATTCCTATATCTGGTAGAATTAATTAGCAATTATTAGCAGATTTAGGGGGATATAAAATTGAACAAAAAAGCTTTTTTATGTATCGTGGCAACTATTGTAATCCTTTCAGGATGTGGTAGTTCCACAACAAATTCAGAGAAAAAAAATACAACGTCTACAGGAGTTATACCGTCCGAAGCAACAGCCAGCCCTTCAGAGCCCACTCCTGAGCCAAAAAAGAAACTTACAGCTTCCGAGAAACTGGCTCTCAACTATGTAGAGATTTTCCTCAATGGTTCAGATATCGAAGCGAAAAAGAAATTCGTATCCGAAAATATACTTCCAGATGTACAACCCATTTTCCAAATGGCTGAATCTACTGAGACACCCGAGAATAATAAACTTAAGAATCCTACAGTAATTGAAACAGCTGATTATACGGACAAAGATGGCGGAAAAGATAAACTCGTGCTTATCCAAGGTGAGAAGTCTTCCTCCAATAGCGAACTTATCATTTTTATTAAAAATGACAAAGTTGGTTGGGGGTATTCGTCTAATGACAAAGATAAGGATGCATTTAACGAAGTGAGGAAACTCTTCAAGGAACCTGTAATTAATACTTCAGATTCAGGTAATGCAGGTACAACTGAACAGTTTCCTGAAGCGATGCTTAAAGAAATCAGTAATTTTGTCGTTTCAGATATTTGGAATGATGGATTTGTTGATATCAGCTGGTATGCAGGTTCAGGAACTGGCTCTACGGGTGAAACAATAGATATAGATTTTACAATCGAGCAATTAGGAAAAGCTATGATTCAAAAAATGGAATACGATAGTTATATCAGCAACCTTGATGCAAAATATGATTCAATTAAAAGCATCTGGGCTAAGCTCACGGGTGAGATGGATCGTATGTACAAACAAATCCAAGATACGCCTCCTATTGCAAATGATGCAACCACCAAAATAGATACAGGATTATTCACCCAGTACTTGGAAGCCTTTACTGATGAGGTTAACAAATTACCTAATACTTAGATTAAAAAATAACGTCCCTGCCGGCCGCCACGGTTAGCAGGGATTTTGTTCGGCTTTAATGGCTTGCGACTCAAAATAGTAATCCACCAGAGCATAGATGAAACCAGCAATACCGAAAAAAATAATAGCTGTACTACTATTCAAATGGTATTCCCGTATAAAGCGTTCATCGTACACCTCGTAAAAGAAACCATATCCCGCAATACCACTCAATAAGAATATCATTATGCGGTTTACTAAAGGATTAACTATCTTTCGAATAACCCATGATAAAGGAAGCAGTATAACCGGGTAAAGAAGAACTGAAAAGAGGAACACCAGAAAAATAAAAGCAAACCCAATGTTTTGAAAACCGTAATATTCTGTTGTACTTATTTTAGTTCCTTCCCAAAGCTCCAATCCAAAGGCTGCCAGGGTGAATAAAATCGTCGAAATAAACCATAACATTATAGGCTTAACTGCACGCAAAACAATCCCACCATCTTTATGCTTTTTATACTTACAGCCGATTTTTCAAATCATCATTTCGCACTTGGTTTTATTGAGGTTAAGAATGGCTTTTGCCCTATTCTACTATTATATGAAATAAAGTACTCCTCATTTACATCTATTAACTTATATATTCCTTTTGGGATTGTGACTGTATTTTGATCACCGCTCATATTTTGTATTACTATTTCTCTTTTATTTACTGACACTACATTAACAACAGCTGAAGTCCCTGCCATCAAAAAGTACCATATAATAAACAAAAAATGATCATGGGAAGTAGTGAGAATACTTTACGATAGTTCATATCTATTACCTTACACCTCTATTCATCGCCTTAATTATTTCACTTTGGATATTATATCATTAATTCCCATATATTATAGTTATGATTTCCCTTTGGAAGGGTTAATTGTCTTGTAATATGGGTAATCCATCTTCTCTTGAACTTCTCGAACTACATTTTCATTAGTAAGCGATTCTATGAAATATAAACCCAGATCAATCGAAGCTGCTACTCCTCCCCCAGTAAAAACATTTCCATCCCTTACGAACCGTTCCTTAACTACTTCGGAACAATAAGGTGCTAATAGTTCATATGCAGAAGGATTGGTAGTCGCCTTCTTCTGATTTAAGAAACCGGCAGCTCCCAAAATCAAAGCTCCTGTACACACTGACACCTTGTATTCAACCTCTCGGGCAGTCTGAATCCATGTTATAAAATTAGTATCGAATCTAAGTTGTCGAGTCGATAACCCTCCAGGGATAAATATCAAATCATAGGCTGACAGATCAGGGGAAACCTGGTTTATTTTCAACGTCAATCCTCGATCATCCGTGACTTCTTCCTTGTTGGAACAAAAATCCCACGATACATTTTCTATCGCCTTTAGAACTCCCATCCGGGTAACCGCATCATAAAAACCAACAAAATCTAACGTGGTCATCCCATCAAATAGAATATAAGCCATCCTCATCATTTTCATTCTACACACTCCTTCGATGCTTTTCGGCGAAATTCATTGGGGGTGATCCCGTATTCATTTTTAAAAACACGATAGAAAGAACGCAAACTGTTGAATCCGGAATCAAACGCGATATCCGTGACCGGATGGGTAGTGGATAACAGCAGCATATGAGCAAAGGCTACCCGTTGGCCATTGATGTAATCACGAAATGAAATGTGAAACTGCTCAGAAAAGATTCGGGAAATGATAAATTTACTAATGCCAAGCTCTCTTGAAAGCGTATTCAGATTTATGTGATCTAAAAAATGCATGTCGATGTAAGCTAGGATTTTGGGGACGAGATCCATTTCTTTTTTATAGTCTACTTTTTTCATTAGCAGTAACGGCAGCGCGTGCCCTAATACTACAGAGGTATAAGCCTTGAGCAGACGAACATCACATTGTTCTTTATATAGTTTATACAAGGTTGCCAACAGATCTTGAAGCACCTTTTGTTTCGTAACTATAGGGTTATCCGGAACATGATTAAGCAAATCCCCTGCAAAATCCCCCGGAAAAGTGGCGTCAAAAAAGAACAGCAGGATCTGGCTTTTCTCTAGAGTTTTGTAGCTGTGAGGTTGATTGGAAAAAATAATCGCTATGTCTCCTTCAGACAAATCATACTCTTTTCCATTGATGTTGATATTGATTTTGCCGGACAAAACCATTGTTATCTCTACATTTTTGTGTAGATGAAGAGGATAAGTGTTATTGGTAGAAATAAAGGAGTGAAACGCCTGGTCACGATGCTGATATTTAATATTCATGTTTTTCTCCCTGTCGTCATGGAATGCCAAGCACTATAGCTGCTGTAATACTAAGAACATAATATGAATTTGTTCGTTTACGCAAGAACCAAAGAGCAATAGTTGGCACAAAAAAAGATTTTTTTGGCAGGTAAATACGCCCTAAAAGTTTTAAAGTATTACCAGTAAGCTGCTTGTCGCAGACCAGTATCATTTCACTGAGAGGAGGAAGTATAACAGGAACAGCATTCAGCGATAAGACTGTATCCATGTTATACGTCAAAAAGATGAAATGGAAGAGTAAAAAATCAGGTAAGGTTATAGGTGTCTTATTGAGTTTTTCGGTAGCGTTTTCATTTTTAGGAGGTCACACACTTGCAGCTTCAGGGCAGGCAGACGGAGACAAAAGTTTTGCGGGTGCCTCTATTCTTGCTTTTCCTGGCGCGGAAGGTGGCGGCGCCTATACAAGCGGTGGTCGAGGGGGCGATGTATACATCGTAACTACCCTTGAAGATTACGCTGTAAAAGACAAACCGATTGCAGGGTCCCTTCGCTACGGGATTTTATCTACGCCTAAAGAGGGTCGTACCATTGTTTTTCATGTTTCCGGAACGATTGAACTGAAGAGCACGTTAAGTCTCAATAATATTAAAAACCTGACCATCGCTGGGCAAACCGCTCCAGGCAACGGAATTACCATTGCAGGTTGGGATACCAATATCAGCAATTCAGAGAATATCATTATTCGGTACACCGCTTTCCGTCCGGGTGCCACTAATGTGTATAATGGCAGTGATTCAATGGATGCGCTTTGGGGGAGAGACAACAACTACTTCCTCATTGACCATTGTTCCTTCAGTTGGAACACAGATGAAACTCTATCTTTATATAGAGGCGAAAATGGCACGATCCAGTGGTCCATTATTTCCGAAAGTCTGACTCTATCCGGGCATTCCAAAGGAAGACATGGCTACGGCGGTATTTCAGGCGGAGACAAAACAACATTCCATCACAATCTGTATGCGAACCATACCTCGCGAAACCCAAGACTAGGCGGCGGTTACGCAGGTGCTGCAGATGCTGATCATGTGGCGGTTGTTCAGTTCTCGAACAATGTAATTTACAATTGGGGCTTTAACGGCACTTATGGCGGAGGTTTTACTTTTACTAACTTTATGAACAATATCGAGATTGCCGGCCCAGGTACAAGAGATAATGTAACTAACCGAGTGATTGATGCCGGTGAAGCTACCAAACTGGGCGGTTTCTATATCGCTGGAAACAGAATTAACGGCAAGCTCACAGGCTTACTGAATGATTCTTCAGATTATGTGAAATTTTCTGGCGTGCAGAGTGGTGAACAAAAGACGACCCTTGCAGCCACACCATATCTTTCCGCGGACAGTACTGGAGTTAACCATGGTATTACCAATAAAGCATTTGATAATTATGTTAAGTCCGGCGTAAAGCAAGCGAATGAATCACTATTAAAAAGCATTCTGCAACAAGCGGGCGCTACCTATCCACGTCGCGATGCTATCGATGCAAGAATTGTGGCAGAAGTCGAGCAGAACTCGGGAAGATATATCAACACTGAACATGAAGTCGGGGGTTACATTTCAGACTTTGGCGTCATTGAGGCACAATATGATAAGCAATTTGACACTAATAAAAATGGAATAGACGACAAGTGGGAAAAGAAAAATAAAATCTGGGGCAGCAAGGATGCATACAAAACGGTTACTAAAAATGGTTACACCTGGCTTGAGCTTTATATTAACGGCCTAGTTGATATGAAACACGTCGCCGAAAACCCTGATGCTAAGCTTTTAGCGCCAGAAAACAATGCACAATTTGTTACCGGGAAAGAGGTCGTAGTTAAAATCAATGCTTCCCCTAAATCCGGAAACAAAATAAAAAAAGTTGCTGTATATAATGGTTCTAAATATCTTGGGGAAGCAGTCAAAAAAGGCAACACATACACATACACCCTCAAGAATTTAACGGATGCTTCCTACTATATTTCTGCAAGAGTGACCGATACCCAAGGAAATGAGACCCAGACCACAGCCACCAATATCCATATCAATGCTGCTACCTCTTCCCTGACTGGAAAGGGTTGGACTACAGCAGATATCGGTGATCCGAACATTAAGGGTTCCGGAAGTATGACAAATGATGTGCTTACCGTTAAAGGCAACGGAAAGCTTGGAAAAAGTGAAGGTGGCACAGAAGGATCCAAAGCAAACAATGCAACCAAAGATGACTTCCACTTCGTGTATAAAGAAATGAACGGAGATATGGAATTTACCGCGAAGCTCGAAGAAATCGGGGCCGTTGACAACCATGCCTTCACCGGGCTAATGATCCGCGATGACTTGAATAAAGACAGTGCCGCGGCGGCCCTTGGTATCTCCTATGTGAAATTGTCCAAAGAAACCAGCTGGTCATCTTATCTGACGGGCAGAAATATTAAGGGCGGAGGATTTGATGAATTAACTGAAACTTTAGACAGCGTATCTGCTGCTGAAAAAGCTGGCATTCAACTTGTTTCAGATATTCCATTTAAAATTAATGGTGTGGAGCAAGGGTATTGGCTCAAGCTTGGCCGTAAGGGAGATGTTTTCTATGCTTACGGATCAACGGACGGAAAAGACTGGAAGCTAATTGGGAAGCGAACTATTGTTATGGAGGGTTCGGTATATGTCGGATTCGCCGTTGACAGCAATGATGTCGCCAATAAGATTGAGCAACTGAACTATGCTAAGTTCTCTAACCTTACTGTGGAGAATACATTCACTCCAATAGGTGACTCAGCGATAAATAAATAGCGTCTGTTCATCTCCACAGTTCCAAAAAGACGGAAGCCAGTAAAGCGGCTTCCGTCCTTTTATTGCTATCCAATTGGACCAGCACAATAAATTGCCTGATTCACTGTTCACTATGGCTTTAAAGTTTTTTCTTTAACATTACTTCATCATCCTTAACATACCCGCTCAATTCATACGCTTTAATGGCTATACGATTATCTTCTCCTGTTAAAATCTTAACTGTTTTGACTCCACGAGAATAAAGCTGACTTTCCAGAAAAGAAATTAGTGCAGTAGCGACACCATTTCTACGAGCTGACTCTTTTACATACATTTCAGTAATTTCACCATATGCTTCATTATAACAAAATGATTTCAAACTTTGAGCACAGCCAAAACCAACCACTTCATCCCTTAAAGTAGCCACGGCCACCAATTCATTATTGCTGTTCAAACACTTGATGATCTCCGGCACAGGACGTTTTACTCCACCATTGAACTCAAGATTTAACCTAGACAAAACATCCGCGTCACATATCGTTGCTAGCCTAACATTTGGAAGCATTCTCTTCCCCCTCTACAATGTTCCCTTTTCAAGAACATACTCTTCATTGGAATTTTTTAAAACGATATCAAATTTATGATGATAAGAATGCATAAACAACTCATATTGCATCCTACGCTGTTCATGGGATTTTCTTAAATAATTAATATCTGTTCCTCTTTCAGAAACATCACGTATACTCCTTCTCATCAACTCAGTTTCTCCATCCGTGTATAAGTAGATTTTCAGATCATACAAATCCGGATCAGTAAAGGCAACGCTCATGCCTTCTACAATATTTACCTTGTTTTGTGAAGATATGAACATACTTTTTGTATAGTCTGTGCCAATTGTGTAAAAATCCAACCCATCCCTCAACATATGAATGTCTCTCTCTAAAGCAAATATATGATGAGCAGCAGGATGACAAGCTGTCACTTTATCGTGATAATGTACATTCTTATATTCATAGTCGATAGAAGTGTATTTTCTAAGACTAGATTCAACAATATAGGGGTCTGTATTAATATAATTCACATCATCCTGCTGCAAAAGCTTTAAAAGATTATTAGCAAACGTTGTTTTTCCAGATGCACCATGACCCGAAATCCCAATGATGATTCTATTAGCCTCACCGCTAATCAAATTAGCTATCTTATGTAACACCTTGTCCATATTATTCGCCCCTCTCCCTACTCGATCCTATGTATTCCTTACTCCGCTATGGTTTAGCACATTAAAATCAATGGTGCATTTTATATAAAGAAACTTAATAGAAAGGGGTAGATCTTCCATGGCTACTCGTCAGCCAGATTTAGTATTGATCAGTTGGAGCAGAAATCCTTTGGTTGCTGGATCAGCACGTAGGATTATTGCCGCCCGTGTTATTGGAAATGCCGTGCCGTGCAGACCTAGCTTGAGACCCCACGGATTGCTTAACACCGCTTTGGCTTGCTTATTAGACAACGATGTTGGTTTTAAAGTGGTCTTTCGTAAAAAAACTTCAAGCATTAGTGGATATATTTTGTTACAACGTAACTAATAGATTTAGGGGGCAGTGACATTGCTGCTCTCTTTTTCCTGTGTATCTCATTGCACTTAAAGTCCAATCAACCCTAGAAAATGGTGTATATAATTTATTAGAAACTGAATCTGATTGAAAATGGGTGAGTCCATGAAATTACAAGCTGTGAAAAAAAGCTATGATTTAATAGTAAGCTTAGGGATGTCTTGTGCTCCTGCTATAAATCTGCAAAGAAATAGCTTGAGGAAATTCTCCATGCCGCTCGACTGGATGGTTTCTTATTCATTGGCTGATGTAAATAGACTTTATAAGAATAGATTTCAAAATTTCATGGAATTAATAAATCTGCAAATTCTTGATGAAACACATTTTTTTCTGGAGGATGGATTACCAGTCTATCCTAATGGGAATAAAAATGCACTAGTGAAATCCTATTTTATTCAGGATACTTTATATAACATTATCTCAGTTCATGATTTTCCAATCCACCAAGGTAAACACTGGTCTATAACCTATCCTTCGTATAAAGCGAAGCTGGAATTACGAATTAATAGATTTTGGGACAAGTTAATCCACAGTAAAAAAACTTTATTCATTAGATGGTCCGCCTCATATGAACAGGCTGTAGAGCTACAGTCAATTTTGTCTGATTTATTAAAACCGAACGAATTTATTATTCTTATTCTTATTCCCGTTCGTGAATCAACCTCGGTACAAGAATTAAATTGGAACATTAATGATATTTGTGTGTTAGAAGTTCCTGAGGATATGAACGATTATGATAGCTGGGATTATATTTTGAAAGACATACAAGTAAGTAACTAACTAATAATTAATAATTAATCTAGCTCTTTAAAAAACGACCCTCTTATGGAATTATCAATAAGAATAGGAATGAAAATCTATGACGTTTTTATAATTTTTGGATAATGATTTGATTACCAGGACGATCAACCCAGAAAATTGAATTCCCGACCTTTTCTACGCCTTGACCGCTTCCATATGTAGGTGGTTTAATTCTCTCTAGAAACTTGAAAGAAGAGCCATCAAAATGATACTTATCCAAGCCCTGAGCATAATTCCCTCCAAATTTATTTGATCCATGTAAATTTGCATAAAGATTATCACCATCAAAAAAAATGCCTTGATACCCCCCCTCATCTCCAAATGTTTCTGAAAGTGGGTAACTTTTCTGTAGTCTAAATTGAGAATCAAATCTTCTGATTTCATTTTTGTCATGATAAACTATCCAGAAAAACCCCTTATATTTCGCTAACGATTCTGCCGTTCCATCACCGATATCGAATACATGAACTTGTTTTAAATCCGGCAAACTATACTTGACTATTCTACTAATTCGCTCATCTTCTGGTGGTGCTGAATTAAAATTATAGACAGTGGCATATAAAAAATCACTAGAAACATAACAATCTCCAAACGACATAAACCGATTATGGGTATCCTTACCGGTATATGCTCTTTTTAACTCCTTTATAAAATTGCCCTCAAGATCATAAACAGAAATTGTATTCAAAAGACTGAACTTCTCAGAACGGTCTGTGGTGACATATACGCTCTTCCCATTAGCTCCCACACCTTGCCATGCTCTAAATGGTTTTTTCATTTTAATTGTTCCTTCATAAGAGCTTTCAAAGGCCAGGGAATGAAAAGATAAAAGCCCGCTTAAACCAAAAGCAAGGCATAAACTAACAATGATTTTTTTCACGACGGCCTCCCACATGTCAATACAAGTATTAAAATCCACCTAAGCACTATCTAATCTGAAGTTCAAGTGTTCACTTAGTAGTATAGTTTTTTTGTGTTTTCACTGTATGAACACTTTCGCCTTTGTTGAAAAAATTAATTAGGGACGGTACTCATTTCTTGTAAAAAACATCTAGACAAGATGGAATTTCGCTATAAATCTAAAACAATCAACTTTGATCGATCATATGATTAATTATTTCCTCTGTTGCAAAAACATATGGATACAAATACAGCCTACTGATGCTGACCAATAAAGAAATAGGGTTACTAATTCCAAAATCGTATTGACTCCCATGCGCTGCTGGATTTGCGGGTTCAGGCTCTACAAGATCATACTTCTCCATCAGCCTTTCCTTGGTTCCACTATCTACTACTGTTCCGTTTCCTTTATCCGCAAGGACAGATCCCGATTGAAAACACGCCATGAATAAGACACAGCAAATGGTGAGGATCGCTAGTTTCTTTTTTCGCATCATACATCTCCTAATTCTTTCTGGGTCTCCCCTATAACTTAGAGCCGTTCAAATTATTTCTTGGGTAATCGCAGGAAAACTATATATTCGACAATCTTGATCAGTATAGATCATATTCCATGAAAATAATGGGAGAAAAAGTCTCGAATTCTATAATACTCCTTTCTATATATAAAAACAAAAGCACCCCACAGCTAAAATTAGCAGGGTACTTTTGGATACTTCGCCGTATTTACAATACCAACATTCCGCTGAGCGGTTTATGGAGTTGGTGTTCCGCCGTTCGCATTCAGTGTTTCGCCACTGATATAGCTAGATTCCTGGCTAGCCAGGAATACATATGCCGGAGCCATCTCCGCAGGCTGTCCCGGACGACCTAGTGGTGTGCTCGACCCGAACTCCTTCAGCACTTCCTCCGGTTGCCCACCCACAACTTGAAGAGGTGTCCATACGGGACCAGGTGCTACTACATTGACGCGAATCCCCTTATCAGCTACTTGCTGAGCGAGAGACTTACTGAATGTATTAATAGCAGCCTTGGTGGTCGCGTAGTCCAAAAGGATCGGTGAGGGATTATAAGCTTGAATAGAAGAAGTGTTAATAATGGTGCTGCCCGGTTGCATATGCTTCACCGCAGCTTTGCACAGCCAGAACATAGCATACACGTTCGTCTTAAATGTGTCGTCAAAATGCTTCGTAGTGAGATCAGCGATGTCTGGAACGAATTGCTGTTTGCCCGCGATATTGGCTAAAATATCAATTCCACCTAGCTCTTTAACCGCAGTATCGACGAGTTGTTCGCAGTATGCCTCATCCTTCAGATCGCCTGGAATGGCGATTGCAGTACGACCCGCTTCCTGCACTAGCTTGACCACCTGCTCTGCATCTTCCTCTTCCTCGGGCATATAAGATAGAACAATATCTGCCCCCTCACGAGCAAAAGCAATAGCAACAGCACGGCCTATACCGCTGTCGGCTCCCGTAACTAACGCTTTACGTCCGGTCAGACGCCCAGTTCCTTTATAGGTATCTTCTCCTGTATCGGGTACTGGATTCATTTTCTTCTGCAGACCCGGCTCCTCTTGTTGCTGCTGAAATTCCGGTCCAGCCTTAGTGTACTGAGTGGTAGGATCTTGCATCGTATATTGGTTAGACATCGATCAATTCCTCCTTTATTTTTAGAAATACATTTTTATATTTTCCGAACTCTTTGTTATGTAAACACAACAAGCACGCCTCTAAACATTCACCTTCAATAACACAGCCTTGAATAGTGCCGCAAAAATACCCCAACCACCTGTCAAGGTGGCCAGGGTATCCCCCGCCTAAAAATAAATATATGGAAGCTCACTTATTAGTTAGGGAACGCTCCGTATAGTCTGGCGTATACATTAGATAAAGGAGTGATAAATCATGGGCTTTTTTATATTCCTCTTTGTACTGTTAGCATTGCTTAATATCTTCTTTCCTCATTTGGGATGGTACATGCGCTATGGCTGGATGATGAAAGGTGATGTAGAACCCAGTGATGCCTATTTATTAATGACTCGCATCAGCAGTATAGTGGCACTTATTATCCTCTTTTTTATCTGGACTAGTTTCTGACTTACCCTAACGCTCTTAACACATCTTCAATCTTGCGCTGATGTGACAATACCCCATAATTCATCCAGGCCATAAAATCCACCTCATATACACAGCGATTACGAACAGCGGGCAGATTGCGCCAAAGTGGTGTATCCAACAGCTCCCGTCCTTCTCCTTCCTGTCGATCAAAGGTAATGAACAAATGATCTGCAGTGAGGCTCGCAAGCTCTTCTCTTGTTAGGCTCACCCGCTTCTGTCCACGGGTCAACTTCGGAACCAATTCATGGGGCTGCAAACCTAAATCCTCATGGAGTACGCTACCTGTATACCCCAATTGCCCGCATCCGTAGAGATTGATTCCGTAGGAAGATATTCTAAGGCATGCTACAGTCTGCCCTTGGACAGAACGGTTTAGCTCTCGTCTAGCTTGCTGCGCCCGATGCTCATAATTGCCGATCACTTCCTGGACACGATCCGTTCTGCCAAAGACGGCTGCTGCGGAAAATAACGTGGCCCGCCAATCCTCTTGATGAAAAGGCAGCTTGAACAACGGAGCAATTTGGCTGCACTCATCCAGGTGCCAACGCTGAAAGCCATCATCCAGCAGGATCAGTTCGGGCATGTACTGGGAGAGCTCCTGCCAATCGCCAGTCGAAATATCAACCGCAGGCACATCGAGGAGGGACAGATACTCTTGCTTCCCCCACTGAGCGTGAGAATATTGCGCCACTGGTGTAATATCCAGAGCCAGCAGATAGTCTTCCAGAAAAGGAGCGAACACCCGCAGCCCTTCCTGATGGAAGCTTCTGTATTGGCCGGGCGTAACGCCCACCGATCTTTTGAAACGCCGGTTAAAATAATACTCATTGCTATACCCTACAGATAACGCGATGTCATGCATACGGTCATTCGTAAGCAGCAACTGCTGCTGCGCCCTTTCAATACGAAGTCCGTTCAAATGCTCTAAGGGAATCCGCCCTGTCACTTCTTTAAAAATCTGTGTGTAGCGGGCACGTGTAATGCCTGCCACTTCAGCTAATTGATCGACGGTTATGGCGTGATTGTAGTGTTCCTGCATATAGCGGATGGAACGCTGTACCGCCTCATGGGCTCCTTTCATCTGGATGACAGAGGAATTTGCCCGCATGATCAGCAGCAGTAACTCTTGAAAGCGGGTATGGCCTGCGAACCATTCAATCTCTTCCGTACTTCTGCGACTATGATAGATAGCCTCCAGCAGTAATGCACATTGTGAAAAAGGTCTGCAGCTTAGCGGGCCGGACTGGAGAATTCCTTCTTTAGTCCCCTTTTCCATTCCACTCTGCCTGCTTCCCCCCGTTTCGATGACTTCAAACGTAAGCCTATAGAAGCTAAGTCCTCGCTCCTCTGCATTGATTTTGCTTATTAGCCCAGGTTCGAACAAGAACCCAACACCTTTTTCCAGAGGAAAACGCTTCTCCTCGGCTTCTAACCATCCCTGTCCTTCCGATACAATGATCAGGGTATGATTTTGAAACACTAAGGTCTGTCCGTTCACCGATAAGGATTGGGCTTCTATGTTAATCAAGCTATAGAATAGCCTCTTTTTATTGCTGTCTTGTAAATCTTCTGCCATTCTAGCGCCCTCCAATTGAGAACCATTTTCATTCACTTTACTATAGTTTAGAATAAAAAAGAAGGTCTATCAACTATGCTGATAGACCTTCTTTATGCTATTCCTTACGACGGCTGCCGTTTTATTTCACCATAGCTTTCAGCAAGTCATCAAGCTTCATCGAATTGGCTGTGATGGCACCAGTCTGCCAGTGGGAACGTTCCATTCTATAAACATTCCCGTTCTTCACCGCCGGCAGGCTCTTCCACAACGGGCCATCAAGGATTTGAGTCGCTTCCTGATTCCCTTCAGTATCCCAGCCCCCGTTGTCAGGGAACACAATGATATGATCCGCTTCGAGCTGAGGGATAAGCTCTTCGGAGATAATAGATTGATATTCGGTCATTTCTGCCGCCATAGGCACAGGTGTCAGGCCAAATTGAGAATAAATTACACCGGTGAAACGGTTTTTAACACCGAATAGAGCAAAGGTTTTATCCGCTACGTTGAGCCGGATCACTGCTACTTTTTCCTGACCTAGGGCCTGTTGCAGCTTAGCTTTCCCCTCTGCCACTTTCTGATCGTACGCTGCAAGGACAGATTCCGCCTTCTCCGGAATACCGAGGGCATCTGCAATAGCCGTAAGCACTTGTCTTGAGTCTTGCAACACCGCCTCAGGTAGACGATAGGTTGGTGCTATCTTGGAATATTGTTCATATTTCGCCGCATCCGCACCTCCATCCACAATAATCAAGTCAGGGTCTTTTTCCAGCAACACTTCCATACTACCGGTAATATCAAATTCTGGTACATCAAGATTTAAATAATCCTGTTTGCCCCAGCTTGGATGATACCACTGCACCACCGGGGTAATGCCCAATGCCTTCAAATAATCTTCAACATAGATCCCGGCTACCCGTTGCGGTTTAATTGGAATTTCAACATCCCCGAATTCCCCGGCAATCGTCCGAGTTGCACCCTCTTCTGCGGCATTTCCATTTCCTTCAGTTGGTGCGCTAGTGCTCGCTGAGGTAGATTCCTCTGCATTCTGTGTCTTAGCAACGTTTTCTTTTGCAGTATTGTTATTCGTTCCGCATGCTGCCAGCGCAGTTATTGCCATTATAAGTACCGCTGCCCATAAAAACTTCTGACCCCATCTTGCCATTGATCCCTTCACTCCTATGCTTTATTGTCATTGATTATCATTCTCAATAACCTTTATCACAATAGTAGCATGACTTTCATAGCTTTCAATGCACTTTCTCCGCAAAAAACTTATACAAACTATTTCTAGTTGTTCTGCTCTATCATTATTCGGTAGGATTCTTCTTCTATTAAAAATATGTCATCCTTTATTAATTTAATCGCAAAATTTCTTTTTTTACGATTGATTTATACGATGCTTTCGCTTACAATAAACTCATAAACGCGCGTTTATGAAAAGAGGGGAAACATGCGCAGCGAAGATATTGCTAAGTTGGCCGGGGTTTCCCGAAGTACGGTATCCCGCGTGATCAACAACTATTCCAATGTTCCTGAAGAAACCCGGGCCAAAGTGCTGCGGGTGATTGAGCAACATCAGTACGAACCGAACAGCTTTGCACGGGCTCTGGCCGGTAAGAAAACCGATACCATCGGATTGTTCGCCATCAGTATGAACGAGAAAGAGAACACTACCCGAATTTATCAGAACAATTACTTTGCACCATTCGTCGATGCCGTAGTCGACACGTCGAATGCCCGCGGATGTTACGTTCTGATTCATACGGTATACTCTCCAGACGATTTTCTGAAGGTAAAACAAGCTTTTCTGCAAAAACGGATTGACGGTGGTATAATTGTCGGCACTCAGAAGGATATTAATATCGTCCGCGAAATGGTGGGACTCGATTCTCCGCTAGTACTGATTGATTATGATATCTCAGAGATTATGTCGGAGCATCTTGACCGCAATCATTTGGCCATTGTGAATTCCAAAGATTACGAGGGCACCACAGAAGTGATTGAACATTTAATCTCCTTAGGCCATCAAGAGATCGGCATTATCTGTGGGCAAATGAATACGTACTCTGGTCGAGAACGCTACACGGCCTATGAGGACACGCTGAAAAAACATGGTCTGCCTATGAATGAGAAGTTTATCCTAAAGGGTGATTTTCTGAAAGAGACGGCTTATGAAGAGGTCAAGAAGCTGCTTGCTTCTGGTGAACCTTTGCCGACTGCCTTTTTCTCTTCCAACGATGACATGGCTATTTCAGCGATGGAAGCGTTCTCCGAACATGGAATCATTGTCCCTGAGGATATCTCCATTGCGGGTTTCGATGACATTCAGCTGGCATCCCGTATTCAGCCTAAGCTGACCTCTGTACGCTTGCCGATTTATGAAATGTCCAAGGCTGCAGTGGAAAAAGTAATCGAGCTGTGTGATTCGCAGCAGCCGACTTTCAGCACGATCAGCTTTCCAGCTCGTTTAGTGGAGAGAGATTCCTGTCAACCGCCGAAGAAGTAGCACAGATTCATCCTTCACTGAAGAATACATATTTTTCTGTGAAGCTGCTATCATCGGTTCTCGAAATCACTGCCTAATACTATCTTTTAGAAACAACGGAAAGAATCCCTTCCCTCGAGGGAATTTTTCCTGAAACTTATAAACGCGCGTTCACAATCGAAAGGAGACTTTCTCACATGAAATTCGGTACCTTTGACGACACTCGTAAAGAGTATGTAATTAACACACCAAAAACACCTTACCCTTGGATTAACTACCTTGGTAATGAACAATTTTTCGGACTTATTTCTAATACTGCTGGTGGCTATACCTTCTATAGAGACGCTCGTCTCAGAAGATTGACCCGTTACCGTTACAACAATATCCCAATGGATGCTGGCGGCCGTTACTACTATCTTTATGATGATGGTGATTTCTGGACTCCAGGCTGGATGCCAGTAAAACGTGATCTGGACTTCTACGAATGCCGTCACGGTCTTGGCTACACCTCCATTACTGGTGAACGCAACGGTATCTCTGTAAACCAGCTTGCTTTTGTACCGATGGGTCATAACGCTGAAGTACATCGTCTTGTAGTGAAAAACACGGGTTCCGCGAAGAAATCCGTTAAGCTGTTCTCTTTTGCAGAGTTCTGTCTTTGGAATGCACAAGATGATATGACTAACTTCCAACGCAATCTCAGCACTGGTGAGGTTGAAGTGAAGGGTTCTGTTATCTATCACAAAACAGAATACCGTGAGCGCAGAAACCACTACGCTTTCTACTCTGTTAACAAAGAAATCGCCGGCTTTGATACTGACCGCGAAGCTTTCGTAGGGATGTACAATGGTCTGGAAAGCCCGCAAGCTGTTGCTGCAGGTGAACCAACTAACTCCGTTGCCAGCGGCTGGTCCCCTATCGGATCGCACGCCCTGAACATTACTCTGGAGCCGGGCGAAGAGCAAAGCTTCATCTTTGTCCTTGGTTACATTGAAAACCCAGAAGAAGACAAATGGGAATCTCTGAACGTAATCAACAAAAAACCAGCAGAGGCTATGATCGAGCAATTTGCTACAGACGCTCAAGTGGACGCCGCTTTGGCTGCACTGGCTGCACACTGGGATAACCTGTTGTCCAAATATCAAATCCAAAGTGGCGACGACAAGTTGAACCGTATGGTTAACATCTGGAATCCATATCAATGTATGGTTACCTTCAACATGTCCCGTTCCGCTTCTTACTTTGAATCCGGTATTGGCCGTGGTATGGGCTTCCGCGATTCTAACCAAGACTTGCTCGGATTTGTACACCAAATTCCTGAACGTGCTAAAGAACGTATTCTCGATATCGCCGCTACACAATTTGAAGACGGCAGTGCCTATCACCAATACCAGCCGCTCACCAAAAAAGGTAACAATGAAGTCGGTACCGGCTTTAATGATGACCCGCTTTGGTTGATCCTCGGCACAGCTGCTTACATCAAAGAAACTGGCGACACATCGATTCTTGATGAGCAGGTTCCTTTTGACAGCAATCCGAACAACACAGCTACTCTGTTTGAGCACTTGAAACGCTCCTTCGAGCATGTAACTAACAATCTCGGACCTCACGGCTTGCCGCTGATCGGTCGTGCAGACTGGAATGACTGCTTGAACCTGAACTGCTTCTCTACAGAGCCGGGCGAATCTTTCCAAACTACTGCCAACATCGAAGGCCGCGTAGCGGAATCCGTATTTATCGCGGGTCTGTTCGTCTTCGTTGGACCGGACTATGCAGAAATCTGCCGGATGCGCGGACTTAATGATGTAGCTACGGATGCAGAAGCTAAGATTGACAACATGCGTGAAATCACACTGACTCACGGTTTCGATGGTGACTGGTTCCTGCGCGCTTATGACCACTATGGCGACAAGATCGGTTCCAAAGAAAACGAAGAAGGTAAAATCTTCATCGAACCACAAGGTATCTGTGTTATGGCCGGTATCGGTGTGGAAGATGGTCAAGCTGAAAAAGCTCTGACTGCCGTGCAAGAGCATTTGGATACTAAATACGGTATCGTATTGCAACAGCCACCATATTCCAAGTACTATCTGAACCTGGGTGAAATTTCTACGTACCCTCCGGGCTACAAAGAAAATGCTGGTATTTTCTGCCACAATAACCCTTGGATCATGATCGCTGAAACTGTACTTGGACATGGCGACAGAGCGTTTGAAATTTACGCTAAAATTGCTCCTGCTTACTTGGAGGACATCAGCGAAATTCACCGTACTGAACCTTATGTATACTCGCAAATGATCGCAGGTAAAGATGCCGTTCGCCACGGGGAAGCTAAAAACTCCTGGTTAACTGGTACTGCTGCTTGGAACTATGTAGCGATTACACAATCTATCCTTGGTATTCAAGCGGACTTCAATGGTCTGAAGATCGATCCTTGTATTCCTACAGAGTGGGACAGCTTTGAAATCACCCGTGTCTTCCGTGGAGATACTTATGTGATTCAAATCAAGAACCCGAATCATGTATCCAAAGGTGTAGCTAGTCTTACCTTGGATGGCGCAGCTGTAGAAGGTAACATCATCACTCCTGTTGGAGACGGCGCTGTACACCAAGTAGTTGTAGAACTGGGTTAATACAAAAAATCCGCTCAATCGTTCAAACGAACGGTTGAGCGGATCTAAAATTAACAGTAGATGCCCCCTGAAGGATTCAGGGGGCATCTTTTTTTTACCCTTCCACAATATCTGCTCTTAAATCACTCGCAACCTCAAGCATTCTAGGAATCACGGCTTCATTGGCGCCAGAAACATAAATATCGCCCTGATAATGTCTAAATGGGATTGTTGTATCACCATAGCTCCACATAAAGAAATCTCCCTCAATGGACATGGTAGTGGCACCTGTTACTGTAAAAACTGATGTATAGGTGAAATCAGGTTTGGATGCGAAATATTGCTTACACTCTTCTAAAGATAGGGTTGTTGCTGAATCTCCAGCATTCTGCATTGCTCTTGTCATCCGATAACGTTTACTCATTGTGATGCCTCCATTATTATCTGTAAAATGATCAGTTACCTTATCCAGATCAAATATAGCATACAATGAAGGGCAAATCCCATTCCATTTCTAAGTCGAAAATGTTAATATAGCCGTTTTTCATAGCTTTCTTTTAGTGATTTTGAGATATCCTCTGGAGTAACTCCAAGTTTACGGGCATGCTGCGCCAGTATTTTTGATGGATTAGGCAAGACTTCTTTCGCAAGCCAATGATCGTCATCCCACAAATGTGACCGTTTAAAGGCTTTTGCACAATGCATATAACATTCTTCAACTTCCACGCCAATTCCAATGATCGGCACTTTACCATGCGCTTCCATAGGTTTCAATATTTCTTCATCCTTAACTATACTCGCGTGCCCATTTATTCTTAATGTTTCTTCAAGTCCGGGGATGATGAATATCAATCCGACTTTTGGGTTCTCAAGTATATTCCGCAAAGAATCAAACCGTCTATTCCCAGGGCGTTCAGGGATCACTAAATGTTTATCATCCAACACGTGAACAAAACCTTCTGCGTCCCCGCGCGGAGAGACATCACAAGCACCGGACGAACCGCTTGTAGCCATAAAAAGCATTGGAGATTTTGAGATATAATCACGGCAATGATGATCTATAACAGTTATGGTTTTGTTGTTAACCAATTCGCTTGGGTACCCAAATAAAGACCTTAGCTCTTCTTCTGACTCTATAACTTTTTCGAAAAAGTTTGACTTCATACTTCTCCCTCTCTCAACTTAATAAGCCCCAATGTTCTTATTTTTGCTCAAATATCCGCTTGCTTTGAATGCACTTCTTCATTTTCAATGCCCAAAAAACAAAAGGGACAAGTATAACCCTCTGGAGCATGATTATAAATATAGCCCGCCTCCACTGTTATAGGATTTAAGAATATTTCTATGTTTCTTCTAATTTCGCCATTTCGCGTGTGTTCTCCTTTTTGCAAAAAGAAAAGGACAGACTGTAAATTACAGCTGTCCTCATCGGTAAATGTTGATAAACTACAGCCATTCCCGAGATCTATGTCTACCTATAACTTAAACGCTGGCTTCCGGAATCCATACCTTCATTTCACCACTGCCACGATTTCCCCATAAGTAATACGGAACCGCCTTAACCTTTACGGTTTGAACTGGTGCTTTGACTCTGCTGTAAAGCTCACCACTCCAGCCCTCTTTATCTACACGCAGCCCCTCTGCCTCGACAACAACAGCGCCGCCGAGCAATGTCTCATCAAAAGCCGCAGGAAGTTCACTGCCTTCTTTTAAGGAAATCGAGCTTAACGGCTCACCATTATCGATACTTTCAAGACAATACACAAGAGGTCCACGCTGAATCGTTACTTTTTGAGCATCAGCACGCAAACTTGGATGTGCGTAGATACGATGTGCCTCCATAGGGTCATGCACTTCGATTACATCTCCTGCTCTCCACAGTCTCCGGATAACGAGGTATCCCTGCTCGATGTTCTCAGCAGTATTCATTGCTTCACCGTTGACTCTGATCTCCATTCCTTGGCTCCAAGATGGAATCCGCAAGGCAATCCCAAACTCTGCTTCCGCTGCGGGATTAATCTTCAACGAGACTTTACCTTCCCATGGATAGTTACTCTCTTGCTGAATCGCAATATCTGTTCCACCCAGCTTTGTTGTCAGCTCACTGCCAATATACAAATTCGTATAGAGCGTATCACCATGGATCGTATAGATATATTGATTAAGCGAAGTCAGCAGACGCGCCACATTCGGAGGACAGCAAGCGCAGCCAAACCAACCTTGGCGCTCGGACTTCACATGATGTTTATCTGGATTGCAGCTGCATGCCTTAGGCCATACTTCTAGTGGATTCACATAAAAATAGTGCTTACCATCCTGTGCCATTGAACCCAACACATTGTTATAAAGCGCCCGCTCCATCACGTCGGCATAACGTGCATCCGGCGATATTCTCAGCATTCGCTGTGCAAAAAAGATCAACCCAATAGATGCACAAGTCTCTGCGTACACCGAATCGTTAGGCAGATCATAATCGAAGGTGAAAGCCTCACCTCGATGCGTAGATCCGATCCCGCCAGTAATGTACATTTGCTTAGTAGTGATGTTATTCCACAGTCTCTCGCATGCTTCGCGAAGGGTGTCATCTCCCGTAAGTGCGGCTAGATCAGCCATAGCAGTATACATATAAACCGCACGCACAGCGTGTCCTACAGCCACTTCCTGTTCTCTTACCGGAAGATGACTTTGGTAATATTTTAAATCTAAATTCTCCTTCTGACCTGTAAAAAAATTGATACTACCCAGATTATCCCATTGTTGCTTTAGGAAATTCGGCTGTTGACCTCGCTCATTAATAAAAAAGCTGCTGAGCTTCAAATACCGCTCCTCACCTGTGAGCCGATACAGCTTCACGAGCGCAAGCTCAATCTCCTGATGGCCATCATATCCCCGCATTTTTCCTTCTTCCGGACCAAACACAGAATCGATATGATCAACCATTCGGCACATGATGTCGAGCAGTTTACTTTTGCCTGTAGCCTCGTAATAAGAAACGGCTGCCTCAATGAAATGCCCAGCACAGTACAGCTCGTGGCAATCGTTCAGATTAGTCCAGCGTTTGCCGGGTTCTTTTATCGTAAAATAAGTATTTAAGTACCCGTCTTCCTGCTGCGCTTCTCCAACGAGGTCAATCACTTCATCCGCTTGACGCTCCAGCTCAGGGTCACGTTTGATGCTTAAGGAATAACCTACGGCCTCCAGCCACTTGGCTACATCACTGTCTTGAAATACCCAGCCGTAAAATTCACCGTTCTTCCGGCCCGCAGCAATCTCAAAGTTAGCAATGGCATGACTGGGCTCAGCTCCCGCTGCTTTATCGTGCAATGCCTCGTATTGATACGGGATTACAACATCCCGAACCAGCTTTATATAACTTCCCCAGAAATCATCTTTAATGCTAACGGATTGATCTTTTACAACTTGCTGATCCTGGATCGTTTTACTCATCATCATCTTCCCCTTAGCCTTATTTTATACTCGCTAAATACAATTATAGAGCGTACAATAGATAAAAAATATAATCAGAATCAACCCCTTTTTTGTACTATTTCACACTCCTATTTTCAAGGACTATTTTAGCTCGGACTACGATAAAAAGAGAGGTAGAACACAGTGAGTCCTTCCTATGTACATTTCGCAGCGCCGCCTTTTCCATATTTTCTGGAATGCAATCACACTGTTTATCAACCCGGAGAGCAGCATCCAAATAGAAGCCATATCGGCTTATTTGATCTGATTATTGTAGAGCAAGGTTGCCTATTTATCGGTGAAGAGCATAATCAATGGGAGGTTGCGGCTGGGCATACGCTGCTTCTGCTGCCTGACCGCTATCATTATTCCGTTAAGTCTTGCGAGGAGCTGACTTCGTTTATCTGGATTCATTTTCATACCCTCGCAGATTGGTCAAGTTCTGATGGCGAGCCCGTGTATATCAACCGAGAGACACATTTCCGGCAGTTTCTTACTCATCCATATACCATTCGCATCCCGCAGTTTGGTCCCCTTCCTGATCCCTTTAAACGGAGTGGACAAGCTGAGAAGCTTTTACAGCTGTCCACTGGAAGACGTTCCAGTGCAGTTTGGGAGCAGCAAAGGATTTTTGAAGAAATGCTGCGGATGATGGATCTGGCGCAGCATGATACTTCAGAAAGTCATGCGGTAGAGATCGCCGAGAGGACAGAGACTTATATCCGCAATCATTATGCGGAGCCTCTCTCCAATGCCTCTCTGGCGGATGCGCTGCATTTTCATTATAACTACCTTGCCCGCTGCATGAAACGCGTATATGGACTGACTCCGATGGAGTATTTAACGGATTACCGTTTGGAGCAGGCCAAGCTGCTTCTGCTTAAAACAGAGATGCCTATAGCTGCGATCGCAGAACGTATCGGTTTCGAGAGCACCGCCTACTTCTCGCGTCGCTTTACTCAGCAGATCGGAATCTCTCCGCTTCGCTTCCGCAAGCGGTATTCCCGATAACGGCAAAAACAGCATGTCTCATAATTGGAGGCGTGCTGTTCTCGTTGTTAATGCGGTGCACTGCTGTAGCTTTCTTATGTGCTGCTGCCTTTCTTCTGCGCTGCTGGCTTACGTGATCAGCTTTGGATTAATGGGATGCGAGATGCTCCTCTAGCTCGGAGAAACTTAGGTAACTATTATGATGGAGCAGTACTCCGCTTGGCACATTTATTGTGTACCCGTGATCCGTCCTAAATCCTTCTGCTGCTCTGCTTCTTGCTTCTTGCTTCTTGCTTCTTGCAATAATTTTACCAGTTTACCTTCCTAGGCGTGGCGCACTCATACTTATCATAGATCAACGCTGATTATGCGGCTCGACCCTCTATAGCTTATCAACAAGTAACTCTCTGTATAGCCATCACACTACTCTCTGTATCCCCCGGAGATGCGTCTGCTTAATCATCCATTCATAGCATTCCCCGTTGCGGACCGGATTGCAGCTATTTGTGATTTTCGATCCATTTTGCAGCAGTTTCGGACTGCATAGCTCTTATTGCTCATAATTTGCTCGGAATCGGACTACATTTGTGGGAATAGCTGCAACTGAGTCCGATAGTGTGACAAAACGAGCGAAATCATAGAAATAAGGGCAACTGAGTCCGAACAGTTGCTAAAAAGAACACCGCCTGCCGAATTTGATCCTAAACGTGCTAGCCATTGTTTAACTAGCTGTCTGGGGCTCAACCTATCTACTCCGTGCGAGAAATTAGTTACCTGTTGCTCAAACTAGCCGCCTACGTCTCGATACCTGCTACCTTTTGCTAGAACTTAATCGTATCGGACCGTATTGCAGCTATTTGTGATTTTCGGCCCATTTTTCGGAAATTTCGGACTGTATAGCTCTTATTACCCTTGATTTGCGCAGAAAAAGAGCACATTTGAGCGAATAGCTGCAACTGCGTCCGATAGTGTGACAAAACGAGCGGAATCATGGAAATAAGAGCAACTGAGTCCGAACAGTTGCTGAAAAGAACGCCGCCTGCCAAATTTGCTCCTAATCGTGCTGCCCATTGTTTAAACTAGCTGTCTGGGGCTCAACCTAGCTACACTGTGCGGAATAGCTACCTATAGCTCGACCTATCTATACCGTGTGCGGAATTAGCTACCTATGGCTTAACCTAGCTACACCGTGCGGGATTAGTTACCGATGGCTCAACCTATCTACTCCGTGCGAAATTAGTTACCTGTTACTCAACCTATCTACACCGTGCGGAATTAGTTACCTATGGCTTAATCTAGCTACTCCGTGCGCAGAATTTGTTACCTGTTGCATAACCTAGCTGTCTACGTCTCGAAATCAGCTACCTTTTGCTCGATCTTGATCCTATCGGACCCTATTGCACCTATTTGTGATTTTGGGCCCATTTTGCGGCAGTTTCGGACTGTATAGCTCTTATTGCTCATAATTTGCTCGCAATCGGACCACATTTGTGGGAATAGCTGCAACTGGGTCCGTTAGCTCGAAAAAATACTTTGTATCTGCCTAATAGGGGCTCCTGGGTCCGCATGGAGGCTGGGCGGTGAGTTACTCTAATGTCTGTTGAGCTAACGGACCGCACTGCACCTATTTGTGGGTGGGATCTCGCATAATGTATTGGTGAGAGTAACTTAACGTCTGTTGAGCGCAACGAACCGGATTGCACCTGTTTGGGGGCGGGATCTCGCTTGTGATTTATGGGTAGGAGTTACTTAAATCTATTGAACGTTGCGGACCCTGTTGCACCTATTTGTGATTTTCGGCCCATTTTTCGGAAATTTCGGACTGTATAGCTCTTATTGCTCATAATTTGCCCGCAATCGGACTACATTTGTGGGAATAGCTGCAACTGGGTCCGTTAGCTCGAAATAATGCCTTGAATCTGCCTAATAGGGTCTTCTGGGTCCGCATGATTAGGCCCGAAATCAGTTTTTTTGCTTCAATGCAATTTTTTGGAAGTGACAAGCATATTTATAAGACATGCCTTTAATGTGGAGATGTTAATATGCAGTCATTATTAAGATACGCGATCATCCTGATCGGAAGCTTGCTCATTGCAGCAGCAACTAATTTTTTTCTAGTCCCATATAAAATCCTAGATGGGGGAATAATAGGAATAGCCCTCATCATCAATTATTTATCCGATGCCAAAATCGGTATAGCTGTCCTTCTCTGCAGCTTTCCGATTTTCCTGTTAGCCTGGCTGAAGGAACGCGATATCTTTTTCAATAGTGTATTAGGTTTATTGACCTCATCGTTTCTGATTGAGCTTCTCGGTCCTTTGCAGTACCACTTTCTGTATTATTTTGAGTTCGGCTCCATTTCCAGCGCCATTATTGGCGGTTTTTTAATGGGAACGGGTCTTGGGCTTATGCTGCGGTTCAAAGCCAGTACAGGCGGAACGGATCTGCTTGCTCAATATATCAAAAGGTATCTCCCGCTTAACCTTGGACTCATCATTTTTTTGACAGATTTTATAATTATCGGCGCGGGGGGACTCCTGATTTCCAAAGAAACCTTCTTCCACTCCATCCTCACGATTATCGCTGGGGGTGTGGCCACAGGTCTCTGCACCTTGGAGACTGAAGAGAAATGGAAAAAAATATGAATATACACGATCATATGTTCGTATTATAATAATAAGAAAATCATCTACCGTATCTCTACCTCACCTGGAGAGTGTGAATCTATGAATAAAGAGCGTGTTATTTTGTTATCCGATTGTCAGAGCTTTTACGCCTCCGTGGAGAAGGCCTCTAATCCGCAATATAGCAACAAACCGCTTATTGTCGCCGGAGATCCGGCTAGACGAAGCGGGATTGTACTTGCCGCTTGTCCGTTAGCCAAATCTTTTGGCATTACTACCGCCGAGACCTTGAAGGAAGCACTCGCGAAATGCCCCGAAGTAATCGTCGTCAGACCACATATGCAGCAATATATCGATGTTTCCTCCCAAATCACGGACATTCTACGCAAATTCAGTGACCTCGTAGAACCTTATTCCATCGATGAGCAGTTTATTGATATCACCGGCAGCCTCAGCTTATTCGGAAGCCCAAGACAGATCGCTACGACCATTCAGGACTTAATCCGCAGAAATACAGGTGTGCGCGCACGTATCGGTATAGGTTATTCCAAGGTTACCGCCAAAATGGCTTGCGACCTGTGGGCCAAGAAGAACCCGGAGGGTCTATTTACCCTCACTCAGGAAGAGCTTCCAGATGTACTTTGGCCGCTGCCCATTAGTGAGTTGTTTATGGTAGGCCGCCGCATGTCCGCGCACTTCCAGAGCATGGGCCTCACAACGATTGGCCATTTGGCACAGATGCCGCTAAGCGAGCTGAAATGGCGCATGCGGGAGAAATTCCATAAAAAATGCGATATCGATGCCGAGCTATATTGGCGAATTGCCAATGGCATCGACGATAGCCCTGTAAGTCCCGCTACCTATGAAGTAGCCCCCAAGAGCGTCGGGCACCAAATGACACTGCCACGGGATTACTATACACTGCAAGAGATCAAGACCATCATTCTGGAGCTCTCAGAGCTGGTGTGCAGGCGCAGCCGCAAGCTGAAGGTGCATGGTGCAGTCGTGTCTGTTGGCTGCCAAGGCGCCAGCTTTGATGACCCCAGCGGCTTCTCGAGACAGACTACGATGAGCGATCCTACGAATGCAACCCAGCTGGTATACGAGGCCGCCCTCGCTCTTTTCAAACAGCATTGGGAAGGTCAGCCTGTGCGCCGAATTCATCTAAGCCTGTCCAATCTGTCTGACGAAAGCCAATATCAGCTAACCTTATTTGAGTCGCGCCCCCGCTACCGTGAGCTCGAACGGGCCACTGATGCGCTGAAGAATAAATACGGGGAATCGATCATTGGACGCGCTGCATCGTTCACAGATGCCGGACAACTTAAGGACAGATCCGGAAAGATTGGCGGACACTATAAATAAACAGTGCATCTTTATACATTTTATTTCTGAAACTATATTAAAATATATCCCATATCGTTTATAATGCTATATTGAGGTTGTTATTTTCACACAATGAAGCGACAATCATAAGTATATACACATAGATATGTAACATTCCAGGGGAGGACCGGAGAAGTTGGAAAGCACGAGCAACACTAACACTACCTATTATGAAATCGTTGATCTCTGTCTTCTTGCTGGCAAGATCATGCTGCAAAACGGTGCAGAAACCTACAGAGTAGAAGATACAATGACACGTATGGCTGCTTCTCTCGGTTTTCCAGGGGCACATAGTTATGTGACACCAACCGTTATTATGTTCACCACCAATAGAACGGAGCCCGTTAAGTTATATCGGATTGCCGAGCGAACCACAGATCTGCAGAAAGTCTCAGAGGTTAATGATATCTCGCGGCGTCTGAACGAGCGTCAGATTACAGCCGAGGAAGCTCGGACACGATTAGGTGAGGTCGATGATGCCGCACATGCGTATCCGGTATGGCTGCAAATCATAGCAGCGGCGCTTACCGGCGCTTGCTTCACCGTTATGTTTAAGGGCAGCTTGTGGGATGCTCTCCCCGCATTACCGATTTCCGGGTTAGGTTTTGCTGCGGTTATCTACCTGCATCGTCTTGTGCAGACTAGATTTTTTGCAGAGTTCTCTGCTTCCTTCCTGATCGGACTTCTGGCCTTCTATTCTGTAAAGCTGGGCATAGGTCAAGAAATGGACAAAATCATCATCGGCTCCGTGATGCCTCTAGTACCCGGTCTACTCATTACTAATGCCGTTCGTGATCTGATGGCTGGTCATCTGGTCTCAGGCATATCCAAAGGAGCAGATGCCTTTCTAACTGCTTTTGCGATCGGTACAGGCATTGGGCTTGTACTATCACTATTTTAATTTTCCATGTGAAAGAGGTTAGCCCTTCATGATTTTGCAACTTATAACCAGTTTTATCGCCGCGGCAACCTTCTGTATTTTATTTAATGCGCCTAAGCGCGCTCTACTGCAGTGTGGTTTTGCTGGAATGGTAGGCTGGATGGTGTATGTAATCCTTGATGTAGAGTGTGGGCCTGTTGTTGCTACGTTTGCGGCTACTGTAGTGGTGGGCATCGTCAGCCAGCTGTTTGCCCGATCCTTCAAAATGCCGGTTATTATTTTTAGTGTAGGCGGTATTATCCCACTTGTTCCGGGTGGCCTTGCTTACGATGCTATGCGTAGATTTGTAGAAGAAAACTATAATCTGGCTGTAGAAATCGCTGTTCGGGCATTAATGCTCTCTGGCGCAATTGCGGCTGGACTGGTACTGAGTGAAGTTATCGGACAAATGTTCCGCCGTCGTGCAAGCAAAGCATAACCTTCTTACAACGTCATCTCATAGATTCAAAAAAAAGAAATCGTCTCTTGGTATAATGAGGATCATCCGTCCCTCTTCCAAGAAGCGATTTCTTTGTTTACTATCCTATCTACACAAGTACTGCTACAGGTTCAACCTCCGAATAAATACTATTGATCCGGTTATTTTTAATCCAAGAAAGTCCCACGGTACCTTCACCCGCATGAACAGCCACGGCAGGAATGTAAGTCATAATCTCCGTACGTAAATCAGGCGCCATCTCTTTGATGTCTTCTTCTAGCTTCAGCGCCATTTCTAAATTATTGGAATGCATGATGCACACATCGCTAACAAGTCCAACATCCTGTTTAAAGATATCTAACAGCGCCTGCTTCGTCTTCTTCATCGTGCGGATTTTTTCCACAACAATGACCTTGCCCTCGTCAAAACGCAGCAGCAAATTTATCCGTAGTAATTGACTAAGAATTACCTGTGTACCAGAAACACGCCCACTACGGTGAAGCTGGGACAAGCTTGCAGGAATTAAGTAGAAGGACATATTTTGAATGATATTCTCTATCTTTTCTTTAATCTCTAGGCCAGTAAAGCCCATCTTGTGCCAATGAATACCTCGCGTAATCATTTCCCGAATCGGATAAGCGCCAACCTTGGAATCAATTCCAATAACATTAGCTTCCGCTATTTCAGCACCTTGCATGGAAGCATTGTATGTTCCGCTAAGCCCTGTCGAAAGATGCACCGCGATAATCTCATCATATTCTTCCTTCAACCGTTCGTATAACTCGATAAACTCACCGATTGGCGGCTGTGAGCTGCCTACTTGATCATGCTGACGCATTTTCTCATAGAACTCATCGATCGTAATATCTATATTTTCTTTATAACACTCGTTGTTAATAATCAGACGTAAAGGAACAATATACACATGGTTGTTCTTGGCGAATTCAGGATCGATTGTACATGTACTGTCGGTTACCCAGGCAATTGATTTCATGGTCACTTGTCACTTCTCTCTTTCATGAAAGGAATAGTAGAATGTTTGAAGAGACAAGGGCCACTAAACCTTCTCGGCCAATGAATCACTCTCTCATCCTGTACAATCAACATACGAATAGATCAGCGGTTTAGGAAGTCCTCGTGCGTATTCGTAAATTATACAAGATAACGAGCGATAAGATAGGCAAAACAGGCCGATAATGCAAATTTTATTCAACTTTTTTCAACTTTATTCGACATTATTTCACATTATGTATGACGAATATACCTATCCTAATAGAGACAGTTCATGTTATGTAAAAGCCTAACCACAGCAAAAATATCCCCGTCCCCACCCTCACCGTTCTTACATAAATCAGCGCTTGGTAGTTACATTAATAGGTACTCTTTACAGTTGTTACAGTACGGGGCTAAGTTATGATTGGTCAGATATGGCCCGGCATCTGTCAATTTGTCCAACTTTCCCTGTTGGCGGGTTGCGCTCGCTTTTATGAAGATCAGTTACCTTCTGCTGTGATAAAGCTTTTTACGGTGTGATTAAGGCTACCGTCCAGTTTTTCTCCTGAATTTTAAAATCCAACTCGCGATAAGACTTAGACAGTTCATCAATCCGTTTCTGAATCTCAGCGACATCCACCGTTCTCTGGAAACGAACCTCAGAGCGGCTATACCGATCCTGAGTGATCGAAGCTTGCTCAAGCAAATCGCTAAACAGCTTCCGCAGCTGAAGCATTTTATCCCGTTCGGCTAGGGCATCGGCAATACTCCAATTCTCATTGAAGGCAACAGATGAATTCGTTCGATTAATCGCTCGAATCAAAATCGTCTGCTCGTTAACAGCTATTTCTAGCTCATGCAAAAGAGCCTCCGGCTGCTCTGCCGGATCTTCCCCCTCCTGCACCTTAACGACCCGATCGAGCCGCTGCTTTAGCTGCGCGATTTTACGGGTAAGATCACTTCGGTTCACTAATGCTTCCGCAAGTTTCATCTTTAAGTTCCCCCTAAGATTTTCTGATAGCTGGCGATATCCAGTCTTCGACCAAATTTACAGCCAATCTCCTTGAAGTAGGCACATTGTTCATATCCATTCTTTGAGAAAAGCTGGCGACTGCGTTCATTCTCTGCGCAAACGGTAGCTACTAACACATGGAAATCCAGTTCGGCAGCTCTCTTTTCAATAAAGCGTAAGGCATGCTGTCCTATTCTTTTACCCACACAAGCCGGTTTCAAATACACACTGATCTCCCCAGAGCTATCATAAGCCGGCTTACTCTTATGTCTAGCAATCAGAACATAGCCCTGAATAACATTATCCCAGGATAATATAACGTATGATTTGAACCGCGGATCATCATTCATCACTGATTGCCGAATTTCGTCCAAACTTAAAGGCTCGGTATGAAAAGAAACCGTAGTGTTCAGCACGTAATAGTTATAAATATCGAGTACATCCGACAGATGCTCTTCGCGAATTTCAGTGAATAACAAGCTTTCTCCCATTACTTTGTTCAGCACAGCTAATCCTCCCAAATGGATGTTTCCAAATGATCGACGAACTTGCGTAATTTACCGGCTAGCTTGCGGTTAATGGTTCCATCCTGGTACATTTGCTGCACCTTATCCCGTTGCTCCTGAATAGCTTTCAGTTTCAATTCAAGCTTTTGATCATCAACGAGACCATCCTTTGTCCAGCCTTGACCCTGCTCGAAGCGTGAGATTAGTTGCTCATAACTGCATGCAACCTTCTCTACTGCTTTTCGGTTGTTCTCATTCATACTTGCATTAACAGCAGCTATTGCTGCGCGGGACATAGAAACCTTAGCTTTTCTTGCACATTCAGCCTGTTGCAGCATTTGTTGGCTAGCTTCCCGTTCGTTTTGTCCTGAGAACATCCCCGCAAATAGCCTTCTAATCTCTGTAAGGGATAATCTAATTTGAGAGTTGAGACTTCTGGCTAAGAAAACTTCACTATGATCCAAGAATTCTTCCATTTTCTGAGCCACTGAGGCAGGAATCTCATTGTTAGTAAGCAATCGGGTCAGCTCTTTGCGTTCAGCATGCAAGCCCACTATCCTTGCTTCAACCCCAAGCCGACGGAGTTCCTCAAATGCCGGATCGTTTGCTTGATCCTCGCGGTTCAGACTATAAACCTTTTCTCTGAATTCACTCAAAGCTGGCTGTGCGGAATCCTTGCTCTCCTCCGTCATCATACTTTGAAGCAGCGTTATCCCGGCAGCAACGACCTTAGATTTGGCCGCCTGTTCAACCTCAGTGTCCCCTGGTTCGGCAACCGGCTCTTCTTTACCTGCGAGAATTGGTAAAAAGATACTAGCGATCAGCAGCGACATCAGAATCACACCCGCAGCGATAAAGATAATTAGATCACGTTCAGGAAAAGGTGAGCCATCTCCTAACACAAAAGGAATCGAAAAGGCACCGGCTAAAGTAACCGCGCCTCGCACTCCTGAAATAGTCAGGATTAGCATGGACTTAATAGACGATTTTTCCATTTTTTGCAGGCCGGCGCCAGCCAGGGAAAATACATATACCCATATAAAACGCAGCACAAAAAGCAGTAACGTTATCGCTAATACATAACCAATCACCATAAGATTGTCCACTGCTGTATCCCGGTAGATCACTTCTATAACATCTGGAATCGACAATCCGAGAATAAGGAAGACCAAGCCATTCAAGATGTAGAGCAGCACAGACCATGTGCTGGCGGATACCAGCTGTAGCTTATACTGTGGCGAAACTGCACGATCCTTCTCGACCGCATGAATTATCCCTGCTGCAACCACAGCTAAAATGCCGGATACCCCTATTTCTTCACTAATCAGATACACAATGAAAGGAGTCAGGATTTGCAGCAGCACATGTACTGTGATGTCCTCCATCCCCAGTCTGCGGATAAATACACTGAACCGAATCAGGAGGAACGCGAGTATTGCTCCGACAATTAGCCCACCTAAAGCGATAATCACAAAGCTAATGGAGGCTTTCGGCAAAGAAAATATGCCTGTAACAGCTGCTGCAATAGCGAAGTTAAACGCAACAAGGCCAGAGGCATCATTCATCAATGATTCGCCCTCTAGAATACGATGAATACTCTTGGGAAGATGTACTCTCCCAGCGATTGCGCTTACCGCCACAGCATCTGTCGGCGATAAAATCGCTGCCAGCGCAAAAGCAGCTGCGAGTGGAATGGTGGGGATCATCCAGTTAATGGAATATCCAGCGATAAGCACTGTAGCAAATACCAAGCCTAGTGCCAGCATTAAGATTGGAGCCCGCAGGTTCCATAACTCATTTCTTGGTGTTCGCTTTCCGTCATTGAACAAAAGCGGAGCAATAAATAACACGAAAAACAACTCTGGCTCCAGTGACATATGTATTCCCAAAGGCAATAGTACGACCACTACACCCAAGCCAATTTGTATTAAGGGTATCGGCACGAAGGGAATGAATCGGTTTATGATGTTGGATATTGCGATAAGCCCAAGTAGGACGAGTACAACTAGAAATGTCTCCAAACCACATCAACTCCCTTTTTTATATTTGATTATTATATCGCAAAGCTTTAGGCAAGGGCAAAATCTAGCAAAAGATTCTTAACATTAAAATCCCCTACAAATTCCACAAAAATTCCATCAGATACATATTGACATAAATATTTATTTGTGTTATAATGAAATATTTATCTATTGTTTTTATTTTCAGTTTTGAGTAATATATGCATTAGCCTCACGGCGTCGCTCTTATTATCAATCACGGAGGGATATAATGTACATTGCTCAAGGAATAGAAATGCTCGAGATTACAGCGCAGGTTATGGGTGGAAAAGACACGATTTACCCCACGCTACTCTGGGATGAACATGCCGCCGTACTCGTCGATACCGGATTCCCGGGTCTACTCTCTACTTTCAAAGAGGCTCTAAAAGAAGCGCATGTGCCTTGGGAGAAGCTCCGTATCCTTATTATCACGCATCAGGATTTAGACCATATTGGTTGCCTCCCTGCCCTATTGGCTGATGAAGATCTAGAGCTTACTGTTCTGGCTCATGAAATTGAGCAGCCTTATATTCAAGGAGAGCGAATGCTCCTTAAGCACACTCCTGAAGCTTTAGCGGCGGCAGCGGCTATGATCCCAGCTCATGTACCTGAGGAATGGCGGCGTGCCTTCCTCTCTGTATTAGCCCATCCTCCTAAAGGAAAAGTGGATCAAACGCTTGTGGATGGAGAAAAGTTACCTTTTGCCGGTGGAATTACGGTGATCCATACCCCAGGCCATAGCCCAGGGCATCTCAGTCTTTACCATCATGATAGCCGTACACTTATTGCCGCCGATGCCTTGACCGTTCAGGATGGCGAGCTACAGGGTCCCACTCCTTCCGCCACACCTGACATGAAGCTGGCTTTGTCCTCTCTGAACAAATTCTCTAAGTATGAGATCGATACGGTCATTTGTTATCACGGTGGACGCTACCGCGGAGATGCAAACAGACGTATTGCTGAACTAGCAGAAGGAAAAGGAAAGCTGTAATGATACAAAAACAGACAGAGCCTGAAATCCGGCTCTGCCTTCTCTTGTTATATAGGATCGTTATTCTTCATTATCACTTAAGACTCTGAACCCACCGTAAACCGTTCACGAATATGCTGCGGCTGTTCGATTTCATCGACAATAGCAACGGCATAATCTTCGTAGCTGACATAACTCTCGCCTTTGGAGTTCACCAGAAGATTATCCTTACCTTTTACATAAGAACCCGTTCTTGTGCCGATGGCAAAATTAGCAGATGGGCTAACAAAGGTCCAAGAGAGTGCATCTGTCCCTTGCAGAATCTCCAGATTCTTGGCTTGATTCGTCGCTGTTGGCTTAATAAAGTCAGGAAAGTCATTCGTATCCACTACTTTAAGCGTTTTGGCTTCATCTACATAAAGACTTCCTGCACCCCCAACTACAATCAATCTTGTATCGGGCGAAGCCTTCAACGCTTCAATAAGCACATTCCCGGCATCCACATGCAGATGTTCTTGTCCAAACGGCGCACCAAAAGCATTTACAACCACATCGAACCCCTGCAAATCTTCAGCGGTAAGTGCAAATACATCCTTTTCAACGACATTCGCTTTACTATTTGTTACTTTAGATGCATCCCGCACAATCGCTGTAACTTCATGACCTCTATCCAACGCTTCCTGCGTAATTCGGCTTCCAGCTTTTCCACTTGCTCCAACAACTGCGATTTTCATATGATTGTCCTCCTGAGTTTACGATGTTTTCGCTTTAATATTTATATCAAGGAGCTCCTGAACGATGGTTCTATCGATATCGAGATCAAATTTTCTCCCCCAAAAGCATTCCGTGCCCCGTTGAGTGATCCGATCATAGTCTTCAATCGTTAGCGTTCTAGGATAATCCGGTCCTGTTTCCCAATCTGTATACCGCTTAATTTCATTCAGCACATGCATCTTATAAACACTATTCAAAATTATCGTATGGAAAAAGATTTCATCTCCACATAAAGTGTTCCTAAAAAATCTGACGTATTCCGGAGAGCTTTTTGTAAAATCCAAGATGCACTCCATACATCCACCTGTAATAGACATCCAGTTTGAGCCTTTATATAAACCGTTCGGCAGAGCGCTTAATCTTCTTTGCAGAAACGGAACGCTCATAATTAGTTTAATGTACCTCATTCGGATCGCTGTCATACGCCGGGTCCTTGAGATGAGGAATCTAGGATAATAAACTGAGACCCGCTCGTAACATCCCCAAGTTTCCGCAGCATTAGGCAGCTGCAAATACTTCACAAATTCCTTACCTTCATTCCCCTTAAAGAAATCTAGAATCACTTCATTTGAAGCCAGAGGCAGATCCTGACCGCTTAGGATGTGGATATAATTGAAATCCCCATGTTCTTTGATCAGCGAAAAGCACTTCAAAATGCATTCAATCTGGCTGTAATGCCCCCACTGCACATCAATAGGCTTTTCCACAAAATGAATATCGTTACGATGAATAATATCAGCTTCAATATTACTTTTCTGATCGACATGAAGGAAAAACTCTACGGACTCGTTAGTTAAACTATCGATTAGCAAATTGATCTGCTCCGGATTCTTATGACAAAGAATGATATACGCCATTTTGAATGCTTCCAACAAACTTCACCCTTCCGCCCATCTATTTCCAATATTATAAAATAAATGGACGAAAATGGATATATAATTATCTCTCTAAAACAAGTCTGATTCCAATGTTCCAAGGATCTTGGAATGTAGGATTTCCATTCACTTCTGTAACTGCGTACCCAGCCTGCCGAACTCGCTCCACCACAGCGTTGCGTTCCTCTTCATTCGTAAGAATTAAGGTAAAATAATCAATCCCCACAGTATCAGCTGGAGCCGCAGGTGCGCCCTGTCCAGCCCAAACATTCAGCCCGATATGGTGATGATAGCCACCAGCAGAGATAAACATAGCAGCACTTCCATAATTAGCTGTTAGTTCAAAACCAAGCAAATCGACGTAGAAGGCTTTCGCCTTATTTAAATTCCCCACATGAAAGTGTACATGCCCAATCACTGTTCCCGCTGGCAGCCCGTTCCATGATAAACCTTCAGAAGCTGCCAATAGTCCATCTACATCCACTGGATCAGTGGACATCATTACATGCCCTTCCGCATCATATTTCCATTCACTCTTAGGACGATCTCGATAGATTTCAATCCCATTATTATCTGGATCCTGAATATACAACGCTTCACTGACCAGATGATCCCCCTGCCCCACTTCAATCCCCGAAGAGATCAAATTGCGCACAACCAATCCAAGGCTAGGACGATCTGGAACAAGGATAGCGAAATGATACAACCCAGCCACAGAATTAGGGCGGATCACCCGCGCATTTTCAATCTCCCGCAAGATCAATAACACATTCTGACCGTCAGCGGTCATTTCCACTTCGCGGCCAGTCTGCCGCAAAACGCTTAATCCCATAACATTCTGATAAAAGGTGAGCGAACGCTCCAAATTGCTTACTCTAATTTGCACCAGACCGATCTGAGTGTCTGGTTGAAGTATTGTTTTAGTCGTCATTATAAATTCCTCCCAATCATGCTGTAACTGTTTTAGTTACAAATTAACTATCTTTAGTATAGTTACCTTCTATATGTTTGTCAATTACCTATAAAAAAATCATGTCGACTGGTGCACAGCCAAACATGATTCACAGGAACATATAATAAGTAATTCAAAAAAAGGTTTCCGGGTATTTCAACTCTCCCTTAATCCTCTGCAGTACGCCTTCCTTCAGCTCACAGACCATAAAGACATTCTCCGGTACCGCGAATTGTTTCAACTCCAGCCCATGTAGCCCTGCGGGTTGAAATCCGAATCTTGGATAATATTCGGGATGCCCGATCAAAAAGACAAGCTCATATCCGAGCGTTCTACATCTTTCTAACCCTTCTTGGATCAGCGCCTTGCCGATTCCTTGCTTCTGAACGAATGTTTTCGACCAACTGCGCTTCATCTTCCCGATCACCAAAAGCCTTAACATTCACTTGAAATACTTCATTATAGTCTGCCACAGTTTCTGCTCTAATTCTCATTTTTGTTGCTCCATTCCAGTAAATATTCGGATACACTGGATTCCAAAAGGCCGATCAAGTCTTCATCCATATACTTATAGTCATCAGCTATGTTCAGGCAAATTAATTTTTTGCCCCTTACACAGTCTCTAAATTTATCTTGAATTCTTCGAACATGTTTCTTCTCCATCACAAAAATCACATCCGCCCAACCCAAATGCCCTTCAGAAATTTTAATTCTGGCATGATCTTCAGTCCCTGCTGATCTCACTTCATGACCATCAATTCCTTGAAAGATCTTCTCCGCAGTTAGACTCCTCCAGCGATTCTGGCTGCAGACAAACAGGAGTTTAATAAGTGCACCTTCCTTATCCGATTGTTAAAAAGATATTTATTGTCTCGCCTGCTTCGTGTATTCAATCAACCAACAATCTCTTAGCTCTCCTTCATGTTGTTCGTGCTGTTCAAGGTATTTCTTTTTCACAAAGCCAATCTTTTCGTATACTCTAAGGGCTCTTTTATTCCAGGCTTGCGGGTCCATGACAATTTTTTCAGCCTGTTTTGCTTTTATAAGATAATTAACCGTTTCTTTAATGAGTCGCGAACCCATTCCTTGATTCCATAAATCAGGCTCGCCAATAAACTGGTCCATCCCAAAGATTTGACCTTCGAATCCCACGTAGCCGTACACCTCTAATTCTTCATCATCTATAAGATAAAACTGGAGATAACCTATATCCCGCTCCTTGTATTGCACAATACACCGTGTAACTTCAGCTTGCTCGTCGTAAAAATGCTCCTTCACCAGCTCCAAATCATGCGGGCGATCACGACCTTCATAGAACTCCAGTACAACGGGGTCTGAGAGCCATTTTACAAGTAATGCGGCATCGTTTAGCTCAAGTGTTCTCAGTCTGATCTCTTGCTTTTCAAAAATAATCATAACGCACTATACAGTTCATAAAGAGGTCTGTAGCTTGGATGTTCTTCTATTTCCGTTACGACAACACCTTGCTCGGAGTCAATCACACGGTAGGCTTTAGCTTCTTCTCTGGTCGACATCACTTTATATTCCTTATCTTTATAGATGATTGCACAATTGTTATCCACCGCGATTCCAGGCAAACCTCCACCTTTAACCATGCGTGTAAAATCTTCAACCCGAATATCCTCATTATAATGCGGACAATGAATGCCCGGCAGAATCCCCATGGCTTCAAGCTTGATATACTGCCATTCCCCCTGATCGTCGAACGCCTCAGAGTCACTATGCCCATATTCAAACCAACAGATGGAACCTGCGCTAAGCCCGGCCAATACGGTTCCAGAGGAGTAAGCTTCTTTCAAAAGCGTATCTACCCCTGTATTTTTCCAAATCTCCAGCATCTTTCGGGTATTGCCTCCACCAACATAAATCAAATCAGCAGCTGTAATTAAATCTGTAATCTCATCATGAGTGTAGGTTTGGCTCACAAGCAATAAGTGACTTGTTTCACATCCAAGAATATCGCCATATACTTTGCTAAAAGTATCACAATACCCTGGCGCATCACTACTGGCTGTTGGAATAAATAACGCCTTCGGCTTAGCCTTTTGAGTTAGCTGCACAACTTTACGATCAATTTCCAGCGTTTCAAGCTCGATTAACTCTCCCCCGCCAATCACTACGATAGTGCCCATGATTTCCCCTTCTTTCACTAGGATTACATCCTATTGCTCACTCTTGGCTTACCGATGCTTGCAAAATATTCCTCTGCCAAAATGCTGTAGATCTCCAGATCCACCAGCCCTTTACCTGACCATACATGCGCCTGCCTTAACGTGCCTTCTTTCGTAAAGCCATTTTTCAAAAGCACCCGCTTCGATCGTTCATTAAAGGGCATAACCTCAGCTTGAATTCGATTGACTTCTGCAGTCTCAAATAAATATTTCACCACTAACTGAATGGCCTGAGCTGCAATCCCTTTTCCCCAATAAGGTTCCGCCAAAAAGTAACCGATCGTCACCATATCCACCTTTTGATTAAAATCCATAACTTCGATGATACCTAGCAATATGTAAGGGTTATTTTTGAGGAAAATCCCCCATTTCACTCTTACCCCTTTGGTAAAATCACGTTCGAAATGACCGATCATATTCTTGACTGTATCTTTATTATGTTTCGGAATAATTCCACAGTACTCAAACACTTGATCATTGCTATATATCCCAAATACCTCATTAAGGTTGCTGACTTCAATCTTTTTCAGTAATAATTGCTCGGATTCCAAAGTAGGGAATTGCTCAAATACGTGACTAAGCTTCAATTTGTTCCCTCCATTACTTTTTGATGGCTTGGATCAGGGTTGCAGTTTGACTTTTTGTTTCCTTTATTATCCTTTCCTTTATTATCCCCGGACACTTCCCCTGTACTGCGCGGTTCTAAGCTCACGAATATAAGGCTCTGCAGCTGGCATATCTGCCTCAACGGCCTGTTGAACAGCTAACTCGATGTCATAAGGCACTCTTACAAATTGCATATTCAAAGGAGCTGCTGACACTCCCATGTATTCTCCCTCCATAATCACATAAGATGCCTGGGTTAGATCAAGCGGATTCCCCACACTGCCTACGTTAAATAAGGTCTTACCTTCTAGATGTTGAATAAAAGCATTATGAATATCCCCGTAACCTACGATATCCGCTTGTCGTTTTTCCTGGCAGAGATCAGAATAATCAAACAAAGACAATCGCTTTTCATAATCATCCCAAGGTTGAACACGTTAATACAGGCTTCGTGGCGAAGCATGAAATAACCGTACAAATTTACCACTCATCATAAACTCAATCGAAAACGGCAACGTGCTTAAATAAGCTAGGCGCTCTGGACCTAACAACCCGCGGCACCACCGAGCCATCTCAAAATCAACATCCTGATTCATTAAATCATCCCAGTTCCCCATAACACTGATTTCACAATTCTTTTTTATGATATCAACGGCTAGGTCTGAGTTCGGTCCTTTTCCAACAATATCGCCTAAACAAAAGACTCTGCTGATTCCCCGCTGCTGGATGTCATCTAAAACGGCCGTAAGGGCCGGTATATTTCCATGAATGTCTGAGATTATTGCAATTTGCTCCACTGTAGAACCTCCGTATATATTGATCTTTAAAAAAATTACTTATCCTAAAACTAATTGTACTGCATCAGCAGCTGTTGCTCGTTTATAGGGCATTTTTGCTTCTCTTTTAGTTCATCCATCGACTGTTGCTCGTTTATAGGGCATTTTTGCCTTTCTTTTCACACTTTCAGCGACTATTGCTCATTTATAAGGCATTTTTGCTTCTCTTTTAGTTCATCCATCGACTCTTGCTCGTTTATAGGGCATTTTTGCCTTTCTTTTCACACTTCAGCGGCTGTTGCTCATTTATAAGGCATTTTTGCCTTTCTTTTCGCTCATTCTGCGACTGTTGCTCATTTATAGGACATTTTTGCTTCTCTTTTTGCTACTTTGGATGATTTCAGCCAAATCTGAGGCATTTATACCGTACATTTCACCATTCCAGCCACTTCAGCCCATTTCAAAGGTATTTATACCGTACATTCCACCATTCCAGCTACCTCGTTCTAGTCACACTTAATCTTTTGTAAACTTTATGGATTGTAAAATATCCTCTATCCTCTTCATATCTTCTTTATGTACTTCATCCACACTATAAGGGAACTGCACCATAAATGACATTTCCGGTTCCTCAATAACGTAATAGATAGCTTTTCCTTTACTCCCTTCCTCTTCGAATACTTCAGTTTCGTACTTTACGGACTCTAACCCGCCTAAACTAGCTTTACTTTTTGTCAGCTCCGCCCCGTTGTTGTAATTCGTTTGGGCATCCTCGAGCCATTTGTTGACAAGCTCCATGTCCTTAGGCTTAAATCCAAAGAGCATTACTCCCGGACCTTTAAGTCCCTCAGCAGGTTTATAATCAGTCGTAGAGACTATCAACCATAATGGCGCTCCATACTTCTCAGTTACAACCCAATCATCCGGATAGTTAAAGGTGATTCCAAAATTAGTATCCTCGTATTTAGTGGTATCCCTTGATTCATTACATCCGGTAATCATTACTATAATTAGTAGTATAGGCAGTAATTTTTTTAACATTCTTAAGCTCTCCCTCAATGTATGTATGTATATTATCTTTAATCCGGCTTCTAAATACAGATTCTATATTCTCTCTTACTTCCCTTCTTTGACCATAAACCTAATTAAGCCAAAAAAGACCAGAATCACGTTTTCACATGTTCTGGCCTTACTTCTAAGCTGTGATATGGAGGAATCATAGTTCTGGCATTTCATTCACAATCTGTTCCAATGTAACCTCCTGGAGAACATTCTCCATTGCTTTTTGGGCGAGTGAGAACACAGGTACAATTGCACTGGCTATATTCTTGCCAACAGGACAATCTGGATTAGGATGCTCATGTACAGAAAACAACGAGTCCTCTTCCACCGCATTAACTGCCTTATAAATCTGCAGCAGCGTAATCTCGGATGCGCTACGTGTAAGCGAGGCGCCTGCGACTCCGGGGCGTGCATTTACTAGTCCTGCTTTTTGCAGCATACTCGTAAGCCGACGGATAACTACAGGGTTTGTGTTTACGCTACCAGCTATCCACTCCGACGTGCTTTTGCCTTCTTTATTGCTGTCAATCAACGTTAATATATGAATGGCTACCGCAAATCGGGTGCTAATATTCATGGAAATCTCTCCTTCTGCCTTGCTGCAAAACATCCTTCAGATGCAACTATAATAGTTACATTTCATGCATTTGTCAAACTTTTGAAGATATGAACAACTTATAATCTATCAATATTCTCCATATAGATTTGGATGGTGCATTTTAATGAAAAAAGATCGTTGGGACATATTTATAATAATAATAGCTGTCTTTGAATTTATTAATATAATGTACAGTTTAATATTCGAACAATCCATAGAGTGGTTTTCTTTGATTATATTAATTCTCTTTGTTTCTTTAATTGTTAATTCTAATATAAGTAAAAACAAAAAAAATGATTAAATACAACTGCCAAATGGCACTCGTATCCTAAGTGTCTTTTCCTATCTTATCTTATCTTATCGAATTCCTTTAGGATCTCAGCCACCTGGGCAGCATATTTTTTACTCAGACGCGATTTGCCAAGATTACTCTTCACAATCTTAAGGATTCGGGCATCTCGGCTCTTTGCAAATCTCTCCAGCATAACAAAGCCTTCTTCAGGCTCATTCGCCACAAATACACTCAAGCTGTATTCAAGTCCCTTAGATAATACACGAAAATGCTCAGCGTCCTCATGTTGCGCTCCCCCACCATCTATACTCTCCATGATTCCGGCAGCCAACTGAAGACAATACAGCGTATTTTCTTTCTTTTTTAAAAGAGGAGGATGTGCTAACGCCGCTACAAAAGCCCGTTGTTCAAGCCTGTTCGCATCTTTCTCCCACATGTCAATCAGCTGCCTGAGCAGGGTGAAATCATCCTCCCCTATACTTTGCAACGCCATAGCAGACGCTTCACGCACCCTCCATCGCGAATCATTCATAGCTGTCTTGATGCTGTTTTGAATCACTACTTGCTGTTCTTCTCCAGCGTAACTGTAATAAGCACCCAACGCCCTAACTGCACAAAACGGCAGAAACTCACGGGGATCATTCACCCCAGCTTCAGCTTCAGTAATGTCAGTCCAAGAGACGAGCAGCTCCCAGCCTGTATCTGTTAGATTAGGATGAGCGAATTGTTTGGCAAAATGGTCTGAGAGCTCCAAATTCACTCGTGGTCCTGGGAGTTTACTCTCCTGCATCATCAAATCATTAAGCTGTACCCACAGCTCCTTATCGTTTACCCATTGCTGAAACGGCACTTCAATCATCTTTTGCTCAGCCATCTCTGGTCCCTCCGATAGTTATCTTCAGATTTGAACAATTCCTTGCATCGCGTATGCGAGTTTCCTGTTCCATCAATATTTGATCAAATCTCCAGCATTAATCACTCATGGACATTTTACATCACATCAATGACTTATGCATATAACCGATGAGGGAATATTAACACCTTGGCAGAAAACTTCAAATCTAGATAAAGCGAAAACGTGCAAGACAAAAAGCAACTTATCTGTAGATAAGCCGCTTCTCTGTAACAAGTTCAATATCACCTAGGCTTAGATCGTTAAAAAGCATCCAATAGTTGCATGCAATCCTGGTGAAATTGGCATTGGTTTACCACTGAAACCTCCCCGGGAAATAAAGGGTTTTGCGCACATACGGCTAATTTATATTTCTCATCAATATGATACTGCTTAAAGTGATACAATCCGATTGTGTCATCGTTCTCCAATTGAATTCCGTTGTTTAAACGAAACGAAAACGAGTTCAATGGAAGAGATAATCCCTTCCCTATCGCTTTGATATAGCTTTCTTTAAGTGTCCAAAGGTCAAAGAACAGACTCATCCGGCCCATCTCTTCACATTCCGTCAATTGGACATATTCATCTTGCGAAAAAAAACGCTTAGCAATATTAAGATCGGCTTGCTGAATCTGCTCAATGTCAATACCAATCGGCAATTCATCCAATGCGCAAACCACCCATTCTCCTGAATGCGAAATATTAAACTCTACAGTACCCTCCCTTTTTTTTAGGGAGGGTTTTCCGTAGACATTTGTAACAAACTCGAGATCGCGGTTGTTCACTTTTAACCGTTTATTTAAGCTTACACGAACCAGCAATTCAGCAATAAGAGAATGCTGTAACGCTTCCACTCTTTTAAAGCGTTTAAGCCGCTCTCTCTTTTGTTGGGGGATGCGCCACATTAATGTTTCTAACGCAGGTTCAGATATTAGCTTAGCCACCTTCACCCCGAAAATCTCCATCGCTCATCGCTACTCCTTCAGCTCATAAGTACTTGCGGATCCTATTCATGAAAGGACAACACGTCATTCTCTATAAAAGCATCCTTCTCTACAATTTTCCGCTTATAATTCCTTACTTTTGCATCATCTTTCTCACCTTGAAGTGCAAAAAAACTATCCCGTGTTTCATCAGAAATTCCCCAGAATTTTTGCATCACCAAGGAAGTATGCATGTAACTTTCTTCACCATCTTTATAAATTCCAAAATCAAAAAGCTGTTCCTTCACCTGTTCATATAGCTGTGTGCCAACATAAGGAACATTAATATTTATCACATAATTATCAGCCTTTAAGGCTTTAAAAAAAGGTAACATCTCTATATAATCTTGGTCATTGAATCCAGGGCATCCCAGCAAAATATAGGCTGTCCGTTTGATTCCCGCCTCCGCTGCCATGCGGAAAGCTTCCTCGACTTCCGTCAATCTAATTCCTTTATTCACCACTTGCAGCATACTTTGATTGGCCATTTCTACACCAAATTTCAAATGCACGCACCCCGACTGCTTCATCTTATCAAGGATATTCTGTCTCACACAGATGTCCACGCGCGCCTCTGCCCACCAGTGAAACTCAGAGTACTCCTCTTTTAGTTCAATCAGCAATCTAAGCATTTCTGAAGTGCGTTTGCCTAAGCCCGGCAGAAAGATCATATCTGAGAAATAAAATCCAAATACATGCATATGTTCAATGCGGTAGCGGATTTCGCTAACAAAACGTTCGGGAGACATAAAGGAGACATTGCAGCCACGCAGCGAGGGCTGATAACAGAATGTACAGCGTTTGGGGCACCCGCGCATAGACATAATGTAGTCCCAGTCTTCCGGCTTATTTTTCTGCGCTAAATATGAATCTGTCAATATCGGAAGATCGTTTAATTGCTGGGCCCATTTAACAGGCAGCGTTCCCCTTGCATTCTCCTCTACTACAGAAACCGCAAGATCCTCGCCTTCTCCAACAATGATCGTATCCAAATCAGCCATATCCTTCAGCTTGGCATGTTTAAGCAAATGTCCATAACCAATACAGGTAACCTTATCTCCCCATCTCTTCTTTATCTCTTTTGCAAGGTATGCACAGGACTGAGTGCTTCCAAGCTCGACAGTAGGCATCAGAACATCGCCAACACCAATAAACACATAATCAGGCTGAAAGCATTCTAGCTCATTTATGACCATATCAAAGCTTTCATGCCCCCGAGTACAGCGTTCCTGCATAAGCCAGCTGTTCATAGTCATACTGTACCGCTCTGTATAATCATGATCATCTGGAGCATTATCGCCATTAATTAACGTGACTGCATGACCCCTACGATGCAATATCTCCGCTATGTAATGCATAGCAGGACTGATCCTATTGTTTTTCGACTCAATAAGCCGGTAAAACGGGGGAATAACACAGGCTACTCTTTTACTCTGACGATCTGCCATTGATTTCGGCCTCCATTGTTAAATTTTAGTGAAACTGAGGTCTGAATCTGAGACGATGGAAGAACCGACTTTGGCAGCGGAACCGGGAAGTGTTCCAAATCTGGCACCCAAAAAACTGGCAGAGAATTGGGGCATCCAGCCATGCACATTAAAGCAGCCATTTCGGTCAAAACCGGCAATTAACATTCCCGAACGGTCGTATCTCCCTCTTGGAAGCCAAATCCAGTATTCCGAATCCGGGGTATTACCTGTCAAAAATCTCACTCTAGCCACGAACAGAAGATACCTTTCCAAACTAAAGTTAAGATCCCCGCTGTCTTCCACCAAGTGTGCAACCTCTAGCCCTGTGTGTTTCATTAATGAAGGCGACAGCGCAGCCGATGTGCGAATCCAGCAATCTTCCTGCTCCGTTGCGGCTGTCACAAGTGGATCTTTTAAGGCCCAGCTTGAAATTCTTGTAAGCTCACCAATCTGTTCCCGTGTAATTCCCTTGGGAAAGCACAAAATAATTTCTCCATTTTCTCTCGATGAACGAATCTCTTCGCTTGTAAAAGGACAAGGCGATAGTTCGAATTTTCTGCCAATGATCTGATCTACCCCCATCCCACGATACCAGGATTCAAGCTCCAGACGCAGCATTTCGGGATCATCCGGTAAATGCTCAAGGTTTGCGGTAAACCGTTTGAGATCCGTCCGCTGAAGCACATTTGCGTTTAGCATATTATCTATAAGCTTTAACATTTGGTTCTTAGAGTTCTCCATTTCAATAAACCTCCTATACTTCTAAATCTTGTAGCATTCATTAATTTTTCTGCCTGCTGCAGTTAGCCAGCGATTGGACCGCAATGATGATATGTCTAATGTTTGTGCGGAATTCCCGGCTATTTCTTCACTGATTAGGAGTCCGGCGGCCGGGCTGTGCATAAAACCATGTCCGCTGAATCCTGACGCATGGTAAAACCCCTGGATTTTGTTATCAGCGCCCAGCACCGGATGGGAGTCCAGCGTGTCATCATAATACCCTCCCCAGCAGGATTTGATGGTTGCTTCCTGGAGACGAGGCAGTCGACGAAGAGCAGCTTCCAGATGTTTATATTCCCATTCCGGGTCTGAGTAGTTGTAATCCGGATCTTCGCATACCCCTGCAACAAAGGGCTTATTCAAGCCCGTTAACAGACCGCCTGTCTCCTTATGTAAGCCTAGACCTTCCCCGGGGAACACAATAACGGGAAAATCGGCGGGCAGCCATGGGAGCACATCTGTAACCAACAACTGCTGATGGCAGGGGATTACCGGCAACTCAATTCCGGCTTTAGCAGCCACAAATTTGGACCAGGGGCCTGTAGCATTTACAACAACTCGCGAAGTTATCGCTCCTTCTGACGTTACCACTTGCTGTATCGCGGAACCGTCAGTAATAAAGTCCGTTACAGCGACTCCAGGATAATATTTGACACCCAGCTCTCTGGAGAGCCGAATATACGCGTTTGTAATCTTATTGGGGTCGATCAATCCATCCTGCTTATTGTAAGTTGCACCGGCTACATCCTCGAGAACCAGCATCGGCAGCTTCTTTTGAATCTGCTTAGGCTCCATCCATTCCGTTTGCACACCCAACCTTTGCTGCAAAAGCATCGCATCATAAAACTCGGAAAGATTATCTTGTGCCGTGAAAATAAACATATATCCGCACTGGTCCATTTCATCCTGAACAAGGTTATACGAATCAAGCTGCTCCAGCAATCGAAAACTTAACTTGGACAATTCAATATTTATCTCCGTTGTAAACTGACTTCGCATCCCGCCTGCGCAGATAGATGTGGTTGCTCCGCCTAAACTTCCGCTTTTCTCAAGCACTACCACATCGGTTATCCCTTTTTTGGCTAAATAGTAGGCTGTACATGCCCCGACTGCTCCAGATCCAATAATAACAACTTCACATTTATCGGGTATCACCGAGAATTCTCCTTTTCTTCTATTTTGCTGATTACAGTACTAAACTCTTTCAAAAGCGCTGACAGAAGCGCGCGCTCTTGCTCATCGATACTCTCCACTGTGCGTGCAGCGATCCGCAACAGGTTAAGGTCAGGCTCAAGATGATATTTCACCAAAATGTTTCTGAGAATAAGAGTGGTTTCGTATATATCCTCATAGCCTTTCATAATGAAATCAGAAAGGTTATATCCACATTGAGACAAATATCCAAGCCTGTTAACCATGCATTTTTTGTGCTCCCAGAGTAAATGAAACGGACGAACACAATAGAAAATTTCGTTACGCGCCAACCTATCTAAATAGTCTAGCAGCGCCCCATACACCTTCATCCCCCAACACGAACCTCCATCTGTTTCCGGGCAGGTTACCATGGTTTTCGGCTGGCGTGAATAGTAATAATCCCCTAGGCTTGCGATCAGTGTAGTTGGCTCAAAATGCATCTTATCAGCTTCATTTAGCCGGACAGAGCGAATCGAATGCCGCTCGAATGCATGAGCGCGCAGCGATGATATGATCTGATCGGCGGGAAGCTCATGAAACTCGAAGATTTTATCGTAATCCGAGCCAGCAATACTAAATGTATGACTAAGATCATCATAGCCGTAAATCATAAAATTCCTTTCGAAATGAACCTTATTAAAATAGTGCTTACCTTCTATATAAAATTCATCCAAGCTTACTTCGACATACTCCTTCTCGGCAAGACAATCCAAGATCTGTTTTACAGCAACACATTCAGGACCAAGCCTGATCTCTTTAAAATTCAGATAGGGGAAATGCCCCAAAGATTGCTCGGGTGACAGAAATTCAAGATCCATCACATCCATATTCGCTCCAAGATATAAATGAATATAATGGTTATGCAGCCAATCCATCTTACTAGAGCAGACTTCCACTACACTGAGCAGATGAGAACTGTTCATGCTGCTGTTCACCATAGGGTACTTGATCGGCAGGTTAGGCATCTGTGGCACATCCTTCACCATTTTTACTCCAGAGATATGCCGTTAAATCTCCAACCGTAGGAAAATGTCCTGCTACCAAAAGGTAAGGATCAAAGTCCAATTGCAACGCCCGCTCAACTTCAACAATAAATTTGATGTAAGTAAGCGAATCCATTTCCAGATCTGTGAACGCACTTTCGGGCTCCAAGGAAATATCACACTTTACAAATAGGCGCAGCAATACCTCCACCCGCTGTTGTATTTGGTCCATCATATCCTCCCTGTCCATCATTTATCTCTGGCCTAATGTTCCTTCGCCTACTTGCAAAATTTCTTCCAATGACATTCCTAATTGAGATAACACTGATTTCGTCAGCTGTCCTTGGGCTGCAGCTGAGGACGGTTCAGACAGCATGTCCGCCATTCTTGCAATCGTAAATTCGCCTAGGTACAACTCCATAATGGTTATGTTTGTATTGAATCTTTTGTTGACAATACTAACTAGCTTTAGAGCTAATAACGAATGGCCGCCCAGATCAAAAAAATTCTCGGAAACGCCGATCGCACGGCCCTCCAAACTCAACAACTCTTGCCAGATAGATTCTATCTCTGCCTGAAACTCATTTTTAGGAAGTAGAGCGCTGCTCACTTCTTTAAATCTCACATCAGGCAGCGGAAGCGCCTGGCGATCAACCTTGCCATTTCGATTTAACGGAAATCTCTCAAGTTTCATAAAGATGCCAGGAATCATATAGGCCGGCAAATACGCTCTCGCATAGTTTCGCAGCTCCGCAGCAGCAATCTCTTCATCGCTCACATAATAGGCAATCATAAGCTGCCCCCCGTTATTCTGCTTCAGCGGATGGACAAGAATCTCTTTGATCCGGTTGTAACGGCGAAATACGGCCTCGATTTCACCCAGTTCTATCCGCGCACCGTTGAGCTTGATTTGTTGATCTGTTCTTCCCCCATAAATAATCGTGCCGTCTTCGAGGAATTTGCCCATGTCTCCTGTGCGGTACAGACGTTCAGCAGCAGGATGTCTGGAGTAAGGATTGGGTACAAAACTGCGGTTAGTCAGCTCTTCATTTCCGATGTATCCTAGGCCCACTCCTATTCCGCCAATACATATTTCTCCGTAAACCCCAACGGGAACCGGCAGAAGATACTTATCCAGAATGTAAATTCGGAGATTGGAAATCGGTTTGCCGATCGGAACACTTGAATGGCCTCGGCCTTCCGCACAGTCCCAGCAGGTTACATCAATGGCTGCCTCAGCGGGCCCGTACAAGTTGAACAAACGCGCAGCGGATTTAGAGAAAAAAGAATCACGTAATGTGGTACTCAGCTCTTCTCCACTGCAAATGACATTTTTAAGTGAAATGCAGTTTTCTATTGGAACGGAGTCCATAAACTGCTGCAGTATGGCCGGAACAAAATGAATGGTCGTAATATGCCTTTCGACAATCACATTCCCAATATATTCGGGATCATGCGGTTTATCCGGTCGGGCTAATACCAATTCCGCTCCATGCAGTAATGGCCACAGCAGCTCCCATACTGCCACATCAAAAGTGAGCGGTGTCTTCTGCAGCACTTTATCGGTCTCATCCAAACCAAACTGCCGCTGCATCCAAAGAAGCCGGTTGTATAATCCCTCATAGCTGTTCATCGCGCCCTTCGGGGTTCCGGTTGAACCGGAAGTATAGATAACATAGGCTAAATCGCTGGGCTCGGCCGGCTCATTGTGCACAATTTCACACCTTAAGTCAGCTGAATAAGAGCTAATCCCGACGAGGACCACCTTATGCATCGGTTTAAACAGAGCCGCATATTGTTCCTGGGTGATGATCAGTGCACACGACGACTCACAAATCATATGGGCCAGACGTTTGGAGGGCAGCTGTGGATCAAGCGGCATAAATGCCCCGCCGCATTTAATTACCGCCAGAATTGAGGTGACTAGCTCAACAGATCTCTCCAAGCCCAATCCAACAAGGCTGCCACGCCCGATCCCCAATTGCATCAGCCTCGAAGCAAGCATATCTGAGGCCAGATCAAGCTCCTCATAACTCATGTTGTCTTCTTCGCTCAAAAATACAGCCCGCAGATGACTATGCTTCTCAGCTTGTTTTTTGATCTGGCTTATGAACCTTCGGCTGTCCAGACAGCCGAAATCGGTACAAGTATCATTCCATTCGTAGATCACTTTATTGATTTCTTCCGCGGTCAAAAACATGTGGCTGCTAACCGTAGCCTCCGGTCGCTGCAGCAGCTGCTGGAGAATGTTAATGTAGTGGTAATGGAATTGCCTCAATGAGGCCGCGTACCATTTATCATTGTTGTATTCGTAAAATAATTGCACTCCGCTTCCGGTATCATTAAGCCCAATCGTCAGGTCAAAGGCCGAAGAGCTTTTATCTGCCTTTAACGCTTCAACAGTTAGGTTGGATAACTCCAAATCCGTTTTGCCGCTCTGCACATAAGTAAACATCGTTTGAAACAGCGGATTTTCCCCTGGCCTGCGATCTGGATGCATAATACTGACCAGCTTGTCGAAAGAGACTTGTTGATAGGCAATGCCCTCATTAATTGTTTCTTTCTCTTTATTCAAAACTTCAAAGAAGCTGTCTTCAGTCTGCACATTGGTGGTGAGTGGCAACGTATTGGCAAAAAAACCGATAAGATTCCTTACTTCAATGCGGTTACGGTTAGCCATGGTTGAGCCGATAATCAGGTTAGACTGACCGGTGTATCTAAACATCAGGACCCGGTAGGCTGCCAGCATAACGTTATAGACCGTGAATTCGGGGTGACGTTTTATAAAATCCAGCATTTCATTATAGGCATCCTGCGGCAACTCTCCCCCATAATTGCACTCCGAATCGGTTGGTCCAGCAGCTTCAGGCATTGCCGCAAGATTTAAATCAAGCCGCGTATCTGCCGAAGCTAACTTGTTGCTCCAATAATCCATTAGTGTTGAATTGCCGGCATTTGCAATATATTTTTGTTCCCAGACCGCATAAGCAGAATACTGTACCGGCAATTCAGGCAAGCGTGCCACCCTGCCTTCTTCCAAAGCGTTGTAGATCTCCCTGAATTCATTTGTAAAAATATCCAGAGACAACGCATCTGAAATGCTGTGATGGAAACGAAATATCAGTAAATGCTCGGTTGGGCTCATCTGCACCAGTACCGCCTCAAATAAAGAGCCTCCATTTAATTCGAACGGTTTATTAATCTCCATTACCAACCAATCCAGCGCCTGTTTCTCCATCTCTGACTCAAGACAATCCAGACGCTCAATCCTGACCGTTGCGGGCTGTGGAACCGTCTTTTGGTAAGGTTCCCCGTCTTTTTCGTAAAATACAGTGTCTAAAATTCGATGCCTTTCCTTCAAGATACCCAGACATTCAGTCAAGTGTTTATAATTCAGACAACCCTTCAAGCGGTATTGTATCGTCATATTGTAAGCGGAGCTGGTAGGGTTCAATTGATGCAAAAACCATAATCTGCGCTGAGCACCGCTCAGCGGAATATCAGTTAAATCGGAATCAGCACGGATAGGAGGGAGACTTCTATGCATTCGCTCGGCCTGCAGCAGCGCTTCCCAATTTGATAAACCTCGAGTCATACTTCATCCTCCCGATTCTTGGAATTAAAAATCATGCATCAGGAAATTGCCTTATCATTGAGCAACACTTTAAGACAGTTAATAATCGTCAGGGGAGACTCAAAGGTCTCCGGAGTGAGACAGTTGTCTGGAATCTGAACCCGGAAGACCTCCTCCAAATCGTACAGAAGATATAAAGCCCGAAACGAATTAACTCCCCATTCGCTTAAAGTTCTGTTCAAATCAGCAGCCTGTAGCGTCTCTTTCTGTTCTACTGTGGGTAAGGCTCCATTTTTGCGGATTAGTTCCATCACTGTCGCTTGGATATATTCCTCATCTCTGTTCATAACGGTCAAATCCCCTCGTTTCCCGTATTATTTTTCGATTAAGAAATTGCCGACCGCCAGCGCATCCATAGCGGAGGTATAGAAGGTTTTGATGGCGTCGTATGGAGTCTCACACACCGGTTCTCCTCGTGTGTTAAGCGATGTGTTCATTATCAGCGGAATTCCAGACAACTTATAATGCTCGGCAATAAGCTGATGCCAGACCGGATTCACCTCGCTTCGGACCGTTTGCGGTCTAGTGGATCCATCTACATGCACGATGGCAGGAACAGCTTGCCTTCTCTCTTCTTTGACTGTGTAGGCTTTCAGCATATACGGCGAATACTGCGCCTCCTCCACCAACCAATCCGAATGTTCATCCATAATACTTGGCGCCAGAGGTCTCCAGGATTCTCTGAATTTGATTTTTTGATTGACTTTTACATATGAATCATAACTTGCAGGACTGGCTGTTATGGAACGATTGCCCAATGCCCTTGGCCCCATCTCGGCTGCGCCTTGGAACCAGCCAATGACTTTACCTCTATCAATCAGTTCTGCCGTCTGCCGGCAAATATCGGATGAATAGTTATACTTCAAACCAAGCTTTTTTAACACCTCCGATATATGGTTGTCATCATAGGAAATTCCCCAGTAAGGAGTCTTCAGTCTGCCCTTTACAGGGAGAACGGAACGTTCTTTAGAGGCAATCATGGCAGCTCCGATACAGCCCCCAGCATCATTGGTTGCCGGTAATACGAAGATTTCATCGAACATTCCGAGGCGTTCCAGCCTTCCATTCGTCGTACAATTGAGAGCAACACCTCCGCCTATCACCAAATTTTTACTGTTGCCTTGCCGGATGGTCTGCTGGCAAAGATGCACAATAGTGTCTTCCAGCGCCTGCTGCGCCGATGCGGCAATATCTTTGTGCTTCTTGCTGTATTCGACCGTATAATTGAGCCCGCCATACAGTGTATTATTGCTATAGATACGTTTTGGAGGATCACCGAATTTACGGTACATTTCCTTCATCCATATTCGGGTCAGCTTGTTATACTTATCCTCCAAACCAAGCGAACTATCAGGTTCTCCGATAGGAATCTCGTACCCGTCTTCCGTCAACCGTACAGAAAAGTCATAGACTGACTCTCCATAAGAGGCTAATCCCATCAGCTTTCCTTCTCCCGATGCTCCAAGCTGTAAATAATCACTGACTATGGAATAAAAAAATCCAAGCGATTGTGAAATTCCGTATTCTTGCTTAACCTCAATATGCTCATTCTTCCCATAGGCTACTGTGGTTGAAATATCGTCTCCTTGTCCGTCCATGACCAAAATCACCGCATCATCGAACCCGGATAAATAGTAGGCACTTGCCGCATGGCATAAATGGTGGCTGACCGAAATGATAGTGGGCATTTTTTTGCCTGATAATACCGGGTGCTTCTTGAATTTCTCCAATATCCCCAATTCTTCCGCTTTTTGCGGGTCCCATGATAAAGCAATCAGATCGATATCTTCAAAAGCAACGCCCGCTTGTGACAGACAATTGAGGAGCGACAAAACCGGGGGCTCTCCGTAAGCATGTTTTTTTCGGCAAAAACGCTCCTCCTCAGCATAGGCCACCAAAACGCCATCATGAACCAAACATGCCGCTGAATCATGTCCTAGCCCACCGCTTAAACCAAGAATTAACACGTATACTCCCCCTCTAAGTTTTGTTGATATTGATTGAGAAGCTGATTTACAATTCGACCTGTTTTGGAATTCTTGATTTCCGCGATGTTCTCTGGTGTGCTTTCACCCAAGACTTGTCCCCCCTCCAGGCCTCCCTCCGGCCCCATGTCAATAATCCAGTCCGCCATGACTAAGACATCGGTATTATGCTCTATCACAACGACAGAATTACCCGAGTCGACCAACTGCCCAAGCATATCAATCAGCTTAATCACATCATGCGGATGCAGGCCTGTTGTTGGTTCATCAAGCAAGTACAAGGTGTGGTGTCTACTGCTTTTGGAGAGCTCTCTGGCCAACTTTACCCGTTGTGCCTCCCCGCCGGACAAAGTGGTTGCCGGCTGGCCCAGAATTAAATAATCCAGCCCAATACGGCACATCACATCCAGCTTGTTATATACGGATGGTTCATCCGCGAACAGTTCCATCCCTTCTTTTACAGAGCAAGCCAATACATCTGAAATGCTATGGTTTTTATACTTTACATCCAGAATCTCCGGCTTAAATCGTTTGGTCCGGCATACAGGACATGGGGTCTCAACCGACGGTAGGAATTGCAAATTCACTTGCACAAGCCCGGCTCCCTGACAGCGTTCGCATCGGCCGCCGGGTACGTTGCAAGAAAAGTGTTTGGCCTGGAGATTACGCATTTTCGCTTCAGGCAGCGCAGCAAAAATATTCCTTATCGCCGTGTACACATCTGTGTAAGTTGCCGCGTTTGATCTTGCAGTCTGACCGATAGGGGATTGATCAAAGCTAATGACCTTATGCACATTCTCCCAGCCCTTAACATCTGCATAGGCATCAGTCTCGGTGCTTTGGGTAAAATGAAGCTGTGCGGATCGAGCCAGGACGTCGAACATAAGAGTCGATTTCCCCGACCCTGATACCCCGGTCAGCACAACGAGCTTGCCCAACGGGATATTCACACTTACCTCCTTAAGGTTATGGCGATTGGCGTTTGTAATCTCAATGCATTTCCCGTTTCCTCTACGGCGCTGTTCAGGAAGAACCACTGTATCTTCACCAGCGAAATACTGCCCGGTCCATGATCTGCTGCACTGAATCAGCTGCTGCACGGAGCCAGCCGCAACCACTTCTCCCCCTTGCTTGCCCGCACCCGGTCCGATATCAATAATGTAATCGGCCGCCCGCATAACATCCGGGTCATGCTCGATAACTAGAACCGTATTTCCAAGATCACGCAACTGCCGGAGCACCCGGAGCAGGCCTTCGGTATCTATCGGGTGAAGGCCAATTGTCGGTTCATCGAGAATATACAAAACTCCTGTTAAGCTAGCTCCGATTAATGAGACGAGCTTAAGCCTCTGCATTTCTCCCAGAGATAAAGAAACGGTGGATCGGTCCAAGCTTAAGTAGCCGACACCCACTTCAATCAAGCGAGCCAGCTTTTTTTCCATTTCGGAAACGATGTTCATAAGCGGATCCTGACTTCCCTCTAGCTGTTGAGCGGACACTTTACGCAACCAGCCAAGCAAATGGAAGAGCGGCATTGCAGATGCTTCGGTGATACTTTTCCCGGCTAGCGTAACCGCTCGACTGTCTGTGTTCAGCTTCGTACCGTGACAATCCGAACACTCTTGCAGATGAAAGAATTTTTCAATCTTCTCTCGATAGTCCGATTCGTGTCCGCGTTCCTTGTATCTGCGTTCCAGGTTGGTCAGAATTCCCTCGAACCTTCCCTCTGCAGCATAAGTTGGAGGGGTCTTCTCAGGAAAATGCCTGATAAATCGCTGGCTGTATACACCGAAATACAGCAGATCCCGTTCGACCGTGCCCAAATCTCTCAAGGGTTTATCAGAATCAAACACAAATCCGTAATAGTTACCGGCTGCAACCAAATTATCGGCCATTAACTGTGCTCCATGAGGATTGCTCCCCTTAAGTGCACACTGCTTCAAGCTGAGGCTGTCATTGAAAATTTCTTGTAAATTCGGTTTTCGTTCAACCCCCAAGCCCATACAAACCGGACATGCGCCTTCAGGTTTATTGAAAGAGAAATGGGACATGGTCAATGCTCTAAGCTCATGGCTGCACTCTGGGCACACGGCTTTGCCCTCATCGGAATAGGACATAGGAAGATCTTTAATCTCTGTTTCGATCGACTCATAGTTTTCCTGCCAGATGTCAGCACTACTTGGACCCTTGACTTGGCTTCCGCAATTAGGGCAAGGTCTTTCTCCGCTTTTGGTAAACAATATACGAAGCAAGGTGTACAATTCCGTTGTAGTTCCAACGGTTGACCGGGGATTTCGGTTAGTGTGGCGCTGGTCAATACAGATGGAAGGCGACAACCCTTCAATAGAATCAACCTTAGGTTTGTGGATAAAATCACTTATCATACCGAGCGAATCCATGTATTGCCTCTGACATTCCTGCTGCAAGGTATTCATGGCAAGCGTTGATTTGCCGGAACCAGACAATCCAGTTAACACCACTAGTTTGTTTCGGGGGATAGACAGAGATATATTTTTCAGATTGTTTTCTCTCGCACCTTGAATTTTAATCCAGTCATTCAATGTGATCGGCTCCTTCATGAGACATCGTCATATGCTGCCGTATGAATGTTATCCATTCGGTCTTCGCTTCAGAAATGTTCATCAGCTCACTGAAGCATGATTCATGGTTAAAAGCTACTAACAGATTTCCTTGCATCTTTGATGCTGGTTTTCGTTTTTTGCCGCTCCATATTTCTCCTTCAAAAAAACAATAGCTATCTTCATCAGTTATACAAACCCCGCCTTGAGACTGGTGGCTTTGATTTAACCAGACATACACCAACACTGTAAGGGAAGCAGGATCGGCGGTACCGTGACGTATTACTTGGTCCGCAGTCATCAGTCGGTCGTGTTCCCGAAATATGGATTTCTTCTTCAATAAATCCACATATTCAAAAAAATGCTGTCTCGTATTATAGTCGCTCAGGAACTGACGAATAAGCGGACTATTCATAGATGCGAGAACATAAGCCTGCGGTTTTGTTACTAATAGTGTCTGATAAGCATATTTGGCGTACGTATATACAGAATCCGGCAGATTGCAGCTATATCTCAGCATCGTTTGACGCAGCAACCGATGAAGTTGCAGCGGGTCGGCGCATTCTTTTAAACTGGGCATTGGGCATTCATCCATATATCTAATTCCCGTTGTTAGCGGACGCGAGAATTTAAATACAATACCATCCTTGAACCAGTTATTTAACTGCTCCACCATCCGGTCTGATAAATTCGAACTTCCGGCAGCAGACCAATACTCCCTCTCATTGAACAGCTTGCTGATTTCGGTCTGATAATAGTAAGTACCTGCATTTAATTTAACAATCCGATCTGTGAAAAACAGATATGCCTCTCCAGTGATGGAGACGAGCAAACAATCGTAATTAACTAAACGGAGCTGGACGATATCCGAAGCCGCCAAGCCGCATAATCGGAGCACCGCAAAATAAAATGACATAAGCGGCGTACAATTAGCGGTTAATGGAAAGTGATCTTCAGCCAAGGTCAACAATTCATCATAACTAAACGTTGGAGCAGTAAATTTGCTTGACCAGCTGCTGTTACGATCAGGCCGCTCAATCTGGAAATTGATATTTTCACTTGCAAAATGATATAAGGACTCCAGCGTCCCTAGAGCGGTTGGCTGAAACAGCAATGCTGCCAGATCAGCTACGCGCAAAGACAGCATATTGGATAGAATGGCCGCACATTCCAATTCAGAGTGCACTTCCCGGGAACGTATATTTCGTGGAATTGCCCGAGCGTATAAATTCGCCGGCAGAGGATCGTTGCTGTTTCTAACAATCTCCAATTCCGCTTCATTGGTCCACCAGAAGAGATCAGTCATGGAATAAGTATCGTAATAAATTAGATCGGCTTCGGCCGAACCAAACGGTAGCCAGCTTTTCTCGATCGTTACAACCTTCCATTCTTTTTTGTCTTCAACATAGCGCATAGTATAAATATGCTCATCCTTTAGCTGGTCAAACTCTTCATAAGTAAAGGTCAAAGTACAGGCAGCAACAATTTCAGCAAGACTTATTCTGACATTTCGCACGTTAAATTCTATGCAAGTCGGAACTGTTTTTTGTAAATACCCATGGAACCATGCCCGCTGTGATTCAGCTTCCATTTCATCTTCGAAATACTGGGTCTCCAGCCAAAGTTCAATATCTCCTGTTGTTAAAGCGCGATGAAGACAGTCGAGCAATGTAACGGAAATGGCGGATGTATCCAATGTCTTTTCCACACTCTTCACCTCACCTTGCTGACATTTCGGATTGCAGCATATTCTCCAGATACAGTTCGAATTTTTCAGGCTGGGCCTCCGTTATAAATTCCTGCGCGGCAGCTTTAGAGGCTGCAGAAATGGATTCGTAGAGTGTCCTGTCCGTCAGCAGCCGTTGCAAAGTCTCCACCCATATGGCAGTATCCTGTTCGGGAATAACCGGCATTGTATGTCCTGTTGCTTCATCCTTGTAAGTTTCCGTAATCGGCGTCACCGGAAGATTATAGTCAACCTTGCATTTCGATTGCATGAGGCCGCCTTGGTCGCTTGCAATAACAGGAATACCTCTTAGCATCGCTTCAATTACTGTCTGCCCAAAAGCTTCAGCGCAGATGGAAGGATGAAGCCACACTCGTACCTGTTCAAAAATCAAATTCATCTCGCGCTCCGGTTCAAGCAGTGTCACATTAGGCAGAGCACGTAAAGCGGATTGTTCCTCCTGCTTCAAATCGCCCCATGTAATTATCGCAGCAAAAGGATAGTCCGGAAAAGCTTGAGCCAGCTTCAGAAAAATGGATAAACCCTTTATCTCTGTAGGGTTGCATATCGCGATGTATCCTCTGTTGAAATTATGAAAGGTTGGAAAAATACCATCCCCATAAATTGGGAAACGTAGCGAAACAGCATTGGTATAACTACCCCATTCGGTGATATTATGAGCTACGAAATCACTGTCACCAATAAAGCCGGAGACCTGGGCAAGCTCCTGTCGGAGCAGCGGATTTTCGATCCAGCTATGCGGCCCAAAAGGGAGAGTGATCACATCATGACAAATCACAACCAATTTTGTTGCGCTTCCAGCCACGAGCTTTATTCCCGCAGCAACCATGGTGTGGTAAGCCATATTCACAAGAACCACGTCCGGCTTGCCTTTTTTCATCAAATCCCCTGCTGTTCTGTATAACAGCATAACACTCGTGGTGAAATGGCATTCTACACCACTTACTGTACCCTGAAGACTATGCGCGGAACGAATAATATCGTTTACCCCATGCTCCTGCAGCTGTTCCTCCACCTGTAACAGAGAATCTTCCTGGTCTACCAGATGGACTACTCTACATTGATGTCCCCTGGCAGCCAGGGATTCGAATACTGCACGGTTAGCCTTGACGGCCCCTTGATAATAGGCAAAATAAGCACCTTCAGAAAGAAACAAAAGATTCATCGTCAGCTGCTCACCCTTTCCGACTGTCCCTCAATATATGCCGTCAATTTTCCGGTATCATTTAATAGTTCCAGTGCCAGGTCATCATCTTCAATGACGATTCCAAGCTGCTGTTCAATCTTAACGATAATCTGCAAAGCAATCAGTGAATCCATATGGAACGCTTCAAGTAAATCCGCTTGCGCATCCAGTTCCTCCATTGTAACCTCCTTGCTCAAGACCTCTGAAAAAATAGCGGCCAGCTTACCCAGAATCTCCTTGTTCTGCATGCTTATATCTCCTCTCAGAAAACCTTTGGTTGGCGCTCTGCCGTATCTTGTACCAGCTGCTGCAGCATGTTCAAGCTCTTGGTCCGGGCAGAAGGATCAGGAAACGAAAGGGCTTCAACGGCAAATTGATCGCAATACCCGCATACCGCACAATCCAGCGACCGGCAATCGACTTCTTTGAAAAAATCAATAAAACCTTGCAGCTTAGAATTGTCAAGATAAACATCCAATAAGGTCAGGGCACGGATGCTCTGGCGGCTCTGCTGCGTTTGCCGGGAAAAAACCGCCTTTTCTCGTGTAACCGCACCGGCGGCTCTGCGATGGTTGGTGTGAACGATGTTCAAAATATCAGCCAAGTTCCCCGGATACTGCCTATCATGATAGGCTTTTGCCGCCTGCAACAGCCAGGCAGTAGATTTTGACCGGTCTGTCAGCTTAAACCGGTGTATGCCTATCTTCTCATATTCCGCCAAATCCTCCGGCCTGATCCAGCGCGCCTTCATGATATTCCCTGGATCATTAAATTTCTCGTAAGTGCATTTGACGGAGCAATAATCCATAAAGCTTTGGTTATCCGTTCCACGGTTGGATGAGCCATGGCTCATTACATTGTCATGATAGACCTGCATTGGACATTCATAGAGACAGGTCTGATTGACAATGACCTGGATATCACATTCAACGCTGTTCTGTATACGTTCAAGCAGCCTGAAATCTCTGGCTATATTTTCTCTCACTGTGATCTCTTTGACGCCCATTGAATCAAAGTATTTTGCCCGTTCCACACTTTCGACCACCGCAAAGGAGGACAAGCTCACTTTGATCTCAGGATGTCTTCTCCTGCAAATATCCACAAGCAGCTGATTGGCTAAGGTGATCCAGTCTACACCTATTTCAGCAGCCCAATCCATTTGATCTACAATTTGTCGGTAGCCTTCATCCTCATATTCCCTGTTGCCGAGACAGGAACTGTTCATCAAATAGTTAAACTCTTTGTTGTACATATGGGCCCGCTTAACCGCTTGTTCAATATCGCTCCGCGTACTTATCGGCATTGCCGCAGCCGATCTTCCGCTTCCACAGCCCTCCTTAGAAGAACCACCGAAGAAGCAGCTGATATATTCGTATCCGCCCAGCTCGTCAATAAGCTGGATATCGCCGTTATATGGAACAGATATCTTCATAAATTACACCTGCCAGCTATTTTTTTGTGCCAGTGCGATCAATGCAGCACAGCAATTCTCAGTTCCGCTTAAAGTCCTCAGCTTGGACCTATAATGCCCGCGAAGCTCAGCCAAATTATCGTTCAACGCTGTCTCAACAATCTTACGGATACGGCTTGGTCTGAATGCTTGAACGGGTAGTTTATAAGTGAGCCCAAGATTTTGGAGCTGCGTACAATTATAGTCCCGTTCAAAATGTTGACCGGGAATGGTTATGCTCGGAAGTCCATGCAGCATTGTCGTAAGCATAGTATCTTGTCCGCCATGAAAGATTACCAGAGCTGCTTCCGGCATAATTTCAGCAGCCGGGATAAACCAATGGAATTGAATATTGTCGGTATGGTCAGGAAGCGCCTTAAGCTCATAATGAAATCCGCATAAACAGGCAACACGGTAGGGTTGCTTGTCAAAGATCTCTTTGACAAGCTCAATATAAATTAAAGGGGGAATGGCACTAACGCTTAAATAAATAAAAATTAGCGGCTTGTCCTGCCAGTCCGGATGCCACTGCAGATTTGAAGATTGTCTTGCCTCCAAATCCAGAATGTAACCGGCGAAATCGCACTCCTTCAACGCAGCCAGCTCCGGCTCCAGTTCCGGTAGTGTCGGTGCCATTTTAATCGTTGCTCTTGAAAATAATAATTCAGCCAGATTGGAAACAGAATCCAGTGAATAATCCGCCAACACCTCGTTAAAAGCGGCGATAGCTTTGGCAGATCCCGGATACTGTAGGTTGGCCGGGAAGGCTGGATGGCTTGGCCAGCTCGCAATCATCAAAGCGGGAATCTGGGCCACGGCAGCTGAAATGGAAGCACTCGGACGAGACTCGGCAAATATAGCGTTGGGTTTAAAAGCCTGTATCGCCTTCAGTTCAGCCTCAACCGCTTGACGGATAAAGCCCGATTCTGCCATCCCTGTCCACTCCACATAATCGGCAGCACTGCGAACATCTCCGGAATTCGCTGAAGGAAGCGGAATCGGATAGTCATAAACCTGAAAGCCGTTGGCTCGGACAAATTCAGCAAGCTTGCCGCCAATCACAAAGCTGACCGTGCAACCTTGGCTTTGCAGAACCTTGGCAATGCCCAGCGTTTTGCTTACTGATCCTACAGAACCGGAGCTAGGGGGGCTTGGAAGAAGCATAATTCTTGGCGGACTCACAAACTATTCACCTCGCTTCTATTGGACATTTCTTCGATTAAATAAGGAATCGCATGGGCGTAAGTAGGGTATGCCAGCCGTACATCGGCATTCTTTTTTATCTTTTCGTTTCCCATACGTACGGAAAGGGCACGTAAACCATGTATACTTAGTCTGATACGCTCAGTGACAGCCTCAGGAGAAATCCATTGTATTTCAGACAGTTGAGCATATTTCCGAACCTCTTTTATCAATTCCTCCTGTGTTAGAGGAAGATCATCACTCACGTTATAAATCTCTTGAACAATAAGATTGCTCCAGGCCAACTGCATCATTGAAATAACATCGTCAATATGCACTTTAGATGAGTAACTGCGTCCGTTCCCCAGCATCTGAGTGCAGCGCATTAATTGCCGGATATAATTATGCTCAAGCGGGCCGTACACTTCAGCGATCCTGAGAATGATATAAGAAAATTTCGCATGGGTGCAGTATTGCTGGACCAGCTGCTCCATTTCGAGTGTAATTCTTCCAAATGGATGAACGGGATGGCACAGTACAGATTCATCGGCCACACAAACGTTGTCGCTTCCATATACAGCCCCATTGCTTGCCACAATGAACTTGCCATACGTTCCGCTGCGCAAAAGTTGGTCCAGCAGATTCCGCGTCCCCTCTACATAAAGCTGCCTCATCCGGGACACAGAACCAGAATGTTTGCCGGCAAGATGATAGACGACATCAATATCCTCCCCTATGCCATCCATCGTTTCAGGGTTCAGAACGTCGCCTACCCACAGTTCCATACCCAATTCTGCAAGTGTTTCGCCAACGCCTTTTTCCTTCGGCAATACAAGCCCTCTGACAGCATGTCCCTGTTCCAGTAAACTGCTTGTTAACCTGCTCCCGATAAAACCGCTGCAACCTGTCACCAGAAATCTCATGGCGTCAGGATGTGACTGGCTGCTTGATTCTGATTTCTCAGCTTCTTCCCATAGCGACCCTTGGGAATGTTATCTGTCCACTTGATTACTCTAGGCACCTTATATGCCGCAAGTCTCGCTGAACAGAATCTGATAATATCATCGGCTGATACCTGGGCATCCAGCGGAACAATCTCCGCAATCAGCTTGCTGCCATAGTATTTATCGGAAACACCATATACAAGTGCTTCTTTAATGCCGTTATGGAGCAGCAGGACTTGTTCAATCTCTGCCGGATTTACCAAATGTCCGCCGACATTGATGTTATCAGAAAGCCGCCCCGACAAATACAGATACCCAGCCTCATCCAACCTTCCCAGATCACCCGTACGTACCCAACCCTGTTGAAAGACCTCTGCCTGCAACTCTGGCTGCCCGTAATACCCGCACGATATATGAGCGCCGCTGACCCATATCTCTCCCTCCTCTCCATGAGCAACCTCGTGCCCCTCCGGGTCAAGCAGCCGAATAGAAACTCCCAGATGTGGCTGTCCCACCGAATCTCTGATCAGTTCTTGCTCATTTGAAGGATTATAGGCAATTGCCCCACCTTCGGATGAACAGAACAATGAACGGATAGACTTGCCCGATAGCTTATAAAAGTCATTAAAAGTCGCTGCGTCCAGATGGGCAGAACAGCTGATGCACAGTCTCACTTTATCCCAAGCTACACTTGAGGATGACACGACTGACTCATTAAGCAAGGCATACATATAGGGAACCGCAAAAAGAATCGTTACCTCTTTGCGATTGATCTGCTCGCAAATTCTAGCAGGCATTGTTCCCTTCGACATGATTAATGTAGCACCGGCACAGAGGGCCGGTAGGACTACAGTGGTTAGCGTCGCGGGCAGCCACGGCGAAATCGGTGTGAACAGCTTGTCGTTTGCAGTAATCTCAAGCCCTCTACAGATAGCCATTACATTATTGTAGATGGCCCGATGGCTGAACTGTACACATTTAGGCGGTCCAGTCGTTCCTGAGGTATAAAAATTCAAAGCAATATCTTCATCAGACTGCTTATCTGCCTGTAAAAAAAGCGTTGCAGTCCTAAAAATAAACATCGGTACTCTGAGTACGAGCTCAAGCTGACTGCTGCCCTCCGAATCAATTGGATCGCAAATTAAATACTGACAATGGCTTGACGAGTGCATTCTCTCCAGTTCCGGTAAGTTCTTCACAGGTTCAAATGGGATCGGAACGGCTCCCGTATGCCAGCATGCAAGCCACAGCATGATAAAAGCAGATTTGTCTGCAACGGCTAAGGCAACTCTGTGCCCGGGCCGGATCCCCGCGAGATCCAGCTTCTCACTACTGTGCTCCAGTTCCTGCCGTAGCTCTTCATAAGAGATCGTTGATCCTTCATAATCAATGGCCGTAAGCCCTGGATTATTCAAGCAATTGAAATAAATCAAATCAAATATGGAAGAAGTGTCCACTTAGAATCCTCCTCAGCTTGAAGCACTTGCATATTTTTTCACTGCTCGTTTAAAAAACGCACTGGCTAACATTAGCAAAACCGCAGCTAGCAAGCTGCCTCCGAATAAATAGGACAGGCTTACCCTGCCCACTAATGCTTCTGCAGGAATAGAAACGATAAAGGCGACAGGAACGATCCAGGTAAGCGCCAATTGGATTGGTTTCTGATATACATTGACCGGAAATCTACCCATCTGCATGATACTGTCGAATATACTCAACATCGGACTTCCGGCATACCAAAACGCCAAAGAGCTTAATAATAGCAGTATTGAGTACAACAGCAGTAAAGCATTGCAAATGGCCCATACAAACATCAGACAAGTGGATATTCCTATCGCTTCTTGCATTTGAGAAACGCCAAGCACCATCACCGCTACTCCCACCATAACATCAAACAGATTAAGCGGAGACCAGTATCTCGTGCTCACATAAAATTGGGTCTCAATCGGTTTGAGCAGTGTTAAATCAAATCCTCCAGTCCATAGCTCCCCTTCCATCCCGGCTAATGAGCCAAGGCTTGGACCAACAAATAGATTTTTCATTGCCAAAATAAAATAGTAAACGCCCGATAATGCCAGCGTATCCGCAAAAGTCCAACTGTTAAGCGAATTTGTGTTGGAAAAGAGGATCGCGATCCCGCCAATCGTCCCGGTTAAATTAATTGCGGTATACAAAATTTTGATTAGAAAGTCACCGCGGAATGACGCTTCCTTTAGAAGCGCTGTAGAGAAAAACAATCTCAGCAAACGCATATATCTCAGCATGTTCCCTACCCTCCCACGGCCATGTATGCACGAATCCCTTTTTTCCACACTAAACGGTTACACAATATGATAACGACCGCCCAAATGAATTGAACAATTATGCCAAAAACAAGCTGTGAATGATCCAACTTTCCAAGGGAAAACTCTATCGGAAAGCTGATCATATATTGAAAAGGCAAATAATCCGAGATATCCTGCATAAATCCCGGAAGCAACGACGAAGGCGCTACCTGTCCGGCCAGCAAAAATACCAGGGTGTCGTTAATAGAAAGCAAGGACTTGATTTTATTGGTGAAAAATGCAAACAGGGAAAGTGTATAGGCCAGCATAAATCTGATTATTTGAGCCATGAGAAGAAGATAAACGGCCACCAGCAAGTCCAGACCGGATATAGCCAGTCTGAAGTTCAAAAAAATGGCAGCCACGCCGGCAACAAATATAACAAAAGGCATACAGACGATTTTGACAGCCAAATCTGACGCAACCACATCGTAAAAAGGCGATATCGGCCTCAACAATACAATCGACATCTTGCCGCCATAGATTTGATCGCCGACCGTCCAGTGTGAGGTAGGGTAGGTCAGCTGGTTCACAAGAATTAACAGAATATAATACCTCACAAAATCCTGCTGAGTGAACCCGGTTATGCTCCCATCCCCCGCAGCAACGGTCCAAACAAACATATAGATGATAGGTCCCATCATCCAACCAAGCGTCAATGTCCAGAAAAACCCTTTCTCAGCCATAAACCCGAACATAGTCCTACGTATCAGCGCAAAGCCTCCGCGAAAATTCAAAGGAGCCTCCCCTCTCGATACACTTCATCAATTACAGAATCGATTGGAGCATCATTGATTGTTACATTTCCAATGCAATAGCTATTAAAGATTTCTGAAACAATCTCAGGTACAGCTTCCTTCTGAATCTTAAACAATACGTAGCTTTCCGCAAGCTCCATGACCTGCAAGCTGTCAGTAAACTTCTCCTTTAGCTCTTCAATTGTGCCCGTTACGTCTTCATCCATAAAACTGACTTTGAGAATGCGGTAGGGAGCTATTTTACCGCTCAGCTGCTCCAGAGATCCGTCGTATAACAGCTTGCCTTGATTGATCAGTACAACCCGTTTACAAAGGGAAGAAATATCCTCCATATAGTGACTGGTAAGCAGGATGGTTGTCTCATGTTTTTGGTTATACTCCTTGATAAAACTGCGAAGCCGCAGCTGCATGCTGACATCTAGCCCCAAAGTAGGCTCATCCAAAAACAATACACGTGGCTGGTGTAACAACGCTGCTGTTAATTCACACTTGGAGCGTTCTCCCAAAGAGAGATTCCGCGCCTGATTCTTAAGCAGATGCCCTATATCCAGCAGTTCTTTTAGCTCATTGAGTCTTTGTTTAAAATCAGCATCAGAGACTCCGTATATTTCCTTCATCACAAAGAAAGAGTCCTCGACCGTAATATCCCAGGTTAACGTCGATTTGTTCCCCATTACCATACTGATGTTGCGCAGAAACTTATGTTGGCGTTCCCACGGTTTGAAGCCATAGACGGAAATGTCGCCTGATGTCGGATACAGGATACCGGAGAGCATCTTCAGCGTGGTTGTCTTTCCCGCGCCGTTAGGTCCGATGAACCCGACAATTTCTCCCGGCTCAACCCTGAGGTCGATACCTTTTACCGCCTCAACTTCGTTGTATTCCATTTTGATCAGACTTTTAAACGCATGCTTTAACCCATGTTCTCTTACAGGGACGCGATAGACCTTTCTCAGATTATCAATAATAATGCCCTCTTTCATTGCTGCCCCCTTAACTCTGCGACCACACTTAAGAATACAGCCAAAACATAATCGATCTGCTCATCAGTCAAATTGGGATAAATCGGCAAGCAGATATGACGCCGACAATAATCATCCGCTAGCGGATATTCCCCACTGAACTGTAGGGAAGCAGCGATCGGCTGCCTATGAAGCGGCGTTGCATATACCTCCCCTTGGAGCGAAACGCCTTTCTCCTTGAGTCTGTCCTTCAAATCGGAACTATCAACGTCCAAAGGCACTATAACAATGTACTTATACCAACTGCATCTGTCCTGCGGCATCACAATCTCGAAATCAGGAAGATTTTTCGTAAAGAAGGAAGTATAACGGTTGGCGATCGCTTCCCGTTGTTCAATGATCGCGTCGAGTCGCTCAAACTGGGTAAGCGCTATCGTAGCTGTGATATCACTCATTCGATAATTGTTGCCAAGCGAGGTGTGGTAAGTCTCCCAGGGCTGGGGCTTGCCATGATTGCGGAACATTCGCAGCTTCTCAGCCATTGAATGATCGTTTGTGACAATGATCCCTCCTTCCCCCGAGGTAATGATTTTCGTGGCAAAAAAGGAATAACTTCCGGCAATTCCGAAAGCTCCCGCACCTTTTCCAGCCATCCTGCTGCCATGTGCATGAGCGGCATCTTCAAATAACCAGAGCCCCTGCTCATCGCACCATTGCCTGATTTCTTCAATCTCCGGTGTAACAATTCCGCCAATATGTACGATAATAACCCCTCGGGTACGACTTGTGGCCTGCTTCTTTATTTCAGCCAGCGACACCGAGAATGTACGGGGATCAATATCAACAAGGCGAACATGCCCTCCGGCAAACAGGACACTGGAAGCCGTGGCAATAAACGTATTTGCCGGAACCAGCACTTCCTGCCCCTTTACTTCGAGCACTCTCATTACCGCTTCAATCGCACTTGTACCCGAATTAACCGCAATGGCATGAGTAACTCCTACATACCGGGCAAAACGTTCCTCCAGCTCCTGTACATACCTACCCTGACTCAACGCTCCTCTCGACAGACAATCATCAATTCGCTCCATAATGATACGCCGCTCCTGCTCAGAAAATGCAATATCGAGTGCGGGTACATCCATAACACCTTGTGTCAACTGCATGACGAACCTCCTCTACCAGTCATAGACTACAGTTTTCCCTTCAAAAAAGCCTTCCGCCGCTTGCCTGATAAATTGCTCCATATGTTCCGCATGAATATGTTGGGCAATTAGGCTGGTTACTTCAAGCTCTTGCTTCCCAATTCTGCGAGAGATTTCCTGAATACGGTCATGCGTTATGGATTCCTTAAGTATTCCAGGTCTTGTCAGATCAATAAATTGTATGTGCTGGTCTGGTGGATCGTTTTTTAAAGCCGAATGCCGTTGAACCTGCGAGAGCAGGTCCGAATCAAGTGCAACAATGGCTCTCTCCTCGCAGTCCCACACACCGCTATTTAACCCGGCCCAAATCTCATCCTTGGCCTCCTTCTTTTCAACACTGAAGCTCAAATCTTCATCCTGCTCAAGCAACCTTAATAAAAGCTTTCCTAGCAGTCCCATTCCCCACAGTTCCACCGTTTTAATGCCTTCATCTGCCAGCTCTTCACACACATTTAGTGCCACACAAAACATAGGAACAAACGCAGCTGTCACAGGGTCTAAGTCGTTGGAAATAAAGATCTGACCATCCACCCCACTGTGCAGAGGGACACATACATCCTTTGTATAATGAGGAGAAAACACAAGAGCTTGGCCTACGCGATGCTCTGCTCCAAGCCCCGCTTTAGTCACTACTCCGACACTGGAGTAAGGATAATGCCCTGGTAAATGGCATGCCCCATGAAAAAGCTGCAAGCAGGATGGGTCCTTTACCGTTCCCGTTAAAGTAAAACGGTTGGTAATGAACAATTCATTAGGACCCGGTTCCGCCTTGCGAGCAGTGGTGAAGTGTACACTAGGCTGAGGCCCCGATTCAGTGAACTTATTGTACATAGCCGAAATAACCGTCTCCTTACTGTTTATATATGGTCAGGTATCCAGGTATAACGTCCGCCCACCATAGGCGAGTGGAAATTCGGCATCCAGCCATGTGCTGTAAACTCGCCAGCCGAGTCGAAACCAACCACAAGCATCGCCTTTCCTTCATATTTGCCGTTGGTAATCCACATCTTTGTCCTTATATCCGGTGTTTGTCCTGTCAGATGCCTCATGCGGGCGACAAATACCAGATACCGCTCCAGACTCATTCCCAATTTTCCGGTTTTCTTGTATGTACGCTGTATTTCCACAGCCGTCCGATCCAGCATATCCGGTTCGGTTGTCCGCGGAACGGTGAACCAGAAATCCTCAATTTCCGGAGTTGCTGCGACCAGTTCACTCTCCAGCGCCCAATTGCGGATATTAAACAAGCAGCCTAATTGCTTGCGACTGACGCCTTGGGGAACACATAAAATGATCTCGTTTCTTCGGTCCGCTTCTTCTAATTCTTCTCTCGTAAACTGCGGCATCCGAAGTGAAAATTTTCGCTGGATGATATATTCGATTCCTAATGTTCTGTACCAATTCTCCATCTCGCTCCGGATGTATTCCGGAGAATATGTGTCGTGGACATCACTTTGAAACCTGAACATATCCTCCTTCTGAAGCAAGTGCTCATCGAGCATGACGCCAATCGTATGCAGCGTTTGTTGTCTTAATAGCTCCTTCTCAATCATCGCCCAACCTCCTGTACTGTGTTCAATGCCGACAATATTTCAGGTATGACTGTAAAAAGATCGCCTACGATCCCATATGTGGAGTAATCAAAGATAGGTGCATTGCGATCCGTATTTATTGCAATTATCGTCTCCGAATGATGCATCCCAACCTTATGCTGCACTGCCCCAGACACTCCGCAGGCAATGTACAGTTTGGGCTTGACCATTTTACCTGTCAGTCCGACTTGATGCATACTATCCATCCATCCACATTCTACAAGCGGTCTGGTAACCGCTACTTTCCCCCCAAGCGCATCGGCGAGCGCATAGATTAAACGAAGATTGTCTGCGTTTTGAATGCCTCTCCCGGCAGCAACAATAATTTCTGTAGTCTCGATGTTCTCCTTGCCCGCGGCTTCTTCAATTACTCCCATAAACTGCAGGACTGAGGAAGAGCAAGAATACTGGGAGCTTAGATCAACAATCTTGCCCTGCACGACGTGTGCGGTCTCAGCAGCGGAATAAAAATTGGTTTTTACAGTTGCCATTTGCGGCCGTCTTGCCGGTATTTTTATCTCAGCGAATTGCTCGCCCATTTGCGTCGGTCTGGTAATAATAAAATCCCCATGATCCGGTCCCATCTTCAAATCGATGCAATCGGCGCATAGCCCCGTCCGCAGGCGGACTGCAACTCTGGGGAAAATAGACCTCCCCCATGCGGTAGCCATACCTAGCACGACAGACGGTCTTTGATCCCGGAGCACCGCAGAAATCAAATTATAATGAATATCTTCGGCGTAACGCTGTATGCCCGGTTTGTTCACCATCCACACTTCATTTACTCCCCATTGAAGCAGACGCTGGGCTAGGTCTTCTATACGCTCTCCGACCACCAAAGCACAAATGCGCTGGGCTCTCATAGCCTGCAGCTGTTTTGCTGCGCTAACCAGTTCCGGAAAATATGAAGAGAGCGCGCCTTCAGCATGTTCCACAACAAGGCAAATACCTTCATGCTCAGGGTACGGTTGTCTGGTCTCCTGTACCCTGTCTTTCATTATAATGGCTTGGTTAGGACAGCAAGACGTGCAGACTGAGCAATAAGTACATGCCGCAACGTCGATACGCAAGCCCTCATCCTCATCTTTGATTGCAGCCGCGGGACAGCGTTTTAAACACAGGAGGCAATATGTGCATTGTTCCTGATCAATCCTAATCATCCACTTCTAACCTCGCTGATTTTGCTGATTATCGGCTCCAATACCCGTAGATATTCATCGCTTTCTAGCAAAATCCCCTTTCTTTCGGAGTGCTGTTCGTACACTGAAACTACTTCAGTAGCCGAGCCTGCCAAACCAACCGTCTGTGGGTCAAGGCCAAGGTCATGACACGACCATACCAGAATATCCTTGGTTCTGGCATGCAATTTGGCAGCAATTGTTAGCGGTTTCAACTCAGAGACGGCTGTCATTCCACCAATACTCAATACTGCCGGAAGCCGGCAAGACTGTCTGGTTGTTACCCCTTCGTCATGCTGGCGGTGGAACAATACCTCATCAGTCGAAATATCCTCAAACCGTGTTACATTTATCGCGTGGGGGATATCTAGATACTCACCGATTCCCGGACCTACCTGACCGGTATCACTGTCGGTTGAATGGCTGCCGGTCAGAACCAGATCACATCCACCAAGCTTCTCAACAGCACGAGCCAGTACCAGCGATGTCGCCAATGTATCCGAACCGGCAAAAGAAGCGTCGCTGAGCAGGACAGCCTCATCGATCCCATAACCCATGAACTCCTGTAGAACCGTTTTACAACCGGGAGGGGCCATGGAAATAAGAGTTACATTAGCATTACAGCTATTCTTCAGCTCCAATGCCACATGGATGGCTTGCCGGTCCGGATAGTTTAGCTCAAAGGTTGCCTTCGGTGGCGGTGAGGCCGAGATCTTACGGCCATCATCAATGCCACGCACATTGTATTTGTTCACGTGTGCAATAAACTTTAAACAAACCACTATTCGCAATATATCGCTCCCCCCATCACATTCTGCAGCTTTTTCACCAGAGAAACGTATGCCAAAATGTTTCCAAAAGTACTATTCTTCGCCAGATTACCACTTCCCTTTATTATCATAATATGATTATCATCACATAATTGGAATGAACAATTATTATAGTATAATAATGTCATTTATTTCATTTTTATTTAAATATAATGGGAATATGGAGGTGTAAATTGAGTAAAATTACTTTACCCGTTTCCGATCCACTAATAAATACTTCCAACACTTATGGGACTTTGTTTTCTATTATTTCTTCGGATAACCGCATATGGCCCTGGGTTTATTCCAACTTCATTCAGCTGAGATATGTAACGGATTGGGAAACTTACTTTTTTGACAATCATGAGCTTCTTGTTGATTATTGCCCATTTCTCAATAAGTTCATATTGCCTAGAACCATCATTTCCAAGTGGTCTTCCTTTACGGATTTCGTTGTAGACTCTATCAACGGCGATTGCTATGTATGGTGCCATCTCGACCGGTACTTTATATCTGCATATCAGGAGTTCGGCCAAGAGCACCGTTTTCACGAGACATTAATTTACGGCTACGATCTTGATCGCCAAACAGTCTGCATTCGGGACAATATTACGGGCGGTAAATTTATGACCGCTCAATGCACCTTTTCCGAACTGGAATCTGCCTTTGACTATCTGTGCAGAGAAGAAAATTTTATTACGCGTGTAACTTTGCTTAGCAAAATCGATGCAGAATTTGATTTAAACGTCGAACAGATTGTCGACAGCTTGCAGCGATATCTATCCTCCAAGCGCACATTTGATTTTATTAACCATACCACTACCAGCATTTATGGACAAAGTGTGTACCAACACCTCATTTATCAAATGGAGCACCCTAAAGAGGATGACCCTGAGCTTGACATTAGAGCTTATCATTTGCTGTGGGAGCATAAGAAGCTTATGGTTTTAAGACTTAAATATCTCCAACAAATAGAACTCCTGATGCAATGCAACCGATGGATTGAACGTTGTACTGAGCTTGAAGAACGTTCTCTTCTGAACAGAAATATGGTGCTTCGGTATAATCTGTCCATGGACCCCAAGGTGCTAGACGCACTCAAACATTCTCTGTTGACCATACAAACAGACGAAGCCAAATTATTGGGCGAAATAATAAGCGCACTCGGCTCCAAGGGATGAATTGGAGAATTAGCAGCAGTTGGAGGGACAATTATGCAGACGTTGCAGACGTTAGAAATGGAATATTACTATAATTCTGCAGGGGAGCCTATTGCAGAGGTACAGTCACTGGGAAACTGCTATACCCGTAATATTTTTTTCATGCTAAAAAGGTATGTCAATGACTCTAGCGTATTGTACAAGATGTTTTTAGATGATTTTAATCTGAAATTAGTTACCCATACTGACAGTGACCAGTTTGAATTAAGCTTGAACGAGATCAAAGATCCCGAGGATTATATAACAGTCGCTAATAAACATACTTTTAGCAACAATGCAGAGGCAGCCATCCAGACGATAGAGACACTGTTAGCAAATAACGAAGTCGTATTTGTCAATACGTTAATGAAACGAGTCCCCTTTTATAGAACATTTGAATTAAACCCGGCTCTGGAAACAGATCATATTGTGGATGGGCATATATTTTTGATCCTAGGGCAGACGGCAACTGATTTTTATTTCTTGGACAATTATATAAATTACAACAAAGAGTATTTCAAGCCTTATCCGCATAACAAAAATATCGGTCAAGATGCCAAAACTTCGTTTATAGATGCCTACAATCGGCAGTTTTCCTGTTTCACAGTGCATCCTAATCAAGATGAGCTTGCTGAATTGCCAGCCCGAGCCTCGCTCATTTTAAGAACCGCGCTATCGAATTATTATAAGCCGCCCTCTTGTACCGAAGGGCGCCTTGAATATATCGGACGATCAGCTATCCAGGAACTGAACAATCTGTTTGCAAGTGGACGCTTCATCCTCAATACAAAGATTTCAAACCGCCCCCATGACCTTTACTCTTTAACCCGGACGACGCTCACCCGTCATTCAGATAGAAAAAAAGTATTGCTGTTGCTGCTGAATTCCTTAGCGAATCCTAATGCTCTCAGCGATGTCATTCATTATGCTCGGCAAAGCATCGAACAATGGGAACTTTTAAGGAATGTTATGACCAGGCAGTATATCATGAATGAATTTACACTTACTGACCAGATGGAAGAATACATGGCCTATGTCCTTCATGCGGAAGACCTGTTTTATCATTCCATTGAAAAAAACATCGATAACTTATGCCAAATATAGGATATAAGCGTAACGCCTCATCCTAGAAAAAAAGAGACTTGTCAAATAGACAGGTCTCTTTAAAGTATTTACCGCATTGCCACTTATCACGGCTAATAACAACTTCGCTAACGACATGGAAGGAACGGAGGGTCCGGGTAAGGGCTTTTGCTCATATCCCCCTCCATCCTCCACCCCTTTAAGTCGCTATTCGAGCTTACACACTAGTCAGAATAACAGGCTCACCTTTAGTCACGATAATCGTATGTTCAAACTGCGCTACTCGACCGTTATCTACAACACTCAGCGTCCAGCCATCCGATTGCTGCTCCACATAGTCCGCTCCAGTCGAGAGGAAGGGCTCTATTGTAATTACTTGTCCTTCCTTTAGCACCGTGGTCACTCTTGGATTATAGAAGGGTAGAATTTCAAAAGGCTTCTCATGCAGTGATTTGCCAATTCCATGGCTGCACAGATTACGCACCACTCTATAACCGCGTTTGCGAGCTTCAAGTTCCATCATTCTGCCGATCTCGTTAACCTTCATTCCTGCCCGCAGATGATTGATCACACTCATCATGGTTTCCTCTGTACTCCGGCATAAACGCAGAATATCATCGTTATAGGGCGGCAGTTGAAAAGAAACGCCAGCATCCCCATAATACCCATTCAGCTCAGCAGAGACATCAATGTTGATCAAATCGCCAGCATTAATCACTCTCGGACCCGGAATACCATGAGCAACCTCTTCGTTCACACTGATGCAGGTGCTGCCCGGGAAATTATAAGTTATCTTCGGGGCTGAGGATGCTCCGAAGCTTTCCAGAATCTCAGCTCCAATAAGATCTAACTCCGCAGTCGTCATCCCAGGGGTTACTTTCTTTTTCATCTCGGCGATGGTGTGGCCCACCACTTTTCCAATAGCTTTTAACCCTTCTAAATCTTGTACCGTATCACTTGTCATCCAACACACATTCCTCTCACTTCATGAATTAATCATTTGTCCAGCCTCTGAAATGCACTCCCTACCCACTGAAAAGTATCTTCCACTTGTTTGCCTGCTGCGTTATCGTAGTAACTTCTCTTGAAGCTATGCTCATCAACTTTATCCAGTTTTATGGAATACCGCTCAGGACTGCTGATAAACAGCTGGTTTTCAGGTTTAATAGGCAGTTCTTCTATCACGTTATTTCTTCTGAGTGTAAAAAGCTTGTAGAAATAACCGTTACTCGTTCCATATTGTCCGATCGTAAAATCGGGATCACCATCTCCATTATAATCCTCAAACTGAAGCTGGAAAAAATCATTAAAGGTCTGGGCAAATTGATCATTTAACGGATAGCTACTCAGTGTTTTTCCATGCTTATCAGTCACTACTAGCCTAAATCGGCCACTCCAGTTTCTTCCCGCTAACGGACTCGGTGTAGTCCAATCTTCGCTATATGTCCCCTCTAGCAGTTGCAGATTTAAAAATCCCGCTCTCCCTGTGACCGGAGACAGTTCATTATGTGATAGGGTTACTGGACCTGTTACCTCGACAGAAGTCTCCACAGGGTCTGCCTGTTCAATGTTCTCCGTATCGATTGTTCCATAAATGAGCTTTCTTAACTGGTCAGAGTTTTTTACAGGAATTGTGTAGCCCTGACTGCTGTTCTCTGCTGTAGTAAACATCCCTTCATGTCCAAGTTGATCTCCAAGCGCTATGTAATAATCCTCCGAATAGCCGTCCCCATAAACAAGCTTCATTTCAAATTCCGGACCCCAATCCAGATCATCAGAAAATTTCTTACTCTTGTTCATAGCCTCCGCAAGCGTCTTGATCAAAACAGAATCCTTTAGCGTTAAGCTCTCTGAGTGCAAAGGACGATCCGCTTGTTTCTGATCACTCGTTGCCACGGGTGTCAACGACACGCCTTCGATCCATCTGGCATTGATGAAGCCCAAATCACTTTTACATCCGCTTAACACTACGACCAATAACAAAGGTGCTATCCATATTAACCGCCTAATGCGAATCGCCTCCAATACATAAGCATATTCCAATTATAACAGTGTCTATAAATATATAAAAACGACTTTATGAACACGCGATTAAAAAAAGACTACAACCTGCTTATTAAAGCGTGGTTCTAGTCTTAGAATGGCAATTGATTAGATTGCTCCCATCGTTTTGAGCCAAGCATCCGCAATAAGTGCATGACCTGCAGGAGTAGGATGTACTCCATCATATGCCCAGTAAGCCGGTTCTGCTTTTACGGAAGCCGCTGCAAAAAGTCCATCTAGCGGAACCAGCGGCGCCCCATATTCACGTGCCAGCTCGCGGACAATATGAATTTTAGGATCAAGATCCTGACGCCAAGTTCTACGATCTTCCGGTACAGGCAAAACAAAAGGCTCTATAAGCACTAATTTAGCATCTAAAGATTTCTGAGTGCGTTCGATCAGGTCCCGATATGAAGCTTCAAACTGCTCGGGAGTGGTTTCTTCACCAGAATCAAAACGCCGCCAAGTGTCATTAATTCCAATATAAATGGACACCCAAGTCGGCTTCAAATCCAGACAATCCTGATCCCAACGTCCCTGTAAATCAACAATACGGTTGCCACCAATACCACGGTTAATAAAAGTAAGATTCTTCTCTGGATATAAATACCCCAGACGAGCGGCGACCATCATTGCATAACCTACTCCAAGTGATGAAGCGTCTTCATGATTACGCCCCCAGTCTGTTATGCTGTCCCCTTGAAACAGAATGACATCGTTTTGTTGGAATATCATAAATGAAATCCTCCTCTAACTACCTCTGTTAATATAACCCAATCTATTATATCAAATACAATGAATACAGCCTACTGTGAAACATCAATAATGCAAACATTTCACTAAAAAAACAATAACAAAAACCCCGCTCAGATTTGAGCAGGGTTTAGGGTTAAACTATATTAGTAAGCTAGGCTGAACAATCCTTTAATGTGGGACAAGTAACGGATATTACTTGCTTCCTTCATTAGAGTTGCAGGCAAGCCTTTTAACGGAGTAGAACTTGCACCAACGATGGCAACACCGTCTTTACGGCCTAAGCTAGCAAGTGTACCAGAGTTGATTGGGCTAAAGCTTTCAAACGATTTATTTTTCAAGAAGGCATACAGATTGTATCCGATCAATTCACCCATTTGCCAAGCAATTTGCGCAGTTGGAGGGTAAGGACGTCCATCTTCTGCAAAGACCACCGCGCTGTCACCAGCAACGAATACATCTTTGTGGGAAGTGGATTGCAAGAATTCATTCACCGTTGCACGACCTCGGTTAACTTCAAGACCCGATTCGCCGATGAGTGGATTTCCTTGTACGCCACCAGTCCATACAAATGTGTTAGCAATAATTTTTTGACCGTCTTTCAAGTCAATCGCATTGCCTTCTACATTCGTAACAGGAAGACCTGTCAGGAATTGAACACCACGTTTCTCCAAGCTTGCTACAGCACGTTCGATTAATGCATCTGGCAATACTGGAAGGATTTTAGGACCTGCTTCAACGAGCATTAGCTTAATTTCTTTAGGATCAACGCCATATTTTTTAGTAAGTGTAGGCAATACATCCGCGATTTCACCAACAAGCTCAACACCTGTTAAGCCGCCGCCACCGATCAGGATGTTTGCATCTGCTTCATTTTTCGATTTCGCATATTCACGAATACGATCTTCAATATGTTGATGAATTTTGTTAGCATCTGCAGCTGATTTCAATACCATACTGTATTGTTCAAGCCCTGGAATGCCAAAATAAGCTGTAGTGCTGCCAAGACCTACAACAAGCGCATCATAAGTAAGTGTCACACCATCAGAAAGAACAATTTGTTTGTTCTCCACAGAAAATGAATTAACCTTCGCGATTTTCAGGTCAATATCTTTCCCTGCGAAAAGCTTAGTTAGAGGCATAGCTACAGCACCCTCTGCAACATTACCTGCTGCAAGACGATGCAATTCTGTAATGATTTGGTGTGTAGGATACTGATTAACTACAGTAATTTTAGCTTCATCTTTTTTGAGATATTTGCGTACGGTTAAGGCGCTTAGTAGACCACCATAACCTGCTCCTAGAATGACAATATGTTTAGACATGATGTTTCCTCCGTCCCTTACGTATAAGATATGAAAATGATTATTTCTGCTTACTGCGTTCTCCAGCAACTTGAAGGTATGCATTTACGAAACGGAAAAGCTTTTGCGCTTGTGGATCTTTCAACAACTTCATAAGACCAAAAAGACCAATAACTTCGTTACTTTCATTCGCACGATCTTTTGCTTCGATCACTGTAGCTGCCATATTCTTCGCGGAATGCACTACAGGTTCAGCAAGTTCTTTAATTGCACTTACCGTATCACTTTTCAAGACATCATCCGCTGCGACAGTTTGCACAAAGTCATAGGACTTTGTAAGCACGCCAACAAGCTCAGTTAATTTTGGCAGCTGTTCCACCAAGACTGTTAATGATTCCTGAACTTCTGGTTTCAAGAGCTGTTCTAGAACATCCATTTGTTCCTTGCTAACAGCTACTTTTGGTGATTCTTGTTCAGGTTGTGTTTGAGTGATTGATTCTGACATATCCAAATCTCCTCTGCAATAAGCTTTGCTGCTTAATAGTAATGAAAAACATAAGAACTTTTAACGCCATATTTCTATTATAGCACTTATCAAGTTATAAATGTCACAAAGTTTTTGAATTTCCATAAAAATTTGTGATTTTTATTACATTATAATAAATTATTTAAATTACTAGTGTTAATTAAAACCGTTTGAGTGAATTAATGTACAAATTCATTCAAATTCTTCTCAGTTTTCAATAAAACATCCACAATGTCCATATTCTTCTCTGTTAGAAGTAACCTGAAATAAAGAGAACGCAGGAAGTTCTTTGTATTTATTCGATTAACGTACTGGCTGTGGCTTCTAGGCCAACTGCCACATTGCGCCAAGTTGAGAATCCAATCGGTTATAGACTGCTGTGGAAGTAAATGATGATCGATGATTGTAACTATAATAGTAGCAATCCTTTCATCTTCTTCGTCCCTGAATATGTATTGATCGTTATAAAGCATCTTTTGAATAACTGCCAGAACCTCTTCCCGCACCGCGGCATCACTCTCCGAGCATAAAACCAGCTCATCCAAGGCGTCGGCGCCATGGGCTGCTGCGTGTGCCCAGCCTTCTTTTTCCATATAACCTCTTAAGTCCCGTTCTTCCTCATAATAACGAATCAAACCCTGCTTCACCTTTATAAATTCAGAGCTATCCAATATAGCCATTTCCCTATGCCTCTGGAGAATAAGAGCAACAACCAATACAGAAAATGTTCTTGTATACACCGTCAGATCTTCTTTATTCCCAATGTGATAAAAAAGATGCTGCTCGTCAAGAAGTATCCACAGCAGTTCACGAAGCTCCGCATCATTAAACCAATGTTTCTCATTAATCCATTTGTAGAATGTGGAATAAATCAATTCATCACGCAGTACAGGCTCGGGATCTCCTATATGCTCAAGCATCAACTTCACATAATCCTTTATGTCCTCTCCACTTCTAAGCTCGTAGTCATTCTCTTCGATTCTTTGCAAATCTATCATCAATTGTTCTCTACTATTAATCAATTTATCCACCCTTTCATCCACTGTGTTTCTACATATCCTAATATCCTAATTTATGTCCTATTTTTTGACAACAGGGTGTTCAAGATTAACTTCAATAAATTTTATCATTGACGAATTTTTTAAGCTGTGTTATTTTGAGTTAGTAACATTTAGTTAGTTCATTTACAAATATCAGGTGTTGATATTTTACAACCGAATACATACACAACGGAGGAATACTTATGAGCGCTTTTACAGACTTGATTCAGTCACGCAGATCCGCTATGAATTTTGTGGAAGGGGTTATCATCCCTCAGAATGAATTAGAGGAAATGTTCTCTTATGCCAGATTGGCACCCTCGGCCTATAATCTACAGCATACAAATTACAAAGTGATATCTAACGAGAGCTTAAAAGAAGAAATTCGCGAAGCAGCTTACGGCCAATATAAAATCCATACTGCTTCAGCAGTTATTGTAGTGCTAGGAGATAAGCATGCTTATCAGCAGGCTCCAGAAATCTATGGCGGGCTTAAAGCTTTAGGAGCGATGTCACAAGAGGAATATGATGAGCAAATAGAGATGATTAACAATGCTTACATTGATAAGGATGCTTTTCAAAGAGATGAAGCAATACGTAATGCCTCTCTCTCTGCCATGCACTTTATGCTGATCGCCAAAGATAAAGGCTGGGATACCTGCCCGATGATCGGCTTCGATGCTGATGCTATCCAATCCACCTTGAATCTGCCGGATCATATGGTACCTGCTATGCTGATCACGATCGGCAAAGACAAAAAACATAAAATCAGACCCCGCGGCTACCGTAAGCCAGTTAACGAATTCGTTGAATTCATCTGATTATAGATACAGCAAAACGTTCCATCCGAGGCAAGTAGCGGGTGGAACGTTTTTTAATTGGAACTCATCATGAAGATAATGAACCGTACGCCCGATATACAAGAGGGGCTCTACTTCGCATATTGTAAAATGGCTATCGCTGCTCGTTCCCGTCGTTCGGAGTCATCACAAATCAAAGCATCTTTCAAAATATTAAGCGCCTTAGAGAGTGTCTCCTCATCCAATTCCAGCGGACTATTCACTTCTTGTTCATTAGCAGAAACACCTGTAATCCACAGATCCAAGCGAGCACTTGGTTTGGGACCCTTATATTGTACAACCGGTGCACTTTGGTTAAATAACTCCCGCACGCCTGTGTTTAGTTCAGAAATCGGCACACTTTTCAACCACGTCACACCACGCCGATGGCATGTACCCTCGTCAACATTATCAGTAAACTCGTTGTAAAAATAATCTCCGAGGTCCCCGAGATGTACCCAATCTCCATCGGCCACCAGCACATAATCTCCATCTTGCATCGTATGTACAAATAGCTGAAGGGCTTGCAGATGTTGCGTAAGCTCCAACTCACTATATTGGTATGTGCCAATCAATCGATCACGAAGTTCCTCTGTGCTTAGATTCTCCAGATCCCCTATTCCGGGGTAGCCGATACTCACATAATTATCCTCCAAAAATGTGGTGATCCGCTCAATCCCCAGTGGCTTCGATCCCATCCGAAACAGATTCATATGTCATTCCTCCAAATACTTAATAAAATGCTTGTAGTAGCCCTTGGATTTGGGAGTAACAAACCGTCCATCATTCGCAGAATCCTTCATTAGTTTATGAAGCTTCGGACCTCCAGTATAGGGATCTACTACGCTAGCCTTAAGTCGTGTCGCTTGGATTGCCTTCTGAGGACAAGAATAAACACAACGCATACATAATAAACAATTTTGACTGAAAACAATTCTTTCTACGCCGCTACTAATATTGGATGTTGGACAGTTTCTGACACATTTTAAGCATAGTGTGCAAGCGTCCGTTGTACGCAATCCTTTGGCGAAGTATTTTCCCCCTTGGTGCTCCTCACAATAATATACTGTTCTCAGAACCCGCTCCAACACAGGGTGAATCGGCAGATTTCGTGGTGTCCGCTTTACGATTTCCTCTGCAAACAATTCCACCTTACGCTGTGCGGCTTGATACAACTGCTTATTCAACCTGTCATCATATTTAATATAAAAATTACATGGCATCGCCAAAATCGAATTGTGAAAGGGATTATATCCCTTCCCACGCAAAGAACGAAGCACCGTATTCGAAGCACCGTTATTGATATAGTGTGGAGAGGATGCCGTTTTGAATACAAATGCCGGGGTTCCATTACAATCAGGTAGCCCTTCTGCAAAACGTTCAACAAAACCGGAAGCGCCAAAGCCTAGAACCGGATGACCAATACCTATAAGATCATAGGCTTCATATTCTACAGAACGAGTGCCTTTAAAAACATCTTCCACTCTAAACAAATCTACATCTTGCCCTTTACTTCTTAGCCTTTCAGCAAATTGCTTAGCAATAATCTCCGTATTGCCCGTACCTGAGAAATAAAATATGGCCGTCTTTGCATTATGCATTCCATCCCCTCCCAGATCAAATATACCTCATTCCCGTCTGGGAAAGCTGTGAAGTTGAGATGGGTTTTGGCTATTTGGGACTCAGTTGCCCTTATTTCCATGATTTCGCTCGTTTTACCACACTATCGGACTCAGTTGCAGCTATTCGCTCAAATGCACTCCTTTTCTGCACAAATCAGGGGCAATAAGAGCTATACAGTCCGAAACCTTCGCAATATGAACCAATGTGCTGAAATAGCTGCAATACGGTCCGCTACGATCTCAATCGAGCAAAAGGTAGCTGGTTTCGAGATGTAGGCGGCTAAGTTTGGGACGTAGACGGCTAGGTTGAGTAATAGGTAGCTAATTCCGCACGAAGTAGTTAAGTTGAGCTATAGGGAGCTAATTCCGCACGAAGTAGTTAAGTTGAGCTATAGATAGCTAATTCCGCACGGAGTAGATAAGTTGAGCCCAAGACAGCTAGTTTAAGCAATGGGCAGCACGTCTAGGATCAAATTTGGCAGGCGATGTTCTTTTTAGCAACTGTCCGGACTCAGTTGCTATTTCCATAATTTCGCTCGTTTTATCACACTATCGGACTCAGTTGCAGCTATTCGCTCAAACCTACTCAAATACTGTACTTAACAAATCCTCAATCATGCGTCCTCACAGGAGTAATTAAAAAAAGTGTGGACGAAGATGCGTCTACAGGCAGGATCACCAGCGGCCTTTCTTTTCCCGCGAACCTGATTCTAAGCGTCTCACTATCGATCGCCCGAAGGATGTCCCTGAAATATTTTCCGTTAAAGGCTACTCGAAAATGATCACCTTCCAGATGCTCCAAAGGAATCTCTTCTTTTACATCCCCAATTTCTGCAGTCTTGGACACTAAACTTAACGTGTTAGAAGGAAGTACGCTGAGCAAAACACTCTCACCAGCCAATATAGAAATACGTTCAACCACATGTAATAAACGGTCTTTCTTAACAATCACTTCGGAGAGGTACGCTTTTGGGATTAAATTATTGACAGAGGGATAAGTTCCTTCTAGAAGAGCAGACTGAACCCTCAATCCATTAGAAATAAATCTGATCTGCTTGGGGCCTATTTCTAAATCGGTGCTGCTGCCTGCATCATCGTTTAATATTTTTAAAAGATCCTCCAGGGTGCTGCCCGGGATTACAACATCTAAAGGAATTGTCCCGTAATCTTCTACGCTTTCAACAACATGCTGGGCGAAGCGGATGCCATCAGTGGCGACTACACGAATATTATGCTTCTCTATTTGCAGCAAAACTCCTGTAAGCACAGGTCTGGTTTCCGATGAAGAGACCGCAAAAACCACTCTTTTAAATATTTGCTTCAGGAGAGTGTTCTTCATGCTTAACCTTTGAATGTTTGGATGATCTATGTATTGGATTCTTGGAAACTCTGCCACATCCATTCCACATAAACGAAATTGAGTGCTCCCTGATTGAATATTTAATATCAATGACTCTTCGATTTCCAGCCTAATTAGTCCAGGATCAAGCTTACGAATGATCTCATAAAAATAACGCGCCGGAACGACGATCTCACCTGTGTTGTGCACAACCACCGAATCCATTTTCACAGGGAGCTTATATTCAATGGTCATCCTTATATTGCTGGCTGTTAATATCAGACCCTGAGTTTGCGCTTGAATAAGTATTCCTGATAGAACACGTGAGGAGCAATTCGCGGATATGGCTTTTAATGCTGCCTGTAAAGCGGTACTAAGAGAATCTTTTGATACATGGATTAGCAAAGACTTCACCTAACTCTCCTTAGATTCCTTTACAAAATGCGCCTCAATGATGTTCCGAAATACTTGGGAGCGAGATGCGTTCTGATCCGCGCAAGCCTGCTCTATCTCCTGCCAAATGTCCTCAGATAACGTCAGTGATACCTTTTTAGTTACACCAGTGCTTTTTCTACCTGCACCTTCCCGAAGACCTCCCCTTGTAAAAAGAAACCCCAACTGCCCGTCTTTAGTGGCTACACCTACTTTGACTTTATCCTTGTTGTTACTTGCGCTATCGCTAGTGACTTTATCTTTAATTTCGCTAATACTGCTCCCCTTGTGTTCGCCTTCGAATTTATGATCACCCAATCCCTCACACCTCCATATTTGAATTTAGTAACTTAAATCAATATATCCACTAATTTCATAATACCATAATCGCCATTAATCCACCACATTTCTAACCACAAAAAAACACCCCAAAGATCGGAGTGTGTGCGGTGAGCTGGGCATGAGTTGGGTATTGCAACGTTAACCCATGGATTTTTTTATTTTGCTTAAAATCGTTTGGGAATCTATGAGTTAATTGCACTTTATACAACTATAAACAATACATTGTGCTGCCCGAGCGAAATAAGTGTATTCTCTGCAACTAAATTCAACGATATTAACAAATTAGTGTGAAAAGACTTCTTTTAACTGCACCAAATGCAACTAAAAGTGACTAAGCTTCTTATCTCCTGCAAATAAGTGTATAAACTGCAACTATCCCGTTTGCCCGCTCGCGGACACACGCACACACACCCTCATCATGCCACTAACCCAATCTTTATCCCCTCACGCACACCCTCATCATGCCACTAACCCAACCTTCCTCCCCTCTCCCTCACCTCATCATACCACTAACCCAACCTTCATCCCCTCACACACCCTCATCATCCCACTAACCCAATCTTTATCCCCTCACGCACACCCTCATCATCCCACTAACCCAATCTTTATCCCCTCACGCACACCCTCATCATGCCACTAACCCAACCTTCCTCCCCTCTCCCTCACCTCATCATGCCACTAACCCAACCTTCATCCCCTCACACACCCTCATCACGCCACTAACCCAACCTTCCTCCCCTTTCATATACCCTCTCCCAAAGACTCCTTTCCCTACAACTCCCATCACCATTACCTCAGAACTCCCTACTCATGTAAAAATAGCTCGCCTCATAACTCAACGCGCGGCACATATTAACATCTACTCTTCCACCCACGCGCCTTACTGAAACTACACTATCTCAGGATGTTCTGATAATTTGGTGGGAAGTCTGACTTTTTGGGGTCTTTTAGATGCTTGAACGATTCAAGCTTCACCTTAGGACCAGGAGAGATCCTAAAAGTCATGGTATCTTCTCCAACTGAAATATGTGGACCAACTGTAGGATATACGTTAAGTGTAATCAAGAAATCAAACCCACGGAAACCATTGAGCCGCTTCACCTCAGTCACATCCACAAAGTAAGGATAAACCATTGGCGATTCTCGCAAAAGCGGCGAATAAATATCTGCAATCTTTTTCTCAATATGAGGTAAAAGAAATAACATCAGCATGTCTTGAAACTTAAGTTCGCGAGAATCTTGATCTGGCAGTTGAAGTCCCGAATCAGACCTGGAAGGTGTTACAGATTGAGGTTGAATTAACCTATTTGCGGAGCAAGGTTGTGGCGTCAGAAATAGCATCACTGCGACAAGAAGGGGAGCAATCCAGCTTTTTTTCATCACAATAGCCTCCTTAGGGAACTTTATATAAATTCCCCAAAGAGACCCTATTTCTATACGTTAAATCTCAATCCTGTTAAAAAGAAAGGGTTCTCCCTTAAGATAATTTTTCAGGATCGCTAACGCATACGGCTGTTCTGCTTTTAGACCCTCGGTTTCCCTCGGATCGGATGCGTGATGGCAATAATTTTCGATCATAACCATGACCGTAAAATTCTCTAAAGTCTGAACCCACTCCCCGTCAAGCTTGGCGATACTTTCGTACCCCTTAATGACCCCTTCTCTTTGCAATGGATACAGTCCAAGAAGGGTATGTGCCACGTCATAAAGATAATACCCCCAACCACATCTCCCAAAATCAATCGGCCGAGGCTCACCCTCTTTAAATATGATGTTGCCTTGATGTAAATCTCCATGAATAACGCCATAAGACCTTCTGTTCTTATTTTTATGCTGCTTGCTTAACCAGTTGAATAATTTCTCAGCTGCCGACTGATACAGCACAAACTCATCATCCGTAAGAAAACAATGATAATGCAGCTTTAAACGAAGCATTGCTTTTCGAAAGCTATGTTCATCCCAAACAGGACGATTAAAGCCAGGGGGTAACTCCAGCTCCTGTGCCGCCTTATGTAGCTTGGCTAATAGAACGCCTTCTTTGTAAATTTGTTCTTCGGTAAGATTTTCATTCGCATGCTCCCCTTCAACCCAGCGCATTAAAGAGGCATAAACACCTTCTCCATTTCCCTGTTCCACTCTGAACGTTACAGCACCCGTGCGATCATGAACACCTTTTGGCAGGGGGACATCAATTTTGCTCTTCAAAAGCTCCAGCCACGCGATTTCGGAGTTAATTTCCTCTTTAGATCTCCCCGAATGAAGGCGCAGTAAAAAAGTTCCCTCTTTATTAGTTTCGATAACAAAGGTACAGGTATCCGATAGCTGGTTAAAACGAATCTGCGTCCAATCCAGGTCAAAGTTCTGAAGCGCTATTAAAGCTGCCTGCTTATAATTTTTTCTCATCGCAAAGGAAGGAACAATTCAGTCTCATCGGGCCAGGAAGGGTTCGCAAATTGATAGATTTCTATAACCAATCCACGATCATTACTCTGCAAACTGCTATTAAATTCTCGCTTCATTTCCGGCAATTCAAGCACTTGGACTTGGCCTTCATCATTCATAAATAACCATCCCTTCAATGATCTATAAAAATGAAAACTATCTGAAAAAATATTTATCTTGAAAATATTTTCAGAAAACTAAATAATAGAAAAACAATACTTACATGTCGGATCTATCATCTTAACCAAGGTGGAGCTTCATTACAGGCAGAAGAAAGGTTGAACATCGGCATCATGAATGCAATTCCAAACCTCAACAAGGCACAAACACGCAAAGAGCGAGCAGGGAAAGAGCCCTTTCCCATCTCTATACTCTCTCTTACGGTAGGCGCTTTTGCAATTGGTATGACTGAGTTTGTTATTATGGGTATTTTACCAAATGTGGCCAACGATTTACAGGTTAGTATTTCGACTGCTGGCCAACTCATTACAATGTACGCACTTGGAGTGGCCGTTGGCGCACCCATCCTGACCATTCTCACGCAGCGCATTCCGCAAAAGAAACTGTTATGTCTTCTCATGATTCTTTTTATACTGGGCAACGGAATCTCTGTGTTTGCACCAAACTATACCGTTCTCATGGTAGCTCGTATAATTACAGCTTTAACTCATGGTACTTTTTTTGGGGTTGGCGCAGTCATTGCATCCAATCTTGTACAACCCAATAAGCGGGCCGGAGCCGTATCTATTATGATGGCAGGTTTAACGATAGCCAATATTGTCGGAGTTCCTCTAGGAACATTTATTGGACAAAGTATGGGCTGGCGGGCCTCGTTTGCAGCGATTGCTGTCATGGGAGTCGCCGCGCTGATCGGCATCCTCATTTTTATTCCAAAGCTTAAACAAGAGAAACCAGCGAGTGTTATCCAGCAGATTGCTGCTCTGGCTAATCCAAAGCTGCTGCTATTCTTATTGATCGGGGCGTTAGGGAACGCCAGCTTGTTCACCGTGTTCACATATATTACTCCACTGCTTGAAGAAGTGACCGGTTTTGCTGAACATAGTGTGACTTGGATTCTAGTCTTATTCGGCTGTGGGGTGACCATCGGGAACATCGTTGGCGGAAAGCTTGCGGATTGGAAGCTGATGCCTTCTATCGTGGGACTTTATTTTGCAGTCAGTATGATTCTAACGATCTTTTCCTTCACGATGCATAGCCCAATAGCTGCGGTAATCACAATATTTTTCTGGGGTATGGTGTCCTTTGCCGTCATGCCAGGTCTGCAAATACGGATTATGAGTCTGGCTCAGGCAGCCCCTGCACTTGCTTCAACGACCAGCCACTCCGCCGGGAATCTCGGTAACGCAGCGGGTGCCTTTATTGGCGGTTGGGTTATTTCTCATCTAGCGATCACTTCGCTTCCTTGGGTCGGTGCGGTTCTAGTGGGCCTTGGTCTGGTATTAGGCATAGCTTGTTTTGTAGCAGAACGGAAAGAAACTGTAGCGTAAGCTTTATAGATATGTATACAAAAACGAGGGTGCTCCCAAAGTCATCATGGCTTGAGGCACCCTCGTTTTTTATATTTCAGAGGAACAATTCTGCTCTTCTAATCTTCAACATCTGCTTTGCACCTTTTTGAAATTCATAAGGAACCTCTAGTTCCTCTGCAGTAAACCCTTGCCTCACCAAATCATCAATAAGGCGGTCTAAATGCTCATACCTTTTACAAGAGAGGTCGACTAGTGGAAAGATTCGAAGCTCGCCTCTCGTCACCCGCATGAGTTCCTTAACAGTCTCTAAATGAAATTCATAGTCCAGCCGATCGCTGTACATAAATAGAAAGTGAGCAGATAATGTCAGATCAAATGCTTCATCCGCAAATGGCAGATCCGGAAGTATCACAGGAACATATCGCTGCGGGGTTTGTCTTCGATCCTTAGTGCTGGCGGTTAACGCTGCGTTCCTCGCTTCGGTCAGTCCCTCGATTGATTTAAAGTAGTTCCAAACGAAATTATCCTGTACTTTTTCCATTCCGGACATCGCATGTGCAATATCTTGAGCCCCTTTGTCTGCCAGCTCATCTTCAGAGTAATAGTAAGCAATATCAGCAGCCGTTACTTCACCACCCAACCGATTCGCTATTGCTGTAAAAGAGCAAGCACCCGCAGGACAATCCAGAATGCTCTGGCCGATAAGATCTGATTCCAGCAAATCAAACATACGTATATATTCCTCATAGGTTCTGCCAATAAAAACAATTCTCTCCAAATCAAGTTTTCCCTTTGCTCCGCTCATCTCAGCTCACCTTTCCTCTTCTAGGCTCATCTACACTTCTACTTCTGTTTTAATATACGAATAAGGTAATCCATTAGAATACCCAAAATCAAAAACGTTCCAAAATGAATAATATACGTTGGGAATCTGACGCTGATTAACGCACTAGTGGTTCCCCATCTCGAATTGTTTACATCAACCATGAAGCTTTCAAAAGGTTCTGTAAAGATCAGTGTATCTATAATAGGGTTCAAACGTACAAGAATAATATTCGCGATCCCCACCCCCAGATAGTCACTCAGACAGATGATGATACTTATAATCGAAAGCCAGAAACTGAATTTCCTCCTAAAAAACATCAAACACCGCCCTTTCTATTTTTTCTATTTCTTAACAATTCGTTTAAAATTCAAAATATCCTTGTCACGGTTAGTTCCTGTTTTAAAAAATGATACAATCTGGAGCTCGCTTGCTTAAGCGGATAATCTGAAAGTTTACATAGGATCCCACAGGTCATATCAATAACCTTCCCCTCCAGCTTCCGTACTATAGTTCCTGCTGGGGCTGGATTCAGCACAATCTCAGGAACAAGTGCCACACCTAAACCACTTCCCACAAAATATTTCAGCGCTGTCATGCTCCCAATCTCCATTGTATCTAGTGGCGGCCCGCCTGATTCCTGCAGCACACTTACTAATTTTTTACGATAAGGACAATTCGCTGCCGTAATCAGTAAGCGATGACTCTGTAGATCCTCTGGGGTGATACGTTCCTTGGATGCTAGCGGATGCTCTTCTGGCAAAAGTAACAAGAATTCCTCCGCAAATAAGGGTTCAAAATACAGCTCCTTACCGAGCTCTGGTGCCGAACACACTGCCAAATCAATTTCACCACGCAGGAGTAGTTCACTAAGTGCGGCGGTTCCCGCAATATCCACGGAGATCTTCACTTTAGGGAATTGCACCATAAACCTACTTAAAAGCTGCGGCAAACGATAGCTCGCCGTAGGGTCCGTTACCCCTAATCGCACGTTGCCAGCTTCCCCTATTTTTAAATCAGCCAAACGGCTCTCTAGTCGTTCCATATCTTTAACAATATGTAGGCTCTCTTCATAAAACAATCTGCCTGCTTCTGTTAAGCTGATTTGCTTCCCCCGCTCAAGCAATTGACATCCCAGATCAGATTCAAGCCTTTGCATCTGCATCGTAACTGTAGATTGGGCATAGTTCAATTCTTCTGCTGCGCGATTAAAGCTTCCGGAAGTTACGATCGTTTGAAAGGTTTTTATTGTTTTTAGATCCATCCTAGGGCCCTCCCCTATTCAATTCAAATTAATTGAACCAAACCTTCATTATATTCAATTATACGAAATCCACTTTTCTCTATAGAATACTTTATAACAACAACATACGCCAACATAAGGAGTGATTGAGGGTGGATCTCAACAATAAAGTCGCATTAGTAACCGGTGGAGGGACTGGAATTGGCAAAGCTGTAAGCTTGGAGTTATCCAAACGCGGAGCCCACGTCGTAGTGAACTATTCTAGATCTGAGGATGAAGCCAATGAAACCGTAAAGACGATTCTGAATCAAGGAGGGCAGGCTATAGCAATACAAGCGAATGTGTCTAAAGATCAGGAAGTGCGAAGTATGGTCGATTCGATTATTCAGCATTTCGGGACAATAGATCTGCTAGTGAATAACGCCAGTATAACTAAACATATTGCTCTCGGAGATCTGGAAAAGGCAACAGAGGAAGTATGGGATGAGTTATATGATGTAAATGTGAAAGGAATGTTTTTCTGCGCCAGAGCGGTTGCACCGTATATGAACCAAAAAAATTCAGGAGCCATACTCAATCTCGGCAGCATCGCTGGACAGACAGGCTTAGGCTCATCCCTTCCTTATGCCGTCTCCAAAGCGGCTGTCCACGGTCTTACCAAATCGCTGGCACACGCGCTGGCTCCCCATATTAGAGTTAACTGTGTAGCACCGGGAGCCGTTGCTACTAGATGGTGGTCTGGACGAGAAGAACAAATGCATAAACTAGCCCCTAATCTGCTGCTTCAGCATATTTCAACCGCCGAGAATATCGCCCAGTTCGTCTGCGCTGCGCTAGAACAGGAAGCAATGACTGGACAGATCATTACCATAGATAGCGGACAAACATTGTAACAGCCAAAACAGCAAATGGTATTTCAGAACTACCTTTAAATATCATTAGCTGGTTTTTGCGTACCGTACAGGAGGAAGTGAAGCGTTGATAGCATAATTGGGGAATTTCTCCCTAAAATTCTAAGTTTTTCGGTCATCCAGCCAATAATTAGAGAAAAACTCCCTAATTATTGGTTAATTTGCTGGAAACTAACGAATACGCCTGATTTTCAGGGAAGAATTCCCTGATTTCGTTGATTTAAAGCAAATATCGGCTATTTTCAGGGAGGTTTTCCCTAATTTTTATATAGCCAACACTATAGGAACCATAAATGCATCCGACATACCACATAACGTATACCACACCCCCTCTCATAGAACGTAGCACATAGCGTACATACCACCTATAGCCTGAGGGTTAAAGTAAGAAGCTGCCCCAAAAGTAGAATTTTCTACTTTTAGGACAGCCTCTTCAGCATAACTATTGGTGAAGATTCTTAGTTAGGTTCATTACCCCAGATCAGGTTACCTGAGATGTAGGCGGGCGCTTTTGTCCAGTCTACAAAATTGGTATCAACCGCATTAAAGGAGTAATCTCCGGTTTGAGTGTAATTTGACCAATCCTCTTTAGCTACTCGCACTTGGATATCGATGCTCGCACCCGCAGCTAGTGAACCTGCTGCACTCGAGAATCCAAGCTCCAGATAATAATCCGCATCCGCTTTAGCCGTTGGCAGCTTCACAAACGTGCCCGTTACATTCGCGCTTCCAGCCTGTGACCAATCGCAGAAGAAGCTTTGTGCCTTCTCTCCGTCAATTGTGTAATAATATCTTAATTTCACATCAGAAAGTGCAACGGCACTTGTACTTGTGTTCACCAGCTTAAACTTTGGATTTAGCGTATTTCCGGAAGCTGTCACTGTACCGTTATACATCTGCACTTTCAGTGCTGCTGTAGGAGCTACTGACGTATCTGAGAGAGTGACAACCAAGGATTGTGCCGCTCCGGCACTAAACTCAAAGGTCAGCGTTGTCGTTCCTACCGCTTGAGTTGCCAAATACTCCTTCTTGAGAGTGACTGTTGATCCACTTACCGTATAATCCGTTCCGGTTACGAGGGTTGCCGTTCCGTTCTTGATCGTGCTCAGTGTATTTCCGTTCAACGTCATAGTTACTGCGACGTCCGCTTGATTTGCTGTTTTCTTATCAAATCCCGCGTTTGTTGGCGTTATCGTGGAGTTAGATACTGGTGTTGTAGTATCTGTTACCGCTACCGCCAAGGATTGTGTGGCTCCAGCGCTAAAGCTGAACGTCAGCGCTGTCGTTCCTACCGCTTGTGTCGCTAAATACGCTTTTTTAATCGTCACTGTTGATCCGCTTACCGTATAATCCGTTCCGGCTACGAGGGTTGCCGTTCCGTTCTTGATCGTGCTCAGTGTATTTCCGTTCAGCGTCATAGTTACGGCGACGTCTGCTTGATTTGCGGTTTTCTTATCAAAGCCCGCGCTTGTTGGCGTTATCGTGGAGTTAGATACTGGTGTTGTAGTATCTGTTACCGCTACCGCCAAGGATTGTGTGGCTCCAGCGCTAAAGCTGAACGTCAGCGTTGTCGTTCCTACCGCTTGCGTCGCTAAATACGTTTTTTTAATTGTCACTGTTGATCCGCTTACCGTATAATCCGTTCCGGCTACAAGGGTTGCCGTTCCGTTCTTGATCGTGCTCAGTGTATTTCCGTTCAATGTCATAGTTACTGCGACGTCTGCCTGATTCGCTGTTTTCTTATCAAAGCCCGCGCTTGTTGGCGTTATCGTGGAGTTAGATACTGGTGTTGTAGTATCTGTTACCGCTACCGCCAGGGATTGTGTGGCTCCAGCGCTAAAGCTGAACGTCAGCGCTGTCGTTCCTACCGCTTGTGTCGCTAAATACGCTTTTTTAATCGTCACTGTTGATCCGCTTACCGTATAATCCGTTCCGGCTACAAGGGTTGCCGTTCCGTTCTTGATCGTGCTCAGTGTATTTCCGTTCAGCGTCATAGTTACGGCGACGTCTGCTTGATTTGCGGTTTTCTTATCAAAAGCTTGCAGTTATTGGCGTAATGGTCGAGCCTGTAGCTGGTGGATTTACAGGATCAGCATACAAGGTGCCTCGGCCATTCGTACCGAGATATACACGTCCATAGATTCTTGGATCCCCAGTAATCGCCATATTGATCTTAGCGTATTGGTGAGCATCGTCATTAATACGAACCCAAGTTGCGCCAACATCATCGGAACGGAATACGCCCCGTACACCATCAATCTTAGCTACGGTGTACAATGCCATATAAGTTTGGCCCGGAGCAGCCTTCCCATATCCAATAAGATCAGCTTCTTCTACATTCGTTAACTTCGTGAAGCTCGCACCTGAATTAGTGGAGTGCCATAGACCATATTTATTCTCAACCGTATTCCCTCCGGCGAACCAGATGTCACCTTCAATACCTGGAACTGCCTTCATACTGATTTGGGCTTCATTCGGCTGTAATCCAGCCACATTATTGGTCGGGAAGCCCGAAGCTGCGGTGGCAGTAAATGTAGCTCCACCATCCACACTTACATAGAAGGTTCCTGCATAAAATCCATAGTATTTGTTAGGATTCACGCGATCAGACGCTATCTTCGCTCCAGCCGGTAATCCTGCACTTGCTGTCCAAGAATTGCCTGAGGTTTTGGAATAATACACCCCGATATCTGAGGTGCTCCACAGAATGGAATTACCACTTGCAGAGACAGCTACTTGTCCATGGCCCACCGTTGTTTTGGTTCCATTGGAAGGCTCGGAGTTTGGCATGTACCAGTTCACTCCACCATCGTTAGAGATACCAATGGACTTCATACTTGGCGTTTTTTCTTTATCTGCACTGCCTACCCGCACCATATAGGACGGACTCAGTTCAGCATAGTCAATACTCATCGTCGTTGCCCATGAAGGACTGGTCTGGAATTTAGTCGGCGCTACCGACAAATCCTCATGACGGAAACCGGAAACGTCACCAAGTGCAGTGATCAAATGGGAGGTTCCTGTTGGCGGGCTAATTAGCCCCAGCACTGCAGTTTCCTCCACACCTTTTGCCATGACAGAGATATTTACCTTGCCTCCGGTATCCCATGAGGTCAAATTGTTCGAGCCATAAATTGTTGCTCCAGTGCCGTACATCATTCGATTCGAGTTAAATGGATCAATTTCCAAATCACCCATCATCCAGCCTAGCTTCGGTGAAGGATCCAGGGATGTTGAAGTGGTTCCATGATCGAGCCATGGAGCAGCGGTGATGTCCATGCTGAACTTATAAGTCCGTTCTGGATAATTGCCCCAATCCCAAATGCGACTCCAAGTAGCCCCACCATTGGTACTGCGGAAAATAACTTCATCAGGCCACCAAGCGTTTAAGCTGGATACCATCAATGTGTTAGGGTGCTGAGCATCCAGCGCCAATCCACCAAAGCCATACCAGTTATCTTCACCGGTCGTAGGACTGATATTGGTCCAAGCCCCACTAGTTTTGTTGTATTTCCAAACTTCACCCTTACTGCCATCATAGGGACCTACACCATTACTATAAGTAATATAGAGATCACCTGTGGATGACAGCTCGCCGTGATGTGGCAAGAACCCCGTAGGTTGTCCAGCCAGAGCTGTCCAGGTTACTCCACCATCTGTACTCCGATATACGCTGCTAGCCGTATCGGCCACACCGACATATATCGTTTGAGTAGCGTTGCCAAGTGTACCTGTGCTCTTATCGAAAGTGATCCAAGACAATCCGACAAGATCATTCCCATAATCAAGTGTCGGATTCTGAATATACGTTCCTACGTTTGGAAAAGAGGTTACCTTTGACCAAGTTACACCCGAATCAATACTCTTCCAGAGACCATTACCACTTCTAGCTCCAAAATAGAGAATGTTGTTCTTATTGGGATCGATGACTAGACGTTCACCAGCGGAACGGCCAGGCATATTGCCACCTACTTTAAAAGGCAGTGGAGTAGTTTGCCAGGTGTTCCCCCGGTCATTAGAGCGCATAATCTGGCCATTATTATCCCAATGATTAGTATACGTACCCGTTGCCATGTAGACTTTATTAGGATCAATTGGGTCTGTAGCCAGAGCATCAACACCATTCTTGTTCCAATCCACCCAGCCTACCGAGTCACTAATTGATGTCCAGCTAGATGTAGCTTGATTCCAGCGATAGGCCCCGCCAATATCTGTTCTGGCATAAATCAGATTCGGTTCAGTTTGATTAAAAATAATTCCGGGTACAAAGCCCCCGCCAGCTCCCGTTACAACGCTTTTCCAGGTGTAAGGTTCACTTGAGGCTGCATGGGTAGTAGCTGGGAATGCAGAGAATAAAGAGCCTACCATCGCGCCAAGCAGGACCAAAAGTCCTGTTTTCCGGATACGGTTACGAATCACGTTTTACGCCTCCTACGATATAATTGGTTTGTTTATGCCTTCTTCTTACTCTATATCCCTGCTCCTCCCTCCCCCTTAATCCATACCTTCAGAACTTAGACTCCATTTTCTGATAACGCTTTCATTATAATGGTAAGGTTTTTCATTATCGAGAGAAAATGGTTATATTTTGCAGAAGATTGTCTCTAAAAATCGTACCATTTTCACACTTCTGGATACAATTTCACTAAATTTTGATTGAAAATAATTCTGCTGATAAAGAAAACCTCCGGAATAAATCCCAGAGGCTTCTGATATAACTATTCTTCACTAGTATCTACAGGCATAACAATCTCTTTTATACCATTAAAATTGCTGATAGTTGTTTGCAACGTGAGCACTGACTCTGAATTTAAGTTTTCTGATTTCAATGAAGTGAATATTTCTGCCTCCACTTTTTGCGGCAAAAGTGTAGTTTTATCCAGCGTATATCTTAGTTTAATCTTGTCTGTCAAATTCTGCTTCATCAATTTCATCGTTTCCTTACTCGCATCATGAGACGATATCTCTATCGAAAGTATGTATTCTTGTTCCTCCTCAGAAACAACGATCCCCTGAGAATCTATCCGGTACATGTCTATATAATCATACGGGTCAATAAATCTTTGTGCGATTTGTTTTTCTTTCGCTGGAATATAATCGTCCTGCTTAATAAATAAATCATCCATTACCTTTGTATGATATTCAGTATCCGATATGTATTCTTCTCGTTCCTTTCCTTCCGCAGTCTCCGATTTTAGATATACGGTATAAGGATTTCTAACATAGTCGACATGAAATGAAACAGCGCTCGACCAATGTTTATCTTCACTTTTTTCCGATTTGCTGGATGTTTCTTCTTGTTTCTCCATTTCTATAGTATAGCTCTCCTGCTTAGCCAGTTCACTCCGAGACATGCTGAGCAGCTCCTCTGCACGCTTATCTCCCTCTCCTTCAGCACCTGATTTAGTGTTCGTTGCACAACCTGTCAAACCTAACATACAAATGATACCGATAAAAACCATTTTTCTGATAAACATATTACTTCCCCTTCACTTCAAATGAAATCCAAATATAACTAAATCTATTTTATCATTATAAAGTTAACAGCTTATATGACGGAAAAGGTAGACATGTGAAAAAACGGCTTAAGATACACTTTTACGCTGGGTTTGGTGCGATGCAAATCAAAAAATACCTCCCCGCCTTTACAGCAGAGAAGGTATTTAAATAATATTATCCAATTCCCTTAACTCAATGTGTCAACACAAACTCATCCAGCAGCTTTCCATCCACATCATAGGCCTGATAGGTTAATGTATCCCCGGTAACGTTAATGCCCGCAAACATTTGCTTATTGTTCTGAAAATGCACCGCATGATAGAACTGATCTTCTTTTTTCTCGTTAAATTTCCCTCCAGAAGCGTTGGTCACCACATAGACTGTCCCTCGTTTAGCGCCTTTGGAACTCTCACCTTCTGGAACTATTTTTCCGCCACGTAACGGGTAGGATCTGGAGTATTCATGATTATGACCCTGCAGCACTAAATCAACCTCATACGTATCAAAAATATCCGTCCAATTTTCAACTTTCTTATAGGAGTTCCCCCCGTAAGCCGGTCGGTGCATCGCAACGATTTTCCACTTCTTGTCTGTGTTCTTCAGATCTTCCTTCAGCCACTCCGTTTGCTTTTTTAGATTGCTCTCTGTATTCAGTACCGTTACATGCACTGGTCCATAATCGAAGGAATACGAGGTGCCTGCAATTGAACCCTTTGCCCCATTATCCGGCAGGTTGAAGTGTGAAGTATAATACGTTGCATCCTCATCCACCTCATCATGATTGCCTGTTACCGGCATTAACGGAATCCCTGAAATCCAGCCCTGCACATTGCCAAAAAAATCATCCCAGCCTGCCGAATCCTCCGGATCCTCCGTCAAATCCCCGTTATGCACAATAAATTTGGCTTCAGGAAATGTCTGAAAAGCCTTGTTCAGTGTATTTCCCCACAGCTTAAAATCCTCTGCCGTTTCCCCTTGAGAATCCGTTACATTGATAAAAGACACACTTGCCAGTCCATCTTCTTCCGTTGTAAATTCCGCTGCCGGACTCCATTCTCCTTCAACGCCACTACCCACTCTATAAGTATATAACGTCCCGGGTTCAAGACCCGTAGCTTCCACTTTATGAACACCTTTGGTGCCATTGTCTGTTTTGATGGAACTACTTTTCGCATCTACCCTTTGTACATCCGTATTTGCAAAAGAGGACACTTGTCCCTTTACAATCTCCAGAATGCCTGCTGCACTCGAATCACTTGTATACCAAGTAAACGCGCGGCTTGTGCTCGCATCTCCCTTAAAGGTAGTCACGAGATCATACGGTGCTGGTGAATTTGCATTACTTCCGCTTTTCGATCGTTCCAACCCATAAGCCACTAAAATAACCACAATCACAAGCACTCCTAGGATTATGGCAAATTTATAGTCTCTCATCACGGTACCTCCTTATGAAAATTTCTCTCTAGCCTTCTAAATAAGATAGCCCCCTGCAAAGTCAGAAGTCAAATTTGCACACGAATCTTTATACAGACTTTTGTTAACGCAGTGTAAAACATTCAGCAAACATTCAGTCTATTTTAAGTTAAGCATAAGGTCTGTCTCCTAGAATTAGTCAAGCAGGAAGGTTAGCCAGAGATAGAGAGAGAAACGAGGTGTGAAAATGAATAAGAAGCTTCAATTCCGGCATGAACTTAAATTTTTCATTAACTATCATCAATACCTTATATTGCGCCAGCGATTGCAAAGCTTGATTGATAAAGATCAACACGCTAATGAGAGTGGAGAATACCACATTCGGAGTTTGTATTTTGACGATATCAACAACACGGCACTTGCAGACAAGCTCGGCGGTCTCAGAGAGCGGGCCAAATACCGGATTCGCATTTACAACATTCAAGACAACATCATTCACTTTGAGAAAAAAATTAAAATGGACGATTATATCGCCAAAATCAAAGAACCACTAACCCGGCAAATGTACGACGAGATTATGGCGGGCAACTACGAAGTGCTGAACGTCCCGGACAGTCCGCTGTTCATGGAGTTATACGATCAGATGCGCCATAACCTGCTGCGACCCAAGGTCATCGTGGATTATGTTCGCGAGCCTTATGTTTGCCACAACGGAAATGTGCGAATAACGTTCGATAAAGAACTACGTACGGGCCTGCACTCTACGGATATTTTCGATAAGGATTTGCATCCGATTCGGGCGATTGATGAGAACTTCATAATTTTCGAAGTGAAATTCGATGAGTATATTCCGGAGTACATTAAAATCGCGTTGCAGCTGGAGGGACTGAATAGGCAGTCCGCTTCGAAATACGTGATCTGCCGCAAATTCTTAAAAACTAACACTTGGGAGGATTATTGATTATGAATGCATCACTAGCACCGCTAGCAGCTACAACAACGACTACAGATACTACAAATAATTTTTCAGACATTATTAAAAACTCGGTGATCGACAATTTTGTATCTGATATTAGTATCTCCAAGATGCTGATTACCTTGGGCGTAGCTTTTCTGATCGGATACTTCATTTACCTGCTCTACAAACGTGTCTTTAGCGGCGTTTTATATTCCAAAAGCTTTAACGTCTCACTCATGGGCATGACCATGATTACAGCTACTGTCATTATCGCGATTAACTCTAACCTTGTGCTGTCCCTCGGTATGGTCGGCGCATTGTCCATCGTTCGTTTCAGAACACCAATCAAAGATCCAACTGATCTGATCTTCTTGTTCTGGGCAGCTGTAGCAGGGATTGTAACTGGAGCAGGATTTTTCACCTTGGCTATTATCGGTTCGATCATTATCGGCCTTATTTTGTTCCTGTTCATTAAACACTCTTCTATCGAAACGCCATACTTACTGGTCATTAACTGCGACAGTGATGAAAGCGAACGTGAAGTACACAGCCATATCACCAAATCCGTAAAACGCTACAATGTGAAGCAAAAAACAGTCTCCGCAAACAATATTGAATTGACGCTGGAGCTTCGTCTGGATGATAAAGTAGGCGGCTTTGTCAACACAGTCTCTGACCTAAAAGGTGTCAAAAATGCACTCTTGATCAGCTATAGCGGTGACTATGTATCTTAATTACAACGAGATGAAAGGCGGTGCCCCAGATGAAAACCAGAGGTAAGTCAATCCTGCTGAGTTTTTGCTGCCTGCTGCTGGTCATCGCCGTAGCCGGGTGTCAGAACGCAAGTCCGTCTGCAATAAATAATCCAACGTCTGATGCTCAGGACAAGGTCATTTCGAGCGATGAGAAAAAGCTAGACGAGCAGGTCTTTCCAAAAGATAAGGTCGTGGATGTCAAAATCACCTTGGACCCGGACGATTTTCAGGATATGCTGGATAATGCCAGTGCTGAAGAATATAAAATGGCTTCCGTCGAGTACAACGGTATGAAATACGATAATGTAGCTGTACGGACCAAAGGAAATCTCAGTCTCAGAAGCGTAGTACAGATGACAGACTCTGACCGCTACAGCTTCAAAATTTCTTTTGATGAGTATGTTAACCAGAATTTATTCGGCATTACTAAGATCAACCTGAATAATAATTACAGCGATGCTTCTTATATGCGTGAATTTCTGACTTATGAGCTCGCTGAAAGTGTCGGTCTCCCGACGCCGAAATATTCCTTCGTCAATGTGTATGTAAACGATGAACTGAAGGGTTTCTATCTTGCAGTAGAACAGATCAGTGATGCTTATCTGGAACGCAATTTCGGCAACACTTATGGTGCACTTTATAAAGGTGTAATGACCGGTCAGGGCAGTGATTTGACTTGGCTGGGCGATGATCCATCCCTCTATACTGGACTAGAAATGAAATCCGATAAGTCTAACGATGATATTCTTGTCGACATGCTGAATGAGCTAAACAACGGCACCGATTATGAAAAATACATCGACGTAGAGGAATCGCTGAAGTATATCGCTCTAAATGCGGTCACGGGTAATATGGACAGTTATTTAGGTGGAAATAAGCAGAATTATTACTTATATGAAGACGATGGGGTCTTCTCGATTCTGCCGTGGGATTACAATATGGCTTTTGGCGGCATGGGAAGCGCAGATGTGTTAATTGACGAGCCTACCCAAGGTGCGTTGGCAGAACGTCCACTGATTGCGAAACTGCTCGCTAATGATGAATACAAAACAAAATATCATGAGATTGTTAGTGAGATGATTACTGGCTATCTAGCGGACGATACGTTCCAGGCTCGGATGGATGAGCTGAACACGATGATTTCCAGCTATGTCAAAGCGGATCCATCCGCCTTCTACACTTTCGAACAGTATGAAAATGGGATAAAGGCTGTTGAGACCTTCATGTCGAACATGGCCACAAGTATCCAGCAGCAACTCGACGGTACCATTCCTTCCTCCGGTGACGGATCAGGAAGTGGTGGTGGCATGGGCGGCGGTGGCTTTGGTGGCGGCGCTAAAAATGGCGCAGCTCAAGGCGCTGCGGGTGCTGGGCAGGCCACAGGTGCGGATGGCGCTACTGGTAATACTGGCGCAAATGCAGCTGCACCAAATACCGAAGGACAAGCGGCTACGGGTGGACAGACTGCCCAAGGCGGTGCAGGTGGTGAACCTGGTGCCATGGGCGGACCGGCTATCCCTAATGCCGGCGAGGGTCCTGGCAGTAACTCACAAGCAGCTGCGGGTGGGCAGACTACACAAACAGGCCAAACTACTCAAGACGGACAAACCAACACTAATGGCCAAGCTGCTCAAGAGGGACAGGCCAACACTAACGGCCAAGCTGCTCAAGAGGGACAGGCCAACACTAACGGCCAAGCTGCTCAAGGTGGATTTGACGGCGGCGCGGGTGGTGAGCCTGGTGCTATGGGCGGACCCGCTTTCCCTGAAGGCGGCGGAAATGGCCCTGGTGGTGGCGGCATGGGCGGCGGTGGCTTTGGTGGCGGTATGCCTGGTGGTATGGGCGGTGGCGACTTTGGTGGTGCTGGTACTATGCAGCAAAAAGGCAGCACGAGTGAAGCCATCACAACTGGCGTCGCCATCCTTCTCCTAATACTAACCGCTGCTTTCGTAACCTTTTACAAACGCAAACGGCTGTAGATAAGTAAAAAGTATCCTCATCACCAATTAATTCATGCAAGAAGCCTCCGTCGTTTATTGACGGAGGCTTCTTGCATGAACACTATATTCTTGTATCACAACTAGTTCCCGCTTACTCTTTTCGCCCGCGCAATATACTTATGGTTGCTATTAAAAAGGCTAGTAAAGAGATCCCTAATGCGATATAGACCATTGGGTTGACACTGGTGGAGTTGTTCTCGCTTTCCATGATGGCATTATGTTCTTCCATGCTCATGCCATTGTCACTGGAACCATGAGAATGTTCATCCCCACCGGAGGCTTGCACAATCGAAGTAATAGAATGCGGACTTTCTGTTCCTGCCTCACCAGACCACTGCACCAAGCTGCCATCGGCATAATGCTGATAAGCATCCCAAGCAATGTCGCCTGCAGTATCAGGATTCTTTGCTGTGAAATAGAAACGTTGGAATTGCCCTGCTTTAATTCCTTCTCCATTAGCTATCCAGCTAACTTTGTTCCCCTCAATGGTAACATCCCAGCCCGGTGTAGCCTCATATTGCTTGAACTCGGCACCCGCCGGGATTCGTAGATCGACTTGTACAGTCGCCACATCTTTTTCTGAAGGAACTTTAAGTGTGTAAGTCTCCCATGCTCCGGTACTGGATTGTGCTGGTGCTACGGTTACGTGCGCGCTAGCCACGGCTGCGAACAACAGAAGTGTTGCAGCGGCTGGTGCGAAGAGTGTCATTATTTTGCGAGATAATCTGTTCATAGTTAGAGTGCCTCTTTCTTTAAGTAATTTTATCATTTTTCACTTTCATCTCTATCCTCATATTTACTGCGGAAAATCACGTTTACGTGAAGCAAGCCCCTGCTCCAGAGCATAACGCGTCAGCTGCGTACGATTTTGGAGTTGAAGCTTCTGAAGGATGTTTTTCAGATGATTTTTTACGGTATGCTCCGAAATCGACAGGCTTATGGCAATCTCTTTATTCGTCGATCCGGAAGACACACAGCTTAAAATCTCCTTCTCCCTCGCCGTCAAAGACTCCCCTTCGTCCGTTAATGAAGGAACGGTAAATTCTTTCAAGATTTGAAAAGCCAGCTCCCGGCTTAGCGGTGCTTCTTCATTCACAATCGCTTGCAAATATTCAATCCAGGTGGAAGGTGCCAGATTCTTCAATAAGTACCCTTGTGCGCCTTGCTTCAATGCTTCGAGGAGGTGGGAAATTTCGTCCGATACCGTAACGATAACGATTTTGACATAGGGATATTCCTGCTTGATCCGGCGAGTAGTCTCCAGCCCGTCCATCTCCGGCATCTGAATGTCGATAAGAATGAGATCAGGCATCCACTGGGCCGTGAACGCGATCGCCTCAGGACCACTCTCCACTACACCAATGACCTCAAAACTATCATCCATGGACAAAATCTCACACATCGCCTCACGTGCATGCGCATGATCATCCACAACCAAAACCCGGTACCGGCTCATAAACTTCCCCCTCCTTTCGTAATTTCCACATTTGTCCCCGTATTGCCGGAGCTCACCTGAAGCTTCCATCCCATTCCTTCGACACGTTCCTTCATGATCTGAAGGCCGTAACTTCCGTTCACCTCAAAGGGATCATGCTGAAATCCTTCGCCATTGTCGACAATCGCCACGCTCCAGTTTTTCTCAGTGCCTGCACCTGTGATAGAAACCTTCGCCGCTCTTGTATGCTTACGCACATTAATAATAGCCTCTCGGATACAAGATAGCAGCTCTGCTTTTTCCGAAGGAGAGAGGGCTTCATCCTGTAGACTCCAATCCAAGGAAACCTCAATCATAATCTCGTTAGCCATTTGAGCAAGCTGATCTTTAACCGACTGTTCCAATGAAAAAGAGTGCTGCTCAGACACTGGTACCTTCAGATTGGCGATCGCCTGCCGAACATAACGGTTCACCTCGTGGACGGTCTTTTTGATCTGATCCACAATTTCTTCGCTGACTTCCCCATTCCTGCGGCTTGCTTCCAAACGATCTATTTTGACAGATAAAAGAAATAAAGATTGCGCCATCCCATCATGCAGTTCCTTAGCTAGCCCTTCCCGGGCTTTCATTGCCTCTTTGAGCGCACGTTCCTGCTCCAGCTCCCGCTGATTCCGCTCCATCAGCGAAAACAAAGGGACGAGCAAAACAAGAGTGAACAAAAATACGAGGACAGGTGTCAAATAATTCCCCAGATCCATCGAGATATAAGGCATTAGAAACTGATGGCGCACGACCTCCCAGATCCCTACCATTAGCGTTGGCAGTAACAGGATCATATACTTGATTCGGTTATACGTTGCTGTCCCCTCCCGTACATCTTATGATTAACAATATCACCGTCACAATTCTGCTACATGACTCGATCGGGCTATTTAAAGTTCTTATTGTTACAAATTTAAGTATTTTAAAAAAATAATGCTATCCTTCATAATATTATAAGCAATATATAGTGAAAATTTATACTTTCTTATATTGTAGCAAAAAAAAGATACATCCTTCGATGTATCTGCATCCCAGTTATAGTGGTGATGTGTAGCGTCCGTATTGAATGTCCATTTCTTTAAAAACATCTCCCTCTTTTTTCAGGAAAAATGTGTTTACGCCTTCCGCTCCCCACCACTCCATACCGAGTAATGGACCTTCAGCAGTTTCCGCCGCAAAAAGAATAGAGAACATCTCAGGTATCACTTCCCCTCCATCATCCACTCTCCAGACGGAAAATTCATCGCCTTGAATGACAGCCGGATAATCCATAAAGGTAAGCCCGGCCTTATCTTCCAGCACAAGACTAAATAACATCTCCTGATCCTGCCTAATGAATTGAACGAGATACAGCTGCCGATCACCAGACAGGTCAGCAAGTTTCCAAATGTGCTCTACTTCACGATTTTTCGCAGAAACAATATTCTGCCGCACACTTTCTGCAACATTTAGCGAGGCTTGCTTAACCTCCGTAGGCTTAACAGAGATTAACGCATTCGCATTAAACTCTGCCTGATCCGTCAGGTAATAGGTCTCATCAGGGGTCGCATTCCCCGCTTCAACCGTATAAAGATACCCTGGCAGATTCACAAAATTGTGAGCCTTCTCCCGGCCATTACTGTTCTCCGTACCCTCCTGCCATTTATTCAATTTCACTTTTAGCACTTGCCCATGATCGCCGATCGCCTCATTCAATTGTTGCATTTGCGCATCCAGCCCTTTTTCCTGCCCGGTGACTAAGATGCTCTTGCCAGACTCATCTGCAAAACCAAAATTCGCCTTCAGCTTTTCAGCTTCCAGATAAGCTGCTGGCTGCTGCATGCTTGCCGTTGGTGTCGGCTCTGCACTTGGAGAAGGGGTTGGCTTGTTAGAGCCTGAGCAGCCCGCCAGCAGTAGAACAATAAGGAAACTCACACTGAGCTTATTCATTCCCATTCCTCCAGACGAAACTAAAATATTCCCATACTAAGATACCGTTCCCCTGTGTCAGGTGCAATGCAAAGCACGCGTTTGCCAGCCCCAAGACGACGTGCTTCCTGCAACGCCGCCCATACAGTGGCACCACCGGATGGACCCAGCAGGATTCCTTCTTTTGCAGCCAGCGTTCTTACCGTCTCCAAGGCAGCTTCATCCGCAACCTGAACGATGTCATCGTAGACCTTTGTATTCAAAATGGCGGGTACGAAGCCCGGACTCGTTCCTACCAGCTTATGTGGTCCTGGCTTTCCTCCAGATAATACGGGCGAGCCTTGCGGCTCAACCACTAGAACCCGGATATCAGGTAGATGCTCACGCAAAACCTCACCGGTTCCAGTTATCGTGCCCCCAGTTCCTGATGAAGCAACAAACATGTCCAGCTTACCTTCCATTTGCTCCAGGATTTCCAGAGCGGTCGTTGTCCGGTGAATATCCGGGTTGGCTTTGTTCTCGAATTGCTGTGGAATAAAACTGTTCTCCACTTCTTTTCCCAGCTCAATCGCTTTTGCTATAGCTCCCGGCATCCGTTCTGCTGCGGGCGTCAGCACAACATCCGCACCATAAGCCTTTAGAATATTGATTCGTTCCTTGGTCATATTATCAGGCATGACAAGAATCGCTTTATACCCTTTTGCCGCGGCATTCATCGCTAAGCCTATCCCTGTATTTCCACTAGTCGGCTCAATGATCGTCCCGCCCGGCTTCAGCAAACCTGCTAGCTCGGCTTGCAGGATTAGATTATAAGCTGCCCGGTCTTTTACACTGCCACTTGGATTAAAAAGCTCCAGCTTCACGTATAGTTCTGCATCTTGGGGGCTAGTCAGCCGATTTAATCTTACAACCGGTGTATTCCCAATCAGCTCTGTTATATTGTTAACCACTAAGGATGTCATTTTAGAGCCTCCTTCATTTCTGTACCTTCCATTATTGTAACGTGAGCAGCACCTCCTGTCGATTCAGAACCTTACTTTCTGCAACCTGAAAACAACCGCCCCCCACGAAAGCGGGAGACGGCTGTTCAGTACTGGCAGCATTTATTTTTAAGGATTAACGTTAATCGTAAAAGTAGACGTATTATTTTTAATATTCGTTACCGTGTTGGTAATCTTCAGATTGTTAAAGGTGGCTGACCCTCTGGCAGGACCTTGCCCAGCCTCAGCCGCTTCATTTACCCAGATGCCCACTCCGGATTTGCTGTCAAAAGCATCTCCACTCTTTTGCGCACCGGAAATTGTGACATTCGTGAAGAGGGTATCTGTCACTGGGAATTGCGGCGTGGAGCCGACATAGTTGGTCTGGAACATGATGCCATGATAGGTTGGATCAATGATATCCACATCACTGACACGAATGCCTTGGAATACCTTAGAGGCTGAGAATACCCAGATTGCCGGGAAGGTCTGTGCCCCCCAGAAATGTCCACCTGCACGAACAATGGAAATATTCTCAAAATTCGTTGTCGGTGAAGCGCCAAAGCCGTTCATTGGATACCCGAAGTCAAGTGAGCTGATCGTAATTCCAGAATAGCAAAGCGTGTCAGCAATATAAATGTTGCGGAAGGTATTGGCATATCCGCCATAGACGGCTACACCTGCTGCCCGCCAGGTCAAGATTGAAGTGAGATTCTCATAAATATTATCCTTCATATCTGCACCACCGGAATCAATAGCCGAAAACAATGCAAAGCTATCATCCCCTGTTGCCCGTGCCTCAATATTGGATACGAGATTATTCGTGCTGCCATTCGTCATATTGATGCCGTCAGCGAAGGTGTTGCGGATACGGGAGTTTTTGATCACCATGTAATCCGTATTAGCTCCCCAATACATACACACCTGATGTTCGGTCCAGATGTTATCGATCGTAATATTTGCCACATTGGAGAAATCAAATACTTTACCCGGGCCATCAATACGTGATGTGTAGTTCCCAAAGTAAGCAAAATTCGCAAAAGTAGAGCCGTTAGCGGTATCGCTTGCCCGGAAACCGATATCCGTATTCTCCTGATTCGTTGGAGCGTAAAATCTCGTATACCATGGGCCCGCACCAATGATCTTCACTGCTTTTCCATAGACCTGAAATTTACTGGAGGTCTGATAGTTACCGGCTGGTAAATACACACCTACGAGATTTCCGGTCGTATCCATGCGTACTTTATCTAGCGCATTTTGCACATCCTGATGTGTAAAGCCGGCTGGGACCGTATATTTGGCCGGATCTGGATTGGTAATCGGTGATACCTGCTCCAAACTGATGAAATCAATGGCATACTGCGAGGTATTTGCCACATCCTTTTGCAGTCGAATCGTACTACCTTTCGGAATCGTGCTGTCGAACATAATGTTAGCTTCATCATAAATATGCCGCGGAGAACCCGCGCTTGGTGAATTGCCGGGACTTATCTCTGAACCGTACAGCCATGCATATTTAGAGGTCAGATTAATCGCCTTGGTATAAACTCCGTTCACATAGATGTTCAGTGTAGCATTCGTACCGTCTCCACTCGCCGAATCTGGAATGGAGAAGCGGGTGACCAGTGTATTAGTGTCAGCCTTAGTAGTGAATTCTACATAACTGCCTGTAGTATTCAGTGTGACTGCTCTTCTGCCTGAAGCCTCACCCGCAAGATCTCCAATGGTCCGATTAGCAGTAAGCTTCACAGCCCCGCCACCAATCACACCCTCCTCAGCCTCATACATGTCGTAAGGCATATTGGCTCCACGACCTACAAAAAGAGACTGTGTTTGAATATTATTGGCCTGTTTAACTGGCAGCTCATTAGTGTCTACGGCAATTTCCGTCTTCACAGTATATTTGCCATTAGCTGCTGTCCAAGTGCCAAGACTAACAGGAGGCGCTGTTACTCCACTGCCAATCACGCCGTTATAGGTTCCAGTTAAGGTTTGGAGTACAGCATTCGTAGTAGCATCCAGAACCTTCAAGGTTATGTTATGCGCACCCCCTGCGGATGCTGCTGTCCCTTGATTCTTGATTGCCACCGAGAAGCTGACCATATTGCCGCCTGCTGGATTGCTTGGTGTCCAGCTAACAGGGGAAGCTACTAGATCAGAACTGGATACGGGAGCAATAATAAGAGAATTTGGGCTAGTGAAGCTGTTATTGCCTTCGTTCAATTCAATAACCGTATTATTCTCGTCAACCTTTGCAGTTAAAGTATAGGTAGCAGCATCCTTTGCGCCCATATTTAAAGTGACGTTCGTAGATGCGCCAGCCGCTAATGCCCCCACTGGGCTAGTGCCTACAAGTGTGCTGCCCAAGTAGAAATTCACATTAGTCGCTATGGAAGCTAACGTTCCAAGGTTTTTTACCGTTGCATTTAAAGTAATGGCATTGGTCTCTACTGGAGCTGAAGGTGACCATGTAAGACCGGTTATCGCCAAATCCGGATTAGCAGCTGGTGCACCCATCACTTGGAATTCAGCGATTTGTCCAGCGGTTGAACCAGTATTGGTGGTAATCTTCAACTGTACTTCACTAGCCGTGGCCGTTACCGGAATAGTGACCGTATTGCCAGTTGCCGGATTAAAAGTATACACGGTTGCTGGCACAAGACTAGTAAAGGCTGTTGTATTCTGATTATGCCCAAGCACTTGAATAGTCTGAGTACGTGTGGACCAGGCCGATGATGGATTCAGTTTGAGGACAATGGATGTAATATCGGCATTACTACCCAGGTTTACAGATAATGTATTGGGGTAACTTCCTCCTGCTCCTTCCCAGTAAGAAGTTACATCACCGTCATTCGCATTTGTAGGAACAAAGGTAAAGACGGAAGAGGAAGCGTTGATGCTTTTGTTCAAAGCCAGATTGGAACCCGCCCCAGGCGTTGGTGTAACTGTTGGTGTCGGGGTCGGTGTTGGCGTTGGAGTTGGTGTAGGTGTTGGCGTAGGTGTTACTGTCGCTGTCGGTGTTACCGTCGGTGTCGGAGTTACCGTCGGAGTTGGGGTAGGTGTTGCCGTTGGTGTCGGAGTTGCCGTCGGCGTTGGCGTAGGTGTTGTCGCAGAAGCTGGAGTGACGTTCAAATTATCTAGATTCACATTTCCATTGTCTCCTGCATCGTACTTATAAGTAATCGTGTTAGCGCCAGCATTCAGAGCCAGCGTCTCAATCTTTGTTGACCAAGTATTCCAGTTGGCCAGATTCGCAAGTGAGGTTTGTTTAATTTTAGTTCCATTCACATAAACACTAATGGTTTTTGTACTGCCTGATGCATTTGAAAATCTTAATGTAGCATCATAGTTACCAGCAGAAGCCACATTAACGCTAAATGCAGTTGCAGCACCTTGATTTAGGTAACCATCAACAAATCCTGTACCTGTATAATCTGTATGATCCGTGTTAACCTTGGCACCACCGGATAATGCGGCATTCTCCGCTTCATATCCTGAGGATGGAGTTGTAGTTGTATTACCATGAACCTCAAATTCCGCTAACTGTGCTGCTGGCCAGACTGTATTGGATGTGAAATTCAGTTTAACATATCTGACATTCGCAGCTGTAAAGCTTATGGTCACTGTATTGGAATCACTCGTTGGATTAAATGTATAATTGGCGGAATCTACTAAGTTATTGTAAGCTGCATCATCTGTACTCCCTTGCACCGCTAACGTTTGAGTTCTTGTTTCCCAATTCGTAGGCAGCTTTAGCACAACCTGATTCACGCTGCTTGCTGCCCCTAAATCCACTTTAATCCATTGCGGAAAAACACCGCTTGCGCTCTCCCAATACGTTCCTTGGCTGCCATCATTAGCATTGGCTGCTACGTATACATCACCGAAGGAGCTTGAAGTAATAGTCTTCCCTTGGGCTAAATTCCCCGCGGCTAAACTCACCGAGGGATATAATCCTAACTGACCTACAAATAATATAACAATCAAACAATAAAGTACTGCCGTCTTCCCGGTAAATCTTTTAGAAGCTGCTATCATTGAATAACCACCTTCCAAAATTTTGTGGAGCTACACAGCAGAAAGGATGCGCTTTCAAAACAGTAGTTTTATAGACATTCGCCTCCTACATTTGAAATGATGGATTACGGATACAAGCTAACTAATAACGCTAATAATATAAGTTATAGGTAGATGGCCGTCGATGGCGATTTCTATGCTTTGTATGTGGGATATTACGTTCAACCAAAAAAAGCCCCGGAGAGGCCAAGGGGATTATATTGCCCCTTAACTCTCCGACGCTTCATGTTATACATTAAATCTAGCTACCAACCCTTGCAGTCCATGCGCCATTGTACTTAATTCACTTGCAGAGGATGCAATTTGTTCGACCGAAGCCATTTGCTCTTGTGAGGCTGCTGACACATGCTGAGTACTCGCAGCGGTTGTTTCCGAGATTTGCGTAACGTTACGAATTGACTCTACAATCTCATCCGCAGCTGCCGTAATCTCCTCCACGGCTCCAGATACTTCCTGAACCTGTTCAGCAAGTGAATCTATAGATAATCGAATCTCACCGAAGGAACGTCCCGCTTCCTCGATAATCTCCGTACCTCCCTTTACTTCACGCATGCTGCTCATCATCACCTTCATAGCATCATCTGCTTCACTTTGGATCCCAGTCGCCATTTCTGCAATTTGATTGGCGGATTCCGCGGACTGCTCTGCCAGCTTACGGACCTGATCGGCAACCACAGCGAAACCTCTACCTTGTTCACCAGCACGAGCTGCCTCAATCGTCGCATTTAGGGCCAGCATATTCGTCTGCGAAGCGATTCCTTTTATGACTCCTACAATACTGCCAATCTCCTGAGATCGATTCACAAAACCTTGGACCTGCTGTGATAAAGATTGTATGGAGTGATTAATCGATTCCATTTGCTGCCCAGCGGCCTGAAGGGATTCATCTCCTGTAATGGCAAATGCCGCAGAGCGATGGGAGGCTTCCGAGATGTCCTGGACACTGGCAGCAATTTGGCCGATTCCTAGTGATATTTCTGAGATTGTAATTGTATTAGTCTGCAAATCATTCATCTGTTTGGCTGTTCCAGAAGCGACTTCACCCATAATATCCGATATTCGTTCTGTGGCGCCTGCCGTCACTCCACTATCTGACCTAAGCTTTGTAGAGGAACTCGCGAGACTATTCGCTGATAACTTCACCTGTTCAATCATCGTGCCCAGATTATCTGTCATTTTATTAAAGTTAAACGCCAGTTCACCAATCTCATCTTTAGAACGAACACTTAACTTGCGGGTAAGATCGGCATCCCCATCTGCAATTTCCTTCAACTGAGTGTTCACATCACGAAGCGGTTTAATAATCCGTCCAGAAATTAGCAGCGCAAGGATCACCGCGAGCACTACCGACAATCCGGTCACACCAAAGCTAGTAATCAAAGCGTTGTTACGATGCGAATTTGCCAGGCTTTGTCCATTCTCTATTTCCTCTATGAGCATGTTCTGAAACACAATCTGAGATTCAATCATAGCGTCTAATGACAGGTTCGTGAATTTCTTCTGCGCTTCCGGGAAGTTGCCTTCCTTAGCTAAGGCAAAAGCTTCCTTCAGAACGATTAAATAATCATTCCATTTGCTCTTCAGCTCAGCTACACCCTTTAACTCAGCTTCACTTAATCGGGCATTCTCCAGCTCTGTAATAGCATTTTCAATCAATGGGAGCATTTCTTCATACTGCGCCAGATATGAATTCCGCTCATCATCTGTGTTACTCATCACATAACGAGCACCCAACTCATCTGCGGTACGAATCTTATCCGTTAAGCCTTGAACAAGTGACAGCTTGTCCCAGTTACGATTAACCTGATCTGTCAATTGGGTAACCTTCCCCTGAAACAATGTGTTTCCGGCTATCGCCACTAGAAAGACTATAATCACAGCAGTAAATCCTAAGACTATTTTCCCACGGATACTTTTCACCATCGGTTTTCCTCATCTCTATATGTATGTAGATCTATTTGGTACTTTTATCCTACTAGCTCTCCCTTAAGCCTCTCTGAATTTGAACTGAATGTTTGCTTAAAAAAAACAAAAAGACCCCTATTTCCGGCCGAGGCAGGAACTAATGGTCTTTTGAGATCTTTTTATTCGTATAAATTTCCGTTAGCCAGCTCTGCCAGCTTCGATTCATCCAGTACACTTAAGCGTCCACGATTTCGTGTAATGATTCCTTCATCAATAAAACGCCGTACGATTCGATTAAGATGCCGATAGCTTGTGCCAAGCAATTCTGCTGTCTCAATAAGACTTGAGGTCCGAATCTCCTCCACCCGCCGGTCACCATTTTTATCCGCGAACAAAGACATTAAATAACTGGCAAATCGATTCTCCACAGGATACAACAGGTTAAGTGCAGAGGCTTGACCGAGCGTATGCAATTTGTGACTAAGTTCTCCGACGAGAAAACGTAACAACGCTGTGTTTTCCTCAAGCTCTCTCAGGAGTAGTCTTCTCCCTGCAAAAAGAATCAAGCTCTCACCCACAGACTCCACTTGATTCTTAACAGGGAACCGGTGAAGCAGCTCTACATCCCCAATCACAGATATCGGATTTGTAAACCGCACCAGCATAGATTTGCCATTTGGCAGCAAGGTCTGGATTTTGAGCTTGCCCTCAACCAATATGAACATCCCATCCAATTGATCGCCAACCAGACACAGCTTTTCTTCATCCGCGTAACGTCTCAACTCCATTTTATGCGTTACCAGCGGGCTAAATATTCCGTCCAGACCGTTCTTCACTGCCAAGGCACGGACAGCCTCACGGTCATTTATCGTCTGCATGTAGTGCCCCCTCTATTGTTTGCTCCAGTGTAATTTAGAATACCCCACAAAAAAAGGACATATGTCCTTTTTAATGAGGTTTTCCTATGACACTTTACATTACAACAGAATCCACACAATAACGAATCATATCTACCTTCTGATCCTGCAGCCAAAATTCAATACTCCGATGGTTGATTTTATCCACGTATCCGATAATCTCAGCCCCTTGCTCCCCTCTTTTATAATAAGAAGTGCCATAAGCCTTGATCACTTCGTCTGCTGAAGCTCCAATATGAATATCTCTTGCCGTACTCATCGTATGATCGGAATAGACGCTGATTAGAATGATCTTATCATCACCACGTGCTGTGGCTATTGTTGTCTCGTGACCCAGATCATAATACTGATACCGCTCTATATCATTATTTGGCTTAGGTTCCCTAGCGATTGAATCAAGGCTTTGAAACAGCTGAATGCCGCCCAGACTTTCCTGTTCAAGATGGGTGCTGGAAACACGCGAGTAATGATTTTGTTTGGGCGCATTGTATAAATAGATATGATAGATCCCGTAACTTAAACCTACCGTAATAAAAATAATGATAAATGACCAGCCTCTTTTAAATGGCTTTTTCCTCACTGACCTCACACCTTCTTCTTACCTTTACTGTGCAAAATATTCAGCCAGCTCACGCTGCGCCAGATATTGCTGGAAATTAAACGACTGCCATGCCTGCTCACGCTTATTGAGTTCTCTCCATTCATTCTTTAAAAAATCATCCAGCATCCCATCTTCCTGTTCACTAAACTTTATCAGAGAAGGGATGACCTCCGGAGATAAACGGACCAAATAATTGGCGTCCAATTTACCACTCGCTGCATAGCGATCCATATTTTTATTAGCGATAATAACATCCATCCCGATATAGTTCATGACGACGTAGGAGATCAAGCCGAGCACAATATAACATTTCGCCAATGGCAAACGCTGAACAGCTATCCGTAAGGCTGCAACCACCAACAATAAGCCCATAAATATCATAAATGCATGCACTAAAAACCGAGTCGTGGTATAGCCATACACCTCTTCATAGAGAGTCAGACGGGTATAGGCGGAATATAACATAACTGTCGAGCAACCAACCAGAATGTAGAGCAGGACATTAATGAATTTTTGCAGCCCCCCACTTCTTTTTCCTTCCGATACCAAAGCCAGCAGTAAAATCACGAAATTAATCGCAGCCACCATAATCAGCTCAAAAAATCCACTACGTGCGTAATCAGCATATGAGCTGCCCTCTGGTAAAATCCCTTCCCATGCTCCAAACAAGTAAGAAAACTGTACGAAAACAAACAATACATATACCGTGTTAATGGCTATAAGAATCGTCGTCATAATTATCGGATCCATTTTAAAGCTTACAGGCGCCAGCACTGGACCATATTCCTTAGGCTGCATATTCCAGTCATAGATTTTCGAATCCACATACCCCCACACTAAGCCGAACAAGCCCATGCCCAGCAGGATAATCCACAGCACCCGCACAAAACCTTCCCCAAATGAAATCCGATCCAGTACATTCGGCAGCGCCAGCAGTACATGATGAAACACTCCGTCCGCTGAGGACAGCAGAGTCACCACAACCAGCAATATTGGAAAAGAGATCGCAAGTCCTATCAGCACTTTCCCCATAACCTGCTTACGCTCGTCCTTCATTTTACTGCCGCCAGACCTTTTAATGATCGTAAACACAGTGCTCCAATGGCGGAAATTCTGTGGAAGCACATGCTCCAGCGTGTTCCCCACTAATCCAAGCCGGCTCCAAGCCGGCCGTTTATCACTAAGCAAATAAGTCATATGTAATAAAATCAACACCGGGATCACCAGCAGGTTCAGCCCAAAGAAGAAAAAATTATGAAAGAATAAATAGGTTAATGAAAGTAGAAAAATCGCTCCAAACCAGAAGTAACTGAATTTGTTAAGCTTGCGGATTTTAGCCTTGGCATAATAAAGCATGAACGCATAGAACAGACATACAAAGATTGGATACGATAGGCCCGCCAGCTTTCCATAAAATAAATACTGATGAACTATTGCCAGTAAGAACGCGGCAAGCAAAGCAGCAAGCGATCGATTAAGCCTAAGTCCCGTTCCCGTTTCCATTTCCTCGGTCATGGTAATTACCCCCATTTTCTTACTTTCTCATCCTTATTTTACGTGATAAAATAAGAAAAAAAAGAGAAAGAATTTATTTATAATTTCCTATTTTCCGAAAGGAACCAAAACAATGAAGCTGCATAGTCAATTTTTAAAGCTGCAATCTCATTTTGGGGGAGCCACAGAAATCTCAGTGACGATGGATGAGTTGGCATTGATTTTCGGCTGTACACACCGCAATGCCCTGCATATTGTGAATAAAATGATGTTGCAGGAATGGATCAAATGGACGCCTAAGCGTGGGCGGGGAAGCCGCTCTTTGCTGCAATTTCTTGTTCCCTCCGAAGAAATAGCCCTTCAATCCATGATGCAGGCGATTAGCCGCAAAGATGTCCACAACGCTATAGAAGGCATCAAAACCCATGCCAGCTCCACCTCACTGCAGGATACACTGCAGGGTTGGCTGCTGACCTATTTTGGGCATCATTCTGAAATTCGTAGTGACAAGCAAATTGATACTCTCCGGCTGCCTATTACCCAGCAACTCCATACCTTCGATCCGCTCTATATGAATTTGCTGGCAGAGTCATTTGTTTCCAGCCATGTTTTCGACGGGTTAGTGAAACGAAGCGGTGAACAGGACAAAATTGTTCCCTGTCTGGCTCACGCCTGGGAAGTCGATGAGAGCCGGACGCTCTGGACTTTTTTTCTACGCAAAGAGGTGTTATTCCATCATGGAAAAGTGCTGACAGCCAAGGATGTAGTCTATTCCCTGGGACGGTTGATGCAAACCTCTAAACGGACACTCTATAGCTATATTTTCAAAGAAATCCAGCGGGTCACCGCATTAAATCCATCTACCGTTCAAATTACGCTTAAGCAGCCTAATGAACTATTTCTGCCATTTTTGTGTACGAGCAGAGCCGCAATTGTACCGCGTGATTTAGAAGGAATGGATGAGCAGAGCTTTGGCCGTAGACCCGTGGGGACTGGCCCCTTTAAGGTTGTGGATATGACCGAGGACACTTGTGTGCTGGAGGTATTTCCTTATTATTTTCAAGGACGGGCTCATTTAGATCGGGTTGAAATCCTTTATGTCCCGTGGGATACCGAAACGTCATCCTCTGATACGGGTTCTGCTTTTCACGTGATTCAGAATCCCTCATCCGCCAGTTCTTCGACCTGGAGCCGAATTCATTCGGAGTCTTCCATTCGGAAATTCGTCACCTGCAATACGCAAAAAAAGGGACCGCTAAGCGATCCCCTGCTTCGGGCAAAAATAGTCTCCTGTTTAAAAGACGATTCAGCGTCCATCGAGCAAGAAGCGATAATAGATCAAGAAATCACGTTGCAAATCTCTACGATTCCACAATATGCTGGCGATGCTGATTTTATTGCCACTAGACTAGAGCAACAAGGTTATAAATGCAATGTCATTTCCGTGTCTCCAGAGGAATTTAAAGGTCCGATTCGGCTGGAATCAGACCTGATTGTTTTCTCATTATTCCGTGACGAGGATGAACAACTTCGTTTGTTTGATCTATACCTCACACTCTCTAAGCATATTGAACCGCATACTAGAGCGGATATTGAAGGCTGGTTATATACCATCGCGCGCGAACCTAATCCGGTGGCCCGAGCGGAAAGTTTCAGTATCATCGAGAACCGTCTGATTGAAGAGCACCACCTACATATTTTGTATGAAAAACCTACTCAGACTGCTTATCTCCCTTCTGTCCGTGGAGTTAGCTTCAATAGCCAGGGTTGGGTTGATCTTCGTCATGTCTGGTTTCCGCCACTGCTCTCTAGCAGCACGAATTGATCTGCTTGAAATAAAAAATGCGGAAATCCAGAGCTTGCCCCGGATTTCCGCATACGCGATAAAGCTAATTATTAAGCTGCTGTTTTAGTCGTAGCTGTAACTGTAGAAGTCCCTGCATCCCACTTCACATCCATATTCAATCCCTCGGAAATAAATCTTACCGGAACCAGTGTCCGATTTCCGATAATTTGCGGAGGAACGTCGAGTGTGAGTGCTTTGCCATTGATGTAAGCAGTCTTGCTGCCAATGGCCATTACGATCGTTGTATTGTCTTTTACTGCGGTGATTTTCTTAGTCGTTTGATCCATGGTTACTGTAGCACCCAGAGCATTAAAGATTGCATTCACTGGCACCAGCACCCGGCCATCCTTATTCACAGGAAGCTGATCTGCAAAGCTGACCGCTGTTCCGTTTAAAAGTACGGATATTCCCTTAGTGCCCGTCGTGTTCGGATTCGTTGTTGATGGTGTTGTAGTTACAGAGGGAAGAGGTGTGACGTTAAGTCCTAGCTGGCCTTGCAGATTAGCGAGTCTGTTCAGCGCAAAGGTCATAATCGAACCTGCAGCCATTGTGCCCATACCTTGTCCCCCGCCTCCAGCGTTACCTGTTGGAGGTGTAGGATTACCATCAGTCGCAGTCGCTGTATTATCAGGACGTGCTGGCGGTGTCGTTCCATCCGGTGGTGTCATACCCTCCATCCCTTCAGGAGGAGTCATGCCTTCCATCCCAGCTGGCGGAGTCATTCCTCCACTACCACCCATTTCACCTGTTGCTGAGTAAGTAACATTACTTTCAAATTGTTCCATGGTATAAAATTTGGTTGGGTCTGCTTGAACGTAAGGTTTGATTAAGGTAGCCAATTCAGTAATTCTGCTCTGAATTCCTTCCAAATAATCAACCAGCTCAGATACATATTTCAGGTATTTAGTCTTATATTCAGGCACTTCCAACAGATTAGCAATCATTGGGACCTGATCTAAACTTATCCCAAGCGTTGGATTATCAATTGATGCAGTTACTGCGCTGGTATTGGCTGCAAGGGTTGTTGCCGATGTAGAAGTTGTGCCCGCAGCAGCTGTTGTATCTGTTGTCCCTGTTCTGCCGCCTCCGCCACCAGAATACCCGTTAAAGGACATGTTCATATCCCATGGAAGTACACTAAATTTACCGGATGCATCCCCGTACAACATATAATTATGACCTTTATCCCCGTTATAGCTGTCATAGTTACCCAATACAGCATTAGCGGCAATATACTTCAGTGCCGAATCCACATCTAGCACACTTTCAATAGAACCCTTCTCACCGGCAGGCATCTCATTCAGCACCTTGATGAAGTTCTTTAACGAAGCTTTATCATCTTCCTTACCTGTATCATAAGTTATTGTTTCGTAGTCACTGCCTTCTTTGTACTGCAGATAACTTTTTTCTTCTGTATCATACAGAACACCATCGTCATAATTTTCTCCATAGGTACGTTCTAGATAGCTATCATCTATCGCTTCCACACCTACATAAAAACCATATAATTCTCCGTTGATATACAGGTTGGTGAACACAGTCAAAGGTGCATCCACACCTACAGAACGAAGCGCTTCGTAATGTAAATATTCACGAATATACGAAGGGTCTGAGTAATTGTTGTTCAGTACCATTTTATCAAGACCAAGTAACGTTTGCTTCTTATCATATTTATCAAATTTCAGCCGGAAGCTGTATCTATCCGAGTCTGTCATACTGGCTACCGATTTTAACGTCAGATTCCCTTTAGTAGAAAATCCAACATTTTCAACAACATTCCCGTCAACTTCAACCTTAACTTTTTTGTATTCTTTTTCGAGGGGACTTGCTAATATACTTTTCCAATCCGCATCATCAATCGTTACTTTAACATCAATGATTCTGTCACCCGCGAACAGGGATTCATACGCTTTCGTTACACCTGCATCCGCCGCACTAACTACGGGCGTGTTTCCAGCAACACCAAACGCCGTTGAGACGATAGCAAGACTTAGTGTAGCTGCCATGAACTTTCTCAGCAAATTTTTCTTCTTCACCATGTGTAATCCTCCTTGAAGTACAGATTTATGTTTTCGCAGTTCAAGGAGATTGTAAAATATGAATCTGAGTATACGCTGAATAGCTTGTCTACACTTTGCCAGGTAGGCTGTTTATCAGCCCTTTGCCAATCAGATTAGCTGAAACCGGCGGTTTTCCGATCTCTCTAGCCCAGACCGATAATTGCCCGACATGATGAATCTCATGAGCAATCACATGGCGCATTACCTCACCCCAGGCATCGGTCACGATCCTGCCATCCGGAAGATGATCCTCAAAAATCCTCTGCTCCAGCCCCTCATGCCAAGCCGTTACAAAAGGTTCCACCTCTGTGTGGAATTTTGCATCCAATTCTCGTACTTGCTGCAAAGTCTTGTACCGCTCAAAATCCTCTTGGAAATCCGGCTTTCCTTGCAATACTTGAATCCAGCTCCACTCCACATCAACAATGTGAAAAAGCGTCTTAAGAATACTGCCTACACCACCTATACGTGTTGCGAGCAACTCCTCCTCAGAAATATCTCCACACCACTCATACCATTGTTCACGGACCATCCAGTTATATTGAAAAAATGTTTGCAGGTTAAAAACCTCCTAGAAAGTTGTGTGCTTTTTAATGGGAGCTTAAATGTTTTCGGTATCCCTCCACCTTTTCATCTCTATAACCTAACGATTCATAGAACACATGCGCTTCCTTCCGCTGCTCACCGGAGACTAAAATGATATAATAGCAGTCTCTTTCCCGGGCCGCTTGTTCAATGGCGTTCATAAGTTTTTTGCCAACGCCTTGACGGCGTGCCCGCGCTGAAACCACCACATTCTCAATCACCATAAACGGTTTGCAGTCCCCCACTAAATCCTGACACACGATCCCCATCAAAGACCCTAGTAACTCTCCTTCTACAAAAGCACCCAACAGGATGTAGCGGTTATCCGCCTTGACACCTTTAAATACTTTTTCAAGCTTATTAAGGTCAGACGGTTTATTCATCAGCTCTTGATATAAATTCCCCAGTTCAGGAAGAGATTCCATTTCTATTTCTTTAATAACAACCATGATTGTTCATCCTGCTATCTTTTAAATTAACAGCCCTACTCATACACATAGTCCACCATTCCGTGGATGAGATATTCGCTTTCCATTATAACCTCTTTGGACCAGCTGCTGCGCCAACACCTTCATAAAGAGTAATGCCCATAATTCCAAACTTCCTTCAACTCGAATTCGTCTTTCTGTCCATCCCACTCTACTACCACTTTGATGATAAAATCCTCTCGCTCAAACGCACCAATCCCAGAATGTACGGACTTCAACTCACCTTTGACTCCCTCAATATTATTGCTGACTTCTTCTGTAGCCTGTTGAATATATTCCGCCGACCAAAAGTTCCTCCTATACCATTTGTAAATATCTCAGCACGATCTCAACGCGCTCTCCAACCGATAAATCTTCCTCTATTCGTAAAATAGGACATTCCAGTGCGGACATCCATTCCTCATGCAGCACTTTGCTCCTGACTTCAACTCCAGCAACATCATATAATGCCGCCCACTCCATAAAGGTCTGATATGCTTCGTATTTACTTCCTCCAGGCAAAATATGATCACCATATCTTTCGTACTCTCTGGCTCTTAATCTATCTAAACGAATTTCCGGTGGAAGTCCTAGAAAAATAACCAAATCGAATAATGGTCGAAGGCCATCTCCCCAGCCACATACCGCACCGCTTAAAATCCAAGGCTCCTTATGGGTCAAATCGCTTGTAAGTTTCGCTAATCGCGCATTGACCTCACGCTGCTTAGTGAATTTATGCTCCCAAAAATAGTCGTCACTGTCTAACTGTACATGTGGCAACACTTTAGCTAATTCGTAACCTAAAGTACTCGTTCCTACGCCTGAGGCTCCCATAATATGAATTCTTCTCATACACTCCCTCACCTTTAAGTGGATTTAAAGTTGCAATTCGGGCAATTTTCCTCCAAGTATAAAAACAAATAGACTGCTCTCTAAGTAAGCAAAGCAGTCCATTTATCGTATAGATCTTATTCCGTTATAGCTGCTACGTCTTTAGGAATCCGGCGTGCTGCATCCGTGGATATAGCTGCTTGTATTACTGCCAGGCGCACCTGTTCAACTACTTTTTCGTTAAAAATACTTGGGATGATATATTGCTCATTGAGTTCATCCGGATGAACGACCGATGCAATGGCTTTTGCCGCAGCCAGCTTCATTTCCAGATTCACAGTTCTAGCCCGGCAATCAAGTGCGCCACGGAAAATACCCGGAAAACATAACACATTGTTGATCTGGTTCGGATAATCACTTCTGCCTGTCGCTAGGACGCGAACAAAAGGTTCTGCCAAATCCGGTTCAATCTCCGGTGTAGGATTAGCCATCGCAAAAACGATGTTATCACTGGCCATGCTTTTGAGATGATCCACGGTTAGAATTCCCCCACGGGACACCCCAATAAAGACATCTGCCCCTCGTATAACCTCCGTTATTCCCCCCTCAATTCCCTCAGGATTGGTTGCGGCAGCAAGCTTCTGCCATTCCGGATTATCATACTGGAGATCTTTTCTGAGAACGCCTTCACGATCAACCGCATAAATATAACGCGCGCCCGCTGCCAGCAGCAGATTACATATGGATACCCCAGCCGCCCCAATACCCACAACAACAATCCGTGCATTTTCAATAGATTTATTTACAACTTTAAGCGCATTCAAAAGTCCTGCAAAAGCCACCACGGATGTTCCATGCTGATCATCATGAAATACCGGAATGTCCAGCTCTTCCGCAAGCCGGCGTTCGATTTCAAAGCAGCGTGGCGAACTTATATCCTCTAAGTTTATCCCTCCAAAGCCAGGAGAAACTGCTTTTACGATATTGATAATTTCATCCGGATCTTTGGTATTTAAGCACAGCGGAAAAGCATCAATGTTCGCTAATTGCTTAAACAGCATCGCCTTACCTTCCATGACAGGCATCGCTGCTTCCGGGCCGATATCCCCTAGTCCAAGCACAGCAGTGCCGTCCGAAACGACTGCAACTGTATTTCTTTTCATCGTCAGAGAATAAGCTTTTCTGGGATCTTCAGCAATCGCCGTACATACCCGGGCTACCCCCGGCGTATACACTAAGGATAAATCCTCCCGATTTTTAATCGGCATTTTAGGTGTGATTTCAATTTTTCCACCAAGATGAGCCAGAAAGGTCCGATCCGACACGTTGATTATTTTAATTCCCGGCATCTTCGATAATATTGAGATAATATCTCCATTAGCTGCGTCTTGCACATTCACTGTTATATCTCGGGTAGTGACATCCTTCCCTGCACGTATCACGTCAATAGCAACAATATCTCCGCCAGCTGCGGCAATTCCTGAAGCAACATCGCCAAAAGATGCAACCGATTTCCGAATTTCGAGCCTGATAATCATTGTAGTCGCAATCGACATGAATTAGCCTCTCTTTCTTCAATCCTATTATTTAAAAAATACTATACTTTCCCATTTAAACATATCTTCCGCCTATTAACTAGATCAACGAAAAATTTTTCTTCTTACAGTATTCCCATCCGCACCCGGTCCAAATACATCAGGTATGACAGCTACGGGCACAGAGCCATTTTTCCCATAAAAATAAAATTCATCATAATCTTAAGTGTATGTAAGCATAAACAAACCGTAAGCTCTTCTACTCTTCATTACCTTTTCTGCATGCTGTAGAGCATCCTGCCGATTTCTTTTCTCCACTAACCCTTTCTAGTTGTTCTCCTTCACTAAGGTCTGTACTGCTCTTCTAGCAAAACAACCTTACCTTCTACAAATGTCAGATGGAATAATCTATCCATTAGCTCTTCGCTAATAAAACTCGTATAGTCCCCTTGCTGATGTCTCGCCCCGTTTAGTTCAGCTATAGTTACATCAGGCTCCAGCTTAACCCGCTTGATTTCTTCGCTTGCATTTCGGATATAGAATCCATTAGGCAATGATTCGGGTTCTAGTACACCATCTTCTTTAGCTGCAATTTCTGCCGCCGCTCCACCGAACCATTCCACCTCATCCAGATCCAGATAAACCGTATTCCCTTCTGTGATAACGCCCTTTATAAAAGCTAATTTTTTCTCCACTTGCGGTAACTTATAAATAATTTTTTTCAGTTCCTCCACACTCTCACCCTGCACTCCGCTCTCAGAGTTAGATTGGATTGAAATCACACCCATAGTTTGAACTAGCTCCTTGGTAGTTGGGTTAGTCTCTTTTGGTGGCTTGTTGTAAAAAGAATATCCATTAAAACCAAGTGAGACTAATGTGATACCCACTAAGACTGTAACCCTTAAATTTTTCCATTTCATAAGTTTCACCCTCTATCACGCGATTTAACGGAACCTTAATAAACAATTGCGCTATATCATAGACAATCACAAGTTGACCGGGCAGAATAAATATTATATACATGTCTTACCTATAACGTAGTTGAAGGAGCTCACACTTATGACAGAATCATTTCAAGCGTTAGTTGTCGACAAAACAGAATCATCCTTCTCCGTAGCTGTTAAACCGGTTACCCTAGAGGATCTGCCAGCTGGAGAGGTTGTAATTAAGGTTGCATACTCCAGTGTAAACTATAAAGACGGTTTAGCCAGTATTCCAAACGGTAAAATTCTAAGAACATATCCCTTTATTCCAGGGATAGATTTATCCGGTATTGTGGTATCTTCCACAGACGAGCGGTTTCATAAAGGGCAGCAAGTCATTGCGACAGGATATGGTGTTGGCGTATCACACTTTGGTGGCTTTAGCGAATACGCTCGTATTCCCGCAGGTTGGATCACTCCCCTTCCAGAAGGCCTGACGCTTAAAGAAGCTATGATCTACGGTACTGCAGGACTGACAGCAGCCTTGTCCATACTAGCCCTGGAAGATCATGACGTTTCCCCGGACAAAGGCAAAGTACTTGTAACAGGCGCTACCGGCGGTGTAGGTGGATCTGCTATTGCCATGCTTGGCGCAAAAGGGTATAGCGTAGTGGCAAGCACAGGTAACGCCGAAGCTGCCGATTACCTTAGAGGTATAGGAGCCGAAGACGTGATCTCACGTGAAGAGGTCATTGGCGGCGCCAGCAAACCCTTGGACAAACAATTATGGCAAGGCGCAGTAGATTCGGTGGGTGGTGACACCCTTGCCGCAGTTCTGAGTAAAATCACCTACAGAGGTTCTGTAGCTGCAAGTGGCTTAACCGGAGGCACTTCAGTTCCAACTACAGTACTTCCGTTTATTCTTCGGGGTGTTAACCTTCTCGGCATAGATTCTGTGGAATGTCCTGCAGACCTTCGCCAGCAGGCTTGGAAACGGATGGCGAGCGATCTGAAGCCAAGTCAGCTGGAGAACCTCGTGGATCGTGAAGTCACGTTAAATGAGCTACCGCAAGCATTGGAAGATATTCTACAAGGAAACCTTAGAGGAAGAGTTCTTGTCCGTTTATCCTAGGTTTAATTACGAAACCTCCCGGAATCTAGAGTTCCGGGAGGTTTTTTTAGTTTACTCTTGGTTATTCGGATATTGGTAATGCGGCTGCTGCTGTACATAGGGTTGTTGGCGATAATGCTGATCATAACCCTGCGTATAGTACCCTTGCATCGGGTAAGGCTGATAATTAAAGGCTTGTGTAGCTGGAGGCATTTGTGAAGATATCGGGATGGGTTGCGCCTGCATATGAGCGTAAGGATTCATATTTGGCTGCATATTAGGATGCATATTTGGTTTAACATTGGCTTGCATATTTGGAGCCATGTTAGGGGCCATATTAGGAGGCATATTGCTGCTGCCCATTACTTTATCTTCTTCGCAGCAGTCAGCAGGAGGGCCGATGAAGGTTCCAGGCTTGATTGGAGCTAAAGCTTCTTTTACCTTAGCTTCATTTAAGCAGTAAGTATGGGCTAATACATTTGCCGGGGTTTTGCTAAGAATATCCGAACCTAAGATAACCTCAGGAATAGGTGCGTCAAAAATCGCGAGCAGATGTGTATTATCGACAGTAGCTATCTCATAATGCCACCAGCCTTGCGGCACATTTGCCACTTGACCCGGACAAATCGGAAAATGCAGAAGTTCATTTGTGAACGGATTGATTAAAGACACTACCGCTGAACCGCAGATACAATATACAAGCTCTGCAGCATTTTGATGATAATGAGGTTCAACCACATTTGATTTACTAAGAAAAATATCCAGCAGTGATATGTTCTCGAGCGTATTCAATTGTTTAACCGACAGCAAGTTAATGAAGTTGTTGGCATCTTTTTTAAAAAGTGTATTAGTGTTCACATCAAAAGTAAACTCTGTATTGGGGGACGTATAGTCCATGTATGAAGTCACTTTTTTTCCTACCTTTCTGTTGCTATAAATTTTTGCTTTCCCTAAACACAAGATATGCGTTTGCCTATGCCTAGGTGCGGAGATTCACTACTCCTGATAAAAATTCATCTTTCTTTTCTAAACGGGGCATCCTCTAAGTATTACACTCTCACCCCACATAGGAGGCACAGTATGAAATCGATTCGCACAAAAATAGTGTTAGCTTTATGTATCACTGTCTTTACAATTATGGGTTTCCAGCCTATGAATCTTAGCTCCACAGTTGAGGCCGCCAATAACAAAACAGCAGCGAAACAAGCGCCTCTTACATTCGTTCTAGTTCATGGGTCTTGGGCTACTGCTGGTTTTTGGGATCAAACGGCCGCCGCACTTCGCAGCTTAGGACACACCGTCTATACTCCGGAATATGCCGGACATGGCGGGGACAAAAACAATAATGTAACGCATGCGCAAATCACACAGTCTGTTGTCGACTATATCAAGCAAAAAGACTTAAAGGATATCATTCTGCTCGGACATAGCTTTGGTGGTTCGGTGATCCAAACCGTCTCTCAGCAGGTACCGGATCGAATCAAACGTCTGGTATTCTTCGACGCCTTCGTACCGCTGGATGGGCAAAGTGTGGCGGACCAATTTCCAGTTGATTCGCTGAAGTACTTTGAACAGCTGAGAGATACTTCCGGCAATAACACCATAACGCTCCCTTTCCCTCTTTTCCGGGATACATTCGTCAACACCGCCAGTCTTGCGGAAGCGCAAGCTTTTTATAAACAAGCTCCTCCTGAGCCAGCAAGTCCACTTTTCGAAAAGCTTGATCTCAAGAAATTTTACAGTCTCCAGATCCCTAAAAGTTACCTTTATCTAACGGAGGACACCGCGATACCGCAAGGTCCATACGGATTCCACCCTACACAATCCAGTCATTTAGGCATCTTTCGCTTCATCGAGGGCAAAGGAGATCACATGACCACCGTTCGAACCGAACCCAAAATGCTGGCGGAATTAATGGTGAAGGCGGGAAGAGATTAGTCGCTTAACAGCTGGATAATCTAGGTAGCTTCTGTGGCTTGGCTGGGGTTTTTGGCACTGAGCTGGTGATTGAGCTGAGCTATGTGATGTGAGTTGGGCTATGCGATGCGAGTTGAGCTATGCGATGTGAGCTGAGCTGGCGGCTCGAGCTGCACTTTGTGAGCAAGCTAGACTACTGACGCTGAGCTGGGCTATGTCATTCTGAGATAGCCTTGCTACTTTGAGCTGGCATTGTCACTCTGAGATAGCCTTGCTACTTTGAGCTGGCATTGTCACTCTGAGTTAGCCTTGCCACTTTGAGATAGCCTTGCCACTTTGAGCTGGCATTGTCACTCTGAGCTGAACATTGCGACTTTAAATACACTAGAGTTTGGCGGTGATCGGACCGAGGAGCTCTTATTTTCATAATTTCGGCGATTTAGCCTTGCTATCGGACTCAGATGCAGCTATTCACCCAAATGTACTCCTATAATGCGTGATTGCAGGGGAATAAGAGCCATACAGTCCGAAACTCTCGCCAGGACGACCATAATGCCAAAATAGCTGCAATACGGTCCGTAACGATCTGTGAAGCGAGGTTTCTTAAATAATCACCAACGTAAGCTGATGATTTGTGACGCTGAGTTGGCATTGCCACCCTGGGCTGACATTGTCACTGATCATTTGTAGAAAAACAGACCACGTGGACTAAACGATTGTGCTTTCGAATCAAAAAAAGAGCAAGCGTATGGGAACCCCCTACTACGCTTGCTCTTTTTCCTATCCATAACCAACCTACTTACTAGGCAATCCGCCACGCGGCAGCTCGGGGTCCGATGTCACTCCGGTAATCACCCAGCTATTCTTCTCTTGCACAAGTGAGATTGTCAAAAGTATAGATTGTGCTGGTCCACTTGAAGTCGCAGTATCCAGACGCATTTCTATGACCTCTGAGTTCTTGTTAATTATCGTTTCTTTAGTGACCTCGTAGTTCGTGATCCAAGGGCTGGAGACACCCGTCACCCAGTTTAGTTCAACAAACCGCGGATACATAATCTTTTTGAAATCTTTAGAGAAGATCGAATACTGAATCGAGGCATTCCGATGCTGTAATCCGAACCCGTATAGCTCTGATGTTTGAATTGCAGAAGGTAATATAATGCGCCTAGACTCCGGAGCTGGCTTGGGCATAGCCGATAACAGTTCTCCATTAACGTGAGTCATAGTAACGTGAGCTGATGCACCCATAGCCATTCCCGGCAGAAGCAACAATCCCGCAATTAGGGCAGTCGCCATTTTCATTTTGCTAATTAGAATCACCTCATTCGTAGCCTGTTCACTACATGTGAATTGAATCTAATTATTCCCCCACTTCACTCATAAATATGTACACTGTTTCCAAATCCACCAATAATGTATACCTCAATGAATTAAACTGGTAATATAAAATACAACGATACTACACAATCATTAATTCCATTAGATTTTTATAGGAGAGGTTCCCATGAAAAAAATCTTAAACATTTGTCTAGCAGCAGGCCTGCTACTCACTCTATCCGTCGCTACCTTGAATACAGCAAGCGCAGAATCCAAGGTCAAAACCTACAAAAACTGCACGGAGCTAAACAAAGATTACAAAGGTGGAGTTGCCATTTCCAGCTCAACCAAGAACAAAGGCGGCAAAACGAAATACAAACCCTACGTATCGAAAGAACTCTATAATGCCAATAAAAAAAGCGACCGTGACAAAGACGGAATCGCTTGTGAGAAATAGGCTTAGCCTTGCTCCACTATTTGCTTGAGCCTTAGATCCGGCGTGAAAAAGAGTCGGTAGCTCAGTACACTGAGCAGCATACTCGTTATGGCAGCAGAGGCAGTGAACGAGAACACAATTAATATCTGATAACGAACAGCTACTACAGGATCAGCACCCGCGATGATCATTCCGGTCATCATTCCAGGGAGTTGAACAAGCCCAACCGTCTTCATACCGTCGATGGTAGGAATCATGCTGAATTTTACAGATCTTTTTCTAACTTCCTGGATCGCCTGTGGGATCGTTGCGCCAAGAGACAACAACGTTTCAATCTCCCCTTTGCTCTGCTGAATTTCATGCTTGATATGGTTAATGAACAACCCTGAAACCACCATAGCACTGCCAATGGTCATGCCGCTAATCGGAATGATATATTGTGGCGTAGCCTCAATGATATGTAAGCTGAGCAGAATGCCCATCATGAGCAGTTCCATAGTAGCAATCGCCAGTCCAATTCTCCAGACTAATCCGCGCAAGCCTTTGCCTCTTTTGGCTGCATTCCATGCGGCTACACTGATCATAAAGAGTATTATCACAATTACATAAATGACCTGATCCGATTTAAACATAAATTGCAGCACATACCCCACCGCAAGCAATTGAATGGCCGACCGCACTGTGCCTACAATGATATCTTTTTCCAGTCCGAGCTTTTGCCACACGGAGACCAACATTGTCCCTAATACAAACAGAAGCGTGAAACTTAGTGCTGTATAACTCATAACAACGACGCTCCTTCCGAAGGCCGAACGAACCTTTTAGCCAATTCTTCCGCAGATTCAGCAAAAAAAGACTCGCTCACATGCTGTTCCAACCTGCCTTTTCCCATAAACCATGTAGTTGTGCTTATTCTGCTCGCCTGCTTAAGATCATGAGTGACCCAAATCATCGAAGTGCCTTCTTCCTTATGCCAATCCTCTAGTAGCTTCTCAACCATTTGAGTGCTGTTAACATCGAGCGAAGCGGTGATTTCATCGAGCAATAATACCGTAGGTCGGAGCAGCAAGGATCGAATTAAAGAAATCCGCTGCTTTTCACCACCCGAACAATCTGCCGCTTTTTTGCTTAAATCCAAATGCTCCAGCCCCAATTGCCCAATTAGTCGCTGCACTAGTTTAAGATCATAAGGTTTGTCATGCAGTCTGCTGACAGTTCTTAAATTATCCTCCACACTGCCAGACAGCATGACCGCTTGTTGTGCTACAAACCCTATTTTCATCCTCCATAATCTCGCATCCATACTTTTATATGAAGTCCCCTTTACCAACATATCTCCCTCATCCGGAGCATCCAAGAGAGCTAAGATTCTAAGGAGTGTACTTTTCCCTTGGCCAGAGGCACCAATCAATGCGATGCGGTCCGATTCAGCTATGTCTGCGGAGATCTCCGAGAAAAGATATTTCGAAGTTTGGTCGTTACTTTTCCAATTAAGTTTTGCAAGTCTCTGAATCTCAAAAATACTACTCAATCCCCTACCTCCTAATACCATCCGCTAAAATAGCATACCGTCTAGTATTATAGCATTTCAGCTATAAAAAAGAGAAAGACATCCAGTTTCAGGACGTCTTTCCCTATTCGAACTATTGCTTTTTATTGATTAAAACGGGCCACAACAAACACCGCAGGTGAATTCCAATAGATCGTCACTTCATTCGTAGAATAGCTAAGCTCATGATCGACAAAGCACTGCGCAGCTGGTTTTCCTTGTAAATGCTCAACTACATATTCATCATGCAGCCCACGATCTGGCCCCCCTGACACCAATCCCGGCACCGGATCAGCCACATGGTCACCTACAGAAGGGCGATGATGCGGATTCATCACGGCATGATCCCCAAACCCGGTAACATAGCTGATATCCAGAACGTTACGCCCCATCAGATAATGTAGATGATCTAAGGCACAGTCCGCAAAACCGGAGTCTCCACTAAAATATTCAGCCGCCAGCAGCAGCATTGCATTGTTCATTACTAGCATATTGCTGCCCCAGATATAGTCCTCCTCTTTTAAGGAGATCCTATAGCCCTCCTCACGACTCTGTTCCGCTAATCGTTGTGCCTCAGCAACAAGCCCTTCTTTTAACGAGGCATATAAAGCACGGTCTGCCTGCTCCTCACCATTTAACAGATAAGCAATAGTGCCATAGCCCCCCATATCACCCCAGCCTAAACTGTATTTTGGAAAAGCCAGCTGCACTAGCTGCAGAACAGCTTGATGATATTCCTCTTTCCCTGTCGTACGATACAGCTCCGCCGCTGCCCAATACCGCTCGTCCTTATCGACTCCATCCCCGTATTCTCCAGTGCTAATCTCAGGCGGATTCGTAAAACCGGGTACATCTGGATGCTGTACAAGCCATTCCCATGCTGCCCCCGCAGCATCCAGACATTTCCCCGCATAAGCAGCATCAAAAGGCTTGTACACTCTTGCAGCCATAGCCATAACACCAGCAAAATCCCCAGTTGCAGTAGCAGATAATGGTGAGAAGTACAGGTCTGCTGTATCGTCCTCAGGCATAACATCCAGACCAGGAAAGCTTAACGTAGTCAATTTATGGTATACACCACCTGTTGCGGAGTCTTGCATTTTAAACAACCAATCGAGCTCCACCCTGCATTCCAGCAGCACATCTGGCGTAGATCCATCACTTTCAGGCAATGGGATAGCGCTTACAAAAGCCGAGGGATATAATTCATATGCAAGCAGCATATCCGCGATAGCTTTCGCTCCGGGACCGCTATATTTTCCATAATCACCTGCATCATGCCAGCCACCCGAACAGTCTAGTTGAAGATCCGGTTGCCCATATACAATCCCTTTTGCGGTATGACACGCCTTGTGCTTCCAATCTCCAGCATATTCTTCAGTCAACTCAACGCCACAGCGATAATAATAAAAAGCTTTCAGCAAGCCCTGTTGAAGCTCATGATAAGGCTGATCTGAGATTGTAAAGGATGCCGAAGCTAGACCCTCGCCCTGCTCAATCCGATATCTTCCCTCAGTATTGACTTCCGAGAAATCACCTGTGTGCAAAGTTACTCCACTGGCTTTATCAAATCTTCCAGCATCTGAACTACCTTTGAACACAATAGTCCCACTATCAACATCAACTACCTGAAAATCATGCTCAGTACCTGTAAATACTGCGATCTTTTGTCCATCCAGCGGATATCCGATTTGATTCACAGTAATGGTGCGAAGTGTACGCTCGCTCATCTTCATTCTCCTTTTATGTAAAAATGATGAAGCTGAAGTAACCATTCTCTTCTAGTTGAGAATACTCTATTCTAGTTATCTATAGCAATGATGTATACAAGAAAAAAACCTAGAGTCACCCGAAAGGAAACGGATAACTCTAGGCGGACAAAACAGCTTATTTGTCGTCAAGCAGTTTAATAAAGTTAGCTGGAAGTGTGAACTGCTTATTATGAACCACTATACGGCGAAGCTCTTCCTCGAAGGAGCTAAGATCATCTTCATCATCGTCTTTGATTTCCTTTATATCCCGGTGCAGACGCTCCATTTGCAGATCAAGGGCATGAGCGGCATCCGCCGCATTTTTCAGTTCACGAGTCATACTCTCAGGTACTGATTTATTATATTTATAAAAGATTTTATGTTCGAGGCTTGCCCAGAAATCCATAGCAATGGTACGAATTTGAACTTCTACACAGACAAGCTCCTGGCGATCGGACATAAAAACAGGGACTTGAATCAGCAAGTGAAGACTCTGATATCCGTTAGGTTTAGGGTTCTTAATATAATCCTTTACCTCAAGGACCGTTAGATCATCCTGCTTCTGAAGCATCTCACTAACATGATAGATATCAGAAATAAAAGAACAGGTGATCCGCAGACCAGCGATGTCTTTAATACAATTTTTCACTGAATCCAGCGATAATTCACCATTTTTGCGCAGCATCTTGTTCATGATACTTTCTGGAGACTTAATACGCGATTTGGTATGTTCAATTGGGCTGTAATCATGCAGAGACTGAAACTCCTGTTTTAGGATCTCAATCTTCGTTTCCATCTCATCCAATGCAAATTTATAAATTAACATGAAACGAGTGATATCGTGCTTAAGCTTCTTAAATTGTTCGATTTGATTCTCGGGGGTCATTATCTCATTTCTCCTCTTGTAGCGTTTCTCTATATTTATCATAGCCAATCCACTAGTGAATTTCAAATTCAGCGGTAATGTAGCCATAATCCAAACCTCACACTTCGTTTGATTACGTACCTTTTGCGCCGCGAATCCGCTTGCGAAGTCGCTATAGGACCCAGTTGACCTTATACACAGTATAATCCCATAATCGGGATGCTATCGGACTCCATAATCGCTATTGGCAAAAAAAACACAAAATATGAACCTCTTCATAAGAAATAACGTCACTGGAGTCCGAAACCCTCCTCAAACGGAGATAAACCTAAGAACCAAACCCATGATGCCCAAGAAACTAAAGTAACCCAAATAACCAAACTAGCCAAAGCCCCTCAATATGTTACGGACCGTATTGCAGCTATTTGCGCTTTTTGGTCATTTTTACAGAAGTATCGGACCGTATAGCTCTTATCACCATGTAACAGTGCTGAATCGGTGTGGTTATGAGTATATAGCTGCAATATAGTCCGATAGCTCGCCTAAAACGTTCGAAATGGAGAAATAAGGTCATCTGAGTCCGAGCGGTAAAGGTCATGCAGAAACTAATGCCTGATTTCGGTTGGTTTACGTCCAGGAACACAGTCTACCCGAGTACCCGATCATTAAACTGAAAGTTTCATTATTCAGTTGAGCTGTTTCCACTTTTGCTCAAGCGTTTGCGGAACATACTCCTTCAAAAGAGTCAAGAGTTCCAACGGCTCGTTGGATACGTTTAGCAGACTTAGATGCGAAGAATTAGAGAAGCCTTCTTGGATACTGTTATGTATCAGATTCATCAGAGGATCAAAATAATTCCTGATATTTAGAACCCCTACCGGCTTCTTGTGTATGCCAATTTGTGACCAGCACAAAACCTCAAAGAGCTCCTCATACGTTCCAAACCCTCCAGGCAAAGCAATAAAGCCATCTGCCAGCTCTCCCATTTTTGCTTTACGGCCATGCATATCCTCTACTTCTATCAACTGCGTTAACTCTCTATGTACCATTTCCCCATTAAATAATCCTCTAGGCATTACCCCGATTACCTCGCCTCCACCATTCAAAACAGCATTAGCGACTTCACCCATTAATCCGATTTTTGAACCACCGTAAATTAAACGATAATTATGCATAGCCATGTAGTTACCAAGTTCAACAGCTTTAGCTTTATAATCCTCATGCACCCCTAAATTCGATCCTGCGAAAACACATATTGATTTCAAAATCTCATCTCCAAACTATATATTGATAATGTCCGCTATCTAATATACTATATGTTGGAGTATAAATCATGTGATAGATTAAGGAGTGCTACATAATATGGAAATTAATGATGTGCAGAAATGGATTAATCATTTTTATGGAGAACGAGGCTGGACTACTTATGGTCCTTTTATAAGAGTCGGATTCTTAATGGAAGAGACCGGTGAAGTCGCTCGAGCTGTACGCTCCTATGAAATCGGCAGAGATCGACCGGATGAATCGACTCGTACTCCAGAGCAACTGAAAAACGACTTGATTGAGGAAATCGGGGATGTTCTCGGAAATATCGCATTGTTAGCCGACTTATATGGCATCACATTAGAAGAAGCTTTTACTGCACATAAAGAAAAATTAGTGAAACGATTTAATTCCTAGGGACGAAGTAATCCTAGAAAAAATAGGACTACAATCGGCAAGACCGAATTGTAGCCCTTCTTTATTTTACTCTTTAAGCCCTGTTAAGCTTTACCGCCTAAAGTATGATTCGAAATGGCTTTGATTATTGTTTCCCAATCATCCGGGTGGACTTCGTGGCCCGTTCCTTCCAGGCTTAGAAGCGACGCATTAGGAATTTCCGCCGCAAGCGCCAAGCCATGCTCTATAGGAAGCACCGTGTCTTCTGTGCCGTGGATAACCAAGGTAGGAACCATGATATTTTTTGCCTTGCCCTCGTAGTCGTCATCCCCTGTAAGAAGAGAATGATTAAACATACTAAGCAAGTTGTTGGCACGTTTTATTTCCAGCCTTACTTGTTTATACGCTCTTTTCTCATCGAATTTATGTTTTGAACCACAGAGTATGCCGGAACCTGAAACCAAATAATTGGCTACCTCTTCCTCATTAGACCAATCCAGTGTTGCTCCATTTGCATGGAATGCGAGGATCCGCTCATCCATAGGAGGCAAGTTCCGATCATTATCGTCAGATTCGAAAAAACTTGATGCGATCAAGGTTAAGGTTAGAACTTTTTGCGGATGACGTGTAGCAAGGACTTGCGCAATCATTCCGCCTAAGGACATTCCAACGATATTTGCCTGTTCTATATTATAGGCGTCTAGTAACCCAGCAGCATCATTTGCCATGTCCATCACGGTATAATTGGAACTCCCAGGCTCATAAACAACGGAACGTCCGACATCCCGGTTATCATAACGAATAACGTAACGTCCGGTATCTGCTAATCGCTGACAGAACTCTTCATCCCAATAAACCATAGAACAGGTGGCACCCATAATCAGCAATATCGCAGGATTGCTAGGATTTCCAAAACTTTCCGAACATATATCAATTCCGTTTACTTTTACTATTTTTTCGCTCATTGTTCATTCCTCATTTCATTCGAATTTTATCAATGAATGCACAGTTAAATAAGACTCAATACATTTTCAAAAAAATGGATGATGTCATCATTGAATTGCACCTCAAATTAACGTAAACGAATGAATTTGATAATCACGATAAGCACTCTCCTATTCCATATTGAAGGGTTTTTAACCCAATTTCGATTATAACACAAAAAAGCTATCCCCTGATTTTACGGATCAGGGAGATAGCCTCCTATTTATCGCCACAAAAATATTCGTTAAATAAATACTTCTTCAACAGTCAAATTACGCTCTTTAGATAAGTCTCTGAACGTAGTCTCATTTATTTTTACCAGAGGTTTGAAAATATCCAACGGATTATTCATAATAATCGTACCTTGCTCACCATTGCTAAGCTGAACGCTCTTACCCACAAAATTCGGCAATAAATGTCCGATCAGAGCTTGTACCGCATTTCCATTCAGCTTGCCAAATCCAAGCTCATGTACCTTGCGCAGAACGTTAATCAGGCCTTGTTTTGGTTGATTCGCTCTTCCTAAGGTCATGCCTACATAAGTATTTGCAACAGCAACAATCTGCGTATACGGATGCAAGTCCTGTTTACGGAGATTGTTAGGATAACCTGTACCATCCTCGAATTCATGATGCTGAAGCGCCACTAGTGCGGTCTTTTCGTCATTCATCGATTTAAGGATAATGTCGTATCCATACGTAGTATGACGTTTTAGTTCTTCTGATTCTTCGGGAGTTAAGTTATCCGTCTTGTTTAAGATATGTGGAGCAATCTGGCTTTTTCCGATATCGTGCAAATAACCGGCTCTACTAATCTCAAATCTTTCGGCTTTTGTATGACCTAACCAAGTCGCTATGTAAAAAGATAACAGTCCGACCTGCAATGAATGATTGTATGTACTGATATCATCACGTTCCAGCAGCAATAATAAAGAAACGACATCCTTTTGTTCATCCAATTTCTCCAGCAATGGCTGCAGCGTATTATCAACATCCGACTGCGTAAAGCTACCCTTGCTGAGTGCTTCCAGAAATATAGATTCATAGTTTTGGATGGCTTGATCAAAATTACCATCTATCCCTTGTGCCACATTCATTTCTTCATTATCCAGCACCATCATGCGTGGTTCAATATCGACATAATCAATCTGATGCCTCATCAGGATGGTGATTTCTTCTCCGTAGACCACTGTCCCCTTCGGAAGCACGTGTAGGCCAACACTATTGAATGTATCTGTGATTAGACAATCGCCATGTTTGAGATCTGTGACATGAGCTTTCAAAATTCAGCACCCCTTACTATATGTAGGTATATTTTACCTTAAGGATAGCTAAATTCTTCCAAAGTAACAATATGGTTAAAGACTCATTAAAGCACTCGGTTAGTTCAAAAGACCCCCGCGACTTCAGCACCCCTAAATCTATTTTTAGAGATTAAGCCTTACATTTATCCGTCTTACACACTACCTAAAAGGGATTGCTAAATTCAGCGATTACTTTCCCAATCAACTTATCCTTCGACACAAATGGAGTATCCCACAGATGAGCATCATAGCTTATATTCCGGTTATCTCCGAGAAAAAAATAATGATCGGCGGGTACCGTAACCGGTCCAAAAGTGTAATCCATCTGTTCATTGAGGTAAGGTTCGTTAACCTTCGCTCCGTTTCGGTAAAGTGCGCCATCTTTAATTTCCAAGGTATCTCCAGGCAGCCCCATTAGCCTTTTTACATATCTTTTATTCTCATCACCAGCTACAGGTGGCGTAAATACAACAATATCTCCATGCTCCAGTGTGGTCATCCATAACATTTTCTCAACAATTAAGCGATCATTGATTTGAATCGTTGGGATCATAGAGCCCGTTGGAACTCTCATGGCTTCAGCAACATAGGTTCTAACAAACAAAGAAATAACCACTGCGATCACAATACTCGGCAACCATTGCTTCATAAATTTCAACATTATCGCTCACCTCACATTCATTTTATAGAGTCAAACTTTTTTAGCTGGTTCATATTCAGTTCATATTGTCGTCATGTATAGTTCATCTTCATCGGGTAAGCTTTCTTTAGCAACTCATTAAGATAGCTAGAATAAAGCGATTAGAACAGGAGAAGATGCGATTGAAACCAGAAGAAGAGGTTATTAAAAAAAGGATGAATAAACCGCTGAAAATTATACTTATTTCCTTAGGGGCTTTAGCTACTGCAATAGTACTTTTTCTAGTGACTGTTTTTGTCGCTAATATTTTCCTCAATAAATCGGACCAAGCTAAAATAAAACCCTATGGTCAGTCTGTAAGCGTCGATGGTAAAAATATGAACGTTTTGATTCAAGGAAAGGGTGAAGAGACAATCGTGCTCTTACCTGGTTATGGAACGGTGGCACCGGGACTTGATTTTAAGCTGTTAATAGATGAACTATCTCCATTTTACAAAGTTGTCGTGATTGAGCCTTTCGGTTATGGATTAAGTGATAGAACTGAAAAAGAGCGAACCACAGAAAACATTGTGAGTGAAATTCATGAAGCTGTAAAGCAGCTTAATATTGACCGTTATATTCTAATGGCACACTCTATTTCCGGTATGTACAGTTTGAATTATGTGAACAAATATCCAAACGAAGTGAGTGCATTTGTCGGGATTGATAATAGTATTGCAACGGAAGACAGAATAGGTGTTAAAATACCAACAGGAAAATTAAAACTACTTAGAGAATCAGGCTTGGGCAGATTGTTATTTAAATCAAGTGGAAATCCCTATGCTGAATTGCCGTTTGATGATGAAACTAAAGAACAATTGAGATTGCTTACGCTTAGAAACACTTATAATTACACTAACTTAAATGAAGTGGAACATATGTCTTCTAATTATAAAGGGGCTCTAAATTCAACTTTTCCAAAGGATCTCCCCCTTTTGCTCTTTGTTCAAGGGGATGATACTCTCTTAAAAGATTGGATATCATTGCATGAAGAGCAAGTCAAAAATTCCGTACAAGGAAAATTGGTAAAACTTGATGCAGGACATTATCTGCACCATACCAAATCAAAAGAAATCGCCGAAAATTTTAAGACATTTATGGAAGAATTAAAATAAAAAGCGTTTCTTCTATTCTCCATGCTGCGGTCATCATGTGCAAGTTTCCTTGCATTTCATGACGCAGCATTTTTTCCTTAGTATTTAAATCTCGAACCGCTCAATAATTCGATTCATTTCCCCATCAACATCAATTGAAGTATTCTTAGGAATATGAATGACGAACAAACCGCCAAAGATCAACTCACATTTGCCTTCATTCTCTATAATTCTATGTTTAAAAGCTGCAATGGCCGTTGAATCAACAGCTTCTTTACTAAGCAGCCAAGCGTATCTTTTGAAAGGAGATTTCTGAACAGTCTCTTGGTAATAATAGACTCCATTTTCTTCCTTCACCTGTATAATATCTCCCATTGTAACAGCCGGATTAAAAATCGGTGTCTCTTCAATTCGAAATTTATCTTTGCCAAATGGAGTAACATCGAGGATTTCTATTTCACGGCCATCTGCGTTGAAGCAGATATGGATTCCGGACGATTCTAGCATCGGCACACCTCTATCCTTGTTCAATATCTAATCTTGTTCATTCTAAATAACACAAAACAAAGTAAATACATTAGACTCGTAATCCCGAACAACCTAAAGATTCCGGGTGTTAATAACATATATAAACTGTAGGGAAAACTCCAGACAAATGCAAGCAGCATTAGCCGACTTCTGTTTAAAAAGACACCTATAGCTAATAACCCCGCCGGTAATAACAACATAATTATACTAATCACAAGAGTGGAGCGATTCGTAATCTCAGCATAAGGATTGATGAATATAAAAATTAGCCATAAAAAAACGGTCATCAAACTGGACACATAACCTATTAGTTTAATGATTGTTAAATTTATGGATGACTCCATCCTATCACCTCAATTCTTTCGCAATAATTCTCTCCAGCCACTTCCATGGAAGCAGCGTTTTGCCTAAGATTAAGATTCGCGTACCTTTGCCGATAGGATAACGTAGCCGTGGTGCCTTCATTTCGGTAATACGACCGATAAGATTAGCTACTTGACTAGGGTCAGGCGCTGTCTCAGCAGTATGTTTGGAATATCGTAGCACAGCGTCAAGACGCGCTTTATACGGAGAATCCTCCTTACGTCGAATTTGCTCCATGCCTTTTCCCCATATCGGTGTTCGGAAAGAGCCCGGTTCAATTAATACCACCCTTATTCCATAAGGGGACATTTCATGACGCAGGCTTTCGCTGAAGCCTTCAACAGCAAATTTAGAAGCTGCATAAGGCGCATAACCTGGAAATCCGGATAATCCACTTACACTTCCCACATTAATAATCGTGCCGCTCTGCTGTTCTCGCATAATGGGCAGCACAGCTGTTGTCACAGCCACTAATCCAAAAAAGTTCGTCTCCATTTGCCGCCGCCATTCCTCCATAGATATTTCTTCTATGAAACCGCCAATGGCAAAACCTGCATTATTGACTAGAACATCAATTCTTCCAAATGTTTCGTGTACTGAAGATATTGCTGTCTCTATAGAATCGCTGTCAGTTACATCCATGGTCATTAAATGAAGCTGCTTTAAAATTCCTGCCTGTTCTGCCTGCTGCACCAGCTCGCCTTTACGACTTAAATCACGCATGGTTGCTATCACCTTAAACCCCTGTCCAGCTAATTTGAGCGCTGTCAGCAGTCCAAATCCACTGGAGGTTCCGGTAATCAGGGCCACACGATCGTGCCCATACTCTAGATGTGAACTCATATTTACTCCCCTTTGTATTTCACAATTACAAAAACAAGCACAAATGTTCTATTGTTCATTGACTATCCATTAATTTCAAGTTATAGTAAGAGCATCTTTTATATTTCTGTGCGGGAGAAGCACCTCGCAAGACAGGCGTCAATGCCTATCTTGGAGGTGCTTTTTTGCGTATATTAACTAATTCATTAAGGAGCTGAGAGGAATGTTTAAGCCAAAAAACACCGTCAGATGTAGAACGAACATTTTCAGAATTAGGGATTTAAAATGGATGGCTCAAGTAGTGCTGGTAGCAGCTTTCTTAACCTGTAACCTCACACTTGTGTCTGCTGCTACTGGCTGGGATTCCGCGCTGGATGACATTAACAGTCTTCATGGTAATTATACCGCGCTTCAAGCCACCCTCAAGACAGATAACTCAAAAATTCAGAAGTTACGCAAACAGAATAATGACGCTCTGAAATCTATTCGTACCGTCATACAGTCAACAGATCAAGCACTGTTAAGCCGCTTATCTTCAGAAGCTAGCTCAGTTCAGAAGAAACATGCTCCCCTTCTGGAACAATACAGCACACTCAGTAAACAGTCTACCGCATCCAAGAAAGCTAAAGACTTGAAAACAGTCACATTGCTGGACCTGAAGCGTAATAAACTAAAGGCTGCTGTAACCCTCGCCCGAGCCGAAATTAAGACAAAGACAACCGCTTTGGCAGCCGCTCGCAAGCAAACCGCTGCTAAGCTTAAACCCGTCAAAGATGCGTTGGCACCCATCACTGCTTTAAAGAAACAAATAACTGCCGAGAGTAAGAATCTCGCTGCCACGCAGAAAGTACGCGCGGAAGCTGACAAACAATATAAAGCAGCTGTTAAGCAAGGAGATGCAGTTAGAGCCGCCACAGAATTGAAATCATCCTATGAGCAAATGAAACGAATTCATTCCATGCAGCAGAATATTTACAGCTGGGAACAGAAGACTTCGCTAGCACTACGAGCAGCAGAATCTAAACTTCCCTAATGATTATGATTCGCCCCCACCGGCTCAAATCAGCTTCACTAACATACTAATTAATTGGGCTGCAGGCACAATTAGGAGCTGAGCAAATATAGTGCCTACAAATCGTGAACCCATCAATACCACATATATTTTTCCTAGCTGATCACGGTATTCTACATTTTCAGTAGCCTTATGGGTAATAAGACCAAGCTGTGGGTCGATAAATATGGTCAGCAGAATAGTCGCCATACCGTTAATCAGTCCGGAAGCTTGAGAAGCAGTCGTGCTATATTGAGGCATTAGATGAGCAGCGTACAAAGATGATATGACACCTACGGTGTAAAAGGCTGTCACAAAAACATTCATCACAATAAAACGTTTAGGAATCCCCAGGTATCTGAAGTTATATAGATTCACTTTTGGTTTTCTTATGTATTTTCTGGTGTTCTTTAGTTGCCCGATCGTCACACTGGTAAGCAGTTTTGGGATAGAACCTTCGATTTCAAGCTTAGAGATGATTCTCCCAAACAAGCCTACAAAGGTAGGGAACACAGCAATGGCAATTAAAGTCCCTAATGAAGAAGCCAATAATATAATTCTCAAGTAATTAAGAAGTGGAAAATCGGAATGTATTTTGGCATAATCTACGAATTTAGCCGTCAGTGGAGCTTGGATCATATTTGCAGTTCTTGAGACGAGAACAATAATGCCTGTGAGAGATAACGCAATGGCTATCTTGTTCAGCTTCACTCCGGCGTATCGTACCGAATACGATAAGGTTTCTGCCGTGTGAATAATCATCGTAAGCAAGCATACCACAATCAAACTATTTACCATTTAAAGGTTCCTCTCCAATAAACACTATTTATTATTTCGGTGCACCTTTTGGTGAAAGTATTGATCCAATCCATAACAAAGGGCAATGCCCACTAAATATCTAACAAGGTCGATCCACAGGAATCCTTTTCCGAGAATTAGACCACCCAATACTGTAGAACGGATGCTGTTGATCCACTCCGCTTGATACAGCTGGCTAAATTCTATGCCGAAGCTAAACACCAAACTCCATACAAAGGCGAGCCTTAGCTTTTGATTTACCAGTAGAACCCGAAACATAAAATAAACCATACTGCCCCAAAGCGCATCTCCGAAATGTCTAGATACAAACAAAGGCAGCTGATCCGTGAATACTCTAGTGCTTAACCCCAATACAATAACAACGAGGCAGATACAAATATAAAAAATTCTTTCTTTCAGATCATTGATCCTCATTTCCAACCTCTATCCAGCTTCTGACTTAAAATTGATGCTTGCGATAATACTAATCATTGCGATATAAAACGGATAAATAAACACGGCCCCTATTATGATCAGTCCTGTTACCGGTGCAGGTTTATCTGCAGGTTCTGTAATTGGGAACCAGGTTGCGAATAAACTAATGAACAGAATCAAATAGGGAAACCATAGGATCGTAGTGAAATACATGGATTTTTTTCCGCTCAAATATTTTTTTGTAAGCCAAATAAATACTATAGAAGATAATAAAAATAAAACAAGCTTGAAGATAAACAGCAAGGTATCTACTTTTCCCAGCTCCAAGCCGGAAATTCTGCTGATTCGATAAATATTCAATGGCAGCTCTATTACAACAAACAACATAAAGGCATAAAGTACGCTTAGTGCATTCAGCTTTATAAAATATTTCATCTGTTCAGCACTTCGGAGTCCCACAGCCGCTCCACATGGGTAAGCTCCAATTCTTCAAATTCCAGCTTATAAATATCCGGCTTGGACGTCTGTTCAAAGAACTCATATCCATACTTCTTATCGAAGTAATTCAGGATAATGGTCATGATATTCCCATGCGTACCTAATGCGATTTTTCCGCCTTTATGCTGTTGAATTAATTGCTTGATGACAGGAATTGCACGCTCTTGTGCTTCCTGGGTACTCTCTCCATCCGGCATTTTATATTGCTTGTCGTTGAACGATGTCCGAATGCCCTGCAGAAAATCATCTTCACTGATTTCAATCTCGACACTTCCGATTGCTCGTTCTCTGAGTTCTTCATACAGTTCAATCTCTTGGTTCGAAGCTTCTGCCAAATATTTAATTGTCTCTACGGCTCGTCTATATGGGCTGGATACAAAATATGTAATTTTCTCCTCCGCCAAAAGTTCTTTGATTCTATAAGCGTCTGCGTGTCCTTTTTCGGATAATCCCCGTTCCCGCTCGTTCCCTAATACAAAAGGTGACACTGCATGTCTAACCATATAAATGTATGTCTTCATGAGGCACTCCTCTCAGTCACTCAAATATCGTTGCAGTCTTCTCTCGGTCTTTTATAAAAATCTCTCTAGGATAAAGAATTGCAATCTCTGGCAGCTCGTTCTCTTTGAAAAATTTAAATTCTTCGATCTCCCCATCTATAGCTCTAAGCGTTCCTCTGATAATAGAGCACTCAAATACAATAACCGTATATTCTACCTGATCGCCATTACTATATTCGTATCTATATTTCGCTCCACCAAAAACACCTAAAATCGACGTAGGATGAACCATCAACCCTGTCTCTTCATATACCTCTCTGCGTAAGGTTCTTCCGGGACGCTCCCCTGGCTCAATCGCTCCCGCAGGCAATCCCCACAAAGATTCTCCTGGCTTGCGGATGAACAGAATCTCATCCTCTTTATTTCTTACTACTGCAGCTACGGAAGGCATCATTAATAATTCTGAGCCCACTTTCCCACGAATCCCTTGATAGTACTCAGACATCGGCATATTGATCATCCATCCTCTCCGTAAATGGGTTTATAATCTTTCTTTTAAAAAGCTGATCACGTTTATTTTCTCACCGTCTGGCTGAACATTACATTGAGATAACTCAACATTAAACCGCTCATCTGTCTCTATTAGTTCAATCGCTTGGCATACATATTCGATCTTCTTAGGACTACTACTCCATGCATCTCTTGTATCATCCTTTACCCAATGAAGCTCTTTACCATTAGAATAGAAATCATGAATTAACCGTCCACTATCCGTGGTGGGCTCAATCAACATCAGGTTATCTCCTTTACCTTCACTAAACCTTTGAACGGTTTCTTTCATCCTGTTTAAATCTTTTTGATCAAAATGTATTAAAATATCATCATGTTTAGACTCATCTGAGCCTGTCTCACCTAGATCGGCCGCCAACACGCCTACAAGCACAGCAATCATAAATAACTGCACAATGATTATCCATGTTCTAAATTTCATAGTTCCCCCTAATTTCTTTCCTTGGACTTCCCAAAAACCCACTATATGTATATTAGACATCACTATGAAGGAATCCTTTACATTTCACAATATGCATAGCCGTGGACAAAAAAAGCTTCCGAACTCAAAAAATGCTGAGCTCCGGAAGCAGTTACAATGAGGTGAGACTTAGTGTTTACCTTTTGTGCCAGCAAGCTGTACGATCATAATGACAAGAACGAGCAAAGCAATGAGCTGATCAATACTCATCTGCGTCCGCCTCCTATCCCAAATGAAGGATGGCTCATCGGACGGCATTTCCTCTCCCAAGGACACTGCTTCGTTCCCCTTATACACACTATGTATCCTACAGCCTATTTATTACTTAAAGAATGCCCTGCCCGTCCGTACGTGCGAGTTCCTGCTCGACTTCATCCAGCTGATCTTCGCCAAATACTTTAAACCCATTTTTCCTCAACAGCTCCGTAGTGGTGCCCTCTCCCGGTGCTTTCGTATCCTTAAAGGTTCCATCATAAATATACAGGCTTCCGCATGAAGGACTGTCTTGTTTTAAAATAGCTAATGCAACCTGATGCTCCCTAGCCAGCTTTAGTGTGGCTTGAGCCCCCTTCATAAATGGCTCCGTAACATCGACGCCTACCCCCGTCACTACCCGATCTCCTTGCCGCTGTGCGTCAGGACGAGGGGTTGGCAAACCTCCCACTACCTCTGGACAAATATGGACAAAACGCCCTTCCTCATACCACTTTAGGAATCGGGCATCGAGACACGGAACATCGCCATTATCATAACGTACTTTATGCCCTAACAGGCATGCGCTCACTAGAATCTTCCCTGTCATCGTTATCGCCACCAGTCCGTCTAGTATTTAATATATTGCTATATTATTTATGACTAGAAACGGATATGCAATATCGAAATGCCTGTCCACGAAATGTTTGTGCTTGATACACAAAAGAAGACTCGTAGTACACATATAGAAAACCATTATTTCTGATATTGAGGGGTTTTCTCCATCCGATACCGGCTCCAGCAGGTCCATAATAAATCCGCCATAAAGTAGAACCCCACGATCGGAAGCACGAATTTCCAAATAGGCTGAACACCCGAATATAAAAGCTCCATAAGCGGCTGAATTACATACACACTAGCTACTGAAAGCCCCCACCAATATAGAGAAAAACGCAGGCAAATATGCCCTTGCAGTTGATAAGACATTCCTGAGTAATCCCACCATTGCTTATGGAATACCGTTTTTAACAGCCAACCGCTTATAAATTCCACAGCAGAAGGAATGATTAGCGCAAGAAATAGGAAAAGCGGAAGTGGCAGCGTCAAATCTCTAGCAATCAATAGCAATAGTGGAGCAAAGCCGTACATCGGCTTAAATGGACCTTTTAGAAATCCTTCTTTGCGAAAGCTTCCATTACTGTATAGATTATAGGTCCCTTCCAATACCCAACCTAAAAAGGAATAGACCATAAAATAAAAAAAGTATTGGCCCACCACAGTAACTGCTATATCTCCACTTAACGAAAATATAGGAATAATCATGACCTAATCTCGCCTCCCGTTGTCATTATTTTCTTAGTTGTCCATCCGGCCCTATTATGTCTTGATCGTTCTGGAAATATGCGCACAAAAAAAGACATAACCCAAAAGGTTATGCCTCCATTCCAGAATTCCAGGAGTAAAAGTCTCCCACTTGTTACCTCTAATTATTTATGCTCTTCTTCATGAGGTGTCGTCAGCAACTGATCGTCGTTTTGTTTCTTCAGTGCATCCATCTTAAGCTCACTGCGTACGCCAAAGTTTGAACCGTACTTTTTCTCAAAGTTTCCTGCGAGAGCCTCACCACGTTTTTGCCGGTAACGGCTGTTCTCATTCCGACTACGCATTCCATTTCCTCCCTGTTGGCAAAGATCTGTGAAATTTGCGAAAAGCTAAGACGAACTTGGAGAAAACACTCTGATGAGGTTGTACTTTTATTTATTATACAATACTTACTATATTCATCAACAAAAACAGACTGTCCCCTAAAGGACAGCCTGTCTTCCGAATCATTTACTCCAAATTATCGGGAAGCGGATCTGGGTGTGAGGATTCAGCAGGTTTGGCTACCCACTCATCTGCCTCTGGCTCGATGTCTACACCGTTCTCCATCTTCTTAATTTCAGCTAATGAATCGCCTTCTTTATTTTCCTTGTTGCGGATTTCCGCTTCATCTTGTGTGTGATCGGACATGTGAAATCCTCCTCAGGTGCTTTGCTTTTTTTGTTCCTTAGTTATAGTTACCCGATGGAGTGTTTTGCAAACATAGTCCAATTAAAAGAATAATTTAAGGGTACATCATCCACGCTACAAGTGGGCCGATACAAGAGCCAACTATGGCGCAAACAGTCATCGCAACCGAGCTCATCGAAACGGATTGTTCACCATATTCCAAGGCCTTTGCTGTTCCTAGAGCATGAGAAGCGGTTCCTAGACCAATTCCGATTCCAACCTCACTACGAATTCTAAACAGTTTGATGATAAAAGGTCCGCCAATCGCACCTGTAAATCCAGCAATCATAACAAATACAGAGGTTAAAGAAGAGTCCCCACCTAAGCTGTTCGAGATCTGTATCGCTACAGGTGTAGTGATCGATTTAGGTAATAAAGATAAAACATATAATTTAGAGAAGCCTAGACCTGCCGCCAAAAGCAGTCCACTAAACATCCCTATAAGCAGACCTACAATGGCTCCGCCCAGAATTGCCGGGAGATTCTCAATCAACACATTACGTTGTTTATATAATGGGTAGGCTAACGATACTACAGCAGGACCGAGCAGCTGATTAATCCATTTGCCGCCTATCATATATGTATCATACGGAATATGAAAATATAGTAGTAAAGTTACAACAATCACTGTTGCTGTAAGCGCGGGAATAAGTACAGGAATACGAAATCGTCTATATACTACTGACATCATCAAATAAATAGCTACGTTAAGCAGTACAATACCTGTTGCGATAAAAAACATTATATTTCCTTCCCCTTTTCGCTTAGTCTCTTGCCGCTCCATCCCGCTTTCAGCTTGTTGTTTACGCTAGTAAGCCATTGGCTAGAATGTGCAGCTGCGGCAATCGTGAGAACACTGCTAACGATAAGGATTAGGATTAATAGTAAACCTCTACCACTAAAGATATCCATATGATTCACGATCCCAGCTGTCGCTGGAATAAAAAATAACGGAAGATAAGCTAATATCGTTGTAGCACCCTCTTCAATCCACTTCACAGGCACGACCCTGAATAGCAATAGAACAAAAAGTAACAGTAATCCTACGATACTCCCGGAAACGGGGAGATGCAGTTGCTTTTGCAGATAGTCCCCAGCCAAGTAGAACAAATATAGCAGGAACACTTGGATAATAATGCGAATGATTTTCATGATGCAGGATCCCTTCATTATTAAGTTAAAGCGATAGCGCTAATATGGAGTCACCTTCATAAGGGTATCAGAGTTTTCATGAAACTTTCAATTACTTTTTGAATCTTATAAGAAATATCGCAAAAAAACCTGCAAAATCCCCAGAATACAGAGACTTTACAGGCTCAAAGATTAAGATTCAATTTCGTTAAACCCACTGAATTACTTGCTCTGCACCTTGACGCGTCTTACCACGTGGTTCGTTCAGGCGATATCCGAAAGCTGCCATACAGGAGATTCCAAAATGCTCAGCGTCCAAAATCCCTTCTTCTTCCAGAATCTGCTCAACCTTAGCTTTATCAAAACCTTCCATTGGGCAGGAGTCGATCCCGATTAACGCAGCTGAAGTCAGCATATTCCCAAGCGCCAGATAAGTCTGCCGGCAGGTCCATTCGAACATTGCCCGCTCATTCTCCATCAGTCCGAAATCAATCTTCAAGAACTTATCAAAAACTTTACGTTTTCCTTCCATTCCTTGCGGAGGCAACTCCTGCACATTCTCCATGATCCCTTTAATATAATCGGAGTCAGCAGCCATATCTTTAGGAAGACGTGAGAGAATAAGCACAAAATGACTTGCGGTTGCCAATTGCTTTTGTGCGCCCCAGGCATAAGGACGTAATTTTTCACGTACTTCCGGACTTTGTACTACCACAAAACGCCAAGGCTCGAATCCGAATGAACTTGGTGACAATCGTCCAGTTTCCAGAATAAATTGAAAGTCCGATTCACTAATTTTTTTATGGCTATCGAATTCTTTAGTTGCATGTCTGAACTGATATGCAGACAGGATTTCATTCTTGTTTAACGATAAAGTATCCATGAGTAACACTCCCTTTACTTGATTAGCATCGACGAGCATTTGACTGTTTGCCGATCACATGCTTAATATTAGTGTATATATCACTTCTTTAAAAGTACGCACAATAATGTTATGTAGTATACAAAATGATACCATGGGAGTTGAACAGCTATGCGTGACCGAAAAGGTGGCTTTGGAAATTTCCCAGAAAGCAACAAAGAAGCTTGCCCTGTAGAATTTACACTGGACGTTATAGGAGGCAAATGGAAAGGAATTCTCATCTATCACTTGATTGATGGCACGAAACGTTTTAACGAATTCCGCCGGATCTGCCCGGGCATTACCCAACGCATGCTGACCCTGCAACTAAGAGAGTTGGAAGAGGATGGGGTTGTACACCGTGAGGTCTACCATCAGGTTCCCCCAAAAGTCGAGTACTCTTTAACTGAATTCGGCAAGACACTGATTCCTATTATTAAACTCATGAAAGATTGGGGCGAGGTGTACAAAACAAAACAGCTTTCCGTAGAAAGCTGTCCTGAAGGTACAGATATTACGGTGTAGCTCAATGCTGCACCTTTTATTTTTCCCCATTAAAAAACGCTGCAGCTTTTTCCTTATGTTCGTTGGTTACCTGACCGGATATCGCTTTAATGCCTGCTGCGATAATCGCTGCATCATCTGTAAATCCAAGACCTAGAATCGCATCGGGTATAGCATCTATAGGAGAAATAAAATAAGCCAATGCACCGAAAGCAATTCCTTTCGCCCATAAAGGTGTTTTAGCGTCGACGGCACAATAATACATCGCGATAGCATCTTTAGTAAATGGAATTTTGCCTGCAAACTTTTTAGTTTTCGTCCAAAAATTTTGCGTTACCATTTCCTCATTTTCTTTGCTATATGGAAATTCCTCTGCAGTGAGCTCCATGCTATTCTTGACCTTATCTTTCTTCATTGCCGGTTCCCTCCGAAAGGTTCATATGACGTACATACCTAAAGTATTCCCTCAATTGAGGTTTATATCTTTAAGATAAACTAAAGTCCGTATCCTGAACCTACTTACGATTAATTGATCGCTTTGATTTTCGTTAAATCGCTGCTGCATAACACTTCAAGATTCTTAAAGATTCGCTCAGCATCCCAATCCCACCACTTCAGCGCTTCAAGATATTCGATCATTTCATCATCAAAACGTTGTCTGATCACTTTGCAGGGATTTCCTCCAGCTACACTATACGCCGGAATATCCTTTACAACTGTAGAATTGGCTGCGATAACTGCTCCGTTTCCAATATGCACACCTGGCATAACCGTAACATTTTGTCCAATCCAAACATCGTTTCCGATGACTGTATCACCTTTTAGCGGCAGATCTTTTAAATCCGGGACCGCCTGTTCCCAGCCATGGGCCATGATATTAAACGGATAGGTCGAAACCGAATTCATCCGGTGGTTGGCACCATTCATGACAAATTCAATGCCTTTGGCAATCGCGCAGAATTTTCCAATAATAAGCTTATCGCCAATAAAATCATAATGATGAGTCACACGTTCCTCAAACTTCTCTGCACCGTTTATATCATCATAATAGGTATAATCGCCAACAATGATATTGTCTCTTGTAATCGCATTTTTTATATAGCAGATACTTTTAATTTGTTCATTGGGATAGAGCGTATTCGGGTTCGGTCCATATTGTTTCATAGTTTGCGCCTCGCTCTCTTTTGGATAAAACATAGCAGAGATCAGAGCTGAATTCAAATCATGTACGATTCATAAACATAAAAAAGCGGCTACCTGCCGGTAACCGCCTATCTTTTATCTACTTATATTGTTAAAGCTCGTTCTACTTCTACCTCTATCTTTTCGATAAAACCTCAGCCTCATACTGTTTTACTTCATTTAGCCAGCTTTCCCGGACCGGTACGCCATTCTTCGCACAATAATAATCCCAAATGGCTCCAAACGGATACGATTTAAATTCCTCGACCAAGGCAAGTCTTGAAGTGTAATCTCCATCCAGCTCAATTTGCTTCAATTGCTCGATTGGCTCCAGCATAGCACGAAGCAAAGCTTTTAATGTATTTCGTGTTCCGATCACCCAAGCAGCAACATGATTAATGCTTCCGTCAAAAAAATCTAATCCAATATGCGTTCTGCCCAGAAACTGACCACGAACCAGTTCACGGGCAATCTCGAGCAGCTCATCGTCCATAGTAACCACATGATCACTATCCCAGCGTACTGGACGGCTAACATGCAGCAGCAATTGATCACCAAACAGCAGCCAGGAAGACAGCTTATTCGAAATCGTCTCGGTTGGATGGAAATGCCCAGCATCGAAGCACACCGCCTTACCCCGGCTTAGCGCATAACCCATATAGAATTCATGTGAGCCAACCACGTAACTTTCCGAACCAATACCAAACAGCTTACTTTCTACAGCATCAATGTTATATTGCTGATCGATTTCCTCGCTGAAGATTTCATCGAGTGACTGCTGAAGCCGTACCCTTGGTGACAAGCGGTCGATCGGCGTATCTTTATAACCATCTGGAACCCAAAAATTAGTGACACAAGGCTGACCTAATGCTTGACCAAAGGACTCGGCGATTCGACGTGAGGCCTTGCAATGAGCGATCCAGAAGTTGCGGATCTCAGGATCTGGGTGACTCAGTGTGAAGCCATCATTTGCTTTTTCATGAGAAAAACAGGTAGGATTGAAATCCAATCCGAGTCCCTGCTCTTTGGCCCAGCTCACCCAGCGCTCAAAATGCTTAGGCTCTAACGCGTCGAGATCTACAGTCTCTTCTGTATCCGCATAAATAGCATGTAAATTTATTTTATGTTGCCCTGGGATGAGTGCTAGAGCCTGTTCCAAATCCCGGCGCAGCTCCTCCGGATTCCCGGCCCGCCCCGGGTAACTTCCGGTGACTGCGATCCCGCCGCTCAGTTCTTTTTCCTTATTCAAAAAACCCTTCACATCATCCCCTTGCCAACAATGCAAAGAAATCTTAATTTCCGCTAGCTGCTCCAACACCTTATCTACTTCGATCCCATGCTGTGCGTAAAGCTTTTTCGCTTCATTGTAGCTGTTCTGAATGCTCTGTAAGCTCTCTTTACTCTGCTCCATGTTTGAGCCTCCTGATTTTTAACTTAGTGTGTTTTAGATGAGGCATTTCTGCCTCTCTTTAGCTCGTTTTCCGCGTACTCCGCTCAAAGAGAGGCACTTTTGCCTCTCTTTAGCTCGTTTTCCGCGTATTGCGCTCGATGAGAGGCACTTTTGCCTCTCTTTGGCTCGTTTTCCGCGTATCGCGCTCGATGAGAGGCACTTTTGCCTCTCTTTAGCTCGTTTTCCGCGTATCGCGCTCGATGAGAGGCACTTTTGCCTCTCTTTGGCTCGTTCAGCGTATCGCGCTCGATGAGAGGCACTTTTGCCTCTCTTTAGCTCACTTTCCGCGTATCGCGCTCGATGAGAGGCATTTTTGCCTCTCTTTAGCTCGCTTTCCGCGTATTGCGCTCGATGAGAGGCACTTTTGCCTCTCTTTAGCTCGCGTTCCGCGTATCACGCTCGATGAGAGGCACTTTTGCCTCTCTTTAGCTCGCGTTCCGCGTATCGCGCTCGATGAGAGGCACTTTTGCCTCTCTTTAGCTTGCGTTCCGCGTATCGCACTCGATGAGAGGCATTTTTGCCTCTCTTTAGCTCGCGTTCCGCGTATCGCACTCGATGAGAGGCATTTATGCCTCTCTTTATCTCGTTTTCCGCGTATCGCGCTCGATGAGAGGCACTTTTGCCTCTCTTTAGCTCGTTTTCCACTAAACTTAGCTACTAATTAACGACCTGCAGCCGGGCGAACTGTGCCAAAGCCGCTTTTTTGGTCGTGGGGTCCATCCCCTTCGGTATATAAGATGTTACTTGGAATGAACGACTTATAATTTCTCTCGCCTCTTGAAGATCAGTTACAGCACCTGTGCTGATCATCTGCACCACCAGATTGCCTAAAGCCGTAGATTCTGTTGGTCCGGCGTGAATTTCCATCTCCAGCAGATCTGCCGTAATCTGGCACAACAGACCGTTATTCGCACCTCCGCCAACGATATGCAACCTCTCTAAGTTGTCACCCGTCAATTGCTGGAGATCCTGAATGTAGAAATAATAAGATAAAGCAAGACTATCAAATACACATCGAGCCATTTCCCCAGGTGTTTGAGGGACCAACTGTCCTGCTTCCACACAATAGCTGCGGATCTCGTCAATCATGCTCTGTGGATTCATGAAGCGTTCATCATTGCAATAAATGATCGATCTAAAAGGGATTTCTTGTGCTGCCAGCTCTACCAGCTCGCCGAAGCTGTATTGTCCGCCGTACTCCTCACGAACCTTTTGAATCAACCACATGCCCATAATGTTTTTAAGAAACCGGAATGATCCGTAGGCTCCCCATTCATTCGTATAGTTGCGTAACATTGCCTCTGGACTTGTGATGGCTGAACTCCGTTCCACCCCGATGAGTGACCAAGTACCACTACTGAGAAATCCCCATTTCTCGCTGTTTGCCGGAACCCCTAGTACAGCTGATGCTGTATCATGAGAGGCTACTGCTATGAACTCGCAATCTGGAAGATCGCCGCGAGCCGCCAAGTCCTCCGTCAACCTCCCAACGGGTTCCCCAGGTTCTGTTAAGGGAGGGAATTGCTCTTTTGAAAGACCAAGCACCGACAGAAGATCCTCATCGTAATCACGAGTGTGAAGATTCAGCATCCCAGAGGTGGAACCTATCGTCACTTCACTAATCTTGCGACCCGTAAGCCGATAATAAAGATAATCAGGGACCAGCAGGATGGAATGTGCTGCTTCCAGCTCCGCCTGATCATGCACAAACAGTTGATACAACGTATTTATCGGGAGATATTGTATCCCCACTTTTCCGTAAACGCTTTCAGTTGAGATGTTACGATGCAGCCTCTCTATCGCTCCATCCGTTCGGGAGTCACGATAAGAAAAAACCTCATGGATCCGCGCCCCCTCCTGATCGAGAAGTACATAATCGACACCCCAAGTATCGATGCCCACGGTGCAGCGCTCGATCCCTCTAGCCTTGGCCTGCTGTAAGCCCTTGACGATTTCAGCAACTAAATAATCTATATCCCAATATAGATTACCATTTTGTTCAGCGAATCCATTACTGAAGCGATGAATTTCTTCTATAGACAGGGTTCCTCCCGGCTGCTGCAAGGTTCCACAGACCACTCTCCCACTAGAGGCTCCGATATCAACAGCAATATGATTCTGATTTTGATTATGAGCTTGTGTATTCATCCCTATACAACACTCCTTATCTCCTATCAGCCTACTAGCAAAGCGAATACGATTCCTGGACCATGCACACCTATCGTCAGATCATTCTCAATATCCGCTGAACGGCTAGGTCCTGAGATAAAATGGATGCCCGCCGGCAGCCCCGATGGCCCAGCTTCATCAAAATCAATAAGCACCTCACCGAGACGAGTCTTCAGCCGCTCCAATGGAACGATGGCAATTAATGCGGTAGGTAATAAGCTGACTGAACGGCCTTTATTCTCAGAGGACAGCACAGTAATGGAGCCTGTATAGGCAACTGCATAATCCGCAATCACAATTCCAATATCAGCCTCGGCCGCCCTAGCTTTCCATGCCTCCTGATCATCTGTATTCCAGACAGACACCCGTGTATCTGTGAGTTCCTCCTCTAGTCGAAGTGCTGCTAGCTCGGTGACATTTTGCCGGAGAATATACCGTGCGAGCATCTCATTGACTTTGCTGACGATGAAAGCTTTGGCTTCATCCATATCCTTCACACGAAATACATGGCCACCGGCGCTTTGAAAATTCGCCGTAAATTGTTCAATCCTTTCCTCCGGACTCCACTTGAATTGCTGCCAGTACTGCGGTGCGCCGCGAAAAGGGTGTGCGGGAGCTTCAGTAATTCTCGGCCGCTTCAGGCGGCGAGCGATATCATTCATGAATCCCTGCTGCTTTTCACGTGAATCCTGCTCCATACGTTCCAACCAGTTACTGTGCGTCTCTTCAGTCATGCCCGGCCTCTCCTTCCAGCTCTTCCCGCTTCCGCTTCGCTAGTAAATCTTCCATTCGCTTCTGTATCGCCGGGTCCATTTCGCGACTGTTCTTGTCTAGCTCCTGTTGCAGCCCCTTCCAGCTCTCACGGAAGGATTGATCTGCCAGCTTCGGGGCGATCCGATAATTGTTCCAGCCTTTCAGCGGCCCCAGTTTCGACGGAATTCCTCCGTCTCGCACGAGCAGCTTTTGCCCGATTCTACCTACCTTCATCACATTACTAAATCGCTGTGACTTCGCCATAATCGCCCCAAAACCCTTCATGCCGAGACCTTCTGCCTTATCCCCATAACCACGTTCAACCTTCCGCCGCCGTAAATAGATGAGCATATCATGCAGAGGAATTTTGACCGGACAGGCTTCATAACATGCTCCGCATAGGCTAGAGGCTGAGGCGATGTCATCCCATTGATCTACATTTTTATTCAGCGCCGGGGTCAACACTGCTCCTATAGGTCCGCTATACGTTCCCCCATATGCATGACCGCCAATATGACGGTAGACAGGACAAGCATTCAGACAAGCTCCACAGCGGATGCAATTCAGCAGCTCCTGAAACTCAGGATCGCCTAGCTGCTCAGATCGGCCATTATCAAGAATAATAATATGCTGCTCTTCCGGCCCATCACCATCGTTGGTTCTGCGGGGACCCGAAATACCCGACATATATACCGTTAACTTCTGTCCTGTTGCCGAACGAGGCAATAATGTAGCCATCACTTCAAGATCACTCCACGAAGGAATAATCCGCTCCATCCCCATCAGGGTAATTTGTGTTTTCGGTAAAGTGGTGACCATACGAGCGTTGCCTTCATTCTCGAACAGCACCATCGAACCCGTCTCTGCAATAGCAAAGTTACAGCCAGTCATTCCGATATCCGCATCAAGGAACTTCTCTCTCAGCTTTCGCCGTACAAATCCAGCAAGAATAGTAGTTTCAGGCAAAAGCTCCTCCCCTGCCTCTTTGGACAACAGCTCGGCAATCTGGTAGCGGTTCTTATGAATCGCCGGAATAATGATATGTGACGGGGTTTCCCCGGCAAGCTGGATAATATACTCCCCCAGATCCGTCTCTATGGTCTCCACACCAATGGATTCCAGCGCCTTATTTAAATGCAGCTCCTCAGTAACCATTGATTTGGATTTGACCACAGAAGCTGCCTGTTTTCGCTGCGCGATTTCAAGGGCAATCTTCACAGCCTCTTCACCCGTTGCTGCAAAATGAATATGTGTGCCGTTTGCTCTTGCCTTGTCAGCAAAAAGGTTCAAATAGTAATCAAGATGGGCGATCGTGTGTAGACGGATTTGCCGCCCACGTTCACGCCACTCTTCCCAGTGGCCATGATCGTTAGCCGCTTTTTGTTTTCCATCACGCAGTCTCTCCGTGGTAAAACGAACAGCCTTGCGTAAAAAGTCATTATTCAGTGCCAAGTCTGCACGCTCTTTTACTGTTGCTGGCTTCCCGTTCTCTGATTTCTCCGTTAGATTGGTGGTGGTTTGACTCATTTATCAGTCACCCCCTCATACAGCAGTTCTGCTAAATGCATAACTCGAACGGGTTCGCGGCGGTAACGCAGATTCCCGGCAATATTCATCAGACAACCCATATCCAGACCCGTTAGGATTTCTGCTTCCGTCTCCAGCACATGATCTGATTTCTCAGTGACCATCGCCCCGGAGATATCAGACATTTTCACGGCAAAGGTTCCACCAAACCCACAGCAGTCCTCAGCAAAAGGCAGTGGTACCAGCTCCATCGCCTTCACATTTTGCATAAGCTGCATTGGTTCGTCGCGAATCCCTAGAATCCTTGTGCCATGACAGGAAGGATGATAGGTAACCTTATGCGGAAACACTGCTCCTAGATCAGTTACGCCAAGCACCTGCACCATAAACTGGCTGAATTCATAGGATTTGCGTTGCAAATTCTGCGCCTTGACCAGATTAACCGGATCTTCCTGAAACAGCTTAGGGTAATGATGAAGCATCCCCGTACAGGATCCGGAAGGTGCAATGACAAAATCACTGTCATCGAAGGCCTGCAGAATCGTAAGTGCAGCTTGCCGCGCTTCATTCCAATATCCACTGTTGTACGCAGGCTGTCCGCAGCAGGTCTGCACCTCCGGGAACTCCAGCTGTACGCCATATCTGGCCAGCAGACGAGCCATGGCTTCCCCGACCTTCGGGAACACGGCATCGCTGACGCAAGTTATAAACATCGATACCTTCATGCCTTCACCTCCTGCACAACTATTTACTACACCGTCGTTATTGCGATGTTCAGTTTCTGCAACTGCTTCATTTGTTCTTCAACAGGGCTGTAATCCGTTATTAGAACATCCACATCACTAGGAGCCGCAAAATGTGTGAACGCTTGAATTCCGAATTTACTGGAATCGCATAATAAGATCACTTGCTCCGCTATAGAAATCATCTTTCGTTTCACCATAGCTTGCAGCTCATTTGATTCACTAGCGCCACGTTCGAGATGAAATCCTTTGCAGGAAAAAAACATTTTATCCACGTGATACAATTCAAGCGAACGTTCTGCTAAATGACCCACATAGGACATTGATCTGCGGCTCAGTTGCCCGCCTGTAGAAAAGACCTCGATCCGCTCCTTCCCGCTTAACTCTGCTGCCACTCTAGTAGAATTGGTCAACACAGTGAGCGGCATATCCGGCAAATGCGAAGCCATATACCAAGCCGTTGTACTGGCATCCAGTAAAATCCGATCGCCCGGCTTAATCATCATTACCGCCTCACGGGCAATCCGCTGTTTCTCCGCTGCATTCATGATTTCTCGTTCGGCATAAGGAGTCTCCGGTTGCCGGTCACGCAGGCTAACTGCTCCGCCATGCGAACGCAGCAGCCGAGACGCTTTTTCCAATCGATCCAGATCGCGGCGAATGGTTTCTTCCGTCACTTGGCATAATGTACTCAATTCTGAGACACGGATGCTGCCGCGTTCATTCACTAGTTCTACGATTCGTTCATATCTGTCTGCAATCAGCATGATTTCCCTCCGTTATCCCTATCTATATTCAAGCTACCTCTTATCTAGTAAAAGCTGCTGGCACTCCACCATCGATTGTCAGCATACAACCCGTAGTTTTCTCTGACTTGGAAGAAGCAAAAAAAGCAACGCCTTCGGCAATATCACGTGGATAAATATTAACTAGCAGCGTCGTGCGTTTACGGTAATGCTCCTCTAATTGATCCGGCTCAATCCCGTAAGCAGCCGCCCGTTCATTACGCCAGTTCGAATTCCAGATGGCAGATCCTTGTAGAATTGCATCGGGCAGAATCGTATTGGCACGGATGCCAAACTCTCCACCTTCAGCTGCTATGCAGCGGGCCAGATGGGCTTCGAGCGCCTTGGCAGAACTGTAAGCCGAGACGCTTTTACCTGCAAAAATAGAATTTTTGGAGCCGATGAATACCATGCTGCCTCCGATTTTTTGCTCCTTCATCACTTTAAAAGCTTCGCGTGCAACGAGAAAATATCCTGTGCCCAGCACAGAAATATTCAAATTCCACTCTTTCAATGAAGTCTCATCAAACGGACTGGAGGTTGCAAGCCCAGCATTATTAACAATAATATCGACCCCGCCATAAAAAAGGGCTGTCTCCGCATAAGCTGCGGTTACCTGCTCTTCCTGAGTTACGTCCATTTTAACGGCGAATGCACGATTTTCACCATACTTAGCGTTAATCTCTTCCGCTACTTTTTGTGCACCCTCCAGATTGAGATCTGCCAATACAACATGCGCTCCTTCTGATACTAAACGACGAGCCGTCTCACTCCCAATTCCCCCGGCACCACCTGTAATAAAGGCAACTTTACGGGAGAACTCCGCTTCTCCCGGAGCCAAGGATAATTTATATAATTCCAGGGGCCAATATTCCACATTGTACGATTCATTCTCACTAAGAGAGACGAAATCTCCCAGCGCAGTAGCTCCGCGCATAACAGCAATCGCCCGGTGATACAAGGCTCCGCTGATCTTAGAATTGCTCCAGCTTTTACCTGTGTTGATCATGCCCACGCCAGGGATCAGGATCACACGTGGCGCAGCCTCGAACATTACATCGCCTTCATGTTTATTACGGTCGAAGTACGCTTTGTACTGCTCCTTATAAGCGCTAATCGCTTCGCTCAGCTTCGCCTTCAAGCCATCGATATCATTGGTATTTGGCTCCCACGCAACAAAAAGCGGCTTCATTTTGGTATGTACCAAATGATCTGGACAAGCTGCGCCTACACCGGATAACTTCTCCGAGTGAGCCCCTCCTACAAAACGCAGCACATCCTCCGCATCGTCGAAGGTCAAAATCATTTTACGCTCATCGCTGACGGCGCCTCTGATCAGTGGCATCACTGCCGCCGCTACAGCCCGCCGCTCTGCTTCCGGAAGTGCTTCCGATTTGCGGCCGCCAAATAGGTTCTGATCTTCAATTCTTTCTTCAATATAACTTTCCGCTTCGTTAATTATGGAGATTGTTTTGGCATAACAAGATTCAGGTGTATCCCCCCAAGTCACGAGACCGTGTTTCTCCATCAGCACTAATTCAGCTTTCGGGTTTGCGAGCACACCTTCGGCAATCATTTTGGATAAAGTGAAGCCTGGACGGATGTATGGAACCCATACGAAACGATCCCCATAAATCTCACGGGCAATTTCCTTACCGTTATGAGCGCAGCATAAACTGATAATGGCATCTGGATGCGTATGATCCACATGCTTGAAAGGTAAAAATGCATGCAGCAACGTCTCGATAGAAGCACGCGGATGTTTAGGATCAATCATACAATTTGCGAGATAAGCTACCATCTCTTCATCTGGCATTTCATCACGTTCAAATAACGGGGCAATATCCTGAAGCCTTAGTCCGGTAAAGTTGCCTGCTTTCATCGTAGCAAGGTCAGAGCCGCTGCCCTTTACCCACATTACTTCTACCTCACGCCCGCGAAAATCCAATTCTATCGTTTTGCTGGAGGTATTCCCTCCGCCAAAGTTACAGACTCTGCGATCTTCGCCCAGCAGATTAGAGCGGAACACTAATGCATCCAATCCCCCGTTTAATTTCGTTTTCCGAGATGAATCCCATAAGTTTTGTACCATTTGTGAATACCTCCGTTTTTGAATGTTTGTTTTTTTGTTTATTTTTGTTTGTTTTGATTTTAAACTATTTGTTTGTGTTTGAATAGAGCGCTTTCAACAAAATTTTAAATTTTTTCACATTTTAGACGAATCTCCATTGGATGAACTACAATAACATCGCGAATAACAAAAAAGAGCTGCCTCTTGGCAACTCCTCCCCTATTTTTCACACCAGCTTAAAGGGTGATCCAGTAGTTACATTTTTCATTCTCAATGCCATGTAGTATTCCTTTGTTCGCTTCAATAACCTTTCTCGAAGATATATTATCCGGCTCACAAGTCAGCATGACCTTATCAATCCCCATGTCCGCAGCTTTTTTTAACAGCTCTGCCAAAAAAATCGTACCATAACCCTTTCCTCTTTCACTGGGTCTGATACTATAACCGATGTGTCCACCGGACTTCCTCAATTGATCATTTAAGGAATGTCTTAGTTTTCCGACACCAACAGGATAAGCGTCAATCAGTAGCCAGTAGTTGGTTTGTGCTACATACTGTGGCGGAAGATTATCACCTTGTGAAAGTGCTATCCGATCCCGGATGAAATCAGGAAATTGACTGTAAGCCAGATCAAATCCGTTATTGACGAATCCATTCTCCCCCGGACCTATCTCCACAATCAGCTCAAAAATATCGCGTCCATCTGAAACACTAGCTTCCTTTAGCTCAACGAGCATAATCATCCCCACCTAGAACGTTATTAATAACTTCCCTAGCAAAATTTACCGCAAAAGAGACCGGCATGCATTATTTAATTGCACATTCTACAACTAAAATGAACTTCAATGCTCACGCCTAATGTGTTAAGTGTACTTTGTGCAATTAAATTCGCCCAATTTAGCTGAATCAGCTAAATACGAGAGAAATAGTTGTACGAAGTACATCTATTTCACCGTAGTGAGAGTAAAGTAGCAATTTAGTTGTATGAAATACACTTATCTGGTCTGCACCCCTCTTTTCACAGGAATGTTCCTATTGCGCGCTCCTCCTTCCCCACTCTCGTAGTATACTTATTGGAATAAGATACAGATGTTGTATTTTCACTAAGGAGGTTTGTGATGGTAAATAGCTTTAAAAATGCCAAGGTGCAAGAACGAGTGTGGCAATCCTACCAACAGCTAGTTGATCAGTGGCCTATTCCTCTTGAAGAGCTCGATCTCCCAACCACATATGGGCTGACGCATTGTATCCTTACCGGGCAAAAGAGTAATCCCCCTTTATTTCTGTTTCATGGCGTTGGTGACAACTCGGCGGTCATGTGGCTCCTTAACATCGAGGAATTATCGCGGCATTTTTACTGCGTTGCTATTGATACTCTGGGCGGACCCGGAAAAAGTATTCCTAATGCGCACTTTAATAAACAAAAGTTTGAGCAGGTGGAATGGATTAATGAAATAGCCAAACATGTGAGCATAGACATCTTTAATATTGCAGGGGTGTCAAATGGAGCCTATATTGCTTTTAATTATGCAACCAAGCAACCGGACAAAGTGAACCGTGTGATTTGTTTGGAAGGCGGAATGGTCACCACACCCATCAAAGCCATGCTGCAAACGCTAATGATGATGTTCCCAGAGATTCTGATTCCCACGGATCGCAATTTACTGAAAGTGCTGAAGAAGTTAAGTGCGCCTGACTCCCCTTTATTTGACAATCACCCAGAAGTAGCTGCTCATCTAATTCTTTTAATGCGAGCTCATAATCAGCAAGCTATGTTTGTTCATAAGCTTCAAAAATACGATAAAAACGCCGCAGTTGCCGTCAGAGATAAGCTTTATTTTTTAGTAGGAGAACACGCGTTAAAACAATCAAAGGACTTCATAGATATTTTAGAGGATGAAAAGTTTCATTACCAAGTAATCCCCCGTGCGGGACACGGCATTAATCATGAGCAACCGGATAGAGTCAACACTGAAATCATCAATTTCCTGACCCGCGATAATGATAAATCACTTGCATCCTTATGAAAGCGTTACTATTATGAAGGTTATTACTCATTACTCTATTAAAGGAGAGGTTACTCATCAGATACGGAACTCTGGCCCACACATTTGGCTGCCTGCCGCTCAAGTCGTTAACTTCAACCCTTCAGAATTATGATATCGATTTTGTTCAGCTTGCATTATCCAAAGCCATTCAGGACATCGACACTTCTACCGGTAAACTAAGTCCAGGTCTTGCCAGCTATATTGGCGAACAATTTGACAAAGCAGGAATACGTATCGGTGTTTTGGGCTGTTACATCAACCCTGTTCATCCGGATCCTGTCATCCGGAGAGCTGAGATCAATCGTTTTAAAGAGCATCTTCGTTATGCCCGCCAATTCGGCGCACCTATGGTGGCAACAGAAACAGGTGCGCTGACTACTTTTCAAGCACAAGATCCGGTCCATTACGAAGCTATCGGCTGGGATACGTTAAGGGCAACTGTAGAAGAACTTGCAGAGGAAGCTGAAAAATGGGGCGTTTTTCTAGGACTAGAAGGGGTCTGCACACATACACTTTCTACACCAGACAAGATGCGCCGCATCTTAGATGAAGTCCCATCAAGCTGTATAGGTGTTGTATTGGACCCTTGTAATTTTATTGGCACGGCTGCGCATTTGCAGGATCAAATTGTCGATGATTCCTTCAGATTATTCGGCGACCGTATCATTCTGGCGCATTTAAAAGATATCTATCAAGATGGTGAAAAAGCATACCACGGAAAAGCAGGCAGCGGAGTATTCCATACCGAGGCTTTCCTGCGCAAACTCCAAGAATATAAGCCAATGATCGATGTGTCATTAGAAGATATCAAGGATCTGGAGGTTAATGAAACCGTTGCTTTACTGAAGAAGCTTGCACCTATAACACAATAAAAATCCATTTCTGAGGATAGGTGTTAGCAGCAGCTGCGCATCTATCCCCAGCTTTATCTATGCTCAAAAATAATGCTTCCAGTTATTGAGCAGATGATCATCCTCTTTCTGCAGCAATTTAGAGGCATATACGATTTGACCTGTATGATAGGAATAATGCTCTGCCGCTCCGATCATAATCTTTTGAATACTCCAAGTATAATTCTCCATTCCAGCCCCCTCAGGGAAACTAATGGTGACCTCCCGTTCTAGATCAGCCTTCGTCAAATTGCCCACCACCGAACGGCTTTCTTCCCTGACCTTTAGCATATACTGCAATAATTCCTGTGATGAATAACCGCCTCTGGTCAAAAATTCATTAGGTCTATCTCTTTCTATTAGCTTATTGCCGATTCCGCTGACCAGATGCTGATATTCGCTGCCCGCAATATGCAGGCATAGGTTACCAATGGCATTCATTTTTGACTTTGGACGAAACCAGATCTCTTCGGTCGTTAGCTTATTTACAGCTTGCTCCACATACCCCAAGGATTGATCGAGCCTTCTCATACATTCGATAATGATTTCACTCATACTAACCCCTCTTCCTTCTACTTCTCTTTATAAACTTGATAAATGGTACTTTTCTATAGGAGCTGAATAAAATAAAAAAAGGAACGATTGAATCATATTTTTTCATATTATAGCTCTAACTTGGAAGGGACGGGATTATCAATGCGATTCACATTCCCTATTCTGACCTTATCTCATGGCGGAGCACAACGTATGCTAGTAGAGCTCACCAATGGGCTGACAGACTTGGGTCATCAGGTCAATCTCCTTTTGCCTGTGGATGGCGCTATTTCTTATGATGTGCGCGCAAACGTAATCCGCTCCTCACATATGAATATTCACGAGCATGACTTTCCTCCCGGAGACGTCATTGTTTCTAATTATTTTACAACTGTCCCCATCGCCCAAGCAGCAAGCCAACAAGGAAAAGGGGTTCATGTACGTTTATCTTTATGTTATGAGCCACCTTTTTTACCGGATAACGGACGCTCCTTCCCCTCCTATCACATCACTGAGCATCTAATCGTTTTATCACGTTGGCAGCAGGAGCTGATCCGTTTAAATCATGGCATCACCGGCAGTATCGTGCCCATTGGCATTAGCTCCTCTTTTAAAAATATGAATATCCGTCACAGTCTTCAAGAGCCTTTAAACATAACAGCTATATTAAGAAAAACAGAACGAGGTTTCTCCTGGCACCGTGAGCAAGATTATCTTATAGAACAGCTGGATTACGTAAAAAGCCAATATCCCGATGTAAATATTAACTTCATCAGTCCGCCTGACGAGTTCAACACCTCAGAAATTCTCCAAAGAATGAAAGCTACTGGAAAATATCGGTTCTTTACGCCAGCAAATGATGAGGAGCTCTGCTATCACTATAACGGTGCGGATATTTTTGTTAGCTCAAGTATTTTTGATACAGGCTCTTTACCGGGACTTGAGGCCATGCGTTGTGGAGCAGCGTTAGTCTGTGTATATTCGGGTGGGAATATGGAATACGCCCATCACAAGAAAAACTGTTTGCTCTCTTATCGATATGAGAACCGGCTCGGTGAAGATGTCATCCGCTTAATACGTGATCCCAACTTAAGAACTAAATTAGCGGTGCAGGGGGAAAGATATTCGCGCAAATGGACTTGGGAAAATAGTGTCAGATTATTTGAACAAGCGATCACAGATTTATTATAAAAATATAAAAAAGCAAGTCTCCGGTGGCCGAGATTTGCTTTTTTATTGATCCAAAAGAATCATTGACTAGAGAAATAATACAAGATATTATGTAAGCGTTATCAATTGCAAAATAATGAAACACTTTAGGGAAATCTAAACTAAAAGGAGAAGGAATATGGCGAAAAAAGGTAGGCAAGGTTATCGGTTGTTATTGTTGTCTTTTTTAATGCTTTTTACAACTGTTTTTTCAGCAGGATCGCAAGCTTATGCAGCAACCTGGAATCTGACTGGAGATACCAATGTACACGACCCTTCATATATCAAAGAGGGAAACACACATTGGGTATTCAGCACGGGATCAGGTCTCCAAGTGATGTTTTCAAACGATGGAACGAACTATATTCGCTCCCTCCCGATTTATAACTCGAAACCCTCCTGGTGGAGCTCTTACGTTCCCAATCAAGAAGGGCTAGATGTATGGGCTCCAGAAATTTTCTACTATAACGGTACCTATTACCTCTATTATTCTATCTCCACATTCGGCTCAAGAGTGTCTGCTATTGGTTTAGTAACTACTAAATCGATCTCCGGGGGAAAATGGACGGACCAAGGTGTCGTTATCTCGTCAAATGACGCCTCCAATTATAACGCCATTGATCCTAACATTACGGCAGATGCTAACGGAAACCTATGGATGACCTTCGGTTCCTGGAGCAACGGGATTTACATTACCTCCATCAACAAAACAACCATGAAGCCAACGGGCAACTCCTATCGCATTGCCACTAAATCCGGGGGGATTGAAGGCTCCAGCATGGTTTACAATCCAAATACCGGATATTATTATCTATTCGTATCCATTGGCCAATGCTGCTCAGGCGTAAACAGCACCTATAAAATTGCAGTGGGACGCTCAACCAGCGTACTGGGTCCTTTCTATGCAAAGGACGGTACTGATATGAAAAATGGCGGGGCTACGGTCATCGATAGCGGCAACAGTTTTTGGGCGGGTCCTGGTGGACAGGATATATACGGAACCAACGTTATCGTCCGCCATGCTTACAGTGTCGCCGAGAATGGTGCACCCAAATTGTTAATCAGTGATCTCGAATGGGATTCAGCTGGCTGGCCTTACTATAATTAACGTCTAATCGAGGAGTTGCCCCTAAGCCCTATTCTGTGATTTATGGGGCAGCTTCTTTTTACTGCTAAACCTTCTACTCTCTCTTTCGATAAATACCTGGCGAGACACCATAACGCTCCCGAAACACCCTGTGAAAATAGGTATAACTTCCAAACCCCGTCTCCTCTGCTATACGCTCTAAGGTGTAATTGGTATTGTCCATTAATCTCAGTGCCATCGCAAGCCGGATTTGCCCCGCATATTGCATAATAGAATAACCGAATTGGATTTTGAATACATGCACGGCCCTTGTCACACTAATTCCAGCATGAGCGGCTACGTCCTTTAGTCTGATCTCTGAAGTAGCATGCTCCTCCACATAACTCTTCATCTTAAGTCCGTGTAGAAGTGAAGCCGAAGATGATGCAGGTGCCTCTTCCATAGCCCGATCTAACAGCAAACATAAAGCTTTAAATAGCGCTTCTAGTATTTCAGGGCTACCCCCGTCTAGTCTTCTATTCTCCAGATCAAGCTGTTGCCATATACTTTGCAGCTTACCATCATCCGCAATTCTAACCTTTTTGGGTCGCTCACGCAGGTTCCACCAGTGGTCCACCCATTCCCCTGTACACATTACAAAATAGTCCACACTATGTCCCAGAGGACTTTTCTTTTCACCGATTCTCAGATCATATATATCATAGGGCTTAAATAATAGTAGATCCCCAGGTACTACGGTAGTCATTTCTCCATCAATGAGGACTTCACATTCCCCTTCGGCTTGCAGCCTGATGATATAGGTATCCAACCCACTGCGATATAGTTGCCGAAAAGGCTGAGTATGGCGGATAAATCCACACAAACTAATTTGAACGCTGTTTGTTTCCATCGCATTTTCTCCTCTTTCCATAATAATCAATGACCAGATTGTTGAGGTTCTTAGCCATATAGTTTCTTCAAAGTGCAGTGAATCTCCTTCTATAATAAAGACAGAATTCATATGTAGGAGGTTATCAACCATTATGAGTAAAACTATTCGCGTCATTCAAACCGCTAAAGAAACCATGGATCGTTTAACAGAAAAGGACCCTCTGATTTTCCTTCCCGATACGTCAGGAGTCGAATCAGAGCTAATCAATATCTATGATGATCTGGAGTATCAAGAAATTGAAGGCTTTGGTGGAGCCCTTACGGAGTCCTCTGCCGTTACTATCGCTAAACTTAGTGAAGCTAAACAAAAAGAAATCATTGACGCTTATTTTCATCCTGAGCACGGCATCGGATACACCCTTTGCCGCTCACACATCCAAAGTTGCGACTTCTCACTGGGCAACTATGCTTATGTAGAGGAAGGCGATGCGGAGCTACGTTCATTCGATATTTCCAGAGATCACGAATCAATTATCCCCCTCATAAAAAATGCTGCCGCAGCAGTAGGTGAAGATTTTCGTCTGTTCTCTTCCCCATGGAGTCCTCCAGCGTTCATGAAGACAAACGGGCAAATGAACGGAGGCGGAGCTCTTAAGCCTGAATATCGTGAGGCTTGGGCTAACATGTTCGTTAAATATATTGAGGCGTACGCTGCAGAAGGGATTGATATCTGGGCTGTCAGTGTTCAGAATGAAGCCAAAGCTGTACAAAGATGGGATTCCTGCCTGTATACCGCTGAAGAAGAAAAGGATTTTGTGCGTGACTACTTGGGACCTGCTCTGGAACAAGCGGGCTTGGGCCATGTAAAAGTTATGATCTGGGATCATAACAAAGAACGGGTATATGACCGTGCTAAGGTTGCTTTTGAAGATCAAGCAGCGTCCAAATACATATGGGGAATTTGCTTCCACTGGTATTCCGGTGATCACTTCGAAGCCCTCTCTGCTGTACATGATCGTTTCCCAGATAAAAAGCTGTTCTTCAGCGAAGGCTGCCAAGAAGGTGGCGTTCATCTCGGCTCATGGAACACCGGTGAACGTTACGGACATGATATCATTGGCAATCTGAACAACTGGATGTCGAGCTGGACAGACTGGAACATTGTCTTGGATGAGCAAGGTGGACCTAATCATGTAGGAAATTACTGTGACGCTCCAATTATCGGAGATACCAAAAACGATGAAATTACTTTTGAGAGCTCTTTCTATTACATCGGGCACTTCAGTAAATATATTCGTCCGGGTGCTAAACGCATTGGTTTCTCCAAATATACAGATAAGCTTGAAACAACAGCTTTCCGCAACCCTGATGGCACTATTGCTGTTATCGTTATGAATCGCACAGAGCAAGAGCTTCCATTCACCCTGCGCTTCCATGACGAACTGGCTGAGAACATGATTCCGGCTCATGCCATTCAAACCCTGCTAATTAAGTAGCAGCGGTTCATTCCTAATAAAAAAAAGGTTCTCTTTATGCCAGCGCACAGAGAGAACCTCCTTTTTTATTAAATTCAATGAAATAGTGCTTAAAGTCTTGCCGACAGTATTTCGCATAACGCTCCATACAGTGTATGTTCAAGATCCAACGAGGCAAGAGAAGCCAGGGCTGCCATCGGCGTTACTGCTGCTTTGACTACATGGTAAATTTGTTCTTTCAATTGGAAAAGAAATTGCGCACGGTTCAGAAGGCTGAACACCTCATCATCTACCGAATTCACCGCAATCCGGGCATCTGTGAACGTTACCTCCAATGAATGCTCTACCGCTTGATCCGAAATCATGATCGTAAGCGTATGTGTAGCCTCATCATAGTCCATGTTTGCTTCGATTTCTGTGCCGCCAGCGAATACCTGTACCTTCGTATCAGCAAAACCAACAAAGGACAGCTTCCACGATCTCCGCTCAGGCACAACCTTTGTATTTCCCTTAGCAGAGAGGATCTTGAAGCTCGCTCTATCCCCCATTTCCAGGATCATTTCTGTATCACACCATTGATCGTCCTGATCCTCCGCAGTATCGCCCTCATCCTCCCAAAGATGAAAATGACCCCTTCCTCCCGCAAATACACGGACCTCCATATGCTTCGGATTATCCACTGAAGAGGTAAATTGCGTCAGATCTGCCATAGGCACAATAGCACCCGCTTTAGCTAATACAGGGATATTCTCAAGATTGCGATAAAGAGAAAGCTTTCTGCCACCGTCGTACACTCTTCCGTTAAAAAAATCTATCCAAATCCCTTCAGGTAACCAAGCCTTAAACTCGGCAACGCCTACCTTTGGGTTGACCGGCTGTGTAATCGGACAGGCAATAAGTTCCGTTCCGAAATAATATTCATTGGGCACTTCATAGGCTTCATTCGACAACGCATGATGATAATACATCGGTCGGATTAACGGAAGACTATCGCGGCTGGCGTAGCGATTCATGGTGTACAGATAGGGAAGTAAACTATGCCGCAAGCGCAGGCAATCCTTCATCACATCTTCCGCAATCTTATTGAATCGCCATGGCTCCTTGCTGTTAAAGGCACTAGCAGAACTATGTAACCGCAGAATAGGTGAAAACACACCGAATTGCACCCAGCGCATTGCCAACTCATCGTCTAAATAACCATTCATATGGCCCCCGATATCATGGCTCCACCAACCATATCCCACGTTGGCGGCGTTGGCTGTGAAGTATGGCTGGAAATCCAGCGACTCCCAAGTGACAATGGTATCTCCAGAGAAGCCCACAGGATAACGATGGCTGCCAAGACCTGCATAACGGGAAAAAGTAATCTGCCGGTTGCCGCGCCGGCCGCTATCCAGATAGTGATAATGGTTCAGCATCCAAAGCGGATCTAGTCCCGGTACTTTAGTCACTCCACCCTGCTGCCAATCAATCCACCAGAAGTCCACACCTTCATCCTCTAGCGGATGATGCAGAAACTTAAAGTATGCCCGCAAAAAATTCGGATCCGTAATATCAAATTCCACAGCATCCCCTTTTTCCGGGTCCATCCCCATCTCCGCAGCAATGGCCAGATAAGGATCTTCAAACGCCCGTACACCGTCTGCTGGATGTACGTTGAGCGTTACTCGAAGACCTTTTTCATGCAGCCATGCCAAAAATCTTTGAGGCTCCGGAAACAGTTCCCGGTTCCAGGTATAACCCGTCCAGCCACTGCCATACTGCGGATCAATATCGACGAGATGCCAATCCATATCTATAACAGCGACGGAGAACGGAATTCGCTCGAGCTCAAACCGCTCCATTAACGCTTTGTATTCTTCTTCTGAATATCGGTAATAACGGCTCCACCAGTTGCCAAGGGCATAACGTGGCAATAGGGGCGTACGACCGCAAAGGTGATAGAAATCCTTCAAGCAGTGCAAATAATCATGACCGTATCCAAAAAAATAAACATCGAGGCCAGCCAACGCCCGTAGCTCGACCCGTCCATCCTCTTCCAGTACTAGGGAGGTGCTATCATCAACTAACGTATACCCCGCACGTGAAAGTAGTCCGTACTCCAGCGGAATGGCACCATCTGCATTATCCAGTGTACGTGCTGTTCCTCCCAAATCTTGGACTGTATCTCCATAATTCCAGACACTCATTAGGTGACCCGCTTCGTTTCTCACCCGAACATTGAGACCATGCCGGGAGAAAGGCTGCTTGTCATAAGTTAAATGCAGGCGCTCCGTAATCAACTCAAGTTTATTCCCCAGATCCATTACGCGGAACTCTGGAACCGGGAAATTGCGATTCACAACGGTCTGCGACGCCCGATCTTCGAAAAAACCTTCCTCACTATATTCCATCCGGATAAGCTCCGGAGTTAAGACAGTGAACCGATAGCACTCCCCCTGAATAATCGCGTCAGCATTACTGCCTGGTTCAGAATGCAGCTTTAATTGGGCCGCCAAAGGGGTTGGCTCTTTCATTATATTTCCCATCAAGTAAAAACCTCATTTCTTGTTATTCAACGCCCATATAACGGCTGAAAGCATCTGTCCGAATTTTCACCATCTTTTCGAGGCCCATCCCCCGTAGCTGCTTCACATAGTCATCCCACTGCTCGTCAATATCACCTGAGATTATAAATTGAGCACGCATTGTATTGACGTAACTATCAATATCGGTGGTCAAGGTCGGTAGCTCCTGAAACTCTTCTGCAGTGTACATTACGTTGGGGAAAGGTGGTGTTGTATAGTTACTTCCCAGCTTATCGAGTTGTAGCTTCAGTCCATCTCCGGTTTTAGGATTTAGAAAGATGGTCTTTTCAAAAGCTGGGCTTACATATTTCGGCCCAAAATCCCGGAGTGACTGTTCCCAATACCAAGCATCCGCACTGGTGCCGGTTGGAGGGTCCATCAATGTATACGTACCGTTGTCATTTTTCTTAATCACCGTTCCAATGGCACCCCAGAAATTCTGAATGCTGGCTTCATTGGTATAGAACTGATCCGCCCAGCGTGCTGCAATTTCTGGATACTTGCAGGATGTGGTGATCAACAGCTCGTTGCGTTCCAGATTCATCCCATACGGGTTCCCAACGGTGTAGCGCTTCCCGTCTGGTCCAGCAATTGGCGGAATGGTCACATATTGATCACTCCATTTGCCAAACATAGCGTCCGGCGTCCACTGATAAGAGAAGCCTACGATTGGAGCATCCGGATTTAGAAACTTTGCCGATCTCATCGTTTCGTCTTGAGTGAATGCTTCTTTATCAAGTAATCCGTCTTTAAACAATTTGCTCTCCCATTTGAGCCCTTCTTTGTATTCCTCTGAAATCGGGTAATAAACCGCATTTCCGTCCTTGACCACCATGAAGTTATTATTCAAATCTGCAATTCCGAAGGGACTGATTAGATCATTACTTAATTCGATAAAAGGAATCTCATCCTGTTTTCCGTTTCCATTCGGATCTTGTTCTTTGAATGCTTTTAGCACGTTATAAAGATCGTCTATCGTATCCGGTACCTTCAAACCCAATTTGTCCAGCCAGGTTTTATTAATCACAGGCTGACGTGAGCTTTTAGGACGTGAGGGTAATCTTGCAGGCAGCGAGTAGATTTTCCCGTCAGGAAAGGTGCTGATTTTTTTCATTTCCGGTGTTTCTTCCATAGCTGCTTTGAGATTAGGCATGTTTTGCTCAATATAATCATCTAGCGGCCGAAATAAGCTTAAATTATTGACGATATCCGCATCTCCAAAGGTCTGACTCCCTAAAATGATATCTGGAAGTGTGCCGCTGGCCAGCATAATAGACTTCCGTTCACTCCAATCATTGGAGGACATCACCTGCCACTCGATTTTGACATTCGTGTTCTTCTCCAAATCCTTGAGCCATTGATTCTCGGTAAAAGAATCTCCCATGCTTACCCACCGGACAGTGAGTACTTTCAGCGTCACAGGCTTATCCACTATCGGCAATCCTTCTTTGTTAAATCCGCCCGGCTCAGGTTCAACAGAATTAACCCCATTGCTCCCTTTACAGGCAGTAAGGCTAGCAAGCAACGTTGTCACTAATAGAATGACGGTGATTGTTCTATATATCCTGTTTTTTTGTTGCTTTTTCATAACGTTCTTGCTCCTTACGAATGAATGTTAGTAGAATAGCCGAATGTACTATTCCTTCACTGCGCCGATCATTACCCCTTGGTTAAAGTATTTTTGTACAAAGGGGTACACACACATAATCGGAACCGTTGCCACGATAATAACAGAATACCGCATCATATTAGCGAGTCGTAGTGCGATTTGCGCAGCTTCCCCGGTTCCCATCCCCGATTGCATCTGATTGGTGATCAGAATATTTCGCAGAATCAGCTGCAAAGGATACATATTAGGATTTTTCAAATAGATCAAGGCATTAAAATATGAATTCCAGTAACCAACGGCGATCCATAGACCCAGCACGGCAATAATCGCCTTCGATAGTGGCAAAACGATCTGTACAAAATATCGAAGATTTCCACAACCATCGATCTGTGCAGCTTCCCATAAATCTCCCGGAATACTCGACTGAAAAAAGGTGCGGGCAACGATAATGTTAAACACCCCAACGGAGAAAGGCAGTACCATCACCAGAAATGTGTCGTACAGATGGAAATCACGGATCGTTAGAAAAGTCGGAATTAACCCTCCATTAAAAAACATCGTAAAGATGAAAAACAGGGAAAGATATTTTCGTCCCACAAGATCCTTTCTGGACAACGCATAGGCCGCAGAAATATTTACAATTAAACCGATTGCCGTCCCTACCACCGTATACATGATGGTATTCCAGTAACCGATCCAAATATTTTCATGACGCAGCAGCTCTTTGTAACCATCGAAGGTGAACCCTTTAGGAAATAACCAAACCTGCCCCCCCGCCACCGCAGAAGGATCACTGAATGAAGCAATGACGATAAAATATAGCGGATAGATTAAGATAACTAGAAAAATTGCTGATATAACATACATCACTATTTCCATTATAGTATCCGAAGAACGATTCTTCTTTATTTTCCCCACATTCCCTTTAGTAACTGTCTCTAAACCTCCCATTTCAATGCTCCTCCCTTCTACCACAAGCTATTTTCGCTTAGTTTTTTAGAAATCTGATTGACCATGATCAATAAAATAAAATTAATAACGGTGTTAAACAGGTTGATCGCCGAGGAAAAGCTGTATTGACTGCTGAGCAAGCCAATTTTGTAGACATAAGTAGAAAGAATTTCGCTTGAAGTGATGTTCAAGTCATTTTGCATTAAGTACACTTTTTCAAACCCAACCCCAAGCAATCCACCGACCCGCAAAATAAGCAAGGTTATCGCTGTTGGCATCAGCATCGGAATATCAATATAACGAATTTTATGCATCCGGCTTGCTCCGTCTACGGTTGCCGCCTCGTACAAGCTAGGATCAACTGCGGAGAGCGCAGCGATAAAGATAATGCTGTCCCAGCCGACATGCTGCCACACATCTGACCAAACATACACACTGCTGAATAATCCAGCGGAGCCAATCAGATCAGGAGCCTCTTTTCCAAAAAGACTATATATATTGCCCAGCAGTCCGGTGCTAGGTGAGAACAAAATCATCATTAAACCCACCATTACTACTGTGGAGATAAAGTGCGGCATATAGGACACCGTCTGGAAAAAACGTCTGAACCGGTTAGGTCTCATCTGGTTAACCATCAGCGCCAGTATAATTGGAATCGGAAAGGTAATCAGACTGTATACACTGATGATCAATGTATTTTTAATCGTTGATGAAAATTGATAGGAATGAAAAAATTTCTCGAAGTACTTGAATCCAGCCCAAGGGCTGCCTCCAATTCCCAACGCCGGGCTATAATCCTTGAAAGCAATCAGCACCCCGTACATTGGCTTGTACGCGAATAATAGCGTCAGAACTACAGCAGGGAAAAGCAATAGATAGAGACCCCAATTTTGTTTGATTTGTCCGAATTTCCGCCCGAAATGAAGTGGACTAGATTTCATGACATCCCCTCCTTATTTAAAATAGAGAATGCTACCCCACAGCTATCCTGCAGGGCAGCACCTTTTTCGAAAGACGAATAGGTTATTTCACGTTCATATAACGGCTGTAAGCATCCGTGCGAATCTTAACTAACTTTTCAAGTCCCATTTTATTAAGCTTACTCACATAATCATCCCAGCCCTCGTCAATTCCGCCTTTGCTAATAAATTGCGCCCGCATAGTATTCACATAGCTGTCGATATCCGTAGTCAAGGTTGGCAGCTCCTCGAACTCCTCAGAAGTGTACATTACGTTAGGGAAAGGTGTGGTTACATATTCACTGCCCAGCTTATCCAGCTGCAGCTTCAGTCCATCTCCACTTTCAGGGTTCAGGACAATTTTCGATTCAAAGGATGGACTCACATATTTCGGTCCAAAATCACGTAGCGATTGATCCCAATACCAAGCATCTGCGCTGGTTCCAGCTGGTGGATCCATCAATGTATAAGTGCTATCATCGTTTTTCTTAATAACCGTTCCAATCGCACCCCAGAAATTCTGAATGCTCGCTTCGTCAGTATAGAACTGATCTGCCCAACGTGCAGCAACCTCAGGATATTTGCAGGATGTGGTGATCAGCAGCTCATTACGGTTAAGATTCATCCCAATCGGATTCCCGATCGTATAACGTTTACCATCTGGTCCGGCAATCGGTGGAATCGTCACATATTGATCGCTCCATTTTCCAAACACGGCGTCTGGAGTCCACTGGTACGTAAAGCCTACAATTGGAGCATCCGGATTCTGGAACTTAGCCGATCTCATCGTATCGTCCTGAGTGAATACCTCTTTATCTAGCAAGCCTTCCGCATACAATTTATTTTCCCATTTGAGACCTTCTTTGAACTCCTCCGAAATAGGGAAATATATCGCTTTTCCGTCCTTGATGATCATATTATTGTTATTCAAATCGGCAATTCCGAAAGGACTAATCAAGTCATTACCAATTTCAATAAAAGGAATCTCATCTTGTTTTCCATTCCCATTCGGATCTTGTTCTTTAAAAGCTTTGAGCACGTTATAAAGCTCATCAATCGTTTCAGGCACCTTCAAGCCCAATTTGTCCAGCCAGGTCTTGTTAATCACAGGCTGACGTGAGCTTTTTGGACGTGCAGGAAGTCTTGTTGGCAGGGAGTAGATTTTCCCGTCAGGAAATGTGCTGATTTTTTTCATTTCTGGGGTTTCTTCCATAGCTGCTTTGAGATTAGGCATATTTTGCTCGATATAATCATCAAGCGGCCGGAAAAAGCTCAGATTATTTACGATATCGGCATCCCCAAAGGTTTGATCTCCCAAAACGATATCCGGAAGCGTGCCACTTGCCAGCATAATCGACTTCTGCTCACCCCAGTCATTGGAGGACATTACTTGCCAATCGATTTTGACATTCGTATTTTTCTCCAGATCCTTCAGCCATTGGTTTTGCGTAAAGGTGTCCCCCATACTCCCCCAACGGACAGTCAGCACTTTAAGTGTCACAGGCTCATTCACAATCGGCAGGCCTTCTTTGTTATAGCTGCTCGTTTCATTTGTCGCTGCATTATTCCCGTTGTTACCGCCGCAGCCAGCAATTCCAAATACCATCGCAGCCGCCAGCAGACCCACAGTCCATTTCTTTGCAGTTTTTTTCTTACTGTGTTGACTCATCTCTTAATCCCCCATTTCAATTTATCAAAATGCATCTGAATAGCTTTATAATAACTTCTTATTTTTTCGTATTCCGGACACTTTAAGACGGTTATCCAGACCTTTGAATTCGCTTACAAAAAATACAAAAGCTAAATGCTCTACTTGGGGAGATTTAATAACAGTATCCCGACTTCTGTATGTGCTATCCGGACTTTGAGGGAAATCACTAGCGAGTTCTTATGTTTTTTTCACGCAGAGGTTTTATAATGACTTTATGATCAAAAAAACAGCGAAACACAAAACCTACCCCATTCGCCATTATATAAAAGTCATGATGTTGGTTTCATTCACAGTCCTTATTCTGGATTTAGGAATCAGCATCGCTTCCATTTCCATCGTTAAGCAGCAGTCCACTCGAAACTTGCAGGATACTGCGGCGCTTTACATCAATCGTATTAATCATGATTTTGCCTACATTAATCACTATATGGGCTGGACGCTTGGGAACGATGAGAGCTTACTAACGATGAATACTTACGGGGTCAACAGTATCGAGTTCTTAAAAGCAAATGATAATCTGTTCAAACGCTTTACCGAGCTGCAAAAAAACTACGGGCATGAGTATAACTTCTTCTACTATTTGAAAAATGAGACCTATTTTTTGAATTGCGCACCGATCAGCGTAAGCTATACGGATTACAGGGAGCTGAAAAAGAAGATTATTTCTTATATTGATGATAAGGAGATGTATGAGAAGTTTTATTCCAAATGGACGCCTATTCTTGTGAACAACCATTATTATGTAATTAATATCGTGCCCTATTACAATCGTTATTTAATTGGACTGATCTCCGCAGATAATCTGATCCGGCCGCTACGCCAAATTAATCTTGGCGCCAATGGTTATGTTTCTCTAGTAGATGAGAATGAACAGCCTTTAACCAGTCCGATCTCCAATAGCGGAACGTTAATAACGGAAAATGAGGGATTCGCTAATCTTTTGCAATCGCGTACAACCATCAACAGCGCATTCTCAGACACCACCTTCAGCACCAAAATGGTCATTAAATATGGCATATTCGAAAAAATCATGATTGCCCAGCTGCTTATTATGTTATTGTTCTTCATTGTGACCTCCACGTTATGCATTGTTCTGCTCTTTTTCAAAAAAAGAGTGTTAGGTCCGATTCAAAGCTTCTCCGATAACCTTGCTTTCATTAATGAGTCTGGGCAACCCGCAGATTTCAAAAGCAGTGAGATTATAGAGCTGGAACAAGCAAACACTCAGTTTAAAGGCTTGGTTGAACAAATCAAAACCTTTAAAATCGCTATGTACGAGCAGGAACTGGAGAAACAAAGAATACAGCTGGACTATATGAAGCTACAGATTAAACCACACTTTTTCTTAAACTGTCTGACTAGCATCTATAGCATGGCGCAAATTCATATGTATAAAGAAATTGAAAATATGACGTTGTCTACCTCTAAGTATTTCCGTTACATTTTTCAGAATGGCGAGAATTTTGTCCGGTTGGAGGATGAAATCGAGCATGTCCGAACCTACTTGGAGATTCAAAAGCAACGTTATCAGGACGCATTTATTTATTACATCGAACAAGAGGATCAGGCAGGCAGTGTGGAAATTCCACCGTTAGTGCTGCAAACCTTTATCGAAAATTCAATTAAATATGCGATTTCACGCGAACATGAAGCCGAGATCAGACTTACAGTACAACGATTACAGATGGAACAGGAAGAAGAAATGCTCGTTATCCAGCTCACCGACACCGGTCCCGGTTTTCCACCTCAGGTGTTAGAGAAACTTAATCTTGGAGAGCCCTTGGATCAAAGTAAAGGTACGCAAATCGGCATTATGAATACGCTTAAAAGACTAGAGTACCTATATTTAAAAAGAGCAACCGTCACCTTCTCCAATTTGGAGGGCGGCGGTGCTAGTGTAATCTTATATCTTCCGAAGCTTCCTAATAAATCTAAATGAATGGAGAGCAAACTATGAATGTACTGCTTGTTGATGATGACTTTTATGTTATTGCCGCATTGCAAAAGAAAATAGATTGGGAATCACTCCACATTGATACTGTTTATACGGCTAATAATGTCGCTCAAGCACGTGAAATAATAGAAAAGCATTCTGTTCAAATTCTGATTTCAGATATTGAAATGCCGCAGGGCAGCGGACTTGAATTACTAGCATGGATTCGCGAGGGAAATTATAGTATTCAGACTATTCTTCTTACCAATTATGCAGATTTCAACTATGCGCAGAAAGCAATCGAATTGCAGAGCTTTGAATATTTCCTCAAGCCCATTGAATTTGACAAGCTGATGTTGATCATCCAAAAGGCGGTCACCCAAGCAAAAGAGCAGCAAAAAAACGAAAAAGCCATTCAGGGCGGTTACTTTTGGCAAAAAAATCAGGCGAAGATTCTTGAGCATTTTTGGCGGAAGCTAGTCAGTGGCAGTACATCATTTCCGATTAAGTTGGCAGACATCACACATGCCATTGAAGAACAAAACCTCTCCTATCAAATGAGCGATACTCTACAGCCTTTGATATTTAACTTATTCCCTTACAATGGCAGCATGGGAAAAGAAGAAAAGGATCTGTTTGATTTTGCCCTGCTAAATGTATTGTACGAATTGTTTCAACGCCCTTGTTTTACCATCGAAAGCATTCTGGAATATAAAGATTATAACTGGATCGCCATTTTAAAATGGAACCAGGCACCAGACACGCAACGGCTTGAAGCATTATGTTCTTCTTTTATTCAAAAGGCGAATCCTTATTTAAAATGTGATGTCTGCTGCAATATTGGCTTATACGATAAACTGAGTAATGTAGGGAATGTTCTAAAACAATCCCTGACTATGGATGAAGAAATTACGAGATGCAGAAATCAGACCTTTTTGGTGGAGGCTTATCTGCAGCAAAATAAACCGGGCTATACACCACCGGATCTTGCCTATTTGGAAGAGCTGCTGAACCAGAATAAATTCACTGCTTTTCTTGAAGAAGTTACACAATATTTAAAGGTCATGCTTAACAATAGAACACTTGAGACCTCTGTCCTTAGCTTGTTCCGTTTAGATGTAGTTCAGCTAGTCTATTCATTTCTCAATCTGAAAGGGATACGATCGCACAAATTATACTCTGGCAAAACTAATGATAAATTATCTATGCACTCTTTGGATTCAATCGAGGATATGGAAGAATATCTTAAATACCTTGTCACTACAGCCATGAAATATCGTGACTTTGCTGCCCAGCCTAAGTCCGTCGCAGAAGAAATCAAACAATACATTCATTCACATTACGGCGATGATCTGACCCGAAATGATTTGGCTGAAATTGTTTATCTCAATCCTGATTACCTGGCGAGGATATTCAAACGAGAAACTGGGGTTTCATTAGGCAGTTACGTCATCCACGTCCGAATCGCTGCTGCGAAACATCTATTAGAAACCACAAATATGTCAGTATATACCGTCGCGAACAAAGTCGGCTATAGCAACTACTCCTATTTCTCCAAGCTTTTCAAACAAGAAGTAGGTCTCCCTCCAAACGATTATAAAAAGGAACAACAATACAATCCAGCTTACTAAAAGAGGGTAACCAAGCATCTAGTTCATGGATGCTGGGTTACCCTCTTTGGGATATCTTCTGAATATTAATTACTGTCTACCTTTACTCCTACGCTGCTGATAATGATCCACCTACGAGCTTACTCTTGCGCCCAGTAATCATACGCCACGCCTGTACTCCTACACTGCCGGAGTCATTTACGCCGAGATTACTCTTACACACAGTAATCATCCGCAATGCCTTTACTCCTTCGCTACCGGGAATCTTACACCCCTGACCTTACTCTTACATCCAGTAACCATTCGCCCCAGGTGCTTCCGGACTCAGATGACGCTATTTGCCCATTTATTGCCTTTTGAGCACAGTTTCGGACTCCAGTGCAGCTATTCCTGAGATATTGCTCCAAACCGAGTGTGTTTCTGGTCAATAGCGACTATGCGGTCCGTTAGAATTCCAAATGTGCCATAAAGCAACGTTTAAGGTCAGCTGGGTCCGATAGCTACTTCCTACGCGGAAATCTGGAGCTAATTAGCGTAGCTTGCCGGGGATCAAGGGGACAGCGCAACTCCGCCAGTAACTATCCGCTTCACTCTCTCCCCTCTGATACTTTCGGACCCAGATGACGCTATTTGCTCATTTATCGCCTTTTGAGCACAGTTTCGGACTCCAGTGCAACTATTCCTGAGATATTGCTCCAAATCGAGTGTGTTTCAGGTCAATAGCGACTATGCGGTCCGTTAGAATTCCAAATGTGCCATATAGCAGCGTTTAAGGTCAGCTGGGTCCGATAGCTACTTCGTACGCGGAAATCTGGAGCTAATTAGCGAAACATGCCGGGGGATCAAGGGAACAGCTCAACATCGCCAATAACTATGCGCCTCACTCTTACACACAGTAATCATCCGCCTCGCCTATACTCCTACGCTACCGGGAATCTTACACCTCATACCTTACTCTTACACCCGGTAATCATCCGCCACGCCTTTTCTCCTACACTACCGGAGTCATTTACGCCGAGCTTACTCTTACATCCAGTAACCCCCGACCCACCCTCTCCCCTCTGATGCTTCCGGACTCAGATGACGCTATTTGCCCATTTATCGCCTTTTGAGCACAGTTTCGGACTCCAGTGCAACTATTCCTGAGATATTGCTCCAAATCGAGTGTGTTTCAGGTCAATAGCGACTATGCAGTCCGTTAGAATTCCAGATGTGCCATATAGCAGCGTTTAAGGTCAGCTGGGTCCGATAGCTACTTCCTACGCGGAAATCTGGACCCAATCAGCGAAGCTTGACGGGGATCAAGGGGACAGCGCAACTCCGCCAGTAACTATCCGCTTCACTCTTACACCCGGTAATCATCCGCCACGCCTTTTCTCCTACACTACCGGAGTCATTTCCCCGAGCTTACTCTTACAACCAGTAACCACCCGCCCCACTCTCGCCTCAGGTGCTTTCGGACCCAGATGACGCTATTTGCTCATTTATCGCCTTTTGAGCACAGTTTCGGACTCCAGTGCAACTATTCCTGAGATATTGCTCCAAATCGAGTGTGTTTCAGGTCAATAGCGACTATGCAGTCCGTTAGAATTCCAAATGTGCCATATAGCAGCGTTTAAGGTCAGCTGGGTCCGATAGCTACTTCGTACGCGGAAATCTGGAGCCAATCAGCGAAGATTGCCGGGGATCAAGAGGACAGCGCAACTCCGCCAGTAACTATCCGCTTCACTCTCTCCCCTCTGATGCTTCCGGACCCAGATGACGCTATTTGCCCATTTATCGCCTTTTGAGCACAGTTTCGGACTCCAGTGCAGCTATTCCTGAGATATTGCTCCAAATCGAGTGTGTTTCTGGTCAATAGCGACTATGCGGTCCGTTAGAATTCCAAATGTGCCATAAAGCAACGTTTAAGGTCAACTGAGTCCGATAGCTACTTCCTACGCGGAAATCTGGATCTAATTAGCGAAGCTTGCCGGGGATCACGGGAAGGTTCCCCACTGCCAGTAATCTTGCAAGCTCCAAAAACGCATTAATGCCCCAGCAGTCATAATCAGAACGGCTGGGGCATCTCTTTTATTAAATTAAGCCTGAAGCGCTACATATTTATCGCCAAGCAGATTTTTAAAATAGGTGCGATTGTATAACATACTAGGATGGGATGGATAAAAACTCAACGCCGTTTCATTGTGATGATTCGCCTTCTCGTGTTGGCCGAGACGATCATAACAAAGTGCCAATTGAAGATGCGGCAGCCAGGTATAAAAGATTCCATTCTTCATCCCCATCGAATCGTTATCCCGCGGTAGCTGAATCGCTAGCTCATACCAGTATGCGGCTGGATGCAACTGGCCTTTTTCCAGCAGAAGTGCCCCCAGTCGGCAACAGAACTCTGAACGTGGTTTATCATACTGCAAGGTTTTACATAACGCTTCAAATGCACCGTCTTTATCCCCCAGCCGTTCCCGGCATTCGGCAAGCTTTAGGCAAGCCTGGAAATTATCTTCAATCCAGCCCTGCCCACCCGCTAAGAAAATCTCATAGTATTTGCAAGCCTCTTCATTTATAGCATGATCCCTTAATTCATTCGCATAATAATACTGGTCTCTCGGCGAAAATACTTCACCCTGTGCAACACGTTTTTGATAAATCCGCAAATTACGATCTGTGTATTCCTTATCTTTCTCATGTGTGATGCAGACATCACTACTAAAAGAAGGACCACTTACCTCTAAATACTCATGAACAGGCCCAATCCATTGAAAGTTGCAGCTGCGCCGAACCAGCCTGTTGCGGCGTAAACTAGCTGTGACATTTCCCGCTTCGTCAAAAGCCAGATTATATTGCATGTTCACACTGTGAATATGTCCTGGCAGGATTTCTTTTAGTTTTTTAAAAAGAATCTGATCCTCTTCCTTTATATAATCATCCGCATCAAGCCACAAAATGTACTCCTGAGTAGCTTTGCTAAAGGCAAAATTACGTGCGGCACTAAAATTATCAATCCATTCAAAATCATAAATTACAGCTCCGAAGGACAACGCAATCTCTTTCGTTTTATCCGTCGAGCCTGTATCCACGATAACAATTTCATCTACGAGACTTGTAATGGTAGACAAACATCTGTGTAAGCTTTTTTCTTCATTTCGTACTATCATACATAAACTAATCGTAACCATACTCGCCCTCCTACACGCTTTGTTTGAAATTCTTTCTATATTGATATGCAGGGTTTAAGAAACGGACTCCCTCTCTATCCCGCCCGATCATGAAGAACTTCAGAAATATAAAGGTTATTTAAGAAACTTTCCACTCCATTCTTAGGTCTATATAAGTAAGATCAAAGGAGGTACAACATATATGAAATCTAAACGAAGAGGAGTTAGAAACGGCTGGATCTTAACTTCAATATTGTGCGTCGTAATTGTACTAGTGCTGCTGATTGGATATAAAGGGCTCGACTGGGGTACACCTACCACACCACCCACATCCACCAACGCACAAACTAATAATGAAGCAGATAACAAACCCAGCTCCACTCAAGAAATGCTCGAATTTCCTAGCAGTGATCCCGATAATGGGCAGGTCATCATTCCACTGCACACTACGCTCGCGCAGCTAAATATTGATAGTGGCAGCGAATATGTAAATACAGAAATCCCCCCCATACCCGAAATGACCTTTGCTTTATCTCAAGACATGAAAAACCAAGTAGAAGCAACGCTGGTCTACCGCCCTGATATCGGTGGAGGTTATCTTCTACTCGCTCCTGCCGGATGGCAGGCTACCGCGGTTGTCGGCGCTAACGGTTCTTATGGAGTTACCTTTCAGGATCCGAACCATCCGGAACAAAACATGCACTATTCAGATACGGCTTGGACTTGTACAGGCTGTGCCATCACTGCAATCGGAGCCTATTTTCCGGAAAAAGCCGAATGGGCTGACGCGCTGGGATTTACCATTAATAATCCACTTAAGTTTAGCGAACAGCATATTTTAGGTACTGCCGGAGCTGAAGCAAGAACGGTCAGATATACGCTTCAAGCAGACGCGAACGGCTATCAGGATGAGGGTGCTGCCTATTACGATAAGGGAGAATGGGGTTATTTATTCCGCAGTATCGGAATACATCAAGCTCAAACATCCCCACAGCAGGAAGTAGTGGAGACCCTCATGAAGTTCTTTACAGATAATCATGGACCGCTCTTCATTGCTGACCCAAACGCAGAGAAGCTGGACTAAGGGTGGGAATTTTTAGAGGAAGGTATTTTCAACCTTGCTCTTGCTTTTAGAAAGACGTAGGTGCTATTTTTTGTTATAATCAATGCAATGCGTTGTTTATGAATTCAGACATATATAAAGGGGACGTAACCATGACTCAAATTATTAAAACTCTAACTATTGCAGGCAGCGACTCCAGTGGTGGCGCAGGCATCCAAGCGGATCTAAAAACATTTGAAGAGTATGGTACCTACGGCTTTAGTGCCTTGACCACTATCGTTACTATGGACCCGGACAACGGCTGGCACCATAATGTTTATCCAATTGATGCCTCCATTGTTGCTGAGCAGTTAAAAACTATTTTCGCTGGTGGCCCGGTTAATGCCATGAAGACAGGTATGCTTGGAAGTGTTGAAATTGTGCGCGTTGCAGAGCAAGCGATCAAAGAAAATCTTCAGACTAATGTAGTTATTGATCCAGTTATGGTGTGCAAGGGTGAAGATGAAGTCTTGAACCCTGACAGCGCTGAGGCTATTCGTGACTTATTGCTACCACTAGCAACTGTGGTCACCCCAAACTTGTTTGAAGCAGGTGTTCTTTCAGGTCTTGGCAAACTTACTACCCTTGAGGAAATGAAAGAAGCTGCCCGTCTGATTCATAAGCTCGGTGCACGTAATGTCGTGGTTAAAGGCGGCAAAGCACTCGGCGGCGATCAAGCGATTGATATCTTCTTCGACGGTTCTGAGTACACTGTATTCCAAACAGCCAAAATCGAACCCGCTCACAATCATGGAGCTGGATGTACTTTTGCCGCAGCAATTACAGGCGGTCTAGCTAATGGCTTAACGGTTCATGAAGCTGTTGCAAAAGCTAAAGATTTTGTCTCCGCAGCCATTCGTAATGGATTTGCGTTTAATGAATATGTGGGTCCTGTATTTCACGGTGGTTACCGTTTAGAACGTTAGAACTCGCAATCCAATTACACAAAAAATAAATGGCAGTCCAGACGCTGAACTTCAGCTCTGGACTGCCATTTTTATTTACTATTATTGAAAATCCGTAAATTCAAAACTTTGCTTACCGAACATTGATTTTTTATACGATTATTTTCATAAAAAAAGCACCCGAATCAAGATTCGAGTGCTTCTGAGCTACGTCCTCTAATTATTTTATCAAAATGGATAAAGCACTTTTTGACGCCAAACGGAAAGATAATTCATCCGCTCCCGGCAAGTTCAAAGCCACATTCTCAGCCTTTTCACTATCGTTGAACAGAACAACTGCAATAGAGTTATCTGTATTCTTAAAAGCTACGGAACGAATCACTTCTTGATTGGTGGAGGCGTCAATGCGCACAGCCTTCGGACGAATAAATTTACTGAAATGGGCCAGCGCATAATAGTCGAGCGTATACGTAAGCTCCTTGGTCTCTTGGTTGACTGTCACAACACCACGACAAGTACTTTTGCCAAAACCCGGTACGGTTGGGCCGTTCTTTTCATCTAAGGCCATATTCCATAACACAAAGGATTTACTATGATTTCTAAGAATATCAATCCCTGTTCTCATTACATTGGAGAAGGCTTGTTCAAACGGAGGAATCCATTCTCCACCAGAACCTTCTGTAAAATGCACTTCTTTATCAGCAAAAGCTTTCAGAACCTCTGATTGCGCTGACGCATTGCCACCATACCAGTGCCAAGCTACACCATCTACTTCATCTTTTGCATAATCGAGCACGGTTAACGGATAATCTGGACGATCCCAGTTGTGGTCGTAGCAGAGAATTTTTGTAGCGATGTTATGCTTAACAAAGCTTGGCTTCAGGTAGTTTTTAATGAAATCTTTTTGCGCCTCAGGCAACATTAACATACTAGGGTAGTGTTTGGGTTCAAATAAAGGCTCGTTCTGTGGTGTTACAGCATAAGTTGGCAATCCGTGCCCTTCAAAAGCTTGAATATATCGAACAAAATAATCGGCATAAGCCTGATAATATTCTTGTTTAAGTTCTCCAGCAATCATCGATCCGCTAGTCTTCATCCAACCTGGTGCACTCCATGGAGAAGCCATCAGTTTGATCTCAGGGTTAATTTCCAGAGCTTGTTGCAACAAAGGGATAATGTCTGCTTCATCATGTGCGATAGAGAAGTGGGTTAATTCCGTATCCGTTTCCTGTGCAGGTCTATCATCATAGCTATAAATATCTCTAGCATAATCCGATGCCCCCATTGGATTTCTTAATACGGACAAACCAATTCCATCTTGTGCGTCAAAAAGCTTGCTCATGACTTCCTTTTTCTGTTCGTTGTCCAGGACTTGATTAATCAAATAAGCGGATGAATCTGTAAAGGATGCTCCAAAGCCATCCATTTCCTGAAAGGTTTGATTCTCGTCAATAGTTACAGTAGTGGTCGCCTCTGCGTCAGCAATTGGAGTTAATTGTTGCAGACTTTGCTCTACAAACAATGTATTCTCCCCGGTGGATTGATAAATTTTAAGCTCTGGCATGTTGTTTCCCTCCATCTTTCTATGAAGAGGCCCCAGTGAAGGGGCCACATTCTATTATCTAACTTATTTAAGGCCTAATTTTTCTTTGTTGTTTTTCATTTTTTCAGAACGAACTTCTACAATCTTATCCCAGTTGTTATCATTCAAAAATGTTTTGTAAGCAGCCAAGGTGCTGTCGAATGTAGCATCGTCTTTAGCGCGGATCATACTTACAAGCGTAGTGTTCCAAGTAGTATCAATTGCAGTAAGACTGCGAGCTTCAGGCGTTCCTTGAGCCGGGTTAATATTTTCAAGAATAAAGTGTGGTTTTAGCTTTCCTTTGCCCCACTCTTGCATTTGTTTAATGGAATCTGCGAATGCGTCATTACTCAGCGCTTTATCACGGTCATGTCCAAAGAACATAAATTCGCCCATCCGGTAATCTTTTTTGAATTTATCGGCATTATTTAATTGCAGGTCTTTGATTTCAGGCAAGAATTCAATTTTACCGCTGTCATTAACTTTATAGGTCTCTCCTTCAATACCGTAGTTCATGAGCTTTTGTCCTTCGTCGCTGAGCAAATAAGTGTAAATTTGAATCGCTTTTGCAGGATCCTTAGCCTTTTTAGTAACATAGCTAATCATCCAACCTGTAATTCCGGATTGATTCAACGTTGGTTCATGTCCAACAGTACTTTGTGGGCCATCAATAGCGATATATTCCTTGCCTGGATTTTCTGTCATGAAGATTTGCAGGTTACCACTTTGTTGAGGGGTTCCATCCAAAAGTATTGTTGCATATTTACCGGATTTCACTTTTTCTTCAAAGGCAGTACCGTCATCAGCAAAGCTGTCATCACTGATATCACCATTTCTGTAGACTTCATTTAACGTTTTCAACCAAGTCAAGTAATCCTCATCTAGGTTACGGTTGTAGAATTCGCCATTTTCAGTTTCCATCGGCACTCCGATGAAATCCTCCAATACATCTCCCAAAGAACCAGTGCCTGAACCAATGGAGTTAAAACCAAAAGGAATCATGTCCGGGAATTGTTTTTTGATTTGTTGCATAACGCTCTTGAATTCCTCAGGAGTTCCAAAGCTTGGTTTTCCAATGGCTTCGTAAACATCCTTGCGGATGACAAAGGCTGTTTTAGCAGGGATGTTACCGCTATCATAATCGTTTTGCGTATTGGAATAGTTAGGGTATCCATAGGTCTTGCCATCTGCTAACTGGAACCAGTTCATCGTATCTTTTTCTGCAACTTTATTGAAATACGGATCATATTTATCTGCCAGATCATTTAAAGGCAATGCCCAGGTAGCAGCTTTTTGTACGACTGGAGAGTTGGAATCAAAAATAGTCAACAGATCTGGCATTTCACCGCCGGCAAAAATCGTATTCAGCTTAGTGTCATCGCCTGTAATGAATTTAATGTTGATGTTTAAATCCTCTTTAATTTTCTTGGTGACAAGGTCTTTTCCGAAATCAGTATTCCACCAGTCTGCATTCACGTACCAAGTCAGATCTGTTGTCTCTTTTTTTGTATCCAGCTTCCATGCCGGTGTTTCCGGATCTATAGTATAACGGCCTTCAATGGAGCTTAACTCTTTACTGGAGCTGTCAGAATTACCTTTCGATCCACAACCTGTAAATACTAATACAACAGCCATAAGTGCCGTACAAAGTTTGAGTCCTTTTTTCCCAAATGCTTTGTTCATCTTTTGTTTCCCCCTAAAATGTTTTGTAAGCATTCACTACTTGGAGATTTACTTACTATTCCTTCACCGCCCCCATCATCATGCCTGAGATAAAGTACCTCTGTAATATTGGATACATCACAACAATCGGCAAAGTTGTAATGACAATTGTTGCTAGTTGAACCCCTTTAGTCGTAGTTTCGATAATCGCAGATCCACCAACATTTTGCATGGATTGTGTTTGCGACTGAACAATGATTTCATAGAGCTTCATCTGCAGCGGGTAGAGCGATTGATCGGTAATATATAACTTGGTAGTCATAAAGTCGTTCCACTGCCCAACCCCGTTAAATAACGCAATGGTGGCCATAGCCGGCATGGAAAGAGGGATAAAGATTTTTAGGAAAATGCGCCAGTCACCTGCACCATCAATTTTGGCTGACTCTTCAAGTGAATCCGGTACATTTCTGAAGAAGTTCATTAGAATAACTACATCATAATAACTGAACAAGGCCGGGATAATATAAACCCAGAAGCTGTTTAAGAGGCCTAATGATTTAATCAATAAATACGTAGGGATCATTCCACCAGAGAAAAACATAGTGATTACACCCATGGCAACATACAGCTTACGTCCACGTATGTATTTCTTACTCAAGCCATAACCGATCATGGCACAAAAGAATACGTGGGTAATGACACCAATGAATGTTTTGGCAAGCGATACTACGAATGCTAAACCAATGGTCTCATCTTGAAATACAGCACGATAATTTTCCAAAGAGAACTCTGGAGACCAAAATATGAATCCGCCTTCCGCAAGCGCCTTGCCCGAACTTAAAGAGGATATGACTACATTCCATAAAGGAACGACAATAATGATTGTACAAATACAGAGCAAAATAATATTTAAGGTATTAAAGATTCGACTATCGAGATCTTCTTTAGCCACCGTACGATTCACAGAAATGCCTCCTTCTACAGAACTGATTGATTATCATTTAATTTACTGGATACTTTGTTGGCGCTAATCAGTAGGATGACTGAAACGATGGAGACACCTAAACCAACAGCAGTAGCATAAGAGAAGTCACCTTGCGTCATACCCATACGATACACATAAGAATTAATGACCTCCGCCTTAACGCGGTTCTGAGAATTCATCAATACCAGGGTTTGATCCAGATTTGATCCTAATAAACCGCTTACAGTGAGAATCAGATTTAAACTGATAATCGGTTTCATGTTAGGAAGCGTGATATTCCAAATTTGTCTCATACGGCTTGCGCCATCTATTTTGGCAGCCTCATAATAAGTAGGATCAATTTTCGACATAATGGCTAAGTAGAGAATCGTTCCCCAACCAGCCTCTTTCCAAATATCGGATAACGTTGCAATCCACCAGTATTTATTCGCATCAAGCAAAATATTTACCGGTTTCGAAATCAGTCCCAAACTGAGCATAATCTCATTAAACATACCGGATGAGGAAAACCAGGCAATCAGCATCCCGCCGAGAACGATCCAGGACAAAAAGTGTGGTAAATAAGAGATGGTTTGCACTATCTTTTTAAAGCGTCCACCACTTAATTCGTAAATCATAACGGATAAAATAATAGGAATAACAAACCCTATGGCTAATTTCAGAAAGCTGATCCCTAATGTATTGACTACAGCGTCCCAAAAATATTTATCAGATAAAATAATTCTGAAATTATCGAGCCCTACCCAAGGTGCAGAATCGAGCGTATCAATTACGGTGTAGCTTTTAAAAGCAATCGTCAATCCGTAAATCGGAATAAAACAAAAGATAATCATAAAAATAATTCCCGGGATGACCATGGATTGAATTTCCCATTGTCTCTTATAATCAATTACAAATTCTTTGACCCTCTGCCCCATAGGCTTTTTCCCGCTCATTGGATTCTTTCCGTTTGTTGGCACTACGGCTAATTTATCCACTTTTTCTTCTCCCCTCCAAATCATGATCCCCAAACAATAAAAACGTTTTTATTTTTTCGAAAAAAAAACCTCCCAAAACAACAAAATTTTAAAAAATGATCGGGTGAAATCTTGAACCCATTACATATATGTGTTCTTACCGACCAATCTTTACTTGACTAGAACCTCTTACAACTAATTCACCCGCCAATTTCATCATCTCGCCCTGTTCCTTCTTCTGAATCATACGAACGAGGTGATTAATAGCCAAAATACCTTGTCTAGCAATTTGATTTCTTACAGTAGTTAAAGGCGGTGAGAAATATTGCGCAATATCAATATCATCAAACCCCATAACACTAACATCTAGCGGAACTTCGTATCCATGCGATTTCAAAGCTTGAATACATCCAATTGCACTCAAGTCGTTCCCTGCTAAGAAGGCATCAGGTATTTTATCAGGACTATAGTGAAGAAAAGATTTTATAGCGTTGTAAGTGCTTTCTTCTTCAAAATATCCTTGTATAATATACTCTTCATGCGTGGGTAGCTGATACTGACGCAAAGCAGCTAAGTATCCTTCTCTCCGCTGAACACTGTCGTACATCTCATCCACACCAGATATGTAAGCAATCTTTTTATGCCCTAGACTGATTAAATATTTGGTCGCTTCAAACCCCGCTTCAAAGGAATCAAATATCACGCTTCCCATCGTGTCGTTCTTAAGCGGCCGATCCAGAAATACAGCCTTGATCTTGTCTTTCACCATTGCAGCAATTTCTTCTTCGTCTATTCTCAGCTCTTCGTAGATAATGACACCATCCACTCGTCGGCCTAGAATATTGCTCATAATCACTTGTTTATCCTTGGTAACAAATACATTCAGCCCGTAACCTAGCCGATCACATTCACGCGACATGGACTCAACCAGCTTATAGAAGTATGGACCCGACACACTTGTTGTGAAAAAACCCAGCATTTTGGTTTTCCCATTCCTAAGGAGCTTACCGTTCAGGTTAGGAACATAATTTAATCGCTTCGCAACCTTAAGAACATGTGATTTCGTCTCCGGGTTCAATACATCTACGTCATTTAGCGCGTTGGAAACCGTAGAAATGGAGACTCCAGCCTCTCTGGCAACATCTTTGATCGTTACCTTTTCCATAATGATTCAATCTTCCTTTACGAATAAAAACGTTTTTATAGATTTAAATTAACATAAAAACGTTTTCATTACAATATATTTTTTATTTTTATTTTATCAGAGGTAATAATTGGTACACAAGCTTAAATTTTCTACAGAATCTTATAAAACACCTCTTCTGCAAACTCGAAATCATTCATAATACACTCTAAACATAATGTCTTGCTCGTAATTCCCAAACCCACGGCCATATATGGTTAGTCCGCCTCTTCTCCGTCCGCTATTCTCTGCCGTTAAACGAAAGGTCCACTGATCCTGCTCTACTCGTACATCCTCCAAGGTAATATCTGAGATTTGCTGGCCATCCACAAAGGTTCCACCTGTATTAATCCGCAGAACCTTCAGCAAACCATATTGGTTAACATCCGAACGCCACCAAATGGGATTTAATCGTCCTCTAGTGAGGCCAAAGTCGCCCGGACTGGTCCATTTTCCTAAATCCTGACCATTCATCATAAAGCCAATATCCGACGGCCACTTCTCATTTACATGTGGAGCTTCGGAACCTATTTCTAGCGAAATCTCAATTTCCTGCACCACTTGATCTTGAAATAGATAATTTGGAATCTTGTACTCGATAGAACCTTTCGCAAACCATACAATGCCGGCATTCACCCGTTCCGGGTCCAGAAAATAACGTGGATCATCATAATAGCCGATCAGCTTCTCAGTAGTAGCAATCCCGCAGGTAGGTAAAGCCTGAATATCGGTATATTGCCCTACAGGGATAGACACCTCAACCACCTTTCTGGCAACTCCACGGGAGCCCGATAATTTAATCTGCAGGTAATTCGCAGACAAAGAACAATATTTATAGGTCCCTCCATTTACTCGTCTCATTTTAGAACTGATCAGGCCTGCTTTTTGCAGCTTTGCTACATGAGTACTGACAATTGCACTACTAAGGTAGAGCTCCGCTGCCAGCTCTTTGATGTGCATCTCTCTGCGGTCCAGAAGTTCAATAATTCGCAACCTAACTTCACTTGCCAGCGCTTCATACACCTGCAAGGATTCAGAATCTGTGGTTAAGTACATTTCAACGTCTCCAATGCTTATTGAATTAGTATTTTAACGAATCCTAAATTAATTCATTGCTTATTATAAGCGAAAATCAGTATCATGTAATCATAAAACAATTACTTAATTAGTGAAATCATTAATTCAACTAGAGGGAGCTGTACACTCATGCCGATTAAATCGACAATGATTATTGACAAAGATTTCAGACTAGCTGAAGTAGACCCGCGGATCTACGGCTCATTTATCGAACATTTAGGAAGAGCAGTTTACGGTGGCATTTATGACCCGGGTCACCCTACTGCGGATCAGAATGGTTTTCGGAACGATGCCATCGAAGCTATTCGTGCCTTAAACGTTCCTATCATCCGTTATCCTGGAGGAAACTTTGTATCCGGTTACAATTGGGAAGATGGGGTTGGACCCAAGCACGAACGCAAGCAATCTCTTGAATTAGCTTGGTGGACCACGGAAACCAATCAAGTGGGTACCAACGAATTTGCAGATTGGGCTAAGCTCGTAGGCAGCGAAGTCATGATGGCAGTTAACCTTGGAACACGCGGCATCGATGCAGCTAGAAATCTAGTAGAGTACTGCAATCATCCTTCCGGCTCCTACTACAGTGACCTGCGGATCTCTCATGGGTATAAAGAGCCTCACGCTTTTAAGACCTGGTGCCTCGGAAATGAAATGGATGGTCCGTGGCAGATTGGAGCTAAAACCGCGGTCGAATATGGACGGTTAGCGAACGAAACTGCAAAAGCTATGCGCTGGGTCGATCCAACGCTTGAGCTTGTGGCTTGTGGCAGCTCCGGCAGCGGCATGGACACTTTTGCCGAGTGGGAAGCTACCGTGCTTGATCTTTCTTATGATAATGTGGACTATTTATCACTGCATACGTACTACAATAACAACAATGACGACACGCCTAACTTCCTAGCCCGCTCTATGGATTTGGATCATTTCATCAGCAGTGTGGCTGCCACCTGTGATTATGTTCAAGCGAAGAAAAAGAGCAAAAAGAAAATTAATCTGTCGCTCGATGAATGGAATGTATGGAAATCACAAGGCAGCAGCCGTGCCGAACAACATTGGCAGATCGCACCGCCAGAATTCGAAGATGTGTACACACTTGAAGATGCACTTGTTGTGGGCTGCTGTCTTATTTCATTGTTGAAGCATGCTGATCGTGTGAAAATGGCCTGCTTAGCGCAGCTGATCAATGTTATCGCCCCAATTATGACTGAAAATGGCGGACCGCTTTGGCTGCAGACTACTTATTATCCGTACCTGCACGCTTCCCTTTATGGTCGTGGAACCGTACTTCACCCGCTGATTTCCAGCCCTAAATACGATTCCAAAGATTTCACTGATGTGCCTTATTTGGAAGCCATTAGTGTATACAACGAGGAGCTGAATGAAGTAACCGTCTTCGCTGTAAACCGCCATTTATCCGAAGGACTAGAGCTCGACGTGGATCTGCGCAGCTTCAGTTCCGTAAACATCATTGAGCATATTGTACTGGAACATGAAGATATTAAAGCTGTAAACACCAAATCCAATCCACATAACGTGATGCCTAGCCAAGGCAAAGCCGTTGTTGAGGGTGGACATGTAAAGGCCCTTCTCGCAAAAGCTTCCTGGAATGTGATTCGTCTGCGGGTGAACGGCTAAGTTAACTTGTAATAGTCATAGAAATGCCCCCATGAATCTTTAATAAGCCATAGATTCATGGGGGCTTCTTCGTTATTTTATTCTGAAAATTGTCACGGATTGCTTCGGAAACTCATAACTAAAGCTGCTTCCTTCTGTCTTAAAGCTGGTTTGTTTCGGAGAGACCTGCTGCTTATTCTCGAAGTTATTTTCGTCCTCAAGCGGGTATCCCGACATTTCATAGACTTCGATGGTCAGTGCTTCTTTTGCCAAAGATTCCAGTGCAACCTCAGCAGAAACACTATTCTCTTGTACGTTTACTGTCTTGAGGATAATATCCCCCGTTAAGTCTTCCACACTTGCCGTGTAATACAGCGGTTCGATCACCGGAAGTTTATCTTCTGTCTCATTCACCAGTTCTCCGTTAATAAAAGTACGGATCTGTCTGCCCACTACTTCTAACTTAAGATCGTATTCTACATCTGTTTCAACCGTAAACATAGCATGCGTCAGAACAGAATTTCTTCCGTTGATAATTGAGGCCACAATCGAATCCTGATTCTGCCAGCCACCCAGCTCCCAGTACAAATGATTCTGATCATCCGCTTTACCAAAATAAAAGATAAACCCTTTATTTCCTGCAGTTCGTGTAGCCTTAAAATGCAAAGTATAGTTTTCCCACTCTGTCTCACCAAGCTCTAGTGTCCGTTTAGCCGTTCTGTTCTGAGCAGGGTCAGGCAGATTTGAAACTTCCTCTGATAAGTCAGAATACGTCTTCACTTCTCCCGTAAGATTGTTGACTAAGGTGATCTCGGAGAAACGAGCAGCAGAGGCATCCACACCGAAACTGACGGCTCCAGTGATCGCTTCCTTTCTGCTTTCCTTCGGTGCCGTGAAGCCATCTGCTTCCATCTTCAGCAAATGATCTCCCTGATGGTTCATAAATAGCTTTTGCACATAATAGTTTGCCGTTCCGTACACTTCATGATTATTGAACCAGATCATATCCGGCTTCCAGTTAATATAATCCACATTACAGAGCATTGGAGCATAACAAGCTAAGCCAACGGCATGCGCATTATTTTGCAGACCTGTCATAAATGCTGCTTCCACCAATGCATTGTAATAGGTATTGCCCCATGAAGCATATTCACCGAGGAATACCTTTGGCTCATCGGCTTTGAAGTCATCATAACGATGATGATTAGCCAGGAACCATTCAGGTGTACAGTAATAATGCTCGTCTACGAGGTCAGACTTGTTCTCTTTTGCCGACGTCCAGCCCCGTTCATATTCCTGACCGGCAGAGAACGGACCGCTAGAATTAATGACCTTGATTTCCGGATATTTTGCTTTGATGGCTTGATGAAAGTAAGGATATCTCTCGAAAAAGGGTGCACCTACCTCTTCATTCCCAATGCCGACATACTCCAGCCCAAAAGGCTCAGGGTGACCCAGTTCTGCACGAATGCCTCCCCACTTCGTGGAAGAATCCCCCTTGGCGAATTCAATTAAATCCAAAGCATCCTCAATCCAAGGCGTTAATTCATCCAGCGGTACCATCCGTTTATGATGCGGGTCGTAGCCGCCCGGAAGTACGGGGATCGGCTTAGCTCCAATATCCTCACAGAACTGAAAATATTCATAATAACCTAACCCAAGCGTTTGATTATATGACCAGTTATTGCGTCTTGCCGGTCTCTGCGCAACATCCCCAATCGTATTCTTCCATCTGTACATGGAGTCTCTGTCATCTGGATCCAAGGAACCGTCATGCACCAGACATCCTCCTGGGAACCGCATAAACTTAGGTTTTAAATCAGCGAGCAGCAGCGAAATATCTTCACGCATGCCTCCAGGTCTATTCTTAAAGGTCTTCTCAGGAAACAGGGAAACCATATCCAGATATACCTTCCCGTTACCTTTGGTAACGATTACAAGACGACTGCTTGTGTCCGTGCTATTAGCTGTAATAACGGCTTCATATCGGGTCCATTCAGAGCTGCTTACGGCGATCTCCACTTCACCAAGAATGATGCCGTCTGTGCTTTCAATGTTTACGGTAAGCGGCACATCAAAGCTTGTCTCCCGGCGGGCATACACCGAGAAGTTATAATTCTCGCCTTCTTTTACCGGAATACCACTGTTAAAGCCTAGATTCATCAGGCCAACGCCGTCACCTTCAGCCACAATATCGATGGCAACATAATGTTGGTTGCGATCATTTAAGGGCTTACTGTCTTCTACAGAGATATTTACCTTTCCATCTCCACGTTCTACAGGCTCCCAAGCCATCAGCGCATGATAATCTGCCCGGTCAATCGGGTCGAATTCAAAAGATCGGTTCTGAACTAGCTCAGCGTAAAGCCCACCATCGGCCGCATGATTCAAATCCTCGAAGAAAATACCGAATAGATCGCCTAACTCCGCCCCCCGCTGCTGCGTATGTATCGTCAATTTTCCTTCTGTCTTCATTCTTTTGTCTTCCTCCTTGTGAATTCCAATTTGATTTATATTTATATTACTTAGTTCATATCAATATAAATCATTATAATAACTCCTCTCTATATTCGTCAATTCAAAAACGAAAAACTGACACCGAATATCCCTCGATGTCAGTTCACACTAGGAAGCCCTAGTAAAGGTTATAAAGAATACGTAAATTGATAGCTGCCCGAACCTAATTGAAGTCTCACTCCGTTATCGACCAAGCTGATGCTGTGCACGCCTCTGGACTGCTCCACAGGAACTTCATTTTCTAATAACCCTAGTTGATTGGCTCCAGGCAGAACGACAATACCGTTGCTATTGGCAGGAATCGTAACGTGAATCATCATTCCATTATCCTCTGATCGCCGCCACCCTGACTCTACTTTTCCGTACATGGTTTCAAGACTAGCTTCTGCGTAATCCAGACCGGGGCCTGGCTGTGGCTTGATATGAACGATTTTGAAACCAGGCTCCAACTCATCTGTTCCGATTCCTGCAACGTAACGATACAACCATTCACCTATTGCGCCATAGGCATAATGATTGAAGGAATTCATATCTGCACTCCAGAAGCTGCCGTCATCCTTAATCCCATCCCAATGTTCCCAAATCGTAGTCGCACCTTTCGTCACCTGATACAGCCAGGATGGATAATCCTTTTGAAAAAGAAGCTTATACGCGAGTTCATTATTTCCAATCTCGCTGAGCACAGGATTCAGATATGGTGTGCCCACGAATCCAGTAGTCAGATGATCCTTAGCTTCAGCAAGCAGCTCAGTGAGCTTCTGAATTGCACGTTCTTTGGCAACCCCTTCTATAAGATCGAAACGTAGGGCTAATATCTGTGCAGTCTGGGTAGAGACGGATAACCTTCCCGCAGGTGTTATGAACTCATCACTGAATGCTTTTATAATATTGGCGTGCAGCTCACTATAATAGTCCACGTCCTCCGATTTTTCTAAGGCTATTGCCGCTTTTAAAGTAAGAGAAACGGAATAGGCATAAAAAGCGGTGGCGACATAATCCCGATCTGTAGCTCCCACATAGCTGTCTGGCTTGGAATCAAGCGCTAGCCAATCGCCGAAATGAAAGCCAGTATTCCACAGATAAGGGTTACTTCCCTGTGCATAGATATATGAAATCCATTGCTTCATGCTCTCGTATTGCTCTGCAAGCAGCCTTTTGTCGCCGTACATTTCATAGATTGTCCATGGACAGATCGTAGCTGCATCCCCCCAGGCTGCACAAGAATGGTTAGTATCTCCGTCGCCAGGAGGCGCTGCTCTCAGCTCTGGAATAAAAAACGGAATGCCGCCCTCAGGGGTTTGGTCTGCCTTCAAATCCCGCAGCCATTTCGTAAAGAATGGTGCCGTATTCATCAAATAAGAGGCTGTTCGGACAAACATCTGAGCATCCCCCGTCCAGCCGAGCCGCTCATCACGCTGTGGACAATCAGTGGGCACATCGAGGAAATTCCCTTTTTGCCCCCACAGGATATTGTGATGCAGTTGATTCACAAGTGGATCTGAGCACTGAAAATCACCCGTACGTTCCATATTAGAGTGCATCACTATTCCTGTGAAATCCTCTAGTTGAAGATCTGCTGAGAACCCACTAAGCTTCACATACCGAAAGCCTTGGAAGGTGAAATGCGGTTCATACGTCTCTTGCTCCCCACCTTTCAGAATATAGCGGATGCACTGTTTCGCTTTACGCATATTCTCCGTGTAGAAATTTCCGTCCCGGTCTAATATTTCAGCATGCTGAAGTTCTACCGCCTGACCAGATTGACCTTTTACATTAAATTTTAACCACCCTACCATGTTCTGGCCCATGTCCAGCACTCTATCTCCCTGCGGGGTAGTCAGCAATGCAATCGGCTTCAAGGTTTCAACTTGTGTCACTGGCACATTTTCCTGGGCAACGATGATCGCTTTGGAATAATTAATAATCTCCACTGGATGCCAACCTTCTGATGAAGGATCGGTGATATCCAGCTCCAGCCGAGCATCATAAGTTTCACCATTATAAATTTCAGACATCATAATTGCGCTTTTTGCAGCCTGCCAATTCTGATCTGAGCTAATAAGCTCATTTGAACCGTCTGCGTACCGGATATGAAGCTCCAGCAGAAGTGAAGTCTTTGATCCATAAATCTCCTTTTGATTATCCCAGCCCAAATACCCTCTGTACCAGCCATTGCCCAACAGTGCGCCTAACGCATTCGCACCTTCATGCAGAAGCTTTGTGACATCATAAGTTTGATATTGCAGCCGCTTACTGTAACTGGTCCAGCCTGGAGTAAAATAATGATCACCCACCCGACTTCCGTTCAGCTGCAGTTCATACAAGCCCAAAGCAGTAGCATAAATCCTTGCACTTTCCACTGGACCTTTTACATCCACGAATGTACGAAGCTGTGGGCAAATCTCAGAATCTTGTGAAAAAGAGGCTGTAGGAGCGCTGATCCACTCCGCCTGCCAATTCCCTGCATCTAATAGTCCGGTTTCAAAAAAAGCAACCTCAGACCAACCCGAGTCTATTGCATTCTGATTCCATGCCCGAACCCGATAATAATAACGCGTGCGAGCTTCTAGCAGCAGACCTTCAAGCTCAACATGGATCGATTGAGAAGACTTTACTTCCTCTGTATCCCATAGCTTGCCTTGAAAAAGCATATTCTCCGCCACTTGAATTTGATAAGCAGACTGCATGCAGTCCCTGTCATCTGAAACTAACTGCCAACTGATTCTGGGTCTGATCACATCAATTCCTAGCGGATTTTCTTTGTACTCACAACGAAGCTTAGTGATTGCGAACATATAGATAAAACCTCCTTCTATAGCGACAAATTAGTCTTTGCCCTATAATTATAGCTGGGTTACCGCTTTCATCACCCGGTAAAAAGGACATCATATCCCTGCAATCATGCCATGAATCTGGAAGGGGCAATTCAATATGCAACGAACCACCGAGTTGTTCAAAAATGAAATCTTTTTTCAAAACGATCTGCATCTGCTCGTTAACCGCTATTCAGAGAACTTCCACGCCCCTTTTCATGCTCATGAATTTATTGAGTATTGCTATGTAGCTGAAGGAAGAGGTTTTCATCACCTTGAAAATGAGATCTTTCCCGTTAGAAAAGGAATGCTGTTCGTGATTCCTGTAGGTGCCCCCCATGTGTTCCGTCCAGCATCTTCTGATACTTTAGGGAATCGCCTGATCGTCTATAACTGCCTTTTTGATATGCAAATGGTGGAGCAATTAAATATCGTCCTTCAAGAGCCATCTATCCGGGAGCACCTAGCCACTCTTGGGAGTAGCAGCTCATCTTACTTTTCCGTCTCAGATCGAGATGGCTCTATTGAGCGCTTAATGCTGAATTTATATCATGAAATGTCGGTATCCGGTATGGGCTCCAAAACAATGCTTTACACCCTCTTAAGTCAATTAATCATAGCAGTGTACAGGCAAAAATACGGAGAAGATGACAAATCTACGATGGATATGGCAGACTTCACGCAAGTCATTCAATACCTAGAGCATAATCTGTCGGAAAAGATTACACTTGCCGAATTAGCCCGTATTTCACAGTGGAGCAGCAGGCATCTTCAGCGCATGTTCCACAAGCATACTGGCCAGTCCTTTGGGACCTACTTGAAGAATCTGCGAATGCATAAAAGCTGTGAATTGCTGCGTACTTCTGGACATAAAATTAATATGATTGCCGAGCTAGTGGGTTACCGTGACATCGACTCCTTTAACGCTGTATTCAAAAAAATAGTCGGCCAGACACCCATCGCGTACCGTAAGCTCTACAGATCATAAAAAAGCCGATGTCGTATGAACATCCATACAACATCGGCCCTATTAATTTATTGATTAGTGATCTGTTTAAGTAAAAACTCAACAAAATCAGTTGATTTAGTCTTACTGTCATCTTGTCCTAACGTTCCGACGATCATCTGGTTTGAATGGATAGGGAGTTCTGTAGCAAAATCCGTATCTGTGATATCTATGCCAGTAATCAGCTCTTGACCACTCTCCGGGTTAGTCATACGTTTCAGACGGTTATCATCAAGAGGAAGTCCTGCGGATTTAATAAACGACTCCAGATTTTGCAGTCCCGACTGCTGGCCAATCCATTCAAAAGTAGCATCATCCATAATCAGGATATCCGGATGATCGGCTGCCAGCATCGCCATAGCCCGCTGCATATAGCTCATATCCAAGGCTCCACCGTCCGTCCCACCTGTTGAGGGTAGATAAACGATTTCTGCCTCCACTCTCTTCCAAGCCGGGTAACGTTTGATAATTTCTTGTTTTAGCTCCTCATTCTTACCTGACGAGTCCTGAGATTCATAGTTGCCTAGGAACATGATTCGAACATCTACCGGTGGGAGCGTAGCTTCATATTTTCTTTCCTGCCATTGATCATAGAGCGCTTTCCCTCCAAAGATAACTACCAGCAGCACGATAATAGAAATGATAGTGTGCGTTTTGTAGAGTCGAAAGAAATTCTCCGATTTACGTGCTACGCCGGACATGGCTCCCCACTTCTCCAGCCGCTTGTCCTCTGCTTCCTGAATCTCCTTCTGATCCAAGCCATCTAGAATGGTTTTGTAAGCGCGGAATTCCTCTTCATAAGCTGCAACCTCATCTTCAGTCGAATTCGATCGACGGCGTTTCAAATGCATATCTAACCTTTTGTTCAATTCCTCCCGGGTAACGTCTTCAGGCAAGTTCAAACGCTCATAGGCTTGCTTTAGCTTCTCATTCAAAATGATGTCTCCTTCCTGATGCTTTTCGTCATTTCAGATCGTTAATTTGGTTCTATGTATTGAATTCTTGTGGCAGTAAAAGTATGGGCTAAGCCGCAAAAAAAACATCGCAGGAACTCAAGTAAACTATATCATGTTGTGCTAGACGGTAACAAGTAAGCGTTTATCTAATCCAAACCATGCAGCTGCTTAAATTGCTCAGGACTCATCCCTGTCAATCTTTTAAACACCAAACAAAAGTAACTAGCATTATCAAAACCCACTAGCTGGGCAATTTCATACATTTTTTTATCGCGTCCATTAAACATAAGCTGTTTACTCAAATTGATACGTTGCTTATTGATATAGGTTACAGGTCGATCATGAATTGTTTTTTGAAAAAGCCTGCATAAATACTGTGGCGATACAGAAATAATCTCCGCCAGCTCCTTTAAAGGAAGCGTCCTATGCAGATTGCTCTCAATATAACGCAGCACCGGCTTAATTCGCTCCAATTCATGTGCCTCATTCAGAGGCGATACTAGCTTTCTTTTTAAATCCAGAAGCAATGCATAAAGATGTTTAGATCGTGCCAAATTAGTCTCCAGCTCATTGCTATCTGGCAGCATAAGGATTTGCTTTAGAGGATTGAGCCATTGATCTTCTTTTAATCTAGCAGGACCAGACTCGCGGATGCCCGCATAGAGCAGCATTTGACCAACCTCTCTGCCATTGAACGAGACCCATGATACCTTCCATTCCTTCCCACTGATAGGGGCATACGAATGAGGAATATCCGGGAACAAAAAGAACACATCCCCTGGACCCACGAGATATCGGTTCTCATGAATGATAAGCTCACCCTTGCCTTCGTGAATCTGATGTATTTGATAGTCTGGAAAGCCTGCAGGACGTATAGTTTCTGGCTGATGCTCCCAAAATCCAAGGGTTGTAGCATAAAGCGGCAGCATGATTACATCTTCTGTTTGGCAAAAAATAATTTTGCTCTCCATAAAAAGTCCTCGTTTCATATTTTGTTATCTGGGACTAAAATTCTTTTATTTATCCTAACATTACTTCAACTTATAATATGAATATAATAACATTACAATGATTATAAAGGAGATCAACTCATGCGAGCAAAGTTTGTCTACCAGCCACCTGCTAACGGTTATCCGGAATGGAATAACAACCCAGAGACTTTTGAATTGAATCGATTGGATGCACATGCCTCCATGATCCCTTACCGTAGCTTATCCCAAGCGCTAACTAACGATAAAGAAACCTCACCTTTCTACCAAACCCTCAATGGGCTTTGGAAATTCGCTTTTTCCGAAACACCGGATCAACGAATTGTGGATTTCTATAAAACCGATTTTGATTGCAGTACTTGGGATACAATTCCTGTACCGTCCCACTGGCAGTTCCAAGGTTACGACTACCCACAATATACAAATCTCCGGTATCCTTGGGCGGAATCCGAGCCAGAGCTTAAAGCCCCCTTTGCCCCAACAAAATATAATCCAGTAGGCTCTTATCTACGAACCTTTACTGTACCTGAGTCTTGGAACGGTCAACCGGTGTACCTAAGCTTTCAGGGTGTTGAATCCGCTTTCTACGTCTGGGTAAACGGTGAACTTGTCGGGTACTGTGAAGATACATTTACTCCATCAGAATTCGATATCACCCCATATTTAGTGGCAGGGGACAACAAACTAGCTGTCGAGGTTTATCGTTGGTGTGATGCCAGCTGGCTAGAGGATCAGGATTTCTGGCGCCTGAGCGGTATTTTTCGGGAAGTCTATCTTTATTCGGCTCCTTCCGTTCATATTGCTGATTATTTCGTCCACACAGATCTGGATGAAAACTTCGTACATGCGGATTTAAATGTAGATATCAAGGTGGAAAATTACTTTAACGAGCAAAGCCCATATACACTGCAAATGCAGCTATACAATAAAGAGGGCCAGCCTGTTTGGGAGACTCCTATCTCCGCTACGGGTTCCTTTGAGCAAGAAGGCGTTCAACAACTCAAGCTTGCTGCCCCGGTTGAGCAGCCTTTTAAATGGAGTGCTGAAACCCCTTATCTTTATACCTTAGTTCTGTCTATAAATGACGGCAACGGGCATACACAAGAAACGGTCAGCTGTAAGGTTGGATTCCGCAAGTTTGAGATTAAAGACGGACTTATGAAGATCAATGGCAAAAGAATCGTACTCAAAGGTGTCAATCGCCACGAATTCTCTTGCGACACAGGTCGTGCTTTAGCCAAAGAAGATATGCTGCGCGACATCCAATTAATGAAATCACATAATATTAATGCTGTTCGAACCTCCCATTACCCGAATCAGTCTGTCTGGTACGAGTTATGTGATGAATACGGATTATATGTGATTGACGAAACTAATCTGGAAACTCACGGCACCTGGGCATACAGCCAAGAAGGGTTGAATGACGGGAATGTCCCTGGAAGCAAACCGGAATGGCGGGCCAATGTCATTGACCGCTGCAACTCCATGATGCAAAGGGATAAAAACCACCCTTCAGTCATCATATGGTCTCTCGGCAATGAATCTTTCGGAGGCGACAATTTTATCGCTATGCACGACTACCTGAGAGAAATCGATCCTTCGCGGCCGGTTCATTATGAGGGAATCTTCCACTGTAGAGAATCGGAAGCAGCAAGTGACATAGAATCTACTATGTACATTAAACCGCAGGATGTTGAAAAATATGCGCTTAATAATCCGAAAAAGCCTTATATCCTCTGCGAATACAGTCATGCCATGGGCAATTCATGCGGTGGGCTGCACTTATACTGTGACTTGTTCGACAAATATGATATTGTTCAAGGTGCATTCATTTGGGATTGGGTAGATCAAGCCATTCGGACCCACACCTCCGAGGGAATTGAATATCTCGCTTATGGCGGGGACTTTGGTGAATCGCCTCATGATGGCAACTTTAGTGGCAACGGATTGCTTTTTGCTGATCGTACGGTTACTCCTAAGCTCTTTGAGGTCAAAAAATGTTATCAAAATATTAAAGTAACGGCTGAAAATATCCTAGAAGGACTCTTCCAGATTCGCAATTCCTTCTTATTTACCAACTTAAAGGAATACGATCTCAAATGGGAAGTTCGTTTAGACGGAGTAACTGCACAAGAAGGCTTGCTGAAGATCTCATGTGCACCAGGTGAGAACATTTCATGCAAAGTTCCTTACGAGCTGGATTCACTGCGTGGCAATCATGAAGCAGTTCTGAATCTTTCCTTTATTCAGCCTTCAGCAACTATATGGGCAGAAGCTAATCACGAAATCGCTTGGGAACAGTTCATTCTGTCACCCCGTTTTGTAACCAATACCTCAAAGACAATCGCAGAACCACTGCGTGTCAGCGAGCTTGAGAATGTTTTGAATGTACAAGGTGATAATTTCGAACTGAGCTTTAGTACCACTACGGGTGCTCTGAACTCTTATCGTTCCTCAGGCAAAGAACGTCTGCTTGAACCTGTAAGAGCTAACTTCTGGAGAGCAGTCACTGATAATGATTGTGGTAATAAATTGCCACAGCGGTGTGCAGTATGGAAGCAGGCATCGCATAAACAACACTTAATCAGCTTTACATTTAGAACCGAAGGCTCTCTCTGTTTCGTCTCTGCCAGCTACCTTCTGGCTACAAGTCCGGATTCCACGCTTCGGGTCCAGTACGTGATTCGTGCTGACGGGACTTTAGAGATCACGCAAGAATTGAGTCCGGGCAGCAGCGTTCTGCCAGAAATCCCTGAGTTCGGAATGATGTTCGTTCTAGATGGAAGTCTTGATACCCTGTCATGGTACGGCCGCGGACCTCATGAGAATTATTGGGATAGACAAACCGGAGCCCCACTTGGACGTTACACTGGTAAGGTCAGTGATCAATTCACACCTTATCTCAAACCTCAAGAGTGCGGCAATAAGACTGATGTCAGATTCGCTTCAATTACAGAGAGCAACGATGGATCAGGGTTCTATTTTGAAAGTGCAACGCCTATCGAAATTAATGCCCTGCCTTGGAAGCCTGAGGAACTGGAAGCCCATGACCACGTCTATAAATTGCCAGTCTCGAACAAAAGCGTACTAAGAGTTAACTACAAGCAAATGGGTGTTGGCGGGGACGACAGCTGGGGCGCACCAACTCACGAAGAGTTCACTCTGCCGGCTAATCGCCCGTACATCTTCCGTTTCACTGTCTCACTGCTCTAATCTCTTCCACTTATAAAAAAGGCCGTCTCTGGTTGGTTTCTACCACACAGGACGGCCTTCTTCTATTTATTTCACAGCTACTGTTCCTTGTCTGAATTCCGAAGGGCTTAAACCTACATTTTTTTTGAACTGTTTGGAGAAATAATAGAGATCGCTAAAACCAAGATCATGGGCAATCTCACCGACAGAACTTTGCGTCCCCCTCAATAGCTCCTTGGCCTTAGTTATCTTTTTTCTGGTGATATACTGAATGGGTGGAACTCCGATTTGCTGTTTAAATAGCCGGATAAAATAGTTGGGATGCATGTACGCAATCTCGGCAAGCTCGTGTATGGTGATATTTCGCTCGATATGAGCGTCTATGTACGTTAATACTTTCGTTAATTTTTCGATCGAGCTCAGATTCTTAAAGGTGATTTCGTCTACATCTATGTTCATAATAAAATAAGAAAATAACTCCATTAACTTACTTTTGGCTAATAAATGAGCATACACCGCATCAGATTTCATATGACTCGTTAGGCTGCTGAATATCTCTCGGATTACATGAGGATCTACTTCTCTGCATACATGACTTAGCTCTAACATTTTGAATAGATTAATGTCTCCGACTTTTGCGCTGAAATGGCACCAATACTTCTCAAAGGGTTGATCACTTATGCAAGAATAAGATTGCTTAACTCCCTCAGGCATCAAAAAAAGCTGACCAGGCTTCGGATAATATTCTCGATCGCCAATCTTTAACCAACCCTCCCCATCGCAAATAAAATAAAATTTACTATAGTCAGGTGTGTAGTCAAGATCTTTCCAGTCACGGCCACAAAGATTGTAATCAGCCATAAATAAATCAACCTTTAAATTGGATAAATAATTTGTAAGCAAAACATGGTTATCCATCCCTTACTCCGCCTTATCAGGTTAGTTTTGTACATCTAAAAGTTAATGTCCTACATTTTGATTTCCACCTCCAATCACTACAATGAAGAAGAAATAAACGTTTGAAAGGATGATTGCAAAATGGTGGATAAAAGCAAATATTTAAAAGTAATCGAAGATACGATCGCAACTGGAAGATTCAAAGCCGATTGGGATTCACTAAGTCAATTTCAAGTGCCTACGTGGTATGAGAACGCTAAGTTTGGTATTTTCATTCATTGGGGCCTTTATTCTATTCCGGCTTTCGCCAATGAGTGGTATCCCCGAAATATGTATATCCAGGGTTCGCGGGAATATGAACATCATCTTGCTACTTATGGTGAGCATAAAACCTTTGGTTATAAAGACTTCATCCCCTTGTTCAAGGCTGAGCATTTCAATGCTGAGGAATGGGCCAGTCTCTTCAAATTATCTGGTGCCAAATACGTGATGCCTGTTGCAGAGCACCATGACGGCTTTCAAATGTATAAGAGCGCTTACTCTCACTATAACACATATGAGATGGGTCCTAAGCGGGATTTAGTCGGGGAAATGAAAGACGCTTTTGAGCAGCAGGGATTAGAGTTTTGTGTATCTTCCCATAGAGCTGAGCACTGGTTCTTCCTGTCTCATGGCAAGGAATTTGATTCCGATATCCATGAACCGCTTGTATGTGGAGATTTCTATTGGCCATCTATGCCCGAACCCGATCATCACGATTTATTTGGCTCCCCACCTAATCAAGAATTTCTGGAGGATTGGTTGATTCGCTGCTGCGAGCTGGTAGACAATTATCAGCCGAAAATCTTTTACTTTGACTGGTGGATTCATACAGCTGCCTTCAAACCCTATCTCAAAAAGTTCGCCGCTTACTATTACAATAAGGGAGAGGAATGGGGAACTCCGGTTGCAATCAATTATAAGCATGATGCCTTCATGTTTGGCTCAGCAATCCCAGATATTGAGAGAGGTCATTTCTCCGAGCTTAAACCTTATTTCTGGCAAACGGATACAGCAGTTGCTAAAAATTCATGGTGTTATACACCGGAAAATGATTATAAATCTGCCGTAGAAATTATCAGAGATCTAATAGATATCGTAAGCAAAAACGGCAACTTGCTGCTGAATATAGGTCCTAAAGCGGACGGCAGCATTCCAGCTCAGGATCAGGAGATTCTGCTTGGCATCGGAGAATGGCTAAAGGTGAATGGTGAAGCAATCTATGATACGACCTACTGGCGCACCTTCGGGGAAGGCCCTACGGAGATTGTTGAAGGTCAGTTTACAGATGGGATCACGAAAATTTTCACTAATGAAGATATCCGCTTTACGGTAAAAGGCAGTTATCTTTACGCTACTGTTCTTGTCTATCCAAACAACGGTATAGTGCAAATCAAATCCCTTAAAGAAAACTCTGCTCACTTCCATGGGATGATTAAACAGATCAAAATCTTAGGTTTTGAGGAACAACCTGCATGGGAAAGAACCGATGAAGCCTTGGTTATAAAAACAACCTCGGTTCGCAGTGAGACTCCGGTTGTTCTGCGGATTGAATTGGATTAGGGACACTTACAGACCTTCGTAACCTATAAAAAGAGTGTTCTTGCCCATCCAGCAGAGAACACTCTTTTATAGTTTTATAACCATCGTTTTATATTAAAAGTAGGGTACCCTGACGTTTACTGTCTTCATTCTAGTCCTATGAGGATATCTCGCGCGTAATTTGTTGGACTCCAAAATAATGCGACCATGAAGCGGATGCTCCGTGGGGATTTTTAGTTGTGCAGCAATGACTTCACTTAGCCCGTGGTTTCGGATGTCCGCTTGAAGCTGTAAGGCTTCTGGATCTTTTTCATGATCAAAATAAAGTGCAGAAGCAATAGCTGAGACTAAATGTGAGGTCTCAAAACCAAGTTCATGAGCAAGCATTGCCGGTTTTACGAGTCGATCATTAGGTGAAAGCTTGCGAAGCGGCGAGCGGGCGACACGTGTAATTTTATCGTTAAAGTTGGGGTTAGTGAATCGTTCCATCATCTTTTCTATATACCGGTCATGTTCTATGGGCTTGAAGCCATATAAATGCACCAATAAGGCCCCTGTTTCCTTAAGCACCCCGTGAACACGAGCTCTGATTTCGGGATCAGACATCGCTTCTTGAATGCTAGTATAACCTTCCAGGTATCCAAAATAGGCTGCACTGCAATGACCTGTATTCACAGTATATAGCTTCCGTTCGAGGTATGGCGCCAGCGAATCCACATAATGGACGCCTTTAATTTCATTGTAATTACCAATCATTCCACTGCGGGGAATAACCCACTCACTGAAGGGTTCAACGAGGATTTCAAGTGAATCTGTATTTTTCTGCATAGGTACAATCCGGTCCACCATCGCATTGGGAAAAGCGACATTGCGGTCAGCAAGTTCCTTGAAGGATTGCTTCATATGCCGATAAACTGATTTTTTCAACTTCTGACTGCTTCCAATCCCATTCTCACAGGCAATGATATGAAGAGGGTTGAGATTTCTGCTATTTTCAAGCCTTCGTTCGATGCCCTGCGCAATGGTCTCAGCAATATCTTTTAAAGCGGATATTCCGACGGCAGTTGTCACAATTTCAGCTTCTGCTATAGCTCTAGTAACGTCCTCAGTATCATTCAGATTGATTGCAGTAACATTATCAACGATAAAGCTGTCCCTGTTCTTGTTAGCTAGGGTGACAGGATATTGCCCACGTTTTTGCAATTGGGCAATTTTACTCTTATTTCTTCCGACGAAACAAACATTGTAACCGGAGTCCGACAACATAGGCCCAATAAAACCTCTGCCAATATTGCCTGCTCCAAAATGTACGGCTCTCAATTTGGTATCCCCCTTTAATTTGAACTTAGTTTCTCGGTTTCTCTATACGAAGCAACGTTGAGTAACTACATGATCAAATTCAAGAAGACTTAGATTATCAATTTTATGGTGCTGCTTATCGAATTCAAGAAAATTAGTAATTTCGTTAGGCGTCACAATGCAACGGATGCCAGCTGCTGCTGCTGCCTTAGATCCATTCGGTGAATCCTCGATAGCAACCGCCTCATCAGCTGTGATTCCAAGACAAGCTAACGTTTGGTTATATAGCTCCGGATCTGGTTTCACTTTTGCCACATGGTCGGCAGTCCGAACACATTCGAAATACTCGCGAATACCCAATTGATTCAGATATTTTTCCACCCATTCCAGTGAAGAACTTGAGGCCAGCCCTACGCGCAGTCCAGCTGCTTTGGCGGAATCAAGATAATGCTGAATGCCTGGTCGTATTGTTTCAAGCTCCATAAGTTTACTGTGTCTCTGTTTAACAGCCTTACTGAACTCTTCTTTGTCAATCGCTAGCTTAAGATCAGTCATTAAATATTCATAAGGATTAAAACTGTTCAAGCTCGTGCCGATGCAGGTGGAATATTGTTCAAGCGTCAGATCCACTCCATATTCTGCATAAGCCTCGTTAAATGCGGTGTACCAAGCAGTCTCCGTGTCGATAATCGTTCCGTCAAAATCAAAAATAATTCCTTTGATCACAATCAACCATCTCCCTCGTATTATGTTTGGTTAGAATATCTTACGCAAAACCTTCTGCATATTCTACAAAAAGCTATTTCGGCTTGCGTCTGACTATAAAAACCATAACAAAGCCCTTCTACTGACGTCAAGCACGGTAGATAACATGCCACGTAATGATAACGATTACAATCAATGTGGACAAACCTGGATTTTTGCATCACCTGAACATCTAAATACATAACAGTAATCAGATTCAAAAAAACACCACAATCCTATGTGCTTCAAGGGATTCCTTCTGCCAAGTTTGTTATCAAGACAAGCTCCCTCTCTTTCTCTCGATTGCTGTTATTTAGAGTATTTTTCCAAGCAGCTAAAAATAATTCAAAATAATTTTAAACACATCCTTTTTACTTGATTGTACAAATCAAATTACGGGGTTATTTTTTGTCCATTGAGTAAAAAGAGGCTTTAATTTATGATATATTTTAATCGAGAATGATTATCATTATTGGTGGTCGTTACATATAATAGGGAGGCAATAAGATATGAACAAGGTACGACAGTCCTTCGCTGTGGTATGTGTACTATTTTTGCTGAGTACATTGCTACTGGCGTGCGGAAACTCAAAGGAACAATCCTCTGCCAATAGTACGGTGAACGCAACCGGGAACTCTTCCGCTGCAACTGCGGTACCTTCAGCAGAACCCTCAGATAGCAGTACAGATGAAGCAGCAGCGACTACCCGCTCCTATACAGATTACATAGGGCATACTGTAGAGATTCCGGTGAATCCGCAGCGAATTATCTATTCTGGAGAAACTTATGGCGATTTGCTCGCACTTGGTGTGCAGGCGGTAGGTTATCCTCTTTCTATGGGTGAAGGCCAGGTTTTTGAAGATCAATTACAAGGTGTGGAGGATGTAGGCTTCCCTATCAATCTGGAAAAAACATTGGAGCTTCAGCCTGACCTCATCATCTATGCGGGCACAGATGAAGCTGATTTCGAACAGCTCTCCAAAATTGCACCCACTATAATATTTGATACCTTTGCCCCACTCCAGGAACGTATGCTGGACATTGGTGGAATTGTTGGGAAAACGACTGAAGCAGAAGCATGGCTTGCGCAGTATAAAACCGCTGAAGAGAACATGTGGAAGCAATTGAAATCCGCAGGCATGAAAGAGGGCGAAACGGCTGCGGTCTTCACTTATTATCCAGGAGACAGACTGTTTATAATGGCAGCAACCGGACTTTCCCAGGTACTCTATGGGGAGAATGGCTTCAAGGCAACTCCAGCTATTCAGAAGATCCTTGATGAAGGTAAAGGGTTCCAGGAAGTATCCATGGAAGTCCTGAAAGAATATGCCGGGGACCGGATATTCCTCTTGACTCCAGTGGCAGAAGAAGCAAAACAATCCACAGAGAATCTATTAAAGAGCCCTATCTGGAAGAGCCTTCCTGCCGTCAAGAACGGATATGTCTATACACAAGACATCATGAAGACTTCAAGTGATGCGACAACAAGAGAATGGCTGCTTGGCGAAATTCCACAGCTATTGAATATGAAATAACCTTCTGTGATGAAGAGTTTAACACAAGGCTGATAAAAAACTGCAAGAAGCATGTCAACAGCTGTTGATATGCTTCTTTTTTTTATATACAATGAATTCATTGATAATCATTCTCACCAAATGAACGGAGGCTGAACCCATGCTGCATACATCATCGTCCTGCCCCCCACTCCACTCTCTGCTATTTCAGCTAAACGAGGCCGAACTGATGATTCAAGCTGCCGATTCAAGCTCTATAACGCGTACAACCCAGGACTATACCCTTCTCATATTTACTGGAGGGAACGGACAATTGAACCTCGATGATCAAAGCGTGATACTAAGTACGGATAAATGTTATCTACTATCTCCTGGAATCTCCTATAGTACGGACAACCAGGAGCTGACGTTGTATTATTACCTCATCACCTTTACAGCAATTTATACAACCGAGCATCCTAAACGATATTCTGGAGAGCTGCTTTCCGGCAGACGGGAGTTAATTGTGCACCCGTTCACCAAGGTAATCCGACTAGTCGAAGACCTGCTCATGAACAGGAATAACACCGATGATGTACAACAATTCAAGCGACAATTAAAATTCCAAGAATTGCTGCTGCTACTTTTTGAGCATAATTACCCTTCCAAACACCTGCCAAGTCCTACGGAATCCGTAGAAAAGACCATAACATTCATTCAGGAGCATTATACAGAGAGTATCACCGTGAAGCAGTTAGCTGAACTGGCGGGAATATCAATCTGGCAATATACACCGATCTTTCAGCAGCTTACGGGTAAAAAGCCGCTTGAATACCTGACGGATCTGCGCATTAATCATTCCAAACGATTCCTGCAGGAATCGACTGAACCACTGCGGGAAATCGCCAGACTGGTCGGCTTCTCGGACGAATACTATTTCAGCCGCCGCTTTCGGCAAAAAACCGGAGTTACACCCGGACAATATGCACATCAGAAAGGTCGTAAGCTTACCGTCAAGGATTGGACGGGTCATGAGGTGGAGATTCCAGAGCGAGCGAAACGTATTGTCTATCATGGCGAAACACTTGGCGACCTTCTCGCGTTAGGCGTAAAGCCTATCGGTGGAGATGAAGCGTTCGCCCGGAACAGCGTCTATAAACATCGGCTTAAGAAGCTCGCCAACGTCGGGTTTCCACTGGACCCGCAGTTGACCGCTTCCCTAAACCCAGATTTGATCATTTTGGCAAATAGTGATGAAAGAGCCTACAGAGCAGTTTCTGGTATCGCTCCGACACTCACCTTTGATTCATTTGCGCCTCTCGACAACCGAATGCGGACATTAGGCAGTTGGCTAGGTAAACAGCGCGAAGCCGAAGCATGGCTGGAGTCATTCACAATCAAAAACGCTGCCATGTGGCAGCAGCTTTACACGACAACCCTCCAAGTTGGAGAAACCGCCTCTGCTTTGGTCTATGATCATGGAGATCATCTGTATGCTATGGGAATGTCCGGATTCTCCACTGCGCTTTATGCCCCTTGTGGTTTACAACCGACCGAAGAGATCCAGGCCATATTGGACGAAGAGTTAGGGTTCGCCGAAGTTGATCCAACACGACTGCCTGCCTACGCCGGAGATCATATCTTCATGCTCATTCCGGAACGCAAAGACTCGCGAGCTGCGATGGAACGATTACTAGACAGTTCACTTTGGAACAATCTCCCGGCAGTACGTCAGGGACATGTTTATCTGCTCGACGGAAGCAAATGGAACTCTAGTGATGCGTTAACCCGGGAGAAGCTGCTAACGCTGTTGCCTAAACTACTCGGCGGAAGTAGCGCTAGCAATTAAAGGTGAATCTAGGATTCTCTTTTGACTTTTCAAAACTTCATAGGGTATACTTTATCTACGCTTAATTTCCAACTTTTACAGTTGAAAAGCGGGGGAACCAGTTAATTGGGGCGAATCATTGAGCATTAGAATGTAGGGTACCATCTTACCCGAGTCCGTCAGCTAACCTCGTCAGCAGTGGATGGGTCTGCTTTTCATGTTATTTACATAACCAGAGACCCTTGCTAAGGGTCTCTTTTTGTGCTTTTTTTGGACCCTGCTGGCAGTAGATTGGCCTTTGACACTAAGGCTCCCTCATTTCTCACACTACGAGACAAAGGAGAGATGTACGTGCAAAAGGTAAAGTACTTCACGGATATTAACAAAATAGCTATGTTGTCTGAGCTGGAAAAAGAGAATCTGAAAGAAATTACGGACAAGTTTGTTTTTCGTGTAAATGACTACTATCTGTCTTTAATTAACTGGGATGATCCAAATGATCCCATCCGTAAGCTGGTTATTCCTAACGAAGGTGAACTGCTGGAGTATGGGCGCTGGGACGCCTCCGATGAGGACACGAATTATGTGGTACCTGGTTGTCAGCACAAGTATAGAACAACTGCACTACTGATTGTATCCGAGGTCTGCGGGGCTTATTGCCGCTACTGTTTCCGTAAGCGTCTGTTCCGAAATGACGTGAAAGAGGCGATGGCTGATGTCTCTCCGGGCTTGGAGTATATCGCAAATAATCCGGAGATTAACAACGTACTTCTTACGGGCGGGGACAGTTTAATTCTCTCCACACCGAAGCTAAGATCCATTATTGAAAATCTAAGAAGCATTGAGCATGTTAAGATCATTAGACTGGGTTCCAAAATTCCCGTATTTAATCCGATGCGGATCTCTGAAGACGAAGAGCTGCTGGAGCTGATTCGTACTTACTCTACCGAAGACAAACGAATCTATGTTATGGCGCACATCAATCATCCTCGTGAAATCACACCTGAAGCCAAAAAAGCATTTAAAGCTCTCCACAACGCAGGGGCAATTGTCGTAAATCAGACCCCCATCCTCAAAGGCATCAACGATGATCCCGTTATTTTAGGGGAACTACTGGACCGGCTTTCATGGGCTGGCGTTACACCCTACTACTTCTTTGTGAACCGGCCCGTAGCCGGAAACCGGGATTTCGTATTACCGCTCGAGCAAGTCTATCAAATTGTAGAAGAAGCCAAAGCCAGAACCTCAGGACTTGGCAAAAGAGTACGCTTATCCATGAGCCACACCTCAGGAAAGATAGAAATTCTCGCCATTGATAACGGGAAAGCCTATCTCAAATACCATCAATCCAGAGATCAGGAATACGGAAAATTTATGATTCTAGATTGTCCAAAGGATGCCGAATGGTTCGATGACCTGCCTGGGAATGAGCAATATTGGACCCCACCTGTGAAAAAAAACGATACTATTATTTCTGTTAATGATTTATCAGGCGAGCCTGCGGATTTAATCTGTAAATAGATTTAATCGACTCTGTCATAGGATATTTCTTCATCACCAACAACAAAACTCCTCCCTCCCAAAATTAGCCCGAAAAAATCTATGATATAATCACGCTGTAACACGAAATGGACTAATGGGTGGGAATGCACACATGAAATTGGAACGATTGATTTCTATGATCTACAAGCTATTGAACCACGAAGTTTTATCTGCCTCCAAGCTGGCTGAAGAGTTTCAGGTTTCCCAGCGAACAATCTATAGAGATATCGATGTGATTTGTGCCGCTGGCATCCCGGTCGTATCGTATCAGGGAACTAAAGGTGGATATGGCATTATGGACGGATATAAAATGGATAAAAGCCTGCTCCGTTCGTATGATGTCACTTCTCTGATTACTGTACTGAACAGTCTTTCTTCCGTGTTTGAAGATGAGCATACGCAAGGAACCATTGAACGGCTGCAAACGATTGGAACGGAGCCACAGACCTCTAGTCTCGCGGTGGATCTTGAAACCCGGCGTACGGATCCTGACGCACTTCCTCTTTTACGTGCGGCTATATCGGAACGAAATGTTGTCCGTTTTGATTACATCAGTGTAAAAAATGAACGTACAACCCGTGAAATGGAACCAGTAAAGCTTCATTTTAAATATAGCAACTGGTACATCTATGGTTATTGCCGGACACGGCAGGACTATCGGGAGTTCCGACTTTCCCGGATGCTGAATTTGTTCCTGACGCAGGATACCTTTCATTCGCAACATGAGGTACCCAAAGAGGCCGGCTGTTCAAACAGGGCAGATCAGGTGGAGGAAATAGTGATCCGGGTAGGCCCTGAGGCTTTAGCAGAAGCTTTGGATCAGTTTCATCAAGTCGACAAGGAATTTCATTTCGATAAAAGCATGACGATGCGAATTCCTGTGTATAAGCCATTGGAAGCACGTTGGCTTTGGTCCATTCTGCTGAGTTTCGGCAGCGGCGCCGAAGTCCTCGAACCCCCTGCATTGCGAGGTATTTTAAAAGAGCAGCTTCAAAACACACTCAAACTTTATGAAGAAGTATGACAGTCTGATGTCATACTTCTTCTTTTATATTAACTACAGTAACAAAAAACAAATCCATGACCATTCAAAAGGAGAATGTACGAATGACAAATTATCCAGTAGAAATGTTTAAATACCACACATGGGCAAACCAAACTATCCTGGGGAGAATCAAGGAACTCCCGCCTTCTGTGCTAAGTCAAGAAGTGAACAGCTCATTTCCCACCATCGCTCATGCCCTTAGCCATATCTATGCGGTTGATACGATGTGGTATCTTGTATTAACAGGCACTGCCATGCCAGAGGCTTTTCAACAAAGTATCCCGCTAAATTTGAGCATTCTAGATTCTGTGGATGAATACGTAAATATCTTTGCCCAGCTATCAGAACAATACAAAGCATGGTTACACAACCAATCCGATTTGGAGCAAACCATTCTGCTTGACAATCCATTCGCCGGAATCCGCCAAACACGCCTATCAGAAATTGTGTTGCAAGTCGCCAATCACGGGACTTATCATAGAGGCAATGTATCTACTATGTTACGGCAGTTAGGCCATGCTTCCACCATGAATGACTATGCTCTTTTTTGGTATCAGGTTCCTGCGGAAGCAAATTAATCTCGGATGGGCAAGACGCTCCACTCCATACCTAGAAAGGAAATTGTATTTTAATTATGGAGATTAAAAATCTAATTACAGTAAAAACGAGAGAAGATTTAAGAGTTTGGCTGCAGGAGAATTGTAAGACTGAACAATCTTGTTGGGTACTCGTTAGTATGACGCCAAACCCAGAAACGTTGCTATATTTGGACGTAGTTGAGGAATGTTTGTGTTTTGGATGGATCGATGGAGTGAAAAAGAAAATTTCGGAAACGGAGCTGGCGCAAAGACTCTCTCCCCGAAGCAAAAGAAGCTCTTGGACTGAATTGAATAAAGAGCGTGTCCGCCGCCTCGAAAAGCTGGGGTTAATGAGTGCTGAAGGAAAACGGGTACTTCCTGATATGAACCCTGATTCTTTTATAGTAGATAAGATTATAGAGCAAAGGCTAAAAGAGAACAGTCAAGTATATGAGAATTTCACAGCCTTTCCAGCCCTTTATAAAAGAGTTCGGATCGACACGATCCAAAGCAATAAACATCAGCCAGATTTATTTAAGAGTAAATTAGACAAATTCATAGCAAACACTAAAGAAAATAAAATGTACGGGCAATGGCATGATAATGGACGTCTGCTAGATTATTAAGCTGCGCTAGATGCATGATCTCCTGCTGAGGCTTTCGGACTCCAATGACGCTATTTACTAATTTATCACCTTTTCAGCAACTCATCGGACTCCAGTGCAGCTATTCCTTAGAAATGGGCTCTTATACGGTGATTTTTCCGCCATTAGGAGCTATGCGGTCCGATAATACTCCAAATGGCGGATTTTCCTGCATTTAAGGTGTACTGGGTCCGATACCGCCGAAGAATGATCATTCGCTGGGTCTATTGCTACTGTTACTTCTACTGTTACTGTTACTGTTACTGTTACTGTTACTGCTACTGTTACTGTTACTGTTACTGTTACTGCTACTGCTACTGTTACTGTTACTGCTACTGTTACTGTTACTGCTACTGTTACTGCTACTGCTACTGCTACCATGATCTCCTGCTGAGGCTTTCGGACTCCAATGACGCTATTTACTAATTTATCGCCTTTTCAGCAACTCATCGGACTCCAGCGCAGCTATTTCTTAGAATCAGGCTCTTATACGGTGATTTTTCCGCCATTAGGAGCTATGCGGTCCGATAATACTCCAATTGGCGGATTTTCCTGCTTATAAAGTCTGCTGAGTCCGATACGCCGAAGAATGATCATTCGCTGGACTCCTGAGTCCGACACGCCGAAGAATAATCATTCGCTGGTCTGCTGAGTCCGATACCGCCGAAGCATAGTCTTTCGCTGTCTGTTGCTACCGTATCCTAATCATCTGCGGATCAAACACCATTGACTCATGATCATCTCTTATTCCGAAAGTGCTATGTACGCGCGAATGGGATTGGTTCAGACGTTCAGGCAAAGTTTAGAGTTGAGAGCAGAGGTTTGGTTTAAGTTCAAAAAAAGAGAGGTGCCCCAGCCATTTTCATGGCTTTTGGGCACCTCTTTTTATTAGATTACAGCCCTTCAGCCAGAATCCGTTTCAGGAACATCCCTGTGTAGGATTCCTGCACTTCAGCAACCTGCTCCGGTGTACCTTCAGCTACAAGCTTACCGCCCACAACGCCACCTTCAGGGCCGATGTCAATCACCCAGTCGGATTCTCGAATCAGCTCTAAGCTGTGCTCCACAACTACGACGGTATTTCCCGTATCAACCAATTTGCTCAATAAGGTATGGAGCTGCTTGATGTCTGACGGATGAAGGCCTGTTGTTGGTTCGTCAAGCAGATAGAGCGTATGGTTTTTGGAAGGTTTGCTCAGCTCTTTAGCCAGTCTAATCCGTTGCCCTTCACCACCGGATAAGGTTTTGACAGATTGTCCCCATTTAAGGTAACCGAGACCCACCTCACACAATGTCTCGATAATCCCCGCCATTTTGGCTTCCGACTTAAGAATCGGCAAGCTTTCCTGTACGGACATGTCCAGCAGATCCGAGATGGAATATCCATCATATTTCACCTGGAGAACCTCATCCGTAAATCTTCTCCCCTTGCATGCGTGGCATTTAACCTCCAGATCGGGTAAGAAATTCATGTCTACAGTCAGCACCCCAAGACCCTGACAGGTTTCGCAACGTCCACCCGGTGTGTTGAAGGAAAAATGCTTGGAGGTCAGTTTTCTTTTTTTCGCCTCTGGCAATGCAGCAAACAGCTGGCGCAGATGTGTGAATACATCTGTATATGTCGCTACATTAGAACGCAACATTCTACCCATGGGCGATTGGTCAAAGATCACTATATTTCCAACCTGATCTAAGCCCGCAATCTCAGCACAGCCTATTTGCTCATGTTCTTTCGCACTGCCTTGCGCAAGAATATCAAAGACTAGTGTCGACTTGCCTGAACCCGAAACCCCAGTTACAGAAACTAGACAATCTAGAGGAAATGAAACCTCCGGGATATCAATATTCCGGTACTGTGCCTGTCGGATGGTGATTTGTTTTCCGTCACCTTTCCGGCGAACGTATGCAGCAGTCTTATTACGCTCTTCTCTAAGATAGGCTCCCGTAACAGAAGTCTCGCTTGCCATCAAATCCTCAATGCTGCCCTCGCCAACAACTTGCCCTCCGTCCAGACCAGCACTCGGACCCATATCAATAATATGATCGGCAGCGCGCATCATCTCGATATCATGCTCGATAACGAGCACCGTATTACCCAAATCGCGCAGCTCCTGAAGCACTCGAATGAGGCCAACAGTATCCCGCGGATGAAGCCCGGTCGTCGGTTCATCTAGAATGTATAACACTCCAGTCAGACCTGACCCCAGCAATGAGGCAAGGCGCAGCCGCTGTGCCTCTCCACCAGAGAGGGAGACCGTCTGACGGTTCATGGAAAGATAACCAAGACCAACATCGATAATCCGTTTTAGTCGGGTAGGCATATCGTGAAGGATGGGTTCAAGCAGATGAAGTCCCTCGGCGGGCAAAGCCGCCTCCAAGCCTTTCGTCCACTCGTAAACATCGCTTAATGGCCAATCCGATACCTCCGTAATCAATGCGCCAGCTACCCGAACGAGACGAACTTCTTTTTTTAGGCGAGCGCCAAGGCATTCCGGGCATTGCTGCTCATGAAAAAATCCGCCGTCTTTTTCCTGTGTACCAGCTTCTCCTTCCTTCTCCTTGTATCGCCGCCACAAACCAGGAATGACGCCTTCAAATTTGGTGCCTTGAATCGGCTTAACATTGGGAAAATGGCGCTTAAACGCCTCACTTTCCACTCCGTAATATAACAAGTCGCGCTGAATTTCGCCGTAATCTTTTAAGGGCTGATCCGGGTCAAACTCAAAGCCAAAATGCTTGCCAGCAGCCACTAATATACGCATCTGTATATCACGATGAACACCATTCAGCGAGGCCACCCCACCCTCACGCATACTAAGCTCTGAATTAAACACCGCCGCTTCATTTATAATTGCCACAGATCCAACACCACCGCAGGCTTCACAAGCTCCCTCCGGTTTATTAAAAGAAAAGTGGGACATGCCCAGCTTCTCAAGCTCAGCTCCGCAATGCGGACAACCCATCGTTTGACCATCCATTTCCTCGTCTTCCTCGATCAGCATTCCCCTCGCTTCAAAAGAAGGTGGGATGCTGCCACTACAAGAAGGACAAACCCGCTCGCCTAATCTGGAAAAGATAAACCGGACAAACGTATAGATGTCGGTAACTGTCCCAACTGTCGAACGGGGATTACGATTGGTGATATGTTGTCCAACACTAATGGACGGAGACAGTCCAATAATAGATTCCACCTTTGGTTTGCTGATCGTATCTGACGTCATGCCCATGGAATCCAAATACTGTCTTTGGCATTCCCGCTGAAGTGTATCCATAGCTAAGGTCGATTTCCCTGATCCCGAAGGTCCTGTCAGGACAACTAGCTTATACTTAGGAATCGTGAGCGAGACATTTTTCAGATTATTCTCTCTTGCCCCTTTAATAACAATAGTCTCTTTCACATCTATTCCCCTCTCAATTCAACCCACTGGTTCGTAGTTATATCTTCTATCCATATGGTTGCCCAAAGTTGTTGGATTGCAATTATTTTGCAAAACATTTCTAATTTCGATAGAATGTATTTGATAAATCACAAAATTTTAGAATAACTTTATAATCTAATATCTTGACTATCAAGATATAATTATTTTAAAAGGAGCGTTATCTTTTGTCAAGCCACGAACAACCTACACCAGAGCAGGAACAATTCACCTTGCTTATGCGCAGTTTGGGAAACCGAACGGTATTGTACCAACAAAATGTAGCCGCCTCACTTGGGTTATACAATAATGATTTCTTATCTATAGATATTCTACGGGAGAAAGGTCCTATCACTGCTGGAGAACTGTCTAAATTAACCGGTCTGACCACAGGCAGTGTTACGGCATTAATAGACCGGCTCGAAAAAAATGGCTATGTCCGCAGACAAAATGACCCGAATGACCGCCGTAAAGTGATTATTGTGCCATTATATGAGAATAAAGATGATGTCATTAATACGTACCAACCGCTCCATACCGCCATGGTTAAGCTCGCAGCTTCTTATACGGATGAAGAGCTCGCCCTTATTTCGCAGTTTTTAGGCCAAGCAAGTGCGGTTCTGGAAGAGCAGATTGATCATCTTGGATCCACTGCGCGCGGCAAATCTTCTTCCTAAGATACGTATTTATACAAAAAAGGACGATATCCAAAAGTCATACGACTCTCTGGACACCGTCCTTTTTCATTTATTTTCTAATACCAATCGTTACAATTTCGCATGGACCGATCAGTAAGTCAAAGCTACCTTTCTCATCCCTAGAAACTGGGTGGCTCTCCTCTTCTAGAATCGTCGTTTTATAGAAATACTGCTGTGGAATAGACGAATGGAAGGCCAGGTTGGTGTTCTGCTGACTCATGTTGTACCAACGCATCAGTATATCTCCAGTCTGCTCGTTCATTTTCAGTGAAGAAAATGCGAGTTCCTTACTCTCCCAATCGAATGGAGTATACACCGGCGCAACCACACCTGCATGTACATCTGTCTGACATACAATCCACGGAACCTGGAATTGGTAAGCTTCAGCATAAGCACCAGAAATTATACCCTCACCAGGGTGCGGGATAAGCTCCATACGAACAACATGCTCTCCCAGACACTGCGCTTCTGGAGTTGGGAATAGCCCCCAGTCACCAAGTTCGCCAACAGAACGTAGCAGCGTAATCGCAATAGTGTTACGCCCATCTCGCAGCACTTCATATTCATTTAATCCAAAATTAGCGACGGTTAGACCCGCTTTCCCATCACTAACATCAACAAAGGCTTGCTGATGTTGCGTGTTACTCGGATTTTTCCATTCTGTGGCTGGTTCAATATTCCGCTCAGCAACCTCGAACATCGAATCTACACGATGCGTGGCAGCGTTCAAATCTGTTGGAAACAGTATACGAATCCGGTGATCTTTGGCCTGGTTATCTATTGTCGTTTCGATATGCAATCCCTTTCCGCCCCGCTCCAAGGAGATTACAGTACGAAGTTTCAGAATGACTGTGTCACTACTGCGCTGAGCTTTGCGCTCCGGATAATAAACCAGTGCACGCTGCTCCTCATCCAGCTTATCATCTGCCGAGGCTGGAATCTCCCAGTTATGGTTAATTTCTATAGCGGCGCGAAACGATGTATTTTCCAGTACACAAATGTTAGCCTTCAGTCCTTTAGTCGTCAAAGCTTGTTCAGCCTCTGGCTGTTTGTACATATATTCATTGCCGATATCCCCGGTGTTTTCATATACACCAAGATCTTGATAGGTCACTCCACTAATTTTGTCACTTAGCATAAACGAACCATCATCATTAATGACTACCTTGATAACGTCATTTTCCAGCACCCGATCTCCATATAGCAAAGATTCAGCGGCTATTGCCAGTTTTGCATCTGCTCGGCGAACCCAAGCATATGATCGAAGACCTAGCGCAGGAACTTCTACGGCTTCAAAGGTAAGTCTTACCCGGCGGCACATATACGGCTGACGGAACTTATCATCTGGCAAATCATAACCAAACTGAAGCCCCAAGTCCTTCAGCTGGCAGGCAATGTTATTCCCTTGATCGTCTACTAACATACGACCGTGCAAGTCAATTCCAATCATACGGCTAGCCGTTTCTTCCAGAGAGAATCCTTCTCGCAAATATAGACGCGCCACATCAAGTTCTACGCTCACAGTACCCGTGCGACTCCAACCCGTCATATTCATCGCTACTAGTGGAAGCACGTCTTCACCATATGCTGTAAACCCGGACGTATCCACAGCTTCTGCAATCACTCGTTTACTATCCTCAACAATGGTCTCTGCCACATGACGGCTTTTGTCAAAACGGGTGACCATCTCACGGTGTACCTCATCCACGCTGCATCCACAAATACTATCATGCGGATGATTCTGCATTAATGTCTTCCATGCATAGGTGAACAGATGATGGGGGTACTCTTTGCCCAGTAAATGTGCGAACGAAGCAAGTGGCTCGGCCAACTTTTCAAGCAAGATTTGCCCTTCCTGATTCCTCTGTTTCAAATAGACACGAGCAGACGCGGTATTCACTAACGTACCCCATCCATCGGTATGCTGGCTCCGCAGTTCGCCCTTTACAGTCGACAGATTGCTGCGATCCATTACACCCTCTACGGCCTTAAGGTAATCAGGAAAGTTCGAATGAATGAACTCCATATCTGGATACAACCGCTTCGCAGTTTCGATAGCCTCTGGCAAATCCAGTTGAGCCGGCTGATGATCACAACCATTCATGAACAGCAGCTCACCAGTAGAGGCAAACTTCCGCGCATCTGCCAGCTTTTTCTCCCAGAACACTTTGGCTTCTGCTTCATTTACAGGCACTTCGTTTCCGTTAGAATACCAATTGGCAAATAGGATGCCGAGCACTTTTGATCCATCAGGGCCTTCCCAAATCAGCTCCGAGAATGAGGATTCGTAACCTCCATCCGACACCGTATTATTGAATCCAGTGGGCTTCACACCTCTTCCAAAAAAGGCATTATTGATGCCGGATTGCAGCATTAATTGTGGAGTCTGGCCGACTAGACCAAAGGTGTCCGGAAAATAACCGATTTTGGAGGGTTCCCCGTAACGCTTCGAATCCTGATGGCCAATCTGCATATTACGAACATTGGCCTCCCCACTAGTAAGGAACGCATCCTGCAAAATATACCAAGGTCCTATTAGAAGGCGACCTTCCGTAATATATTTCTGTAGCCGCTCTTGATTTTCTGGACGTACCTGAAGATAATCTTCCAGAATAATCGTCTGTCCATCCAGATAGAAACTCTTAAATTCGTTATCCTCATCCAACCGGTTCAGTAATTCATCAACCAGTTTCACTAAGCGTACATGATGCTTCTCATAGGGAAGATACCATTCCCGGTCCCAGTGTGTATGGGAAATGATATGGGCTGTCTGAGGGCTAATTGATTGTTTTGAGCTTTCCAAAGTGAAGACCTCCTTATATGCAATGCGTTCTATCTACCAAGTTGCTTAATGTAGAAGATGTGGATAATTGACATGAATCTCGACTTCCTGCGGGCGATAAACACCAAGCAAATCTCCTTTACTATCCGTGGCAAAAAGAACAGAACGTTCCTGTTCCAACACGAACGAATAAGTTCGGCCAGTGGCCGAATCCTTCACCTCGATCTTTGCATCCTGGGCATATTCCGACACGAAGGTAAAAAGTGCACCCGTAGCAAAGCTCAGTTTTCGTCCGTAGATACCCGCTAAGTCCCCACCACTAATCCATTCAAAATCACGTTCCACAAAAGCAGCATTAACCGCGTAGCGGTAAAGTGCAGCCGTAGTATCCCTACGCTCACTCAATTCAACTGGCAGTGGACTCCATAGGAGTCGACCCTTGCCCAGCGGAAGGTTCACGACAGTGTCTATAGTAGAACTCCCACCATTTTTTTGAATGATCGTTTCCTTCGTCACCTCAGCTATCCGGCGGTGGCCGAAAGAGACAGGCAGTACTTGACCTTGAAGCATAAGCACTTCTTCGCGGCGAACATTACGCAATTCACGTTTGCCAAGAATATCATTCAAGCGGTCTGATGAACGCCAATAAGCATCAATTCCGAGCGGGCCAGTGGCAAGCAACACCGCTCCTGTCTCTTCAACAATATGTAACAACCGTTCCATCGCTGCATCAGCGAAGTTATGCGCGCTTGGCAGTATAATCAGCTTCGCAGGGTTCTTCTCCAAATCATCTAGATGGTATTCGGATGCCCCCCGAAAAGACATCTTGAGCTCATAAGACAGAATGCGGGTAAGCTCTGTTGTAGACGCAAAAGCCAACTTTCGATTAGAGAAATCATTCGAATAAGGGAACACCACCGCAATCTCTTCCAATTTCCGATCACCAAATATATCACGGATACCTTCTATAAACTTCCCGAAATCATAAGATACGTCTGCCTCAGGCTTCTCGGTTCCATCTGCTCTCAGTGCTCCGATATGGGACTCATTCGCATTATCCATATAGAAATTCGTATTCCAGATCCAGTGAATAGCCCCCGCACCAGCCGTTCCAAAAGCGTAAGCATACTTCCGTTCCAGCAAATTCCGCAGCTCTTGTTCTGAACGTTTGGCTCGGCCATCTGGAGCTTCTACATACATGACGCCAGTCTCCTGAATTAGGTTTGGCTTATTGGGGGTTTTGGCAAAAATGCCATCCCATATCAAATAGTCGTTAAACCACCAGGAATGCACAGTAGTGTAATCTACCGCGTCCTCATAGAAAAACGGCGAAGGACGCTGCGCTCCTAGTCCCTCATCCTGGCCAACCGTAACCATCTGAGCTGGACATTGCTCCTTAATGGTATCGTATAATTGCTTCACCCAACGGTTATGCATTTCCATAGAGAACAAACAATAATCCAACCAGCGTGTCCCCCTCTTAGCACTGTGCATATCTTGTACGTCGAAGTTCATCTCTTTTGCTTCAGGCAGCCCTGCCGAAGCAAAGGCCGGAAGCTGTGCGGGCGTCATATTCCAGCGTTCCTGCAGCACTTCGATTACACCATGTCTTTCTTGTAGCCATTCCCTAAAAGCTTGTCGCTCAAAGCGATCATGGCATGAACTCGGGCCGTCCGAGAAAATACGGTCCGGATCAAACATCGACGGTTCATTAATAAGATCCCAGTCTACATTCGAAGAATCTTTATGACGAGATACAATAGACCGAATGAACCGCTTCTGAGCCTCCACACTTTGTGGGTCCAGATAAGGGTTCACCCCTCCCCAAGTTTCCGGGGTGAAGGAAAAGAAAGTAAAGGTGACCTGAAGATCATGCTTTTTCGCCGTCATGATGAAGGCGTCGATCGCCCGCAATACTTCTTCCGAGACATGTCCATCGTCTTGCATCACATTGCGATAAGCTGTCCAGATCCCTGTACGGATCCAGTTAATCCCGGCCTTCCGCATCTGGCCCATATCACGATCCCAAACTCCGACGTTCGGCAGAAATAGAAATTTACGCGCCACATCACTCGCCATATAAGTCATGCCGACCACTGGTAGCGGACGCCCATCTTTTATAAAATAATCTCTGCCGCTCGTTACCGGATGGCCTGCTGCCAGCAGCTCAGGAGCATGACCCCAGAACCCTTGGCGCAGAATACGAACCTCACCATCACTGGCTTCTGCTTCACAGACAATCTGGTAGAGGCCCCTACTTATCTCCAAAGGAATAGGCAGACGCACCATGTTTAGTTCTGCATTCGCCTTCATTTCCAAACTCTGAGACCACTTCAAAGAGGTATCTGATTCATGCTCTACATGAATTGTGAAATTCCATGTATCTTCATTTCGCATAGAAGGTCTCACTCGTTCAAGCTGCTGAATCTGAAGGGTTAGGGAAGCTCGTTCTCCTGATTCATAAGACGCGTAATTGGGCTTAACCCACATTTCCGTAACACCCTTGCTGCAGAAACGAGCCCAATTGGATATCGCGGAAGGACCTTTTTGCTCCCAAAAAGAAGCTGTTGCAGGTGTATTTACGAACAGCCAGCGTGAACCTGCATATAAACCAATCGTATTCTCCCAAAGAACCACTGGGGCAGCCGTTTCTCGACCCTCGGACGTAATTCCCTTTAAGAGCGGATAAATCCGTGTGCTCATCGGACCTGCCGAGCCCATTTGATGTGGTAAATCACTCGTCTTTGTCGTATGTGGCACGAGGTTCCATGTGTCCGCACTCGTTAGAAAAAGAGATTCTTGACCCTTAAGCAGAGGAATGACATCCAAGGCAAGCAATGAATGGTTGCGTGAGCATTCAACACGAAGTGCCTCATGAATATACAGCTCCTGATGATAGGAAGTCTGCTCCGCTTCGACATGCCATCGGCCATTTTCCCAACGAACAGGTTGTTTGAAGGGTGCGCCTCCAATGCTAATCAGCCCGCCACCTCTTTGCAGGTATTCAAGAATGGCTATCCAGGCCGCTTTCGGGAAATAGGGTGCATGCAGATTGATGAAACAGCCGCCTTTCGTTTCGTGCAGCGTTTGTGCAAGCTGATTCTCACTTACAATAGATCCGAACTCACTCATGGATGTAATCGCATCGCTAGGAATGGGACTGGAAATTGGAAAATCAGAATCATAAAATATGATTACAGGTCTGCTCAGGCTGCTCATAGTAGTCCTTCCTTCATCATTTTATAGACAAGTTGGGAGAACAGACTATTGGACCAGGCGAACCATTTTCTAGTGAACGTATTCGGATCATTAACATGGAATCCCTCATGCATAAAGCCAGTATCCGCATCTGTAGCTTCTAACATCGCAAGCATCTCCAGCTTTTCTTCCTTAGTTGAAGCCGTCAAACCTTGCATCGATAATGCCATATGCCAGATGTAGTCTTTGGGAGTATGCGGACTGCCGATTCCCTTCGCTGCGGTTCCTTCAAAATAAAAAGGATTCTCCTTGCTCAGAGCAAATCGTCTCGTATTCTGATAAATTTCATCCTCTGCGGTAACATAGCCGAGATAAGGAATCGACAGGAGTCCTGGTGTTCCCGCATCATCCATCAAGCAGTAGTTGCCATAACCATCGGTCTCGTAGGCGTAGATTGGACCGAATTTCGGATGACGATAAATACCATACAATTGAATTCCGTGATCAATCTCAGCTTCTAATGCTTTAAGCTGTTCCAGAAATTCAAGATCACGGAATACCCATTCAGCGAATTCCTGCATATGACGTAATGCAACAACAGCGAACATATTCCCCGGGATGTTGTAATGAAAGTCGCATGCATCATCACTCGAGCGGAATCCGGACCAGACCATACCCGTGTAATTAACAGGCATACCTAGACCGTTATTACGCAGTGTATCTTCAGGAATCCCATTGTTACGCGTAAAGCGGTATGGAGATAATTCACTATGGCGCTGTTCAGTTTTGAACAGGTTGAATATTTTGAACATTGCTGCCTTAAATCCGGCGTCGAATATATCAGCCTTTCCGGTTTCTTTCCAATAGGCATAAGCCAGACGCATGGAAAAACAAAGAGAATCGATCTCGAATTTACGCTCCCACACCCAGGGGGACATTTCCGTAATATCGCTAGTGCTCCAATGCCAATCATTCGCTGACTCATTAAACGCATTGGCGTACGGATCGATATGAATATACTCGATATGACGTTTAATTAACCCGCCAATAATCCGCTGAAGATCGGGATCGTTTTTAGCAAAGGGCACGTAGTGCATAACCTGCTCCACAGAATCTCGCAACCAAGAAGCTGGGATATCTCCTGTAATTACAAACGTTGTCCCATCATCCATAAGCTTAGTCGTTGTCTCAAGCGTATTGGGAAAACAGTTCTTAAAAAGCTGCAACAGCTTTGGCCGATGAGCTAACTTCTCCTCTGCTTCGTTCAATACTTCTTGAACCGCTTGAGGAAGCGGCAGCTTCGGCATAGAGATGGTGGGAAGTCGGAATTTTTCCATATTCTCACTACTCCTTCATAATAAATGGGGATAGATAGAGAGACGGGCAGCATAGCTGCCCGTCTCCACTAATCCTATTTGTGTTACCTTTAGTGATTAATCTTAGGCGTGTTACGTTCATTAGCTTATTTCTTTGTCTGGTTCCACTCATCAAGTTGCTTTTGAACTTCTGCAATGACTTTATCAAGTCCAGCTTCTTTAAATTTCTTCGCTGCTTTTGGCAGATATGTTTTAGGATCAACAGAACCTGTGTATAGCGCTGGCATAAATTCTTTAGTTACGTTGTTGATAGCCGCTACTTCTGTTTTTACAGGTGTAGGATCAAATGCAAAACCGAAGGTAGGGGCTTCTTTTGAAGAATCATTAAACTTCTTGAAAGCATCCCATTTATCAGCAGGGTCATCAGCATGCAGATAAGTCAGTAACATGTTCCCAAGTGTGAAGCCTGGCATTGCATAGCTATCTTGCATAGCTGGCAGATCTTCAATGACATTGTCAGAGATTTTCTTATAATGTGTTCCTTCAATACCATAGTTGAGCAAATTGCGTAAGTACTTATCTGTATTCAAAAGATTCAAGAACATCATCGCGCGCTCAGGATCACCTGAGGTTACGGAAATCGCGTGCATCGAACCTGCGGCGGACTGTGTATATACATAAGGCTCATGCATAGGCGAAGTTACAATTTCATAACCTGCTGAACGAGACCAACCTTTTTCTGCATAAGGCTGTGTAATTTCGCGATCGGCAAACCATTTACCGGTCTTAATGTTATCAATACCTTCAAGTGTTGCAACGTCTGGGCGTAAGTAACCTGCTGTGTAAAGTCTACGCATCGTATCTAACGATGTTGCAAGTTCAGGTGTCTCCAGAATATTAACAACCTTGCCATCTGTGGAATCCATATAGACCCCGATAGGTAGCTCATCACCTAGTACATAGTCAAATGGCATAAATGGTTTAAAGCCTTTAGGAACAGCTAGCGGTGTAATATCAGCCGGCTCGTTCTCTTTAATCGTTTTAAGAAGTGGCTCTAGATCATCCAATGTACGGATATTGGAAATGTCCATGTTGTATTTATCAACATATTTCTTATTGAAGCGCCATACCCATTGCTGTCCAAGCTCCTTATTTACAGGAACACCATAGATCTCACCTTTAATCTTAGTTCCTTCTAAGAAACGAGGGTCCAAAACTTCTTTCGTTTCCTTACCATACTTATCTAGCAGATCATTCAGACCCAAGAACGTACCATTAGCTGCGTTACGGCGGAAATCATTTGTCCAAGAAGAGGTAAAGGCAATATCATAAGGCTCACCAGAAGCGGTGATGACTTGCATCTTCTTATCGTAATCGCCCCAATCGAACATCGTAATGTTCAACGTCGCGTTAATTTTTTCTTGGGTATATTTATTAACTTCTTTTAAGACAAGATCCAAATCCTTTTGAGGTCCACCAATTAAATACATCTTCAACTCATATGGCTTTAATTCTGATGTGTTCCCTGCTGAATTCCCTGCTGCCGCTGAATTGTTTGTTTCTTTAGCAGCATTTGTATTATTATTCGAACCACATCCAGCTAGAAGGCCAGAAAAAAGCATTGTCCCTGCAAGAGCGAGTGTTAAGCCTTTTTTCATTTTCATTTCTATTTTCCCCCTTTAGATTAATGAATGCTTTATTTATATCGATTCCTGTCCTAGCGATTCGAATAAATACATCTTAGTAGTGTTACTCCTTTAAAGAGCCCACGGTTAAGCCTTGTACAAAATACTTTTGGAAGAACGGATACGCTAGTGCTATAGGCAAGGTCGCCAGTACAACCATCGCCATACGAACGGTTTCTGTTGGCAAGGTTGCAGCAATCTCAAAGCTTGATCCCATCTGCATACTGTTCTGAATGACAAACTCCATATTATTCTGAATTCGCATCAGCATCGCTTGGAGTGGAACAAGACTCGCATCATCTATATACAGCAGGGCATTAAACCAATCATTCCAATAGCCCAGCGTACAGAACAATCCAATCGTTGCAATCCCCGGTAAAGAGATTGGAAGTACAATTTGCAGGAAGGTCCGAAACTCACCAGACCCATCAATTTTGGCAGCCTCAATGAGTGCATCAGGTACGCTAGTCTGGAAGAAGGTCCGCATTACTAGAATAAAGAATGCATTCATCGCGATGGGCAATATTAAAGCCCATATCGTGTTGTACAAATGTAAAAACTGCGTAGCCACGATATAGTTGGGAACCATTCCGCCTGAGAATAACATCGTGAAGAAGGCGAAGAAGCTGAAATAATTACGATAGCGAAATGATCTTCGAGAGAGAACATACGCATAAGTTGTTATTAAAAATAAACTAATGAGCGTACCTAGTACAGTAACCATCAAAGTAACTCCAAAGGAACGAAGCAATTGATCACCTGTGTTAAAAACAAACTGATAAGCTGCTAAACTATATTTTTCGGGTAACAAGCTAAATCCATTTAGAGCAAGTACTTTCTCATCTGTAAAAGAAATGGCTATGACAAACAAGAACGGAAACACACAAGTAAAAGCGAAGATGCCAATTATAATATTGAGTACCACATTCCATAAAGGAGTAATGGCGTTGTTGTCGATTTCTTTTGGCTTACGTTTGAATACTGCCATAACGTCACTAACTCCTTTCTAGAATATCGCATTCTCTTTGCTGATCTTTTTCACAATAGAATTCGTTACAAGCACCATGATAAATCCAACAATCGATTGATATAGACCCGCTGCTGTACTCATCCCTAGATTACCTGTCGTACTCATGCTGCGATAAATATAAGTATCGATAACATTCGTTACGGAGTATAGAACACCTGAATCCCGAGGGATTTGATAGAATAAACCGAAGTCCGATCTAAAAATACCACCAATCGCTAAAATCGTTAGCGTTACCATTAAAGGTTTAAGCAAAGGAAGTGTAATAAACTTAATCTGCTGCCATTTGCTGGCCCCATCAATCATAGCTGCTTCATAGTAGGACTTGTCGATACCCGCTATAGCCGCTAAGTAAACAACACTTGAATAACCAATTGATTTCCAAATCCCCATGAAAATTAGGATATATGGCCAAAAGCGAGTATCCCCATACCAGGAAATAGGATCGCCTCCGAAGTAAACAACCACTTGATTCAATATTCCTTTATCTACACTCAGAAAGCTGAAGGTAAAGAAACTAATAATGACCCAAGAAAGGAAGTAAGGCATAAACATCGCCGTTTGATAAACTTTAGCCATCCGTTTGTTTACAAGTTCATTTAAGGTGATCGCAATGCCCACCGCAAGAACTAAACCGAGAGAGATCAACGCCAAGTTATAAAGAATCGTATTTCTTGTAATGATATAGGCGTCCTCCGTCGAGAACAAAAAGTTAAAATTTTCAAGGCCAACCCACTTACTATTTAAAACGCTTGCAAAGAATCCATCCCGATGAATCTTGAAATCCTTGAATGCAATTACTGTTCCAAACATCGGTAAGTAGCAAAAGATCAGGAACCATAATGTCCCTGGTAATACCATAAACCAGAGTACTTTATCCTTAATTAAACTTTTGAAAAATGCAGGCATTATTCCACATCCCCCTTCTCTCTATCCCCAAACAACCCCTATATATCCCTTCGATCTTTTTCCCTCGCCCCTTTAACTACCCTTAATTCTGCGCTATAAAAGCGGTTTCATAAAGTTGAAAAACTCCAGAATCAGATGTAAAAATTAAAGATCCACAGCAGAAAGGACATTTAAAAAGTCTATTTCCCCTTAAATTTGAGCAAAAAAAAAGGAAACATTCTCGTTATCAACGTCCATGAAGCCCGTACTTGAACGTGATACTCAGGAACATTTCCTTTATTTTAGGATCTTGCTTTTTTGTACATATTCCGAAGCTCTGTCGGCGATACACCTACTGATTTTTTAAACTGGCGATAGAAATATGCTGGATCCGGATATCCTACTTCAGCTGCAATTTCGTTGGTTAGTAACGTAGTTTGAAGCAGCAATTGTCTTGCCTTTTCAATTCGAAATTGATTAACATAATCAGAGAAACTACGGCCCATTTCCTTCTGAAATAGCTGGCCCAAATAATTAGGATGCATTTCCATACGCTGACTGAGCGTTTTCAGGGATAGCTCTTCTCTATAGTGTTTGCTTACTTGATCAACCATATATCTCATATTCGGACTGAGCTCATCATTTACTAATGATAATTGGTCTAGTGTTTCTTTCACACTTTCCTGCACATGGTGCACCAATTGCTCAATAGTATGTATGCGCAGCAATGGATTAAACACGGCACTAAAATTAGAGTTTTTCTCCATTTTCTTAGCAATCAACATTAACTCAATCGCTACGTTGTAATTATCAATGCGGGTAATCATGCCACAGCCAAACAGCTTTTCGAACGTTTCTGCGATAAATTGGTTCGTAGCCTCCCGGTCTCCAGATAATAATAATTTGGTGAATTCCTCATAATCAATTTCGAGCTTCTCCTCATGCAGAACCATCTTTGATAGTTGTTCCACATCTATAATCGGGTAACCCGGTAGCATAAGATGATCAACATATAAACTCTTCGCCTTTTTATAACTATTTGGGACTTCCTGAAAAGCATGCTCCTTACTTCCTATCGTTATCCAGACAGACTTTTCTAACTCATGCATAATCTCACATTGCACTTGCTCCAGTACACAATAAAGCTCTTCTTTGTTCTCAGCTTCAGCCCGCTCAGCAATAATAAGAACAAGATCACCTTCCATATCTATAAATACAATAACGGTTCCAAGTTGCTCTAATGATTTCACAGCGATACGATAACATTCATCCATAAGCTGATTCCTATGGAGTTTATCCTGGCCCTCATCGTCATCCTGTTCGGTGATAAGCCGAATCGCAGCCACCGTAAAAAATGAACAGTCCAGTGAGATATTTAAGACTTTTGAACGGTGCTGTAGCTCCTGCCGGCCTATATTGCCAGTTACCCAGCGGTTTAGAATATTATTGCGTAGAACTTGCCAATCCTCTTTAGCATGAAATTGTTCAACATCCTCTTGATTCAGCACTTCAACAATTTGTTCAATGGTTGATTCCAACTCATGTATATTAATGGGTTTGAGAATATAATTTTCAATGCCTAGACTCATTCCAGCTTTTAAATACTCAAATTGCTCATACCCGCTCAAGATTATAAACCTCATTTTTGAATCAAAAACCTTTATTTGCTGAATCAGTTCAAGTCCCGTAAGTTTTGGCATCGTAATGTCAGTAATTAATATGTCGATCCCTTCATTATGATTGCGTAGAAATTCTAAAGCTTCTTCCCCATTAGACGCTTGTCCCGCGATTCTCAATCCATATTTTTCCCATTCAATCACTGAACGTAATCCTTCAAGAATAAGAGGTTCATCATCCACGATAAGTATATTGTGCATTATTAGTACTCTCCCTTACTACTGGTATATTCATGATGACTATTGTTCCTTTATTTACTTCACTAGCGATCGTTAATCCATATTCAGTCCCATAATAAAGTTTAATTCGTTCATTCACATTACATAGGCCTACCGAAGAAGGAGGTTCATCCATTCTCATACTGACTTGAAGCATTTGCTGTAGCTCTGTCAGCTTGCTGGCAGTAATTCCATTCCCGTTATCACTTATAGCAATTTGAATTTCCCCGCCAGATTCAGTAACTTCAATACGGATGAGATTGCCAAAACGGTCAGGTCTAAATCCGTGAACAATATAATTTTCAATGACCGGTTGGATGAGCAATTTAACGATAGAACAATTCATGGCAACTGGACTTATTTGTGATATGATTTGGAGCCTATCTTTATGTCTAATCTGAAACAACTCCAGATACAAATTGCAGTATTCAATCTCATCAGATATTGTAACGACCATGCTTTTCTTAATCATCGTTCGAAATAATGTCGATAAAATGTAAATCATCTGACCTACATCCTTCGCTCCTTGCGTAATTGCCCGCATCCTAATCGCCTCAAGTGTGTTATATAAAAAGTGTGGATTAATCTGCGATTGAAGTGCAACTAGCTCTGCATTTTTCTGCGTAAGCTCCGAAATGTACACTTTATTAATATAGAGTTCTAATCTTTCACACATATAGTTAAAGTTGTTGGCAATTAGCTGCAATTCATCTTCTCGATTTAGGTGAATACGTGTGCTTAAATCACCTTCCTGTAAGCGCTTCATAGATTTGATAATGATCTTCACTTTTTTAGAAAAACGTAAAATAATTCCGTATGTAAAAGACATTGCAGTAATAATAAGCGCTGTGGTAATCCCGATAATCCAAGTTCGAACCGTTTTCATTTCGTTGTTGACCTGTGACTTCTGAATGATCCCTGCCATAATAAGACCTGAGCTATTCGTTGTATTTAAGTTAACCTTGGAGATCCCATCCAGTGTTGTCCAGCCATCCGCATGAAGCGCATCGAGATGTGGATATCGCTGTCCCATATACCTTCCCAATGAATCATATATAACGTCACCGCTTGGGGTTAAGACCAACAATTGACCATTATTTTCTGCAACTTTTGTGCCAAGCCATTTTGAAATAAGTTCTGCGTCAAAATCTACTATGAGCATCCCGATCGTTTTCAGTGTAATCGGATCTTTAATTTCCCTAGTCATTGTATACAAATTGTTATTGTCTTCTCTTATTTCCTTAAGCACTAATTTGGTTTCATGCGAGACCCAGCCATTCTTCGGTAAGGATAACTTTTGCTTAGAACCGTCCATGTCGCTCAAGTAGAATTGTCGGGTATTATTTTTATATAAATAATAAAATTCTTTCTCTGTACTGTATAAAATAACGTCATAAATCCCGTTTTTCTGATTCAAATAGGTTTTGAAATAAGTATCGAACGTATGAGGAACGGAGCTCCCTATGTCTGCATATTGATCTAAACGGTATTTAAGATAATCCCCATAATCATTTTGCAAAAAGTAAGACAAATCCTCACTGACAGAGGCATCGCTATAAATTTGCTGGATGGCTACTTGGATGCTTTCGTACTGCTGATTCATATACAAACTTACATAATCCAGCACCTCCCGATTGGCATCTACATGTTGGCGAGTGATCGTCTGTTCATAGTATTTATATACGGTAATGGATGAGGCAATTAACGTAATTATAATGATCGAAGAGTATATAGCTAAAATTTTATTGAACAGTTTTTTCTGCAAATGGTTTTGATAAAATTTCTTTACATTCAACAAAGCCACCTTCTTTCTGAATATCACCTTTAGGATTAGAAGCTTAACATCACACTTCTTTTTCTGCAATGGAAGCGCATGCATTTTTTTATTTATATATTCTAGCGCTCCAACTTTTCTCTCCACCGAGAGTTTACAACTCACACAAAATCGTCTATAGTTGACTTCTACCCCCCAAACAAACCTATAATAACCCAAATAGATCTTAATCTCCTCGTCCCCCATCAACATATTGGAGGGGCTATTACTCATGTTTCTAACCAAACGCAAACTCAACTCCCAACTAAACGAAATTTCCGAATATCGTTACCGGGATCGTATACACATTCCTTTTTTCAACTCAATGATTGACGAACAAGGTGAAATTGCAGCCGAACCGCCCGTGGATGGAGAATGGTCTAAGCTACGAGTTGGAGATACTTGGAAAGGCCGCGATTTGTATTTATGGCTAACTACAAATATAGACGTGCCTGCCTCTTGGGCAGGCCGTAGAGTACTGGGTCGATTTGATTTTGGCGAGACGGGTGCTGGAAATAACTCCGGATTTGAATCTTTATTCTTTTTTGACGGCAAACCCTATCAAGGTGTGGATTCCAATCATACCGAAGTGTTCTTGCCAAATGAAACGGCAGGCACTCAGCTTCCACTTACCTTCCGGTTATGGTCGGGACTCGAAGGTGGCGGCCCTAAAAAAGATCAGACACATGGCATTCGCATGGCTGAAATTTGTTGGCTGGATGAAGCAACGGATGATTTCTATTTTACCGCGCTTGCTGTAGTTGAGACGCTGAACGTACTCGATGCCAAAACTCCAGAATATACACAACTTATGAGTACAGTAGACCGCTCCTTTCTTCTGATCGACTGGTCTCGTCCAGGTTCAGACAACTTCTACGCTTCGATCGGGGAAGCCCGCAATTATTTGCGTGATGAAATTAACAAAATGGAGAAGTCCTCACCCGTCACAGTTACCTGTATTGGCCATACCCATATTGATGTAGCTTGGTTGTGGCAATTGAAACACACCCGTGAGAAATGTGCGCGTTCCTTCTCAACCGTACTACGTCTGATGGAAATGTTCCCGGACTATACCTTTTTACAGACTCAGCCGCAACTCTATGAATATATCAAAAATGACTATCCAGAAATCTATGAAAATATTCGTGAACGTGTGGCTGAAGGACGCTGGGAAGCTGGCGGAGGTATGTGGCTTGAGGCAGATTGCAACTTGACCTCAGGGGAGTCTCTAGTCCGTCAATTACTCTATGGAACTCGCTTCTTACGTAATGAATTTGGGGTTGAATGTGACTATTTATGGCTGCCGGACGTATTTGGCTACAGCTGGTCCTTGCCACAAATTCTAAAAAAATCAGGAATTAATACCTTCATGACCACAAAAATTAGCTGGAATCAATATAACCGGATGCCCCATGATACCTTTCAATGGCGTGGGATTGATGGCACAGAGGTGTTAACACACTTTATTACAACACCAGAGCCTTGGTCCGAAGAAGATTCTTGGTTCTACACTTATAATGGCCGGATTATTCCTAAGACTGTAAAAGGAATTTGGGATACTTACCGGGATAAAGAAGTAAATCGCAATCTGTTACTTTCTTACGGATATGGCGATGGTGGCGGGGGTGTGAACCGTGAAATGCTAGAGATGCGCCGTCGGTTAAACGATCTTCCCGGTCTGCCGAAGATTGAAACAGGAACAGCGGGAGACTACTTCCGTACCCTGCAAGAAACTGTTGCAAATACAGATCGTTATGTCCATGTATGGGATGGCGAGCTTTACTTAGAATATCACCGCGGCACCTACACAAGCCAAGCCTACAATAAGCGGATGAACCGTAAGCTTGAACTGCTATACCGTGAGGCGGAATGGCTAAATACACTGCAAAGTGTAATGACAGGTGACTGGTCGAACTATCGTCAGACCGATTTAGACGAGGGCTGGAGAATTATTTTGCGCAACCAATTCCATGATATTATTCCGGGCTCTTCGATTCGTGAAGTGTATGAAGACAGTACAATTGAATATGCACAAGCAGAAGCAATAGGTCAGTCTGTCTGGGAGCAATCCAGTAAGGCACTTGTGAGCGGAAATGAAGCCGGTAAATATACGATCTGGAACAATGCTGCTTGGGAGCTGACAGAACTCGTAGAAATTACTGTTGAAGCCGGGATGGAAACAGGACATTGGATAAGCTCAGAAGGAAAACAACTACAAGCTCAGCGTGAAGGTGAGCGCTGGATCGTTGAAGTATCTAACATTCCTTCTCTTGGATACACAACGATCTCCTTCGTAGAAGATGTGAATTCTAAGTCACTAAGCGCTCCATTCAAGCTAAATGAATCAGGAATCTCAACGCCTCACTTCGAAATTGAATGGAACGAACAAGGTCAATTAGTATCCATCTATGATATAAATGAACAAAGACAAGTATTAGCAAACGGAAGTCACGGTAACGTGTTCCAAGTGTTTGAAGATAAACCCCTAGCCCATGAAGCTTGGGACATTGACATCTACTATCAGCAAAAGAAACGTGAAGTCACCGACTGCCGCAGCATTGAAGTCATAGAAAAGGGTTCACTGCGATGTGTTGTACAATTCACATGGAGTTATATGGATTCCACGATTAAGCAGCAAATGATCTTACATGCACACCATCGTCGTATCGATTTCGTGACAAAGGTAGACTGGCATGAGCGACAACAGCTAATGAAGGTAGCTTTCCCTGTTGCAATACGAGCTACCGAAGCCACTTATGATATCCAGTTCGGTAATGTTACGCGTCCAACACATTGGAACACTAGCTGGGATTACGCTAGATTCGAGACTGTGGGGCATCAGTGGGCAGATTTATCAGATCGTGGTTATGGCGTTAGCTTGCTGAACGACTGCAAATACGGTTATGACATCAAGGATAATGTGATGCGTCTATCCTTAATCAAATCGGCAACGCACCCTGACCCTGAAGCGGATCAAGGTGAACATACTTTCACCTACGCTATCCTGCCTCATAATGGGGATTGGCTACAGGGTGACACCGTCCGTCAAGCTTGGTCCGTCAACAACCCTCTACGGAGCACCATGGGGCAAGCAGAAGGAGCATCCAAGTCGCTTATTCGCCTTTCTACTCAGACGGTTATGGTTTCTGCGATCAAGAAGTCTGAGGATGGTCAAAAATTAATCGTACGTGTGCACGACTATTCCGGAAGCCGTCAGCAAATTGATATGACTAGCGACTTGAATATTATTTCGTGGCAAGAGTGTAATCTAATGGAGCGTCCTGAAGGGGAAGTCCACACTGAACCTGTCATTACTTTTATACTTGAACCTTACGAACTAAAAACATTTGAAATCGAAGCAGCAAAATTAATAAAGTAACATACACAATCGAGGTGTCCCTGTAGCCATGGATCAAAGGCTGCGAGGACACCTCTTTATATATTTTCTCATGATTGTTTTATGATTTTAGGTATACACCTTGTGTAATGAGTGATCTTGACGTATACTCCGAGTAAGGGAGAGATGGATATGAGAAAAATGAGGAAAATCACAATATTCACAGGTATTGGATTATTCAGCCTTGTTTTGATTGCCATGTTTGCAATCAGCGCTTTTGTAATCAAAAGACCGGCGACTACCACCCCTATAATTGCGGAAGTGAAGCCTTACAAGTGGAATAAAGTCACGCTAGACGGAAATGTCATATCAAGTGATGGATCAGAGTATTTTTTGTGGAATAAAAAGGGTGAAAATAATAACTGGATCATCTTTTTTTCCGGTGGCGGAGCCAGCTGGGATGCCCAAAGTGCCGCACACCCCATCAAGCTTATGAACTTTATTAAAGGTGGAGATACAGGCAACTATTTCCAGAACATCCCCTTCTATATGTTGACATTGCTGAGAGGCATGATGGATACGGATAACCCTGCCAATCCTTTTCATGGCTGGAATGTGGTCTACCTTCCCTATTCCACCGGTGACTTCCATATCGGCAACCGCACAGTTGAATATAAAAAAGATGACGGCAGCCCCTTTACTATGCGTTATAACGGCAGCAATAATGTGCGAAGCAGCCTCGATTGGATATATGCCAACGTGGATAAACCCGGCAAACTACTGATTGCTGGCGAAAGTGCTGGTGGCTTCGGGTCCGCTTTTTGGGCTCCCGAGATCGCCTCTCATTACAAGAACTCCGAGATTTTCCAATATTCAGACAGTTCCTTCTTGAAATCAGACAAGTGGCCAAATGTTGTGAAGCAGGAATGGCAGGCAGACTTCGTGAAGAACTTCGGATATGCCCCTGAAGCGGATATCATCGGGGCAGCTTTTAAAGCGAACGGCCATCTACTTCCTGCGAATGCGATAATATTGCAATCCTACTCGGTATTTGACGAGATTCTAATCCACTTTCAGAACAATATCAACGATTACAAGGGGCCAAGAGATCAAAGCATCATTAATGAGTGGTCACAGGAAATGCGGCAATCTGTTTCTTCTTTGGCAGCCACTTTACCTAATTATTATTACTATCTCACCGACTATGGACTGAACGCTAAGACGGGTACAACTCCGCACACTTTTGCCACCAGAGAGACCTTCTTTCAGGCTGAACAGGATGGTGTGAAGCTTCTGAATTGGTTAGGTGATGCGATCAACCGGAAGAACCCCTATTCAGTGGGCAGCAAATTCCTCATGAATTCGAAGCCAGCTCAGAAATAGTGCTAGAAGCAGCGGAAGAGTTGCAACAAGACAGGAGAGAAAATCAATGAATTTGCGGGAAAAGCAAATGCAAATGACAAGGGAGATCATTAAGGATACAGCGCTTAGCTTATTCTGTGCTCAAGGTATTGAGCGCACGGATATGGCACAGATTGCGGAACAAGCCGGCATCTCCCGGCGTACTTTGTATCATCATTATAAAGACAAGGAAGAGTTAGCCGCTCAAATCTATGTCCTTAATCTGGAGCGGATGTTTGGACAGCTGCTGTTTGATTTTGATTTTGAACACCCTGTACAATCATTGGAGAACATTCTCGATAAATATCTGGCATTAAGAGATCAGCAGGAAGCCCTGATCTACTATGATGCCATTTTTGGAGTTTACTACAGCACGCTTTCCAAAAATCCCGCGGAACTTCCTGACTTTAAGCAGGCTATGGAAGGCTGGTATTCACGGTTAATTCTCCTTGAGTCCATATCAGTAGCTCCGGAGGAAAAAAATAAGTGGCTGGACATTCTGCACAAGTCCACCCACCTGTATTTCATGTATTTACAAAAAGCCGTCATTATTACTCATCAGCGGGGGGGTGTGGTTACGGAGGAAGATCGGGTTATGGACCGGCAATTCAAGGATTTCATTATGTTTGGCGTACGGCAATCCAAGAATCAGACAAACCCTTAATTTCACTTATGGGGCAACCTGACGATAATCGTCGTTCCCGCTCCAACCGCACCGTCCACTTCTATGTTTCCCTGATGCAGGGAGACAATTTTTTTAACGATTGCAAGTCCCAAGCCATTGCCATTGTTGTTTCCATTCCGTGACTTGTCTATTTTATAAAATCTTTGGAATACGGCGTTGAACTCTTCCGGGGAAATCCCGATCCCGTTATCACTGATGGTGACCGATACATCTGCTGCACTGTCATCTATACTAATGCGGATGTTCCCGCCTTCAGGTGTGAACTTGATGCTGTTGCTCAGCAAATTCATCCATACTTGCTTCAGCTGATCTTCATCACCCTTAATTTTGACAGCTTCCGGCAGCTCAAGATCGATAACGATGCCTTTGGCAGACCATTGTGGCTCACAGGTCACAACGATGGTTCTAATCTGCTCGTCAAGATTGAAGGAACCTGCATTAAAGGGATGATGTTCAGAATCCAGGGAAGCGAGCTTCAGCAAATTATCACTTAACCTCGACAGACGTTCACTCTCTGCAATGATGATATCAAGATATTCAGAACGTTCCTCTTCCACAATTAGATCATTGTTCTGCAATGCCTTGGCAAAGCCGGAAATAGACGTAAGCGGTGTCTGAATTTCATGAGAAACGTTGGATACGAAATCCTGCCTCATCTGTTCCAGCTGCTTCAGCTCCCCGGCCATCTCCACATAGCTTTGTGTCAGTTCCCCTATTTCGTCTACTCGGTTTACTTTAAGCTCTACCTCGAAATCACCCTTGGCCAGCCTTCTTGTCGCATTCGTCAAAGCTTTGATCGGCTCCACCAAATATCTGGCGGCAATAAGAATGCATAGACTACCCAGTAAAAGCACGAGTAAAAGCACAAAGAGCAGCATCCGATTGACGATATTTTCGTTCTCGGCAGAATACTGCAAGAACATTGCTTGCCACTCCCCGTTAAACATAAAGGGCATCCCGATAAAGGTATCCTTATCTTTCGCGGAGGAACGATAGAGTTTTCCTTGCAGCACTTGTTTCACAGCCTCGGGGGTGATAGTGACGGCCGGACTATCCTTGAGCCCATAAAAGGTATATTCCCCGGAATGATTATACAAGTGGATAGGGTATGCAGATACCTTAACCATACTATTCAAGAACTCGTCTGTATCCTCAGGCTTGGCGTCATCATAACGGTGAATGATCTCCTTCCCCACTGTGATCATTTCATTCTGTCCCTCGTAACTTATTTGTTTCTGAAAGACATACAAACCAATGAAAAAGGAACAAATCAGACTAAAGATAATGATGCCTAAAAACGTGAGAACGACGCGTACATACAATGTCTTGATCATAGCGCAGGGATCAGCCGGTATCCTAGGCCGCGGGCCGTTTCGATTTGAAATTGCTCGTCGTTACCGCAGAATCTCTCCCTCAACCGGCTTATATGCACATCTACAGTCCGGCCGTCTCCTTCATAGTTCAATCCCCAGATTTGAGAAATCAACTGTTCTCTTGTGAAGATTTGCCTAGGGTGACTAGCCAGCAGAAACAGTAGCTCAAATTCCTTCAAAGGAATCGTTACCGGTTCTTCATCACGCGTAACCTGGAAAGTGCGGCGGTTAAGCACCACATTGCCCAACTGCACAGACTGGGAAGAAACAACCAGCGAGCGTTTAAGCAAAGCTTTTACTCGCATCACCAGTTCAAGCGGATCAAACGGTTTGGTCAAATAGTCATCCGTGCCGAGTTGAAAACCTTTCACTTTATGTGCAGATTCTCCTTTAGCCGTCACCATGAGGAGGGGAATGTTGGCATCAGAGCGCCTGATTTCTCTGCACAGATCCCAACCATCCAATCCTGGCATCATAATATCTAGGATGACGAGATCGACTCGCGAGTTCTCTATAATGGACAGCGCTTTGGTGCCATCCCTGGCTTCTTTGAGGTCAAAACCTTCTTTTCGCAAAAACAAAGACATTAGCTTTCGGATGTTATCATCATCATCAGCAATAAGTATAGTAGCCACGATTGTCCTCCTCTCTTAAGCTTACATTATATATGATATATTCTTGACAAGAAACGAAGTTATCCGAACTGCCAACCCAACAGGTTCCAATAGTAGAAAAACAGAGTCATCACTACAGCCGAAAGTGCCACTAGTGTATAATGCACACGCTTGAAAGCTGTCCAGTATTTATTCTTCCAAACCAGTATAGCCGAGATTAGCAAAGCTAAAGTCAGTCCAACCAAAAGGATTGGCATAACTAAACTGAGAGAAAGCGAAAGACTGATACCGCTGAACTTCTGCATCGTATCCATGGACATAACCACCATAAATATCGTAACGAAAGATAGCAGCGCCCACCCAGCAGTTCCCGCAGATAAGCGGATGGCCCACTTTTCCGGAGGCGTCATCACCTTGATCTTGCGTCTGGAGAAGATTAGTCCAAGCAATGCAGTGATGAAAATCAACCCCGAGCCGCCAAGTACGATAAGCCAAAACTTATTCTGATTCAAGAGTGGCGTACGCTCCAGTGGCATTTCCGGTGCCATACCTAAGAGCATATGTGTAACCTTACCGGTATCATTTGTGCGGAAGCCGATTTGTTCGGTGCCTCCCTCGAGCTGGAACAAATTCGGAGCGATTTCTCTATACAACTGTTGTTCACTACCACTTCCCAAAGATAGCTTATTGTCCTTTACCTTAACATTTAGCTGGGCAAAAAAATTGAAAAATTTATCAATATCACTGTGGTTACGGCGTGTGAATTGATAGGTTCCCGCATATTTCTGAACAGATTCTGCAGAAGTGGAGAATTCAGGCTGCTTCGCTTCAGGATCGGGATAATAGCGCTCAAAAAAGGCATGGACTAGGCCTGCCGCGGAATCACCGCCCTGACCGCCGTTATAGGAAACAAAGATACCTACATGCTTGGCAGGCACAAGATAAAACTCTGTATTAAACATGGGGTCGGAACCACCATGAGTGATTAGTCTAAGACCATTGATGCGTTTCTCAGAGAACCCCAGATCTACTCCCGGCATACGTTTATCGAATTGGTACGCCGTTGAATGCATTAGTTCTGCAGTCTCCGTTCTAAGAATCTGCTGGTCACCATATTTCCCGTTCTGCAGATGGGCAATCATAAAGTGCGCCATGTCTACTGCTGATACTGTACCCGAGCCGGCAGGACGAAAGCCGCCCTCGAAGGTAGGTGTGCCAGGAATAAAGCTGCCGTTCTCACTCGTGTACCCTACAACTTGATTGGGTATGAATGACTCCGGCAAAGGCTCTACCACCGTCGAATATTTCATGTCGAGCGGATCGAAAATATACTTTTGTATATAGTCATTGTAAGGAACACCGCTGACTTCCTCCACAATCAGACCCGCGAGAGTAGCCCCGAAGTTCGAATAAGAACTCATCTCTCCGGGGGGTCTTACCCGTGCCAGCATATGCTTATTGAGTGTTTCCGAGATTGATCCCGGCAATTTGGCAGGGTCGGTAGTGATTTGATAACCCACTCCACCCTCTTCAAACCCCGCTGTATGTGTCATCAAATGGCGCATCGTGATCGGCTCAGGATATGTAGCAGGGATCTCCACTGATTTCAGGTAGGTGTTAATATCAGTGTCCAGATCTATCTTACCTTGTTCGACCATTTGCATCACCGCTGTCCAGGTGAACAGCTTTGTTGTTGAAGCGATTCGAAACATGCTGGTTGTCGGATTAACCGGTGCCGCTTCTTCCAGATTGGAACTGCCATAACCTTTGGTCAAAATAATCTTGCCGTCTTTTACAATGGAGATAACCGCTCCCGGAATTTGCAGCCGGTTCATATCTTTTTCCATAATTCCATCAACGAAGCTAGTCAGTCCCGCGGTATCATCGAGATTGGCAAATGCTTCAATTTGCGCTGCCGGCAGCGCGGTTTGACCCGTTTGGTTCTCAGCCGAGGCCTGTTTCCCGGGAAATACCAAGCTTGCGCCAAAGCCGGCACTAATCACAGCCAATAGGGTCAGACCAGCGATCAGCCTTTTTTTCATAGGTGTCAACATTATTATCCTCCGAGTCATCATTTATTGGGGTGGATGATCATCCGCCTAACACTTATAGAGATTATCAGAGTATTATGAATGGAACGTTAACAAGACAATAAAAAAACTAGACAGCAATCCACCCTTAAAAGTGACGGATCATAGTCTAGTTACATCAGAAAAATCTATAAAAAATCCCATAGCGAACGTATGCCTACAACCTTACTGTAGCTCAGTCCCGATCCCTTTTTCTCTAGCCTTCTTCACGAAGTATACCGCTGTTGCGATATCAAAAACCGCCATCCCCATCGGACAAAAGAAAATCGGCTCATCGGCTCTGAGTTCATTCAGGCAATGGCGCGAGACGACATCGGTAATCATTCGGGTATCGGCACGAGTTAACCCATGTTTCAGATGGAGCTGCTGTATGTCAGTGTTTTCGCGGCACACCTCATCCCAGTCGTCGACGATTATGGACTTCACCGAAGCTAATGCCTCAGGTTTATAATCACGCAGTGAAATATTCAGTAGAAGACTACCTTCCGCCGGAAGCATATCGATATATCTATGATTGGATACGGTACAGGTGATAAAGATATTGGACTTTCGATAAACGTCCGCCCACGTCTCCTCCACTTCTATCCTATCCTTATATATAGATGAGATGTCTGACAAATCTACTTCCCTTATATCAAAGATGCGGACACGTTCAACTCGATCTCCGTACAATGCCATAACCATTTGAAAATGATATTGCCCGATTGGTCCCCAGCCGATAATGCCAAGATAAATCCGTTCAAGTGAACGTGCCTGCAAAAAGTAGCCAATCATCAGTCCACTGATGGAAGCTGTCCTTACGATGCTGGGGAGCGGAGAGCTTAGGACGGATATAGGCTCGCCCGTAATGGGATCATTCAAGACAATGATGCTATGCGCGCGGGGAAGACCAACCTGGATATTATCCGGGAAGCTGGAAATCCATTTGATCCCTGCTGCGTTCACGTTCCCCCCTACGTATGCGGGCATTGCAATAATACGATTTTGAGGATTTTTATACCTTAGATAAGGTTTTACGGGCTGCGCGTAATCTCCAGAATCAAGTATGCGCACCGTAGTTTCTATCGATTCCACGAGAGAAGGCCAATCAAGCCCCACCTCCCGGATGTCCCGATCGTTTAAATACAGCATTCCACAACCTCCTTTTGCCGCTCGTTAAGCAAGGACATCTCCACCGTCAGCCGAGAACTCCTGCCCAAATTCATTCTGAATCCATGGGTCAGAGTATACCGTATCGAGGTAACGCTCCCCTTTGTCATGCAGGATCACCGCACAGACAGATCCTGGAGCCAATTCTTGCTCCATACGCCTAACAGCGGCAAGGTTAGCCCCTGAGGATGCACCGGCCAGAATCGATTCATTCTGAGCGAGTGCTCGGCATCCTTTTACGATATCCAAGTCTGAGACATGCACGATACGGTCGATTAAATCCGTTCTGCAGAAAGGGGGTACGATGCCAGCACCGAGTCCCGGGAACCGCCGTTTCTCTTTGTTGCCACCAAAAATAGTACTTCCCTCCGCATCGACGGCAACAATCTTAGTCTTCAGACCATGATCCCTTACATATTCCGCGAGACCTCGAATCGTGCCGCATGTACTTACGCTGCAAAACAAATAATCTACTTCCCCAAGCTCAGTCACGATTTCTTTCATGGTCGTATGGTAGTGGGACAAATAGTTATTTGCGTTTGCATATTGATTCGGCCAGTAGCTGCCCGGTATTTCCTCCAAGAGTCGCTGCACTCGATTCAGTCTAGCAGGCAGATATTCACCGGTCTCGGGGTCGGGATCGCTAACAAAGTCAATTTTTGCAGTTAATGTTTTCAGAATCTGCAGATTTGTTGTGGTAGTTCTTGGATCAACCACGCTAATAAACCGCAGCCCTAAATATTGGCAAATCATCGCCAAGCTAATCGCCATATTTCCCGAACTTGACTCAATAATAGTAGTTCCCGGCCCGATTTTCCCTTCCTTCCATGCCTCATGGATCATCCGCAGAGCTGGACGGTCTTTCGCACTTCCTCCCGGATTTAGCAGTTCCATTTTTGCGTAGACTTCGAACTCACTGTTCTGGAACAAATTATTCAGCTTGATTAATGGCGTTTTTCCGATAGTCGACAAGATACCGCCTTGGATATTTATGTCCACCTTAGCTTTGTCCTTCTGATAATATAACTTCTTGTTCTTGACCTGCCCGCTGGCCAGCGACTCCCCTTTAGCTACTATAATGATCTCAATATCATCAAGCAGATGGTTGCGAATCATCATCCCGATTTCCGGAATACACTCCCTGATTTCCTCTTTGATTACCGGAATAATAGAGGGCTTCACAGATTTACTCTTGATATAAATAGAGAGCGCATTGTTTTTTACCTTGACCCGAATGATCGCATCTTCAATATGACGGTATACGACCTGCTCGATATCGTACAGGCTGATCTTCTCACCGTGCTTCAGTTCTTGACCCACTCTTTTTACAATGGACTCAAAGCTTTGTTGTTCAACCCCGTCTATCATCACAGGCCTAAAATCCCTTACAACGTCATAAGTAACAAAACGAAGAGCTGGCAGCATCTTGCGGACAGTTGAGGTAAGCACCAGAATACTTTCATTGTTCCGAAGCGGCCTTACTTCTTCGTCTAACTCCTGAACCCCGATTCCTTCCGCAAAAATTCCGTCGGCAAAAATGTACCTGCCATGATCATGGGAGTAATAAGCGATCGTACCGATTTCAATGGAGCCGTAAGTATCGATGATATCTCTAGGATCAATACCAAACAAGCCAGCCATATTCCGCTGCCACTCAGGCGGAGCAATTTCCCCTACCAAAATAATCTTGCGAATTCCGAATTCACGCGGGTTTCCGGCAGCATATACGATATGGTCAAGGATGGACGGCATCGTATAGAGCAAGTCAGGTTTAAAAGCTTTAAGCTGTTCAATATGCTGTTCGATTGGCAGTTCAAAGGGTATTGAACTTTTCTCCAATCCTAACCTTTCAAAAATGGTCAGCGCAGTGTTTGCTGCATGTCCAGTGCCCATATCCGCCAACGCTCTGTTACATCCGCTTCCCGCAATAAGCTCGCCGAATAGCTTCGTTTTAATATCCACATAGTGTTTGTCATCTTCCTCAGAGTAGAGGATTGCTTTTCTACGGCCTGAGCTTGTACCAGACGTCCTATAAACAGTCCAAGAAGGATCGATGGGTTGGTTATAATAGAAGGTTTCAAGTGTTTTCGAAGACATAAGAGGTAAGTTCTGCAGGTTATAATTCGTTTTCTCCCCATCAATCAGCCCCTTGTACCAAGGGTATTCGTCCATTACTTCTTGCACCTTATTCTGCAATTTCCCGAGCAGCATCATAGCCGCCTCCCGTTGACCGCATGCTGCAGCCCAAGTTTAATAAATGCCTCCAATATTCATATGTAGAATTCTTTGCATGTGTTCTATTATTCTGTGTTTGCCCAAGCAAAAACTGCGTATTCCCGTAATATAGCCTATAGATATATAGAACGGAGGAACAAAATGAAGGAGCCAATACGGCGGATATCCAATAAGCTGACGAAAACAAGGGTACTGCTTAGAAAACAAGAGCTAAGGAAGTATATCCCGATAACGAAAAAAATGAATAAAAACCTACTCTATGAGATGTTGCAAAAACATAAAATGGTGTACATTAAGCCCTGCTGTGGATCTTTGGGACAGGGTGTAATCCGGATTGAAAGATCGCAAGATCATTCCTCCAAAAAACGACCAGCCTACAGCTATCAGTCCGGTACGCATAAACATACATTTTCTGATTACGAGATGGCTTATCGGGCAATCTCTAGCGAGACCCAAGGAAAGTCCTATTTGGTGCAAAAAGGGATTTGGCTTTTGGTTTATGAGGGAAGGCCATTTGATATCCGGGTTATGGTGCAAAGAAATCTTAAGGGTGGGTGGGAAGCTACAGGCATTGCGGGTCGCGTAGCTCATCCTCGCAAAGTGGTTACGAATGGGAGCCAAGGGGGAACGATTTATCCGGTAGAGGCATTATTAGAATCCTACACAAACGTAGAGAATAGTAGCGCGTTGATCCGGTCCATGCAACAAATCGGAGTGAACTCCGCCAGACAGCTGAGCACAGCCTATCCCGGCCTGCAGGAAATCGGTGTGGATATTGCTTTGGATCGACGCCTTAAACCATGGATCTTGGAAGTAAATACTGCCCCCGATCCGTGCCCGTTTACCAAACTGAATGACACCAGCATGATTGAGCGAATCGTCAAATATGCAAAAGCCTATGGCCGCACATACAATCTTAAATGCATGAAGTCCAAACAGGGTATGGTCTGAACGGATTTGATTGGTAATAATACAAACAGCCCTGATATATAAAAATCTCTACCAGAGCTGTTTGTGTTGTTTTAGAATTCGGAGTCGCTCACCTTAACAAGCATCTTCCCGAGGTTCGCACCTTGGAACAATTGCAGGAATGCTTCAACCACATTGTCGAATCCTTCAACAACTGTTTCTTCATATTTTAATTTACCTTCTGTTAGCCATTTTCCAAGCTCTTGAAGTCCTTCTGACTGGCGGGCTGCGTAATCACTAAGAACGAATCCTTTGATAAGGGAGCGGGTTTTGATCAATCTGCTCTGAATACGTGGACCCATATCTCCATCTGTACTATTATAGGAAGAAATAGCGCCACATAGGGGAATACGTGCATAATCATTAAGCAAGCTCATCACAGCATCTGAAATCGATCCACCCACGTTGTCAAAATAAACATCAACACCCTTTGGACATGCTTCTTCCAAAGCCTGGCCTAAATTTTCCGTTGTTTTATAATTAATGGTTGCATCAAAGCCAAGTTCTTTTTTCAAATAGTCGCATTTATCATCGCTACCTGCGATCCCAACGACACGAGCGCCTTTGATTTTGGCAATCTGTCCAACAAACATCCCCACTGAACCCGCTGCTCCAGACACTACGACAGTCTCTCCTTCTTTCGGCTGCCCGATATCAAGTAAACCGAAATATGCAGTGAGCCCTGTTAAACCTAGAACACTTAAGTAAGCCGATACAGGTGCAATCGAATCATCGATTTTGGTTACTGCTTTAGCATCTACAGTATTATATAACTGCCAGCCCAGCATACCGATGACTTTATCTCCAGCTTTGAATCGCTCCGATTTGGATTCTACGATCTCTCCCACAAGTCCTCCAGCGATGACTTCATTAAGCTGATACGGAGGAATATACGATTTAGAATCATTCATTCTTCCGCGCATATAAGGATCCACTGACAAATACAACGTACGTACAACAACTTGTCCTTCTTTTGCTTCAACTACAGGAATATCTTTGAACTCGAAATTTTGCTGGGTTGGCATGCCTACAGGACGTGAAATTAACAGGACCTGTTTATTTTTCAACTGATTCATAGATCACTACTCCATTAATATTTATTTTTGCTGCTACCTATAACTATTAACCAAACCCTGTACATGATTATCAAATAGTTATAAAACTATCAAACTATCAAGAAAAAATTATAGGTTTCCGGACATATTATAAACTGTCCAAGAAACCCGGTAATAATTCGCTAAACGTATCCTCTCGAAGCTGGCTAATCTTATTCTGCCCCATACGTGTGACACTTACTAAATCAGCTTCATACAAAATCTTCAGATGGTACGACACATTGGATTTATCCATTCCCATAGATTCACCAATGGACCCACATGTATTGTTCTCCTTATGGAGATGAAGATAACGAATCATTTCAATTCGTTTCACTTCTGCTAATGCTTTAAAAATCTTCACTCGCTTTTCATCATCTTTTAAGGAATATTGTTCGATAGTCATAAAACTATTGTATTCTTCTGATTGCGCAAAGTCAATTTACAATCCCATTTCTTAATCGGATTCATTTTTGTATAATATACCAATCGGCATTAGCGCGGATCTATTTATAAGGAAAGAGGGGTGGTAGAAATGGACATTACCAAATACGAAAATCTTGTTCCCCGTGTTTTTTTGTTCGTTGATCGCCGATCCTTCCCGGATTGGGAGATTACGAGGAGTAAAATTGATTTCCATGATCTTACCTTCATCGTAGAAGGAAAGTCTGACTATTTTATTAATGGAGAGAAATTCACGGTTGAAGCCGGGGATATGCTCTATGCCCCTTCTGGCAGCATTCGGGAAGCTCAGACTTTCAAGGAGGCACCCATGCGTTCCTTTGCCTTCAATTTCTTCTGGGAGGGTGAGGACAATCATGTGCAGCTCCCTTTTGAGACTGTAACTAGGAATTGGAGAACTAAAGAGATTCTAGAGGATATTAAAGAATTCTCACATGTCTGGATGGGCAAACAACCTTTCTACAAAATGAAGGCCCGGGCCATCTTTCAACTGATTGTGTACCGCTTATTAAGTATCGCCCACCATCAAGAAACACCTCTGATAGATCTAAGAATCCAAAAAGTGATGACCTATATCATGGATCATTATTCGGAGGAAGTTACGATCAAGGAGCTGGCAGATTTGGTTGCCCTAAATCCCGTATATCTTGGTAAGCTGTTTAAGCAGAACACTGGCTCCACCTGTAAAGAATTTATAAACAAGGTGCGGGTGAACAATGCTGAGATGATTCTATCGGCAGGTGGTTTTAATGTGTCCGAAGTGGCAGCGCACTGTGGTTATCAAGATGTTGCCTACTTCAGCAACGTTTTCAAAAATATAAAGGGTTATCCTCCGTCATCTGCCCTGAAATAACGGAGGATCCGAAGCAACCCTGTTGTTCGCCCTATTAATTCAACCTAACTAAGAATGGACGCCGTCCCGCTAGTATAAAAGCTCTCCTCCGGCCCTAAATAGGAATAAGGAAGCTGGGCAGCGGACAATACAAGCTTTTGTAGAACCAGACCCGCATCCAATCCGTAAAAGCGGAGGGTATGAAGACCCTTCGTTAAAGCATGGCTGGTGGTTACAGCATGAATATTGTCCATAACCGCACGGCACCACGGTTCATTATCATGATTGCCGCCTTCAAAGTTCGTTGGTAAAGCATCCTTAATCACGGGTGCCTGATCATCGAAACCTATCGCATATTTTAACCGGCTAGTTTGTGACAGATTGTTTGTCGGCGCAATATACGCGGTTAAGCTATAATCGGTGTCCTGCTGCACTAGAATCCGATATTCCAGACAAGGTGCATCCTCCGGTTGTTCAAAAGATACAGCATCCGGAAACATTTTAACCGAGGATAAAGAACGTCCATAGCTGTCAATGGTCTTCCATACCACCCCTGATTTCGAAACACGAGTTATGGTATGCTCCGCTTCAATGGACACGATATTATGGGTCTCGATGAATGTCATCGGTGGCATATCCGGAATGTCTATCCAATCCACGGCTGCCTTCACCTTAATTATATTCCCGGCACCGGAGATCGTAATTTCGCCCGTCGATGTTTCTTTGACCTTCTCCCAATCTACGGAAACCTGAAGCGTCTCCCCTGCCTCAATCCAGCCGCGTATTTTCTCAAGCTTGATCCAATCTATGCTGCTCCGCACCTGATATTCAAAACCCGCTTCTCCACCGTTACTGATTGTGATGCGATAGTTTTCTTTTTGGAGATTTGTAAATACCGGAAGATTAGCTGTGCCGGAAACATACGCTTGTTCCGTTCCTTCCACATCGACAATCATTAAAGAACCTCTGGCGGGCGTCAAGGTGTTTACATCCGGATATTTCCACCCTTCTGCATTCCAATGTATATACCCTACATGAGGGGAACTCATCATTCCCTGCCATTTTCCATCCGAAATTCCGCTATTATAAACCAGCTCCAGATACTTATCCCGTTCGATGGTTTCGCGGGTCAGAGCAGCGTAAGTATTTGCCAACATACTATTTCGCTTAGCGTATAGATGGTTCAGTCCAGCATAAATTTGCATTTTGACCACATTGGCCGAGGCAACAGCAGGGAAATATACGAGCTGGAAGTAAGCATCCTTTAGTTGTTCCGGGATTAGCTCATCGTATTTGCCGGCAGCCTTCTCGATCATCACCGCTTGCTCCAGAACTCTGTGCGCCTCATTGTAATGGATAGGACTGAAGGTGGACGGATAAATAATTTCAGGCTTGCGCCGACCGTTCATCCGGATATAATCCCCTAACAATTGTGCGATTCCCAGACATGTCTCTTGTTCCAGCACATATCCGAATTGCTGCCCTACCCAACGGTTGGTGTATTCCACAGTCCGATTGATTGCACCTGTCCCCCAAGCCTCAAAATCGTAGGCCAAATCCAGAAAGTAGGAAATGGGCAATTCCATAGGCTTCAAATCCCCGACGTTCACAATCCATACATCACGGATGCCATAGTCAAATGCCATACACATTTGCTCCCAGACTTTTTCAAGCGGGGTCGTATTTAACCATTCATAGGAATGCGGACCACCATGGTAGTCAAAATGATAATACATCCCCCATCCTGCGCTGCGGTTACGTTCGTTTTTCGTCGGGATTTTGCGGAGATTGCCAAAGTTATCGTCAGCAAGCAGGATCGTAACGTCATTCAGAACATCCCAGTCCTTCAACCCTTCCACCCCGGCAGTGCCATACCAGTACTTCTCAACTTCCTTATAAACGGCCAAAATTTGCGGCGCATGTTCAAGATTGTATTTCTTCAATAGTTCTTTTTGCGTAAGTATAATATCCTTAAGCAGATCAATATTCTCCTGATCGGAGCCCTCCAGCGCAGAGTCACTTTCCCCCCGCATGCCTAGGGTAATCAAGTTATCAAAGTCCTGATTACGCTTGATTCCGTCTTCCCAGAAATCTGTAATCGCCTGTTTATTACGGGCGAAATCCCATAGGTTACTTGTTCCGTATTGGCTGTATACCTTCTGCCATTCACTGCCTGCCCGGAATAAGGGTTCATGATGGGAGGTCCCCATAATAATTCCGTATTCTTGTGCATGCTTGGCGTTGGCAATCGGGCTGCTTTTACCATTCAGGCTGAATTCGGCGCTCCACATCGCCGGCCATAAATAATTCCCCTTCAAGCGAAGAATGAGTTCAAATACCTTGACATAGAAATCTTCATTAAAGTCACCAAATCTTTGAGTTACCCAAGAACCTAAAGACGGCCAGTCGTCATTCAAAAAAATACCTCTATATTTAACCGAAGGCTCCTTGGAGATCACATGAAGCTTGTTATCAGGAATGGACAATGCCGGCTTCTTCTCCGGCACAATATCCGCCCAGTACACCCAAGGACTAACTCCAATCTTTTCGGAGATCGAATACAACCCGTAAATCGTCCCTCGTTTATCACTTCCTACAATGACTAGCGCCTTGTCCACTCCCGCTGTGGGTTGTTCAACCACCTGAATTTTATAACATTCTCTTTTATTTTGGATGGCCGATACATCAACGGTTCCCTCCGCGATTAAATCACCGATAAAATCATTGCTGCCTATCGATCCAGCGATTATGACTGTTCCATCCAATTCGTTCAATTGTGTATATATCTCAGGCTCAACCTCTGTTACCTGTTTAACATCTGCTGCAAAAGACTGTGCCACCCGGCGTAATCCCTCATAATCTTTCCCCTTGGGGTCTATGTAAATCTTGGCAGCATTGCCCTGCTTCACAAGGTGCAATTCCTTCGTAGGCATGATAATTCTCCCCTTAAGCATCCTATTTTCGTATGACTAGGCACATTATATAAGTAAGCGATTTCAACTTCCATGTGTAAACTAGCAACTTTTTGTAATTATTAAACGAAACTTTGTTTATCGGTTGAACAATCTGGATATTTGGTGTTACTGTTAACAGGTATTCCTTCTAACAGAAGCATGTTTTTTGCAAACGCATCCATAACAAGAAAAGCTTATACAAAAAGCGAGGATGATCAATATGAAAAACAATAACGGGGTCATTACAGGTGGCAAGATTGAAGGTCCAAAGGCGCCCAAGGACCCGGCTGAACGCAGGAACGGTTTTTTTGTGCTCTACGAAACAGCGATTGAGGCGACAGCCCGGGCCGAAGGTCCACCTTCACAGGAAGTTTATCTGGAAGGTAACTATCTAATCGACAAGGCCAGATATATTGGCGGCGTCACTGATGAGACAATACTGGAGCTGCTAGGAAACTGTGTTGGATTTCGCAAATTAGTCCATAGTATCGGAGTGTCTGTGAGAAGGGATCCTGAGCAGAACGAGCCCATCTCTTTTCTATTGCAGAACTGGGGCAAAACCAGCAAATACGAAACAGGCAGCAGCATACGTGTGCCCTGTCCCTCCGACGGTTCAGAAGTCCTCTTAAAGTTAGAGGATTTGGAATGGTCTGAAGAGGATGCAGTGCTCGGCAAATTCGCTTTTGAATTTAAACATGAAGGCGAACTGGCCATCGCGAGTATAATTTTTTATTTGCATGACGGTTATTCTGTACCAGAGCTAATCATTGAACCGCCTGTAGCGTTTGATTCTAACGAATACCGGGAGATCATTACCCAATCCTTGCTTCATCCGGGCAATAATAAAAGATTAAAAACGGCCATCCATAAGGCTATAAAAGGTGAGGATGTCACGATTGCTTATATTGGGGGTTCCATTACACAGGGAGCAGGTGCTAAGCCGATCCATACAGAATGTTATGCCTACCAATCGTATCTGAGATTTAAGGAATTATTCGGTACGAATGGTGGTGAGAACATCCATTTTGTGAAGGCTGGGGTAGGTGGAACACCGTCCGAGCTTGGGGTCATCCGTTATGAAAGGGATATTCTTCGGGAAGGTTCTGTAACACCTGATATCGTGGTGGTAGAATTTGCGGTAAACGACGAAGGGGATGAAACGAAAGGCAACTGTTTTGAAAGCTTATGCCTAAAAATACTTTCCGCCGATAATAGACCGGCAGTAGTTCTCCTGTTCAGCGTGTTTATGAATGACTGGAACCTGCAGGAACGGCTCTCCCCCATTGGCCGGGCTTATAATCTTCCTATGGTTAGTGTAAAGGATGCGGTATCCGGGCAGTTCCGCCTAAGCAAAAATGAGGGGAACATCCTCTCGAAACGGCAATTTTTCTATGATATCTATCATCCTACTAATGATGGTCACCGGGTGATGGCTGATTGTCTGGCTTATTTATTCTCCGAAACCCACAAAACGCTAATGGACGAAGATGATCTCCTATTGGATCAACATCCGGTCATCGGGAATGATTTTGCGGGAACCCTTCTGCTGGACCGCAAAAGCCATATTGACGCAGGCAGGATCGAGGTGGGCGGATTTTCGGGGATCGATACCGATTTGCAGCGGGTAGAAATGGATGCCAATCCTTTCGGAACTCCGGAATTCCCTCATAATTGGATGCATTCAGCGTCTTCTGGGGAACACAGCTTCAAGCTGACGATAACAAGCAAAAATCTCATCCTCGTATACAAGGATTCTGGCAGCAGCGAATTCGGCAAGGCGAACATTTACGTCGATGGTTGTCTTGTAGTCACCGCTGATCCACATGAGAATAATTGGACACATTGCAATCCGATAATTCTTTATCAAAATGAGGTTAGCGGGGAGCATCAGGTAGAAATCAGAATGGTGCCGGAAGATCAGGACAAGTCTTTTACTATACTGGGCTTCGGCTATAATGTTTAATAATTTGACCTAGTGGCATATAACCTAAAAAGAAACCCATGGTCTTTAAATGACCTGGGTTTCTCAATAATTAGAGGAATCTTTTTCTATTTGGTAGGCAGCTTCTTATCCAAAATAGCCTTCACATCTTTAACAAGCTGTACGGACGCTTCAATTTCCAACTTACTTGTTGAAACACTTTCAATACTGCAACCAATAGGAATTCCCTTCTCCAGCCCGAAATCTAGTAATTCTTCAAAGATTTTTTGCGATAGCTGGATTGATTTATCCAAAATATCATTCGAGTATTTTAACTCGTTTTCTAACCATCCCGGGATACTGATCCCTAACCACTTCATAAATTGTAATGTTTTCGCCGTGCCGCATGGTGCAAGATTAAATAAAATAGGAACCATCTCAAAACCGTTATTTGTATAGTAATAATATAAATCAGACAATAAATTCTTAGATGCCTCTACATTATAAGTTGCCTGTGTAATAAAAAAGTTGCACCCATTGTTGGTCTTTTCGACAACCCGTATATGCTCATCATTCTTTTTTATATGTCTTTCCGGAATGACAACTCCGCCAAAAGTTAAATTGTTATTTAGCTGTTTACTTAGCTTATAAGCCTCTGGTAAATTCAATTTCACCTCTTGTTTACTTGACGAAGCGCCCACATACACGGAAAATCTATCTTCATTTTCGTCAGTTTTAACCCAATCCTCGAACTGAGCTCTAGTATCATTACCGACGCACCGGTAAATTATTTTCGGTACCTCCACCTGTCTTAGATATTTATCACCATAGACAGCCGGATCAATCGTTGGTAAATAGGGATAAGGTCTTTCATGATCCACTCTGTCTACTTCTTCCTGAACGTCGTACAGAATTAACGCATCTAAATCAAGGTTTTTAAGTCTCTCAACCTGTTTCTGGGCGATTTCCGAGACCTTTTCTGGTGCGTGGCTTGCCTTCGGTGGTGTCATCCCATATGTTATAATACCCGGTTTTTTGCTCAATATTTTTTGTTTAAATGTATTCTCTGCCGCTCCCACATTACAAAACCCCTCTACTCGTCGCTTTTAAGATAAGGTTACCATGGCGGGCTTAATATGTGTAACTTCTATTTACTATATCTAGTTATATTTTAAAGCTATGATTCCTTAATGATACTTATCGAGTAGTACATGTTGACAACCATTTGATGTGACTATAATATTAGAAGTCCTGCCAACCTTAAAGTTGGCGATAAGGGGACCGAAAGGTTCATTCTTATTTAAAAAGGGTGAGTATTATGAATAAAGAAGAATTAATGGAAAGCGCACGTAACACAAAGAAAGCTGCTTATGCCCCTTATTCTAAATTTCCAGTTGGAGCAGCCTTATTGCTTAAAGATGGAAATGTTATTAATGGAATAAACGTAGAAAATGTATCTTTTGGCGCTACTAATTGTGCAGAGAGAACAGCAATCTTCACGGCTATTACAAAGGGCTATACTAAAGGTGATTTTCAGGCTATAGCTGTAGCAGGTGACACAATGGATTTTCTGCCGCCATGCAGTATCTGCAGACAAGTATTATCGGAATTCTGTTTGCCCGACATGCCTGTCTATTTAACCAATGAGAAAAAAGAAATCTTAGAGCTGAGTTTAAGGGATTTATTGCCTTATGCATTCAAAAATTTAGATATGTAAAAATAATTCCTCTCGTAGTGGAATAACAAAAACACGCGTACCTGTGTTAGACAAGTACGCGTGTTTTTTGTGTTAAAAGCTTAGTCAGAACACAGAGTTCACAGACCAGACACACCGCGTAAATACGTTGTTACTTACCAAATCGCAATTCCAACCTTAACTTTTTCTTTAAATACTACCTTTTTCATTCCAAAGCATTTCTTACCCTAAATTCAATAAATTCTTTATCATAGTCTGTATGTAGTTCTATAGTATCTAAAACTCATATAGTTAAAACCTCTCAATGAACATCATCAATAATAAAAAACAAGCGATCCATTGAGATAAAAGGATAAACACTTCCTCTCGATGATCGCTTGCTTTTAGTAAAGTAGCTATGCATAGTCACATTTCTAGTTTTCTGTGAATTTTCATTTTAAATGAAAATTCACTATCAGAAAACCCTTATAAAATAAGAGAGACTGTTTCAATTTAATTGAGAATTTAAATCCCCAGTAACTAATAATCATCTAATATTTCATTTTAAATGAGAAAAAGCGCTATTAAAAAGAGTACCGTAAAATGGGTACACTTTTCATTTAACGTAATAATGTAATATACTGTTTGCTCCTTCAAATGAAATCCTAGGACCTCCACTTGTCCTAGATATTTATCACCATAAATAGCTGGATCAATCGTTGGTAAATATGGGTAAGGCCTTTCATGCTCAACTCTTTCTACTTCCTCCTGGACGTCGTAAAGAATTAAAGCATCTAATTCAACGTTTTTAAGTCTTTTAACCTGTTTCTGTGCAATTTCTGATATCTTTTCTGGTGAATGGCTTGCCTTCGGTGGTGTCATCCCATATGTTAAAATACCAGGTTTCTTGCTCAATATTTTTGGTTTAAATGTACTCCCTGCCCTTCCCAAAATAAAATACTCCTCTACACGTCTCTTTTAAGTTAAGGCTACCATGGCAGGTGAAACTGGATTAATTCTCGTACCATCTCCCAGTTCGCCATTCGTGTTAGCTCCCCAGCCCCACACATTTCCATCCTTAGAAATTGCAAAACTAAATAGATTGCCTGCTGTTATGACTTTTATATTGCTAAGTCCGGTTACAATTGTCGGGGTTGAGTTAGTACTGTTACTCGGAAGAGGGGTTTACTATTAATTTCCGCCTTAAAATTCCCGATGATTACATTATAAGGATATTTAGTGTTTTAGTTAAAATTAATCCATATAATTTCAGGGGTGGTATATAGGTGCTTGAAGTAAGAAGAAAATCTCGATGAAGGGTGATGATATCATTAGAGCATTAAGTGAACGAATGGAAAAGGGGAACGAAAGATGAAGTCATTCAAGACAGGACTACAAGCCATTCTTTATGTAATACTGGTGGCTGGACTGCATCTGATCTTAATCTATTTTTTAAAGATAAGAATAGAGGGATGGGGAACGGAGTTATTAAATATCTCATTTAAGGTGTACTTTATACCACTTTTATTATGTTTTATTAATTCTTTTTTGTTTATAAGGACTCAGAGGATAAAGTACAATGCCATTTGGTTTTTGGTAACTATGCTATCCAGCCTCTTACTTCTTTTATTTTTCAATGCAATGCAAGATGACAGTGATAGTGAGTATGGAGTTGTCGTTTCTATTGAATTTTTTCCAAAATATCAAGTGGAAATGCTCTTTCTGCTTCCTTGGAGTATTTCTATTATACAATTTATCTTAACTCTATATTATCTAATCAAAATAAGAAAAAATCTAATCGTTAGAAATAATAAAGGGGGAATATAATATAAAAAGAATATTTTCATTAAGTATAATTATTACAGTTTTCGTTTCTTTATTCAGTCCAACTGGAAAGCTCCAGTGATTTATAAATTGATTGAATTGATAGACGCATGGGATGAAAAACGGCTTGTTGTAAAGAAAGAATCTACTAATAAACTGTTACCCCGCTTATACGATCCTGACCTGTTATTCAATGAAGAATATAAAATTATGGATAACCGCTATAAAATATTAATTCCAGCTATCTCAGGTGAAATAAAACCGACAGAATTTCAAATGTATATTGATTTATTAACAGATGAGCTGAAAATGAGTATTGGTTCAGTATCCAGGCTATATAAATGGAAAAAAAGATATTCAGCATCTTTTCTATATGTATTACCATAAATCTTAATCGATTTATTCTCCCTGCTTACGTCAGTCCCAAACTTGTCTTTTAAAGCTTCTTCTATTTCCTCCTTAAACGTTTTAGAACGAGATGGCGCATTAACAAATCCATAATTGGAATCACTTACACCAGATCTATATTGAGTTCTGAATGTATCTTCCTCTACAACTGCAATGTCCACATCACTTTGGGTGCGTACATTAGTATTATTCGCATAAGAGCCCTGCAAGAAAATCTTAATTTGTCTTCCTCCATAAGAGATTCCAATTCTTGAAAATACGCCTAAGTTTCAGGGTACATTGGTTCCACAATACTTCTCTTTTCTTGAAATCCTAATGGCTTTAGGGCATTTACAACCATTGCAATTGCATTTTTACATTACTGATCTTCAGTCTTGCTTAGTGGTTGGGAATAATTATCTAACATTGATTCAGTAAACTTCATACCTATACCTCCACAATTCAAATAAAAAATAAGAACGAGAGTTCGTTTTGATCGATTATATAGTATCATTAGGATTACTACAATTAGGAAGAAATCGAGAATCAACCTTAACTAGTGAAGAAACCAACTAGAATCAATCGCCTATTAATAGCAGTTACGCTTAAATGAAAAGCCGGAAAGCCCTAAAAAGTTAGGCTTGCCGGCTTGATAAGAAAGATTGTGAAACTCGTTGCTTTATTTTTAGATGTATAAATATACGATTTATTGAATGACTGAGATTTTTCTCTTTTAAAACGAATTTTTATCGCTTTAAATGAACCATTTCTCATTTAAAATGAAAAATCACATTTCCCATAAAACACCTATTGGCTCTACCGTTTACCCGCAACGACTATACCCGCAATTGCCACAAGTCTTACAGCCCTCAATATTAATCAGCGAGGCGCTGCCGCAGGATGGGCAAAGGTCACGGGAAGCCGTAGCATGGTTATGTCCATGATGACCACCATGTCCATCTTCCGTAGCTGACGGAACGCTCGATTTCAACTCCGCATTTAATGCTTCATTGAAATCCTCCAGCTCCAAAGTTGCCGCAATCGGAGCAGGTACATGATCATCATGAGCATTGTTCAGCACATGTGATTCCAGTGCCTTAGCTACAGCGTCAGCAATGGATTCAACCCGGTTCGCGCCGAAGCCGATAGCTCCTGATCCGCCAATGCCTTTCAGATGTTTAATCAACAGCTCCACTTTCTCACCATGATCTCCGTAACGGAGGAACAAGGAGCATACACGGCCTAATGCTTCAGCCATAGCAAAGACGTCAGAACCCGCTTTACCTACATTCAGGAAGATTTCAGCCGGTATTCCATCAAGATCATTGATCGTAATATATGCCATCCCAAATGGTGTGTTGATTTTATAGGTAGCGCCGCGCAGAACCTGCGGACGTTTTTTGTATTGTTTATCCGCCTCTTTTGTAGTCACTTGAGGCGCTGGACTTGCTGCTACAACACTTGTACTTGCTTCTACAGTAGTTGTAGCTTCCTCTGCTGCAACCGTAGCAGCTTCTTTTTTGTCTTCCTTCTTCGTGGTTTCCAGAACTTGAACATCACGACTTCCATCGCGGTAGATCGTAACACCCTTACATCCTAGATCAAAGGCCATTTCATATAGCTCAGCCGTCTCCTCAACCGTAAAGTCAGACGGGCAGTTCGCTGTTTTGGAAATAGAGCTATCTACCCAGCGTTGGATCGCTGCTTGCGCACGGATATGATCTTTAGCTGACAGATCCATCGAAGTTACAAAGTAGTCCGGCAGCTCTTCACCCGGATGAGCTTCCAGCCACTCTTGAGCGATTGGAACAAACTGTTCATCATAGCCAAGACGACTTTGACGGAAATATTTAAAGGCAAAATAAGGCTCAATTCCCGTAGAAGTACCTACCATTGTACCTGTACTACCTGTAGGTGCTTGTGTAATCACTGTAACGTTACGCATACCATGTTCACGAATCGCTTCGCCAACCTCTGGATACGCTTCGACTATATTTTTCATAAAGCCGCTCATTAGATATTTCTCAGTATCAAAAGCTAGGAAGGAACCCTTCTCTCCAGCAATTTCTGCCGAAGCAAGGTAGGCTTCACGAGCCATAAAGCCGTATAGCTTGTCCAGAAACTCCAACGATTCCGGGCTGCCGTAACGGATGTTCAATTTAATCATCAGCTCCGCCAATCCCATGGTTCCGAGACCCACGCGGCGTTCCTTTTTCTGGTTCGCTTCATTTTCCGGGAAATGATAAGGTGTTTTATCAATTACATTGTCCAGAAAACGGACCGAATAACGGGTTGTAGTCGCAAGATCTTCCCAATCTACATCATGATTTTTCTCATCGTAGAACTTGGACAGGTTCACCGCAGACAGATTGCAGACTCCCCAGCCTGGCAGGCCTTGCTCTCCACAAGGATTCGTACAAATAATCGGGTTGAAATACCAGCTGTTAGACATCTGGTTATAGTATTCCATGAACACGACGCCTGGCTCAGCGGATTTCCATGCCGATTCAATGATCGTACGCCACACGTCACGCGCTTTTACGGTGCGATAATGGATAACGTTTTTGCCGGCAGCTTTCCACTTGTCGAGATCGCCATCCCATATTTCGTTATATTCAGGATCGGTTGTATCCGGGAATACGAGATCCCAGTCCAGATCTTCTTTTACAGCCTTCATAAAACCATTGCTCACACATACCGAAAGGTTAGCATTAGTGACTTGGCCCATCGTTTGCTTCACGGTAATGAAGTCCTCAACATCGGGATGCCAGTCATTAATCATCAACATGAGCGCGCCACGACGGCTGCCGCCTTGCTCAATAAGCCCCGTAGTATAACTAAACAAACCGCCCCAAGATACGGAACCACTGGATGAACCATTAACCCCTCTAACAATCGCACGACGAGGACGCAATGAAGACAGGTTAATGCCCACACCGCCACCACGGGCCATAATCTCCGTCATTTCAGACAATGTCTGCATGATGCCGCCACGGCTGTCTTTTGGAGAAGGGATTACATAACAGTTGAACAATGTTAATTCTTCACTAGCACCTGCACCAGCCGCAATACGTCCACCCGGCACAAGCTTCCAATCATCCAGAATTGAACGGAATTTGCCCGCCCATTCTGCTTGAAGCTCAGGTGTCTTCTCTACAGAAGCCATCGCTGTGGATAGACGGTCCCACATTTCCTCAGGAGTTTTTTCTATATTAAGGGTCAACTTTTCAACATCCGATTTCACAAACTCACCGCTGCGTGTCTTTACAGTTACGATTCGACCACTGCGCTCCACAATTTCTCCGACTTCCTTAGTTGGAAACTTCGGATCATCTTTGGTCAGCACCAATACAACGTCGCCTACTTTAGCATTGTTGCTGTCTGCATCCTTCCAAGCATAACGATCCAAAAATATTTTTTCACTTAGCCCTTCAAGGCGTTGCTTACGTTCCACTTTACTCAATAAAAAAACCTCCCGCATGTGTAGTAGATATTAGTTTCCGGTCCAAGGTATGGGCCCACAACAAAAACTCCCTTACCATCCTCCACTGCTTAACAGGTGTATGTAGGAAGCTCATCTTGTCAATAACAAATACCAGCTAAGCACTCTATAAAAAATACATTTTCAAGCTTTTGTCACAATATATTGTGTGCGTCAGCTTTTAAACTATACCACATATTGTATCGAAGGTCTTATTCGAAAATAGAGTCAAGTTGCCGAATTATCGCAAACGTTGCTGCTTTTTCTCGCTCTTGCTCTCTTTTTTAAAGGCTATCGTGAAAAATAGGAGGTTATGAATTCTCTCGTTTACGAGCATACTACTCTTACGAATGGTGATATAAATCCGAGCTTGAGGAGGCTGCATTATGACGCAATTATTCCGTAATTCTCTATCCCAGCAAGGGGGAACACCCGCGCCGATACTGCCTGTTCCTCTTTCTTTTGACCGGAATTGGTTGCAAGATCTGGAGCTCAAATTGGAAAAGGGCGGCCCATGGGGAGACTACCGTTTATCTAAGCTTGCCGTACAAGGAGAGGAAACAGGTCTAGTAACGAGCTTCGATGAGCTGCAATGTATGAAGCATTTATCCGGCTTGTCCCCTCTTCCCCATCAGCTGGATACAGCGCATAAGGTTCTGTTCGAAATGTCAGGCCGCGCGATTCTTGCAGATGAGGTTGGACTGGGCAAGACCATTGAAGCAGGACTGGTGCTCAAAGAATATCTCGTACGCGGTCTTGTCTCCAAAGTGCTTATTCTCGTACCTGCTTCTCTAGTATTGCAATGGGTTCGTGAGCTGAATGCGAAATTTGGCATCACTGCTGTCGCTCAGAAAAAAGCCTATTCGTGGGGCAACGCCATAGTCGTCGCATCGATGGATACCGCCAAACGAGATCCGCATAAGGAAATCTTGCTGGAAAATGAATACGATATGTTGATCATTGATGAAGCTCACAAGCTGAAGAATAAAAAATCGACCAATTATCTATTTGTACAGCAATTACGCAAAAAATATTGCCTGCTGCTCACCGCGACTCCCGTTCAGAATGATCTGGGCGAACTCTTTAATCTGATCACTATACTGAAGCCGGGGCAACTTGGAAATCAGGGCGATTTTGCCTCGAATTTCGTGGTTGATAAACGCCAGCCCAAGAATGAAGGTCAACTGCGGGACGAGCTTTCGAAGGTCATGATCCGCAATCGCCGTGGTGAAGGTCCTGTTAATTTCACGAAACGAAAAGTCCGTAATATTCCCTTAGTTCTCTCCCAAGAAGAAAAAGATTTGTATAACAGTGTTACTTCCTTTGTCAAAGACCAGTATCAGGAATCCGGCGGCAATCTTAGCAGTATGCTTTCTCTGGTAACCCTTCAACGTGAGGTGTGCAGCAGCCGGGATGCCGTCTTTATCACTTTAGTTAATTTGATCAAAAAGCTGCCTGCGGATTCCCCAAAAAGAGACCGGATGATGGAGCTGCTACAGACCCTCCGTACCGTTAAAACAAACACTAAAGCTGAAACAACCTTAGCCCTCATTCAAGAAATGAATGAAAAGGTCATCGTTTTCACGGAATATCGCGCAACTCAAGAGTATTTACTACAATATTTCCGTGAACATGGGCTGATGTGTGTCTCTTATTCCGGCGGAATGAACCGTGGGAAAAAAGATTGGATGATGGATCTTTTCCGCGGCCGCGCTCAAGTTATGATTGCAACGGAAGCCGGTGGTGAAGGAATTAACCTGCAATTTTGCCACCATATGATCAACTTTGATCTGCCCTGGAATCCCATGCGCGTGGAGCAACGTATCGGACGTGTCCATCGGTTAGGGCAAGAAAATGACGTAGTGATCTACAACTTGTCTACGCAAGGCACGATTGAAGAACATATCCTGCATCTGCTGCATGAAAAAATCAATATGTTTGAAATGGTGATTGGCGGGCTGGATGTAATCCTGGAACGTTTTGAAAAGAAGGAATCGCTGGAGAAAAGTTTATACAAAATCATGCTCGAATCCCGCTCCGACGAAGAATTGCGGCATGAGCTGGACCATATTGGTGAATCCCTCAGTGAATTGACACAGGGTATTAAAAAAGAAAGTGGGACTGCGACATGACCCTCACCGCACAGGAAGTACGCAAGCATGTGATGGACTATCTTGAAGCCACTGAATGCTCCATCATTGAGGCTTCGCCCCTTCACGTAACTGTGAAATTATCACCTAGAGCTGACAAAATGCTCACCGACCGGCCGTATTATTGGGGATTCGTGGAGCGCACAGGTGTAGATCCTGAGACCCTTTCTTTCACCTTTGTTTTTGATCCGGAAAAATACGACAGTCAAGCTGCAGTAGAGGTTACCCCCATTGCAAATCGTAGTGCTGGCATTTTGAATCAAGTTGTCACCGGAAGCCTAAATACAGGTGTAACAAACGATGCAGAGGCCAGCACTGACTTACTCGAATCCGCCTCCCCGGGCTCAGAAGCAGTGAATGCTCCATCTACTGACCCGGAGGAAAGTATCCTAGCCCGCTACTTCGGCATTGTGCCGGCACTCCCACGAATTGGGCCAGGAATGATCCGCAGAGAGGATATTATTTACGGAAGCAAGCGATTGCAACAGATTTGGAACGCCGCTCGGGACGAAGGGAAATGCCTTTACTTATTTGAGGACCCGGGCAGCAGGCAGCGAAACACGCTGTTCTCTGCCGCTTACGAGCCATGGCTTAGTGTCTGCTATAAAGTGGAGATGAGCTGCGATTTGAAACGTGAAGAACTCCATTATCTTGGCATCTCCCTAACAAAGGGAACCATCATTGATGACTTTAATGCAAAAGTTTCCACAAAAGAGATGATGCCACGCTTGCCGGAAAATGTGCATATCCAGCCTTATGAAATGACAGTAGCAGCCGCTACCGACTTATTGGAAACTCATCTTACCGCTCAGTTAGCCGAATTGGACTACACTTGGGCAGAACAGGCACGTGAGCGGCTAAGGGTTGAACTGGACATCATTGATGTCTATTATGGAGAGCTGCTGAAGGAGCCTGACGAAGAAAAACGCCTAGTGACTCAAGAGCAGTATAATCGGCGTCGACAAGAGACCATTTGGCAATATGAGCCGCAAATCGCAGTTTCTGCGGTAACCTATGGACTGTTTCATCTGCGGAGCCTATAGAATGCGACCCTACTCGCTAAAAGCAGGCAAAAAAACAAGAGAACTTCCGCCTTCCGGCGCGACAGCAAGCAACAGCCTTTTTATAGCTTGTCCTCTACAATAAAAAGGAAGCTTTTTACTTTCTGATATTTCATAACAAAGAAAGGTGAACGACGCCATGAAAATAAGTGTACGACGGAGGCTGCTTCTTGCAGGTCAAAGCTGCTTCCTCCTGCTTCTATGCATCGGACTCATCGCAACGAGCTCCGGTTCCTCCTCTGCGCTTGCCGCTTCCAGAGTAAGTGTAGTTGATTCAGTCACACAGGATTTGATACCTGTACTGCAGATGGATATCTTACCTTCACCCGGTACGGTCCAAGAATTTGCCAAGAGTACACTGAACAAGCTCGCAGCAGAAGCTCCATTTACAGCCTGGAAGGACGCAGGAATAGAATATTATCCTCTGGGTCCAGGTACTCATAGCTGGCTTGTCAACGTTATGAAAGGTGAACAGCGGATCGGCTACATGATCATTTCCGCTACGGATCAAGGTGGTTATATGCTTAGCGAATATGGAGCTGGCACTTACGGACTCCCCTATAGTTTATTAGAACTGCGCCAATTTTTGGTGCAGGAAGGACTTATACCTTCATCTTATACCGGAAAAATAAAACTCACAGCCTTATATGCACCACTTCTACCCGTATGGAAAATCGTCATTGACGATAAGACAATATTTATCAATGCTTCCGTGCCGCAAGTTTTACCGTGGACGCTAAGTAAAGCGGAAGAAGTGCTTAAAGGACAGCAGACAGAAACGGATGTAATCACTAACCTAACTACTGATTTGTCTCCGCTTTCGGCCTATCAAAGCGGGGGAACAGATGATCCTTATAAAGATATCATGTGGTTGACCTCCCCAAAACTGCTTGCTGTAGGTGGAGACAATATCGCCGCACTGATTCGTCCCAAGGAAAGTATTGCTTATCAAGCCGCTGGCCGAAATGATATCGTAGGGGCACCTTTTATGATTACAGGTTATCAAAACTGGTTGCCTGCTTCGAATAAAACAAAAGCAATAAACAACATGCCTACCGTTTACGCAGCATCAGGGCCAGAAGGAAGACGGTATTTGCCACTCACTGCCTTGCAAGCTATAGGAACACTGCACAAGCTGCCCGACAGAAATATCTATAACTAAACATAACAAATAACCTTCCGCTGCCACCCTTATTAGGCACTGGAAGGTTATTTGTTATTTGTTATCTGTGAAATTCAATCCTTGTCACTGTGGCTCCATTTGCTTCGCCAGATCGACCAACCAAGCGGAAGCATACCGAACCATTTCTGTGACCACGGCTGCTTTGTAGCCGCTCTACGAGCATGAATGGCACGCGGATCCTCGATATAAACAACTACCTTCTCAGTGATATACTTTACAAGCTCATCGCCGCCGGAAGCCATTTGTAACACCTCCTACATTGTAAGTGAATTAAGATAGCCAGCGTCGTTCCATGCTCTTAGTGTGCACCACCGAGCATATATCTAAACTCTTGTCTCGAATTGTTCGAATAGGTTTACCTATAAAAGCACAATATAACAAAGAATCTAGGGCACGAGGTTATTCACATGCAAGGAGGAGTTCATTTGAACAATGCGAGAAATAAAGCTTATTCCAAGACAGCAGCTGCAATATGCGGCTTACGTATTACTTTAACCACAGTTGGACTTCTAATGCTGTTTATGGGGAGTGCATATGCTACTGCAACTCCATCCAAACCCGTAGTGAATGATGAACGTCAGCATCTCTTAAGCCACGGCCACCGGATGATCTTAATTGATGCAGGACATGGGGGGATCGACGGAGGAACTTCCTACGGCAACATTCTTGAGAAGGATATTACATTAGATATCTCACGCCGATTATTTCTGCTGCTGCGCAGCGATGGATTTGACGTTGCCTTAAATCGTAATGGAGATTACGCCCCAAGCGATGAGAACCGCTGGCTGCGCAGTAAATCCCGGCATCTGCGCGACCTTGCTCAGCGTAAAGAGCTGGCTGAGACATTACCAGCTACTGTAGTGGTCAGCATCCATGTTAACTGGGCACCTTCACCATCCAAGCATGGACCACTTGTATTATATCGCCAAGAAGGCCGCAGCTTTATTCTTGCCCAGACCATTCAGCAACAATTAAACAGTCTCTATAATATCCAGGCTGAGACAAGACCAGGTAAACCTTTTTATTTACTCAACAAAATAACCGCCACAACCGTAATTGTTGAGGCGGGTTTTGTAAGCAGTCCGACAGATCGCGAAAAGCTATGCACCCCTAAAGGGCAACAAGAAATTGCTGAAGCAATTGCTGGCGGCATAGTAGCTTATCTTATGGAAGTGTAGGATTCGAGTTCCATTTCATTTCGTTTTTAACGAGATCAGATATGCCTATAAATTCAACATCATCTTTTATTTGCTCCACACCGCTGCGGATGCCTGCGGCGGTTTCTTTTCCATATACACCAACATGACCAATGGTTACGCAGAATCGTTGATCCTTCGCCAGATTATTTACGAGACCCATTTGTTTCAGCACATGATTAGCTGTATGTGTATCATCCAAAAAGATATGGTTCTCTACGCGCGGCAGCCCCATTCGATAAGCCATATTACCAGCAACAGAACGGTAGTTGGTCTTACTGTCCACAAAAAACAATCCCCGCTCTTTGCAGACGGCTAAAATCACACCCATAATCCGTTCGTCCCCGGTAATCTTAGAGCCCATATGGTTGTTTATACCGATAGCATAAGGCACATTATCGAGCGCGGCTTCCACCTTTTGACGCACTTCTTCATCAGACATCTTAGCCAGAATAGCTCCGGGTCCAAGCCATTTAGGATTCCCTTGGCGGGGCTCCATCGGCAAATGGACCAGAACATCATCTCCGCGTTCATGCGCACGTGTGGCGTCCTTCACAGATGTAGGCAAAAAGGGCATAACCGCCACAGTAAGCTTTATTGGCAGCGAAAACATTTCATCCGTCCCCTTCATGCCATTGCCGAAATCGTCAATAATAATTACGACCTTATTACGTTGAGATGTCTTCTCTTCACTTGGTGTGTTTGTAGGGTTGTCTCTGGACTCGGCAGCTGAAACAGACGGTGCCATGGGAGCGATTAAAGTAACCATTAGAGCAGCAACAGCAATCCAAATTAGTAAATAACGATTAAACTTTCGACTGTCCTTCATCAAGAGGAACGCCTCCTTCGTCTTAAACAATTATTCTCATTGTTTGGTTCACGAAGGTTAAATATGTACGGGGAGGGTTCGCAATAATTTACAATCGGGCTTTTTCTATTGTCCCCGCGCGTCTGCGGCAAGAATTGCTTCCAGCACATCCACAGCTTGAACTTCAAAGGGCATATTCCAGATGGGGCTATCCTCAGAACAGCTAGCTTCCGCCACCATCATCAATGGATCAATATCCTTACTGGTAATTCCAAGATCGTTGAGAGTAACGGGAAGACCGATTTTTTTGCAGAAACCAATCACCTGATCAATCTCTTCATATGGTGCTTTCTCCAGTACAAGCTGAATGATCGTAGCAAAAGCAACCTTTTCACCATGAAGAGTATTCCTGCATTCCTCATGCAGCGTCAATCCATTATGAATCGCATGCGCCGCAGCAAGTCCTCCACTTTCAAACCCAATGCCACTCAAGTAAATATTGGCTTCAATGATATGTTCCACCGCAGGAGAGGTGATGCCTTGCTTAACATCTTTTAATGCCGTTTCACCCTCTGCAAGAAGCGTATCCAGACAGGCACGAGCTAGTGAAAGGGCTGCAATTGTGCTAGTCCCACCTGCATGTGTAATAGCCCCAGATTCTCGACAAGCTCTTGCTTCGTAAAAAGTGGACAAAGCATCACCCATTCCAGCAACAAGCAATCTTGCAGGAGCTTTAGCAATGATATCGACGTCTACGATAACCAGATCGGGATTTCTTTTTAGTGGAAGATAACAGTCAAAGTCTCCCTCATCCGTATACAACACTGATAAAGCACTGCAAGGTGCATCCGTTGAAGCCACTGTGGGTACAATAACTACCGGGAGGTTACTCATGTGGCTTACTGCTTTTGCCGTATCTAAAGTTTTGCCACCACCAATCCCTATAATGACTTCCGCATCCTTCAAGCCAAGTGCTGCAACTATCTCATTAACCTGATTACGACTACACTCGCCCTTGAATTCACACATCACTAGCGGCATTTCGTTCATTTCAAAACTGTATGTGATCTCATTTTTGTACACAGAGAAAATATAAGGATCAATAATGGCATAAGCTCTTGTCGCTCCAAGCTGCAAACAATAATCTCCCAGCTTACGAATTTCACCATGTCCTTGTATATATTTAGTCGGTGAGCAGATGATCTGCGTCATGGTTCACTCCTCCTTTTATTTACATTCATATTAGAAGGATTAACCACATTCAGCTATTAAAAAGATCCCTTTAACCACCAGCTTAAATGAATCCACCATTCACACGGATCGTTTGCCCTGTAACCCACTGTGATTCTTTACTGGCTAAGAACAACACAATGCTTGAGATATCCTCAGGCTCGCCTAAACGTCCAAAGGAATTCATATTCCCCACGGTCGCAATCTCTTCCGCTGATTTCCCTACGGTAAATAACTCCGTATTCACAGGTCCAGGTGAAACAGCATTGATAGTGATTCCTTTTCGTCCAAATTCTTTGGCCAGCTGACGAGTGATTTGTTCCACTGCTCCCTTAGTTCCTGCATAGACGCTGTAGGTCGGGAACATTTGACCCGTAACGGAAGTAGAAAAATTGATAATCCGTCCGTTATCATTCATATATTTAGCTGCTTGCTGGCAAGCAAAAAAGGTGCCTTTTACATTTATCGCAAACTGCTTGTCGAAATCTTCTTCCGTCATATTTAGTATCGGCTTCGTAATCATAATCCCGGCGTTGTTGACGAGAATGTCGAGTTGTCCATAGGCTTCTAATGTGGTTTGGAATAATTGTTCAAGTTCTGCCACCTGGCTGATGTCTGCGCGAATAGCGACGGCCTCTCCACCCTTTTGTTTAATACCGGTTACGACTTCCTCGGCTTTGCCGGGGTTACTCGAATAGTTAACGACCACCTTCGCACCCTGTTGTGCCAAGTTCTCCGCAATCTCCCGGCCCATGCCTCTCGATGCACCTGTTACTAATGCTACTTTTCCAGCTAAATTCTGATTCATAATTACTCCTCCTATCACTTTGTCCTTCTTGTTGGTCTGATTATAAATCGATCAATTACAAATTACAAGTGACATTTTTTAATATTTGTCATTTGAATTTATTTTTGCACATATTTCACAACAGTTACTCGATTCAGCCTAATTACGGGATTTATACCGTTCATTTGCTGCAAGTCGCTCAATTCAGACTAATCTGCGGGATTTATACCGTTCATCTGCTGCTAGTCGCTCGATTCAGCCTAATCTACGGGATTTATACCGTTCATTTGCTGCAAGTCGCTCAATTCAGACTAATCTGCGGGATTTATACCGCTCATTTACTGCAAGTCGCTCGATTCAGACTAATCTACGGGATTTATACCGTTCATCTGCTGCTAGTCGCTCCACTCAGCCTGATCTACGGGATTTATACCGTTCATCTGCTAGCAAATCGCTTAATTAATCAAATCTACGGGATTTATACCTCTCATTCGCCGTTAGTCGCTCAATTCAATCAAATCCACGGGATTTATACCTCTTTAAGACACAAAAAAACCTCCTGAGTCTCAGAAGGTTTTAAGTAGATGTTACAAAGAAATCCCGGAAATAATCAAATCCCAAACGGAGGCGAAATCCTGATCAATCGTAGCCGACTGCCACTCTATAGCATGTGCTGGATGATGATACCGCGAAGTAGCATTAAAAATTGCTCTAGCCGTTACCACTGGTTCCACCACTCTATACTCTTTGGATTGTATGCCTTTTTCAATAATGCCTGCGATTTGCCCAATTAATTGATCTACGTGTAGGGTAATCATATCCACCGCTTCTAAAGTTACAGCTGCGTACATAGCAAACATTTCGGCATCATCCACAGCATAGGTGCGTTTACTACGAATCAGCGTATCCATCCATAATCGGAGCTGTTCTTTGGCATTCCCATCAAAATGCTCTGAAATATTCTTTAAAGGCTCTGAAATATTATACTGCAACCATCTTTCGGTTACGGCTTCTCGCAAAGCAGATTTACTGGAAAAATGTCTATACAACGTACCATGACTTACTTTAAGCACCTTCGCTACATCTACAACAGAAGTCTTGTCCGGGCCAAAACGCCGGAGCACTTGTTCAGCCGCGTCCAAAATGTTTTCTTTTGATAATGGAAGATCATTCGACATATGTATTCCCCTCGCTCTATCTCTGGTGGTAATTATCATAGCATATTATGTTCAAAAACGAACTGACAATATTACCACTTTGTCATTCGTTAAATCATTATCAGTATATACTCGCACCCAATTATTAAACTTAAGTCCCAGTTTAGTATCTTATTCTCTGTAGCCCCCGTACTACATGAATTCGGACTGAGGAGCCCTTATTTTCAGAAATCACCGTAATTCGCCATGCTATCGGACTCCAATGCAGCTATTCACCCAATTTCCCACCTTTTCGGCATTCTAATGTGCTAATAAGAGCTATGCAGTCCGAAAAGTTAGCCAAACACGCTAAATTGAGCAAATAGCTGCAATACGGTCCGTTACGATGAAGAAGCCTAGTATCTAGCAATCCACCTTCTGCCAACCTAACGATTTCACCAAAAAACCTCCTTGATCTCTCAAGAAGGCGAGGAATATCAGCTGCTTTTTTGCTCAATCCGATCTAACCTCGTCCTAACAAACTTACCGACATTCGCAATCGCTTGCTGCGCCTCTGGCAGCATATAAGCTAAAAAGTGAAAGACACTCCACATGTTCTCCCATATTTCCAGTTCTACATGAACATCCGCAGCTTGTGCTCGTTCAGCCAACCTCGTTGCATCACTTAACAATACCTCGTGGTCGCCTACTTGAACAAGTAAATCAGGTAATCCCTGCAAATCCAACCTTAAGGGAGATAATATAGGAGCTAGTTCTATCCGAGCACCTAGATAAACATCAATTATTCGTTTATTTCCGTCTAAGCTGCCTGTTGGATCAAACTCCGCTCGACTCAGATACGATTCACCATCCAAATGGATGAGATCTGTATGCGGCGAGATTAAAAAAGCACCCGCCGGCAATTCCCCACCCGCATCCCGTATAGTAATCAACGTCATCAGCGCAAGGCTGGCTCCAACAGAATCCCCTCCAAGCACGACATTCCCGGCAGAATATCCATTCGCGAGCAGCCACAGATAAGCGTCTATACAATCTTCATTAGCAGCCGGATAAGTAAACTCTGGTGCCAAGCGATATTCAATGATTAGGATCTTCGTGCCACTAGATTTTGCAATTCGTGTAACCAGATCCCGATAAAATTCACAAGTCCCCGAAATAAAACCCCCACCATGGAAATAAAGGATCACTTCATCAGCGAGTAGAGCAGAATTCATAGGAATAATCCACTCTCCGCTTAAGGGTCCAATCATGACCCGCTCGACGATAACATCCGTAGGACTGGGCATGTTCGCAGCCGTCGCATCCATCTCCTGCCGTATTTGCCCGATAGACTTGCTATCCCATCGGTTGCTTTGTCGCAAATAATCTTTGATCGCTGCAAGCTGCTCTGTACTTATCTTTTCCATCTCGTAAATCCCTCCTACAATTTTTTTCAACTCAGATTGTAAAGGCTGTAGGAGACTACAAGGTCAAGTTAAAAATCCATTTTTAGGATTTCGAGCGTGGACTGTACGCCTGGATGTTTATCTGTGGCTAACAAATTTTTCCTCAAATCTGCGAGGGCTGTTAGTTTTATTTCCTGTTTTGCAATTTCGCCACGAACTCGATCCATTTTCTTATCCACAACAGTTACAAAATCAGCTATACTAATGCCGCTGCTTTCAGATTTAGTGAGTGCCTTCTTGATTTCCTTTAAAGTGAAACCACACAGTTTAGCATTATGTATAAAAACAAGGCGGCTAAACACCTCATCCGAATAAAGACGATAACCAGCTTCCGAACGTAAGGGAGTGCTAATTAATCCGAGCTCTTCATAATATCTTAACGTCTCCATATTCACATTCGCCATTTTGGCAATTTGGCCTCGCAAGTACTCTGTCATAATCAGCGCCCCCTTAGAATCCCCTACATTATACCAAATCCAGAGACTGCAGAGGACATCAAAAGGACATCAAAGGGACATCAAAAGAACGTCAACAACTACCCAAACTCCTTTTTAAAAACTCCTTATTTACGCACAAAAAAAACGACATTTCTGCCGTTTTCTCATCAATCATTTCCCAATTCACTATACTTCACTTCGAACTGCATTTTTCTGTATAAGCGAAATCTGTCCGGCATGAATGCCTGTATGATACATAAGTCTGCCTATCGCTTCAAGCGGTGTAGATGTGCCAAAAGCCGACTCCACACTCACATGCCACGCTTCTTCCGGAAGCTCCTGCATCGCAGCAGTTAGATTCTCATTGGAAACAGTCAGCAGATCAACGAGTTCATTCAATGTAGAATATGCCGCCTTGTCGCCTTGAGGATTAGGTTTTCCAAAAAACCACTCTGCGAACATAAACTCAACTTCTGCATTATGCTGAATTAATCCCCCAATTGTAGAGTTCCCTAGCTTAAGGTTAAGATCTTCTTCCGGCAAAGCCTTCACGATTTTATGAAATCGCGTTTGCACCGCTTGCCAGATTGGCAACACTGAAGTGAAAGTCATAGATTATTTGCTCCCTTGTACAGTGGCTTCTTCGTCTTTTTTCTTGTCGATCACCACATGGTTGAACAGGTTCGCATCTACGTCGATGTCAAAGGCCAAGCCAAAACCAACAACATAACGCCCTTGGAGAGGGGTCAATTCAAACAATGAAAAATCCAATCCACGCAGCAAATTCACCATTGCCGCCCCATGATCAGCATTAAACAATTCAAAGATCTCCTCATGCCCGTCATTCCCGATATTGCTTGATGTGCAATTCCACCGCACACGTTCCGTTGCAAATTTATTATTCGTCGCAGACTCATCTGCAATTAGAAGCGCATCTACAAAATCGTTATTTTCCATATATCTGTAATGCTCGGCGATCTTACTAATGTAGATATACAGCTTGCCTTCATGCTTAATAAAAGGAGCATAGCTGATAAAAGGTTTTCCTTCGTCATCAATCAAGCTCAAAATCAGATTTTTACGATTCGCAATAAATTGCAAATAGTTTTCTTTATTTTTTTCAACATCTACAGGCTTCTTCATTATAAAATCCCTCCATTAATAGGTTATGTAATCTAGCCACGAATCTAGCGAACGGTACTTAGCAAATGAATACGAGGTTTCGTCTCTGTAGGAACATATTGAACTTCGGCATCCATTCGGTATATATCCCGGATCATATCGGTTGTCATAACTTCATTTGGTGTCCCATACATCGCTTTTTCACCCGCCTGCACCACAACAATACTATCACTATAGGTAGAGGCTTGATTGAGGTCATGCAACACCATCACGACGGTCATCCCCATGTCTTGATTTAGCTCACGTACTAACTCAAGAACTTCATGCTGATGCGAAATATCCAAGTAAGTGGTCGGTTCGTCAAGCAACATAACCAAAGGACGCTGCGCCAAGGCCATAGCAATCCAAGCACGCTGTGATTCACCACCGGATAACGAGGAAACGGCTCGATCCTTATAATCCTTTAAATGTGTCTTCTCCAGTGCCCAGTCGACAATGTCCATATCCTTATGATTTAATTTTTCGAACCATTTTTTATGTGGATACCTTCCATAGGAGACGAGATCGATCACAGTCATATCATTAGGTGCTTGGTTCTTCTGGCTCAGCATACACATTTTTCGAGCGACTTGTTTGGCAGTCATAGACTTTAGATCCGTACCCTCGAGTGTGACCGCACCCGTATGATATGGAATTAGCCGTGATACCGCCTTAAGCAATGTAGATTTACCTGAGCCGTTTGGTCCTATAATCGAGACGATTTCACCCTTTTTTACGGAAAAAGAGAAGTTGTTAATAATGTTTTTCTGCTCATACCGAATCGAAATAGAATCGACAGTAAACATGTTAGAACGCCTTCTTTCTCATCAGGTATAGAAAATAAGGTCCACCGATCACCGCCATAAGGATACCCGCAGGAATATCTAAAGGTGCAAATAGGGTACGTCCACCTGTATCTGCTATCAACAATACCAATGCACCAAGTCCCATACTCATCGGCAAAAGAAATTTATAGTCTGAACCCACCAACAATCGAGCCATATGTGGCACAACAAGCCCTACAAAGCCAATCATCCCAATAGCCGCTACAGAGATAGCCGCTAGAAATACTGCCAGCAAGGAAAGTAGAATACGAATTCGGTCCACATTTTCACCTAAATTCGAAGCTACCTGATCCCCTAAACGTATAATATTCGCCTTGCGGATCGCGAAAAAGGATAAGATCCAGCCTGCTATGGCATACGGGAAAACCATCATCAAGGCATTGTTCCCTTTAGCAGCCAGACTGCCGTTTAACCATTGGACCGCTGCCGGAAGTCTGTCGCTGTACATGATGGTCAGGAGTCCTATTAATCCCCCGCAAAGAGCATTCACAGCAACTCCTGATAAAATAATAGTGATGGGCGAAATACCGGTTCTTCTCCACGCTAATGCATATACAATCCCTGCAGCAATTAGTCCACCCACAAAAGCCGCAATTGGAATGAACTCCGTATATTGTGGGGCTGCAAGCATAATGACAAGCACACATGCAGCCGCTCCACTCGTTACACCGGTCAATCCTGGATCAGCAAGTGGGTTGCCCATCACGGCTTGCAGAAGAGCACCCGAAACCGCGATATTTGCCCCAATGATCATCGCCAGTAATACACGCGGCAAACGAATATCCCATATGATGGTCGCATTCACCGCTTTTGCCGCTGAACCAAAGATCGTGCTTAGGATGTCTGGTATAGGAATGTATACTGAGCCTAGTCCAATCGCAATTATAGCGGCAACGAGCGCAAGTGCTAACGTTACAATAACAATAATTCTGCTACGAGATGTATTTATCACTTGCTGTCTCCTTTAATTATTCATAGAAGTATTTTGCAATTTCGGTTAAGGCTGTCTCCGCGTTAATAATCGAAGTGACACCGAATACGCTGTAATCTAGAATGTTGATTTTGTTATTTGCATAAGCCGAAAGCTTTGTCCAAGTTTCATTTTTCTCTATTTCTTTTTTGAACTTATCCTCAGTCGCTCCGTGATCGCCTGAAGCGAGTACGAGAATGATGTCTGGATCAGCGGCTACAATGTTCTCCATATTGATAGGTGAGTAAGTGTCAGTAACTTGCAATACAGAAGTTGCGATGTTATCAGCACCAAGCTTTTTAACCAAGCTACCTAAATAAGATTTCTCACTCATAACCATAAAGGAATCTGCGGTTCCGATTACTAGCAGCACGCTTGGCAGTTCTTTGCCTTCGGCTAATTGACTCAGCTCATTTTCTTTGTTCAAAATCTTTGTTAAAGCAGCATTCATTTCATCTTTTTTATTAAAATAAGTGCCTAATACTTTGAGACTAAGCTTTAGATCCTCGAATGATTCTGTTCTCAAATATGCTTTTTGTAGGTCGATTCCTTCTAGCGATTTGTCCAACGTGCTGCGAAGAGATTCCGCTCCCAGCAGCAAGTCCGGTTCGAGTTTGGTTACTACCTCCAGATCCGGCGCCATAGGTGATCCAATACGATCAATTGTTTCGAAATCAGCAGGGATTGGATTCGTTGAAGTTGGTACACCTACCGGTGTTATGCCGAGCAAATAAAGCATTTCTGTTAACGGTACAGAAGTTGTTACAATACGCTCCGGTACTTTGGCTGGGAATTGGCTTAACGCTTCGTTGAACAACGCTTCATCCACACCATCATTCTCCAGACTGTACACCTTGCCGGCAGCTTCCGCTGTATTTGCTACTTCTGTTGTTTTTGCTGCATTTGCTTCTTTCGATTCATTAGCAGTTGTATTCGTTACCGCTTCATTTTTTGGATTGTCCGCTGTATTTGTAGACGAACATGCAGTCATTGCCGTAAGCGCTGCAATAACCAGTAGTACTAATATTTTTTTCAAAATCTATCCCTCCAAATATGTATATTTATACGTCCCATGTAGTGATAATGATTTTCATTTTCACTCATCGATTCCTATGATAATCGTTATCAATGAGAAGTGTCAAGAATTTTATTTTAATTTTAAATAAGAAGGAATTTCATTATTGTCCGTTGAAGCCAACTAGCATTTCTAATAAAAAAGCCACGCCCTATGGGCGTGACTTCAAATAGTGGTGCATGAAATCCAAGCGTTAGTTAGTAACTCCCGTATTTAATATCCCATAATGAATAAGGTCTACAAACTCATTCTCTTTATAAATATGCTGTAACAAAACGCCTTCTTTCAGCATGCCAGATTTTTGCATAACTCGTCCCGAACCAGGATTTGAAGCAAAGAATCTGGCGTACACTTTGTGATAATGTTTTTCTGTAAAAGCAAAATTAATGACCGCTTTTGTTGCTTCTGTAGCATATCCATTACCCCAGTGTTCCTCGCCTATCCAATATCCAAGCTCGCCATTTCTGTGTGTCCGGTTATTTCTCAAACCTATAGCACCATACAGTTCGTTTGTATTTTTATCAGTAATAGCGAATTCATATGAATTATCATTATTGAACTCAACTTCATGTGTTTCAATCCATGATAATGCACAATCAATAGGGTATGGATAAGGTAGAGTTAATGTACTTTTGTAAACATTATAATTATTGCAGAGCTCACTGACACGCTGTGCATCAGACAATGCAAAAGGTCTTAAAATCAATCTTTCCGTAGTAATTGTTCTCTTCTCTGAATTGTACAATGGTGTCCCCCCGTTAAACTAAATATTATAAAACAAATACAAGCCAGATAAACAGAAAACTTGGCCACCACTGCTTGCCCGCTTTCACAAACAGCCAGCCAAATACCAAAGAAAAAGCAGTAATATACAAGCCGCTTTGCAGACCATGCGTCAAATGACCTAATCCCCAAGTCAGCATTAAACCTATTCCCCCATAAGGAAGAGAAGGATTCTTAAACCATACTTCTCCTGCACGCTGCATTAGCGCAACCAATAGTACAACTAGTACAGCTTCCACAATGTAATATATGTTTTGAACCAAGGCAACCCATATGCCCATAAAACCATGTTCTAACTTGAAGTTTTCATATTCCCTATAAATCTGTGGAATGCTCTCCCCATTAATCCAAAATTCCAACACAGCGAACAAAAAGCTTGATATAAAAGCTACAATTAACAAAGGAATGACCTTAGAGCTCCAACACAAAGATATAACCGGTCCAATCAACTTCCTCTTCCTGAACCAAAGTAGAAACATCATAGCTCCTACTGCCCACAATAGGGTAACTATGCTCCAATGAACAACTAGTACGTACCAAGGGCTGACAAAAAAGTCGTCTATATTAAACAAATCCCCCCATAACCATTGATCTAATCCCATGATGAACATATCCATTCCTAACATTAAAAATATAAGCAGTCCTAATAAAAAATATTGAATACCTGATATATTCCCTTTTTCTTTCACAAAACCTCTCACCCGCCTTATATATTGTCCATTTTTGTACTATATTCCCAAAATTATGATGCTGAAAGTATGGCATCCCCCCATTCTGTTTGTCTGTAACAAATCACTCACTTGAATCAAAGTTAGAAAAATAAAAAAACAGCATGCATCGATATAAAATCGACGCATGCTGTTTACTTGACCTGGCTTGTCCAAACTAGAATCTAGCCACAAAAAATTCGCGGTCTGCGGGAACGTTAAAACTTCTTATAGTAGCTCCACTCTCATCTCTCAAAGTGAGAAGATAAGGTACCGATGTTAAGGTACTAATTGTTGGAAATCTAACTACACCAAATTCGTCAAAATCAGCAGTAACTGTTGTAGTTCCAGCTCTCAATGAAGCTGTCCACCCCGTAGTATCTTTAGGTGTACCCGTTGCATTTGTACCAATAGCAACAACAATAAATCTATCCAGAGTCTGTCTAATTCTACGTTTCTTTCTTGTAGGAGCTGCTTTCGCTTTTTTAGCCGCGAGAACTTTGCTAGCCATAACTGCTTTCTTGTTAACTGGTTTTTTAATCATTGCCATTTATTTCACCACTTTCTTTTTAGGATACGTTAGTAAATGCAAGAATCGTAAGGTTTGACCTCTCTTTCACCTACAAATCTGAAAATATGTTAAACCCTAGTTTCATAGTTTCGTGTCCACTAGCTCTGCAGTGCATATAATACCTTCAAGAGGTGATTCATTACTAATGAACGGTCAAAAATGGCTAGAGCAATATCATTCGAAAATGCACCATTCCTTGAGAAAAAGAGTTCAACGTTCCTATCTTCCAGGGCATAAAGCGAATACCATTCCAGTTATCATTAAATTCAAACAAAAAATAACTACAGCCCAGCTACAGTCTTTACAAAAGCATTTAAAATCCCACGACCTTCCGATCAGACATCATCTTCACCTGCTCAATTCGATATCATCCAAAGTTTCAAAGAACTGCCTGAACCGGATGTGCCGCTGGGATGGAATCGAAAAGATTTATTTGGATCAAGTCAAAAAAACATCCCTTAATATAGCGACACCATCCATTGGTTCTACAACCGCCCAAAAGAAAAAGGGGCTTACCGGAAAAGGCATCAACATTGCCATTCTTGATACAGGGGTGTATCGGCACCCTGACCTGTTTCGCCCTGTTAACCGTATAGTTGCTTTTAAAGATTTTATCAATCATAGAAAACAGCCCTATGACGATAACGGCCATGGAACTCATATCGCAGGGGATGCAGCAGGCAACGGATGGATGAGTAAAGGAAAATACAAAAGCCCTGCTCCAGAGGCAGGGATAGTAGGTGTCAAAGTACTAGATAAAAATGGCGATGGATATGACTCCACAATCATTAAAGGAATTGAATGGTGTATTGCGAATCGGAGAAGACTTAATCTTCGTATTCTTTCGATGTCATTCGGGGGTAAGGTGAATCTTCCTTGTTCAGATGATCCACTCTGCCAAGCTGTAGAAAAAGCAATTAAAGCCGGACTTAACGTTGTAATAGCTGCTGGAAACAGCGGCCCGGGACGCAGTACGATTGAATCTCCAGGGATTAGTCCTTCAGCAATTACTGTCGGTGCAGTGGATGACCGTCGCACGCTCACACAAGCGGACGACCGAATCACTTGGTTCTCCAGTCGCGGACCCGCACCGGGAGGAAGGAAGAAACCAGATCTCGTTGCTCCAGGCGAGACGATCATCTCCCTTCGTGCTCCACGATCCAAGCTGGATCGCGAGCTTCCTTATTTGCGGATAGCTAAAGATTACTTTGTGCTGTCCGGTACCAGTGTCTCAACACCTATCGTCTCGGGTGTGATCGCGCAATTACTCCAGAAGAACCCTTCTCTTACGCCTAAGCAAGTAAAATCCATACTAAAAAAGAACACGTATCGCCTTAAACTAAGTCCTAACACAGCAGGATGCGGTGAGATCAATGCGCGGTTTTTATCGTAAATCCGCTTCTTTTTTAAAGGCAGTAATGACGGAAACCGACAGGTCCTCTGTAAATACACCTGTAGGTTCTATTTCTAATAAAGCTGATTTCATATCATCTTCAAAACGTTCTAAGTTATCTCTAAATAATCGCTTAGAAGCATAAGACGTAGAATACAAATTTCCTAGTATCGAATCAACAGTCCAAGTGATGGAATAACTCGGTAATACCTGTCTTTTAACGTCTTTAAAACTGGATCGCTTTACAACATCCTCATGTCTTTCTTGGGGATGTTTATATGTACTTTTTCCGGCTATTCTTTCGTCACCCAACCAGCGTTTCACTACTTCCTCTACCTTTTGTTGCCATGGTAACGGTTCTTGTTGTTCATTAAAAGTATCAATTACAGCAATACCACCGTTATCATCTAAACTATGATAGAGAACTTCAAGTATGGATTCTCGGTCCATCCAGTGAAACGCCTTAGCCATCATGATGAGACGAAAGGAACCCCAGTCATTCGATAGTTCTTCCGCTCTCCCCTGTTGCCAGCTAACATTCTCAACCCTGTTGTACTGTGATAACAGCTTTGCTTCATCTAGCATCTCTAGTTCAGTATCTACGCCAATGATTTCTTCGAACCAATCCGTGAACCTTAGCGCTAACTGCCCAGTACCACAGCCTAAGTCCAGCAACCGGCCTTCTCCATGAAGTGAGAATTTATCCACTAGATATCGAATCAGTGAGGACGGATATAGCGGGCGATATCTGGTGTAATAGCTTGCAGTATCTTTGAACAGATCCGGACCATAATCATTCATAGCTGAACTCCCCCTTCTTTTTTACCAAGGACAAAATCATAGCAGATATGTTGTGCAAATAAAAGGCTATCCAGAGCATTCTGGGCAGCCTTTATTTATGTGGATACAGCCCAAAATAATTAAAAATATTGACAATTAACTTCTTTGCATATATGGTTAATTACATAACTAACTAACCAATGAAGTTGGCGGTGAATACATGGGAAACTTAATGGATGATACACGACCGATATTTATGCAGATCGCCGAACGAATAGAAAATGACATCATCGAAGAAACACTGCTGGAGGAATCACAAGTTCCTTCGACAAATCAGTTTGCTGTTTTCTACCAGATCAATCCGGCTACAGCTGCGAAAGGTGTGAATTTGCTTGTGGATCAAGGGATATTGTACAAAAAACGAGGAATCGGTATGTTTGTAGCTTCTGGAGCGCGTGCAGTATTGATGGAGAAGAGAAAAGAACAATTTTATGAACAGTATGTAGTAACCATGATCCGTGAAGCTGAAAAATTAGGAATTACGTTGGATCAATTAACAATTATGATTCAGAGGGGAGACAACAAGTCATGAATGAAGTTGTTGAAATCAAAGGATTGACTAAGTCATACGGAAATGTCACTGCCATCCATGAACTCAGTTTTTCTTTGGAGAAAAACAAGATATACGGGCTTCTCGGCAGAAACGGTGCAGGAAAAACCACAATAATGCATATGATCACAGCTCAGCTTTTCCCCACAAGTGGTGTCCTGAACGTATTTGGTGAACATCCGTACGAGAATAACCGGGTTCTCAGGCAGATTTGCTTCATTAAGGAAAGCCAAAGGTATCCGGACACGTACCGAATCATCGATGTACTGGAGGTATCCGAATTATTTTTTCCAAACTTTGATCGGGAATATGCTCACTCTTTAATCAAGGATTTCAATCTGCCATTAAAAAGAAGAATAAAAAAGCTATCCCGAGGTATGCTCTCGGCTGTAGGAATTGTAGTAGGTCTAGCCAGCCGTGCTCCGCTTACCATTTTTGACGAACCCTATTTAGGACTTGATGCTGTAGCTAGAAGCCTGTTTTACGATCGCCTAATTGAAGATTATGCTGAAAATCCACGCACAGTTGTTTTGTCCACCCATTTGATCGATGAGGTAAGTCAGCTTTTAGAGCATGTTATCGTCATCGACAACGGCAAGCTAATTATTAACGAAGATGCTGAAGCCCTTCGCGGGCAAGCTGTTACGGTAATCGGCGCGACAGCGAAGATCGAAGATTTTATCGCCGGCAAACAAGTCATTTCCCGCGAGTCTTTTGGCGGATTGCTTACGGCCACCATTATCGGTTTCAACGCGAAAGATCACGCACATGCTGATAAGTTAGGCTTAGAAATCTCACCTATATCTTTACAGCAATTAATCGTTCATCTCACAAATAAAAAATCTCTAGGAAAGGAAGTGACCGTGTAATGAATCCTACGGCAGGCATGATAAAAATGCATTTCAGAGATAAGTGGTTATGGTTGTATATGCCTTGGGTAATCTTGTTATCCAGCTTCTTGGTAAATGTCATCGTCGCTTCTTTCATCCAAGAACCAATCTATACCGGCGGTCTCGTCTCTATCTTCATTTATATGTTAATCACCGGTATACTCATTTTGGTGCAGACCTTCCCTTTTGCTCTGGGCTTAAGCCAACGAAGAACGGATTATTTCATAGGCACTTCCTTAATGGCTATTATAACTAGCGCCACCTACTCAATTCTCCTCTACCTGCTCGCAATCATTGAAAGCAGGCTCACGGGTGGCTGGGGTTTGGAACTACATTATTTTCATTTGCCCTTTTTAAATGATGGTAATGCCATGGAACAGCTGTGGATGTATTTTGTGCTCTTTCTTAATATGTTTTTTCTGGGGCTAATGATATCCAGCATCTTCCGGAGATTTGGCCGAAGCGGTTTGTTCATTTTCTCAGGGGCTATGTTTATCCTGTGCAGTCTCGGTGTATTATTAATGACCTATAATCAGTGGTGGGTAGACCTCTTCAACTGGTTTGCTGGATATACCGCATTTGAACTTGCTTTGTGGTCCATGCCTTTGACAGTTGTGTACGCTCTTTTATCGTTTTTGATGCTGCGTAGAGCAACAGTGTAATTCATTATCCTGTAAAAAAACAGGTGTGTCCCAAAAGCCATGCCGGGTGCACCTGTTTTCTTTCGTGTCTTAGACTTTGATCTAGACAACAAACTTTATTGGATTCGAGCATAGTTGCGCGTGCGATGGTGCTATCGGACCCAGCTGATCTTATTTGTGGCTTTAGAGCACATTTGGATTCCTATCGGACCCTACAGTCGCTATTGGCATAAAAAACGCCAATTGTGATCCTTTTTCCATGCAATAGCTGCGCTGGGGTCCGATACTACGCTCAAAAGGCGATAAATGAGCAAATAGCTTCATCTGGGTCCTTTAGCCTCAGGTGATGATGACTACACAGGGCGAGTAACGTAGAGGTAAAACACTAATTAGTATTTCCCCAATCTGCGCGTGGAAAGACACTATCGGACTCCGCTGACCTTATTCGTAACTTAGAGCACATGTGGTTTTCTATCGGACCCAGCTGATCTTATTCGTGTTTTTAGAACACATTTGGATTCAATCGGACCCAGCTGACCTTATTTGCAGCTTTAGAGCACATTTAGATTCCTTTCGGACCCCACAGTCGCTATTGGCATAAAAAACGCCAATTGTGATCCTTTTTCCATGCTATAGCTGCACTGGGGTCCGATGCTACGCTCAAAAGGTGATAAATGCGCAAATAGCTTCATCTGAGTCCTTTAGCATCAGGTGATGATGATGACTCCGCGGGGCGAGTAACGTAGAAGCAAAACACTAATTAGTCTTTCCCCAATCTGCGCGTGGAAAGACGCTAGCTGACCTTATTTCTAGCATTCGAGCATATTGGATTCTATCGGACCCAGCTAATCTTATTCGTGGCTTTAGAGCAAACTTGGATTTCTATCGGACCCAGCTGATCTTATTTGTGGCTTTAGAGCACATTTGGATTCCTATCGGACCCTACAGTCGCTATTGGCATAAAAAACGCCAATTGTGATCCTTTTTCCATGCAATAGCTGCACTGGGGTCCGATACTACGCTCAAAAGGCGATAAATGAGCAAATAGCTTCATCTGGGTCCGTTAGCCTCAGGTGATGGTTCTTAAGGATACCTTCCTCTTTCGCACTACCGTCTGCTGAAAAACATAAAAAAAGGATTATAAACCTGCTACTAGAGCAGTTCTATAATCCTTTTAGCTATGCGGTCAAGAGGACTCGAACCTCCACGATATTGCTACCACTGGCACCTGAAGCCAGCGCGTCTGCCAATTCCGCCATGACCGCGTATTATAATGACTCGCTTATTGCGGTCACAAGATAGATCATACCACGCTGAGAATCCAACGTCAATATATTTTCGCCGTTTTCTTATCATTCATTAATTTATGGATAATTATTGCTTTTGTTGCCGAATATAAGGTATAATGAGAACAAAAGTTCGCATAATATAAATGAGGTGATTTATAATGGCGACTACAAAGCTAAACACATCCATTATTGATGAAGAAGTAACTAAAGAAGAACTGTCCCTGGTCAGAAGCTATTTGCTGCTAACGTTTATTCATAAAGTGTTCGAACGTGACTGCCGTGTAATCAGTAGAAGCGGCCTGTTTAAGACCCCTCAGCTATATATGGAGCTCGTATCTGGTGCCACAAAGAAGACGTCACTAATGCTTCAAGAGGTTACGCGCGAGCTGAGCTCCCATGATTTGAAGATTACTACCGTTCGCCAAGATCAGCGAGGAGTCGAAGCCTTATATTCCTGCAGAGGATTTCAAGGAGAGATGAATATATTATGGCCAGGCTTCCGTAGAGAAATGATGCTGCGCATGCGCGCGTATCTTGGACTGTCCACAGAACTCTCCATACTCTCCAGAGAAGAGAATGCGTCTGAACTAGCTCTAACTATATAATCCCAAATGATATTACAGAAACAGCTCCCGCCCAGTAGGGCGAGGAGCTGTTTTGTATTATGAAGATGATTACTGCGAAAATTATTACTGTGAAGATTATATATTATCCGGATCTTGTCTTGGTTCACTAAATGGCTGGAATAAATAATTGCGATCCAGCTTCACTACTCGTCTATTCTGACGACGTATCATCACCTGAGAATCATCCCAAGCAAGAACTATCCCTTTTACATCGTTACTTTCCAAGCCATCACGCACTACACGAATTTTCTCACCGGAAATCCGATAGGCATCCAATTGCTCATCGCTAATCATCATTAATCCCTCCTGTCATAGCTTGTCCTATTTAGTCTCAGAAAAAAGACCCAAATGATAAATCATCTGGGTCTCATGTAGGCAATTAACGACTTGCATGTCTACTAAAGCATTCTTATATCAGCGCTTCATTCTTCTCAAACCAGAAGTCAAGAACTTTAGCGGACATCACACGTTGCTCCAGATACTCCACTTGGTTAGTTGTGAATTTCTCTCTCCACGGGAAGGATAACTCTTCGCACAAACCTTTGATTGTCAGAAGCTCTGACCAGGCTACATAGCGTTTGTACCAAAAAAACTGAGGATGTTCAATCATATAGGGATACAGATCGTCGAATTCCGTGTGTTTGCAATCCAGCGCACGCTCGAAATGATCCTTGGCCTCGGTTAATTTATCAATAAAAAATTGTTCAGTCACCGGTTCTTTCCCCATTGTGACGCCTCCTCCCTATGTCTAATTTTTATTATAAAGGAAAATCCATAGGGTGAAAAGCAGTTGTTTAAAAAATAGGCCTGTTCTTATTGCCAATTAGGTTATTCCCCAAATTCGATGGTGCCTCCATTTAGAGAGGTAATTCTTACGAGTGACTCCAGACGAATGCCTTGCTCTCTGATCGTCCGAGCCCCTGCCTGAAAGCTTTTTTCTACTACAACACCAAGACCAACTAGCTCAGCGCCAGAACGTTGAATGATCTTAATCAATCCACGCGCTGCATCACCATTGGCAATAATATCATCAATAAAGAGGATTTTATCCTCTGGAGAGATGAACTGGCGAGACAGCATAATATCTGTAACAATACCTTTTGTAAAAGACGGAACTCTTTCGCAAAGCGCATCCGGATCAGCTAACAGTGTTTTTTTGCGGCGTGCAAAAACTAGCGGCACCTTTAATTCATACGCGGTGGCAAATGCCACGGCAATGCCCGAGGATTCTACGGTCACAATACGTGTAATTCCTGAGTCCGCAAACCTCCCGGCAAACTCCCGTCCCATTTCCATCGTAAGCCGTGGATCAACCTGATGATTTAGCAGTGCATCCAGCTTCAGCACCTCATCCGAAACGACGACACCTTCTTCCAAAATCCGCTGTTTCAACACTTCCATGACTTTGAACCTCCAATACCCTTTATAATCGCAGACATTCCGTACAAATTAATCACTGATCATAAAGCAATTACGACGGAAGTCATGTCCTACTGATCCTCATCATAACCTGTACTATACAGAGTACACAAGGTTATCCTGCATAGCACTCATTATGATTTTTCTTTAGCTTCGTAAAACTATTAGGAGGGGAGCCATGAAATCACATGTCCGAACATTACAGATCGCTTTCACTTATATTGGCACCATTGTAGGAGCCGGATTCGCCACCGGGCAGGAAATATTAAAATTCTTCACACGTTACGGGCACTGGGCAGTCCTGACCATCCTGCTCTCAACTATATTGTTCATATGGCTGGGTACAAAAATGATGGTCATTGCTCGGCGAATAGAAGCGGAATCCTATGAGGACTTTAACCGTCACCTCTTCGGGGAACAGGTCGGAAGCACCATCAGTTTGTTCACGATGGTCGTCCTGATCGGAGTAAACAGTATTATGCTTGCAGGGGCCGGCGCTATTTTTCAGGAGCATCTCGGACTTCATTATCAGACTGGACTACTTATCACATTGCTTGGTTCATACTTTCTGCTAAAACGAGGAATTTCCGGTATTCTGCAAATGAACAGTATTGTAGTTCCTTTAATGCTTACTCTGTCACTTATCATTATTTTTAATACTTTTCAAATTCCGGGAGCTGGACGATTCCTGTTCCTTGATAACGATCGCTCTCTCTTTGGGGCATGGATGTCACCGCTGCTCTACACCGCCTTTAATTTAGGGATGGCACAAGCTGTTTTAGTCCCTATGGCTCGTCACACAGAGGAAGAAAAATCCCTTGTATGGGGCGGTATTATTGGGGGTACCGGGATTGGTTTTATGTTGATTGCCGCACATTTCGCAATGAGCTCACAGATGCCAGGGATTCTCAAGTTTGAAATTCCGATGGGCAGCATCGCCGTCCGGTTGGGTACTGTAGTGCAAACTATATATCTGCTGCTGATCTTTTTGGAGATCTTCAGCACTTTTGTCGCCGATATTTATGGAGTAGCTGTACAGCTTAAGCAACGGCTTCCCCTATCAACCGCATTGATTACACCACTTCTGATGTTGGTCTGCTATTTACTGAGCCAGTTCGGCTTTAGTTCACTGCTCTCCGTGTTCTACCCAATCTTCGGAGGTTTATCACTGGTCTGGGCTGTCAAACTGCTACGAACACCATGGTCCTCTCCACCAGGTAGTAATACTTCATCGAACTCAAAGGAGAAGGGGAACAGTATCGTATCCGTAAAACCAATCACCCGAACTACACGGAAATAACCGCTGCTGTAGGAATCATACGTGCTGCCGCTTCCGCCACATGCTTGTGACAGGTCATCATCACAATCTGGCGGGAGATCGACAGTTCTCCAAGAAGTCCAAGTGCAGCATGAAGACGAGACTCATCAAAGTTAACGAAGAGATCATCGAATAACAGCGGCAGCGATACTTGCCGTGACATGGTCTCTGCCAATGCCAGCCGGATGGCAAGATACAGCTGTTCTGCCGTCCCTCGGCTGAGCAGTCCACTGTCCAGCAGTCCCCCGTCCTTGTGTTCAGCTTTCAGCTCTTTATGCCCTAGTGTCATAACAACCCTTTTGTATTCCCCTTCCGTCAGCTTGGAGAAATAATCTGAGGCAAGCAGTAATACCTGTGGCTGCTTCTCCTGCTCATACACACGGCGAGTTCGCCCGATTAGTTCGGCAGTTATCGCTGCCACTGCATATTTATCAGCCACGATCCGCAAGGCTGCTCTCTGCTCTTCCAGTTGCTGAATAACGGAATCCTCCACGCAGCGCTCCTTCAAATACTCCCTTTCCTGAAGCAGCTTGCCTCGTTGCTCCAGCAGGGTGTTCCAACCCTCTTCCTGCCGTTCCATCAATTCTTCAGCCGATGACCGCTCCAGCTGCAATGCTTCCGCATCATGATGATTTAATAATTCCAGCAGAGCAGCAACCCGCTCCTCCTCCCAACCACCGAACATAGCAAGCTCCCACTGGCGAATCGATTTATTCAGATCACTGCGCCGCTGCACAGCTGCTGACCTGCGTAAGAAATCCTCTCCACCAGTCGCCCCGCCTTCCTGTATCAGAAGCTCACGATGTTCTCTCAGCTCACCTAATATCCTGTGGCTCTCCTTGAGTTCTTCATCCACATCCTGCAATCTTGACTGCATAGTTTCCCGGCGAATCAAGTCCTTTTTCAGATCATCCCATGCTCTTTTTCGCAGTTCCAGCCAGCTTAGTAAGGTTAATGCAGATACTCGTTTCCCCTCTTGCGGATCTATTTCAAAACCAGCTGCCGCTACACCAGACTCGTCGCCAAGATCAGCACCCGACTCATAAATAAGAGCGAGCAGCTCCTCCTCAAACACGTTACATTCTGCTTCCAGCTCCTTCAATCGTAAGGAGAGTTTATTCTCTTGGCGCAGCAGCTCATTCCCTTGTTCAACCATAGCAAAAATATCCGGCAGCCCTTCAGGAGATAATCCTTCAGGCAACCTGCGTTGGCAAAGCCATTCTTCATATTGCTCAGCCGTTTCCGTGAATGCCGCCTCCGCCCGGTGCATTTCTTCAGCGAGCAGCTTCTCTTGGCCTGCCAGCGTCTCCAGCTCCGTGCGGCAGGCATCACGCTCGGCGGCATAGCGTTCGATGCGCTGCCGCCAAGCTGACCAAGCCTCCATGAGTCTGCGAAGCTCCCTCATAGAGGCCTCCAGCCCGCCTGCGTCAGGGCTGGACCCCGGGGCGGCCGTCCGCCGCCCCGGCACAACGCTCTCCGGCTCCGCCCCGGAGAGCAGCTGCCCCCGCAGCCGCAGCATCTCGGCTGCGGCTGCGCTGACGTCCCCGCCATGCTCTGGCGGGGACGCTTCCGGCCGGCGCGCTCCGCGCAAGCCGGCCCAAAGGGCCAGATCGGCCGCACCCAGCAGGCCGATCGCAAGCACGGCGCTAGCCGGCGGAGCACCGGTCAGCCACAGCGCTGCGGGCAGCAGCACGGTTAGTGCTGCCCCAGCCCACAGCAGGCGCCGGTAGAGCGCGGCCATGCGCTTCGCGCCAAGGCCGTCACTTCCGGCGCCGCGCGCTGGCCCTTCGCTGAGCTGCGCTTCGCGCCAGCGTTCGGCCGCCTGCTGCAGCTCGTCCCACAGCTGCAGCACTTCACGGGCGCTGCGGGGAGCCAGCTGCGCAAAAGCTTCCGCGCCGGTAGCGTGCTCACGCGCCAGCGCCCGTTCTGCTGCTTGGAGCGACGCTGAGGCAGCGGCCAAACGGGATCGCAACGACTGCCGCGTTGCACCCTCCGCCTCCATGCGGCGGTCATAACTAGCGAACGCCGCCGCAAACTTCCGTGCAGCTTCACGATCCGCCGCTGTCCCAGAGAATGAAGTCAGCTCTGCAGGGCCCCAGCTCACATCAATGCCGCGCAGAATTCGCCGCAAATGCTCATTCAGCGCCGTTAATTCTCCCTCAAGCCGCTGTCTTTCCGTTCTACGGTTCTCGTAACTGCTCCGATGCCGGTCCAGCCGCTCTAAAACAGGCCCCTGCGCTGCTAATACTTCATCTGGAGGGTTCTTTGCCAGTTCAATAGTAAGCTCGCTTAGAAGACGTTCATAACGTACTACTGATCCCTGTGCATTACGAATTTCTCCTTCAAACGCCTGAAAGCGAGTTGCTCCTTCTTCAGGAAAGGCTGAAATCAATGGCAATCCTTGCAGCTCTAGCTGAGCCTCGCTCCACTTTAACCACAGCTCACGGACTTCCTGTGCTTTTCGAAACATCACTAGCTGCTCTCCAGTAATCTTGCGCTGTTGCTCCAATTCACCTAGCTCCGACTCCGTTACCCTCAATGCAACTATATTATCGTTATATCGCGGAAGATAAGAACGGCTCTCAACCATTTGTCGCTCAAGCTTTTCAATGGCTTGCACAACTTTTGCTGCTTCTTGCAGCTTGCCACGAGGTTTGTACAGCTTCTCAGCTTCCTGCACCAAACGGCGTTCCGCACGCATGATTGTACCGCCACCGCCCATACCTGCATGAAAAAGAAAGCTGCTCATCTCCTCAGATTGAAGGGCAGCAAGCTCCTGCAGCTCGTCCAGTGAAACTGCGAACAATTGCTGGAACATACTCCTAGAGATCCCCCCAAGTAAATATCGTTCCATTTCAGCTTGTCCCAGCTCTTGAGTCGTTTCATTTGGATGATTTACTGTAATGTTCAGCTTTTCATTTCTTCCTGATCCCTCAGCACCTGAAGCAAAACGGCGAATGGTCCACAAACCTTCATTACTATCACGTATCTTCAAAGTTCCCCCATGCAATCCGCCTTGCATAGGTTCATACCTTTCCAAGGGATTTCCACGGCTTGGAATTCCAAACAGCATAGAGCGTATGAATTGCAGTGTCGTACTTTTTCCTGCTTCATTACGCCCATAAAGTACGGTCACTCCCTGCGTTAAATGAATCTCTCGATTGTGAAGACGCCCGAAGCCATTGATATGCAAATGTTCAATTCTCATCGTTTTGCCCTCCGGCTTGTTGATACGAAAGACTTTCCGCCGCTTCAACAGTATCATCCATCCCGCCAAGCATCGTGATTCCCTGCTCTGCTGAACCACGTAGCCAGCTCAACTTCTCTTCTTGACTAGTCATAGACAACAGCTTTCGCAGCTCCTGATTCTCCAATAGCGGTTTAAGCGCACTATTTAATAGTTCTTCGAGCGCTTCCGGGGAATGTTCCGTATGCTCTGCAATGCGCAGCATTTCTCCAAGAAAACTATCCTCTTCCAATAAGCGTTGGCGATCAATAGCTAAACCGGACTCTATAGCGAACCCTTCCGTCCAGACAAGCCCTTTGTAATCTTTACGCTCAGCCCTAATCGCCTCACGGCGCTGGAGTTCAGACAGCAAATCCTCTGCTGCCCCTTTTTCAGCCAATACTTTATGTACGTCCCCTCGCCCAATCAGACGAAATCTGACCACCGACATGAGCTCCGGGAGCTCCGCGCGGATGTCTTCAATAACCTGCTCCACTTTCTGTATCCATTCTGCTTCATTGCTTAATCCTTCTATAGATAAGTCTCTAACCTGCCAGCGGACGAAATCCAGTTCATGAAATTGCAGAGTGGATCTTCCAGCCTCATCTACATCCACAATATAACAACCTTTAGCTCCGGTTTCCTTAATGCTGCGCCCTTGTATATTGCCTGGATATACAATCACAGGCTTCTCATGCAGTACACTACGTTTATGAATATGTCCAAGCGCCCAATAATCAAACCCCCGTTCGATAAGGTCCCTGCGACTGCAAGGAGAATAGGTCTCATGCAGCAAATCACCGTCTACATTGCCATGCAGCATCGCAATATGAAACAGGCGGCTGCCAGGTTTACGAGAAAAGGTTACAGCTGTGTTGTTCGTCACTTTCGCCGTTGGGTAAGAGATTCCACTAACGATGGCAACTTCTTGGCCATCTATACGGCGGCAAGCTGTAGCGTGATCTGGCTTCTCTCCGCCAAATACGGTAACATGCTTTGGCATTTCCGTTGTCAGACGCAGTCCGTCAAGCGGATCGTGGTTGCCATGAATCAGGAACACGTGAATCCCGTGCTCACCGAGTTCTTTGAGCGCTTCCTGAAATCGCAGCTGTCCCTGTAATGATGCATCTGAAACATCATACACATCTCCACTAATGACAATAAAATCAACATTCTCTTGGATCGCAACGCGGACAAGCCGCCCGAGGGCGGCAAAGGTAGACTCACGTAAATAAGCACGAATGGCTGGCGAAATATGCGCCAGCCCGGCAAAACGGCTATCCAGATGTAAATCAGCAGTATGCAGAAAGCGAAATGGAATCATAGGTGCTCACCCTTTCGTTCCTGAAGGATACTGTAAATAGGTTTTTTTAAGTTCATTAGCAACTCGTGTCAACGAATATAGGCTTTTGGCTTTATCCCATGCGGAGCGCGAAAGCTCATAACGATAAGCCGGATCAGATATCACCTTCTCTAATGCATCAGCAAGAGCAATCTCATCGTCAGGACTGACCAATAAACCATTCACACCATCTTCAATCTGCTCCGGTATTCCACCCACATTTGTCCCCACTAAAGCCAGGCAGCTAAGTGCCGCTTCCGCAAACACTGAACCGAACGCCTCCGCCCGAGAGGGCAATACGAAAATATCAAAGAATGGCATGAATTCTTCAGGGTGCAGCGTATATCCGTAAAAGATCGTTTCATTATAGATCCCTAAATGCTGGGCCATCTTTTCCAGATCCGCACGTGAAGGACCGTCGCCAATAATATGCAGTACATACTCATGGCCGCGATTTTTAAGCTCCGCGCAAGCGTTGAGTAATATATCTATTCCTTTAGCCGGAACCAGACGTGTCACGGTCACTAGCTGCGGAATAGCGTTATCATGCGGAACAGGCTTAAATCTTTTTTCATCAAAACCATTCGGTATAACACCTATATTAGAAGGATCAATAATATAAGGGGCCACATACTCTGCAAAAGATCGCGACACCGTCATTAATCGATCACTAACATGCTCAAGTTCACGATAAAGTGAGACTAGAAAACGATGCTCCAAGCCATCCTCGGAAATCGCTCCATTTAGAATCAATTCCCGCTCGTAACTGGAATGCAGGGTATGAATTAACGGAGTATCGGGGAACACTTTTTTCATCGCTAAGCCAGCAATCGGATGATGAGAATGAATAAGATCATAAGGCTTACTCATCCGCAGTTTTGTCCACCATAAATAATCACGATAGGTCTGAATATATTTTTGAACGATCGGACTTTCTCCATACTGCGTCCAATCAAACGTCTCGAATATTACTTCCTCATGCCCCTTATTGCGAATCCGCTTAGGCAGCCAAAACAAATCCATCTCCCAACGGCTTGAACGGAATCTTTCCTGAAGATAAGGGATCATAGATGATACACCACCGGGTTGCTCCGGCGGGAAGAAGAGCGCTTGCAGCAAATTCATATGGTACATCCCCTTTACAATTGCCCTGTGTACTGTAAGACTTGGCAATTATGATATAGTTGAATATATGTAGAATTTCAGGTACGATTACGTTCCCCATACCTTGATTTTATCGGTATAAACATGAAACAGCAACTAAGAAAAAGGAGAATGATCTATGAAGGAAGAACAGCTGCCTGCCTCTTACACCGCATCTATTAAAGAAATGCTGGGGCAAGAGGCAGATGCTTTTCTAGAAAGTTATTCAGCGCCACGAACTCAAGGACTGCGCTTTAATCCGCTAAAAAGCACCTCAGCCATAGGCCAAGTTGCGGTGGACCTTACAGTCTCACAATTTATTTTGAAGCCTATCCCATGGTGCCAGGGCGGGTTTTATTATGATGAGCCCGCTCGACCAGGCAGACATCCTTACCATGCAGCTGGACTATATTATATTCAGGAGCCTTCCGCAATGTCCGCAGCTGAACTGCTGGCACCTGAACCCGGTGAAACCGTCCTCGATCTTGCAGCAGCCCCTGGAGGTAAAACTACGCATATCGCTGGTTTAATGCAGGGACAAGGCCTCTTAATCTCTAATGAAATCCATCCGGAACGCGCAAAAATTCTAGCAGAGAACGTTGAACGTCTGGGCATTAAGAATACCCTCGTAACCTGTGCAACACCAGAACAGCTATCTGCGCGTTTCCCGCAAGCTTTTGACCGAATTATGCTGGATGCTCCTTGTTCTGGAGAAGGCATGTTCCGAAAAGATCCAAAAGCCATTCAAGAATGGTCTCCTGCTCATGTAGTTATGTGCGCAGCGAGACAATGGGATATCCTGCAAGACGCCTACATTATGCTTAAACCAGGGGGTACTTTAGCTTACTCTACCTGCACCTTTAACCGTCAAGAGAATGAAGAAACCATTGCTCGATTGACGGCTAGTTACCCCGATATGGAACTACTCACCTGCAAACGCCTTTGGCCGCATTTAGAAAAGGGCGAAGGTCACTTTGTTGCACTCCTGCGTAAGCAAATTGACACTGTATCCGTAAATGACGATGCCAACCGCAACGCCAAAAAACGCCGAAGCAAAAACAACCCAAAAACTAATTCTTCTGTACGTGATGCCTACCAGCTTTTTCAAGACTGGGCTGCGGTAGAACTGCCTGGTCTTTCATGCCAAGGTGTACCCCTGCTCTTCGGCGAATCTCTTTATTTGCTGCCAGAATCCTTTAATGGCAACCTCCATACCGGGCTGCTGGACGGACTGCGTATTCCACGAGCTGGACTACATATTGCCCATTTGAAGAAAAATCGGATTGAACCTGCTCATGCATTAGCTATGGCACTTCAGCCCCTACAAGCATCACGAAGCTTTGATCTCAGCAGTGAGGGCCCGGAAATACATGCTTGGCTCCGCGGTGAAAGCCTGCCTGTCCCCAGCGAATTACATGGATGGACGCTTGTAACTTTAGATGGTTTGCCAATTAGTTGGGGCAAGGCGAGTTTAGGCCAGCTTAAAAATCATCTCCCTAAAGGATTACGTATCCTAAAAGCCCATATTGACGAGCAATAGGCCATAGACCAGTGCAACAGGCCCTCTTCGGCATATGATGTCATTATCTCAGAAAGCTGCGACACCAGTCACAGCAATTGAGAAGAAGACATAAGTTGAGGAGGAATAAATCATGGGTGAATTTCAAGGAGGAGCTTTCACTTCGACCGGAGCGATTTTGGTACTTTTCATCTTGCTGGTCATCATTTCCCGTTCGTTGTTTGTTTAAAACCTTCCCGGCTTAATTAGCTGGTGAAACGAAGCGGCTGTGTCGTCCTTTTTTGGGGCGGTGCGGCCGCTTTATTTCTTTCCGACATAACATCTCCATTTGTTATTCTCGTGAATATTTACCGTCTGAAAGCCCGATTTCCGTAATAACTGCTCCATCTCTTCGTTCTTAGTGAATTGCTTCATATGATAATTGATTTTATAGATCTCAGAAATAATAACAAATGTACCGCCTGCTATCAGCACCCTAAATGCTTCACTTATATCTTGTTCGAGGTCCGGCCAGAAATAATGCGTCTGAATCGCTGTGATCGTCCCAAAAAATCCATCGTTGAACGGTGATGCTGGTATGTGCCTGATTCATGATTTTGATCATGATATTTCCTACGAACCCTCTAGGATTCTTGGCTTGCTCAATCAGCGCATTCAATAAACCCATATTTGTACCTCCCAATCAATTGGCCATACCAGCAGCCTGATCCCTTGATATATGTTCCGTAAGATTTTCTGCTGTAACTGCCCACTTATCTGCTTGATACTCTATTTTATGAATACTAGTATATGAAGTCGGGAAATGAGCATTCTTATTCGTCCACGTTAGCCCTTTTAAAATATGGTATATAACATTAATTACGCCACCATGAGTGACCATAATTACATTTTCATTTGGATCAGTACTCTCCAGTTCATTACATAGTTTTGAGAAACTTGAACTTATTCGCGTAAAAAATTCCTGGGGACTTTCTCCTCCTGGAAATCTCTCATCCATTCTTAAAGCCGAGAAATAAAGACCCGGGTATCGTTCATTTGCGATTTCATGGGGCATTCCAGCGATTACACCATTGTTCGTTTCTCTCCAATACTGGCTGCTTTCAACAGGCAAATTAAGCTCTCTGGCGATCTCATTTGCTGTATCTAACGCACGTTGCAAATCACTACAAAGAATACGGGTTATGTTAAAGCTAGATTGATTTTCCTTAAGATAATATCCAAGACGTTCGGCTTGTCTATATCCCTCTACTACAAGTCCACGTTGACTCCAACCCCCACGAAAGCCTTCTTCATCTATTCCATGCCTTATAAAATATATAGCCATCGATTGTATACCTCCTGAACAAGATTGTTATACATTTGCATTAAATTTCGAAAACGCTTGTTTTTTAAGTTGATCCCAATTGGGCGTTGCAATGTTTGCTTGTTGCTTCAAAATATCAAATGAATCAAACAAAGCTGCTATTTCGCTGAAAGAACCGTCCACTAATTTCATAAACGGTAATTTATGAATTATTGTCAGACCATAATATACAGCCTGCTTGTGCTTCCGAACAAAGTTAACTTGCCCTGCTGGAGTGACAGTATAACCTAATTGCTCCATGATTTGAAACCCCTCGTCCATTACTGAAATGGCTTGTTTTAATAGCTTCTTATCTTTGGATACCTTTTTCAAATCCCCGTCATGCAGATAACTAAGGGAGTTCAAAGCCACTATAGGCACGATATGACTTTTGAGCCAAGCATCCATATCCTCATGATAAGTTAGCTTATACTTAACATTTTTAAACGCATCATCCAGTACAGGCTTTATTGGAATCTCACCGTCTAAACTGCCAAGTACCATTTGCCCTCCTGCGTGTATTTTGATAACGCGACCGCTCGTTTCCCGAATTCCTGCACTAAGCTGAAATCCGAAGAGTATATTTTTCCTCACATTGCTCATTTCCTGTAGATCCTTTTGCATGCCAGGAGCATCGCCATTGTTCCCCACAAGAATTATATTCTGACTCTGATTCTCAGCTAGAATAGGTAGCACAGATGGAAAATCATTATATTTCATAACAACAAAAATAAGATCATAGAGATCATCGGATCGAAGCGTAGAGATGACCTTTACTGTATCCACAGTGTTTTTAATTTGAAAATAATGGCGAAGCACAAGTCCGTCTTTCGTCAATTGCTCTGCTCGCTTTCCTCTGGCAAGCATGGTGACATCATTTTCCCCACGCACTAGAACATGTGCAAGATAGCTGCCTAATACTCCCGCTCCAAAAACTAAAACTCTCATATTTAACTCCTCTATCCCTTTTTAGACATTTGTTGAATTTCGATCAACTGTTCGATAAAATTAGATTATCACATCTCCGGTAGGGTTCAATCGTTAGTTTGATCGGGTTTGTTGATTTTTCAACAGAATACAATACATTGTTTAATAAAAAGGGAGTCTTACCATGGACAGAAGAATTAAAAAAAACCAAACAGCCATCATGAATGCATTAATTCAACTGATGGCTGAAAAAGATTTTGAAAAAATAACGATCAACGAAATCGCAGAGCGCGCTGATGTAAACCGCGGAACGATTTATTCCCATTATGCGGATAAATACGATCTGATGGATAAATGTCTGGAGGCTCAGCTCCGGCAACTAATCGAAAGCTGCTCCGCAGTGGAGGATGAAACCGAACCTAATCCCTCGAAGGCGTCATTGCTCCGCACGCTGGAACAATTGGAGGAGAATGCTCTCTTTTATAAGACTTTATTAAGAAACAAAGCTTTACTCTCCTTTAGAAACCAATTACAAGAAATGATAAATGAGCAGATTAAGGTACAATTTTTAGAAAACAATTTTAACCTGGATGAGCTGAGTAAAAATATATCTGTGCAATTTTTGAGTTCGGCGACTGTCGGAGTGATTGAATGGTGGTTTACTCATAGTAATCCTTGCTCTGCAAAAGAGATCACTGAAAAGTTATGGTCCATGCTCGATCTAAATCTGCAGATGATCCGTTCTCAAGCTTGAATATGCTCTCCCGTATCCATCTCATAAATGGAGCTGATGATTTTTTCAATGGGAATCTCCTTAATAGATATATCAAGGATCTCTACCTTTTCGCTAAGAATATGCAGAAACTCGCCCATTTTACATTGCTCGGTATCGATCAGCAGCTCCACTTCGTAATCCGATATTCTTTCCGATATCAGAGTCCCAGGCAGATCAATATCTCCAATAGTTGTGGCGGCTGAAAGCCTAACTACTTTTTTGGCGCCCAGATGCAGTCGAAGTTCAGAAAACTTGTCGTCATATACTTTTTTCCCTTGATGAATTATAAGTACTCTTTGAACCAAACGCTCTACATCTTCCAAGTCATGTGTTGTCAGAATAAATGTGGTGCCTTCCTGATTCATTTGCTTAATGAATTCTCTGATTCTTTGTTTAGCTATCACATCCAGCCCGATCGTCGGCTCATCCAAAAAAACCACAGGTGGTGAATGAAGCATCGCCATAATAAACTCGCATTTCATTCGTTCTCCCAGGGAAAGGGTGCGTGTGGGTTTAGTGATAATATCGCCAATCTCAAACATGTTTACAAATCGGTCTAGTCTTGTACGAAAGTCGTTCGTAGGAATATCATAGATTTCCTTGTTCATATAAAAGCTATCCAAAGGGGGTATGTCCCATATTAACTGCGATTTCTGTCCGAACAATACCCCGATTTGTTTTACATATTGATTTTTCTGCTTATGAGGGTTGTACCCTAGAACATTTATTTCGCCCGAGGTAGGATAAAGGACGCCTGTCAGCATTTTAATAGTCGTAGATTTCCCCGCACCGTTTGGACCCAGAATGCCAATGACTTCTCCTTTTCCAACACTGAACGAAAGATCTTCTACAGAGGTAATGATCGATTTTTCACGGTGAAACAGACTTTTAAATACGCTTTTTGCATCTTGTCCACGGTGATAGGTTTCATATTGCTTGGTTAAGTTCTTGACGGTAATAATGTCCAAGTGAAATTCTCCTTCTTAGAGCTAAACTAATCTTTTATCCTCCAGCGCTTTTGTAACTGCGAAGCATGTATGTATAGAGCCAAATTCCGAAGGCAGCAAATAACACACAAGGGATAATCGCTATAAAAAAATAGGGTTCCCATCGGCCAATCAGTGTAGATGCTGGAAAGTAAGCAATCATGGAAACCGGAAACAGAAAAGAACTCACGGCTACGACTGCTTTAGGAAAAATCGTCCCTGGATAACGTCCAAAAGACTTAATGCTCTCAAACATCTCCGGCAAGCGGGAATTCGCTACCCATTTGAAGGAAATCGCTGCCACAATAAGCGCCACGCCGAACATAACAAGCAGCCCTGCGCCAAACAACAACAGGAACAATAACCAAGAGCCGATGGTCATCCCATCGATTCCGCTAAGTGCGTATACGAACATGATTACTCCTCCGCCTAAAAGCCCGATACTTTCGAACTCAAAAGATCTGGCCAACAGCAGAAAAAGGCTCGAGGTCGGTTTAATTAATACCACTTCCAAAGTCCCTTCTACAACATGAGACATCGTATTCCACATAATTCCGTTAAAAAAAATCCCGGCACAAGCCGTAGACAGAATAAAAACGGATTGAATCAACAGCGCCTCTTTAAAGGTCCAACCTGCAAATGAAGCATTCGAATTATAAATGAATACCGTTACTAGAGGAAACAGCACATTCCCTATGAGCATGATAAGACTATTAAGAATAAAATTAACACGATAAGTGATAGCAGAAGCAATATTCGCCTTCATGCAGGTTTTATATATTTGATACATACGTTTCATGCGCCCACCCCCGTAAAATGCTTAAGCGACACCGCATACAGCACCCGGCAGACAACTCCGGCAATAATTACCGCTATGAGCTGCAGCAATAACACTTGAGGAATAGGTAAGGTTATATCCGCTAAAGTATAGCTACCTGTATAGACCATTGCAGGAAGAAAGGCCGTGTATTGAAAGGGTAAGAAAAAGGACGCCATTTGTAAGGATTTTGGGAAAAATACTAATGGAATCAGCGATCCTGAAAATATCCCTTCGCAAAGATTAAAAAAATTACGAATACTAGAGGATTGCACCATCCAAAAAGCGACCATTCCAATACTATAATGAATGAAAAAATTCATCATAAACGCCATAGCTATCGAAAGAATCGCGTATAGTAAATTTGCAGGTAAGACATCAATATGAAAAATAAAGAAAAAGATCATAAAGCAGGGTAAAAATTCAAATAAAAGCCCAAGTACCCTATGCCCTGCCTTCTGAGACAAAGCAAAGAACATATGATTTAGCGGTCTTAACGAAAACGTAATGAATTTCCCGGTGCGAATAAGCATTTGTAAATTCCAATCGGCAAAATCCATCGTCAAATAGTTGATCAACATCGTAGCACAAAAATAGGAAAGCATTTGGGAGAGTGACATCCCGTTGATATAAGATTCCCCGCTATAAACAGCGCTCCATATATAATACTGCACTAAAAAGTACACTGGGCCTACAAAAATAGAAACCATCGAATGCGTCCTGTACGCACTCCATTCCTTATAAGTAACAAAAGCAACCGCCCTCATAATGCGAAAGCGGTGCTTTATCATCTCAAACATAAGTCACATCCTGCCTATCTATAGATATCACATAAAAAAAGTCTTTTTCTTATTCGAGTCCGGACCAGATCACATTGTGGGTGCCAAATACCGCTCTACCGTCCCATACCCCTTTGTGAAAAGGAAGATACCAAACGGCAATCAGCTTTTCAACCGGGTCAACGAATAAGGCACAGGCCCCAGCCCCTTCGTGAAAAAAAGTGCCTTCAGAGTAAGAAGTACTCACATTATAGCGAAGGTCTGGTCCCAGTCCGTATGGTCGATCCGCTCCTGCATCTCCCCATGCGTAGTTTGGAATTTTCTCAGAATTAAACCGCTTGGTCATTCTTTGTACAGCCATTCGGCTTAAGATATGACTCCCTTCGTATTGCCCTTGATTAAGCAGCATAATTCCGAACTTTTGCAGATCAGCAACTGTGGAATATAACCCACCACCAGTTTCGGGAACGTTGATTTCTTCCTCAGACCTTTGTCCCGCATCCGTAATTTCCCCGTTTTGCAGCTTCTGAAGATATTCCTTAGCCCTTTCCGAACGAATGGCGATCCTACCAGCTTTTTCTGCTGGTATATCAAAGAAGGTATCTTTCATGCCTAACGGTTTTACAATGTGGTCCATTATGTATTTTTCTGCAAAAACACCTGTTATTTTCTCGATAATTGCGCCCAAAATCGCGTATCCAAACGATGAATACATCCATTGAGTCCCTACCGGAAAATGAATCCCTTTAGATAGACCGGCTTTAATCCAGTTTTCTTTTCCAAGCTCTGATTCAAAAATATACCACCATGCACTTTTATAGTAAGTATCACTTATAGTGCCAGGATCAGGAGCGATGCCAGAGGTATGAGTCAGTAAATGTGCAATGGTAATCGGCTTAAAAGGGTCGGCATCAAACTCTGGAAGAATAGAACTCACAGGCTGCCCCATAAAAATCTTACCATCATCCGCAAGCTGCCAAATCGCTGTCGCCGTAAACAGCTTCGTAATTGAAGCAACACGAAAAATTGTATCCGTTTTCATTTCCTGGGTGCTTTCTTCTTCGTAACTGAAACGACCTCCGGCAGCACTAGCAAAGATTTTCCCGTAACGACTAAGAGAATAAATATAACCATCGACTACTTTTTTATCACAGAGATCCTCATAAAAATGATTAACTACCTCTAAACGGTCCTCCCTGTAATTCACTTCGTTCAGCTTGCTAAGCTCTGTGGATGATAACATTATTCGCACTCCCCCTTATTATTCAATAAAATACATGATGCATAAATATCATGCAATAAAACCCAAATAATTGAAAGGGTGATTTTACATATAACTATTTTATACTGCTCCAATAATTCTGTAACAGCAATGCTGTAATCTCGTTAACGGTTTGTCGTTAGAGATTTAACTAGTGCCATTCCACTAACCAGACCAAATACTATTCCATCATGTATGGTTGCGAATTTGAATATCTCCATATTCGAAATGTTAAAATACATTACTAAAGTTGGATACATAAGCAGAAGAAAACTTGGAAGAAACACAATAAACAACAGAAGCCAATTAACAACAAAAGCTTTAGGTAATCCTTCTAATAACGCCAGATAGATTCCATAGACAAACGGGACAATAGCCGTGATCCATACAGTATTTTCTAATTGATAGTTCTTTTGTGCCTCTTCAGTGTAATGGCTAATTAGCGAGTTTCCATAATGTAATAAGAGCGCCCCCACTATGATCCAGACAAGATAATATAAAAGTTTTGAATTCCGCATCTTCATGAAATCACTCCATTTCTTTTTATATAGTTCATTAGAATGTCTCCATTTAACTTACCATATAATCCATACTTTGGATATTACATTAAAGTAAACTGGCCCTAACTAAAAAGGCTACCTCTCGGCAGCCCTTAATTGAATTCCAACTCCCCTGGAGGATAAGTTTATCTGCGAGGCATGGTGACGCCAGCTTTGTTATTATATTTTTCCGTAGCTTCCTTAATGACGTCGTTGCCGCCCTTAGAAAGCCACTCTTCCACAACCTTCGGCCAGTCGCTGATAGGTTCCTTGCCATATACCATCTTTACCATGTGCGTCAGCAGTACCGGAGGAGCCGTGTCCGAGTTAGGTGCAATGTCTGGATTCTTCACCAAGGCATCTAGCCGAGGGTCGAACTGAATTCCGTCACGGCCTTCGTTAGCCAGAATAGTATCGTATACATTGATCAAGCCTCTACCTTCTTCTGTCATGTTAAGGACACCCTTATTATAAGTAGTATCCTGCACCATCCAGAGGAATGACTGGCGGTAGCGCTCCTCATCTATAGCGGCGGAATCCGCAGGAGGAGTGTATACGATTTTGCCGTTCTCTTCCTTATAGGTTTCGTCCTTAATCCCAAAGGTAAAGAAGGTTTCTGCCTCTTCGCTCAGCATCCAGTCAAAAAATTTCACGATATCCGCAGCATTCTTCGTACCTTCCTTAATAAAGTAGGTGCGCGTGGCGGAGCCGTACAAGTAGGAGCCTCCTTTTCCATCAGGTCCCACTGGCGAAGGAATAATCTCCAGCTTGGCGGATGGCGTCGTAGCCTTCAGTTGCTGCTCCCACTGCAGAAGCTCGTTGGCATTCATCGTCCACATGCCCGCTTTGCCTGAGAGAATCGCATTTTTGTAGTTGGTCGGGTTAATGGTGGCAAATTCCTTGTTGATCAAACCCTCTGTATACATGGTGTTGTAGGTTTGCAACGCCTTCATCATATTTTCGCTATCCATAAACTTCGGCTGAACCTGGCCGTTTACTTCCTCGAACATAGTCAGATACGGAAAAACATCATAAGCGCCAAAGAAAGCATCCGCATATTTGAAGTCTTGGCGGCCCATGTACGGGTTCTCTATCCCCAGCTTTTTGAAGGCACGCAACACAGTCAAGTACTCATCGACCGTTTTTGGAACCTGCAAGCCGGTTTGTTCCAGCAGGTCCTTGCGAATCCAAGTCGCCCGGCGGGAGGGATTGGACAGAAACTCCGGTATTGCATAAATTTTTCCTTGATAGGTGACGTTCTCCCAAGCTTCCTTCGGGATTACTTTCAAAAGGTTCTGGCCGTTTTGCTGCAGCAGATCATCCAAGGGCATGAACACACCAGCTTCAACAGAACCAGCCATCTCCTTGCCATTTACGCCGCCCGAGCCTTGAACGACATCCGGTATATCATTAGTAGCGAACATCTGCACCATTTTCTGCTCGAACTCTTTATGAGGAACCAACACAATATCCAAGTCTGTGTTTGTCATCTCCTCCAGCTTTTTCACCCATTTGTCCTTATTCAAGTCGGGTGATTTCTCAACATAGTTAAAAGCCAGCGTCCGCATCGAGATCGAGAATTCAGTTTTCTGCGGCGTATTTGATGCGCCTCCGGCAGTCTCTTCTTTGTCCTTGTTCGAGCAACCTGCAATAACGGTAGCAACCATTACGATAGCCAGACAGATGCCAATCCATTTTTTCATAATATAACCCTCTCCTTGTACAATGGGGTGTATACGTAAAATGAAGATATCTTAAGACTAATAAGCTTTTGGGATCTCAACCCGGTGGGTAATCCCCTGATTCGTAAAGTAGACATGAACCCCATGGTCCTGATCGTCCATAAAGTACGATACGTAATCCCGGCTTCCTGCTTTTTGGGGAATCAGAAGAGTGACGATCCGATGGCTTACGGCCTCTTGAGTAGAGGCAGTCAAATGCCAATGCTCGGGCAGCCCTTCCCATTCTTTCGGATCTACATCTGTAAATTGATTGCTTTGGCTAAGTGTCATTTCTCCCGAGGAACTATAGACAAATCTGCCCTCCAACTGAGCTTTTTTACCATGTACTTTAAAAGATTGATCCTTCAGCTTCATGGGATACAGCGTATGAAACAGCCAATCCAATTTTCCCGGACGTTCCAGCTCGACACTGTCTGTGATAACGAAGTAAGCGCTATCAAAGAAAAATATTTCCCGCACATACCGCTTGATATAGGGCACATTCTCGCGGTAGGCTTCGGTGGCATCCATTTGCGTGTAGTTGATTCCGGGCGTACTATACGCCTTCAACACCTTGCCGTAGGCTGCCATGTTCTTCGACTTGTCCGTGCCAGCATATTGGCCTTTGCCGTCAATAAGAATTGCGTTCTTGGAGCGGGTCTGCCTGCGCCACTGCATATGCATCGTACTGTTGAATGCAACGTAATAGCCGCTTTCAATAGCCAAGGGCTCGCCGAAGGCATGCAGCAGGAAGGCGTTTTGATCCCCATGGCTATGGCTCACAGAGCCGTAACGGCTGCTCTTGGTCAACAGCATGATATGTTCCTGCGGATCCTCCATCCGATGATGCATGGCCACCCATCCCACATCCTGAAACCACTTCAAAGGTTCTGCAGCCACCGGTGGCTCTGAAGAAATCTGCGGATAATCTATGCGATAAACCATCTCATCGAACCGGAAATCCCACCAGCCGTAGTTATAGAAGATCATCTGGGTGTCAGGGTTCAGTTCCTTAGTTTGCTCAAAATACCATTGGTACTGGCCATTCCCGGTTAAACCGGCGAATTGGCGGATATTGAAGCCCGTTTTGAGATTGACCGGATCTCCCAGTGACGATTGATCGCCGAAGCTGGCCCTCATGGTATCCGGACTGAAGCAATAGAGCGGAAAGTCACCTGTTTTGCGAAAGAAAGGACGGTCATAGAAATTGATTGCCATGTATTTGCGAATTAGATTGAGCGCCTCCGTAACGAATGCCATCTGAGTGGTCCAATACATCGGACCTTCTGCCCACCCGCCATCTTTGCCACCCCATGGGGTATACATGGCGGAGAAGTACTCCAGCGTATAATCAAGCCATTCCTGCGCCTTCTCCTCCTCACCCAACATGGAAATACAACAGGGTACGAGTACAGAGGATAAAGAGCGGATCGCATGGCTGTCATAAGGAACTTGATGGATGCGGGAACGTTCGATGACATGGAATGCGATCTGCCCGGTTCTTCGCAGTAGCGCCTGCCTTACCTTAAGGCGTTCTTCTTCCGTCAGAGAGCCGTGAAGCCAATCATAGCCCCATGCCAACGCTCCGGCTATGCGAAAGGAGCATTCATCGTTGTAATCCCGGCTGGTGGTACCATCTGTGTTCCAGCTTGCAGCATGAAGCAGCCACTCTTTAGCTTTGGCGATAAGCGCCTCGTCCTCTAACACAACTCCAGCTATAGCAAGATGCCGGATAGCATAGAAGACTTCCTGGCAGTCCATATACATCTGCCGCCATAGTGTGGCGACACGCTTATTATCTGGATACGGTGCAGGCTCGGGAATAAGCTCGCGCTTTGTCCAGGGTAGAACGGAATGCTTCAGGAAGTCTTCCCAGCCAGTTGAAATCGGGTCTTGGCGGACAACTTCCCGGTAAGACGGAAGTTGCTCCGATTGAAGCCAAAGCCGCGGATGGTTGGCGGAAACAGCTGAATATCGTTCTGTACGGGAAGGCAGTGGCGTTAGCGGCAATTCATCCTCCACCACAAAAGCTCTTACTTTACTCCACTCGGAACGGATATCATTCTCCCCGATAAGACTGTATCGCCAATAATACGAGCCGGGCGCCAACGGCTTATCCGGGGTAAACAAATTATAGGGAATTCTACTGTAGGTCAACGTATCTTCAGACTCAAATTCAGTTTTTGAGGAGATCTGCAGCTCATACATGCTCTCTTCCAGACAAGCAGGCATCCAAGTAAACCGCGGAGGATTCTCTCCAACATCTATATGTTCATCTGGCCCATACGACAGGTCGAGTACGCCGCTGGTAGGTTGAAATAAAGGTTCTAACATCTCTACTCCTCCGTATTCCGGGACTTTTCCTGAATCAGTCCCGCTTTAGGGTCAAGGCAATACACCACTGCTTGCCCAGTTGTTGCTATTTGGATTTGGGGCGGTTCGCCCACCTGACTCACTAGCTTCAGTACAGCAGGTTCGTGACCGTCCCGATAAACCGTAATAAAATCAACCGACGGGCCTTTGTGCCGAAGCATAATACCTCGTAGCAATCTACTCGGGTCTTCGGCATTACCCGGTGTGCGGATTTCATACATAGTGGAGCCGGGCGCCAGTAGAGTACTCGTGGATACTTCATACTCCCGGCAGGTGCTCACTCCATCATAACGGATATTCCACTCCGTATTTAACGGACAATCCGTCTCATTTTTCATTGCGGACAGTACTTCTACTGAGCCATAACCAGCTTCCAGACCAAGGACTGTCGGAGAGTCCGTCTCGACACGGTGAGGGTCGAACGGTAACAGCAAATGTCCCGTCGGATGAAACCATAAGTCTACTTCCTGACTCCGCTCCGTTACTTGCTCAACATGAAACCAATCCAGCAGCCAACCGTCGGCCAATACAAGATGCCGCTCTAGAACAGCTCCTTCATAGGCGCCGTCTGAACGAATCCATAAGTACGTAGCGTTGCCTTCCTGGCGAAATTGACAGCAGCTTCCGGTATGTGGAGCTTGGGAACGACCTCCGATGGTGACCGTGTTATGGCTCGCAGTTTCGGAATACCATTCCTTGCGCAAAACAGATCCATAAGGAACCATACCCAGTTCGGGAGCAACCTCGCCCCATCGGTGCATAATCGTGATATGAAGCTTGTCGAAATGTCCATGTGATCCGCCATGCTCTCCGAAATCCGCCAGCACGGACAGCGGATTGCCCGGGTGGCGGAGCACGGCGAATCCGGAATCCGGCAGTAGGACAGAGTCTCTCACCCTGTAACTGGTCTGAAGCTCCTTACTCTCACCTGCTCCATACAGCACTGCCTCCAGACCAGTCCTTAATTCCTGCCCGTATAGATATCTATAAGCATTCGCCAGTATTGGCTGGAGACTCGGGTCTTGGTAAACCGCAATACCTATTTCAAATACTTCAGCAATTTCTCGGGCGAAAGGAACGCGCGCATAAGGACCATCATGCACGGCTGGAAGCTCCCCGTTATCGCCGCTAAGCTCTGCCAGCAACTGAAACATGCCACGGATGGATTGTCCCTGTTCTCCTTTGGCAGCATAGAGGTCAATCCCGAAGCGCCCGTACATCTCGGCTGCTATGAGATAAGCCCGCAATACAAAAATATGGTAGTACGTGCTGCCTTCAAATTCAAAACCATCTGGCTTCACGCCAATGGACAGATGATGATAGAATCCGCCTTCTCCCTCCAGCAAAGAAGCAAGCTTTTCTCTGGTACCCTTGGCGGCATATACACAAGCCAGGCTAGCATTCAGCCATGCGGTATAATTATTCTCTGCATTCTTCTTCTCGTAAATGAGGATGTGGCGGTATTGCTCCATACTCTCCTCCAGCATCGTGAAGAACACTTGCAGCTTTACCTCTTCCTCCCCAGCGAACGTTACTCCATGATCCACAAGCAGCAGATAGGCCCGAATAAGCGTAGTGGACCAGATAGCCTCTGTCAGCGCCTGATGAAAGGCACGGCCACTAAGCATCCAGGGTTGAGCATCGGGATGAACCGGATACAAAGGAAACTGCTCCGCATAACCGACAAGAATCTTCCGGGCTAAGCTGCTGTAGAATTCTTCTCCGTCTGCGGCGAATACCACGGCAGCTTGCAGCGCGTATCGCGCCATTGCCTGATGCCGGTATACCAGCCATGCTCCCCGGTAGGGCTCACCTTCCAGCTTGCAGCCCTTCGGGCAAGAAAAGACAACCGCATCTTGCTCCATAACATCGAAGATTAGCTCAGTATGATGCTGGGGACATACATATTGGTGCCACCAGCCACCAGGTTCTGTCGGGAGCAGAATCTCTTCTCTCCGGAAGGGATCCAGCTCCATTTTCAATTTATCCACCTCAAGACCAACCCAGGAAAAAGTATCTGCTTTCTCCTTAAGGTTCATCATCGCATGAACAAGCCTCCGTTAATTTCAATAATTTCGCCTGTCAGATAATCCGACAGCTCTGAAGCGAGGAAGAGTGCCACATTGCTCACATCCTGTGGAGCACCTTCCCGGCCCAGCGGAATCTTCGCAATCGTTGCCTGTCTTGCCGCATCCGCAGTAAAGGTAGCATGGAAAGCGGTCTGACCGATAAATCCGGGAGAGATAGCGTTTACATTAATCCCGTGAGGACTCAGCTCCTTGGCAAGTCCCTTGGTATAAGACCATACCGCAGCTTTGCCCGCTGCATAAATGGAAGCGCCCGGTCCGCCGCCGTCATGGGCCGCAAGGGAAGATACATTGATGATTTTACCGCTTTTCTTGGCAATCATCCCTGCGGATACGGCTTTGCAGGCAAACACGCATGATTTAAAATTGACGTCCATCACCTTGTTGTAATGCTCTTCGTTCATTTCAGTATTGGGAACCCGATTGATCATGCCGCCTGCATTGTTGACGAGAATATCGATGGTTCCGCCGAAATGCTCCTCTATTTCCTTCACCATATTGTCCAGTTGACCAGGACTTGTTGCGTCTGCCTGAAAAGCATAAGCTTCTCCTCCGGCCTGACGGATCGCGTCCACCGTCTCCTCCGCAGAACCGAACAAATAGTTTACCGCCACTTTGGCGCCGGAAGCAGCCAAAGTCTCCAAGATTTGTCGGCCTATCCCTGCATTGGACCCTGTAACAAGCGCAATTTTACCAGTCAAATCAATTTTCATTGCCTATTTCCTCCTAATAGTAATTTTTTCTGAAAACATCTTTTTCCTCACTCCGCAGGCATGGATAAGATCAACCGGGTTCCCTCATTCTCCACGCTTTCGACACTTAATCCGTATTGTTCACCGAACACCATTTGAATTCTCCGGTGCACGTTCATGAGCCCGATTCCACCTCTATGATAGAGGGAGTCTCCTTCCGTATCCGCCAGCTGATTCAGATTCAGCTTCTCACGAAGCTTATCAAGCCGTTCGCGGGACATCCCTGCGCCGTTATCCTCTACAAGAACTAGAAAACGATCTCCCTCTTTTCTGGCGTCGATTCTAATATAGTGCTTGTCTTCAATTCCCTCGGGAAACGCATGCTGAAAAATATTTTCGATCAAGGGCTGAAGTGTCAGCCTGACCATCTTAGCCAGTAGCAGCGTCGGCGGAATCACTACGTCAATTTCGAACTCTCTGCCGATCCGGTGCTTGAGAATCGTCATGTAGCTCAGTACATGATTAAGCTCATTGGCAATCGTAATTTCCTCCAGATTAGTTTGGATGGAGTAGCGAAGCATGAATGCCATGGCCTCCACTATTTCTGTGATTTCATCCGAATCCTGAACGACCGCATAACATTTGATAGTCTCTAATGTGTTATATAGATAGTGCGGATTAATCTGCAGCTGGAGTGCCTGGAATTCAGCTTGATGACGCTCCAGAGCCTCCTTCTGGGTGGTAAGCTCCGCTTCGTATACCCGCTCAATCATTTCGGACAGCCGGGTCACCATGAGATTGTAGCTGCGCATCAATCCCCCCAGTTCATCCTGACGGCCGTTCATCTCAAGCCTGCGCCACTTGCCTTTTTCCGTCTCCCTCATGCCCTCCTTAAGAATCAGGATGGGCTTCGTGATGGATCGTCCGAACCAGGCTGCAAGGAGCAGTGTGCCGACAAGCGTGAGAACTCCCACCACCAGCGTGGTCGTACGAATGGTAGAAATAGGCTTGCGCAGCTCACCAACGGGTATGGATACTACAAGCTGCCATTTGGAATATTCGGATTTTCTCGACACGAACAAATACTCTTTCCCGTCTACTTTTTCCACCACAGAGTCATTTGGGTGTTGAAATACATTCTGAATGTGCTCAGCAGATAACCCAGGGTGGTTATTATTCCCTTCCGCCCGGTAAAGGAGCTTGCCGAATTCGTCCATGATAAAATAGGACCCGCCCTGTCCCAGATCAAGAGGTTCCCATATACGGGCCAGATCCTCAGCCTTGAATTCAATGGCGACTATACCTTTGGGACGATAGGAAGAGACACCTCTGATTCGGCGGACCATCGTAATAATGTTCTTATCCCCTTCATTCATCACATTCGTGTTGAGAATGGTGATGCGGCCGCTCTCCGGCGTATGTTCGCTTAAGAAACGGTAGCGTTCCTGAGGATGAAACTGCAGGCTATGTGCCTGATAGGAGTTATCATCGCTAATGGCCTTGCCGTGTTCACCGATGACGTACATCAGATTAATCTGGGGATACAGAATAAACAAAGAACGAAACAAATACTTCTGAATGTCATTCGTATATTGATAGTAGGAGAAGCTATCCTCCGGGTCCATATCCAAGAACTCCTTGACTTGATTGTAGGACAGGATGGAATCGCTAGCCTTTTCATAATTTTGCAAATACAGATCCGTTTGATAAGACGCACTTCTGATGACTTGAGCAATGGACTTCTCAGAAGACTTATCCAGCTCAGCCGAAGCCTGAAAATAAGAGATAAACCCAACCATGGACAAGGATAGAAGAATGACGGTCAGAAAGGAGGCAAACAGCTTGTTCGACAGACTCTTTCTCATCAATCGATCCCCAGCTGGTTGCGGTACTCAGAAGGAGCCAGCCCGGTGAACTTTTTGAACGTCTTCGTAAAATGAGGATGGTCTGCATACCCGACTTCATAGGAAATATCGGTGATCCGATAGCTTGCATCGGCAAGTAATCTTTTGGCCTTCTCCATCCTGCGTTTTATGCGGTAATGTACAAAGGTCTCTCCTGTTGAGTGCTTAAACATCTGGCTGAAATAAGAGGCATTTAGCCCAAGCACTTCCGCCACTTCTTCCAGCGATACTTCCTGGGCGAGATGCTTTTCAATAAATGCTTTTGCTTCCTCTATCGGATCCTTCGCTTTACCCTTGCGCTTTCTACGAAGCTCTTCCAATATAGCTGCTGACGCTTCTGCGAAGCAGTGAAATAACTGCTCAGGTCCAGCTGCTGCGGACAAGTCTAACACGCTTTTACCGGGTGTAACTGAATTGACACGCAGCTTCTTCACGAGTAAAGCATAGCCCTCTTCCAGAAGCTCTTTTTGCTGAATTCGGCTCATCTTACGCTGGAGGAAGTCAGTTTCCCATTCCTTCAGTACAAGGTACAGCCTTTCTTTATCCAAGGTCCAGATGGCATCATCCATACGCACGACCCATTCATCGAGCTTAGCGACAGAGACAAAACTCTCTAACTTCTCTCTATGCGCTTCCAGTTTGGCGATCACATTTTGAAGGTTCCCTTTGCTCACGGGTTTCAGGAGATATTCTTTCACTCCATAGGACACGCATTGGCGGGCGTATTCAAAATCCCCATAACCCGAGATGACAACAGTCTGAATATCCGTCTCCATCTCCGACAGCCGCCGGCACAGCTCCAGTCCGTCTACCTTGGGCATACGGATATCTGTAAAAAGAAAATCCGGCTGCTCCTCCATAATGAGCTGGATGGCCTCCTCGCCATTCTGAGCCAACTTAATGTTATACGGATGCTCGCCGCATTGCTGGATCATGATAGAAAGTCCCTTTCGAATCATGGGCTCGTCGTCTACGATTAATACACATCTCATCCATGGATACCACCTTCCGATTCGTCTCGCTTAACGCGTTCCTATTCTACCACACTATGATAGATCAGGATTTGACGGATCCGACCATCATTCCTTTAACGAAATGGCGTTGAAGAAACGGATAAATCATGATAATCGGAATAGTAGCGACAATGATAACAGCCATTTTGATGCCCTCAGGTGAGGTGTGGGCCAAAGAGCTATAAACTGAGGAAGCCGGATCAATGCTGATATCGTCCGTCTCGAAGAGCTTCTTCAACATCACTTGCAGAGGCCATAATGACGGCTTGTTGATATAATACAGAGCGCTCATGTACGTATTCCAGTGCCCGACGGCGTAAAAAATCCCCAATGAGGCCATTACCGGTTTGGACAACGGCAGTACCATATTGACTATGATCCGCAGCTCGCCACACCCATCGATTCTGGAGGAATCTATCAGCTCCTGAGGCAGCTGCATAAAGAAGCTTCTCATCACGAAAAAGTTAAATGCGCTGATGGCCCCCGGAATCATAAGTGCCCATAAGGAGTTCATAAGCCCCAAATTTTTGATCAGGATAAAGTTTGGAATAAGAGGGGCACTGAATACCATAGTGAACAATACCATCATGACGATGTATTTACGTCCTACGAATTCCGGCCGCGACACCGGATAAGCGAGAGAAGCTGTCGCAATCAGATTAATGGCGGTGCCCAGTACCGTAATATAGACGGAAACACCGAACGCCCGCCAAATGGAATGATCGCTGAAAACGTACTGATAATTGATCGCGGTAAATTCCTTTGGCAGCAAGCCTACCCTGCCATTAATAATTGCTTCAGAGCTGCTAAAGGACTGGGCAATCACATTCAGAAACGGCAGAAACATAGCCAAAGCGAGAGCGGTCAGAAACAAAATATTGAACACATTAAATAGATTCTGGCCGCGAGTATAGCGTACTCTCATCATCCCTACCTCCATAAAGAGCGATTAATACAGCGATTCACCGGTTGTTTTTTTGCTCAAAATGTTGCCGATGAGCACCAGAATGAGTCCAACTACCGACTTGAATAGCCCCACTGCTGTTGTATAGCTGTATTGCTGAGACAGCAGCCCCGCCTTATAGATATAAGTGTCCAAAATCTCCCCGTTCCCGGTATTAAGCGCGTTCAGGAATACCCATACCCGCTCGAAGCCAAGATCAAGAAATCTCCCGATATGGAGAAGGAACAAAATCATAATCGTCGGTATCAGAGACGGCAGTGTAATGGCTAAGGTTTGTTTCCAGCGCCCGGCTCCGTCTACTTCAGCAGCCTCATAAAGATCTGGGTTTATTCCTGCCAACGCGGCCAGATAAATGATCGTACCGTACCCGGAATCCCTCCAGATACCGGAACTGATCAAAATCGTGCGAATGTATGAATTTTCACCAAGAAAATAAATTGGTTCAAAGCCGAAAGCTTGTAAAGCCTGATTCACAATCCCTGTTCCTGGGGAGAGGATACCCAAGGCGATACCGCTGACAATTACCCAAGATAGGAAATGGGGCATATAAACCACCGTTTGCAAAAACCGTTTGTAAAACACAAGCCGAATTTCATTCAGCAGAAGCGCAAGCAATATTGGAGCCGGAAAGGCGAATATAAGATCATACAAGCCTAGCAGAATTGTATTGCTCAAGATTCTTCCGAAATCCTGGTATTGGAACATCGTCCTAAAGTGCTCGAGTCCCACCCATTCACTGCCTGTAAAGCCTTTAAAAATATTGTAGTTCTGAAACGCAATAACTGAACCAGCCAACGGCAAGTACTTGAAAATAATAAAATACAAGATCCCGGGAATCGCAATCACATAGAGTGCTCTGAATTTCCACATGTTTAAAAGCAAGGACCTTTTCGTGTCGGCTTTGTAGTTAATAAGGTCAACCCCAGTTAACTTAGCTTTCATAACCGTTTCCTATAGGTCCTGTTTTCAGCAGGTTCGCCGGAGCATTCTCATCCAGGGGAATTTCTTGAAATTCGACGGTAATAAATCGTTCCTCCCGTTCAATAATTCGGGATAACTCCCGCGTGAATACGGTGACTATCTCCTCCTTCTGCTCACTCGTTCGGCCTTCGTACATCCTAATCTCAATATGTGGCATCGGCTTTCCTCCATTTCCTTAAATAGTGAATGAATCTAACCTCATTCTACCTACAATAAAGCGCTTGCAATATGGAGTTTCTATGAGTGAGCTTGTGTTTTCTTTAGGGTATAATCGGTAACGGCCAACCCTCTACTACCACATGGTCATTTTTGAAATAATTGCGACTTATACTGTCAATAAGATTCCCCAGCAGGATGATCCCTTTTCCAGCAAGAAGTCGAATACCGTTCGTATTGCCAATCAGCGAATTTTCGATCAATTGAACGTCCTGCGGGTCGCCCGCTCCGATATCATTTGCTTTGCTGTCGCCGGGATCATGCTCAAGGGATACAGCCCAATAATTCGACGCGGTATTGTTGCGAATGATATTTTCCTTAATGATAGTACCTGGCCCGTTCAAAATCTGAATGCCCTTGGCGTCCTCTATATGCGTTGTATTCTCAATCACATTTCGCTCAATGACTGTATCCGGGGTGCCCATAGTTACATTGATTCCTTCTCTTGTATTACGAATCGTATTGTCATGAATATAGTTGTGCGGTCCTGACTTACTGTGATTGCTGGGTGCTGTACCCCCGGTGTTTCCCAGCCCGATCGCCGCACCGTAGGGAATGTCAATAATCACATTGCCGTATATCTCGTTCAAATATTCGAGTTCTCCATGCAGATCGATGGCATCCAGCTTTGTATTCATAAACTGATTGTTTCGCAGGACATTGTTATGGGCAACAAATTGGATCAGCGCCCCATGCCGCAAATAAGGGCCTTCGAAATGGGAGTCCTCCACAACATTCCAAACCGTGTCGTTCTCATACCCGTTGCGATCCTGTTTGGCCATGCCTTGAATCGACACACCATAGCCAGCACCGCCCGGACCTACATCTGTCGCATTTCGGAACGTGCTGCGGCGTACGACAATATCACGGCTGTTGTCGATACGCACACCCATACGTGAATACTTCTCTACAGTAACCCCATCAACCGTGATGTTGTATGACGGAACCTCACCAAAATTTGCGATGATAATCATGCTGTCGGGACCACCGGCGTCCGGGTTGTTCACTTTATGGTCCGTCGTGTAGACACCGTTCCAGGTAGAAGTCAATGTGAGATTAGATATGGACAGATCATGCTGTCCGGATACTTTCATCAGGGCGCTGTTTTTTACCTTATTGAGAGATGTCTTGAGGATGGTTGTTGATTGATCCTCACCGCGAAGGTTTACTCCTGACTTGAGCTTCAAATTGACAAGAGTATCCAATGTTGAGTTCAAATTATAAACCCCAGACGGCAAATAGACCTCATCGCCGGGCTCAGCACTGTTTATGGCAGCTTGAATAGCAATACCGTCATCTGTGTCGTTATCGGCGAGATCAGCATTATAGTCCAGCACGTTCAAGATGCGCCCAGTGGTAGTAGGTGAGGAATGAACCGGATGCACCGTACCCTCAGGTTCGGTTAATCCGGGAGCTGTGAATGGGATCGGTTCCCGGGGGGGATTAGGTGTGTAGTTCGGGATGCTGGCTACAGGTGTATCGCCATTTGCTAACGGCGCATAGATGTTTACCTCCGATAAACTTGTAAACGCGCTGCCATCAGAATTTCCAAGACCCACGATCCGCACATATCTGGCTTCTGTGTCAGGAAGATCAAAAGGTTGCATCTCTATGGTTCTGTACATGCTTGCACCAGTCCATATGGTAGTCCAAGCCAAACCGTCATTTGAAGTTTCGATACTCAATTGAGCCGTACGCGTGTCACCTTTATAAACGGCAATACCTAAATAACTGATCTGCTTCCGTTCGCCTAAATCGTATTGGACCCACGGGCTGTTACCTGCGGCGGACCAACGGGTGAACAAGTTATTATCGATGGTATTCGTTGCGATATTGCCATCGCTGTCGCTGGCTGTCACGTTTGCAATCGCGTAAGGAATGATGGGTTCTGTAAGCGTTGACCGCGTAAAAGAAAGCGGTACGGATGTATTGCCCGACTGATCCACCGCTTCAACCTTAAAGCTGTACGCCGTGCTAGGGCTAAGCCCAACGGCTGTATACGTTGCACCGGTAACATTGGATAACAGGATGTTATCCCGGTATACGCGATAGGAGCCGATACCTTGATTATCGCTGGCGGCCGGCCATGAAAGTTGAATGAACTCTGTACCTATATTGACAGCTTTCAGAGAACTTCCATCCGGCCAGGAAGGTTTCTCATGGTCGCTTGAAGGTGCAACCGCTTCTTGAACAACAAGCTGTGGACGGGGGTTGCTGTTGCCATTAGCTTCTTTCGAATAGACATTGAGGGAAATTCCAGTGCTTGCCGCATCACCAAGCAGAAAAGCGATATTACCGCCCGATGCGGACAATCTTTCTCTGACAAACTCGGACACATCGATGCTGTAAACCTGTGGAGCTCCTGATTTGTCTGCCGTTACGGTAAATTTCCCACTTAACGAAGCAATGGTCAGATCTGTGACAGGCGCATTGCTCCAAGTCAGCTCCGATTCAGTCCAATTTATATCCTTTAGGCCGAATAACGAAAGTTCGAGGTCCGCATTGGATGAACCCTTTTTGGCAACAACATTAAAAATGTACCTGTTTGCAGAATTGCTATATGAAGAGACATCAAATTTAAAATACACATATTTCTTGTTCTCGGCGCCAGAAGAAATACTGAACAATCCATTGCTGCTGCCCGTCGCGCTATTAAAGTTTACAGTGGGCTTGCTGCTGTCGATGACTGCATCGTCGCTCGGTGCCAGACTGGCTAGATCGCGGTATACAACCTCATCATCAGGTGTTGTTGCCATTCGATTCTTTACATATTGATCCATAAAAGCCCAAGCCTCGGCGCTTGCTTGCTCAGCCGCTTCGCCTATAAAACCGTGACCTTGTTTAGGTACAATTTTTACATCGACCACTTTCACGCCTGCATCCTTCAATTGATTGGAGAACGTAATGCTGTCCGTGTATGGGATCGTTGCATCCACATCCCCATGGCGGATGAAAAAAGGCGGATCGTCCGGTGACGCATAAGTGCCAGGCATGGCCAACCTTGCCTGGTCTGGCACAGAGAACGCGTCGTTCCCGCCTAAAAGCGCTTTCACTGATTTATAGCTATTAGCGAAGTTTGTTGTAAAATCCGCTGGACCGTAGAGATCGACAACGGCTTGCACTTGATCAGAATATTGCTGCCAACCGCCATTTCCTGCCAAATCCGGAACATTTACGGTATGTCCTGTATCCAATGTGATTGTCTCGCCTGACTTAATGTTCCCAGTCGTACCGAGCAGTGAGGCCAGATGCCCCCCTGATGACGAACCCCATACACCGATCCGACTCGGGTCCAGATGGTATTCTGCCGCATGCGCGCGCAAGTAACGAATAGCAAGCTTCACATCCTGAATTTGCGCCGGGAATGGCGCTTCCGGGGTTAAGCGGTAATCCAGCGATACTCCGATATATCCTCGCTTGGTTACATAGTTGCAGATACTGGCAAGGGCTTGCTTCCGGTCTCCGTGATTCCAACCTCCGCCATGAATGTATACCATCACTGGCACGGGTGCTTGAGGCAGGATCTTGGGTACGGCAATCGAAGTATAAATCGGCCGCGTTCCAGCATTCCCAATCAGCACATCTTCATACAGCTTAACGCCTTCAGGAACCACAAACGGCTTAGGTTCAGCCGGTGTAGGGATTGGCACCGGTGTCTCTGCGGGTGGTATTCCGGGAATCGTTTGAGCTTTGAGGGCGACACTATCGATGTACATATTCGCGCTCATAAGCTCCCCCACACGAACCCGGATTTTGACGTTCGGGTTGTTGTCAGCTCCGCTGCCCAAGTTTTGGACTTTGAGTTGGTTCGGCTCACTGTTCTTTTGTTCCAGCGTTCCTGGGGGCAGCTTAAATTCCTCCAGCGTTGTCCAATTTATCCCTCCGTCACTTGACCATTCTACGATGACGCTTCCTCCGATGTAGGAGGATGCCCGTGTATAATAACTCAATTGAAGATTGCGGTACCCCGTCGAATTCACTGGCAGCGCCAATGCATCCTTGCCATCGATTTTCACCAGATTCGGTACGGACGGGGCCGTGGACGAAACCGAAGTTTTCGCCATACTGTTTCCTTCGCCTTCCTGCAGCCAAGGCCCCGGAATGGCAATACCACCGGTAGATCCAAAATTGTCAGGGTCATCGAAGTTTTCCTCGTAGAGCGTAACATAGTCATCGGTTATTCCGTCTGCATAAACTTCAGTAAGCGCTTGCATTTCCAAAGGCGAATATAACAAAGCCAAAGACAACAGTACTCTAATGCCCACTCGAAAAGCTTTCCTATATAGTCCGTTTCTCAAATAAATTCCTCCTTGACATGGTATAGGTAATCACAAGCATTATGGAGTTCAAACCTCTTGTGAGATGCAGCTTATTAATGTCGGGACAAAATCACACCGTCGTTATTGTTATAACGTTCTGTTGCTTCCTTGACGACGTCACTTCCCCCTTTCTGCAGCCATTCCTCCACCACCTTCGGATAGTCGGAAATCGGCTTTTTTCCGTATACCATATTGATCACATGCGTCAATATAACTGGTGGCAATTTATCTCCACCTGGGGTGATGTCCGGGTTTTTCTGATAGCCTTTTACTTGCGGTTCAAATTGAATCCCGTCGCGTCCCTCATTCGCAAGTACTGTGTCGTAGAGCTTCATCAAATCTTTTCCTTCGGGTGTGAGACTAAGCGCACCTTTATTGTAGGTAGTATCCTGTACGAACCACAGCAGGATTTGACGGAACGTTTCTTCATCAACTTCATCAGCTGTTTTCGGTCTGTTATAGTTAATATTTCCGTTCTCTACAGTGTAGTTTTCCCCTTCAATTCCGAAGGTAAAAAACTTCTCCGCTTCGTCACTAACCATCCAGTTGAAAAACTTGACGATCCCGGCAGGGTCTTTCGCATTCTTGTTAATTAAATACGCTCGCGGCACCGTACCGACAAGACGAAGTCCCCCCTTACCGTCTGGCCCTGTGGGCGAGGCGATCAGCTTCATTTTACCTGTAGGCACCTGTTCTCTTAGCTGCTGATCCCATTGGATCAACAGGTTCGCATTCATGTTCCAGATGCCCGCCTTGCCTGCAAGAATATCGTTCTTAAATTTCGTGGGATTAATTGTGACGAATTCCTTGTTGATCAGTCCTTCGTCGAACATTGTCTTGTACGTTTGGATCGTCTTTTGCATATTTTCGATATTCATAAATTTCGGGACAATTTGATCCCCTTGTTTCATAAAGAAATTAGCAAAGGTATCGTAAGATCCGAAGAACATATCCGAATATACAAAGTCCTCCCGGCCCATATAAGGATTCTCCACACCCAGCTTCTTAAAAGCACGCATGACATTCAGGAAGTCATCTACTGTTTTAGGCTCTGGCAGCCCTGTTTGTTCCAAAAGATCCGCACGAATCCAAGTTGCCCGGCGTGACGGATTGGACAGCCATTCCGGAATCGCATAGATATTACCTTTCGCATCGGTCTCCTTCTCCCATGCCTCCTTCGGGACTTTCTTGAGAAGATCCTGCCCATACTGCTCAAGCAATTCATTTAGGGGCATGAATACTCCGGCCTCCACGGAACCTGCCAACTGAGGGTTCGTCAGCCCAGAGCTTGCTTGCACGACATCCGGAATGTCGTTGATCGCGAACATTTGAATCATTTGCGAATCAAAATTTTTCTGCTGCATCAAACGGATGTTAAGATCTGTATTTGTAAGTTCCTCCAGCTTTTTGACCCATTTGTCATCATTAATATCCGGATGATTGTCTGCATACGAAATGTTTCCGCTCCGGAACGATATGGAGAAAGCAGTGGTTTTTTCCGGACTCTCCCCTGCTTGTTCTTCTCCCCCCTTATTAGAAGAGGAACATCCATTCATAGAGGCGGCTAATAATGAAACTCCCACCATGATAAGCATCCAACGCTTCATTTCCATCAACTCCCTATTATAAAATTGGGGACACTTCAGTAGAATGACTAGAAGTTCGGAGGGGTTCGATCATGGGCCGCAACAGCTTTGCTAAATGCTCGCTCATTAGCGTGTGTCCATAATCGGAAGGATGAATAAGATCGGAGGTCAGCGAGGTAAGATCGCGCATGACTGATGCGCCATCCAGCAGATGTAGTTGTGGATGTTTATTGCTCTCACAGTAACGAAGCAGCACTTCGTTAAAAACCGCCTCTTGGACATGAAGAAGATGGCCTGTATCAAGAAAATACGTTGCACGATTCGGATAAATCGTAGTAACGAACACAGGTTTGTCAGGATGATTTTTGATAACCCGGTCCAGCATGTAAGACACTCTACGCTTGAATTCCTCGGGAGACACTACAGCACGCATATTGACACCAAGTTCCAGAAACAGAAAATCCCAATCCTCACGTTCAGCCAGATGATCGGCAACTACGTCCTCGCAATAACAAGATCCGCTAAGCGCAAGATTTAGCACATCCACACCAAGTCTGCGCGCTGTCTGCTGTAAGTAACCATTGAAATGATGCGTGGATCCCGCGCTCTGGCTGATGGAAGATCCATAGGCGAGCATCGTAAGCTTCGGTACCTCTTCCGGTCTAGGCGCACGTACTTCACAACCAAAAGCATCCACGTCGTAGAAAACAGCTCCGAAACGATCAAAATGCAAACGCCATACGTTAGAGGAAAATCCAGACTGATTCAGCCGCTTACTTGATACCTCTGTAAAACGTTCCGGCTCCTCCAAGTGCAGAGTAGTTACCGTACCCGCCTGCAGAAAATGCTGAGAATGAAAAAAATCCCCTCTGCATACCACAACGCGGCCGTTACTATCATTCGATCCGACAGTGACCCTAACATGCTTGGATTCGGTGACAAACCGCAATTCGCAGCCGTTCGATTGTATAGCTTTGGTTCTTCCTTTCTCTGACAAGCCATTGCGCACATGCTGTGGAAAACGCTGGAGATGCAATCCAGATTGATAGGGTTTATGAACCAGCTCCGAAACATTGTGAAAATAAACGCCTTCCTTTTCCATCTTTGCAGCTACACCACCTTAATAAAATCGAGTTCGCGTTAACTCATATCTGACTTCTATTGCATCATATAATAACAACAAAAGCACAGTCAACAAGTTTTTATGTTTATTATGAGTCATATATGAGTCAAGTCTTGTGCAACAAACAAATACTTCAACATACCAAAAAGCACAGATTCAGAATTGAACCTGTGCCGGGATTTTCACATAAACTTTCAGTCCTCAAGAGTGCTGAGTCTCCTGATTTACCGCATTCAATATTTCCTCAAGCCTGCGGCATAACTCGTCGTTGTCCAGTAGACCTGAAACAAACAACATGATATCACGTTGAATCTCTTTCAACTGGAGGTTGCTCAAACCCAGCTCTGTAACCAGACGATAGGTAGGGAAGATCTCACGATAAAGCTGAAAACGAGCCGGACGATAACCCACTTCCTCACCTTCCCAATCCATCACCAAACGGTTGGCTGCAATATTCAGCGTCTTGCGCCTAATGATCAGTTGCGCCTCGTGTGAGGTGAGAAAATCAACGAGCAGCATGGATGCATCCTTGTTCTGTGATTTGCTGTTAACCGCCAGTCCATTTATAATCAGCAGCGTATCAGCATTTTGCAGCCGCGGCAATGGAGCAATATCGAATGCCAAATCGGATTGACGCAATTGATTCAAGAAGTAATAGGTCGTCATTATCATGGACACTTTGCCTTGCAAGAACAAGGCTTCCGCATCCGCATCGCTCTCAGACAATACAGCTGGAAATACATCTTTCATGCCTATCAGCTTTCGGATGGTTCCTAAACTGTCGAGTAGCTTTGAGCCGCTGAACCGGTATTTCCCTTCGTCATCCTGTTCTGCCGCAAACGTTGTGCCGCTTTGAAGCAGGAACAACGGCCACCGGTTACGAGAAGGCAAATAAAAATAAAAACCGTACCAGTCTTGACCTTCTGCTACCTTTCGACCATTAGCAAACAAATCGTCCCAGGTCCAGCTACTGTCTGGTGGTGATACGCCGGCTTCCTTAAAGTGCTGTTTATTATAACAAAGCACGACTGGAGAATAAATGAAGGGGCGAACGCGATTACGGTCACCATACCGGAACGGGTCGGTAAGAAAACGATACGTGTCCGGCTGTTCCTCCATCGGCTCCAGCAGCTCCGTACAGCCTTGCTCCAAAAAATCCTGATAATTGTTATTATTCATCAGTACGACATCCATGATTTCCGACTGCAAATATTCCTTCAAAGATGTCGAGTAGTTTCCTGAAGACAACTCGAGCGGCTGAACGTCGATATGCGGATAGCGTTTGCCGAACTCATTCAGTAGCTCTTGCATCTCTACAAGCTTGGGGATGGTGTTCACATATCCGAACTTGATCGTCGTTCTGCCTTCCTCTACCGGAGGAATTACCCGATTGCCAACACGCGGAATTTTCTCAATTAAGCCTTCATCCACCAGCACCTTAAGCCCGTTGCGCACAGAAGCGTTACTAAGTCCGAAGCGCACCTCTAAGTCGCTTTCTGAAGGAAGATAACTGCCGATCGCTATACTTCCCGAATGAATTTCATGTCGCAAGGTTTGAATCATTTCCTCTAGCCTGATACGGAAAAATTTTCTGCTATTCCTTTTCTGCATTGGGTTTCCTCGCCATCTTCCGATTAATCGAGCCCATAGGGACAAGTTTATATAGTATTTATCATACTGAAATCCTTTGGGAACGACAAGTATCGGAGTCTGGCCCCATATAGCGTATGTTCTGCACCAACGGTGTCATACAGAGCGGTCAATACACCGTAATCCTCTTAATACCCCATATAACTCTCCAAACCGGCTGGATCTATAATGAGCATTTGCTTGTTTCCGATTAGCTCAATAAGACCTGAATCTTCAAACCTTGAGAATTTTCTGCTAATAGTTTCGCGGGTGACCCCAACATAACTGGCCAGCTCTTCACGAGACAACGGAAGGTCAATATGAATATGAGTGCCACGCTGCTTACCATATTTGTCGCTGAGTTCCATGATCATATAAGCAATTCGTATTTCGGGATCTTTGGTCGCCAGGCTTTGCGCCAGATTTTCCGTATGGGCTAGTCTTTTGGTCACACTCTTCAGTAGTCTGAGCGAAATATCCGGATTATCCCTCATTAGCTGCTCCATATCCGTTCGGGTCAGCATGCAAATGTTAGTGTCTTTCAGAGCATAAGCACTGAAGTTACTCAGCTCATCGCTGTTAAAAATGCTCAGTTCTCCGAAAAAGTCTCCATTCGTCAAGATGTGCAAAATTTGTTCCTTGCCCTCAGGAGTTGTTTTGGATAATTTAACATGCCCTCGCTGAATAATGTACAGCGTATCTGACGGCGCCCCTTCCAGAATTAAAGGTTGACCTTTAGTAAACTTACGATGCTTGATCATAGCGCTGATCCGGGAGAGATCGTCATCGCTTAACGCAGCAAAAATAGGCACCTTGCGGGTACAAGGTTCAGCAGCGTATTGGCAAGAATACTCCTTCATAACTGTCCCCCCTGTTGTTCATTTTTTTGTACAACTCCTACTTTCCTTTAGGATACAGAAGTTTTTTTATCTTCAACCGGCGCAAAATGACTGGTATCTTCACCGCATACCGGACAGACCCAATCTTCAGGCAAATCTTCAAATGCAGTGCCTGCAACAACATCCTCATCGGGATCGCCTAATGCCGGATCATAGATATAACCACAGGGTAGACAAATGTATTTTTTCATCTTTATCATCTCCTAAAAAGTTAATAGTTTAGTTCAACCTGGTTTGTACTTCAGCCATAATCTCCTCGATGCTACTCCCGTTAACATCGATCCCCTCAAGGGAGATGCCATACTCTACAGCGGTTTTATACCCAAGAGAAGCAGCTGCACCTTGCCAGGATATCGCACCGATCATTGTGTTATCTTTCACATAGATACGCGTATACGCCCCATTGTCATCTCCGCTTACCGCCGTATCGCAACACTGTTCATCCACGTTGCCTATCGAAAATAAAGAGATACCAAAGGCGGTAAACAAGGTAACCGGAACAGCTCTACGATACGCCGTCAGATTGGCGACCATATTACTGCCGGCAATCCTGCCCTGCTCAATCGCTCCGCCCCACAGTCCTTCCACATGCCCGTTAATTTCAGCCACATCTCCGGCTGCATACACATGCGGATCATTTGTTTGCATTTGTTCATTAACGATAATGCCCTGCCGGACTTGAATATTCGAGCCACTTACCAGTTTCGTATTCGGTACAATACCAATAGAGTAGACTACATGGTCACAGGAAAAATGAGATTGGTCGTGCAGCGTAATTCCGGTAACATACTCAGTTCCTGTTATAGACGCTACATCAGCTCGAAGAATAACCTTCACACCTGCTTGTTCAAGGTTCTCTTTAAGGAGCTGTGAGGATTTCTCATCAAGCTGTCTGCCCATCAACCGGTGAAAAGCTTCGATCACCGTTACCTGATATCCAGCTTCATGCAGCGCCCAAGCGGTTTCGATTCCCTGCACTCCCCCACCGATTACGGCTACATGGCTGCCATCCTGCAGGTTTTCTTTCAATCTGTCCGCGTCGTTCATATCCCGGAGGGTATGAACATTGTTCAGGGCGAAGCCCTCAAGGGAGAGTGCACGATTCTTCGCTCCCATACACAATAAAAGCTTATGATAAGAAACACTCTGCCCATCTTCTGTCACAACTATTTGCCGGTCCGGGTGGACAGAACGGATTCGGGTCGAGGTTTTTACGGAGATACGGTTATCGCGGTACCATTTTTCCTTTTTAATCAGCACCTTCTCACTGTGCAGGTCGGTAAACAGCCCTTTGGTCAGCTTAATCCGGTTATAGGGCAGTTGACTTTCCTCCCCGAGGATCGAAATTTCCGATTCTGCGTCTTGATCACGGATGGCTTTGGCGGCATGGACGGCGGCTACTCCTCCGCCAACAATAACGTAATGTTTTGTCATCCTATGTTCCTCCTCCCTAAAATGAACTCAGCAGCAAATCCGAAACAAATTCAGCCGCATTTTTAATTTTTTGAACTTTCTCTGGCTCTTTCGGGGAAAATCTAATTCGTACAGGGAACTCTACATGTGTCATCCCCGTGGTTTTAATAACCTCAGATGTGCTTTGCACCGTCATGTTTGTTCCATTCAGATAATCCTGAATGACTTCAATGGCTTCACCACTCCAGCCGTAGGAGCCAAAGGCTGCAGCAAGTTTACCTTCCAGATTCATATTGTGCAATTCTTTCAGAATGTTCTCCAGGTTCCCAATCATGTCCGCGTATTTAGTGGAGCTGCCAATAAAGACCGCGTCCGCTGACGTTATGCTGTTCAGAATATCGGTGGCACTACTTTTATCTGCATCCCAGACCTCTGTCTCTATATTATTTTCCTGCAAGCAATCCTGTATGATTTTGGCCATCTTCTTGGTACTGTTTTTGATGGTGGTATATACGATGGTTGCCTTTTTTCCTTGCGTCGTTTCACGGCTCAATGTGGCGTACATCCCGATATATTTACGTATGTCCTTCCGGATCACAAACCCATGGGAAGGAGCGATCATCCGGATCTCAAGATCCTTAACAGCCTCTAACAGGGTTCTTACATATCTTCTGTGAGGATGAATAATTGCTGCGTAATAGCCCTCGAAATCTTCCGTAATATCAAACCCGGCTTCATCGCTGAATAGATTCTCCACCGCAACATGCGTGCTGAAAATATCACAAGGAAATAAGATTTGATCTTCGATACAATAGGTGATCATCGTTTCTGCGGTATGGAGATACGGTGTTTCTTTAAACAGCAGCGTTTTCCCGCCAATATCCAGCTTATCTCCGTCTTTAACCACCAGGAAGTTCCGGCTATGAAGCTTGTACATTTCCTGCAATTCGGGAACAGCAATCTCGGTGCATACGATCGTGGCATTTGCAGCCTTGGCAGCGAGAGCTGCCAGTCCACCAGAGTGATCAGGCTCTGTATGATTAATTACAATGTAATGGATATCTAGAAGATCAATCATTTCACCCAGGCACTCGGCATATTCACGTCCGAATTCCATATCTACGGTATCAATGACAGTTGGCTTACCTGTTTTTAATAAATAAGAATTATAGGTAGTTCCTTTTGCCAGAATCAGGCGGTGAAATGGAACCTGGCGGTTATCGATTTTGCCTATCCAGTAAGTATCCTCGGCGATTTTTTTGAATTGTGTACTCATTTCTTTAACCTCCAATGTTTGATTGATAATGTTTATCAACAACCTTATTTTATTATGGCTGCCAAACAAAAAAGAGGATTTGAATCAAATTATAAAAGTTTGAAAAAAATGAATACCTTAAATTTAGACGATCTAAATAAAGTGATTATGCGTTGAGTCACATTTTAAATAAAAAGCCACACAAATGTTTGCACTTCGCCTTAAAGAAAGAATAACCCATAACAACTTTATGCCATATCCTAATGAAAATAATAAAAAGGTGGATATCCATGACTGAAATACAAATAGCTGCTGTGGGAGATCTAATGGTCAAACGTTATATTATTTCGGATGCTAAACAGCCTGACGGAACCTATTCGTTCTGCCCCCTGTTTGCAAAAGTAGCTCCTTATCTGAAACAGGCTGATTTGACGATTGGCAATCTCGAAACCACCTTTGCTGGAAGCGGCCCCGAATGCCGGAAAAGTCCCCGATCAGGCGGTCCGATATTCAAATGTCCAGACGAACTGGCCCCTGCACTTAAGGAAGCCGGATTCGACGTATTAGTAACGGCCAACAATCATTGCATGGATTATGGTGCCCCGGGTCTGGTTCGGACGTTACGAGTTCTGGACCGTAATGGAATCGACCACACGGGAACAGCTAAATCATTAGAAGAATCCAAGAGAACGCTTATTAAAAACGTCAAAGGAATTACGATTGGCATCCTCTCCTACACAGCAGGAACCAACCGAATTCCTGTACCAGTGAGTAAGCCATGGCTGGTTAACCGGATATCTACGCCCAAGATTATTCGGGAGATTCGAGATTTAAAAAAGAAAGTCGATCTAGTCTTGCTTTATCTGCATTTCGGAAGCGAATATCGTTACACTCCAAACAAGAGGCAAAAAGAGCTGGTCAATCTCTTCTTTAAAAATGGCGCCGACATCATACTGGGGTCTCACCCACATGTTCTTCAACCGTTAGCGCTTCGTGGAAAAAAACAATTCGTTATTTACTCATTGGGGAATTTTGTTTCGACTAAACTAATGAATATTCCTTATACACAAAGCGGTATCATTCTTACGCTTAAAATAAAGAAGGATGAAAAAGGACACACGAGTATAACTAACGTAGGTTACATCCCGACTTGTGTAGATCGAAGAATAAAAAGCGGCAGGAAAATTACAGAGATCATCCCCATCCGCGACGCATTAAAGAGAAGCGACACCGACATAAAAACAGAACGACGAAATCTCATGAATCGAATGTTGAAACATACGACAACAATCTTAAAGAGGGAATAGAGTCGTTACAGAAAAATAACGTTCCGCGGAATTTACCGCGGAACGTTATAGATTTAGACCTCAAAACTGTGTTTGGGTTTAGCGTAAACGATCAGGCATCATTAATTTAAGGAATTCTAGAATACCATTCTCTACTACAAGTTCTTCTCTATCTTGATCAGCAAGTACTCTTCTGATGAGATCTTCTTTACCCTCCAGTACTTTACTTGTCCAATGAGGATCAATGATAAGAGAGCGTCCTACTGCTACTAATTCAGCATTTGTCAACGTGTCCTCTGCGTCCTGTTTGGTACGGATATCTCCTACCCCAATTAAAGGTATACGGCCATTGATTTTCTCATGCACATATTGCAGGATTGATTTTTCTTTAAAATCTTCTGATGCAGATACTTTCTTGAAGTCCCCTAATGAAATATGCAGATAATCCAGCTTTTTATCAGCTAATTTATCAATGAGATAAAAGGTATCGGTGATTTTAATTCCAGGCTCTTCATATTCTTCTGGAGAAAAACGATACCCGACAATAAAATCCTTAACCTTTGAATTGTCAACGACAGCAATAACTGCATCCACTAATTGGTTAATGAAATTAAATCTTTTCTCTAAGCTTCCTCCCCATTGATCTTCACGACGGTTGGAGTGTGGAGAGAAGAATTGTTGGATTAAATATGTGTTTGCTCCATGAATTTCTACCCCGTCAAATCCAGCTTGAATAGCACGTTGAGTCGCTTTTTTAAAATCCTCAATTACACCGAAAATTTCATCTTCTGTTAATGCTCTTGGAATTTCTGCATTCGGGCGTTCGGCAGCAATGGCGCTGGAGGAAACGGGTTGTACGCCACGCAATATTTTTGAATCTGTCATTCTTCCTGCATGGAATAGCTGTAAAATAGCCTTTGTTCCATTTCGTTTAATAGTAGATGCTAATCGGCTGAGGCTAGGAATAAATTCATCGGAGGAAACACTAAGTTCACCTTCCCATCCTTTTCCACCCTCTTGTACATTTGCTGCCGCAGTGATGACCGCACCTACTTCGCCCGTTCTTAGCGAATAGTATTTCAATTCATCTTGTGTTACTACACCGTCATAAAAGCTCATTCGCGTGGTCATTGGAGCCATAACCACTCGGTTTTTTAATGTCAGCCCTCTGCGAAAAGTTAATGCTGTGTCTAGTGCTATCATCTTTTTCCCAACTTTCATTAAATTATATTTAGATAAATTATTATATACATGCGCATACATATAAATTACAGCAATGATTTATTCTTGTCAACTAATAAAGAACTGCTGTTGGATACAACAAAAAGCGCTGTTCCGCTGAACAGCGCTTTTCGCTCGTTATGAATCGTCCTTATTATTCTAGTTCGGCCGGTTTTACAATGGCTGCACCTTTATTATTTTTGGAATATTTAGCTTCGATTTTCGTGGTGTATGTATCTTTGGCTCCATCACTTACCAGCACATAACTCAGATCGACTATCAGCTTTTCCGTTTGCCAGGTCTTAGTATTGACGAATAATTTCCACGTTACGCTTTTGGGTTGAACTGTCTCTCCATCCCAGAGGTTCTCCTGGTCATAGAGTTTGATTATCCCCTTAGCTGCTGTCGGATCGGTTACCGTGAATTGTAAGACTGTTTGTGCGCCAGCAGTGCTGACTTTCATGGATTTTTTATAACTTTTGACCGAATCAAGCATGGAAACAGGATCGTATTGGCCTTTAGAGTAAAAGGCATCCCATTCCGTTTTCTCCAGTCCAAGCCAATATTGTGCATCAGGATCGATTGGCTCCCCGTCATCGTCGTAACCTTCATCTTCAGATTCATCGATCAGTTCACTTCCGTCTACAAGATAGTAAAACTCCTTGTCATTGGCATATAGACTGTACGATGTTTCTAAAAGACTACTAGCGACAGTGCCTGCTGCGGCAAAATTCGGCAGACGGTTGATATCCAGCTTCAGAGTGTTGGTGTTGCTGATACGCACCCCGCCGCTTTGAATATCCTGTTTTTTGGTCACATCCAGATGGAAATTCTTTATTGCTTTGGAGGCTGCCGTTACTTTGCTGATCATCTGATCCGCGGTTACTACTGTTGAGGTAGCTGCTGACACTACTCCTGGATTAGACATCCATCCGATCGTTCCGGACAGCAATAAAGCACCTACTGCCAAACTAGTACCTATTGTTTTGAAAAAACTGTTCATGTACTTCCCCTTTCGGCCCCTTGCGATAATGTAACGCCGTATAGGTCGAAATAATAAAAGAGCTCAAAATAGACTACATATTCTTAGAGCTATCCTTTATGCTTCATAAGACATCCCTATGGCGGCCTGGCGATCATTTCCTTCTGTCGAAAGGCTTTAGACCCATGGCTTTGTGTCATCATCTTTCGATGATTTTACCTTTAACGCGGACATTCAATTAGTTTTAATAGATTACGGACGCATGTCCCACCGCTAATTTTATCATGGTTATAATTACCTGTAAACGACTTATCTTCCATTCGAATTCGCTATGATACTCAGAAGAAATACTACAATCAAAATGAAAAATGAACGATTACATACGCTTATAAGTCTTATTAATGAGAACAGTAAAGACAGGGGGTGCAGCAAAATGAGTGACCGGGAAATTTTCGAGCTCTATAAAGAACAAGTATATTATTTTTGTTACTACTTAATGAAAAATCAGGCAGATGCGGAGGATATTTCCCAAGAGGTATTTGTAAAAGTTATCTTAGCGGATAAGTCGAAGGTAAGAAACTTGAAAGCTTGGATTTTACGAATTGCTTCGAATGAGTGCAACAGTGTGATCAAAAGGCGTAAGACGGGGTGGATGAAAGAAGTACGTAATTATTTACTATCCAGGTCTGAGGAATCAAACCCTGTAGAAAAACGTTTGGATCGACAGGAAACTAAAAAAGAATTACAAGGGTTATACAGTCAGCTTTCCGACAAAATCAGAATGGTAGTAGTCCTTCGTTTTATAAACGAATTGACTGTACCCGAGATCTCTAAAGTTATGAGCATACCCGAAGGAACTGTAAAATCCAGACTGAACAAGGGACTTAAAATACTAAATAGAATGGGTGGAACCCAACTAAAGGAGCTGAATAGTAATGAGTCTGTATATTGAAAAAGATAAACATATTCCCCGACCGGATTATGATTTGATGTGGACTGCCATAAAACAAGAAGCTTATACACGTCAAAGAAATCTGCATGCCTCCCAGAATACTCCTAGGTCTAATAAAAAGGTTATTCCTATCAGTATTGTCTTCTCTTGCCTCTTACTTGTAGCCATTCCTGTATTCGCTAGTATGACGATTAATTGGGATAAAATTGGTGGTCGAAGTGTGAGCAATGCATTAAATAACGGCATCGGTCAACAGTATAATCTTCAAACTTCCAGTTCAGGAGTAACAATGAATTTGAACGGTGTTGTAACTGATGGAGAAAAAATGAAAATGCTGTTATCACTTGATACTAAATCTGATCTATCCAAATATACTGGATTTGCTACAGAGGAAAACATCATGACTAATGAATCCGGTGCCAAGGCAAAGGTATACGGTTATTTAGAATACGATCCTGAAAGCCAGAAACTCATTGGAGTATATGAGACACCTGATACATTAAAGGATGATAAAAAGGACTACAGGTTTGAAGCACGGAATCTCATTTTTTACCGTGATCAGAATATTCCCTTACAATCTAATCATCAAGCAGGGGATACTATCGATACTGGAGTTAAGCAATATCCAAGCATTCAAATCGAATCCGTTCGACAGGTTTCCAATCAAACCATTATCCGTTACAAAGTCGCTGCATCACCATCTGACTTAGGACGGGGTAATCCACATTTGGTAGTTAGTACTGGTGGTCAAAAGAATGAAGCAATTCCAACCATCATGCCTAACGAAGGATCGGATTTATTTATTGAACAGGTTTTCAATATAACTGAATCAGATTGGAAGGAAGCTAGTCTTCATTTTAGTTACATTGAAGAAGCGAAACGATTTTCAGGTACGTGGAAGTTCGATTTTAACGCAGATGGAAAAAAAGCAAGTGAGGCGATTTACACTAAGAAACTGTATAACAGTCCTGAATTTCAAGAAAAGACCGGTATAACCTTAGATCAGCTAGTGGTTACCCCTTTGGATATCCAAATTCTAATAGATGAAAATGATTCGCTTAAAAAAGGAATTGTCCACTATAATACCGCTCAGTTGGTTATAGGTGATCAAACAATCACTGGGGGTTGGAATTTGAAAGGAGATCATTCCGAAAGCTACCAGCATTTATTTCAATTCGAATCTCCGGAATGGTATAACGACTGGTCCGATGTTCCAATGAAACTTATATTAAAGGATGCTGTCATTGAGAAACGTGATACTACTAAGAATTGGATCACTATAAACAAACCTAAAGAAGAAAAGCAGTTCACTTCACTTGATGTCGATGGGTTAAAAATTGAATTCACTTACTATACTGAGGGCGAAAATTTGATTGTCGAATCAACATCCAAATCTTCTGGCTTCAAAAGCGTTAACCAAACTACGTTACGGATTAATGGCAAAGAAGTGGTGCCTGAAATTACACCTAAGGGCATGATATCTACAGGAACTAATATTGATAGCTACAAAGATATCCCTTTCGACGAAAAAATCGAACTGAACCCTGGTATCTATAAATATAGCGATCCTAGCCGGAACGAGGAAATTAAACTTTAATGCAGGAAGTTAATCTATGTCCCGCCCTTTCTAGTTAATCCTAAGGGCGGGTTATTTATGGATAAAATCATTTCTGTTTAGGTATCTCTTTTATTTCCTTCACAACAAAAAAAGCATAGAACGGACTCAAGTCCGCTTTATGCTTTCCATTATTAAGATAAACAATATTTAACCAGCGCATCTCGCACACCATGCTCGTTGTTAGACCCCGTGACAGCATTCGCTGCCGCTTTGACCTCAACCGGAGAATTATCCATCGCAACGCCCATACCCGCGTATGTAAGCATAGAAATATCATTAAAATAATTACCGATCGAAAGAACTTCCTCTTGCGGAATTCCCAGCTTCACAGCCAGATTCTTTAAGGCGTTGCCCTTGGAGGCTTCCGGATGCATCAAGTCAACGAAAAATTCACCACTGCGCAAAATATTGTACTCATGGGTCCAAGTACGCCATTCACGTTCAGCTTCGTCAAGGATTTCTGGTTGTGTAAATACAGTAAACTTAACAACCGGTTCACGGAAATCTTCCCATGCTGGCAGTGTAGCCGGCACGATACGGAAGTGTTCATACATATAATTGGCTTCTTTGGTCAGGTTTTCTACATTATCTACATACATATCAAAAGCCGTATTCACATCATAATGAATATCATGCTTTCTACAATAATCAATATAAGGGTCAAGACCACGAGCATCCATACCGTATTGATGCAGCACTTCCCGATCTTTCACACGAACCGTAGCAGCTCCATTATGACCCAGCACATAACCAGACAGCCCCATTTCCTCCATAAAAGGAATCGAGTTCTGCGGACTGCGGCCGGTACATAACACGATTTGTCCTCCAAGACGTGTAACCTCAGCAATGGCTTCTTTATTCTCAGTGCTCAAGTGGTGATCATCATTCAACAGTGTACCATCTACATCTAGTGCAATCAGTTTGTATCTCATACTCCCACCATCCTTGTCTTTCTTTTTCTATATATATTGAACCTGGCTATTTGAGTTAAGTTTCAGTCGCAACTGCGGTGAATATTTGGACTTCCAGCCGCTGTTGTTTCCAGATTTCTTGATTTATACCGTTTACTAGTGGTTGAAATCCGGAAACAAAGGCGGCCGCTATCGCTCTTACAGTTCCAAATTTCCCCTCCGCCACTCCATTCCCTTATCCCAAGTTTCCAAATTCAATTTATATACCATTTTTTCTCTATATTATTTTTCTGATGCTTCTGTACTTAAGAGTGCCAGTTCCTCTAGCGTAAGTTCACGACTAGCTCCCAGTGGCAGGCTTTCATCCAGCTTCAATTCTCCCATAGATACTCGTTTCAGAAAAGTGACTTTTTTGCCGACAGCTTGGAACATTCGCTTCACCTGGTGAAACTTTCCTTCTGTGATGATCAGCGAAATATGTGAGATTACTTTACTGCCGCGTTCTCTTCCCAATATAGTTAGCTGTGCAGGTAAAGTAACATATCCATCTTCCAGCTCGACACCTGCCGCAAAAGCCGCTACATCGTCTGCATCTACGTCTCCCTCAACTGTTGCTTCATACGTCTTAGGGACATGCTTGCGTGGCGATAGTAGCTCGTGAGCAAGCTTTCCATCATTGGTGAGCAGAAGCAGCCCTACTGTGTCCTTATCTAACCTTCCTACAGGAAAAGGTTCAAACTGTACATATTCCTGCTTTAAAAGATCCAGAACGGTCCGATCCCGCTTGTCCTCTGTTGCCGACAGAACTCCCGGTGGCTTATTCATCATAAGATAAATAAATTCACGATAGGTAACAAGCTCGCCGCCAACCACAATTTTATCGTGATAAGGGTCTACATGAAATCCACTATCCTTGACGACTGCACCATTCACGGTAATTAAACCTTGCTTGGCTTGTTTACGAATATCGCTGCGTGATCCTACCCCCATATGGGACAATACTTTATCTAAACGCTGCTTTTTTGCAGTTTTCCCTGATAGGCTCATTCTTACATCCACCTCCAGCCTGCGGGATATTCATTCTTGAGCACACCGTCCTGCCACTTCCCCCAGCCTGCACTATAACCATCTATGCAGACCAGTACGTATCCTTTTTGGGTAGTTCCTATTTTAATAGAGAGACGTTCTTGACTAATCAACAATGTCTCTCCTTTAAGATAGGAAATAGCCTCATTACTCGTACTGGAAAGTGAGACACTTCGGCAGCTCTCTTCAGGGTGTAACGCGGTAGCCATTGGATGTCCTGGGATAAATCTGCCGTTACGGACATGTCCTACATACCATCCTGGACGAATCGCCTTTAATCCATTTAATCTTTCCTTAGGTAGTGGGGAGATGTACAGATGATCACCGAAGAAAATCGGATACCCTTTTGGCTCCCAGCCAAGCTGGTCTTTTATAAAATCTCCATATGCAGCTAAGGCTTGCTCTTCTCCTGAACCTTGACGGCCACGTTCAGCGCCAGCAGCAGATTTATTAGAGAACTTACCTTCTTTCCCTCGTCTGGCTTCTGGTTTGTTTGCGGATTTAATATGAGCAGTGCCTTTTTTATTCGTATTCCGTGTAACTGCACTCAACTTAACTTCGGCTTGATCACGTTCCTCTGCAGATACCTTTGGCCCCACATGCTGCAGCACAGCCATGAAATGTCCTTCACCTTTTACTTTATGCGGCCATAGTCTTGCTGTCCCTGATAGTTCTCCAAAACCAGGAGCAAATGAGCCAGTGCCTCCAACTGTAATCACCGAAAACTGTGGATGTTCAGAAATAAACTCCGCTATAATTTCTTCATTTTCTTCTGTAGCAAATGTACAGGTTGAATAGACAAGTGTACCTCCCGGTGCCAACGCTGTTGCAGCAGAACGTAAAATATCCCGCTGCATGGCAGCATATTTGGCAGGTGTACCTGAATCCCACTGCTTCACCATGTCTTCGTCTTTACGGAACATCCCTTCACCTGAGCAAGGAGCATCAATCAAGATTTTGTCAAAATAAAGCGGGAATGCCGCTGCAATATGATCTGGACTTTCGTTTAATACGATACCGTTGCGCACCCCATATAGCTCTAGATTTTTGGCTAAGGCTTTCGTGCGTTCTGGATGAAGATCATTGGTAACCAACAAGCCTTCTCCTGAGAGCTTGGCAGAAATCTGTGTGGATTTGCCCCCAGGTGCAGCGCATAAATCAAGGACACGATCTCCTGGCTGTACATCAAGCAGTTCCACAGGTGCCATAGCGCTTGGCTCTTGAATGTAATACAATCCCGCGTGATAATGTGGATGTTTACCTGGTCTGGCCCCATCCTCTGTATAGAATCCGGTTGGACACCACGGAATGGGTTCCAGCTCTAAAGTGGAAAGAGCTTGCAATTTCTCCACTGAAATTTTCAAGGTATTAACACGAACGCCTCCGTTAGGGGTCTCCTTGTACGAATCCGCAAATTGATTATAATCCGTTCCCAGCAAGTCCATCATACGCTCGCTGAAAGAACTGGGCAGTTGTGCCGCCATGATGCCGTCCTCCTGATAGTACTGCTAAAATTTAGGTGTTTAAAGATTCAAGGAACACCCTTACGGGTGTCCCTTTGGCAATACTCATTTATAGAGGATCATTATTAACGATGAGAAGAGGTCGGTCTTTGAGGACCTCGTCGTTGAGGATTATTCGGTGTGATCACCTCAGCCGCAGAGTTCACTTCATCCGCTAGACCTTGATCAATGATTTCTATAGTCAGATCATAATAAGAAAATGGCTGCTGCTCACACGACTCCATGCGGCGAACATAATCCTTCACTTCCACCACTAGCTTAGCCAAATTAATGCCGAGTGTCACTGCTGAATATTCTTCCAGCTTGGCAGCAGCCCCGCTTAGCATAATCGTTGCACCACGCATATTATTATTGCGGCAATGGTACAACCCAACAGCTACTTGGAGAAGTGCTTTGTACAATGGGTCGCGTTGCTTGGCAAGCCATAGCTCTTCGAGCACCTCGTGACATTCGAAATAATCCCGGTCACGATTAAAGTACACTAGATACGCCAAGTACAACGGATCATAAGCCATCCGGCAAACTATCCTTTTTAGCTGCGGAGAGAAGTCCCCGTACATGATCCAGAAGCTCCTTCATCGCTTCCATGTCCTGAGCCTGCCATATTTCGTTAAATCGAGCCTGAGTATCTATAGCCTCATTCACCAAATGATAGAAATACAATTGATGAATAGATTTGAGAATTTGAGTCGTCATATTCGAGTTTTCCTCGAAGGTCTTTTGCGCTTCTAGGATTTCATCACGAATACTGGACATTTCGCTGTCCAAGATGGAGGCTGCTTCAGCTGCGGTTTTCAGGCGCACTCGCATTTCATCCGGCAAGCTTTCCCGATATTTATAATTCAGAGAGTGCTCTATGGTTGCCCAGAAATTCATAGCTAGTGTACGAATTTGGATCTCTGCGAGCACTATTTTTTGTCCCAGAGCTGTCTGCACAGGATATTTAATAATCATATGAAAGCTGCGATACCCGCTCTCTTTATAATTGGTGATGTAATCCTTCTCATACAGGACTTCAAGATCCTTACGAGCCCGGATATATTCGGCCACTCTGCGGATATCCTCCACAAACTGGCACATAATCCGGATCCCGGCTATATCTTCAATGCCTGTCTCCAGATCCTCCATCTTCACATTCAGGCGCTTAGCCTTCTCCAAAATGCTTGACAGCCGCTTTACACGACCAGTTACGAATTCAATCGGCGTGTATTCCTCTCTTTTCTTCAACTCCGAACGCATTGTTTTGAATTTAACTTTCAATTCTTCCACAGTCTGTTCATATGGAAGCAAAAAAGTTCCCCAGTCCCTGCCGTCCATCGCCTTCGTCCTCCTGTCCTTTCGACTCCTTCAATCAGTGATGATCAGCACCCACTGCTTCAGAGATATGACTGAATCCGTCCCGCCGTAAGAGCTGCCGTAATCCGGCATGCAGCCTGCGGTTAACCTCCGGTCCTTCGTAGATGAGTGCTGTATAAATTTCGACCAGACTTGCGCCTGCTCTTATCTTGTCATACGCATCCTGACTGGTGAATATGCCCCCTGAACCTATGATCGGCATCTTCCCTTCAGTCTGGCGATAAATCCTACGAATGATTTCCGTTGACCGGTCACGAAGTGGCTTACCGCTTAATCCACCTGTCTCATTAGCCTTTTCATGACTAAGTCCATCCCGGTTCAATGTAGTATTCGTAGCAATAATACCATCCATACCAGCTTCTGTCAGTGATTGAACCATATACTCCAACTCAGAGTCACTTACATCTGGAGCAATCTTAACCAACAAGCTCTTATTCAGGCCTGTGGCTTTACGCTGAATCTCCATTTCTTCCTTTACTTGTGCCAGCAGGAACGCTAATTCGCTGCCATGCTGGAGACTGCGCAGCCCCGGTGTATTTGGTGAGCTGATATTGACCACAAAAAAATCACCGTACGGATAAAGCGTACGGATACACTGACGATAATCTTCATGAGCCGCTTCATTACTAGTTATTTTATTCCGTCCAATATTTACTGCTATTGGAACTCTGCGATTTTTTAATTTTTTTAGACGCTCTGCCATAGCGTCAGCCCCTTCGTTATTGAAGCCCATACGGTTGATCAGAGCTTCATCAGAGGGAAGACGGAACAAACGCGGGCTATCATTACCCGGCTGACCCTTAGGGGTAACCGTCCCCACTTCCATAAATCCGAATCCGATCGAAGAGAATCCAGAAACGGCCTCGGCATTCTTATCCAAGCCTGCTGCCAGTCCAACTGGAGTCGGAAAATGTATGCCAAACAGATCAACTGCTAAATCTGCCGTTTCAGGAACGCCATACATTAAACGCAATGCCGCGCTTCCCCCTGGAACTGATGATGATTTATCCAATCCACCTATGACGAGATGGTGAGCCTTCTCAGGGTCCAGCTTAAAGAAAATTGGTTTACCAAAATTACGATACAACACCGTTCTCGCTCCTTAAGGGGTACTTCACTAATCCACGTGTCTACCCGATTCTGTAGGTTTCTTCTTAATTTTAGCCTTTTCTTGAACAAAAGAAAAGCATTTTACCCTGTAAGTGTGCAGAGAGCTTAACCCAAAGTATAGTAATTTTCTTGTAAACGCATTACAATATAGGGGTAATCAGCGATTAAGAGAGAAAGAAGGTATGCTGGATGTCAACTAAACGTAAACCACCAACTTTGCAGCAAAAGAAAGAAGAAGTTAATCGTAAAGCGCTAATGTGGATCGGCGTAAGTTTAACTTTACTAATTCTTCTCATCATCGTTCTGTTTATAGTTGCCGGGAACTAATTCAGCCAGTGGTATACTTTGTGGGGGTTGGTCTGATCATATGGAGCAGCAGGGTTGAAGCGTTTCGCCGGCAGCAGCTGCTTGTCAGGCAGAACCCCTTTACTAATCACCACTTTTGTTCCTTTTGGAATCATAGCGAATAGTTCTTCCACATCTTCTCGACTCATCCGAATACAGCCAAGGGATTCATCCTTGCCGACACTTTCTGGCTCATTGGTGCCATGAATAGCATAATTACTATCTGAAAGTTGTAGTCCGCGGCTTCCGAACTCCCCATTATCATGACCGTTTGGATTGACCACTTTATCTGTAATGATGAAATTGCCTTCCGGAGTCTTGTCTCCCCCAAGCCCTACCTCATAATTTCGTAGAATAACAGAGCCGCTGACTACTGCCAAGCGGTGTTTTTGTTTATCCACAATCACTCTAAGCGGCTGGTCAAAAAAAGGAACGCCCTTTCCACTACTTCCACTCTCGCTTAACGCCGTCGGTATGCCCATTCCCGCCTCAGCAGTTGAGCTTGGAGGCTCACCCGCAACTTCCGGTGTACCCAGTGCCTTAGCAGTTGCTATTTCCTTAAGAGATTTGAACTCACGTTTCATAACTGGTGTCGTCCCGCCAATCCAATTTTCCGGAAAAGGTCTGGTCAATTCCGCCAGAGAAGCCGGAAGCTTGCCTTTATGATTCTGATAAGACCTCATTGCACTCCATAATGTAGCTAGCTCCTCTTGATCCCCCTGCCACTTAGCTGCATCCACCGCAAGTTCCCCTTGCTCTGGCGGTTCGCATGCACATGCCGCTGGATCATAGGATTGGTATACCAACCGTCCGTTCCCATTCTTCTGCAGTGTGGAATTAAGCGGAAGCTTCTCTTTCCACAGCAGCCACTTCCCTTCCCGCTCCATGCCCAAAATAGCAGCTTGAAACGGTTCCTCGCGCATTAGCATAGTTGCCATCAGCTTCCCTGACGAAGCCGAAGCTCCACTCTCTTGCGCTGTATACATCATTTTTCGTGCCTCTAGAACGGGTTCCTTCTCAACATCTTTTTGATCAAGCGGATCTTTAACTTCAGAAGTAACCGTGTCTTGGACCGTATCCTGATCTCCCGCAATATCTAGACCCGGAGCCACAGCCGATGGCACCATAACCAGTAATAGAAGCATCAGCCCAAGCATAATGTAGCGGAATCTTTGCTGCCTTCGGTCCCGCTGGCGGCTTGCCTGAAGCAGCCCTTCCTCATATTCCCGTAGCGTTTCCGCAGGCACCTTACTATGCTCGAAAGCTTCATATACTTCTCCAGCCTGATTGAAGCAATAGTTAGCTTTCCCCTGTTGACCGTTCTTATAGTATTCCTTACCCAGCAAGTACCATGCCATCTTATTGTCTGGATGCATCTGTACATATGCTTTGAGGTGCTGAGAATTTTTCATCGGAACCTCCGAAATTTTATAATTCCTTCCTACATTAATATCGGTCAGACATCGCAAAAAAGACATCCCTAGCTGAACAAAAGTTCGCGAGAGATGTCTTTATGTTGTGCTAGAAGTTACAAAATCCCGGCTAATTAGCCCTCTTTGTTAAAAGGCTCATCCGCAATTTTAATAGAGTCGGTTGGGCATCCATCACAAGAATCCTGGAGATCATCAAACAAATCATCCGGAATCGCTGTGATGCCGTGGTTTCCGTCATTTTCATAAATAACTTCTGCCAAACCTTCGTCATCGTAATCAAAAATATCAGGAGCCGTTGCGCCACATGCACCGCAAGCGATACAAGTGTCTTTTTCGACCCAAGTGTACTTAGCCATTTTATCTCTGCCTCCCGTTGAACAATACAGCGCTGTTGTACCAGCGTCTTATATTTTCTCATATTAATATAAAAAGAATACAATTTCAATCGATTTTCAATACGTTTGCATTTCTGACGCATTCTACGGCATCTATTTTGACATGTCATAGAATGTTCTTGTTACTCTTTATCAGACTCGACAGATAGAAGATTATCCTTTTGCAACGAAGTGCCACGTTCTTTATGATTGCGGAGCCTTGCAGAGTGAGAATCGCTTAACATCCCGGCGGTCAACACTGCATTTTCACCGAATTTATTACGTAGCATGTCCATAGTCTTGTTAAGAGACTCTTTCTTAGGCTGACGTTCGTAATCGAACAAATCAAGCTGAATGGCAGAATCCTCTTTAGCAATCAAGCCCTGCAGGGTCACACCCAGCAGCCGCACAGGCTTCTCCCCATTCCAATGACGAACATATAGATCGCAGACGGACTTGTAGATATCCTCCCCACTCTCCGAAGGAGCCTCTAGCTGACGCGAACGGGTTATGGTCTTCATATCGGGTGTCCGAATGGTCAGCTGCACCCCTGAGGCAACAAGTCCTTGCTTACGCAAGCGCCGGGCTACCTGATCACTTAAATTCAACAAAATCGGTCGTACCTCAGCAAGACCTATGACATCCCGCGGCAATGTTGTGGTGTGTCCAATCGACTTACTCTGCTCCCGCTCAGGATTAACGATCCCATGATCAATACCGTTGCCAGCACGCTTTAGCCATGAGCCCATAACTCCGAAATTCTCAACCAGCATATTTTCATCAGCCGCTGCTAATTGACCAATACTGTAAATGCCCAGTTTGCGGAGCTTTTCTGCTGTTTTTCCACCAATGCCGAACATTTCGTTACAAGGCTTGTCCCATAAAATCTTAGGCACATCCCGCAGTCGCAGCACTGAAATACCGTTTGGCTTTTTTAAATCGGAAGCCATCTTCGCAAGCAGCTTATTGGGAGCGATCCCCACTGAGCATGGCAAGCCCAATTCTTCCATTATACGGCGCTGAATCGTCTCCGCTATTTCCATGGGTGTACCGAATTGTCTGGAGCCAGTTATATCAAGGTAACATTCATCGATGGACACTGCTTCCAGTAACGGAGTATAGCTATATGCAATCTGCATAAAAGCATTAGAATATTTGCGGTATAAATGGAAGTCCGGTTTAATAACGATAAGCGATGGACAAATACGAAGCGCCTTCTGAACCTGCATTCCCGTCGAAATCCCCATTCTGCGGGCGACGTAGGAACAAGTCACTATGATCCCTTTCCGCAATTCAACACTACCCGCAACCGCAGTAGCTTTGCCTCTATATTGGTCAGGGTCCTCTGCCTCATGCACAGAGCAGTAAAAAGCATTCATATCAACATGCAGGATAACCCTGCCACTCGTTGGATAATACTGATCAACATTCTGCACAATATCTACCTTCTTATCCTCAGGTTTTCTATTGTCCAATTTAGAATAACTCTCCGCTGCGGTTAGGTCAACTTAAGAGGCTGTAAAGTTCTTTGTTACATTCCCGCGTAAAAATGCTATAATATATAAATTCATTTCCCTATAAGGAGGACTCTCATGTCTAAGTCCATCTCCATCTTCGATACTACATTACGCGACGGCACCCAAGGTGAAGGCATCAGTCTGTCGGCTGACGACAAGCTGAAGATTGCCAAGAAACTCGATGATCTGGGTGTGCACTATATTGAAGGTGGCATCCCGGGAAGCAACAATAAAGACATTGAATTTTTCAAAAGAGTCAAGGAGCTTCATCTGAACGCCAAAATTACAGCGTTCGGCAGCACTCGGCGGAAGAATTCCTTGGCCGAAAACGATGACAATTTAAAACGTATGATTGACGCAGGGGTTCCTGCTGCTACACTCGTCGGAAAATCTTGGGATTTTCATGTACACACTGCATTACAGACTACGCTTGAGGAGAATCTCGCCATGATCGGCGACTCCATATCCTACTTGAAACGCCAAGGCCTTGAAGTGATTTTTGATGCCGAGCATTTCTTCGACGGATACAAGAATAATCCTGAATATGCAGCAGCTGTTCTGTCCAAAGCCCGGGAAGCCGGAGCAGATTGGCTTGTAATGTGCGATACCAACGGTGGGACCTTACCTTACGAAATTCATGAGATTGTTACCGCTCTAAATCAACAATTGCCCGGAGCCAATCTCGGAATTCACACTCACAATGACTGTGAGCTAGCGGTTGCCAATGCACTTAGCGCCATCGGAGCTGGAGCACGGCAAGTACAAGGTACCATTAATGGTTACGGTGAACGGTGTGGCAACGCCAACCTATGTTCTATTATTCCTACACTACAGATCAAAATGGGTTATCACTGTATTCCAGGCGATTCATTGTCACAGCTTACCAACACTGCCCGCTACATTAGTGAAGTTGCCAATGTTAATCTGCCCGTAAATCAGCCTTATGTCGGAAATGCAGCTTTCGCACACAAAGGTGGAATCCATGTCTCCGCCATCATGCGTGATTCACGGACCTATGAGCATATCGCTCCTGAGCTTGTCGGGAACAAGCAGCGTGTGCTGGTCTCCGAACTTGCTGGACAGAGCAATGTACTCTCCAAAGCGCAGGATATGGGTTTAAATCTGGATCCAAGCAGCGAGCAGGCTCGCCGAGTGATCGAGAAAATCAAAACGATGGAACATCAAGGCTATCAGTTTGAAGGTGCCGATGCCTCACTGGAGCTACTCCTTCGGGAAGCTACTGGCGAGATGAATGAAACCTTTACCTTTGAATCCTTCAAGATGTTAGTTGAGAAAACCGCAGAACATCCAGTAGTATCTGAAGCGTTCGTGAAGCTGAAAGTTGGCAGTGAGAATCTTTATACCGCTGCTGAAGGTAACGGTCCAGTCAACGCACTCGATAACGCGCTTCGTAAAGCATTACAGACCTATTTCCCACAATTAAAGGAAATGCATCTATCCGACTATAAAGTCCGTGTAATAGATGAACAGGATCAGACTGCAGCAAAGGTAAGGGTATTGATTGAATCCAAGAACTTCACAGACACCTGGAGTACGGTTGGTGTCTCCAGTAACGTAATTGAAGCCAGCTGGGAGGCACTTGTTGACAGTATGCGCTACGCGCTTCTCAATGAGCTCTCTTTGGAGAATGAGAAGACGACCAGCAGTGAACCTAGAGGCCTGGTCAATCATTAATTGATCACTTATAGAATTTTGTAAGACAAAAAAGAAGCTTCCCAAAAGTAGAATTCTACTTTTAGGGCAGCTTCTTTTTTATTAAATAGGCTATATAACGGACTATTGCTTTAGCCCATAGACTTTGGGTGGTGGGCGGTGAGCAATGGGCAGTGTGCGGTGCGGGATGCGCGGGGTGCGAGTTCGGGTGCGGGTGCGGTAGAGTAATTAGGGAAAAACTCCCTGAAAATAGCCGATATTCGCTATAAATGAACAGAAACAGGGAATTCCTCCCTAAAAATCAGGGTGATTTCATTATTTTCCACCAAAACAGCTAGATCAGAGGGATATTTTCCCTAATTATTCGTTGAATGACCCGAGATCTCGAAATAATAGGGAAAAACTCCCCAATTGTTCTAACGAGGCTTCCTTCGGGGTTCCAGCCATTTCTGCTCCACTGTATAGTGAAATTAATGCTTGGGGTCAACTAAAGCAAATCGTGGCTGACCAAAAACGCAGATCAGCGATCCTCCAAAAAGAAGAATCGCTGATCTGTAGACTTTTGCTGTTTGGAGAAAAAAGCAGATCTGTCTCCACATGGGACAGCCTGCTTCATGATTCGGTAAGCTTGATTATTTTCTCCTCCAACTCTTCAGGGCTAAGAATACCTAGAATAATCTCAGAGATCACTCCATTCTTATCAATGAGCACATTGGTGGGAAAAACAGCTCCATTATATTTGCTGTACACCTCATCTTTTACATCAAACATAACCGGAAACACAAGACCGTATTTCTTGATAAAACGTTCAGCATTGGGTTTATAATCCTGACTGCTCACATTAATACCGTAGATATCTAGAACATCCTTATACTTAGTGGCCATGGTATTAAGTTCAGGAGCTTCCTGCTGGCAGGGATCACACCATGAAGCCCAGAAATTAAGGATTACCGCTTTATCTCTGGGGCCATCAACAACATAGGTAGTCCCATCTGTTCCCTGAAGTGAAAACGAAGGTGCACGCAGTCCAGCCTTAGGTCCGCTCTTCATCGGCAGCTCATTTTGTTGCGCAAGCACAGCTTCTGCTTTTGGCTCACGATTATACCACACCGCAAACACAGCAACACATACAACTATGAGTAATACTGTTATATTTAATTTATTACTTGCTTTCATAGTCATCTGTTCCTTTACGATTGGAATAGTTTTCTACTATTGTACCCTCAATAGGTTAAATTTCAAACCATCCATTTTTTACACAATAATATATACTTTTATAATAAAAAAGAGGGTTTCGTCTGCGACGAAACCCTAATGAAGAGAGAGGGGTGAACAAATGGCAGCATTCCAGGGAAATGTCCAGCCTATTAGACTGAAATATTCCGTACAGCAAGCACTGGGGAAGCACCTGCTGTCCTGTTATCCGCATGAAGCATGCGGAGTCCTGCTGGGTGCTGCCGCAGCGGGTGGCATGCTCATAGATACTTACGTACCCTTGCGCAACGTAGCGCCAGACCCGCTGCACACCTTTACTCCTCACCCTGAAGAGTGGATTGATGTTCTTTACAACGAACCGACAATCATCGGCCTATTTCATTCCCACCCACATTCAGCACCTATCCCTTCAGTTGCCGATTATAAAGGATTAACAGCACTAGGACCTGAGTTTGCGCTCTATCTTATAGGTTCTCCCAACATCAAAGACAGCTGCAATCCCATTCTGAACGGATTTTATATTGAGCGTTTGCCTGATAACCGCGGTAATTTGTCCCGCGGTTTATCCCAAGCCCCGCTTCACGTTCTACTTAAATAAGCATATAGATCTCCCAAGGTATCCACTTGGCCGCGCTCCGAAATTTCCCGCAGGTAGATCACCCACAGCTGTGCTGTCATCTTTGCGTCTTCCAAGGCATGATGACGGCCATGAATCGGAATTTCATGTACATATAGCAGCTCATCCAGCGAATAATTACTTCGCTGTGGCTCAAGCCATCGCGCTAACATCATCGTGTCCAGCACACGGTGTGTTAGCTGAACTTTAGAGGTTTTCCATAAAGCAGCATTAAGAAAAGCCTTATCATGTGAGCTTGCATGTGCCACCAGCACATTTTGACCTACAAAGGACATAAAATTATGAAGGCCATCCATTAAGGAGGGAGCGGATTGTGTCATTTCTTCCGTAATCCCAGTCAGCCTTGTAATATCCTCCGGAATAGCCGTCTGACAGTTCACCAGTGTATAAAAGCATTCCTCTTCTTTGATCTGCTCTCCAACAACCTTGACGGCTCCGAAAGACATAATCTCATCCCCATGCTGATGGGAAAAGCCTGTAGTCTCTAGATCAAAGATCACTGTCTCTAATTCAGACAATGGGGTATGCAGCACCTCAGGCCGCCGCTTCTCTCGCATCAAAGATCGAATAAAGGCCATTTGCTGCGCAGTCTGTTGCGCAGTTTCCCCACCTCTCATCGAAGCAATTGCCGAGGGCATTCCACCTTGTCTTAGATTACTCCAGAATCCTCCGCTTTTGTTCGGCTCCCTCATGACCGCCACCTTTCCGCTGAGCGGAGCTGACGCTGCAGCGCCCGATGAAGGCGTCTGACAAGCAGCAGGCTTTCACGCAGCTCAGACAGCAGCTGCTTATTCTTCAATTCACTCTCAGCTACATAATCACTGCTGATTAACAATCCATCCTGAACACTATATGGCGTGTTCACTCGCAACCGCATTGCTAATAAGAAAGCTCTGCGGATATCCTCTAAATGTTGATATTTCCCAAGCCTATCAAGCGCTTCAATCCGCTCTAATGTCGAGCCAGCTCTAATGCCATGTAGTAATGACAACCGTCTAACAATGTTCACTAACGGAATATAGACCCCATACTTAACATCAAATCCGCCTGCATAATCACCAAACCGTTCTGTTAACACCTGTCCCAGTAAATTCAAAGTCGCTTTGTGGCGTACTGTATTGCGAAGAACAGCATTAGACAGCTGCTCATTTTCCGCAAAGCCTTCATAGAAAGCTTCTTGCCACTTCGCTGATAACTTCACGCTTCCTGCCACATGACGCATATCCGAAGAGATAATAAGATACCGGATCGGCTCCCATTCCAACTGAGTTCTCCAGCTATCAAGCTGCTCTATCCATTCAGATAATGTCTTACGCCACATGACTTGGGAGCACATTACCTTCCCCGCACATTTCTCATATCCTACTTCTTCAAGCATATCGGATAACAAAGTTCCGAAAAATTCGAAATAGCGATTTTTTTCCCCATCAGGCTCTCCTTCGACTATCAGGCCATTATCCTGATCGCTCCAAAGCGTTGCCTCCTGCCTCCCACTGCTGCCAAACACAATAAAGGAATAAGCACAGGGAGGCGGGCCATAGCCCGCCTCTTTCATCTGCGCCTCACATATGAGTACTGCGGTTTGGGCAATAAGATCATGCATAGTATTCACACGGAACATCCATTCCTCTATAGGAATAACATTCAACTGTTCGAGAAGTACTTTTTGACAGGCAACACGCCTCTCCCTAAGCTCCTCTGACGAACCGGCCAATACGATGGTCCTAAAGCTTTCTTCATTATACTCATCTGTTAACTCCATCGATGCCACACGGTCCGCCTCCCTGTCCGAGTTGAAATGTTATTGTTTAAGGGTTTTGGATTCCGAATCTGCGATCAATTTCATTTGCTCAGGGTATCCGTAAGTACCATGCTCACTGATATCCAGACCCATTAATTCTTCTTCTTCTGTAACGCGAAGTCCGATAGTTACCTTCATTACATACAAGATGATGAAAGAAAGAACGGCTACGAAAACAAATGTTCCAACCACACCAAGCACTTGAACCCCTAGTTGATGGAAACCGCCACCGTAGAACAACCCAGCTTCACCTACCAAGCCGCCTTTAGTAATAAGCTCAGGTACAGCGAACAGACCCGTTGAAACTGCACCCCACATCCCCGCAATACCATGCACCGAGAAAGCATAGATTGGATCATCAAGCCCTGCACGTTCCAGCCATTGGGAAGTCATGAATGTAAAAGCACCGGCTACAAAACCAATAATGATTGCTGCCCATGGATCAACGAAAGCACACGCTCCTGTGATTGCAACCAATGCAGCCAGAACACCATTCAGCATTGCTGGAATATCAGACTTACCAAAGTACAACCAAGAAGCAATCAATGCTGCCAAACCACCTGCTGCTGCTGCGATGTTCGTTGTTAGGGCTACGTGACCGAAGAAACCGCCCATTGGGGACAAAGCACTACCTGGATTGAATCCGAACCAACCAAACCAGAGGATAATAACACCGAGTACAGTAAATACTTGGTTATGACCTGGAATGATCACGGGTTTACCTTCTTTATTAAACTTACCAAGCCGAGGCTTAAGCAATATGGTTGCTACGACTGCTGCCGTTGCACCTGTAAGATGGACAACCGTGGAACCTGCATAATCTTGCATACCCAGCTCAGCCAACCAGCCACCGCCCCATACCCAGTGAGCTACAACTGGATAAATTACGACGGAGAACAAAATTCCGAAAATGATATACACACTCAGCTTCGCACGTTCTGCCATACCACCAGATACGATAGCCAAGGAAACTGCTGCAAAGGCCATTTGGAATAAGAATTTAACATTTAAAGTAACATCAGAAAATGCAAGTGATTCAAAAGAAGCTGCGGTTGAATCTCCTCCGTACAAGAAGCCTGTAGTACCGAAGAAGCCATTGCCGTTACCGAAACCAAGTCCAAAGCCGATAGCCCAGAAGCAAAGACTTGCGATAGCCAGGGTAAGTACTGTCTTACCTGCTACGTGCCCTGCATTCTTCATCCGAACCGAACCCGCTTCGAGCATTGCAAACCCTGCTTGCATAAAGAATACTAAAATGAATGCCAGGAAGGTAAACGCTGTGTCCAATCCGACTTGTAAGTCTACGTTCGTCGGACCGTCCGCTGCAAAAGCACTTACCGGATAAATCATCAGTGTAATCATGGCCAGTAACATCATCAACCATTTCTTTTTCATTTTTACCCCACTCCCCAATGTTATATTTTCTAACAAAGCGTGAAACTCTTAATGTCATTATAATCAGAAGTCAGGTAAATTGACAAGACTATTTTGGGAATGTTTTTATTTTATTTTATTTGAGCACACGAAATTTTCACAGTACTAATGGACTAGAGGTCCTAAAGACCTGATTCTAGCTGCATTTTCATTAAAATAACTACGCGCACAACCTCATTTATATTACCTAATACTTGAACGCATCTTTTACCAAAATTACAAAATACATAACATTTAATGTTATGTATTGGGGTAACTTATAGTTTTCAACCTCAATCATTCTTCAAATTTGATATCCCTTTGAGTTTGAGTGTATTGTATAGAAACTACAGATCACCGTTCATGAATTAACCCTTCTTTACTGCATATACTTTATGAAAGTATGACGTTTGACTGTATGGTTTCCAGTTTGTTATCATTACAGATAGCATAAGAAACCATCAATTTAGGAGATGACCGCCACTTATCGGCAGTCGTATTCAATTAGTGAGGCGAGATTAAATGGGGATATGATTTTGTATCGAATTGGAGAATTAGCTAAGGCTGCTCACATTAGTGAACGAACTATTGATTATTACACGAAACTGGGATTAATCTCCCCGGAATCTAGAAGCACCAAAAATTATCGGCTATACAGCCATGAAACCTTGGCTGCTTTAGAACGTATTACTCAATTAAAGCATGACAAGTATTCATTGGAAGAAATCAAATCTATGCTAGGCAAATGGAACGAGGCAACACCAGAAACTGACGTCTCTGATAAATTAGTTGAGTTAGAGCAGCAAATGCAGCGGCTAGAACGGGAAGTAAAAGCCCTTGAACCTCTTATTAGTGGTTTGAAGCCAGGACAGGCCAGTCGCGTACTTTCAAATCTGCTCCCTCAGGGATTAGCCTGCATGGAAGCGATCCGGCTATTGCTTACGCAAGGACCGCCAATGTAAATACCATATTTACAATACAGTGGAGGAATGCATCTATGTTTATGTACCTATTAGTAATTATTGCTTTTCTTTTCTCATTGTGGGCACAGTTTAGAGTCAAAGGAACCTTCAGCAAGTGGTCAAAGGTAGCTAATTCGAACGGCCTGACTGGATATGAAGCCGCGAGACGTATGCTCGATGCTAATGGCTTACACGATGTTCCGATTGAACCTGTAAGAGGCACACTCTCAGACCATTATGACCCCATCCACAGAGTTGTACGCTTATCAGAGCCTGTGTATTATGAAAGTTCCATCTCAGCAATTTCTGTCGCTTGTCACGAAGTAGGCCACGCGATTCAGCATAAAGTAAGTTATCCTATGTTGACACTTCGTCACCGGATGTTCCCGGTAGTTAATTTCGCATCAGGCATCGCGCCTTTCATGCTGATGGCAGGTTTCATCTTCGGTTACTTTAATCTTATAGGCTTGGGTATCATTTTCTTCTCAGCAGCTGTTGCATTCCAGCTCGTAACGCTGCCTGTAGAATTCAACGCCAGTAACCGGGCTCGTCAGGTCATGGTAGAACAAGGTTTCATCCGCAACGAAGAAGAACGCGGAGTAGCAAAGGTTCTCAACGCCGCTGCATTAACTTATGTTGCTGCCGCTCTAGTATCCTTGCTTGAATTGCTTCGCTTGATCACCGTCTTTTTAGGCAACCGCGACTAATATCGCATACCTCTAAACAACAAAAACCCCGGAAGGCTAAGAGCCGACCGGGGTATTATTTTGCCTAGCTTTAAAGTAGGAGATTAAAAAAGTCCGAAAGGAACGTGCCACCAGCGGTAATTTACTATCTGTACGGTAGATCAAGCCAACCGTTCTCGTCACCGCAGGCTCCACAACCTTCACCTGGGCTGGTTGAAGCGGATTCGTCTGATAGAACGCCATCTCCGGAAGCAGGCTCACACCCATCCCTGCGGCCACCAAACCACGAATGGTATCGGTCTCTCCGCCTTCAAAAGCAATCTGCGGTTGGAATCCCGCCTGCAAGCAAGCTTGCCAAACGATAGGTCTTAACGAATAGCCTTGGCTGAATAGAACAAACTTCTCTTTTTGCAGCTGTTCCAACCGAATTTCAGATTCTCCTGCCAACCGGTGATTCTGAGGAAGAATCGCAAACAACTCTTCAGTCATTACAATATCCCCCGAAACATGCTCATCATTCTCCGGAAAAGGCGAAATGAAAGTTAAATCCACTTCTCCAGACAATACGTCTTTTATCAAAGAAGGGTAAGATCCTTGTTTAAAACGAAATTTGACATGAGGATAATACTTACGAAAATCTGCAACGATAGTCGGGATTAGATGTGTGCCAAGGCTATGCGGGAATCCAATCCGAATCTCACCACGCTCGGGATCCAGAAATTCATGCACCTCATTTACTGAATGCTCCAACTCCTTAAGGATACTCTCAACCTTTTTGCAAAAGAGCTGCCCAACAGGGGTAAGCTGCAGATTGCGCCCTTTTTGCATGAATAGATCAACCCCAAGCTCTTGCTCCAGCTGATGAATCTGACGGCTTACCGCAGACTGCGCTACATGAAGCTCTTCTGCCGCTCTTGTTACGTGTTCTTTTTGAGCTACCTTTAAAAAATATTGCAGCTGTCTTAGCTCCACTCCATCATCGCCCCTGTCTTAGGCTTTTTTTGAATATACGAATAATTAGCCCATATACGAAAAAGCCAGAAACCAAACCTCCGAGATGTGCAACCCAATTCACATTCGGTGTAGCAAACGACATAATGATCCCGATCATTAGCAATCCGTATAAAGTCTTACGCGAGCCCTCATCCATCATCGCCCGTTGAATAACGGCAATGTATAAAAATGCACCATAAATGGCGTAGATTGCTCCAGAAGCGCCAACCGAAACCGTACCAACCTCCACAACTGAGCGGGCACTAATCGCAATTGTAAGCAGATTTGCCAGAAAACCACCCGCCACATAGAGCAGCGCATAACGCCACCAGCCCAGCAATCGCTCCAGAGGCGGTGCAAACACCAGGAGAGCGAAGCAATTAAAGAACAGATGGGAAAACCCATTATGTAAAAAAATAGCGGCCAGATAGCGCCACAGTTCCTCTTTGTACGGACTCACATCAACTATAGCACCAAAATCAATAAGCGTTTGAATATTAGTTGATCCTCCGTTAATTACCGTCAGGATAAACATGATCACATTGGCCAATATGAGCAGACAGGTTACCGGATAATACCGGACATAACTTTTCCAATTTTCGTATCGAATAAATATCATAACACCCATCCCTTTACATATATATCTTGTCCGGTTGGACATCTTCCTGCTATTAAGATTATAATTTATTGTGGCAGTAAGAATCCAATATTATAATTCGAGGAGGAAAACAAGGATATGACGCAAGAAAAAACAGGCGTAGCTACTTTTAAAGGCAACCCCATCACTCTCGTAGGACCTAAGCTAACAGCTGGTGATCCTGCACCCGATTTTGTTCTGAGCAAGAATCTTCTGGAAGACGTGTCTCTAAGTGATTATGCCGGTAAAATCAAGCTAATCAGTGTTGTCCCTTCTCTTGATACCGGGGTATGTGACGCACAGACCCGCCGGTTCAACAGTGAAGCCGCAGAGCTTGGTGACGATGTGGTAATTCTCACGGTAAGCACGGACCTGCCGTTTGCCCAAGCTCGCTGGTGCGGTGCTGCCGGTATCGATCGAGTAATTACTCTATCCGACCACAAAGCAACCTCATTTGGACAAGCCTATGGTGTGCTGATTAAAGAATTCCGCTTAGATATGCGCTCCATCTTTGTTCTGGATAAGAACGACAAGATCGTGTATGTTGAATATTTGAGTGAAATGACCGAGCACCCTAACTATGAAGATGCTATTGCTGCTGTGAAGAAGCTGCTCTAATTCTTTAATCAGTAGCGGTTATTCCAACAATACTTAATTATCTCTGTTAAAAAAGCGGCAGAAGGTCCATCCTTCTCCCGCTTTTTTTGTAATAGAAAGATTTATCGATAACACACTGAGCAGCTCACCGTTTACGTAAACGCATTCATACTACCCCTAAGCAAGAAGGGTTTGACGGGCCTCTAAAAATCAGTCTGCTTTGTATTTTCCTAATTTTTTGTCCAAAGATGCATACAAGCGTTGAATCACACGGTAATTCGCCCCGAGATCACCAAGTGAACCTCTAGATGCAGAATACATGTCTACACCACAACGAACAGGCGTCGTATTTAGCACCGATACCGTAATGTCCAGCGTACGGCCAAATGCCGTTCTTTTCTCAAGAGTAATCTCACCTACAGACTCCACTTCGTGAAGCACCTTAAATCCAGGAACTTTCTTTAAAGTTGATGAAACTTCTTCCCATGCTTTGTCTTTAGTTAGATTGTAATAACGCGTTTTTAATGTCGGATCTTTGGCGCGGTCGCTTGTTCCATCATGACTGCGGAATAAGCCAACCAAGGTTCTTTTTAACGACAAAATTCTTCCCCCTCTACAAATCCCAAGTTCATTATTCTAAGTGTAACACTCTTGTCTCAGGAACAAAAGGGTATAACTCACTTTCCCTTTATTCCAGACATACAAAAAAGCGCCCGCTCCCATTATTCACGGGAAACAGGGCGCCTTGGCTTAAACAAGAGAAAACCCGCTTATGCCGTCCGGCTACAGTGTCTTCTGAACCTGCTAGAGCAGGTGGGTGATCGCAGAAAACGTTTTTGAATTCCCCAAGTCATATAGACAGGGCGGTTCAGCTGCGCTTCGTGTAGATCTCCCAAGACATTATCATTGGTTCAAAACAACGAGTAACCGTAACGTACATCGCAGGATTTGTTATTATTATATTGCGTTTTAACGAAAAAGTAAACCTGTATGCGCTTTATTTTTACACAGGAATTAATTACCTGGAAATATCCAACGCTTAATCCAGCATTTTGTTAAATGCGTTTGGTGTCCTTTTCATCAATTTCATCCTCGTAGTCATCATCATCGTCATCGTCGTCATATTCATCCGCCCGATTGTTCAATGCTGCTGCTTCTGCTTCTTCCTGCTCTTTCAGTTTCTTCTTTTCTACTTGCAGCTGTAACTTATTATAAGTAGCGTAGAAGTTAAAGAAGGCCGCCATTGCAATCAACGTTGGAATACAAATGAAATACAGAGCCGGATATCTAAGACCGATATAAACAAGAACCGCGGCTGCAATCAATGTAGAGAACACACGAATTGGGCGTGCTATAGTCAGCAATATAGAATTGGTCATCACTTGCTTGAAGCCCATTTGGTAATGAACCACAATGGAAAAGAAGTTAAACATGGATACCGACAAAAGTATCATCAGCACCAACATCAAAATACCAACAATTCTGAAGTTAGGCATTTGTGTCATGTAAACTGTTACATCAACGTACATAACAACGAACATCAATGTATAGATAACTCCTCCGAGCATACTTTTTACATAGTTCTCTTTATACCCCTGAAAAAATGTACGAAAAGTTCCTACATCCGTATTCCCCATTACCCACTTACGTACTACAGTAAATAAAGCGGCTGAAGCTGGAAACACCGTAAAGGGCGCTAGAATCCCCATTGCCCAGTTCAATGTAATTTGCTCGTTCGCTCCACCTGCGCCTGTCCCTAACATAATCATCTTTAAAACACCAAAAAACAAAAACGGGGCGGAACATAGTGCCCATAAGATATTACTTCCTGCGATACGTGAAATCCATTCTGTGACGCGGTATAAGCCGCCCATTGCTCCTTTAAACTCCAATTCCCTTCCTCCTCTGTCTCTTACATACTACATATCTTAACTATACCTCATTTGACCTCCTCATTTCCATAGCCCAACTTTCTGAATTATAGACTATCGTCTATACGTAAAGCCTTTATAGTCCATATATTAGGATTGTAACCATAAGAAATACCAAAATCCCCACATTCTAAAGGAGGTTATCTCATGTCTACACCTGTTGGCTTCGGCGGTTGGACTTCTACAGGCACGATCCTCGTATTGTTTATCTTGCTCGTTATCATCACTCGTACATTCGGATACTAATATCTCACAAAACAAATTCGCGCCCTACTAAGGACACAACAATTCACCAAACATCCTTATATTTCAGCAAAAAGAAGACGAGAACCGCAATGCGGCATCTCGTCTTCTTTGGTATCTGGACGAAGTATTAATTATCGAAATCTTCACGTTTTGCAGGACGAGTGCTCGTGCTGCTTGGACGAGTGTATGGTTTACGCTCTGCGCTGCGGTTTGCACCACCGTCACGAGCTGGTGCGCCATCACGGTTGCCTTTATAGCCACCGCCATAGCCGCCACTGCCGCTACCGTAGTTGCTGCCACCGCTGCTATAGCCGCCACGACTACCGCCACCGTTATTATCACGGTTACCACGGTATCCGCCACCGCTACCGCTGCCACCGGAAGTACCACGGTTTCCGCCATAACCACCATTAGGTTTACGGCCACTGCGGATATCGTTTTTGCCACCACGACGTTTAGCACGAATTGGATCTTCAGGAGTCAATTCAATTGCGGAATCCTTCTTGTCGCCAGTGAGAAGCTTCATAGCTGCGGACAACAATTGTACGGAATCATATTGCTCAAGCAATTGAATAGAAATTCCTTTATACTCGTTCAATTCTCCGCTTTCTACCACTTCAAGCAAACGCTCAGCAGTAACGCGTTGTTTACCTTCAATAGCTTCAGCCATTGTTGGCAAAGGTTTACGAGTAATCCGGTGACGAGTAACACGTTCGATCAAATGCAGGTGATCGATTTCGCGTGGAGTAACGAATGACCAAGCCGTACCTTCTTTACCTGCGCGTCCTGTACGACCAATACGGTGTACATAGCTTTCAGGATCTTGTGGCAAGTCAAAGTTAATTACGTGAGTTACGCCGGATACGTCCAGACCACGTGCCGCTACGTCAGTAGCTACCAGCACGTCAATGCTGCCATCACGGAATTTACGCATTACAGCATCACGTTGGTTCTGTGACAAGTCACCATGCAATCCATCAGCAGAATATCCGCGTTTTTGCAAAGCTTCAGCAAGCTCATCAACCCGGCGCTTAGTACGTCCGAATACGATAGCTAATTCAGGTGATTCCATATCAATCAAACGACTAAGAGCTTCAAACTTTTGACGCTCAGGCACTTCCACATAAGCTTGATCAATCAGTGGGGCACTGATTTGTTTCGGAATAACGGAGACATGTTGCGGGTTGTTAAGAAATTGTTGAGCTAGGCGTTGAATGTTTGGTGGCATTGTAGCAGAGAACAACATGGTTTGACGTTCTACAGGAACGAGCTTCAAGATCGTCTGAATATCTTCCATAAAGCCCATATCCAGCATTTCATCTGCTTCATCCAATACAACGGTTTGAACATCATCCAAACGGATCGTTTTACGGTTGATGTGATCGAGCAAACGACCAGGTGTACCAATAATGATTTGTGGTTTCTTTTTCAATCCACGGATTTGACGTCCAATATCCTGTCCGCCATAAATCGCCAACGAGCGAAGACCTTTGAAACGGCTTAGCTTGCCAATTTCTTCTGACACTTGGATGGCCAACTCACGAGTTGGTGCCATAATAAGGGCCAAGATTTTTTCGTCTTCACGGTTAATCTTCGAAATGAGGGGGATACCAAAAGCAGCAGTCTTACCTGTACCAGTCTGAGCTTGACCGATCAGATCCGACCCAGTCAATGCTAATGGGATCGACTGTTCCTGTATCGGTGTTGCCTCCTCAAATCCTAACTCTGTGATTGCTTGTAGCACTTTTGGCTCCAAGCCAAATTCTGCGAATGTTTTCAAATTATTCATGCTCCTTCTATACAGTGGACATTCCACATGCTTGTCTGTATTCTTAAGTAGCGGTAAACACATTTATAGGCTGTCCAATCATGCTCTATTTTCTGCATGATATAGCGCTTTTGGGACGAAAAGCCTCCCTAATCATCAGGTACCTTGTTGTACCTGAGCAACTGTAGCTTTACATCCGATGCAATGCAAAAATACCATTGTAACGTTCTACTCAAGAATATCCTATACATTATATCACAAACACATGTGAGAATACCAGTGGGTTCCTTTCTTTTCATTGCTTTCATGTTTTATTTTTTTAAATATATATATAAGGGTGGATTTACTTGTTAAGACAGATTTTGAATTGTTTGGTTGTTTTTTTAGGGGCAGCACTAATCGCCAGTGGATTTAATCTATTTTTAATTCCACACCGTTTACTAAGTGGTGGCGTATCTGGGCTTTCCATGTTAGTGGGTTATTTCACTCCATTAAACATAAGCCTCCTATACTTGCTCTTTAATATTCCTCTGCTGGCTGCTGGTTGGTTCCAGTTAGGCCGGAGATTTATTATTATGAGCATGTTGTCCGTTGTGTTTACAACCTGGTTCTTAACGGTGATTCCCGAGCATCTGGTGGCTACAGATATGCTGCTGTCCTCTGTATTTGGCGGAGTTCTTGTTGGGATTGGCTGTGGTATCTCCTTTCGTGCAGGAGGTTCTTCCGGAGGTTTTGACATCTTGGGTTCAATTATCACTAAATACCGTGATTTCCCGGTCGGTAATGTAGTGGTAAGTTTAAATGGACTAGTTATCCTGGCGGCCGCTTATCTTGACCAGAACTGGAATTTAGCACTTTCATCAATGGTATCTATATATGTAACAGGTAAAGTGTTGGATATGATTCATATCAGCCACTTAAAAGTAACCGTATATATTGTAACAAACCGTACAGATGAATTACTGCAACATCTAATAGGCCTTCAACGAGGTGTCACAAAGATTAAAACAGAAGGCGCTTATTCTCACGTTGAAAAGGACATGCTAATGACGGTAACAACCCGCTACGAACTTGCAGAGCTGCAACGTATCATCCGCACGACAGATCCTCAAGCTTTTGTAAATATTGTTGAAACAGTGGGTGTCATGGGCTCCTTCCGGAAAGACAAAATGAGGAAATAAAAATTCCTAGTATTGGAAAATGCACCAAACTCAGAATTATGATATATTATACACACGCAGAACCCTAACAATTTCATAAAGATTGAGATTTACCCCTCTTTTTTCCAAAGCACTTCGTTTTCCGATGAACACTGAATCTATTCAGAACTATCGAAAAAGGAAAGGGTGATTTTTGTGGAAATGGAAACGGTAAAACTGTCAGCAATCGTCATGAGGTGGTATCCTGATATGATGCCGTTTCTCAAACAGGACGAATTAAATTCAGTAATCGTTCTGCGAGACGGGCTAAGTATTCTGGAACCTGCAGATGCCATGGATATTATCCATTACAGCATCTGTGAACATCAGAATTCTGCGTATCTTCAATGAGCAAGCCGCAAGAGAAGTCTTGATAGTTGCCGCCTTGGGTTCGGCCCTGTTGCCGATTTAAGGCGGCATTTACTTTTTTCATACCGTTTCGAATCCATACATCTCGTTTATAAACAACAAAGGCGGTTTTTTATTCCCAATCTGAGCTAATATTGTTACAACACTGTTCTTTTTGGGAGCAACCGTTCCTATATAATTTAGGGGAAAGTACATAAAGGGAGAGAAAAACGAATGAACATCACCTGGGCTCTACTGATGATGGCCTTGGGAAGCGTAGGCGTACAACAGAACCAACATGACGCTGAAGTGGCGATCGCTTTGAAGTCCGCCATGAATCCCCCCATCATTGCACAACAAAACAACAATTCGAATGTAGCAACTCCAGCTCCAAGCGCTTCACCTGAAGCAACAAACTCAGAAAGTATGTTACACACCGATCCACAGCCAGACGCACCCAAAGTAAAAGGCATTTATGTTACCGCCTACAGTGCTGGTGGGGAACGAATGGAAAAGCTGCTTACATTGCTTGACCAAACCGAACTTAACTCAATGGTTATAGACATTAAGGACGATGCGGGTTATATCACGTATAAGACCGATAATGCCGACCTTCAGAAGCTTGGTAACCCTCAGCCTTTTATTGGAGATATCAGCAAGTTAATGGAACGTTTGAAGAAACATGATGTTTATCCTATCGCCCGGATTGTTGTTTTTAAAGATTCCATTCTTGCCAAGAAGAACCCGCAGATGTCTTTTGTTAATTCTGATGGCACTGTATGGAAGAATAAAGGCGGCGACAGCTTTGTTAATCCTTATAATGAAGATGTTTGGAAATACAATGTGGATATCGCCAAGGAAGCTGTCAATCTCGGCTTCAAAGAAATTCAGTTCGACTATGTTCGTTTTCCGGAAGGATTCGAAAAACGTGCTGAAACCCTTAAATACACTAAAACCAGTGATTCACGCGTAGAAATTGTATCTAATTTTGTTAAATATGCCAAAGCAGAGCTAGCTCCACTTGGTGTCCGTGTGTCCGTAGATATTTTTGGATATGCCGCATCTGCCCCTGCTGAGGGTATCGGCCAAGACTTTGTTAAAATATCCAAGAATGTGGATGTTATCAGTCCAATGGTTTATCCAAGTCACTATTCAACGGGATGGTTTGGGGTGAAAGAGCCCGACTTAGATCCTTACGCTACAATCAAAGGCTCCATGGTTGATACACATAAGAAGCTTGATCCACTGGGCAGCTACAAACCCGTTATTCGGCCTTGGATTCAAGACTTTACAGCAAGCTGGCTCGGAAGTGGTCATTATGTGAAATATGGTAAAAAACAGGTGGAAGATCAAATCCGCGCTTTAAAAGATGAGAACGTGGATGAGTTCCTTCTCTGGAACGCCAACAATCGCTATACAGCCGATGTTGATTACGAAAAACAATGAATACAGCCCTTATTATTTATAGCTGATCTGATATACGTATGCTAAAGACCCGGCGTCTGCCGGGTCTTTTAACGGAAACTTATTGAACTATTTAACCTATTCCATGAAAAATCATAAAGAATGAGGCACAGAATTATGATACAGACCACCTCTTTAAAACAAAAGGCAGGACAATTTTTTCATATTTTATTCCCAATCCTTGTTACACAAATTGCTTTATCCGCGATCACCTTCTTTGATACTAATATGTCCGGTAAATTCGGGACCGTCGATCTGGCAGGAGTTGCGATAGGAACTAGTCTTTGGATTCCAATCCAAACCGGTCTCAGCGGTATTCTTATGGGGATCACACCTATTGTCTCACAGCTCATCGGGAACAAAAAAGATAAGGATGTCGCCTTTCAAGTCACACAAGGTATTTGGCTGTCACTAATTGTTTCGATCATCGTCTTGCTGATTGGCAGCTTTGCCTTGTCACCTATTCTTAATTTTATGAACTTGGAGCCTGGTGTAAGAGATGTTGCTTTCCGCTTCCTCAGTGCTATTTCGTTCGGAATTATCCCCCTGTTTGGATATACGGTACTTCGTAGCTGTATAGACGCTTTAGGGCAAACACGCGTATCCATGTGTATTACACTAATAGCTTTGCCTGTAAATGTAGGTTTGAACTATTTGCTCATCTTCGGGAACTTCGGATTCCCTCGTCTCGGGGGTGTTGGTGCAGGGGTAGCTTCAGCCATTACCTATTGGGTTATATTTGCCGTTGCTCTACTGTTCATATATCGTTCTCAGGCCTTTGTAAATCTCAGATTATTCCGTAATTTCCACTTCATATCGTTAAACAGCATTAAAGATTTGCTTAAAATCGGAGTACCCATCGGTTTCTCGATTTTTTTCGAAACGGCTGTCTTTTCCGCTGTAACCTTGTTAATGAGCCGATTTGATACCGTAACAATTGCCGCGCATCAGGCAGCAATCAATTTTGCAACAACACTTTATATGATTCCGCTCAGTATTTGCATCAGCCTTACCATCCTCGTCGGCTTCGAGACCGGGTCTGGCAGACAAAAGGATGCACGCCAATATGCCATAATGGGTATCGGGCTGGCGGCAATCCTTTCGCTGGCCACAGCTTTATTACTCTTGTTTGCCGGAAATCATGTAGCTGGTCTATATTCAGATGAACCCGATGTCATCTCGTTGATTCAGCATTTCCTGATCTATGCAATCTTTTTTCAAATCTCAGATGCAATTGCTACACCTACTCAAGGGGCGCTTCGCGGATATAAGGATGTTAACCCAGCCTTTATCATTTGTTTTATTGCCTATTGGGTAATTGGCTTACCTACAGGTTATGTACTTGCAACTTATACAGATCTAGGAGCATTCGGCTACTGGATTGGTCTTATTACCGGTCTTGCCATCGGTGCGACCCTGCTATTGTCTCGGCTTATCAAAGTTCAACGGCGTTATGCCGCACAATACACACAGGAACAACCACAGAGTTAACGATCCATATTACACAAAAAAGGAACAGTGCGCATCTCGCAGCTGTTCCTTTTTATATATAGCGTCGCTAATTATTGGGAAAGACGGGAAGCCAGCTCGTACAGCTCCAGGTCAAAGCCCTTTTTCGTATTTACAACGAGATCAATATCTGTAAGAGTTAATTCACCTTTGATGATACCACAAGCCTTGTCGGATTCACCTTCGATTAGCTTACGTACGGCAAAATCGCCAAGACGGCTAGCCAGATTCCGGTCTCCAGGAGTTGGTGTTCCACCACGTTGGATATGTCCGAGTACAGTAACACGTGCATCCAGAGAAGCATGACGGTCTTTCAGAGCTTGAGCCACATCTTCACCTTTGCCAACGCCTTCGGCAACAATTACGATACTGTGACGTTTACCTCTGATAAAGTTATCGCGCATCCGGTCAGCAACTTCATTCAAATCATACGGCATTTCCGGCACAAGAATTGTTTCTGCCCCGGAGGCCAGTCCAGCATGCAGCGCGATATCGCCACAGTGGCGTCCCATAACCTCTACAATCGAAGAACGTTCATGGGAGGACATAGTGTCACGCAACTTGTTAATAGCGTCTACAACAACGCCAACCGCTGTATCAAACCCGATAGTGTAGTCTGTGAAGGAGATATCGTTATCAATCGTACCTGGCAAAGCCATAGTCTTGATACCAAGTTTACTTAATTTGTTAGCTCCTTTATAAGAACCATCTCCACCGATAACTACTAGACCATCGATACCCAGTTCATTAAGGATATCCGCGCCTTTTTGTTGTCCTTCCGGTTTCGTGAACTCCAGACATCTTGCAGACTGCAGAACAGTACCGCCACGTTGAATAATATCCCCTACACTGCGAAGATCCATTGGGAAAATATCGCGATTCAGCAGACCTTGATAACCACGTTGCACCCCAAATACCTCAATACCGAAATAAAGTGCGCTTCTTACAACCGCACGAACAGCGGCGTTCATTCCCTGTGAATCTCCACCACTAGTCAATACTGCGATTTTTTGAATTTTAGACATTCTGTTGTTCCTCCTTAAAATTGTGCGAAGTCTGATACTTCTTATGAAAATAACTTCGCGACATGGTTACAAAAAGCGTTTGCGTATCCAACGGCTGTTAGCGAAGAAGAACAGTCTTGTAAGCGGACTGCCTTTCATCAGGCTTTTAGATACAGAGCGAACTTCCCGCTGTTCGCTAACTTTGGGATCAGATAAATAAAGTGCCAGCAATCCCTCAATCACCATACGATGCATCGAAGACTCTGGAAGATTACGAACATCCTTACGGGCCCACTCAACCATTGCAGCGATCCGACTCAGCATGGTATCCGTGTCATCATAATAATTGCAGAAATTAAGATCACCGCCTGCTCGGTCCTCTTCCTGATCAATCAGATAATCCAGCATAATGTGCAGACCACATACATGCGGAAAATACGCAGCTCGAATCGAAGCCGCAGAAGCTTGGTTCAGCTTCGGATCACATGCGGAAAGAAATAACATAAATACACCTAGTGTTGATCCCGTTGCAGCCGAAAACTCATTCCATTGCAGATGCGGCGCTCGACTGCCCTGTTCCTCCCACCACTCCTTCAGGGCTGTTTCCCTGAGTTCCGGGCGGATGTGCTTATACACTTGTAAATCTGTATAGAGCACAGCCAGTTCTCGAATCTCCGCTGCAGCAGCGGAATAACCTGGCAACAAAGAAATCATTTCTTGGCATTTACGAACCAGCCTGTACAAATATCCGCCGTCATTCTGTTCACTTCGAAGCGCATAATAATTACCTGGCTCAGCATTTGGATCAATAGCATCCAGCATAGATTGATGCAGCAGCCTGAAATCTGCAGGATCAAGCGAAGTACTGCGATCACATAAGTTGTCCAGATAATCACTGATAGTTTGATAAGCAACAATTAGCGGAATCAGTATATGTTTCATCGATAAATTGCCGGCGGCATAAATACCACCGCCTATGCAATGAAACTCTTTAGTTTCAATGCTGGCAAGTGCTTGCTTCCGGAGCTCGGGATCGGGAATCCCGTTCGCATCTTGGCGCCAGAAATGGAGACATTCTCTCACTTCCGGCAGCACGTACTTATAGACCCTGTTCATAAGTCCCAGTGGACCACGCGGGCTAAGGTAACGGCCTTGCTCTAATTCACTCAATGACAGTGCCTCCACATTGTTGTCTCCTTATCCAAATCACCACTTATTATAATATGATCAGGCGTATTTGTACAAACAACAAAATCACTTTCGTAAAATCATGAAAGATTCAGAAATACAGCAGTTTTTAAAAACATCTCCCCATTGCTTTATGCTATACTAGGCATATTTCAATTTCGGAGGAGTGCAATCCATGTTTTCAAAACGGACCGGCAGCCTTTACAGTGATCAAAACTGGCTGCGTTCCTTTCTTTTTACCATATATGGTACCAGCGTCCTTGTAGTATCCTACTTTCCTTTATTCTACACACATTTAGGGTTTAGCAGTTCTCAGATAGGCTACTTGTATTCCCTCGGTCCCCTTATCTCCATCCTATCCAATCTATTCTGGAGTATGATAAGCGATAAGTTAGGCACCGTTCGAAAGATCATGTTCATACTACTTGCGGGTCAATTAGTAACTGGTCTTCTATTAGCCAGAGCGGCCGAATTTTCATCTGTCATGCTTATTTTGTCCTTCTTCTACTTCTTCTATTACCCAGTTTTTCCGCTTGCCGATACAATGGCTATCAAAGTTGCCGAAAGACACGGACGGAACTTCATTACCATTCGCGTTTTTGGCTCCTTAGGCTATTCTTTCTTTGCTCTAACCGTTGGCTATGCATTAAGAGCATTGGGCTCTACTTGGAGCTTGACCCTATGTATCATCATCATTATTGCTGCACTTTTAATTACCCTAGGTCTTAAAGATGTTAAGAGACCTGCTGTTATAGAAACAACGAATCAAGATAAGGACACAGCTGAAGCTGATAATAGCAAAAATGGACTTAAAGATATATTGTTGCAAAAAGAGGTGCTGTGGTTCTTCGGCTGTGTGTTTGTACTCGCGTTAGGCCATAGAATGAACGAAGCCTTTCTGACGATCAGTCTAAAACAACTAGGCGCTGGTGAGGAAATCATTGGCTGGGCATTGCTCGCATCAGCTCTTAGTGAAATCCCTGTATTATTTATCCTCAGCAGATACGGCGACAAATTCAAAGAATTGCCCTTGCTGGCCTTGGGGAGTCTGATGTACGCTCTGCGTTTTCTTTTGATGTCCCTGGCGGATCATCCAGGCTCAATGATTGCCATTCAAGCCATGCACAGTATATCATTTGGTGTTTTTTATGTAACATCTGTCCGTTATATCACCCGGATTATCCCGGATCGCCTTCGGGCAACAGGTCTTGCCATTTTCACCGTCGTTTGGTCAAGTGCCTCTGGGCTGCTTAGCGGTACCTTTGGCGGAATTATTTATCAAGAGGCGGGGCGTTATATTTTTTATATAGTGGCTACGGGTTTCAGCTTACTTGCTTTTGCTGGGTTTCTGGGACAGCATTTATTGAAATCCAATCTGGATCCGATCAATTATTTCAGAAAAAAGAACAAAAAAGCCTCCCTATAATTAGGGTTGGTGTTATTCCATAATACAAAAAGGTCGTTTCACTCCCCTTCACTGGAGTGAAACGACCTTTTTCATTTTGGATAACTTCTATAGCGGGCGTAAAAAAACACAGTTCCCGAAAGAACTGTGTTCTGTAAGTTGGTAACCACTCTTGCAAGGGCTTGCCAAGTAAATTATATATTTGTAGCAGACAGCTTAACTGTCCTGCTGTTTCTTATAATTTTACTACGTTTTCAGCTTGCGGTCCGCGACTACCATCAGTGATGTCGAATTCTACTTCTTGACCTTCGTCCAAAGTCTTGAATCCTTCACCTTGAATTGCTGAGAAGTGTACGAATACATCTTCGCCGCCTTCTACTTGAAGAAAACCATAACCTTTTTCTGCGTTAAACCATTTTACTGTACCTTTCAATTGAACAACCTCCTAAAAATAACCGCCATATATGGCGTATAACTATAGTATACTGCAATCTTCTGTTCAAATCAATCAAACCCAACCCTTAATATATGATTTAATTTGCTTTTCCCTTCTCCAGTGCGTTATCATTGAGCCAAAAGCCAAAAATCGCCAGGGTGGTAATGATAATGATCAAAAAACATGAAATATACAAAACAGACAAATGGAATATGATGACGGTAGAAGTTCAAGGCCGCTACATTGTACTCCGCGAAATTTCCGATCAATGGGGAGAAGAAACACATACCTTCCTTAGTCGTCCAGCGATGATGCAATGGGTGAATAACCGCTTCAACAAAGAATCTTATAAAGACAATGAAGAAGAGTACAAAAACATCATTGCAGCTTTCAAACAGGTATAACAGGAAATGAATAACGAAAATCTCACGATTTATGTTGTCCTAGTCCTCTGTCTAGGCGCAGTATTAATTATGACCAAGGATCGTGTCCCGCCGAAACTAAAGCGGGGCATGGCCATGGCTGCGGTCGTAATGATTCTGTTTGCTTTCATCTTTGTTATTTATAGCTTGTTGGCATAACTACCATATAAAGAAGACTAAATATTAATAATCAGGACTTAGCAGGACATAATAAGCTGACTCTACTTTTCAAAGAGGAGGACGTCATGCCTATTACACTCAAGTCCATCCCTCTTCTACTTGTGCTCAGCTTGCTACCGGGTGAAATATCATCCACAGTATTGCCGAGGGAGATTATGCCTACTACATCTCATCATTCTAGGAGGGTTTCTATGGAACAATTATTGAAGAGAAGTGAAGTACCTGCTGAGAATCGTTGGAAGCTTGAAGATATATTTGCCTCTCAGAAGGATTGGGATGCAGAATATGCTGAAGCTAAATCACTGATCAAAAAAGCTGCTGATTTCCAAGGTAAACTTGATTCCGCAGAAGCTGTGAAACAATGTTTTGAGCTGGATGACAAGCTGTCCGTCTCCACTGAGCGACTTTTTGTCTATGCTCATATGCGTCAGGATGAAGACACTGCTAATCCTGAATATCAAGCTTTGTCCTCCAAAGCGAAGAAGCTTGGGATCGAAGCAGGCGAAGCCTTTTCTTTTGTAACCCCAGAAATCTTGGCACTGCCTATTGAGAAGCTGGATCAATTTATTGCTGATCCTGAACTGTCCGCTTACACCTTCACTTTAAAAGAGATGAAACGTGAGAAAGCGCATGTATTGTCCAAGGCTGAGGAAGCTCTGCTTGCCCAAGTTGGAAACCTAGCACAAGCGCCTCAGAATATTTTTAGTATGCTGAACAACGCAGATCTGAAATTCCCTAAGATTAAAGATGAAGATGGCAAAGAGGTCGAGCTGACTCACGGCAACTATATCAAGTTCTTGGAAAGCTCCGATCGCGAGGTTCGCCGAAATGCTTTTAAAGCAGTCTATGAAACCTATCGTAAGCAAAAAAACACCATCGCAGCAACGCTTAGCGCCAATGTGAACAAAAACGTCTTTTTCTCACACGTCCGCAAGTATCCATCTGTAATGGAAATGTCTCTTTACGGTGATAACATTCCAAAAGAGGTATACACCAACCTGATCGATACGATTCATGAGAGTCTTCCTTTAATGCACCGTTACATGAAGTTGCGTCAAAAGCTGCTTGGTGTGGATGAGTTACATATGTATGACCTATTTGCACCACTAGTAGATGAATATAAGCTGGATATCACGTACGAAGAAGCGAAGAAAATTACCAAAGAAGGCCTCAAACCGCTGGGTGAAGATTATCTGAATGTGCTGCAAAAAGGCTACGACAATGGCTGGATTGATGTCTATGAGAACGAGAATAAACGCTCTGGAGCTTACAGCTGGGGCCCTTATGGCACACACCCATACGTCCTGCTGAACCATAACGATAATCTGAACAGTATGTTTACTCTGGCACATGAGATGGGTCATGCTCTACACTCTTATTTTTCAGACAACGCTCTGAACTATCGGGATGCACAGTATACCATTTTCCTTGCAGAGGTTGCTTCAACTACCAATGAAGCTTTGCTTATGGATTATCTACTCAAAAAGTCTACAGATCCTAAGGAAAAAATGTATCTGCTCACTTACTATGCCGATCAGTTCCGGACAACGATTTTCCGGCAAACAATGTTCGCAGAATTTGAAAAGATCATTCATCAGCGTGTTGAAGAGGGCGATTCGCTTACCCCTCAAGATCTTTCAAGTATCTACTACGACCTGAATGTCAAATACTACGGCAAAGAAATGGTTGTAGATCAGGATATCGAGATGGAATGGGCACGAATTCCGCATTTCTATAACAGCTTCTATGTTTACAAATATGCAACAGGCTTCTCGGCAGCGACTAGCTTTGCCAAACAAATCCTTGAAGAAGGTAAACCGGCGGTAGATCGTTACCTCGGCTTCCTGAAGAGCGGTGGCAGTGATTACTCCATCAATATTTTGTCAAAAGCAGGCGTTGACATGTCGTCTCCTGAGCCGATTCGCGAAGCGATGAGTGTGTTCGAAAGTGTTATCGAGCAAATGGAACAGTTGACCAAATAAGGCAGAGAGCTTAGTATTACATTAATCCCTTGCCCTATCTGGGCAGGGGATTTTATATTGTTATATCCCCCTGAGGAGGAAGAATTCAATGAGAATTCAATGGTCACTAATTGCGGGTCTAATCTTCGCGCTGCTAACCGCCATATTCGCAGTCATCAACGTTGATCCCGTTCAAGTCAATTTCGGTTTTGATGTGGTTAATATACCACTTATACTCGTTATTCTTGGCTGCGCGTTAATTGGCGGAATCATCGTGGGCTCTTACGGCATTTTTCGTCAATACAAACTACAAAAGCAAATTAAAAGCTTAACTGCTGAGCTTACCAAGCTTCGTGATGCCGACACTTCACTGGATTCTTTTAACACAGACAATGATGGCTTAACAGGAGGGCTTAACTAATGATTACCATTCAACCTAATGAAGACTACATACTTTCCATCCTAAAAAAAATACTCGACACCCCCAGCCCAAGCGGTTTCACCGCACAGGTAATGACACTAGTTGCTGAAGAAGCAGCTGCGCTGAACGTACCTTTAAGCTGGAATGAAAAAGGCGGCGTAATTCTTAACGTCCCTGGCTTAGATCCCTCTCGTACTATTGGCATCAGCGCTCACGTGGATACACTTGGTGCCATGGTCCGCTCGATTAAAGCTAATGGTACACTGCGTCTGACCTCTGTGGGTGGCTTCGCCATGCACAGCATTGAGAATGAATACTGCACGATCCATACCCGTAGCGGCAAAACTTATACAGGAACCATCTTAACCAGCCATCCATCTGTTCACGTATATCCAGACGCTCGTGACTTCAAACGATCAGAGGAGAACATGGAAGTACGTATTGATGAGCTGGTATCTTCTAAAGAAGACGTACTCAAGCTTGGCATTTCCGTCGGAGATTTCATTTCTTTCGATGCACGTGCAGTGATTACGCCTAGCGGCTACATTAAATCCCGTCATTTAGATGACAAAGCAAGCGTGGCTGCCCTTCTCGGATTGCTGGAAAGTATTAAACGTGAAGGCTGGAAACCTCTCCACAACCTTTCTTTCCTCATCTCTAACTACGAGGAAGTGGGACATGGTACAGCTTGGATTCCTGGTGAAATCAATGAAATGATTGCCGTCGATATGGGCGCCATGGGTGATGATCTCAGCTGTAAAGAAACCGATGTATCCATCTGTGCAAAAGACTCTTCCGGCCCTTACGATTATGTTATGACAGGTCGTTTGATTGAACTGGCAGAAGCACTCGCAATTCCTTATGCCGTTGATATTTATCCTATGTACGGCTCCGATGCTTCCGCAGCGCTCAGAGGCGGAAACAATATCCGTGCAGCATTGATTGGCCCAGGTGTACATGCCTCCCACTCCATGGAACGTACGCATAAGCAAGCTGTAGTGAACACTGCTAAGCTTCTCGCTGCTTATGTGGGGACAAACTGAGGGTAGCTCTGGCAAGCTGAACCAGCTCTGGAGGCGCAGACAGGGACTTATCGTCTCACTTCTGGTGTTATTGATAGTGGGGTTAGCGCTGTCGTTGTTTCTGGTATTTAGAAATCACAAGGAAGATCCCTTTAAAGGTCTTCCTCACGCCTATAGCTTTTTGGAAACAGTGAGTACAGATAACGTGCAGCTCTATATGATGTCACTTTCACCTGAAGATATTAAGCTCAGGGCCGCGGGTGTCCCTTTACGGCAAGTTAATGCATATGGGATTAACGGTGGTTTTTTCTATCAAGATGCGCTTTTATCCATGGCTATCATGCATGATACTCCAGTCAACGGAGCCCAGAAGGGTTATGGGTCTGGCTGGTTTAATGCTAAATACGCACGTGGAACCCTTGTCTGGGATGGTGCCAGCCGTAGCTTCTCCGTACAGGTTGTCTCTTCTGGAGAAGAATTGAAGATTACTGATCGCCAGCATTATTTTGCGCAAGGTGGCATTAGTATGAATCTGGGACACGAAGACTTATGGGAAGCGGCAGTAGCTGAAGAGCATCTTCCTTACGCTGATGAGAAACGCCTGCGCTCAGGCATGGTGTATGACAACACAGGAAAGCTCTGGCTGATTGTTACCCCAACGCTCTCAACAGCGGCAGAGTTCCGCTCAGCGATCCTCCAGACAGTTCCTGCTAAGGGTCTGGAGGGCATCTTCTTGGACGGAGATGGCTCTTCCCAGATGAATGCGAAGGAAATCATTGTACCCGGCGATTCTCGGTCTGTAGTACAAATGATTGCTGTGGACGGAACGAAATAAATAAGTAGAAAAATAAAAGAGTAGAATTCTCCAATTAGTGGAGGATCCTACTCTTTTTTTGTTTATTGGTGGTTCACTTGTTCTTCAACAGACACTGCCGGAATTTCCGGTGGTCATCACTTTCGGCTGGTGCTTACGGACCCAGAAGGCGTTATTCGCAAATTATTAGCCTTTGGAGCATTCTTTCGGACCCAAGCGACGTTATTCACGCAAAAAAGGAACGTATTGGGTGCTTTTAGTGTCAATAGCGACTGTGGTGTCCGTTAACATTCCAAATGGGTTATAATGCTGCGTTTAAGGTTAGCTGTGTCCGGGTAGTGATTTGTAAGAATCACTGTGATTTAAAAGCCAGCCTCAATCCCAGACTTGCTCCAGTTTATCTGAATAATAAGAAATGGCCTTACTGTAACTTCTTATCCCTTCATCCGCAGAGGTTTCTGCCAACAGCTTAAGCAGCAGCTCCATCGCTTGACTATGCTCTCCAAGATTGTGCAAGGTCATGGCTAGGAACGCCGGAAATTCCTTATTCTCCGGGTACTCCTGAACAGCCTGCATCAGAAGACCTTTTGACTTCTCGTATTCTCTGAGTGTCCGGTAGGTGCTGCCCAGTCCCAATAGAGCGCCAACTCTCTGCTCAGAAGGTAATCCTAACGCCAAGCTTTTCTCATAAAAGGGTACTGCCGCCCGCTCCAAACCCAGCACATCATGCGTCCAGGCCAATTGATATAGAAGTTCAGCGTCCCCAGCATTCTGCTCATATAGCTCAAACAGCATCATTTTGGCTTCTTCCGCTTTACCAGCGTTGCGTAGGGCTACGGCAGCTTTAAGTTTATCTTCCACACAGAGCCCTCCCCTATTTTCATTCAAAGCCATCCAACGGGTTTAAGCCTTACCAGCGATTTTCTCCGCAAGCTCGTTCAGATAGGTCCAGCGTTCCATAAGACGCTCCAGCTCTGCTTCGGCTAGGCGTTGCTCCTCTACTAGCTCCTGCAGCCTTCCAGAGTCAGCAAAAGCCGCCTCCATCTGTACACTAATATCCGTCAAACGTTGCTCTGCAAGCTCAATTTGCTCATCAATGCCCTCATATTCACGCTGTTCCTTGAAGCTGAATTTGAGTTTTGTTTTGGGAGTCGTTGAAGCTGCAGGGTTGCTGGCAGTGTCCGCGGCCTCTTTTTGCTTTGAGCTTCCTTCTTTGTTCGGTTCTCCAATGCGTGACGGTACATTTTTGGCCAGCCATTCTTCATATTCCGTATAATCTCCAACATGAATCCGGATATCGCCATTTTCAAAAGCAATCAGCTTATCTATCGTACGGTCCAAGAAATAACGGTCATGGGATACGGTAAAGACGACACCCGGAAATTCATCCAGATAATCTTCCAAAACAGCCAATGTGCCGATATCCAAATCGTTCGTAGGTTCATCCAAAAGCAATACGTTAGGTGCTCCCATCAATACACGAAGCAGATACAAGCGCCTTTTTTCGCCACCAGACAGCTTGGAGATCGGTGTCCACTGCATCGCAGGAGGGAACAAGAAGCGTTCCAGCATTTGACCAGCCGTAATCACACTGCCGTCTGCTGTCCGTATCACTTCTGCTTCTTCCTTCACGTATTCAATGGCACGCATACTGTCATCCATATCCTGATGCTCTTGTGTAAAGTAACCAAGCTTAACCGTAGCGCCAAGCTGAACTTCACCTTTATCGGGTTGCAGCTGACCTGCAATCATATTTAAGAGTGTTGATTTGCCGCTGCCGTTCGGGCCGACGATGCCCACTCTATCCTGGGGTACAGCGATATAGCTGAGATCTTTGATTAGCTGACGACCATCCAACGCTTTCGACAGGTCATTAATTTCAATGATCTTGCGACCTAAACGTGTAGAAGCCACAGAGATATCCAATGAACCGTTCGAGCTGCTTCCCGTACTCTCTTTCAGCTTCTCGAAGCGGTCGATTCTTGCCTTCTGTTTTGTTGAACGGGCTTTGGCACCGCGACGAATCCAAGCCAGCTCTGTACGCAACAGATTCTTACGCTTCTGTTCGGCAGAGGCTTCTCGTTCTTCTCGATCGGCTTTAAGCTCTAGAAACCGTGAATAGTTAGCTTCATAACGATAAAGCTGGCCACCATCTAGCTCAAGCATGACACTAGCCACACGCTCCAGGAAGTAACGATCATGCGTCACCATCAAAAGAGCGCCGCGCCGTTTCTGCAAATATTGCTCCAACCAAGCCACGGAATCCGTATCAATATGGTTGGTAGGCTCATCAAGAATCAGCAGTTCAGAGGGGGTAATCAGTGCAGCTGCCAGAGCCACACGTTTACGTTGTCCACCAGAAAGTGTGTCCATTAACGCATCAAACTTTAAGATGCCTAGCTTGGTAAGCACGCTTTTGGCTTCACTCTCCAAATGCCATGTTCCCGCAGCGTCGATCGCCTGCCCAATCTTTACTAGTTTTCCTTCCAGTTCAGCATTACCAGGCTGCTGTTCAAGCTGGGACATAGTCTCCATATACTCACGCATGGTAGCAAGGTCTGGATCATCCCCGGCGAACACTTGCTGCAAAACTGTATTCATAGGATCATAAGGAGGATTCTGCGCCAAATATTGTACTCTTACATTATTCCCGATGGCAATTTGTCCACCATCCGGAGTATCCAGACCGGCAATAATCCGTAAAAAGGTTGATTTACCCGTTCCATTCACACCGATCAAGCCAATTTTATCCCGATCGTCCATACCAAATGAAGCGTCGCTAAAGAGTACTTTCTCGCCATAACTCTTGGAAAGATGTTCCACGGTCATAATATTCATGCTATTTCCTCGCTTGCCTTATATTTTCATAAAACCGGCCCGCATCTAACCAATGCTATTTATCCGGTCTATCATCCTATCCAAAATTCAGGTGATCATGGCCCCTCTAATAAAAAGACCAGCAGCGAAATCAGCGCGTTTATACGCGTCCTCCTCCGTAAAAGACGGATCAAATAAAATATCCATCTTCAAACGATCCAGCATCCCTATGTAGGACTGTGCCATAAGCTCAGGCTCGGATGCTCCACCTTCTAATAATACCTTGACCACATCTTGCATGTATTGCTCCATAAATTGAGTCATATACGCCACTAATTCAGGATTATTGTTAGGGGCACGGAAAAAGAGCTTCGTATGCCGCTTGCGTTCATAATAATAATTCAAGTGATGTTTAGCAATGATCGAAAGTTTACCGGCCAAAGTATCACTAGCCTTCAGCCTTTCCTGTAATTGCAGGAGAAACCCCTCACAATCGCGGCGCGTCACTGCCATGAATAATTCTTCCTTGCTCTTGAAGTATAAATAAACGGTGCCCTTTGCTATCCCGGCTTGCTCCGCCACTTCCGACATCTTCGTTTCGTAAAATCCACCTGAACCGAAGAGCTCGTATGCGGCATCCAGAATAGCAGTATGTTTTTGATTGGATGCGCTACTCATCGGTCCCTCCCTAAACTGTGCCGTTCAAAGCTTAAATTCAAATGCTAAATGATCATGCTCAGCAGTAAGGCAGCTGCACCGCCGAGGATAGAGCTGATGGCATTGACTGCGTCATTGCTCATCCACTTCCAGCCTCTTGCGTGTACAGCTGGAGCCCCACAATGCTGTGAACCTTCCACTTCGCGGCCGCATACGGTACAGCGGTTCATCTGCTGCACGGTTGCACCAAGGATAGAGTCGGCAAAGGCGCCGACTAATCCTCCGGCAAGTCCTGCTAGGGTAAGCAGCACGAAAGAGTGATCCGGCATGCCGGATATCATTCGCAGCAGCCAAGCTGACGCACCGATGAGTGCACCTCCTGCTGCTGCCGCCAGCGTACCCAAGCTGGATACACCGCCCGAAGCTCCGGCAGGAAGAACTTTACCCGTAAGGACAGAACGAGGCGGTTTCTTGCTCAGTGTTCCGATCTCCGTAGCCCATGTATCCGAGGTTACTGTAGCCATTACACCAATAAATAGGAACCCCCATAGCTCATTCGGGAAGATCGCATTCAGAAAAACCAGAACCATGCCAAGTCCACCGTTAGCAAAGACCTGCCCGGCATCGCGGCGGCCCGTCTTAGCATACGTCAGCTCTAATTCTGCTTTATTATCATGATGAAGTTTGGACAGCAGGCTTGAAGTGATGAAGAAGATCAGCAATATCCCAAACCAAAAAGCATTTCCGGCACCAAAATAAATAGTGCCCATCACTACCGCGGCAATCATGCCAGAGAGACTTAAAGACTGCTTCCAATATGCCGCTCCCGCAACAATCAAAGCGCCTAAAGCGCCAATAACCCACTGCATAGATTCATCTCCAACAGATCTATTAACCGATCAGGCAAGTCCCCATCAGCTTGTCGCCCCAGTACAGCTCGAAAGCGTCGCCAGCTACAGTAGGACCCACGCCTGCCGGAGTACCTGTAAATATCACATCGTCTTTCCCTAACCCGTAGCGCTCGGCGATAAAATCAACAATTTTTTGAAGTGAAAAAATCATGTTTTTAACATTGCCGCGTTGTACTTCCACCCCATTTTTCACCACTGTAAAATCAGTTCCCTCCAGCTCTTCCTTATCTGGAAACGCTATGTAAGGGGTGAGTGGTGCGGCATTTTTAAAGCCTTTAGCTGGCGTCCACGGCAAACCTTTCTTCTGCAGATCATTATGCACATCACGCAGCGTGAAATCCAGTCCCAGTGCCATTACATCTACCAGATCCTCCACGCTCATGCCTGGTGTATAATCACGTGCAATACGCAGTACAAGTTCACCTTCATAATGAATCTGACCCGCATCCTTTGGCAGCTTAATTACTGCTTTATCGAGGGAAACAGCCGCATGTGAGGGCTTCATGAAGATGAGCGGCTCCACGGGCACATTGTTACCCAATTCCTCCGCGTGTAGCTTGTAGTTGCGTCCAACACAATATAGATTATTAACAGCAGCGCACATAAACAGTCAGCTCTCTTTCCCATCGATTTGGATTATTTATACCTTCAGAAAGGTGTCGCCCCATATATCCGGGCGGTTTGTACAGATCATTATATCAGAATGCATGTCGGCTAAGCGACGCATCTCTTTCGCTTTGTTCACAGTCCAAGCCATAATTTCCACCCCACGCTCGGACAAAAGCTTAGCCAGTCTAGGATTCAGACGCGAGAAGCTAATCGAAAGTAAAGAGCAATCCAGTTCATGCAGCCTGCGTGCAGGATTGCCAAATCTGGAATCAAAGATCAATCCGGTACGAAAACGGGGATCAATTTCCTTGACTTTTTTTAATGCTCCAGTATCAAAAGAGGTCAAGATCACGTCGTCCCGCATACCTTTTGCAGAAATAAGATCCGTCACCGTCTTCTCAATGCCAAGATACATATCTCCCACTGTTTTCAGTTCAATATTCAGACGTAATCTTCCAGAGGCTAGTGACAGCACCTCTTCCAAAGAAGGCACCCGCTCGCCCTGAAAAACACGCCCTTTCCAGCTCCCCGCATCCAGACGCCGGATATATTCCCAGTCCATGTTCTTTACCTTGCCATGACCATTGGTCGTCCGGTCCAACGTATAATCATGAATGACAACAGGAACGCCGTCTTTGGAGAGCTGGACATCAATTTCCATCCAGTGCACAAAGGGCATGGCAATCGCCATCCGAATGGCTGCCAATGTATTCTCTGGAGCTTTACCGGAAAACCCTCGATGGGCTACACACAAATTGTTCATCATAAGGACCTCCCAGGAACCCTATTTGGTAACTTGAGTGACTTTACCGTCGCTGCCGATCTTTACCCGCCCTGCGGATAGAGCTTCTACTCTTTTTAACAAAAGCTTTCCATCCACTTCGTTCATTGGCACAGGCTGTGCTAGCTCGGCTTTCATAGGCTTCAGCTTTAAGGAGCATTGACCTTTTACACTACATTCCGCCTGAAAAACCGCAGTTTCCCAAGTGGCAGGCACTGTAGATCTCGTAAAAATAAAATTCCCGGTGCTGTAGGCAATCCATTTGCCCTTGTATGGCTCCACGCCTTGCAACACATGTGGATGGCCGCCAATGACAAGATCGGCTCCTGCATCGATAAAGCTATGGCCCAGCGACTGTTGCGTTTTATCATATTGTTCTACCCGTTCTTTACCCCAATGGACCACTACGACCACCAAATCGGCTTTCTTTTTGGCTGCAGCAATAGCCTTCAGTCCTTCTGCACTATCATATACGGAGGCAAGTCCCGGCTTATTTTTCCCTGCCATCCAATCCGACGCAGGAATCACCCGGGTGAATCCCAGCAAAGCGATCTTAATGCCCTTACGTTCAAAATATTGCGCCGAATATGCTTCTTTACTGTTAAGCCCCGCACCCACATAAGGAATTCCTCTTTCAGCAAGGTGGTTAAGGGTATCCCGCAAGCCTTGCTCTCCTTGATCAAGCGTGTGATTATTCGCCATATTTACTGCGTCCACACCCGCTGACTTAAGCGCATCCAGAGCGAGTGGTGATCCTTTGAATACAAATTGCTTATTAGTGGCACTTACGCCACCTGTGGTCACTGGAGTTTCCAGATTCAAGATCGTAAGATCATCTTTCTTGAACAGACCCTCCAATGCGGCATACGAATAATCATAACCTTTCTTCTCCAGCAGTTCTCCAGCTTTCCCGGAAAATATAACATCTCCACCAAAATTCAAAGTTACCGTCTTACCAGACGCGTTATCATCTGACGGCAGACCAGACACTGCATCATTATTTGCTGCTTCCGAGCTGTCCTCATCCTTCGCAGGGGTCGCTGTCGCTTCAGGAGCTTGTGTTTCAATAATCTCTTCAGGCTCCTCCTGCGGTGTAGGCGTTGGCTCTGGAGTTGCCGTAGGAGAAGGGCTTGGCGTCTCTGTAGCTTCAGGCGTTGCAACTGCAACCACCGGAGATGCTGTCTGAGGCTGATCACTACTCTCTGGTATAGGCGTAGCTGTCGCTTCTGCTACCGGAGGCGGTGAGGCGCTTTTCTTGTCAGGGTCATTCGTAAAGCTATAAGTCAATAACACGGTAATCATCAAAAGAAGACCTGCATTGATCCAAGCCCAGGCCGTTCTGCGCTTGCGTTTGCTCTTATGTTTGTTCTTTTGTCTAGAACGCGATCGCGGCGGATACATGGTTTCTGTGATCTCCTCTACTCTCAAATTGTTTTTATTATAGCATATCTATCACAGCACCCTACAAATAAGAGAGTCGATAGAAATAGAAAATTTTACTAACTAAAGAAAAACAGTGAAGCGCCTCATGCTTCGCTTCACTGTTTTATTTAGTCATCGTACTCACATTTCATTCATTAGCTGTTTAGCAACGCTTTCCGCAATAAGCTTGGACTGCTTGATGCAATCCGGCATTGCTATGCCATTAAATCCGGCGCCAATGACATACACACCAGGAAGCGAAGCCGCTAAATCTTTGCGGAATTCGGTAATATTATCAAGATGTCCTATAGGATACTGCGGCATGGAATGCTCTAAGCGGGTGATTTCCGTAAATATTGGTTTCGCAGTAATGCCCATGATCTCTCGTAAATCTTTAAGCACAAGCTCCGTCAAAGCCTCATCAGGCAGCTGAACATTCTGTTCATCACCAGAACGACCCACATAACAGCGCAAAAGCAACTTATCATCAGGAGCCGTATGCGGCCATTTCGTAGATGTCCATGTGCAGGCAGTAATATTCCGCCCTTCTTTACGAGGCACAAAAAAACCTGATCCATCATATTCGTTAACAATATCCTTTTTGTTAAAAGCCATGACTAGATTCGCTACTGAAACATAATCCACCGCTTCCAGCGCCGTAACCTCCATATGGGGACGAAGTAAGTCAGCAGCCGAAAAATTAGGTGTAGTGATATATACATCATCTGCAAGCAACCGTTCGCCATTCTCCAGCTCTACCTCATAAATAGAAGGACGACTCCCAACAGCCTGAATAGAAACTACGTTAGATTCCGTCCGTTGTTCTACATCATGTAGCTCATAAATCAGACTATGCACGAGGCTTTGCAGCCCTTTGCGGAACGTCAAGAAGGTACTCTGTGTAGTACCTTCCTGTACCTTTTTATTCTTTCGCCCTGTGCGCATTCCACGAATAAGGCTGCCATACTGTTGTTCTAATTGTCCAAATTGCGGAAAAGTAGCATGCAGGCTAATTTTTTGTATATCTCCGGCGTACATGCCAGAGAGGAGCGGCTCGGTTAAGTTCTCCAGCACTTCAGACCCTAGACGGCGCTCAATAAGCTCACCAAGCGATTCGTCTTCATCATTACGCCGCGGAGGAAGAATAAAATCCATCATCGCACGTATTTTACCCCCAAACGAAACTAACCCACTTGATAAAAAAGGTTTCAGTTCGGTAGGGATACCGAGTACAAGACCGTTTGGCAAAGGATTAAGCTTGTCCCGCTGCAAGATATATCGCTTCTTAGCAAGAGGGTTAGTGGATACCAGCTCGTGATCCAATTCCAGTTCCTTAGCCAGCTCGCACATCTCCGCCCTTTCCGCCAGAAATGAATCCGGTCCCTTTTCAATCACAAAACCATCGCGATGTAAGGTTTCAATCTTTCCACCGAGGTTTTTCTCTTTCTCAAGCAAGACAATATCAGGCTTAATACCCGCTTCTTTATAAAATTTACGAATATAAAAGGCGGCGCTGAGTCCGCTCAGCCCTCCGCCTATGATAACAATTTTTCTTGTGGGGCCAATCATGATTGAGCGGCCTTCATCTGCTCCAGTCGTTTACGAATTACATCGCTCAATACAGACATATATGCGGGATCACTATTCAGTGAGTCAATCCGCATAAGACGCATATCAAGCTCTGCAGCTACGGCTGTTGCCTCAATATCGAGATCGTACAGTACCTCTAAATGATCGGATACGAATCCGATAGGGGCCACCAATACGTATTCCACCTGTTCTTTACTAAGCTGTTGCAGCGTGTCCAGAATATCTGGACCAAGCCACGGTTCAGCTGTGCGGCCAGCACTTTGCCAAGTAAACTGCCAGTTGGTTATGCCTGCTTGAGCTGCAATTGCCTGCGAAGTTTCCAGCAGCTGATCCCGATATGGATCACCCACAGCCAGAATACGTTCTGGAAGACTATGAGCGCTGAATAATACGCGAATCTCATCACGGGTCGCACCTGCTTCAATATATTGATCCAGCTTCGCCGACACTCTTTGGCTTAACACATCGATCAATTCAGGATGCATATGGTAACTCTCCACAAAACCCATGTCAATCTTGCATGCATCAGCCTTTTCCTGCGCACGCTTGATGTAGCTCCCTACACTCATACTGGAATAGTGTGGCGCCAAAACAATACCCACTGCTTGAGTAATGCCATCCTTCGCCATAGCCTCCACGCCGTCCTCAATAAAGGGACTGGCATGCTTCAAGCCTTGATAGCAGACAAATTCAACATCTGCTCCCGCTTTATCCGCATTTAATGCTGCTTGTAAAGCTTCTACTTGCCGGTCTGTATTCTCCCGCAGTGGGAATACCCCCCCGACGATTGCTTCATAACGGTCGGTTAACTCTTTAAGCTGCTCCGCTGTTGGCGGATTCCCCCGTCTAATATGCGTGTAATAAGCTTTAACATCTTCTAGGCTCTTAGGAGTGCCATACGACATGACGAGAACACCTATTTTTACTGTCACGGATTCCGTCCCCTTTACAATTTAATAGCGTGGAACATATAAATTCTTATATTTTTACGAACGCTGCTTAGCCGTTTCTTGTAATACTTCCTGAGAATAAGTGTGAATATACTCCGTCAATTCTCTAAGTTTGTCTAATGAGGCCTCCGGGAATAATCCATGGCCCAGATTGAAGATATAACCTGGCTCAAGCACACCTTCATCGATCAGTGCTTTCGCGCGTTCTTTCAAGAGGTCCATCGGAGCTGTAAGCAAATATGGATCAAGATTTCCTTGAATCGCAAATTTATTGCCTATTCTGCGTCGGCCTTCAGTCAAGCTAACTCGCCAATCCAGCCCGATTACGTCTGCTTGAAGCTTCGTAAGACTTGGCAGCATTTCTCCAGAGCTTACGCCAGGAAAGTATATTTTAGGTACATCAAGATCAGATAATTCGGAAAAAATACGAGAAACCGTCGGCAGCACGTATGTTTCAAAATCGCGTGGAGCAAGCGCACCAACCCAACTGTCGAACAATTGGAAGGCTTTGCCTCCACTCCGCACATGACTTCGGAGGTAAGTGATAATCATATCGCCCAGCTTGTCCATCAGCATTTCCCAGACACGGGGTTCACTGTACATTAGCTCTTTCGTACGGATATATCCTTTGGAAGGTCTACCTTCGATCAAATAGCTGGCAATTGTAAACGGCGCGCCTGCAAAAGTGATCAAAGGAACGTCCAGTTCCTTATCCAGAATAGCAATCGTTTCCAAAATGTGGCTCAGATCACCCTCCACATCAATGGGTTTTAGTCTCTCCACATCAGCTGCACTACGGATCGGATTCTCAATCACTGGACCGATATCCTTAACGATATCGAATTTCACTCCGATTGAAGCAACTGGATTCATAATGTCGGAATACAAAATGGCCGCATCCACACCCAGCTTGCGAACGGGCATCATGGTTACTTCTGCCGCCAGCTCAGGCTGCTTGCAGATTTCAAGCAACGAATACTTTTCCTTAATTTTACGGTACTCGGGATCATAACGGCCGGCCTGCCGCATGTACCATACGGGAACGTGCTCCGTGTCCTGCTTTCTGCAGGCGCGGATAAAAGTGTCATTGTAGGTCATGATAAGATCTCCATTATATTTTATTAGATTTTTTTAATCGGCATATCTACTATTATGCCCTTTTTAAAAGCTTGTAACAACTAATACGAAGAGTTTGGAATGACAATCCTATGACATTACTATGACATGTGTTGCACACATGAAGCTGCAAAAAATGATATACTGATAAAATGGCATTTTTTCCGTGAATCATATATTCTCTGAAATTCTTTGAAAGGATGTGAAAGCACTATGAAGAAATGGGAGACCTGGAAGGTCAACCTCTTAGTGCTTTGGTTCGGGCAATTTTTGGTGAATGCTGGAATGACAATGATTACACCCTTCCTGACCTTGTACCTTGCGAAGGATCTTGGTGTCCAGGGTGAACATGAAATTGGAATCTGGGCGGGACTTATTTTTGCCGCAAACTTCTTAACCTCTTTCATATTCCAGCCATTATGGGGCAAGCTTGCAGACAAATATGGACGTAAAATCATGTTGCTGCGTTCCAGCTTTGGCATGGCTATTGTCATGGTATTAATGGGCTTCGCACAATCCCCTTTACAGCTGCTCCTGCTCCGTCTCTTAAACGGTACAATCTCTGGCTTCAATCCCGCCTCCATCGCACTGGTGTCAGGTACTACCCCCAAAGAACGTATGGGCTTCTCCATGGGATTGATGCAATCAGGATCTGTAGCAGGGACAATTCTAGGGCCACTGATTGGTGGCTTACTTGCCGATTTAATCGGATTTCGGCCGATTTTTTATGTCGTTGGAGCCTTGCTCTTTATCGCCTCTCTGCTGGCATTATTTCTTGTTAAAGAAAAATTCGACCGCGCCGAAGCCGCACAAGAGCCACAGGTTTCTGTACTCGCAGGCTTGAAGGAATTAATCAAAATCCCTCAGCTTCCAGCTCTATTCGGTGTAACCTTTCTGCTGCAATTTGCAATGATTAGTCCTATGGCCTTGTTGCCACTTTATGTAGAAAAATTAAATGGACCCGCTGAGAATATAGCCTTCTTGGCCGGGATGGTCAGTGCGGTTACAGGGATCTCCAATATGCTGGCTTCGCCCTTGCTTGGGAAGCTAAGTGACAAAGTCGGCGCACATCGTATTCTGACCTATGCGTTAATTGGCGCTTCACTCTTCCTAATTCCGCAGGCATTCGTAACTAGCGTCTGGCAGCTGATTATTGTCCGTTTCCTAATGGGAGTCTTCATGGGCGGACTGTTGCCCAGCGTTAATGCGCTTATCCGCTCCTATACCCCTGACGGAAAAGAAAGCCGCGCATTCGGCTTCAACAGCAGTACATTGGCACTAGGCAATATGCTGGGAGCTATCTTGGGCGGCTTTCTATCAGGTTACATCGGAATTGAGGGGCTTTTCATTATATCCGGCTGCTTGCTGCTGGTTAATACGATTTGGGTTCGATTGAAGCTGTACAAAGTAACAACACCGCGGTTATTTCGCTAATCAGCTATTTGACCATCGCTAGTGCCAGTCCATCATAGGCAGGCAGGCATGTACTGATAAGACGTTCATCCGTGGCGATCATCTCATTGAAGTGGCGCACAGCCAGGATGGCAGGACCATTTCTATCTGTATTTAAGGTCCGTCCACGGAGAAAAATATTATCACCCGCAATGATCGCTCCTGGATTGGCCAGCTTGATGGCATATTGCAAGTAGTTAGTGTAGTTCAACTTATCTGCGTCAATGAAAAAGAAATCGAACCTAGCGCCCTCTGCTTCCAGTGCCTTCAAGCTGTCCATTGCGGGTCCTATTCTATACTCCGTAGTATCGCCGAAGCCTGCCAGCTCTAAATTACGGCGGGCAAGCTCGGCATAGTCGGCTCTCAGCTCTAGCGAAGTCAGTGTGCCACTTTCAGAGAAACCGCGGGACAAACAAATTCCGCTGTAACCGCCAAGTGCGCCAATTTCCAAAATACGCTTAGAGCGAGACAGTCTAACTAGCATGGTGAGCAGTCTTCCGTACCCTGGCTCGACAGACACCGGCGGCATGCCTGCTTGGACGATTGCTTCTTTTACTTGAAGCAGAATTTCGTCCTCTGTATAAAGTTGTTCACTGTATTCTTCTTGCGTAAGCATAAAGATTCTCCTTTGAGGATCCCCCGTTTGCTCATAGTAAGGGATGACGGGGAACATTTTATGATTTATGGAATGCCGGGCATTGTGAAGTGTCCCACATTCCCCTATACTTGTATGGATGCTTTAAAGGACGACAATGCCGTCTCTTCTTATTGTACTGGCTTTTTGTATTTATCTACAAGTTAAACGGAGTTGAGAGTATTTGAGCAAATTACAATTAATCGCTACTGCCCCTATGGGTTTAGAAGCTGTGGTAGCGCGCGAATTAAACGAACTGGGTTATGAGACCAAGGTCGAGAACGGACGAGTATTATTCAGCGGTGATTACATCGATATCTGTCGCTGTAACTTGTGGCTGCGTACATCTGACCGCGTATTGGTTAAAATGGGCCAATTCCCTGCTAAAACCTTTGACGAGTTATTCGAAGGGGTTAAAGCCTTGCCTTGGGAAGATTGGATTCCAGAGAATGGAGAATTCCCGGTTGAAGGACGGTCCCATAAATCACAACTAACGAGTGTACCCGCTTGCCAAGGGATTGTCAAAAAAGCCATCGTCGAGAAGCTGAAGCTTTCGTATCATACAGACTGGTTCCCGGAGAACGGTCCTCGATATGTGATCGAGGTGATTTTATTAAATGATATCGCTTTGATCACATTAGATACCACAGGACCCGCGCTTCACAAACGGGGTTACCGCAGACATGCAACAGAGGCTCCGCTGAAGGAAACAATGGCTGCTGCACTAATCCAGCTTAGCCGCTGGAATGGCCATCGGCCGCTGTTCGATCCATGTTGTGGTTCGGGAACACTGTTAATTGAAGCTGCCATGATCGCTTGGAATATTGCTCCAGGACTACGCCGCTCATTTCCATCTGAACATTGGCCAGTCATTCCGAAACATCTTTGGGAAGAGGCTCGTGAAGAAGCTTTTGATGCTGTGCGCGACGATTACCCTTTGCAATTAACGGGTACGGACATCGATCCAGAAGCAATTGAAATTGCTGAAGCCGCCGCCAAGAGTGCTGGACTGTCCGGAGAAATTACCTTCAAAGTGATGGCTGCCGCCAAAGCAAGACCTGAAGGAGAATATGGTTGTATCATTACTAACCCTCCATATGGGGAACGGATCAGTAATGATAAAGAAGTGGAGAAGCTGACCCGCCAGTTTGGTGAAATGATGATATATCTGCCAACATGGTCATTTTTTGCGATCAGCCCTTACAAGGAATTCGAACAATTTTACGGTCGTAAGGCAGACAAACGCCGCAAACTGTATAACGGACGTATCGAGTGTCAATATTATCAATACTTGGGTCCACTTCCACCTAGAAATCCGAAATAATTAGGATCACCATTGTTTTGAATGCAGAACGGACATCTACCTCGTATGAGGAGGATGTCCGTTTTTCTCCGAGTATAAGACTGTTTTAGTTTAGCGCCTATAACTTTTCGCTCATATATTTCTATGAGAAACGTTTATCATCTAAAAAAGACAACAACATTGTTTATTCTGGTTTTAATTATTTTCTGTGTTAGGAGGTTTTATAATGTCTGACTTTCCATCAAATCGGAGCAGCACAACCGTAACAAGTACAGTAGTTGCTGTGATTCGCTCCCGATATATCGGTTATCTCCTTTTTCTTGGCATCATGCTGGCCAAGTTATTATTTCTGCATAGTGGGCTGCATGCTCCCAATATAGATATGAACCGGCAGGACAAATGGATTGCTGTAGGTTCAGTCATGTTATTGTCTTTTTGGACCCTGTGGCTTCCCCGCCGGGGACAGACGATAGCGTTGTTAAGTATAAACTTGCTTCTTACACTGCTTATTTATTCGGATATCGTCTACTATCGTTATTTTCAGGATTTTATCACGGTACCCGTATTGTTTCAGGCTGGACAGATGGATGCGCTTGGTGGAAGTATCTTCGCCCTACTGCGTCCTTCCGATCTTTATTTGTTTGCTGACTGGCTTCTGCTTATTGCCTATGGAATCGGAATAGGGTTATACCACCGGAAAACCCATACATACTTGTCTAATGCCGCCCCTCGCCGTTATGGGCAATCTCACTCTTATTCTCAAAACGGTTATTCCCGCCGCTCTTCACGCCTGAGCAGGATGCTAAAAAGAAGCGTGAATGGCATCGTTGCTCTGGCGCTAGGTTGCGCGCTGACCTTTGGCCCTATCCACACCTACGCTACTACCTGGGCTAAAGATCTATTCACTGGCAACTGGTGGAGTCTGGCGATGTATAACGTAACCGGACTAATCGGTTTTCACGGTTATGATATTTACTTATATGCTAAAGATCATCTAGGTCCGCAGCCCGAGCTTTCGCAAGAAGAAGCCACCTCAATGCAGCTCTGGTTCAATGAACAAAACACTGAGCAAAATGCCAATAATGACAGCTTTGGAAAATACAGCGGAAGCAACATCGTTGTTATTCAAGCTGAAGCTTTTATGAACTTTGTAGTTGGATGCTCAATATCCGGCCAGGAGATCACGCCTAATCTGAACGCTCTAATCAAAGAAAACACCTATTTCAGCAATTACTACCATCAGACCTCACAAGGACGAACTTCCGATGCGGATTTCACGTCCAACGCTTCCCTGTACCCGCTGGTCTCCGGCTCGGTATTTGTCCGTTACCCGGATCATCAGATTGACACGCTGCCTGCTATTTTGAAATCAAAGGGCTACAGTACCAATGCTTTTCATGCGTACGAAGGTAGCTTCTGGAATCGGCAGATTATGTATAACGCGATGGGTTATGACCATTTTTATAACAAAAAAGACTATACAATAGACGAACCTCTAGGCTGGTCTCTGGGTGACAAATCCTTTTTGCGGCAATCCCTCGATATTATGAACACTTCAGAAACGATACAGCAGCCTTTTTATTCATTTTTGACTACACTATCCAGCCATCATCCTTATTCTCTCCCTGCAGATAAACAAGGGCTTGATACTGGAGAGTTCAAGGGCACGATCTTCGGAGATTATTTGCAGGCTGTTCACTATACGGATGAAGCTTTAGGGGAAATGGTCAAAGAGATGAAGCAGCGTGGGCTGTGGGATAATACCATTGTTGCATTCTATGGAGATCATGATAATTCGATCCAGGAGACCTCTTATTACGAACAATTTCTCGGCAAAAGCCTTAGCGCACTCGATATGCAGCAAATAATGCATCAGGTTCCCTTGCTCATTCATCTGCCAGGCTCTAACGCCTCTGTCCTTGATTCAGCTCCAGCTGGTCAGTTGGATCTTACACCTTCCTTGCTCCATTTGCTGGGGATCTCACGTGATCCTTATTATCTCATGGGCAATAATCTGTTTAGCGGGCATGAGCGTCTTGTAACGCTGCGATCCGGCGCCTATGCCGATGCAAAGCTGTCTTATCTCCCCAGCGAAAATGGGCAATTTGCCAGCGGAACCTGTTATAGTCTCGAAAGCCGCGAAGCCGTTGACGTAGGGGAGTGCAGTATCGGGTATGAGACCAGCAAGCTCCGGCTACAGATCTCCGACGATATCATGAAATATGATGGAATCAAGAAGCTCAAGAACACACAATCTGCACCTTAAGCTTACATCCGGGTAAACGAAGAGACTGTCCAAAAAACTATCGAAAAGGGCTGCTGCGATATCCTCTCTATGTTGGACATTTACCACTTGATCGCTGTTGGAAGCACGTTTGGTTTTCCGACTTAGATACGTGAAGTATCTCACTAACGGACACAACTGACCCTAAACGCAGCATTATCCGAGATTTGGAATGCTAACGGACTCCAGAGCAGCTATTAGCCTAGAAAACGCCGATATGAGCCTCTTTTTAGGGAATAGCGTCACTGGGGTCCAAAATCTTGCTTTAAAGGCTAAAAACAAGCAAATAACGTCATCTGAGTCCGTAACGCCTGTGTGATGAGGAGATGATGGGATGGTGGAATGATAGGATGGTGGATGATGGGATGGTGTGCTCGATGAGACGGTGAGATGGTGGGACGATGAGATGATGAGACGGAGAAATGATGGGATGATGGGCACGATTGAAGTAAGCCGTCAATGGCCAGAAAACACAGAGCAGCGATCCTCCAAATAACAGGAGAATCGCTGCTCTGTTTACTTTTACTTATTCTGAGAATGAAGAGGGATCGACCCTATTATCTTAGTTGATAAGAACTCAGTATTATTTCTGAACGGAGGGCTGTTTGATAAAAGCTTCCGCTTTCTTCAACACTTCATCCTCCGTTGGAGCACTCACATAACGACCATTCACATAAACAAAAGCCCGTTTGCCACATGGACCGCAGTACGACTTGCAGCCGACCTTGATCTCGGCATCAGGTGCCATTTTTTGCAGCTTAGGGATAATACTTTTCAACTTCATGAAATTACATTCATCGCACACTTGTATTTCGTTAGCCATGGAGCAACCCTTCTTTGTGTTCGAAATTTACAGGCGAATGTTTAGTGATCGCCGTGATTACCTTTAGAGGGATTCGTAATGACAAAACCTTCTTGTGGAAGATACAAATAATCAACGACCACGCCATCAAGGAGTGGTTGGCTCGGATCAAGAATAACATCGATTTCCTTATCTGTCGATACTACAACATCGTTCTCTTTAGGCGTGTCCAAGTCCAGTCCGTAGTGAGCATGATCACCGTGTGCATGTGTAATTGCTACGCGCAGCTTCAACTCACTGTTTCCTTCCAGCTCCATTTGTTTCTTTATCACTTTAGCCGCATTACGGGTAATTTTGACCTTCATCTATATTCCATCTCCTAGTCCGAAAATTAAATACTCAATTACTTATTTTAAAGGTAAATGACATCTAAAAGCAACTATATTGGCTAATTAGCTCTGAAGTTCTTGTCGAAAATGTGCGGTGTTATCCTTCACCCTGCTGAAGGGTAGGATATTTCCGGCCCATTCGTGACACGAACCAGCCCATTAGCAGCATGGTCACTCCAATATCATCGATCGGAATAAATGGCATGAAGTCCGGCAAGACCCAATAGAGCAGTACTGGAATTGTAAATAACAGCTTGTCCCCCATTGCTACTTTAGGGGAGCGGATGTATTGCCAGGAGCTACTGAAGATATGGGACCATTGTTTTAGTGACAGTATTTTTTTCAGTTTCATGGTGACCCTCCTCCCAAGTAAAAAGGATACAGCCGCGGATAACGTGTAGTGACGACAGCGGCCATACCCTATGGTTTATTTTACGCAAGTTTACTGCAAATGTTTCATAATTATTTCACATTGGAAAGGAGCGTTGCTAATATAAGTCCTGTTTCCAGGGCCATATCTTCAAAATCTGCTAGTGGCAGCGGATTTTTGCCAATCCCAAGCTCCACAGTAAATCCAGGTTTGCGGAAGGTCTGAATAAACCAATCCTTATATCCGGCATCACTTCCCGTCAGCTCCACTGCCCGGTAACTGCTCGCAACTGCCAGCTGCGCGGCTAATTCACGGCTCTCGGGAGGCTCATACCCCCGGTAGTTCCAATAAATCTCTCCTCCTTGGCTATGCAGAGACACTGCAGCTTCGCCATGCGCTTCCTCAGCCAGGGCTGCCAGAGCAGCTGCTTCAGGCTCACTCAGCGGCTCAGGGCCGCTGTAATCCCGCGGTGAGGGCTGCCTTACTCCCCGACGTTCCCGCTCCTCTTCCCAATGAGCGGGAAATTGATCCCCAAGATCCACACCGCGGATGTTAGCTTTCCAATGCCGGAAGCTGCTTCGTCCACCATTCCATCTCATGAGGTCATCATAAAACGGATGGTCAGGCAAAACCCCTTCCTGAACCAGCTCCACACCATCTGGATTAGCCATAGGCACGACCCATAATGTCCAGTTTTGGAACCAAACCTCAGGGTTATGTCCATTCCATTCCAAGCCTTCAGCATAAGCTGCTGCATACTCCTCTATGAAGGACATCAAGCATGGCGAAGTCAGCCATTCATTGGCATGCAAAGCGGCGTTAACATGCAGATGACGAGTGCCGTTCCCGATCTTGAGTACATGGAGTGGCTTGCCGAGTACGCTCGTGCCTATTGTGGCTGCTTGTATAAACGGGTATTGGACAAGCAAGCTGTCAATGTCACTCTCAACATCAGCCGGACCGTACTCCCCGCGCAGAAACACCACGCGGTCTGGAATCGGGGGTGGAATGACAAGTATTTTTCCAGGTGTACAGCAGCGCCCTGAGGTCACACCAGGATTAAGCTTCTCCAAATCCTCTAAATTCACATTAAATAATGAGGTTATCCGTTCTGGAGTGTCCCCTTCCTGCACAGCATACCTTTTACGCGGCGAAGATGGCAGAAATAAAACCTGGCCTGGGTATAAATAAGACTGCCTCCCAACCCATGGATTACCTTGAATAACATGCTCAGGAGTTAATCCATGTAGAGCGGCAATTCGGCTTACGGTATCTCCCCTGTTTGCAATATATTGTCGCATTAGGTCTCATCCTCTCGGCCTTAAATTGCTGATACAGCAATACAAAAACAGCGGCATACAGCACTTAACTCTATTGTATGCAAGCGCCACTACCCGGCATGAAGGAGAAATGAATCACAAGAAAAAACAACGTCATCGCCCTATAGATGGCAACCATTTCTCATGAAAATAAGGATATTACAGATCCGCAGCGTATAAATGCTTATATTTCAAAAAAACAGACTGGGAAATGTGCTTTCCCAGTCTGTTTTTCTTTTTACACTCCCATGGAGTTTGTCCCTATTCAATTCAACATTGCTCCTGCTTATAACGTGGATACTTGCCACACTACTGGAGTACGTCTAATTTGTTCTCCAAGCCAGTCTCGCGCGATGCTTTGAAACATCTCAGCATCACCGCTGCAGAAGAACTGATGAATTGGACTTTCATCGCCGATGGACAGCTTGCCTTTGTCATATAAAATTGTGCTGATCTCACGAGCGGTCTCATCTGCAGAACTGATCAGCTTGACTCCTGATCCCATAGTCTCACCAATGGGTTCTACAAGAAATGGATAATGAGTGCATCCTAAAATTAAAGTATCGATGTTAGTGTCTTTAATGCCTTCGAGTGCCTCTTCTACGATATCGTAACTTTTCTCTGAGCGGAACTTGCCTTGCTCGACAAGTGGGACAAGCGCTGGACAGGCTTGACTTACAACCTCAACAAAAGGGGACAACTGCTTTAATGCGTTAGTATAAGCTCCGCTGTTGATGGTTCCTACCGTACCGATCACGCCGACATGTCCGCTTTTGGTTGCGCTAATTGCTGCGCGGGCTCCGGGATGAATCACCCCAATTACAGGGATGGAGACCTTGGCTGAGATATAATCGAGTGCCGCAGCTGTTGCGGTATTACAAGCGATAACGATCATTTTAGGATTAAACTGGATCAAATAATCTACAATTTGTTCAGTAAACAGTTGTACTTCCTCGGTCGAACGGGGTCCGTACGGAGCTCGGGCAGTATCTCCGAAATAAATGATCTTCTCCCGCGGGAGTTGCCTCATCACTTCTTTGACAACTGTTAACCCTCCCACACCTGAGTCTAATATTGCTATAGCTTGCTGCACGAACACACCGCTTCCTTCTACTTGTTTTGTGTAGCTTATGTAAGGTGAAAACAAAATGTACCTGGCTTTCAGCCCCAATTGCAGATATTACTCCTTTTGCCCTCTTAGTTCAAGACTAGTCTTCTTCCATCATTTAACAAGCGGGGGCAAACTAATTAAAAAAGCCACCCTCCGCCCAATGCGAAGAAGCGGCTCTATTATAAGAGAATGAGTACTCTTTTACCACTGAAACAGAGGATTTAAACCACGGTCCCATTATAGAATTTCTTTATCAACCTTGTCATCTTGAACGACTTCTTCCAGGCTAACTTCTTCGCTTACATCTTCACTTATAGTGGCCTCAACCAACTGAGTTACCACTTCCAAAGTGGCAGCAGCCTCTTCAACAGCTTCTACAGCGTCAACAGCTTCTACAGCGTCAACTGCTTCTACAGCATCTTCTGTAGCAATACCGCTTACAGTTACTGTGATTTTTTCTTCTTCATCAACAGCATTCGCACATGATTTGCTCCATTCCCGAACTTCATGCACTACATGCCCAATCGAATCTTTTGCTTTGTCATAAATCTCAATGCTCTTGTCTCCGGCTTGAACGGCAATTTCTTGAACCTTCTCAATACCAGCGGCAGTTCCTTCCGCAATATCCTTGCGCAGCTCTTTACCTGGTTTAGGTGCGAACAGCAATGCTGTCACCGATCCAACCACACTGCCGACTAAAGCGCCCCATAATAAGCCTTTGGTGTCCTTTTTCATCGTTTCATCTCTCCTTTAAATTCATTGCTCCCCGCTCTACCGGGCTAATGCCTATATCTGCTATATCATAAGCAGCAGGGGATTGTCTTGTGACTAATTATTATAACTTTTCAGAAGTTTTGTCTGTAACATTTTTGGGTACGATAGCGTAGCGGCAGCAATGGCCGCCCTCTGCCATACATTCATTACGTGTGACCTTAGCATCCAGCAATTCTTCGAAAAGACTATGCTCACATTGGCAAGCCTTACGATACTGGGTAGCCACTTGGCGAATCGGGCAATTGTACTCCTTTATGACATATGAGCCATCCTCTTCGCGGTTCCATTCTGCCATATATCCACCGGCATTTTGGATGGAAGATAATTCGGCGACGCGTTCTTCCAAATTCCGCCGTTCCATCATCGGAGCATACTGAGCGAGCATCCGGCGGCGGCGTCCTTCAAATAATGTATTAACAGCATCCAGTCCACTGCCGTAATCCAATTCACGCAGAAGCTCCAAAGCCAAGTTGTGATAACTTTTTGGAAAATATTCTTCGGCTCTCTCCGTTAATGAGTACATATGTAAGGGCCGCCCCATCGCTTGCCGGACCACTTTTGTCTTTGCAAGCCCTTCTTGCTCCAGCTGAAGCACATGACGACGGACACCCATCTCTGTAATTCCCAATTCTTCTGCCAGCGCGCCGATGGTCAGTGTTCCTTTCGTCTTCAGGAGCGTCATAATCATTTGTCTTGTCGATCCGTTTTCCTGCCCCATCTTCATCATAAAGGAACCCCTCTCTTTCACGGCTATCGCCTATTCTATGTGATTCTATCCTATGCTATTATAGCGGTACACTGGCTCCAAGCTCCTGGTCCAAATATTTCCGTACCTCAACGGCAAACTGCTCAAGTACTTCCGAAAGAATGGGGGTAAGTGGATGCAGATCACCTCTCTCCCAGGCATAATAATCCTGAACGAGTGGCTTACGCAGAGCAACTAATTCTATCAATCTCTCATAAATCACACTTTGACCTAGCACTTTCTCTTCATGAATAATAGAAATTATATCCTCATAACTTCCAGCATCACGCATAATAAACCCGTCAATGAGACAGCTACCAACGTCTGTTACAACCTCTATTGCCAGATGGAGGCAGCGTTCCTGTATTAGTCCAGTTAATGTTGTACCATCCCAGGAAGCTGCTACAGTCCGAAGACCAGCGGTAATATCAGGGATTTGAGCAAGAATGGTTTCGATTTGATTGCGGTTGACATAATACACAGTAATACCCCCATGTCTATAATTGTTAGAGAACCGTCCTAATCTCTACTTACCGCGTTTGCCACGACGTTTCAGCCAGAAGAACATTACGAAACATGCTCCGAGAAAAACGACTAAATAAGTTAACGCTTCCATTGGATACTCAAGCTCACGCATTCCTGTCACCGCTTCCGGTATAAAATGATGATACTATATTCAAGCAGCAGCTTAAATTTCGTAATCTACAGCAATCGAGAGCTCTTTGACTTCATTAATGTGAGCAATAACTTCTTTATGCGCCGGATGAACCTGATACGCCTGTAAATCCTCTAGAGAAGCCACTTCTGTGACTAGAGCAATATCAAAGGAACGATCGGAATGAATGATGTCAGCACCCACCTCGATGGAGAGAAGCTGCGGGATCTTGCCTTCCATATTACGCAGTACTGCTACCGTTGCCGCTACGCTTTCTTCGGACCGATCTTTTAATTTGAAAAACACAATATGTTTGATCATTCTATATCGCTCCCTAATGTAATATTGTAATTAGATATTAAAAATATATCATAAGCGTAGCTGTTCTGAAAGAAACTTAAACGGTGTTGTCAGAAATAGCAGCATTAACCATTGCCGATATACCAGAAAGTGTTGTAGTATATTTTTAAAAAATCGGAGGAATTATGCCTAATAACCAACAAGAAACTCATAATATCCAGGCGTGGTCTCTGATCAATCGCAAATACCTTGGACAAGGCGTTCGAGTCAAAAGATTTCGCCGTCCAAAGCGCAGCCAGATTAGAAACCGTGTGCTGCTTGCTGTATTGATGGCTAAGGATATTAAGCTGTCACGACTCGCAGAAGAGCTTGGTATATCCTCACGCAGTGTAAGCGCTTGGGTATACGAAGGTCGTATCCCTTCCAACAATAACATTGACAAGACCTGCCGCCTATTGGGGTACCCACCCCACATTCTGTTCAATGAAGCATTGATTCGTCAAAGCCCCATTGTATGTCAGCCTACACCTTCACGTTTTATGAAAAGAAGTATTACCAGTTCACCGCGCAGCAATGTTATCCTGACCGGACTTTGTATGGTTTACGATTTCTCAGTAACGGATGTAAGTATCTGGATAGGCGTCCATCCTGGAACATTTCGAAAATGGCTCCACAACAGCCATCTGCCGACCCCTGCTCTGCAGGAAAAAGCCGAGGCTTTCTTTCGGATTCCACGCCATATTCTATTTGCAGACTGCGGAACGCTCTAATACAATCCTCTCACAAAACACGTCTAACACAGCCCTTCTTCAAGAAATCATGAGAAGGGTTATTTGCCATACCTTTTTTTCTTAAAAAGAGGTCATACTACTGTGTGTAAATATATTGTGTAGTACTAAAGAACGGGTCAGGAGGCGCAAGATGAAACTTAACGGAATTCTGTCAAAGGGCTATACCGATACTTGGAAAGTGGCCCCTGGTGTCATTGGACTTCGCACTATGTTTGTAAATGTCGCATTAATTGGCCAGCCCTCTTCGGATTGGGTTCTTGTAGATACTGGTCTTAGCTCATATACAGGCAATATTATTGATTTTGCTACGGAGCATTATGATAAACCTCCGGTGGCAATTATCCTGACGCATGGGCATTTTGACCATATTGGGGGTGTAAAAAGGCTTGTTGAGGAATGGAATGTGCCTGTATATGCTCATCCGCTAGAACTACCTTTTCTGACAGGTAAAGAAGACTACCCTCCAGCCGATCCGGCCGTAGGCGGCGGGCTTATGAGCATGATTTCCCCTTTATTTTCACATCATGGCATTGACCTTGGTTCAGCCGTTCATCCCTTGCCGGAAGACAGGACTGTTCCTGGTGCGAAGGGCTGGGAATGGATCCATACCCCTGGACATAGTCCCGGACATATCTCCCTGTTCAGGCCTGAGGATAGAGTTCTGATCGCTGGTGATACGTTCCTTACGGTCAAACAGGAATCCGTATTTGCAGTGGCTACGCAGCATCAGGTGGTGCATGGCCCACCCTCTTATTTCACGACAGACTGGGAAGCTGCTGAGAAATCGGTCCGTACCCTTGCCTTGCTGAATCCACATCTTGTTCTTTCGGGACATGGAGTACCCATGGAAGGTGAGGAGCTGTCTACTCAGCTTGCTCATTTGTGCAAAAATTTCAAAGAAATGGCGCTACCGGGTCAAGGTAAATTTGTGTAAAAAAGGTACTCCTGGTCAGCGCACAGAGGTCTAGGGAAAAAGTCCCTATAATTCATTTGATATAGCCGATTCTACGGATATTCAACGAAATTATAGGGAGTTCCTCCCTAAATTACTTGCTTAGTGCAGATTTACGTGCGACGATATATCTCAGTATGTATTGATGTTTTTTTCCAAGCGGCCCACATAAAGTCTCCACACATGAGCCGGTCGTAATTATTTTCGTACCTGCAAAATGTTGTCTTAAATCTTCTTCACTAAAAAAATGGGCGTATTTTCCCTCTTTGTATTCGTAGGTTCCCGGTTCCAAAAGTGTTCCACAGCCGTTGTTCGCATCCTCATCGGAAAAACTGGTAAAATAGAGCAAGCCATCCGGCCGCAGCTGTTCCAGACAATTAGCTACGAGCCTGCGGCGATCCTCTTCGAGAAATAAATGCAATACGTCATAGCAGTAGACAGCATCAACCTGTACTTCAGAAATAGGATCTAATACGGAACCCGAGATAAAATGGCTCTTGGGATCCCATTCTGCCGCCATCTTTAACGCGTCCTCGCTCAACTCAATGCCTAAGGTCTTAAACTCATCTGAGAACACCTTCGTATTTCTTCCGTATCCCGCACCCGGGACTAAAACTGATTTCACGTTATGTTGCCGGAATATATCCCTTGCTGCCTGAGCTGTAGGACTAGGTTCACTCCCCCAGATCATTCCTTCCTGAGCAAATCTTCGACTCCAGTATTCGGACATAGATTAGACCTTCTTTTTAAATTTATTCGCTAATTTCATCGCAAGGAACTGAGGGATCAGGTTTAGCATACTAAAAAATATAAACGATCCTGTAGGTCCAAGTGGTTTGAAAAACGTCCCGTCCCAACCGCCTTCCCCTGACAAGTTGCTAATAAAATAATAAGAGACAAATGCAGAAGCGATATTCCCAATGACTATAGCAATTATATTATTAGACCATTTTCCCAAAAAAGCTATTAGTGATGTTATGACGATCATCATTAAATAACCAATCATTGAACCATTATTGAAATCTTTATCCATCGCGAAATATACAAATGGAAAACAGTACACAATAATGATCAGGAGATTCAATCCTAATTTTCTCACCGCATCCCCTCCTCAGCTAGTTTTTCACTCTATACCAATACTGATAGATCTCCTTAAAACCCAGCTTGTCATACAAGGCTGAAGCCCCCGTATTCGCTTGCACAACTTGCAGAAAGGAAGTCGTTGCTCCCTTTGCTCTACCCCAATTAAGCAACGCTAGCAGCAGTTGTTCCGCCATTCCCTTTCTACGATGAGCAGGGGAAGTGACAATATCATACAGACCCAAGTACCCGTTCTGAATCACACCAAGACCGCAGGTGACAGGAACACCATGATTAAACAACAGGACATAACCCTGCTGCAAATGTGATGCAGACAACATTCTAGTTAAGGTTTCCCGGTTCTTATCAGACAAGCCGGTAAGCTCACTGAAGGTGTGCAGCCACTCTTCAGTCAAGCTCTCCTGTATCTGAACCGTATAACGCAGATCGGGGCTCGCTAAGTCCCCCAGATCAAGAAGCCTTACAGATGAAGGCTCGGCAATTGTATAGCCACGCTCTGCAAGAATCTCATCAAGCTTTGGCGGCTGGATGTAGGGGGTTATTTTGAACACGGACTGTAGTCCAGCATGCTCATAATAACGCTCCGCAAGCTTGATTTGCTCTGTGAGTTCAACCTGAGAGCTGTCAGCCCCGTATAATGGATTGACCGAATTGGCCCTTTTTGTATAACCAGCTGCCGAACGTAGAATCCAGCCCTGCAGGAGAACGCTTTGCTCCGCCGGCCAAGTATTAAGTGTGATTTCTTCTATGAATTTATACACCTTAATCCGCTCCTTTTGAAGCACGTTTGTTACGCATCGCAGGCAGTAATTTCACAGCTCCCTCCCCTTGGGAGGTGAAATAGTCATATTCGGGAGACTCTTTGCCATAGAGAGCTATTTTCCCCTCACCGTTATAATGAACACCCCAACCAAAACGCTTCGGCAACAGTGAAGCCCTTAGACAAGGATGATTTTTGGAAAATAGTTCGTTCCATATTTCTTCCTTACGGGCCAAACGTTCTTCCTGTGGAATTTGTTTATGGCGCACATGAACCTCGTACAGAAGTTCTTCATGATTGTATTTGTAGGGCTCATTGATTAACAGTTCATATTGAATCACATGTGCAGGCGGGAGCGTTCGGCAAGACATCGGAGGAACTCCTATTTCCTCAGGACAGTCCTCTGCTACACGAATAAAAGTATCGGTATAGCTCATTTGCATCACCTCCATCTTAAATAGAAATATATTCCTTCTATGATAAATCATTTTCCTATTCTAAGCATAGCCGAATTTTCTAAAGCCCATGATGGATGAACAGCAAAAACGGCCAATCCTCTAAACTACGGAGGATTAGCCGTTCTCATTTACCAACTCGACTTGGTAATGCCCGGAATCTGACCTTTATGCGCCAATTCGCGGAATACAATTCGGGAAACATTAAATTTCCGCAAATAGCCTCGAGGTCTGCCAGACACTTGGCATCTATTTTTTTGACGAGTTGCGGAGGAATCACGTGGCAGCTTTTGCAAAGCCATATAGTCCCCCTGTTCCTTTAGTTCTTTTCTTTTAACAGCGTATTTGGCGACTAGTGCTTGTCTCTTCAATTCTTTCACAACTTTAGATTTCTTGGCCATGTTCGTTCTCCTTCCATCCTTTAAATCTACTCGTTCAATGCACTCTTCAAGGCTTCCAGGTTCTGACGCATGATTCCTAAATAATCCAGGTTTTGACTGCGATCTTCCTCTGTTAATCCTTCAATTGGGTTTAGAACGGCTGCTTTGGCACCAATCTCTTTTGCTATTGTGTCTGCCACACTGGAGGATACAAGTGTCTCGAAGAAAATCGTCTTCACTTTATGCTCTTTCGCAAACTCCACAATCTTACTCATATTTGCGGCAGAAGGCTCCTGCTCCGGAGATAGTCCGGCAATCGGGACCTGAGTTAATCCATACTGCTTGGCAAGGTATCCGAAAGCCGCATGCTGAGTAATAAAATCCTTGCGTTTAGTATCCTTAAGACCGTCCTTAAATTCTTGATCCAGTTGCTCCAGCTTAGCTACATAAGCATCTGCATTTGTCTTAAAATCCTCGGCATGTTCAGGTGCGGCAGCAGCTAAAGCTGCTTCAATGTTACGCACTTCTTGAATGGCTAATGTAGGATTGAGCCACACATGCGGATCTAATCCACCGTGATCATGCGAATGCTCTTCATGAGCATGTTCTCCTTCTTCATGAGCATGCTCCTCTTCTTCATGAGCATGCTCTCCTTCTTCATGGTGGTGGTCAGCTTCTTCATGGTGGTGGTCAGCTTCTTCCTCTTCCGTGCCTTCCATGATGTCCAGACCCTTGCTCGCTTCTACAGTAATTAACGGAGTGCCAGATACACTTTCCAGCACCTGATCTACCCAGCCTTCCATTCCTGCGCCATTATAGATCAGCATATCCGCATCTGAGATTTCTGCCATATCTTTTGCTGTCGGTTCCCAATCATGGGGTTCGATTCCTGCTGGTATGAGTGCTTCCACGTCCGCCAGATCTCCTGCCACATTTTTGGTAAACTCGTAAATAGGATAGAAACTGACTTTAATATTTAATTTAGATGACTCCGGAAGGGCTGTAGCTTCTGCGGCTCCAGAAGCATTCGTAGTAGTAGAAGAATTAACAGCATTATTACCGCAACCGGCGGCAATAAGTAACGCGGACAGGGACAAAATGGCTAAATGATGGATTCTAAATTTCATTGAGAGGTGTAACTCCTTTACTGGAAATAGTTTTATGAATTCGCCGACGATTTCTTAGTCGGATCAGCTTCTGTACCAAAATTGCGATTAATAAGAACGATAGCAGTATAAGAGCAATCGTCCCACCAGGCGGTGTATTGATGTAATACGAGGCACTTAGGCCACTAAAAACGCCGAGTAATCCTACGCCGATTGAGATCAATATAGCTGTCGTAAAACCAGACGCTATACGCAAAGCAATCGAAGCTGGCAAAACAATAAGCGCTGAGACTAACAGCACTCCAACAACTGGCATCGCAGCAGCGACTGTCATTCCAGTTAGTACAGCAAACGAAAATGATAACCAGCCCACATGAACTCCACTGATACTAGCGGTCTCTTCATCAAAGGTCAGATTATATAAGGATCTGCGTAACACAATAAAATAGATCAGACCGATTACAGCAACCACAGCGATAATCTTTAGTTGAGTGTCGCTGACCGCAACGATGGAACCAAACAGATAGGAACTGAAGCTTTTACTTAAATTCTGCTTTAAGCTCATAAGTACAACTGCCAATGCTAATCCAGAGGTCATAATAATCGCTACCGGAAGCTCGCTATATGTACGATAAGAACGTCGAAGCTGTTCGATGACAATACCACCGAGAATCGCTACCATGAAGCCACTTAGTGCCGGATTAAGCTGTAGTATTGAGCCTAGTGCTACTCCTGCAAGCGAAACATGAGAGAGGGTATCCGCCATTAGGACCTGACGGCGAAGCATGAGATATACCCCGAGTAGCGGACCGATAATGCCAATTAATCCACCGGCCCAAAATGCACGTTGCATGAATTCGTAACTAAACATTGCCAACCCTCATTCTCCTTTCGTTCCAGGCTGATCAACGTATCCAGATAGGAGCTGGTCTCTTCCAGGCCATGCGTCACCATGATTACGGTCCGGCCGTGTTCACTGACATCATGGCGCATCAGCTTATAGAACCCAATACGACTGTCCAGATCCATTCCCGTAGTTGGTTCGTCAAGAACCAATATCTGCGGCTGTTGTGCCAATGCTCGAGCGATGCAAATCCGCTGCTTCTGGCCGCCTGACAGTTCTCCTATCTTCCGGTCTCGCAAATGCCACATCTCCACCTGCTTTAAACTTCGCTCGACGATCTCGTCCTGCTCAGGTGTAAAACGTCTAAATAATCCAAGCCTTGGATAACAACCCGAGCGAACCAGTTCGATCACCTTACTTGGGAACCCTGCGTTAAAAGAAGCTACCTGCTGTGGAACGTAGCCGATAACCATCTTTCCGTTATCTGATAACTCTTTATTCAACTGAACCGTTCCACTCCATGGACGAAGCAGGCCGAGCATTAGCTTCAGCAGGGTGGTTTTAGCAGCACCATTGGGTCCCGTTATACCAATAAACTGTCCGGTATGAATATCTAATGAGATATCATCAAGAACAGGTTCATCCCCATACCCGAACACTACATTCCGCATGGATGATAGGATCATCATGCCTCGCCTCCCTTCTGACTGATATTATGTCCAACCCAGATTAAATCGTAAGTTTTACGATTTAACAAATTTGATAATATCGTAATCATTACGATTTGTAAACCCAAAACTGAAAATTAATCGTAATAATAACTATTAGTCCTTTTTCGAATACAACAAAAATCCGGAATCCCACCTTCTGGATTCCGGATTTCCACCGTTAATTTACTAAGTATCTATTCCTCAGCAGCCGCAAGGAGTTCTTCAACAGGCCACGGAAGTGGATTGTTGAACTTTGTCCAATCCTGCTTCAGCTCCTCCGCTGTCAGCAGACATCTGTCCAATCTGGCTTCGAGTTGTGCCTGATCTATATTTACACCGATAAATACGATTTCATTTATTCTATCGCCCCACTGCTCGTCCCATTTTGCCCGCAGCTCAGGTTCGCTTTCCAGCACCTCCAGCTGCTGATCCTTAGGCATTGTAGCCAACCAGTAACCAGCAGGTCCGAACTGAATGGAAGGTCCTGCCTGACTTACAGTAGCTGCAAGATCACCTTTTGCCGCTACCCATGCCACCCCTTTTGCCCGAACGACCTCTTCCGGCCAGTTGCTAAAGAAAAAACTTAATCTTTGCGGGTGGAACGGTGTTCTCCGGCGATAGACGAAAGAAGAAATCCCGTATTCCTCCGTCTCAGGGGTATGGGTCTCTTTATTCAGCTCGGCGATCCAACCAGAGGATAAGCTTGTTTTCTCAAAATCAAACAATCCGGTATTTAGAATTTCCTTTGGATCTACTACGCCGTTAATTGTACGGATCAGCTTAGCAGACGGCTGAAGCTTACGCAGCACAGCTTCAAGCTTATTGAGTTCATCTTCTTTCAACAGATCGCACTTATTAAGCAGCAAGACATCACAAGTTTCGATCTGATCAATAAGCAGATCCACAATATCGCGGAAATCCCCTTCTCCAGCCGTTTGGTTGCGGTCCATCAGACTATCACCTGAGGAGAAGTCATGCCAGAAACGCCCAGCATCCACAACAGTCACCATCGTGTCTAATTGAGCAAGCGAAGTCAGATCAATATCCAACTCGGGATTGGCATAGGTAAAGGTCTGTGCTACTGGTACAGGTTCGCTAATGCCTGAGGATTCAATCAGGATGTAATCAAATCGCCCTTCCGCAGCCAGTTTTTGTACTTCGACAATCAAATCATCACGAAGTGTACAACAGATGCAACCATTGGACATCTCAACCAATTTCTCTTCAGTCCTGGAAAGCGTATTTCCGGACTTCACCAGATTCGCATCCACATTCACTTCACTCATGTCATTTACAATAACAGCTACTTTAAGACCGTCACGGTTGTGCAGAATATGATTCAACAATGTTGTTTTCCCAGAGCCCAAATATCCACTGAGCACGGTAACAGGGAGCTTTTTCAACTATATCACTCCTATCGTTTATAAAATCAAGATTAAAAACATCCGCCCTTAACGGGTTTCGCGATGTAAGGTTACTCTCTTAAGGCGTGGACAATATTTTTTCATTTCCATACGCCCTGGATGATTTCGTTTATTCTTGGTAGTGGTATAGTTGCGATCTCCTGTCTCCGTACATGCCAGAGTTATGATTACTCTCATCGTTTCCATCTCCTTTTGATTAAATCGTAATAATTACGATTAACACATCGTACACGGTTTATTCACAATCTGTCAACTATGATCTTGTAAAAATTTCAACTCTCTTAATTTTGTGGTCTTTCTGGTGGACAAATTACGTATAGATGGAATTATAAAAAATATGATTCTTGTAATTCCTAGAGAATCAGGCAGGAGTGGAGATCATGAAGATACCAGTAATTATTTTGAGCGGGTTTCTGGGGAGCGGGAAGACAACTCTGCTGTTGTCCCTGCTGAAAGAGAGCAAGGTAAGAGGGCTGAATCCAGGAGTAGTAATGAATGAACTGGGCAAACGAGATGTGGACGGGTATATTTTGCAGGAGCATACCGGTACAGCTGTAACTAAACTGCTGGACGGATGCGTATGTTGTAGCCGTAAAGAGGATTTGGCAGATAGCCTGATGGTGCTGCTGAGAGGACGTCCAGATGCCATTTATATGGAGTTGACCGGCGTCGCCGATCCTGAAGAAATCGCCAAAACGTTGCAGGAAACTCCTCTACAGGATCTGGTGGAGCTGCACTATACCATCACTCTGTTAGATGCGGAAAATGCTCTGGAATATAACAGCAGACTCTCCTCTGACAAACAGCTCGTTCGGACCCTGCGTAAGCAGCTTTCCACAGCTGATCTTATTGTCGTTAATAAAAGTGATCTCGTAGAACCGGAAACCTTATGGCGAATTGAAAAGGGAGTTCGTAAACAAAATACGGAGGCTGAAATTGTATACACCCATTACAGCGAAATCAACCTCTCTCCGATATTGTCAGGAATTATCCCACGTAAAATCATAGCTCCGGCTCCACAGCGAGCGCCTCAAACCTTCAAAGGAGCATCATTGAAACAAATGCATTCAGAGCATGGGGGAACCGCTGTAAAAGAGCTGCATGAGGAGCAGCATGCTTCTTTCTCGCAGGTAACAGCCATCACGTTAACCATTCCGCAGGTAAGGACAACAATGCCTTCTAAAGAACGCCTAGAGGCTTTCTTTCAAGAATGGGGTGACAACCTATTACGTGCCAAGGGGCATATTCTTTTGTCCGAACAGGAGCCGGTTCAGCTTGTTCAATATGCGGGGATGCGTACTACCTGGGAAGCCTCTCGTTATCCTGGTATGCCTTATGTGGTGTTCATCGGGATGAATATAGATGAAGAACAGCTGGCAGATCGGTGGTCCGCCTTATTCGAGTTTTGACTACCTTTTCACCATTAAAAATACTGCCGTTGCTCCTCCCGATCTCGTTCCTGATTATCATTGGTTTTGTATGGCTGCCGAATCATCTGGAACTGCTGGATAATGCGTACATCGACACCTTCAAAACCGCTTTTATCGGCATATTGCTGGAAGCCTTGCCGTTTGTATTAGCAGGAGCATTGTTATCTTCACTGCTTCGCGTCTTTATCCCGGATGAAATGATTTCCCGGTGGATTCCGCGGCGACCTCTTCCGGCTATTCTGTTCGCATGTCTGCTCGGAATTATTTTTCCGGTCTGCGAATGTGGAATGATCCCGCTCGTCCGCCGGCTTATCCATAAAGGTATGCCTGTTTACGTGGCTATCGTCTTTATTTTGTCCGGACCGATCCTAAATCCTGTTGTCTATGGGGCGACCATGACAGCATTTCGCAGCCACTCGGAGCTGGCCTATGCCCGTATGGGTCTGGCTTTTGCTGTAGCCTGTCTCATAGGCTTGATAATCTACGCAACGGTCAAAAAATCTCCCATCCGCCTAAATGTTCAGCGTGAAACGGGGGAAGCTCATCAGAATAATTCTCGCGGGGGAAAAATAGCCGCTGTCTTCGTCCATACCTCAGATGAGTTTTTTGAGATGGGAAAATATTTAATGATCGGCTGCTTATTAACCGCTGGCATTCAGACATTTATGGTTCAAGACAGTCTGGCCGCGATCGGAGCTAAACCGCTGGGTTCATATTTTTTCATGATGGGACTGGCATTTGTGCTCTCGCTCTGCTCCACCTCAGATGCCTTTGTAGCTTCCACCTTCGTACATTCTTTTCCATCGGGGGCTCTGCTCGCTTTTATGGTATTCGGACCCATGCTGGATTTCAAAAATTCATTGATGTTGCTCTCGCTGTTTAAGACCAAATTCGCTCTTTATTTGTTCTTTCTGATCTTCGCAAGCGTGTTTATTGGGGCGGTATTCATGTCCTTGTGGCTGTAATTCATAGAGGTGGTAAGCTGTTGCTTACAACATGGGTAGGAGGATAGAGCATGAATGACTCTCGTAGCATCCGGTTTCACTATTTGTTAAGGGCGGTCATTCTGCTCGCTTTCGCCCTCTATATCGGGCATCTGGTACAGCAGGACGCTTTGCATTATTATGTAGCTCCTAAACTGGCACGCTGGGTTCAATTATGCCCAATCCCGCTGACACTTATGGCGCTCAGTCTGACCATACAGGCTTTATTTGGCAAAGGTAGTGTTCTCTGTGACTGCGAGCATCGGCTCCCACATTCTTTTTTCAAAAGTACAGCGCTATATGGATTATTCCTTTTTCCACTGCTGCTCGGATTTCTTCTTCCTGATCGCGCATTGGGAAGTATGGCTGCTGCTAAAAAAGGAATCTCCCTATCCTCCTTGCCCACTGAAGCTAAAAATTCCGCGAGATTCGAGTCCATTGATCCTTACCATGAAGAGCTTACTGAGCTGGCCAAGATCCTTTATGCACAACCTGTGGTCCCAGTTTATTCGGCGATTTTCTCCGAAACTTTAGGTGCGCTTGAGCTGTACAAACAACAATTTGCAGGCAAAGAAATTACTATTTCCGGCTTTTTATATCGTGATCAAGGTGAACATTCAGAGAATTCTTTTGCCATAGGTAGATTTCTGGTCCAATGCTGTACTGCCGATGCTACACCTTTTGGGATATTAGTGGATTCCGGCAAGCTAAAAAGCCTGCCTACCGATACCTGGATAGAGGTCCGGGGCAAGCTTCAAGTTGTTCCCTATAAAGGTCAAGAAATTATGCAAATTAGTGCAGAGTCTATTACACCTATCAAACAACCCGTAACACCTTACATCTACACCAGTCCTGACTCTATCACCGCATGGAAGGAGCTAGAAGGCTCAACTAAGATTACTAAATAATCGCATCTAGCTCATCCTCATCATTCTCAGACTTATTAGGATTAAATACTTCTACCATAATACGAGCTGGAATACAGATAATTTGCTGTTTGGGTCTTGAGATGAACCCCATTTCCAAAGCAATTCTTAAGGGAGCATCAGAATAGGTCATTTGGATTCCATAATCAAACACCTTTAGCGTATTGTGGCCGAATTTCGTTTGAATATCTATAATTTGTTCTTCTTTAGTCAAAGAAACGGTTTTGTACTCTTGACCGTCCACCGTAATTATAGCTTTCAAATCCCCTTGCTGATACTGCTCATTGCTGCTGTCCCACCACTTCATGCCATAAATCAAGCCCGCAGCTAACAAGGCTATCACAATAATTAAAATATCCCCGCGCTTCATTGTTAGCAAGATAAGAATCCTTTCATGACAAATAATATACGTAATGATTACGATTAATATCAATATATTAATCATAACCTTATTTGTCAATGATGCTCACCTAAACGAATTTGGGCAGACCACTCTCTTAATACCCGGTCGAGCTCTTTTATCGAGATGGGTTTAGAAATGAAATCCTGCATTCCAGCACTAAGACACATCATCTTATCTTCATCTCTGGCAAAGGCTGTAGCCGCAATGATGATTGGATTCAGCCCAAGCTTCTCACGTATGATTCCTGTTGCTTCTATTCCATCCATAATAGGCATCTGAATATCCATAAATACCAGATCATAATGATTGGAAAGCACAGCCCGAACTGCTTCCTCACCATTTAAGGCGATGTCAGGAACATATCCCCTCTTTTTCAGATACGCCTGCATAAGCTGCTGATTCACAGGATGATCTTCAGCAATAAGAATGGACATCGGTCCATATTCACCGGTAGTTAACTCTTTAACAGTGGATTTATCATTTCTGACCAAATCTGTTGAGGCGTTGACGGTCAATTTCTGATCCCATTCCTCTTTGGGTAGAGAGACCTCCACTGTAAAATAAAACTCCGAGCCTTCATTCTCACAGCTATTTACACCGATAGATCCGCCAAGAAGCTCGGCCAGCTTTTTACTAATGGCAAGTCCAAGCCCTGTACCGCCATATTTACGATTGATCGACGGATGCAATTGAGAGAAGGATTGAAATAATAGACCTTGGCTGGAAACTGGAATCCCCAACCCAGTATCTTTTACGACAAATTTCACGATAAGATTTCCGGATGCCTCTGAGGCTTCTAGCATAACAGAGATACTGATTTCACCTGTCTCCGTAAATTTCACTGCATTCCCAACCAGATTTACGAGAATTTGACGCAATCTCGCCCCATCAGTCATGATGACGGCTGGAAGCTCAGGAGATAACTCGCTAGTAAGTAAAAGCCCTTTTTCCTTAACCTTCGGATAAAACAGTTCACAAACGTTCTGTATCACTTCATGCAAATCCACCATTTGCAGTTCAAGCGTCATCATGCCTGCTTCAATTTTGCTGAAATCCAGCACTTCATTCAGAATATGAAGCAATGCCTCTCCGCTTTTGTTAATGATCTGTGTGTAGTAGCTTTGCTCTTCATCCAGCTCCGTCCCCGATAAAAGATCAGCCATCCCAATAATACCGTTCATAGGCGTACGCAGCTCATGGCTCATGATCGCTAGGAACTCCGATTTTGCCCGGTCGGCTTCCTCGGCAGACTCCTTCGCCCGCACAATCTCCTTCTCCTCCGTGATATCACGAAAGACGACAACCGCCCCAATCCGTTCATCACCATCAAATAGTGGGGTCATTCGATATCTGACTAAAAAGCTTGAACCATCCTGCCTCCAAAACACACCCTCCCTATCTTCAATAGTGAGATTATTGGAGCGCGAAGGAAGCAGCGTCTTCTGAATTCCTGTAAAAGACTCGTTATCCAGCCAGGTTTGGTGAATTGCATGAAATTTGCTGTTTCCCCACTCAGTAGGATCGAAACCCAACATAGTAATGGCTGCTGGATTAATGAACATCGTGTTGCCTTCAAGGTTCATCCCAAATATGCCCTCAGAGACCGAATTCAAGATCAGCGCATATTCGTTACTTAATTTCTGTATTTCTTCAAAATGACGCGTACGTTCCCCAATATCGCGGGTTACACAGACAAGCTCCTGATTCCCGCAGGTCTCAGAGTAAATATACCGCAGTGTCGTTTCTGTCCAAATACAGGTTCCGTCTTTGCAAATAAACCGGAGAATAACAGGCTCAAGCTTCTTCCCCTCCATACAATTGCTGAGATATGAAGTTAATTTGATTCTGTCCTCCGGATGTATGTAATCAATCCCTCTAGTTCCGCACATTTCTTCTGGTGCATAGCCAAACATAGTCTGGCAGATGGGTGAGGCATACAGATAGGTAAAGCTCCCGTCCGCTGCATTACGTGAAATGAAGTCCATAGAATTTTCTGAGATCAGACGATAGTTCTGCTCACTTTCCCGCAGTTGTTCTTCCATTCGTTGACGTTCGGTGACATCCTGGGCTATCCCGCTGATCTGCAGCAGTCTTCCTTCTTCATCCGTAATCACTTCCCAGTGCGCATCCAGATATTTCAGCTCTCCATCCGCACTATGAATACGGACCGTTACTTCGCCATTAGTCCCATTCTCCATGGATTGATGTACTAACCGTTCAAGCCTGATGAAATCGTCAGGATCAATGCAAGCAAAAACACGTCTGTAATCAAAATAAGAATGATTGCTCTCATCTTCCAAAAAGCCAAAAATATTACGCATCTCTCTGGAAACCGTCAGCCGTGATTTTGTCATGTCCCATTCCCAGGATCCCATCTTCGCAAGGTGTTGCGCTTTAGCCAGCATATCCTCGTATTTCTTGCGCTGAGTAATATCGCGACCAATGGTTAATATCTGTTTAACGTTCCCCTGCTCATCACGTACCACTTGGGAAGAACTCTCGATCCACAAATAATGTCCATCTTTATGACGGGCTCTACGAGTAAATACGTCCGTATCGGAATATATCTTACCTTGTTCAATCATCTCTAGAGCATCATCTACGTGATAATACTCGGGTCTTTTGGTACCTATCATTTCTTGTGCAGAATAACCTAATAGCAGCTCCACTGAGGGAGATACGTAGTGCAGTGTCCCGTCAGGATCGCCAAAAGAAATCATATCCGGTGTATTTTGCGTAATCAAATTATATAACTGCTCATCTTCATGAATCTTTTGTTCAGCAAGTTTTCGGTCAGTGATATCCGTTAACTCAGAAATCAGGACATAGGGTTCACTGGAGTTCTCCTGATAGATTAAAAATATATGTTGGGCTACCCAGATGATATCGCCATCCTTACGCAAGAACCGCCGTTCTTTCTCCAATGCAGTCCCAGGCTCAGCTAGCAAATCGTTCAGGATAACGGAATGATCGTTATTAGTTTTATCTTCCGGATACACAAGATCCAGATAATTTATATTCAAAAGATCTTCTTCTGCATAACCAAACATTTGGCATAGCGCAGGATTCGATTGTAATAACGTCCCATCCTTTGGAGAGACTACCGCAATCCCGATAGAAGACCGTAAGTATAGCTGTTTAAAAAGAAAATCAGACACCTGTAAGCCTCCTCTTTTGAAAATGGGGGACTATATTAACAAACTTGTAATAATTTCAGTATACCTTTTTTTCGGTAAATAAGCTTGATAGTTGAGTCCTAAATGATAGACTGGTAAATTTCGCAGTAAAACTCCGCAAAAATAAACAGCAAGTCTCCCTCTGAAAAGGAAACTTGCCGTGTGTGCATGTTACAACTCTAAAGTCCTATTCTATTATCAAATTTTCCAGCTGAAGCTTCTTAATTTTCTTACGGATAGGTGCACCAATAATTAAAAAAACAAGACCTAACAAAATCAACATACCGCCCATTATTACGTTTACCATGCTGAGATTCTGTGATGAAAAAGAATAATTTATTACACCAATCATCACATTAAATAGGCCTAAAATCAACTCTAACCACATTACAGATTTCCATAACCTGTTGATTCGCTTATAGTGTTTTATTCTGGATTCCAGATCTGTGTAAATATCAAACGGACCTTCCACTGACTTCTTTCTAAGGTAAACCCAGCGCATGTAAGTACTTACACAATCTATACCGTTTTCCTCTAAAAACTTGAGATATTTGATGCTATCCGGATGATCCGGCAAGTTATCTAAAAGCTCAATTCTATACGTGTACTCATTATTGGGGGTCTCTGTAAACACATATTTGCACCAGGATAATTCTGATAGAGCCATCCCCTTCGCAGACATTTCATTAAGCCACTTTTCTTCCTTCTCATAATCCCAAATCAGCTTGCGAACCACATGTTTCATTTGGACTCACCTCCAGCTATTCTCTTACCATTGGCTATCAATTCTTCCAGACGGATGATCTCTCCCTGAATCACTGACTTTCCTAAGCCGGTAATTTCGTATTCTTTTCTACGGGAACCTTGCTCCCCTTCCACTGCTTTTATCCAGCCTTTTTCCAGTAAAGTGTTAAGTGCTCCGTATAAAGTGCCCGCGCCCAGATCAACCCGACCGTTACTTAAGTCCTTCACATTCTGCATAATTGCGTATCCGTGCATTGCTGTATATAGAGACAATAAGATATAAAATACAGCTTCAGTTAATGCGCCTCTTTCTGTGCTTTCAGGCATCATTTCATCCCCATTCTATTACCGTTGTCGATATATCGGCTTCCGTAATACCATTATTACGGAAGCCGATATAATTGTCAATACAAAAACACCCATTTTTTCATCGCAGCGATTATGAGCGCAACAAAAAAAACGCCTAGCACTTAGCTAGGACGGATTTGTTGGGGGGCTACTCAACAGCTAGATACTCCCACCGTGGCAACTATTCCTTCCTCATTATGATGTATCGGACTGAGATGCCGCTATTTCCGAAAAATAGCGTGTTTCAGCTTACTTTCGGACTCAGATGCAGCTATTCGTCTCCAAACACTCGCTTTTCACACGATTCCTTAGCAATAAGCGCTATGCAGTCCGAAACCTCTGTAAAATGTGCCAAAAATCAATAATAACGGCCATACGGTCCGTTAGCAGACACTGTTCGTACATATACTAAAACTACAAAAGTCTATACAAAAAATAGGCCAGATAAGATATGTAAAAAAGGAACATACCCAACCTGACCTATTCTTTATTTTGTTCTGCATAGTTTTTTATGATCTCTCTTTTGAGGCATTTTCAACCATGACACCTAATACATTTTTAAACGTTTGAAGATCCTGTTCGGAAATATTGGTGATCGTATCATCTTTAAACTTTTCGGCAACCGGCAGTAAATCGAGATAGATCTGTACTCCCTTATCTGACAATTCCAACTGCTTGACTCGCTTATCCGCATGGGTGCCAGAGCGATGCAAGAACCCCTCAGATTCTAATTTTTGAAGCAGCCTGACTACGCTGGGCTCTTTTATAGACATTTTATCTGCTAGTTCTCTCTGGGTAATGGATTCACTGGTATAGATGTAATACATCGCAATCCATTGGCTCCGGGTCATATTATACGGCCGAAATTCCTTTTCCAAGGCTTCCGCGAATATTTTTGCACTACGGTTTGCAATAAAGGCCATACAGTCATCTAAATTAAACAATGTTTACACCAACCAATCCCAACTGTTTTATCTTAAAATAATCAACTCTTTTCTAATTTATTATAGCAAAATATATTAAGGAAGCTGAACATACTTTTCAAGTGATCAAATAGTTCATTTATTTAGGCTGCAGTAGGGGATCCGTCTCCCGAGATACATAGAACAACTTATCCTTGATGCAACGCCCCAATTCCTAAACCGAATGCAGCTTCATGAATTACTTCCCCAGTAGTTGGATGGGCAAAGATTGTCTGTGTAATCTGTTGTTCCGTAAGCCCATTGGCAATCGCAAGTGTAAGGCTACTAATCAGAGAAGACGCATCGGGACCAATGATAGACCCTCCCACAATCTTTCCGGAGCCATTATCTTTGATTAATTTGATAAAACCTTCCGGTTCATTCATTGTCAATGCTTTTCCGTTACTTGCAAAAGATACCTTACTCACACGATAGTCCAGCCCATTCTCCTTACATTCATCTTCCAACAGCCCGACGCTGGCAATCTCTGGAGAAGTGAAAATTACATTCGGTACCGCGGAATAATGCATATCTTGGGATTCACCGAGTAAGGTGTTTACAGCCGTAATGCCCTGATGTGAAGCAACATGAGCAAGCTGAATAATGTTAGTTACATCGCCAATCGCATACACATTTTCTACATTCGTACGCATTTGTTTATCAACGGCAATACCTTTACCACGTTCATTTAGTTGAATACCTGCTTTTTCGATATCCAGACCCTCTAGGTTAGGCTCGCGTCCAATAGCGACCAATACTTTTTCACTAACTAGCAAATGCTCACCCTCACTATTCTCATAGGTTACAATCGCCTGACCATCATCCGCACGTTGGATTTTGGAAACTTTGGAGTTGGTATGAATATGAATCCCAGCCCGCTGAGCTAAACACATAATTTCTACCGAAATATCACTGTCCAGCATCGTTAGCAGACGGTCCATAAATTCTACAACATGAACTTCAACTCCTAGGTTACGGTAAATGAAGGCGAATTCCATGCCGATAACCCCGCCACCGATGATAGTTATTACCTTTGGTAACTCTTCGCAGGCGAGCGCTTCAGTACTGTTCATTACAAATGGCAGATCAATTCCTGGGATATTCACCTTGGAAATCCTCGAGCCTGTTGCCACAATGATATTTTTTGCTGAAATACGGTAACTATTTTCGCCGGTTACCTTCACTTCATGCGCCGATAGGAACGAAGCGTGGCCGCGAACAACCTGAACACCGTTTTTTTCCATTAAATAACCAACGCCGGAGACCAATTTCTCTTTGACTTCATTTTTACGACGAATAACCTGCTTCATATCCACTTGAAGATCAGATCCTGTTGTTATACCAAACAAAGAGGAGTTTTTTATTTCATGACAGATTTCAGATGATTTGACTAAAGATTTTGTAGGGATACAGCCAACATTTAAGCAGGTACCTCCTAATTCTTCTTTCTCAATCATCGCTACCTGAAGTCCTTTTTTTGCTGCATAAATAGCGGCAACGTAACCTCCTGGTCCTGCTCCAATGATAAGCAAGTCAGGGTTTATAGCATGAGTTTGTTGCACGGCGACTGCAGGTTGTGGGACAGATAATTGGACCGGAGCCTCCACCTGGATTGGATTTACTTCAAATAAGACTTGATTTGAGGCAATCTCGCCCCCCTCTTCAAATAATATATTGATAATAATACCCTCTTCTGCCGCTTCAATCGATCTGTTGCCTTTTCCAGTTTCAATCTGTACCAAGGTATCTCCTGCAGATATCTTGTCTCCGATATTTACATTTATCTTGCCTGCTTTCCCCTTTTTGCCACCTGGAATCATAGACATTTTTATTTCCATCGTTATGCTCCTCATATCCTTGAGGGGACTCATAAAGAGCCCCCTCAAGCGAATGTATTAGTGAATGACTACGCCTGCTTTTACCAGCTTCACACCGTTAGCAAGACAATCTCCAACAGGACATGTCTTTTCGATAAAGTCTGCAAAAGCATCTGCCTTTTCTTGGCTTTCGTTGGTTTTAAAATGCATAACAAAACGAATTTCTTGGAAACCATTTCTCACATCTGCAAGACCCATGAAACCATCCGGATCTAAATCTCCTTCAAGTTCAACATAAAATTCTTCGAAGCTAAAATCGTTAGCGTCTGCAAAGGCACTAGCGACAATGGACTGACATGCACCAAAGGCACACAATAACGCCTCGACGGGATTCAAACCAACATCGGTCCCCCCCAAATCCTCTGGTTCGTCCATAATAATCTTAAAACCTCTAGAATTGGTTTCAACTTGCATTCCATTAGGCAGTTTTTTAGCTGTCGCTTTAAAAGTAGTTAACATATGTATTACCTCCTCCTTAAGATTGTGAAAATAATAACATAGTAATCGATGAATATCAATACTTAGCTAAGTAAGTATTTTTTCGAAGAAGAACTCGAACCTGATTCAATAAAAAAACAGGTTTCCAATCTACCTGAATAGGTAAATCAGAAACCTGTTTTTGTTGATAGGATGCGGTCAAGAGGACTCGAACCTCCACGATATTGCTACCACTGGCACCTGAAGCCAGCGCGTCTGCCAATTCCGCCATGACCGCATATTATGTAACTGGCGACCAAAACCGCCTGTACATAATACTATACTCCCTCTGCATTTAAAACGCAAGGTTTTTGTGTTATTGAAATAGGCTTCATATAGACTCATAGGTATAACCAATCAATATTATTCAGTTTATATATTTCTATTATAAAGCCTCCTATGGTACAACATAGATAAAGTAAGGCGCTATGACGGAGATGTCGGAATAATCGATCAATAGAAAGGATGAATACTTATGAACCAACAGTGGAATACCCAAACCTATGATACTGATATGGCCTTTGTGTCTCAGTTTGGAGAATCATTGATTGAGCTGCTTCACCCACAGCCAGGCGAACAGATTATCGATTGGGGCTGTGGAACCGGGGATTTGGCGGCAGCCATTGCTGCTAAGGGCGCCACTGTGACAGGTATTGATGCCTCTGCCGAAATGATTCAGACAGCCCGTGACAAGCATCCCCATCTAAGCTTTGTCTTAGCTGATGGGCAAACTTATGTCGCGGAACAGCCAGTCGATGCTGTGTTCAGCAACGCTGCCCTTCACTGGCTAACAGACGCAAACGGAGCGGCGGCGTCCATTGTTGCCAGCCTGCGGGTAGGCGGCCGTTTCGTGGCCGAGTTCGGTGGACTGGGCAATATTGCTTCCATCGTCGCTGGCCTTCCACAAGCTTTTGCAGCCATTGGCTGTAGTCATAAGCTGCATTTGCCCTGGTACTTCCCAAGCGTTGGCGAGTATGCAACTCTACTAGAGAAGCACGGACTGACCGTGGACCTCGCCCTTTGTTTTGACCGGCCAACACCACTGGAAGGCTTGGAGCAAGGATTTCAGCGGTGGCTGAATACTTTTGCCGATGGAATCTTAAGTGTGCTCACACCGACCGAACGCGCAGAAGTTCTCTCTTCTATGGAACAGAAATTGAAATCCAAGCTATATCAGGACGGCCGCTGGGTAATGGATTATCGCAGAATCCGGATTGTTGCTTACAAACGAAGCTAGAATAGATAAGAAATACTTCTCATGTTCAATAGTCAAAAAAAGAGTGCACTGGCGCTTAATACGCGCTAGTACACTCTTTTTTACACGGGATCCTATTTTCTGTCTCCAACATACCGATCACTGCCAGCGCCAAGCCCGACAACCATCAACAGTACACTTGCACCCAGCAGTAAAATCAATGGCACCGTCCAGCTGTTCGTTACATCATGCAGCCAGCCGAATAATGCCGGTCCCATTGCTGCCAGTACATAACCCACAGATTGGGCCATTCCTGACAGCTCCGCCGCTTCTTGCGTGCTTCTTGTTCTTAGACTGAAGAACATCATCGCAAGACCGAAGGCAAATCCTCCGGCAATACCAAAGCATACCGCCCAGACAGCCATTAAAGCGCCACTGCCCTGCCAGATGCCACCTAATGCGATGAAATAAAGAACAGCAGTGATTATAACTAGAATACGTTGGTTCTTCATCCGGCCTGCCCACAGCGGTACGAAGAAAGTAAAGGGTAGCTGTGCCAATTGCATGAGCGAGAGAAACCAACCCGCATTACTCGACGACATTCCCCGTTCACCGAGGAGAACCGAAAACCAGGCAATAAAGACGTAATAAAGCAGTGACTGTAAGCCCATAAAGATCGTGACTTTCCAAGCAAGAGATGAACGCCACATATTTTTGCTTGAGGCTGCACTCTTAGAGCCGGTTCCTTGATTAAGCTTACGCATTTGCGGAATCCAGAACACTGTTGCTAGAGCTGCGATCATAAACCAGATGGCCAAGGTTCCTCTCCAACCGAATCCAGCATTCGTTGCCAGCGGTACACTAATTCCTGAGGCAATAGCTGCGCATAAATTCATAGAAACCGTGTAGATACCTGTCATTAGCCCGATTTTGTGAGGAAACTTCCCTTTAATAAGACCTGGAAGTAGTACATTACACACGGCAATGGATAATCCAAGTATAGCAGTACCTGTGAACAACAGACCTGCTCCAGATCCCGAGCGAATTAGAATTCCCATAGCCAGCATGACCATGGCAACTAATAACACATTAGCTAAACCAAAACGGCGGGCCAGCTTTGGAGCAAACGGGGACAAGATGGCAAAAGCCAATAATGGTAAAGTAGTAATAGCTCCTGCTAGAGTATTGGATAAGCCGAGGTCATCCTGAATCAATTGTATTAATGGACCCACAGAAGTAAATGGAGCCCGCAGCGCTGCAGCGATAAAAATAATTCCCAGCACAAGTAGCCAGCGATCATATTTGCTGTCCATTAAGCTATTATTCTGAATGTGTCCTTCGCTTTGTGAAGCTTTCATCGTGTATCCTCCTAAATTACAAACAAATAACCCCGCCAAGCACAGAGCTTGTCAAGGATTTGAAATATTTTAAACACTATGAACCATCATCTACTATTCTATTAGAAGTTACAACCCTTAAGTAATTTTATACCCGAATTATTGACAAAACCGCTGACCATCTTTAGTATCCATATCATCGGGTAGTTGAGAATCAATTTCATTTGAACTCATATTTAAACCACAGAAAAGAGTGAACAGAATGCTTCGAAGGTTTTTTTCCTACTATCGTCCGTATAGAAAATTATTTATATTGGATTTCTCCTGCGCTGTTTTTGCGGGACTGCTAGAACTGGCTTTTCCGGTAGCCGTCAATAAATTTATTGATGATTTGCTTCCTGGTCAAGATTGGCCGCTTATTCTTATCGCTTGTGTTGCGCTGCTGGCGATTTACGCCTTAAATACGGTGATGCAGTATATTGTCACCTACTGGGGTCATATGCTGGGCATAAATATCGAAACTGATATGCGCAAAAAAATGTTTGACCATATTCAGAAACTCTCGTTCCGATTCTTTGATAATAATAAAACAGGCCATCTAATCGGAAGAATCACCAATGACTTAAATGATATCGGCGAAGTGGCGCATCACGGTCCTGAGGATGTATTTATTGCAATCATGACCCTTGTCGGAGCCTTTCTCCTAATGGCTGATATTAATCTGAAGCTGGCGATTATTACTTTTATTATCGTTCCAATTATGGCTTGGGTAATCATCTACTTCGGCCGCAATATGACTTCAACTTATCGCCAGCTATTTGGAAATGTAGGCAGTTTCAATGCCCGTATCGAAGACAATGTCGGCGGGATTCGGGTCGTGCAATCTTTTGCCAATGAGCAGCATGAACAAGAACTATTCGCAGTAGATAATCAAATGTTCCGCAAAACAAAACTTATGGCTTATAAAATCATGGCTAGAAGCTTGTCCGTCAGCTATATGATGACCCGCCTCATTACTATCCTGGTGATGATCTGCGGCGCATGGTTCTTTATCAATGGCGAGCTGCAAATCGGTGAATTTGTGGCGTTTATCTTGTTGTCTAATATCTTCTTCCGCCCTATCGAGAAAATCAATGCCGTGATCGAAAGTTATCCTAAAGGAATTGCCGGCTTCAGACGTTATCTGGAGATCATTGACACGGAACCTGACATCAGTGACAAACCGGATGCCGTGGAGATCAACGCTTTGCGCGGTGATATTACATTCCAGGATGTATCTTTTGGATACGAAGAGAATCGTCCGGTTCTGCAAAATATAAGCCTTAACGTAAAGGCTGGCGAAACCATTGCCTTTGTTGGGCCGTCCGGCGCAGGCAAAACAACAATCTGCAGCCTGCTTCCGCGCTTCTATGATGTCACAGCCGGGGCCATCACGATTGATGGCATCGATATCCGTGACATGAAGCTGGAATCGCTGCGCAAACAAATCGGGATCGTGCAGCAGGATGTTTTCCTGTTCTCCGGGACAATTCGCGAGAATATCGCCTATGGGAAACTGGATGCAAAGCTGCCTGAAATCTGGGAAGCTGCGCGACGTGCTCATCTGGAGGAGCTCATTCAGAATCTGCCAGATGGAATGGAGACAGTCATCGGGGAGCGCGGTGTGAAATTGTCCGGTGGACAAAAGCAGCGCCTGGCTATCGCTCGCATGTTCCTCAAGAATCCGCCGATTCTGATTCTGGATGAAGCTACTTCCGCGCTGGACACAGAGACCGAAGCCGCGATTCAGCAATCCCTGGCTGATCTGTCCGTAGGCAGAACCACACTCGTCATCGCTCACCGTTTGACGACGATCAAAAATGCCGACCGGATTATGGTCGTGAATGAAGAAGGAATCGCTGAACAAGGCAGACATGAGGAATTAGTCCATGCTGGTGGAATTTACAGCCGTCTGCATCAGGCACAATATAACTTTTAAAAAGTAATTTGCCACAGCTGGGCAAAAATGAAGCAAGCCTAGTCACCATGTTTTTGGCGACTAGGCTTGCTTTTTCACGTAACTCCTCTATTTGCAGCAAACGTGATGCTTGATTAAGGAATTCCTCCCTGATTTTCTTTGGTTTATTGCTCTAATCCTTGCAATCAGGGAAAACCTCCCGCAAATTCACCCCAATTTGCTCATAATAGTGGAATTCAGGCAATATTTAGGGAGGTTTTCCCTAAAAATTAAAAACGGCACAATTAAAGCTCAGTTCCCCTAGTTTCGCTATTGCGGCTCTGTTCCCCATACCAGCACTCCGTTCCGATAAAGGGTCACCTTGTTCCAATCCGCATAAGCGGTCTGAAGTGAATTAAACGAATAATCATTGGCCTCGTTAAAATTGCTCCAATCTGTCTTGTGTATCCGGGTCTGAATATCCCCGGAAGTTCCTCCAGCGGCAAGCATGCCCGCACCTGCGTTGAATTTCACTTCCAAATAGTAATCCGCTCCCGTTCGAGGCGTGTCCAGCTTTACAAAACTGCCTGCTACCTTGCTGTTGCCGATCTGGGCATAATCGCAGAAAAAGGATTGCGGCTTGTCTCCATCGATCGTATACCAGTAACGGATGCTCAGCTCGCTAAGATCGACTGCAGTTGTGCCGTTATTTTTAATATTAAAATAGGGCTTCATCTGGTTGTCATTTGGGTTAGTATCCGCTGTCCGATACGCCACTGCAAGCCCGGTGACCGGTTCGACAGGCCCCGAGTCTTGCGGTGTAGCCATCGCTTGTACAGAATTGCTGCTCGTACCCGCACTATTGACTGCATTCACAACATAATAATAAGTCGTTCCGTTGCTAACCGCCGCATCGCTATAGCTCGTCCCGGTAGCCGTAGTCAGAGTGGTATAAGGGCCACCACTCGTAAGTGACCGTTTCACCGTATAGGAAGTTGCGCCCGCCGAGGTGCTCCAGCTAAGATTCACGAGCCCATTGCCTGCAGCTGCATTCAAGTTAGCAGGAGCTGCTGGAACTACGGGAGCTGCCACTGTCTCCAATACGGACCAGTAGGCCGGCTTAGATTGAAGGCGCTCATCAAATAATAAAGGCCAATTGTTACGGGCTACCGGATAAGTGTGCAGCCAAGTATTACTGTCATCCTTCCCCCAGAGAGTGACATTCGTGACCGTATCCGTGTGCCGCAGGAAGATCTCAAATAATGATTTGTATAAAGCCGCTTGGCGCTGCTTCAAATTATCAGGGAAGGTCTCATAGGCTTGAGAATTATCAGAATACACACTAATATCCAGCTCAGTAATATGAGTTTCCAGCCCTAAAGCCTTGAACTTGATAATCGAATTTTCGATTTCAGAGAGCGAAGGATAATACAAACTAATGTGCGTTTGATGCCCTACTCCGTCAATAGGAACCCCTTTAGACTGAAGTCGTACAATCAGATTGTATAGCGCTTGGCTTTTGGCTGGCTCATGGGTATTGTAGTCATTGATGAACAGTTTTGCGTTAGGATCAGTTTCATGAGCGAACTGGAACGCCTTCTCAATATACTCTTCACCCGCGATCTGGTACCACAGGCTGCGGCGCATGCCATCAGATTGCGAAGTGTCAATCACTTCGTTGACGACATCCCAAGCATAGATTTCACCTTTATAACGTTCCATAACAGTCTTAATATGACTCTTCATCCGCTCATATAACACCGTTTTGGAGACCAAATTACCGCTGGCGTCACGGAACACCCAATCCGGTGTCTGCGAATGCCAGACCAGGGTATGTCCACGTACCTGCTGCCCATTTGCGGTAGCAAAAGCTACTGCCGTGTCAGCTTCAGCGAAATTAAACACACCTTCCTGCGGCTCCGTGCTATCCCATTTCAGAACATTTCCTGGCGTTACACTATCAAAATGCTTGGCCAACAATTGCCGATCCGGAGCTGTCAGCAGCTCACTATTCGTAAACGCCGAGCCGATCAGAAATTTGTTTGCAAACACATCCTTCAGCGAAGGAATTGCATCCTCGATGACAATTGGACCGAGATCCGGTAGCTTTTCCAATCGAAAATCATCCAAATAAAAAGAAGTTGTCGCGCTACCCGGCACTTCAAAATAAATAGAAAGTTGATCTGCCGGCTCCAATAGCTTGTACTGCGCCTGAAGCTTCACCCAACCGTTCGCTGTCACTGCTCCAAAGGTCAAATTGTCATAATGAATGGTAGAAGGTAATGTCCGCTGCAGTGACATATAGATATTCGCGTTGGATGATCCGGCAGGCAGCTTCACCCATCCAATAAACACATAAGTTTGTCCCACTTCCAGCTGGCTAGTCACATCCAGTGAAGGTCCATGCCACGTTTTTGTTCGGCCGCTTACCTCCAGGCCATATGTGCCGCTGCGTGCCGCATCTGTTTTGGCTGTAAGCACCTCAACTTCCCCACGTCCACTCCAACCCTGAACAGTGCCATCTTCAAAATCGCTTTGCTGAATAAGCGTGTTCTCCGCATGTGCGGGTGCAGCCCAATACGCAGGTACAAGCAAACATAAAACCAAAACAAAATTAAGCGCTTTCAAAAAAGTTCCTTTTTTCATCGCTTCGATTCTCCCTTCTGAGTTAGGTTCGAACCTTATGGCTTCGTTTCTTCCTGTCCCCGATACCGCTCGGGCCACACCACCTTCCTCATAAAAAAATCAGAGCCTATCCTCAGGAGGAACCAAGCTAGGCAGGTCATCCGTGAAGTATGGGCTCTATATCGCCATAATATCACATATGTTTCCATTTATGGAACTAAAATTAATTATTTTCGATCTTATTTTACTTAAGCTGAACGGATCTGCATTATCAGATCCATTTAGCGCCGAAAAAACCCAAGAGACGACACTATTAAGGTGTTGTCTCTTGGGTTACATAACATGCTGGCTGAATGTACGGGATTTCTACCGTTCATTTCGCCACTTCCAGCTGGATCAGCTCATTATACGGGAGTTATACCGTTCATTTCGCCACTTCCAGCTGGATCAGCGCATTGTACGGGAGTTCTACCGTTCATTTCGCCACTTCCAGCTGAATCGACCAATTGTACGGGAGTTTTACCGTTCATTTCGCCACTTCCAGCTGGATCAGCACAATGTACGGGATTTCTACCGTTCATTTCGCCACTTCCAGCTGGATCAACGCATTGTACGGGATTTTTACCGTTCATTTCGGCGTTTCCAGCTGGATCATCGCATTGTACGGGAGTTTTACCGTTCATTTGGACGTTTCCAGCGGGATCAACACATTGTACGGGATTTTTACCGTTCATTTCGGCATTCCTAGTATGTACAAGAACATTATGCTAGTCAGATATTTATTTTTCTTTCGTTACTATCATGATCAGTAGTAAAAAAATCAAAACTAGTTGAATACCTAAATATATTATAGGAAAAAAATAGATAAGTCTTATCTGATCAAAGTCAGGCTTAATATCAAAAAAACTTAAATCAACAACCCCTGAACCTCTAGACTCTTTTCCTTGTAATTCTTTTAAATAAAATAGAATTCTCGTGCTAGGAACAATACTAATAACTAACCAAGAAATATTGTACCTAAGCTTTTCCGTCTTTAAAGCTATCTTGCAAGACACATTCAGAAGAATTATTGGTGCTGCATACATTATAAACATTTTTTTTACTACTTCTACTTCCAACTTCCCCGTTTTCATTCCCAAATGGTGACTTGTAGGAGTACTTTCATCCTTGTGCTTCTAGATTCACCTTTCAATCTATCACCTCTCACAAGTTATATTCTAGTTTCTATAATTTTACAATGAAAAAATGGAGATACTGAGATACAACAACAAATAAAAAAAGAGCCGTGTTGTGAACACGACTCCCTCTTCATATAAACCGCATCAGTAGCGGCATATTTGCAAGGAGCTTAGCAATAAGCTGTCATCCCTGATTTATTTTTTCGCAATATGAACCTTCAGCTGCTTACCCTTCACGGTGGTCTCTCTCATCGCTTGCAGCACCATTGCGCCTTTACCGTTCAAAATATCCACGTAGGTCACATTGTCCTGAATCGAGATAATCCCGATATCTTCGGCGGAAATACCTTCAAGTTTTGCTATTGTGCCGACAAAATCGACGGCTCTTAGCTTCTTTTTCTTGCCGCCGTTGAAGTATAGCTTCATAATCTCTTTGTTTAAGCTTTCGCTTTTGTCCTTCTTGCGGACAGGTTGCTTATTGATCTTCTGCTCGAACGCTTCCTTTGCGTAGGCAACTGCGTCGTCCGAAGGAGCTTTCATATGCGGAATGCTGAAGCCAATATAGCTTTCAATTTCAGTTACCCACTTCTGCTCATTCGGAGTGACAAAAGTGATCGCTTTACCCGTCTTGCCTGCACGCGCGGTTCTGCCTGTACGATGCACGTAGCTTTCTTTTTCCAGTGGAATATCGTAATTAATCACATGGGTGATATTCTCGATATCAATCCCTCTAGCCGCTACATCGGTAGCGATTAAATAGCGGAATTGCCCTCTTTTAAAAGCATTCATGACCTCAAAGCGCTCATCCTGCTCCATACCTCCGTGGATCTTATCACAAGGATATTCCAGATCCGCCAATCCTCTGAATACAGCATTTACCTGCTCCTGCGTACGGCAAAAAATAATACAGCTATCCGGATTCTCCACCGTTATGATATCGCTTAGCAAAGAGAATTTGGCAGCTTGTCTCACTTCAATCAACGCATGTTCAATCGTAGCCGTCGTAATTCCACTTGCCTGAATCTCGATATCCGTTGGATCGCTCATATATTTTAGGCACAAATTCTTAATGACTTCGGGTAAGGTAGCTGAGAATAACATCGTTACTCGCTCTTTGGGCAGCTGCTTAATGATCTTCTCGATCTGCTCAATAAAGCCCATGCTCAGCATTTCGTCAGCTTCATCGATGATCAAATATTTGATTCGATTTAGCGGAAGTGTGCCTCTTTCAATATGGTCAAATACGCGTCCAGGCGTACCTACGACAACATGTGTTTTTTGCGTAAGCTCTATCTTTTGAGGGGCAAAGGGCTGCTTGCCGAAAAGAGCAACTGCTTTAATCCGTTTAAAACGTCCGATGTTCGTAATATCCTCTTTCACCTGCATCGCAAGCTCCCGAGTTGGCGTAAGAATCAAAGCCTGCGGCTTATTCTCCACCCAATCCACCAGATCGCAAAGCGGAATACCATAAGCTCCCGTCTTGCCACTGCCTGTTTGCGATTTCACAATCAGATCCTTTTGCTGCAAAGCCACAGGAATTACCTTGCTCTGTACCTCCGTAGGTGTCATAAATTTCAGAACATCCAGTGCTTTAATTATCTCTTCGTCTAACTCATAATCTCTAAATTGCAATTCACTCATCGTTCAACCTCTTCTATGCCGATTGTTCTGGTTAAAGCGGAAACTCCGCGATCCTTCCATCTTGTGCATACTTATCATTATAACAGTTATTGGCGTCCTTGATTCCATTCCTTATAGAACTGGTCCAGAAAATTCAACATGAAATCATGCCGTTCTTCCGCTAACTTGCGTCCATAAGCCGTATTCATTAAGAATTTTAGTTTCAACAGCTTCTCATAAAAATGATTCACAGCCGTCCCTTTGCTATAATCCCTGTATTCCTTCTGCAGCGACTCCTCGCGTGGAGAAACTTCCGGATCATAGGCCGGACGTCCCTTTGCGCCTGAGAAAATAAAGGTTCTGGCAATGCCAATCGCGCCAAGTGCATCTAGTCGATCTGCATCCTGCACCACTTGACCTTCCAGAGTCTGCATAGGTTCTCCTCCACCACCACTAAAAGACATCGTTTCAACGATCAGCATGATATGACGAATTTGCTCCTCCTCTGTAAGGTTTGCCGTAAGCCAAGTGTGGACTTTAAGCAGACCTGCTTCTTTTGACGGATTAAGCTTCTCGTCTGCAACATCATGCAGCAAGGCTGCCATCGTACAGATAAAAACATCCGCACGCTCGATCTCAGCAATTTCACATGCCGTGCTGCGGACCCGATGGGTGTGCCACCAGTCATGCCCCGTAGTATCTTGTCCTAGTTGTTCTTTCACAAATTCTTCCGCCCGGGCTATTATTAAAGGTTGATTCATCGTCAACAAGCTCCCCTCGCCTATGAAATATCGAAGCCCTATTATAGCTGATTGCCTGTCCATTCGCCTACTAAAAATCTTCGTTATAACAAATTCTTACTTGCACGACTCCAAATGATCCGCTATAATCGGCAGTAATCAAAATGTCGAAGGGAATTGATTCTGATGAACACCATAACAATCATGCTGAATCAACTTCATTATTATCACAAACAGCGTTAGCAACCCTGAAATTCTCAGGGAGGCTAACGCTACTCGCGTTGGCCTCCCTGCGGCATAGATCACGCGCAGGACCATGAGGTCCTGCGCGTTTTTTTATTTCTAAACTATGCCAATTCAAAGGAGCTACTAACGATGCAAAACATTAAAGGAACTTATGATTACTTCGGAAAAGAGCAGGCGCTCAGAAAGAACATTCAAAATACGCTGCAGGATTTGTTCGAACTCTATGATTTTGAATCCATGGACACCACATTATTAAATGAACTGGAGTTATTAACCTCGAAATATGCAGGTGGGGATGAAATTCTCAAGGAGATGTACCAACTAACCGATCAAGGTAACCGCAAGCTGGGCTTACGATATGATCTGACCATCCCTTTTGCCAAGGTGATCGCTTTAAATCCCGGAATAGAGTTCCCCTTCAAGCGTTATGAGATCGGAAAAGTATTCCGTGATGGTCCCGTGAAACGTGGGCGCCTGCGTGAATTTCTGCAATGCGATGTTGATGTTGTTGGTATTTCAGGACCTGAGGCGGAAGCTGAATTGATGCAGCTGGCCACAGAAGCTTTTCGCAAGCTGGACATCCCGATCATCCTAAAATGGAACAACAGACGTTTTCTCGGTGAGATTCTGGAATCGCTGGGTGTACCTGCCGAGAACCAACTGTCCGTTATGCTAACCTTGGATAAATTAGAAAAAATCAACCTCAGCGGCGTGAAAAATGAATTGATCAGCAAGGAAATAGATCCTACAACCATCGCTGCTATTCTAGAACTTATTGAAATGGACAATCCAAGCTTTGAGCAGTTATGCCAAAAATATAGTCTTACCGGACAACCGGGAGCAATGGAGGTTCTTGTCCTGCAAAAGCTGCTCCAAGACATTCAGCTGCAGCAGACTTGCCGTTTCGATCCCTTCTTGTCCCGCGGGCTTTCTTTCTACACTGGAACCGTCTACGAGATCTTTGATGCATCCGGTTCCTTTACCTCAAGCTTGGGTGGTGGAGGCAGATATGACGCTATCATCGGACAGCTAGTGGGCAGAGAGGATATTCAATATCCTACGGTTGGCTTATCTTTTGGTATGGAGTCTATCATGGCGCTCCTTGCAGAACGTCCTATCCAAGAGCGCAAGACAGCAGAGGTTATGGTCATTCCGATTGGCGAGACGCTCCCACAGGCTTTAATTGCAGCCGCCGAGCTCCGTGCCTGTTCTATCCGGACCACTCTGGTATCCGGTAAAAGAAAACTTAAAAAGCAACTCGCCACAGCCTCATCCAAAAAAATCCGTTACGTTATTCTGATCGGCGAGAGTGAATCCAGTGTGGATAAGGTGCGGCTGAAGGATATGAAGGAACAAACAGAAGTTATAGTTCCATTAGATGAAGCTATCTACCTTATTACTGGCTAAACTGCTGCCTGATATCCTCCTAAAAAGATCTGCATAAAAAAAAGACCCCGCCGGCGACCGGCGGGGTAAAGTCTATATATAAGGGAGGTTATACATGTACTATAACCCTGCAAGCTTAATATTTTATGAAAAAGAGATAAGGATTCCCTTAATTCATTTCAAACCCTTAGATCTTAAACTTATCTACTAACCCCTGAAGCTCTTTGGCACTTTGAGTATTTTCATCAGCCATAGTAACCTCCAGGAATGTTTTTTCCACGATATCCGCCGTTTTTACCGCGATATCCTGAATCCCTATAGCTCCCTCGTTTACTGTAGCAGCTACCTCATTAACGGCAATATTAATACTTGATATAGCCATACTCAAATGATCGGCTGCGCTCTCGAATTGTTTTAACAGCGTATTTACAGTAGCAGCATCACTGTTGTATTGCTGACTTACCTCAGTTAATCGTTCATAATCTGCTAGAACATTCTGATCAATAAAAGAAAGTAATGCCTCAGAATTCTCCTTCATGGATTCAACAGAGGAATATACACCTGTTACCACACCTTGAATTCCAGCCGCAATCTTAGACGACTTCTCAGCCAACTTCCGAATCTCACCAGCTACAACCGCGAAACCTTTGCCTGCCTCACCCGCTCTTGCCGCTTCTATAGCTGCATTCAGGGCCAGCAGATTGGTCTGACTGGCAATGGATAGAATCGTATCCGTCAGTACATTAATCTCTGCAATCGCGCTCGACTGTTCAATCGCTTTTTCCATATCGATTCGCACGGATTCATAAATTTGTTTAGCATTCGTCGTAGATTCTGTTGCCTCATCTTGGAGAGCCAGCGCCCGCTCACTAATTTGTCTAGAAACGGCAGCGCCTTCCTTCACATTATTGGTGATCCCGGATACATTGTTATCAATTTCAGTAATTGCTGCTGTCATTTCCTCTGTGGAGGCTGCGGTCTCTTCCATACCTGCCGATAGCTGCTGCGTAGTCGCTGAATTATCGTGGGCATTTTCCCGCACATCTATAGACAGCTTCTCCAGCGTTTCTGCATTTTCAAGCACTTTGGACGAGATCGTAATTAAGCTTCCAGCCATCTCACGAAGTGTAGCCCGGGTGCTGAACATCGCTTTGGCGATCGTCCCTGTCTCATCTTTGTTTTTAGTCAAATACTCATACTCTGAGTCATGCGTCAAATTCAATTCTGCCGTTTTATTAATCATGTCCGTTAGTTTAACAATCGGAGAAGAGATTTTTTTAGCAAAATAAAGAGCAATCAGCAAGGCAATAATCAAACTTCCCACACCAAGAAATAAGTTGAAATTTCTCATATCAGTGACAGGTTTCACGATTTCATCGAGGTCTGCGGTTAATACAAGCAACCAGTGCGTCTCAGGTAAAACTGTATAGGTTGATTTTTTTTCCACATCTTTATATGTATTATTGAGCAGGCCATCCGCTACCTTCTCACCAGATTTCACACGCTCCATAACAGCTGCGATCTGCGTATTCTCAATAGGCTGACCAATTTGTGTTTTATCCGGATAATATAATTTATTGCCGTTCTCATCCAGTAAATAAGCGTAAGAGCTCGTCGTGTTTACCACTTTGGTATCGGCCAAATACTTAATCATACTATCTGCGGAAACAGCTGACGCAATAAATCCAATCATCTTTCCATTACTCTTTACGGGCTGTACAAAAGCCACTACATAAGCTCCTGTAGATTTTGATTTCAGCGTTTCACTGATCACAGGCTCAGCCGTCTCCATTACTCTTTTCGTATAATCTCTTTCACTAAAATCTGTCCCTATAAGCTTAGTATCACTGTCAGCCACACTAATACCTTTCATATCACTGACTAGAATGTGCTCAAGGTTCCCGGCCTCCTCCACAATGCTTTGAAGACTGGCGTTCACCTCATTCTGAAGCTTATCTCCTTTGTTAACTCCACCATTCCCAGCTTGCAGCAGTAGATTAACAATTTCCGAGCGGCTCGCAATAAGCTCTGTGCTTCTCTGCTCTTTTGCTATCATGGCTGATATGGTCTGAGCTTTGTTCGTATTGACCTGCTTCATAGAATTCTCAGTAAGATTCACAATCGCCTGAGTTGATTTCAAATACGTAAATATCCCCATTACAGAAATACATAAAAGGGTCACACCTATCATAACAAGTGATAACTTTAGGCGAATCTTCATATTCTTTTCATCCTTCCGACTGCTTGTTCATTTGCGAACAATGAAATTGTAAATAATACAATTACTATCGGGTGGCAAAGTTGAATAGTGAATATAAATCGCGCAAAAATAAGAAATATATCATAAAATGTCGAAATTTTTCATGTAAATGAATAAAATATCACAGCTTTTAGGTCATATATCCTTCATAAGGTGGTTAACAAGGCCTGTCATCTGTCCTAGATGAACTATGTGGTTCTAGCTGAGAGACAGTATTCGCTTGCATTAATGCACCCTCACTTAACAGTCGTTTAGTTCTACTACGTAAAAATAGACCAGACATCGCAGCGAGTATTTGTTGGAACAACATCCCCGAAATTACTGGAAGCGCAACAGCAGGAGGAAAATATTTCACCGCTAATACAGCTCCCGCACTTAAATTCCGCATACCCGAATTAAACTGTACAGCCACGGAATCTTCATAACTAAAGCGGAAGCGGCGTGACACCAAAGCTCCGATTACATAGCCAAGCACAACGGTTATGAAGGTCACTCCAATTATGATCGCTAATTTGCCATCCGGATGTTTCAGATAACGGGCAATGCTGGCCCCATTAATAGAAACAACTACAAACAATCCGACTTTAACAAACGGAGCAAGCGGCGGTCCACATACCGTATTTACTTTCCCTTTTGTCCATTGATTCAGCAGCATCCCAACTACAGAAGGAATGACTACCATCCATAGCAGCCCTTTCATCATATCGCCTAGCTGAATTTCAACACTCGCTCCCATCAGCAAATATAAGGTACCCGGGACAACAATGGGCGACAAGAGCGTATCAATCAGAATAAGCGCCAATGTCAGCGCAATATTCCCTCCGTACATCGACACCCATACCACACTTACAACACCTGTAGGAATCGCGAACAGCAATACATAACCAGTTACTGTATATGGATCTCCCGGAAAAAAAGCCATGGCTGCAAGCCAGCCGATCAGCGGCATTACAATATGTAAAATTACCATTAGAATAATCAGCTTCTGAGGTTTCAGAAGTACCCCCAGCAGATCCTTTAGATTGGACTTCAAGCTACCGATCAGCGTCATTACAGCGAAAATCCAGGGCACGAGACCTGTGAACGGCAGCAGTCTGCTTTCGTTAATTACCCCGACCACGATGGCCGTGGGTGTTAATAACGGCATAATCTTTTCTAGAACAACATTAGATTTGATGAGTCCATTTCTTATATTAGCAAACACTTGGCAGTACACCTTATGTATGAAGCTCATACATCCCTTATCTTTGTTTTTTATTAAGTCTACCATAAAAAAATAGGAACCAATTCTTAAATTGGTCCCTCGAAGTAATCTATATAGAGTGTTAAACTTCTATGCCTTGTGGAAACAATGCATCCAGTGCTGGGCAGGGCTGCTTATCCAAAAACTGTGCCAATGGCGCTGGCATATTATTGTATAAATCTTTTAGTGAAGTTCCTTGATAAATGTTGCCGATAATCACCGGATGGCAAAGCTCTGAAATCAAAATGTCGCCATTTCCATGCAGATGAAGCTGCTTCTTCCCCTCAATACAGTGAGGAAAATACACACCCGGCTGCTCTTCGAACCCAAGGGCGTCCATAAAGCGGTCCATACAGGTGAAATACAGAATCGTATCTTCTTTCTTCCGTGCGATCAGCTCGCTCACTGCATTCTTTAATTGTTCCCGTGCAGCTATAGACTTCCAACCCGTATGATCCATGATAATACTGTTCTGAATTTCATGTGTGCGCACGCCCATTGCGTAGACATGATCGCTGATCTCCTTCATATTATCCTGGGTTTCACTGAACAGCAGCGTCTCCAGTACGGTATCCACACTTGTTGCAGCGAATAGGGTAATATTTTCTCTTATTTTTTCATAGATGCTTGGATGAATATTATAATATTTTGAGAAAGCTTCCGCAGTAGTAAAATTGAAGGAAATATGTATAGTCGTTAATCCTGCGGAGACCAATTGGCCAATTCGTTCAGCATTTAAAAGACTGCCGTTGGAATTTAACTGTGTCTGAATCCCTCTGGATGCGCAGTAGGTTACAATTTCCACACAGTCATCGAATTTCAGCGTCACTTCTCCACCTGATAAGCGTACTCTTTTAAGGCCTGGAAGTTCGTCCAGAATGCGGATGACCTCTTTGGCTTTGATGCTTTGTCCATCATTTCTATTATATGCACAGCAATAATCGCAGCGGAAATTACAGTTCGAAGTTACCCCTATTTCTAACCCTTCCAGCTCATAAGTAAGCGGTTTGTCGAGCTCTAATGCTTTATATCTCATACTCTAAAGTCCTCCCGAAAAATAATGAATTTAGTTCAAAAGTTCAACCTTAGAGATTATATAGGTTTATGGCTTAGGTTAATGTGAGTTTTATAACATTCGAATGTACGGTTTGATTAACGAATTAGTCGGAAGCGCATGCGTAATCACTTTCAGATACGCATAGTAATCTGTAACGGACTCAGCTGACCCTAAACCTAAAATTATCCTATTTTAAGAATGGCAACGGACTCCAGTGCACCTATTGACCGGAAAAACGCCCAATATGAGCCTTTTGCCAATGAATAGCGTCAGCGGAGTCCGAAATCATGTTTTGATAGCTGATAACATACAAATAACGTCATCCAAGTCCGAAAGCCTCGTGGAGTGATGGATAAACCGATACGCATTCAGGCATGTATATTACAGGTTATCTTCAAACTGGTGATGTCCACCGACACTTTTTATAGGGATATAAAGATCAACTTTTGCTTTACCTTCAGGGTCTGTATATGGATCATTCATACAAAATTCGAGCGCATACCGATCATCCGGTTCATAATCACTGTTAGTTAGCCATTGACCGTACACACTTTGATAGGCAATAGCCAATTTGTCGATCGTATCATAAAACGAATATAAGGCATAAAGACCACCAGATAAAGTTTTGAACTCTACGCTCGAATCACCCTCTTTAACAAACTCTTCTGGAATGGTTATGCAGGCATCATATCTACAAGAGTATTCGTCAGTCACGCTGGGATCATCTAAAGAAATACCAATGAAGTATTCTGTTGACGGTAAATCATTTTTCTCAACCCACTTGCTGAGTGTTCCCCATGCCTTATACGTTTCAAGATAGCTGCCAACATGCCTTACGTATGCCACTTGATAACTTGGAAGTTCTTTTACCTCAATGTTCATTTCCCATACTCTCCTTAAAAAATTATTTATGTTGATACTCACATCATAATTTTTAGAAGGAGACAATTCTTCCTGATTATTGCTGGACATTAACTGATAATTGCTATGTTCTTGCCTTGACCTTCTCATCTCGCTTGGGGTTGTCTTAAACAGTTTCCTAAAGGATGAATTAAAACTTGAGATGGAACTAAAACCGCATAGAGTTGAGATATCTAGCATGGTTTTATGGGTTGTTTCAAGATAGGTTATCGCGTGATGTAGACGTCTTTCCGTCAGATAGGTCATTGGTGTTTTATTTGTAATTGCAGAAAAAACTCTAGAAAAATGATACTTAGAAAAATTAGAAACTTCAGCTAGCGTTTCTAGATTTATTTCTTGATCTAAGTTGTCCTCGATAAAATGAAGAACCGTCTGAATACGCACCCTGTAATCATTGTTCACTAGACCTACCTCAATCCCGTGATGATTAAATGATTTTTTTCTTATTTATTTTCTTCGCCCTATATACAACAGATGAGATGAAATCCCCAAAATGGATGGATCCTTTGCTGCATTAATGAGAAATTCTAAGAGCTCCTCATGTTCACCCCGGTCAGTCCAGTATTGTTTCTGCTCATTTGTCAGTAATGCTCCGAGGCTAGAAGAACCAATTAAATCTATGGTTTGAAATCCATTCTCCTCCATGAAAGGTTTTATTTCCTCAATATTGAAGTAATAAGCTCCCGTAAACCTACCTTCATCTTTATGATTAAAAATCCCGCTATCATAAAATTCTTGTATTGAATCCATGTTGTCATTAGGCTTCCAATGTTGTGGGAACTGTAAGGATGTAAGAGTCATTCTCATCCGACTTTGAAAGGCTACAAATACGATGCCATTCTTCTTTGTCACACGAAACAATTCCTTAACTGCTAAAATCCGATCCTCTTCTTCTTGCAAATGATATAAAGGGCCTAACATCAGAGAAGCATCAAAGCTCTCGTCTGATATTCCCTCTAAACTAATTGCATTCAGCACATGAAAACCTTTAAATTGCTCAGTTAATCCTAATTCATTAACCTTCTGCTGAGCTATTTCAACTAACTTAGGGGTAAGATCCGATAACGTTACGTTATAGCCCAGCTTCGCCAGCTCCATGGCATATTTACCGGGCCCAGCACCATTATCCAGTATAGATTGTGCGGTAGTTAAATACTGTTTTATATAATGCAGATTAATGATGAACTCCAGCGGCTCCCTATCCAATCTTCCCCACTCATCAAATTGGGAGTAATAATCAATAATATTGCCCATTACCAAAACACCCGCCTTCAATTGTATTTTTTCTGTAGAGAACAGAAAAAACCTATCGCCTCCAAAGAGGCGATAGGTTTAACCTTCGCGGTACCACTCTTTTTGATCGTTGCTTATTGCTTATAATAAACAACGAATCTTAGAACCCGATTACGGAGGTTTAGCCGTTAAGATCTACTGAGGTTCGATCTTACCGCTCATGGGTGAGTTGGGGAACCTACTCCGCTGTCTTGCACCAACCGGCAGCTCTCTGGGCAGTAGTTATTCCTTAATACTCCCAATCATTACGTTTATTCCGTATTGTATTTTGACCTAGTATATATTTAGAAATTATTCCCTGTCAATACAAATTCCACTTACAGCTCTACTGACTTCCCCATCTCGTTCCAGACAGGCTCTCCGATCAGACCTAAACGCCAGATTGCAATTCCTTTAAGGCCATAACGTTTAGCAAGTCCTACCTTCGAATTCACTGAAGATTCGTTTTCGCTATACACAGAGATCCCTAGGATCAGCTTATCCTTACTCACTTGCTGAAGCGCAAGCCTGATGCCTTCATCAACTAAACTCATCGGCTCTGGAACTTTTTTCTCTTGTAAATAATCGTACGCCATAATGACCAAATCATCTGCAAGTGTTCCTAAAGTTTTGTAATCATAACCTTTATAAGAACTATTTAATGGATGAAGAATAACGGTAAGTTTAAGTCCTGCTGCATGTGCTTTTTGTGATAGGTTTTTCACAAAAGCATTGTAATCCGCTTGCACCTTCGCCTTATCACCGGTTAGACCTAGGCCCTCCAGATCCAGGGTAATGCCTTGGAATCCTTTTTGCGTTGCAAGATCTACGATTCCAGTAATTGTCTGTTCTTGAAGCTGCTTATCTTCCAGGTTCTTAGTTAACTCTGATGCGGTGTCTCCAGAGAAGACCATCAGATAAGGAGCTGTTCCACCTGCCGCTGCATTCGTGACAATTGATTCTGGTGTTACGTCACCAGCCGCCTGAGGCCATTTGAAATCAGTCCCCGTTGTGGTGAATTGCCCGCTTTTATCAATCCCACTCCAACCGAAGGCCACAGCATCAAAATTAGGAAGTAAGGAAATCTCACTATAAGAACTCAGCGCATAGAAACCAAGAGTGTACAGCTCAGTCTTCGGCGAAGTAATAGATACGGTCTTCGTGGATTGATTCCAAGCTACACCCGCACCAAACTGCTGGCCAAAGAAGCTAAGGGGAATCATCGTTGTATCCCGGATCGTCTGCGGAGCAACTCCTAACTTCACAACCGCGCCGTTAACACCTGCATTTTTGCTGCCAAGGGTCAGGGTTACCACTTTGGTCCCTGCAGTATCTGTTTTGGTAGCCGTAATTTTCTTCTGCGCTTGATTCCACTCGACATTAATTCCCAAAGCTTCAGATATAGCTCGGAATGGCACCATCGTTGTTCCGCTCATCACAACAGGTTCTACTGGAAATGGTAGTGGATAACCATCCAGCACAATACTAACTCCACCAGCTGTGGCTGCCTGTGTAGTATTTTGGAATAACGCCGTGGTGCCTCCTAGCGAAATAGCCATACATAATACTAATTTACCGATTCGCTTATTCATGAATGTTAAGTCTCCCTCTTCTATGATATGCAGTCTAATCTTGTAAACTCTTATATGTCCTCTACCATTTTACCAAAGATTATCCAATTGTAAAATTAATAGATTGTCATCTATGAGCTGCGAAATTATTTGTCATATTAGAAGAGGTCGGCAAAATTACATAAACACGCTCAAAAAGGTTCCCACTGCTCGTTCAACATCTACATCCACTGCAACTTGTATGGGTTTACCCACTTTTGGCTGAGCCCGCAAGTCCGCTACGACCATTCCCGATGTAAACTCACCTTTGTGCTCCACACGAACATTCATCTCTTTGTAGGTTACTAGATCTGGTTGCAACGCAACCATAAGTGCGAGTGGATCATGCAGCGGTGCGCTGTTGATCAAAAAGTTCGCTTCACGATAGAAATTAAAATAATGAGTAAGCGATTGTTCCATAAACGAAATGATCGCTTTATTTTCTTCACGTCCAAAACGTTTTAATAAATCGATATGCTCTTGTGTAATCCGCGTCTTAAGCGTAACGTCTAGACCCACCATCATAACAGGAAGCCCAGATGTAAATACATGATCAGCAGCTTCCGGATCCCCGGCAATATTCGCTTCCGCAACCGGTGTTCTATTGCCGGGACTGAAGATCGTACCGCCCATCACCACTACTTTTTTCAAAGTATTCTTAATACCAGGGTCCATATCAAGCGCCATTGAAAGGTTGGTTAGATGTGCCAGTGTGACTAATACAATCTCTCCGGGATTCTCATTAGCCATCCGAACAATAAACTCAGATGCAGTTTCGCTAATGGGACGCTGGCTGGATGGAGCAATTTCCACATTGCCAATACCGTTCTCACCATGCACATGAGTGGCGTAGCCTGAGTGTTCACGAACAAGCGCCTTGGATGCTCCGATCGCTACAGGAATCTCATAACCGGGCTTAGCAAGCTCAATTAGCCGCAGTGAATTGTCCGCCGCCTTTTCGACCTCAATATTTCCAAAAACGGTTGTAATTCCTTCTACAATTACGTTTGGAGCACGTAAGGCATATAGAATCGCCAGTGCATCGTCAATACCTGTATCTGCATCAATAATAATTCGTGTTTTGCTCATTTATGTTCTCTCCCATTATGTTTTTTTCATAAAAGCTATCATATCACGGCCAACGAGGGTCGCTCAATTTTTATTCAATTCCTGTTCTTTAAAGGCTTCAATAAACCGCTCAGGATCGCACTCTATCAAATAAGCATACACGCCCTTACTCGTGTGGAGATAGAACATGCCGCCCATATCCCCCATTGAGCGATAAGACATATCGAAAATATCTTTTAGCGGGAATTCCCGATGACGTGTTACAATTCTATCTTGATACAGATACATTAGCCGATTGGAAGCAACACTTCGTTGTTCTCCATCCCTAATTTCTCGTTGTATCTTATAATACGGAAGCTGAGCTACCCATTTCATTTGCAGTCCTCCTGCTTGTCGTAATGGACTCCATTTTATTATTCTTTTTACCCTATTGCAAAATAAAGAAGCTTAACGATCCCATTAGCGGAATCATCAAGCTTCAGTAATCACCGTTTATTTCGTTGTATAAGCTGCGGCTGCCTTGCAAAAGCGTTCCAATGCCTCAACTAATGTGGATCTCGGACAGGCCAGATTAATCCGCAGATGGCCTTTGCCTTCTGTTCCAAAAACAGAACCTTCATTAAAAGCCACTTTAGCCTCTTTGTACATCAGCTGCTTCAGACCGTCTATTTCCAAGTTCAGTTCGCGGCAATCCACCCAGAGCAGGTAGGTTCCTTGCGGCTGCATCACATGAACCTGTGGTAAATGCTCCGCCAAATAGCTGACCGTATAATCCACATTATCTGATACATATTGTAACAGCTCATCCAGCCATTCTTCTCCGTCATTGTAAGCGGCTTGTACCGCTCCTTGCGCGAAGAAACTAGCCATATGTAAGCTCAAGGCTTTCATTTTTTGATCAAATTTACGTTTCAATTCCGGATTCGAGGATACGATAAAAGAGGATTGAAGCCCCGGAAGATTGAAGGTTTTGGTCGCGGCAAGGGTGGTTAACGTAATATTGGCAATTTCCTCAGACAAGGATGCAAAAGGAATATGCTCATAACCTGGAAGCGCCAAATCACAATGGATCTCATCAGAGATAACTGTCACTCCGTGACGCAAGCACAGTTCACCGAGCTTCAACAGCTCTTCTCTTTCCCATACTCTACCGCCTGGATTATGCGGACTGCATAACAGCAGCAGCTTCGCTCCACCCAACATCAACCCTTCCAATTGCTCATAATCCATCTCAAAGCGCCCATTACGGACGATAAGCGGATTCTTGGCAACCTTCCGGTCATTCATCTGGATGACATCATAAAAGGGATAATAAACTGGCGATTGTAAAATAACCTCGTCCCCAGGCTCAGTAAACAGTTCAACAGAGAGGCTTAAGGAAGTTACAATTCCGGGAGAATCTGAAATCCACTCCGGTTTGATCTGCCAATCATGCCGTCTTTTAAACCATGACGTGATGGCTTCTTTATAAGTATCACTAGGTACACTGTAACCGTAAACTCCTTGTTCTGCGCGGCGCAGAATGGCTTCCTTCACTGCGGGAGGACTTTCAAAATCCATGTCTGCCACCCAAAGCGGCATAATATCCTTCTCACCAAACAACTTCTCGGATTGGTCCCATTTGTAAGAGCTAGTATTACGGCGGTCAATTACGCGATCGAAATCATACTTCAACTAAAGTCACCTCATCCTTATAAACTTATCTTTTATTGTATCATGAGGAAACCGATATGGCATCTTAAGATAGAATCAAAAGAATTCACATAAATAGATGATGAATTTTAAGTTGTTAGACGATAGAAAAACAATAGAATGTTAGCATCACCTTGATTAAAAAATGAACTTGTTCGATTGCTGCTTTTTTGAAAGCCAGTAAATACTCTGAGTAAAGAGGAAGACCTTCGTTCGTCCTCCTCTTTACAATAATCATAAGTAAAATCACCAATATTAAGATGACCAACTTATCTATACGAAATACACCTTGTTACGCTAATTGTGTAATAACGAGATGTGCTGAAACAGATCTTGTTCCTCCAGCGAGAGGAGTAATAGTAAGTGCAGTAGAGTTACCAGCAGGATTCCGAACGGTCAGGATGGTGTTAATGACCGTTGTTTGCACTATAGCCATTTCTACGATTTGCGATGTACCTGTTGCGCGTCCAACTACGGTATAAGCGAGATCTGCGCCATTAAGAGTCAAGATGAGTTGTCCCGCTTCGGTTACACTAACCTGAAACAACACCTGATAAGTCCCTATTGCCGCTAAATTAAAAGAACTAGGACCTGTTCGTGCTATTGTTGTCCCGCTAGTAGGTCCGTTTTGAGGAAAACTTACGTCTGTGCCCGGTGCTACAGTTGCTGCATTATCAGGAGGCATTAGGGCAAAAAAATCAGCAAAACCTAATACGCCTCCTGTTGCCCCGGTTGCGCCCGTTGCTCCTGCTGCTCCCGGTGCTCCGGTTGCTCCCACGGCTCCTGCTGCCCCCGGTGCTCCTGCTGCTCCCGGCGCCCCGGTTGCTCCCGTTGCTCCTGCTGCTCCCGGTGCTCCTGCTGCTCCCGGTGCTCCGGCCGCTCCCGGTGCTCCTGTTGCTCCAGCTACTCCCGGCGCTCCCGGCGCTCCCGGTGCTCCTGTTGCTCCGGTTGCTCCCGGTGCTCCTGGTGCTCCCGGCGCTCCGGTTGCTCCCGGTGCTCCTGGTGCTCCCGGCGCTCCGGTTGCTCCTACAAAACCTTGTGGTCCTATAGCTCCTGCAGGACCCGGTAAACCTTGCGATCCCTGAGGACCTACAACTCCTTGGGCACCCGGAACGCCTTGCGCACCCTGAGGACCAACGGGGCCCGCTACACCCTGAGGACCAATCGCTCCCGCTGGCCCGGGTTCACCTTGAGGTCCTTGGGGTCCCGGAGGGCCGCCTGCAGGTCCTTGAGGTCCTTCAGCTCCTTGGAGTCCTCGTGCTCCTTGAGCTCCGGGAATGCCTTGGGCCCCTTGTATTCCTTGGAGTCCTTGTGCTCCTTGTGGCCCTTGCGGTCCTGTAGCACCAACGACTGTGGGAGTAGTAACATTCACTTCTGGTGGAGGACAGGTTACTTTTACAATCTTCTTAATAACCTTTCGGCGATGTTCTTTTCTTTTTCTTTTCGAAGGAAATACAGTGGCGACTTTTTTCTTATGACACTTTTTATCGTCTGGACAACTCAATGCGTACACCTCCCTATAAAGATAGTTCAGTGTACGCATCTTATTAATTTTAGACATGGACCAATAACTAGTTTCTATTAGACTGGAACCTATTTTTATAAAAAAAGGCTAATAAAATAGGAGGTGGCCCTTAAGCACATTACAATGTCCACACCATTTTAATTTACTTTTCGTATTTTATGATTAGGACAACTGACACTTCCCTATTAGCCCAAATCATAGATTTGGGTCTTTTTTTATGAGCATATAAAAAAACAACCCCCAAACCACGGGAGCTGCTAATCATCAACTATTATATTGTATCAACAGGCTTACGAATGGTGTTGCCTACCTTCGTAAGAATATCCGCCATTGATGCCGAATCATTCACGTCATAATCATCAATGTTCAGTCGGAGCACTGGGCAAGCTGTAAACTCATTGATCCATTTCGAATATCTGCCATGCATATGCTCCCAGTAGGACACGTCCGTTTGAATTTCCATTTCACGGCCACGTTCATTAATTCGCGCTAAAATAGAAGGAAGACTGCCTTCAATATAAATCAGTACATCAGGGTGCGGGAAATAGGGTGTCATAACCATAGCTTCATACAAGCTTGTATAGGTTTCATAGTCTGTCTTAGACATCGTGCCTTGATCCGCATGCATTTTAGCAAAAATACCAGTGTCCTCATAAATCGAGCGATCTTGAACAAAACCACCGCCCATTTCGAACATTTTCTTCTGTTCTTTAAAACGTTCGGCTAGGAAATAAATCTGTAGATGAAAACTCCATCTCTCAAAATCATGATAGAATTTTTCAAGATAAGGATTATGATCAACTTGCTCCAGCGAGGTTTGAAAATTCAACCTTTTAGCCAAAGCACCTGTTAAAGTGGATTTCCCCACCCCCACGGTTCCTGCCACGGTAATTATGGCGTTATCTGGGATGTTATATGGATTCATTTCATTAGCTCCTTTAGGTGAGAGGCAATTTCGACGAAGTGTTCTGGGTTCTCCACGAAATCGACTGCATTTCCATCTATGGTAATAATAACGGTAGACGGCTCTTGAATCGCTAGAGAGGCCATCGCATCATCATAATCTTCTATCAATTGCTGCAAATACGCAGTATCCATATCCCCTTCAAAAGGGCGTCCGCGTTTGGCAATTCTTTTTAACAAGGTATCGAGATCCGCTTTTATATAGAGAATAATATTTGGCTTCGGCAGGTCATCCGTCAGCACATGATAGATTTGTCGATACTTTTCTCGTTTCGTTCCCTTCAGCGTTCGTTCCCCAAAGATAAGGTTCTTATAAATATGATAATCCGAGATCACCGGTTTACCTTTATCTATGTATTGAGTTACTGTATCTTCAAGCTGCTTGTACCGATTACAGAGAAAAAACATCTCCAGTTGAAAGCTCCAGTCATCCATGTTCTGATAAAATTTAGCTAGAAACGGATTTTCATCAACAATCTCCTTAATAATCGGTAAGTTTAATTCCTCTGCAAGCATCGAAGCTAATGTTGTTTTTCCAGCCCCGATCGGGCCTTCCACTGCAATAAACGGTGCATGTTTCATTGATGCTGACTTCCTCCTCAGATACGGACCCTTCAATAACTATTTTTAAAAACAGACTAAATTATTGTATCACATGAGACCTTACTTGTGAGCGGCTAATTATGAAGAAACTTTTCCAGTAATACAAGTATCCAACTGTAAGATAAACCCAATATCAAGAGAAGGATCCCTATGAAAAAACGGTTCGATATCTATCTTCTCCCCACGAGCATGAATCGGACCGAGGAGATTCTATTTCCAAAAAATCGGCTGTTTCAGCATATGATCGGACTCAGTTGCAGCTATTCTACCAAATGCGCCCTAATTATAGTCATTATCCGACCAATAAGAGCTATATAGTCCATAACCTTAGCTAAACGAGCTTATAAACACCAATAGTTGTCATACGGTCCTTTAGCATCACTTCTCTTTTCCTAGATGTAATCACGCTTTCAAAGGACTGGAACTATAGCAAAAAAGGTGTCCCTGAAGGGACACCTTTTTAGATCATTCTATTAAGATAAACGTCCGCTGAAATCTTCGAAAGCGAACTGTTTGATTACTTTAATTCCTTCTTCGTCATTGTAGCTGACGATAGCTGGCAGATTCACGCCGTTAAACATATGGTTCTTCACCATAGAATAATGCGCCATATCTAGGAATACGAGTCTATCGCCGTATTTCAAAGGCTCCTTGAAGGAATAATCTCCAATAACATCTCCGGCTAGGCAAGTCATTCCACCTAATCTGTACGTATAAGGATATTCCCCAGGTTGTCCAGCATCGATAATGTTCGGACGGTATGGCATAGCCAGTACATCTGGCATGTGGCATTCAGCCGAAGTATCGAGAATCGCAATGTCCATTCCGTTATGCATAACATCCAGAACGGTAGCTACCAAATATCCAGTATTAAGCGCAACGGCCTCACCTGGCTCCAGATAGATTTCCACACCGTAAGTCTCTTTCATATGCAAAATGCAGCGGACAAGGGTCTCCAGATCATAATCGGGACGTGTAATATGATGACCGCCACCAAAATTAAGCCATTTCATCCCTTTGAGATAAGGTCCGAACTTCTCTTCGACTACCTTGAGCGTACGCTCCAGTGTGTCTGAATTTTGTTCGCACATGGTATGGAAGTGTAATCCATCAATCCCCTCAAGCTCTTCAGGTCTAAAGTTAGGGAGAGTTACTCCCATTCTGGAATAATTGTAGCATGGATCATACAGCGGAACTTCGATCTCGGAATACTCCGGATTCACTCGAATGCCGCAGCTGATATGCTTCGGTGCATTTTTCACACGATCCTTGAATCGATTCCACTGGTCAAAAGAATTGAACACAATGTGATCGGAGTATTCAAGAAGCTCATCGAATTCACTGTCCACATAAGCTGGTGCGTAGACATGAACCTCTTTGCCCATTTTTTCATAGCCAAGTCTGGCTTCGAATAAGGAGCTGGAAGTTACGCCATGCAAGTACTTGCCAACTAGCGGATACAAGGAATGCATAGAGAAGCCTTTTTGCGCGAGCAAAATCTTAGCTCCTGTACGTTCTTGTACAGAATTCATAATCTCAAGATTGCGGGTAAGCAATCTTTCATCTACAAGGTAACATGGTGACGGGACAACGCTGATATCAATATCCATCAATCGCGCCTTAGTCTAGCAGCGTTGGCGAGAAATCTTCTTGCCAAGGCAGACCATGTTTATTCAAAGCTTCCATGAATGGATCTGGATCGAACTCTTCTACGTTGTACACGCCTGGTTTCTTCCAGATTCCTTTTATAATTAACATTGCTCCGATCATTGCAGGAACGCCTGTAGTATAGGAAATGGCTTGGGAGCCAACCTCTGCATAACATTCTTCATGATCGCAAACGTTGTATACATAATAAGTTTTTGGCTTACCGTCTTTAGTACCTTGGATGATACATCCAATGTTAGTTTTACCTTTTGTTCTTGGTCCCAGGGAAGCTGGGTCAGGCAGCATTGCCTTCAAGAATTGCAAAGGAACGATCTCTTTACCTTCGTACATGATAGGCTCGATAGAAGTCATACCCACATTCTCAAGCACTTTCAAGTGAGTCAGGTAGTTCTGTGAGAAAGTCATCCAGAATCGGATCTTTTTCACGCCCTTGATGTTAACAGCCAAGGATTCCAGCTCTTCATGGTACAAAAGATAAATATCTTTAGGTCCAATTTCCGGAAGATCGTAAACTTTCTTCTCAGAAAGTGGTGCAGTTTCAATCCACTCGCCATTCTCGAAATAACGGCCATTAGCTGTAATTTCACGAATATTGATTTCAGGATTAAAGTTTGTAGCGAATGGATATCCATGATCGCCAGCGTTGGCGTCAACAATATCAATGGTATGGATCTCGTCAAAATAGTGCTTTTGCGCGTAAGCCGTGAATACGCCAGTTACTCCTGGGTCAAATCCACTGCCGAGCAAAGCGGTAAGGCCAGCTTTCTCAAATCTTTCTTTGTAAGCCCACTGCCAGGAATATTCGAATTTCGCTGTATCTTGTGGTTCATAATTGGCAGTATCCACATAGTGCACTCCTGTTGCCAGGCACGCATCCATGATCGTCAGGTCCTGATATGGGAGAGCGACATTAATAACGACATCCGGCTCAAAGCTCTTGATCAGTTCAATGACTTCGTCCGTGTTATCTGCATCGAGCTGAGCAGTAGAAATCTTCGTGCGGCCTCCGGCTAATTTATCTTTCAGAGCGTCACATTTCGCGACAGTTCTGCTAGCAATGCAGATCTCTTCAAATACATCCGGGTTCTGGCAGCATTTATGAACAACAACACTTGCTACGCCGCCAGCGCCAATAATTAACGCTTTTCCCAAAATAAAAACCTCCTAAAATTCCATTTGCAAAATCAACAAGGCTGATTATACATAATATTTTTGAATAAATCAATAAAAACCGACAAAAAATGATGTGTTTTGTGTAAAATCTCTAAGAAATCTTGTTAATACTCTTAAATGCTCATATTTCCTCGATTATCCACGTGTATAGATCAGGTGTTTTGCTGGAACAGAGTGGATTTTCAGAAACTAGGGCAACTAGATTATTCTATCACAAGAGGGTTATACTTCATACGATTTATTTTAAAATCAATGAAAAATCTCACCACCCTTTCAACTCCGCCTAAAGAAGTTCGGTTTCCACACATTCCAATCAACAGCACTGCAGCAAATACAAAGAGGCCGTAATATATACTCTTACCCGTTTTTGTCCCAATATTAATCGTTGTTGCTATGCCCATCCGTTTCGCGCCCATAATTGAACGATCATTGGGATAATTATAAGTTGTCCCATTTTTCCAATATTCATCATCATCCATATAAAGAATCCTCGAAAAGATTCCCGCACACATTCTTCAAAATCGCGTACGCTTTGTTTACGGTCATTGCATATCCCCCTAAATCTTCTGCCTTCCACGCAAAAAAGCTGAGCTCCCCTGAAGGAGAGTTCAGCCTAAAGCTTCTAATATATAGTCAACTTATTTATTGGAATTTATTCGAACGGCATAAGCATCTGCATCCCATTCTACCTGCGCCCCCAACATTTCACTTATCAATCTGAGGGGTACATAAACGCTATCATTAATGAAGACCGGTTTTTGATCTGTTGCGATAATCTTTCCATTAACAGTCGTTTGTCCAGTTACCGAATTCAAGATCAGCGTTGTAGATCCCTTCTCAGCAACCACAGCTCTCGATGGAACATCCCAACGAACATTAACTCCCATCTGCTCGAAGACTCCTCTTAAAGGAACATATGTCGAATTATTGATTAGTAACGGCGGCATAGTCAGTTCCATTTCATTCCCATTCAACAACACTTGAATAGATTTTTTCACCAGCTGAGGCGTACTCACCTCGATCTCTCTGACCCCTAGACCCGTCTGTCCAAATTCATTTGCCCCCCAGGCAAGGACATGACCATCTTTTAAGAGTACATAATGATTTCTGCTCCCTTTAGAAATGGAAACTGCATTCTGGATGCCTTTAGACTGTGTAACATTAATCTTGTTCTTATCGCCAACCGTCCACTGCCACACGGTTCCATCCGCCTTCACTGCGGAATCTGTTGTCAGCGAAATGACGTCTGTAAGTCCTGGAACCTGAACAGGCTTTAGAGCTTCTCCCAGATATGGATCTATGTAATTATTCCAAATCCATACTGTACCATCCCATCTCAATGCCGCCCCATAAAGTCCATAGGCTCCATCCATATCAACCGCTCTATATTCTCCGCTTCCTTTAATAAGCGTAGGCTTTAAGATTACGCCCTTCTGAGTTCCCAGCGGTTGCTGTGATCCCCACACCCATACCTCTCCGCCGTTACCAAGAGCCACTGAATTATTCGATCCCGCTGCTATAGACAGGACGGAGGGTAGTCCCTTCACCTGCACCGGGGTTAGCTTGTTTTTCCGCGAATCGTCACCGAGTTCTCCTTGTTCATTGCCTCCCCACGCCCAGACCGTTCCATCTTTAAGAAGAGCTAAGCTAAAGGTGCCCCCTGCAGAAACAGCTTTCACATCTGTTAGCCCTTGCACTTGAACAGGCTCTGCAAGAATCTTAGAGGACTGTGTTCCAATGCCAAGTTGTCCATGCTCGTTCCCCCCTACCGCCCACACTGTTCCATCGTCCTTCAACATCAAGTTATGGCGATAACCACCTGAGATTTGCTTTACATGATCGATATGCATTTTGACAGGAGTATACGCTGGTGTGGTCGCCCCATTACCAATAGAGCCATACCCACCACCCCACGCCCAGGCTGTTCCATCCGCAGTGACGGCATACGCACTTCTGTCACCAGCGTCCAGTTGGGTGATGCCAGACAATAATTTCTTTTCTTCAAGTGAATTCACATTATCTGCTGCTGCCACTAAAGGTGAGACCATAGTCAGGCAAAGAACAGTCCCGACAACAACTCTACAAATCCGACTTACCTGCACTTTTGACATCAAACTTTGTTTAAACACTTGAGATCACTCCTTTTATTAAAAAATAGATAACGCAACAACTCACGGTCCCGTTCCAAAACCTCCAATCTTCCAGCCGTTAGCGTGTTTGGTCAACACTGCGAAGCGAGTCTCCCGGCCATCTGGGGTATTGAAGACGGGATTTAGTGATTTCATATACAGATCGACCACAATATTTAACGTTGTGCGGTCACCGATGTCTTTAATTTCTGAGCCAGTATCATAATCCATCACTTTATAAGAGGTAGGCTTAGCCTCAACAATACTTTCACTGAGAGCATTTTCACCACCAAAACCCGGGTTATAGAGTTGATGCGCTTGACGGTTAACCGTCAATGCAGTGAGGAAGGCATTAGGATTCAAACATGCGCGGGCACGGGTATGATTACCATCCTGAATAGCCTGAAAAAAAGCATCCAGCAGCTCGAAATGGTCTAATGAGGCTAAGTCACTATTCTCTCCTTCCTCAGCAAACAAACCTTCTCTCTCCGTCCACTCCTCAAATGTAAGTCCTGTAATGTCAGTCAAGCTACGCTTCTTAATAGACGGGCCGATACTTTGAATATTAAATTCCAGCCACGCACCAACGGTATTCCCTGATTGCACAAGCAAAACGAGGTTGGAGGGATAAGAAAATTCTTTTTGTTCGCCAGAACCAGGTAAACCATCGACTAAGGAATACCGCTGCACCTCTACCGTGGTCCCCTTCAGCAGTGTCAAATCCAATCCTGCATCTTTAGAGAACTCATTCGCTAATTGCCAGTAAAGTCCCACTGGATACTCCCCCAGCTTAACCCCCCAGTTCTGCGGTACCTCAACTGCAAATGCCTCCGGATGGCTCTGAACTTTATAATCCAGTGTTTGCAAAAAGTCTTCGGGAATCATAGTTACTTGAGCAGATGTTGGCGTTACCTGTGGTACAGACGTTGAAGCTATAGAGGCAGTAGGTTCCACACCTATGGAGTTCTCCCCTTGATTACATCCAGAGTTTAAGAGTACAAAAAAACAAATCGTTACCATCGTTACAAACTGCCGCTTAGTCATCTGATTCCCGCCTCTCTAATCACTCCTCTATATTTAGACCGAGGAATATTATACAAAGTTGCGGGATACTGGAAATTATTAAAATCATTTTATACGCATAGGACCCTGTAGTTTGGGATTGGCGTTGATTTTACCTACTTATGCGGCATAAATCGCCTGTTGCTTCGCTCTAGGGCTCTCGTCCACCTTTTGACACTTGTTAACTTCGAGAGCATAATAAGCTTCGGCATATTGCAACGGATTTCCATGAAATACAGGTATATGCAGGACCTTGGTGTAATTGCATCAGAGAGGATGATAACGAGTGAAAAAAGATTTTGATATAAAAAATAAACCCTTCCTAGTCTTTAGCTTCGTCCTGCTGCTAAAATGCGCAGTGGCCTGGTTCGTAGTTTTTAGCGACGGTCCTAACTGGAGCATGCTGCTGACAGAGATCCCATTTTTCTTTATCGTATTTGGACTCATAGAATGGATGGCTTCCAAACGAAAGTTTCTGTATTACATGATAGCCAACCTATTGATTTCAGTCATATATTTTGCCGTGCTAATGTATTACAAATATTACGGTGTAATTGCTACTTATCATGCCTTAGAACAAGCAGATAAAGTAACTAAGGTGGGAGAAAGCACATACTCATTGCTGGACCCTTACTACTTGTTCATTTTTGTGGATATTGTAGTTTTCATGTTTTTTATGTTCCGTCCGAAATATATTGCGATCTGGAAAGAAAGAGGTATGAACCGCCGCATGAACCGGACTGCTTTGTTTGGAATCATCAGTGTTTCTTTGGCGGTCTGTGTCTTTAATGTTTGGCCAAATCATGCCAGTATGAACGAGAACAAAAAAGCGGAGAGTATGGGGATTCTTAATTACGAGGTCTATACTATTTTTGCCGATACAAGGGAAACAGAAGAAATAATCGACAGCAAAGAAATCACGCAACCATCCATTAACGAGACCAAAGGGATTACAGAACCTGTCTCACCGAAGTACTGGGCGGCAGCTCAAGGTAAGAATCTAATCGTGGTACAAATGGAATCTTTTCAGAACTTTTTGCTGGGCCTGAGCATTGACGGGCAGGAAGTAACACCCAATCTAAATAAGCTTTTGAAAAGCGAACATTATTTCAATAACTTCTATACTAATGCCGGGCAAGGAACAACTTCGGATGCTGAATTTGTAGTGAATACTTCGTTGTACGTTCCTCACCACGAAGTAGCCACTTCATCCAATTATATGGATAAGGCGCTTCCGAGCCTGCCTAAGTTAATGAAAGCTAATGGATATAACACAGCAACCTTTCACACCAATAGCGTAGAATTCTGGAACCGCAAAACCCTATACAAAGTTCTAGACTTTGATAAGTATTATGATCAAGCGTTCTATGGGGATGATGATCATATCGCATTCGGTGCTTCAGATGAGGTACTCTATGCCAAGACTGTTCCAGAATTAGTCAAAATGGATGCTAAAGATGATCCTTTTTACGCGATGGTCATTTCTATGAGTGCTCATCACCCTTATAAAATGCCAGAGTTAAAAAATAAAATGACACTGCCTAAACGGTATGAAGGCAGCCTAGTTGGCAACTATATTCTAGCTCAAAATTACGCAGATTATGCAATGGGACAATTCCTGGATCAATTAAAGTCCAGTGGTCTATGGGATGATAGCGTCATTGTCTTTTACGGTGACCATCAGGGTGTATCGCTATATTCCCTTGATGGCAACGAGAAATCGTTAATGGAAGAAATGGTCGGCCACGAATATGGTTATACCGATATGTTCAATGTTCCTTTCATCGTTCATGCCCCTGGTGTAGGTGAACCTGCCGTGTACAGCCAAACTGGCGGCCAAATCGACATTATGCCAACTGTAGCTAACCTGTTAGGGATTTCAATGAAAGACCAGCTCCACTTCGGAGAAGACCTGATGAACCAACAGACCAACATGCTGCCTGTCAGACACTTTTTGCCTACCGGCTCTTTCATTAATGACACAAGCATGTATTTAACTGGTGTCGATTACGACGATGGAGACAACTTTAATCTAATCGATGGCTCTGAAACAGAGGGCGGTTCGACAAAAGAACAATTTGACGCCGTTCAGCGGCTTCTAAATATGTCAAACAGCTACATTCAACAACTGCCGGATTTACCTTCTACGGATGATGCAAAGTAACTATAAAAAGAATGCCCCTCAGCCAAATAGCTGAGGGGCATTTTTGTTTTTTTTATAAGAATCTAAAACTTAATTAAGCTTCAACATCCTATCGATAATCACTGCTGCTTGAGCACGGTTGGCAATGTTTTTAGGACCGAAGGTATCCGCAGTCAGACCTTGCACAATACCTTCCTGAGTTAGTAATGCCACCGCTTCTTTACCGTAAGCAGCGATTGTTGCCTGATCTTTAAAGTTAGCCAAAGCGGCATTTGTATCACTTACCGACTTGCCTTTAAATTTCTTAAGTGCATTGGATACAATGATTGCCATTTCCTCGCGTGTAATCGCACGGTTAGGATCAAACTTTCCATTGCCTACACCGTTAATCAATCCGTTCTTGACCCCGGATGCAATGTATCCGTAAGACCAGTCAGAAGCTTTCACGTCACTGAAGGCAGCGGATGATTTCACATCAAGCAGATCAAAAGCTCGCACGATCATGGTAATAAACTCGGCACGCGTCACCTCTTTAAGCGGAGCAAAGGTATTATCGCTCACCCCTTGCAGAATCCCTTTTGCCGCCAGCTCTTTAATCGCCGATGCTGCCCACGCCACCTTACCTAGATCCGTGAAGTTAGAACCTATTGGGGCTGGTGTCGCAGACGGCTGCACAGTTGGAGTTGGAGTTGGAGCTGGCGTTGGTGTTGCAGACGGCTGCACGGTCGGTGCAGGTGTTGATGTTACAGATGGCTGCCACGGTGTCGAAGGTATTGTTGGCTCTTGTTCATTCACCCCGTTATCCATACCATCCTCTTCGGTCGCCGCTGGAGCAGCAGCATAGATTGAATTGGCAAGCAATCTGAATTGATTTTGCGGATGATATTTATTCATCAGATCATTCGCAAATAACGTCACATGAATGTTGTCTGTATTGTAAGTAAGCGCCAATACTTGGTCTTGTGCAGCCTCGTTATTCGGCCACCAGCCTGCTTTGAAAAAGTCAGCTCCTGATCCGTATTTCGCCAAGATCTCTGCGCCTTCAGGCACTTTTGTAATATAAGCCGCGGAAACCGTGTAGAGGTATTCGCTATCGGCATAAGGCGCTGTAATTACATTGTCCTGAGAGACCTCAGCCTTAAACAATCCCTCATGAGCATCTTCTTTGCCATCCTTATTGACCGGAGTTGAATAGTCCAGTCCAGGGAGGACCTTAAGCCCTTTAACAGTTTTCAGCATCGTTCTTCCATAACCGATAAATGGTTTACCTGTAGCAATCAGATTCGTTCCCGAATTGATTAGAACATCTGCTGCCACTGTATCCGTAGTTACGTTAAATCCAAGATCCTTCAGCATAAATGCAGTCGCTCCTGCAATAGCTACCTTAGGAGCCTTAAGCAATTTACCCGTTCTGTTCTCTGAAGCACTAAACGGCACAATATCCAGCAGATATTTAGACGATACCGTTCTAAGGTTGGATCTGGATACAAGGAAACTTCCCTTCTCGTAACCCGTCCCCCCATTCTCCAGCAGTGTCACTGCCTTATGATTGGCTAGCAGCTCATTCACAGCTTTTATCGCATCATTGTTGCTGTTTTTAATCACATAATTTTGCTCGAACGGAGATTGATCCAGATTCGTACTAGGGATCGTTACACTGCTAACCTGTTCTGTTTTCCCAGTGAATGCTCCAACAGAACGGCTAATATATCGGTCAAAACCACGCATAGCCGAGAAATTCTGTACCGTATCTGAATACATCTCATTAAAATCCGAGACATCTAGTCCATCATACAAGACAAGATTCGCATAACCTCTTTTGGCTTGATGCATATTCACCACATAGGTTCCAGCCGGATAGACTACAGAATCTACAGTTACACTGGCTGTTGTCCGTTCTACTTTCACATTGTTACGCAGTAGGTACTGAACCATTTTGTAGGTTTCCAGATCATTTTTTTGCAAATCTTTTGCAACCGGAAGAATGTAATACTCAGGGAAGAAATTCGTATTCTCATCTACCCCTGGACGTCCAATGGACTCATTCTGTGCATTGATTAGATAATCTTTAACAGCAGCATTAGTATTCTCATTTTGGATACCCCGTTTGAAGATTTCCAATTGATTCAGGAACAGTTCCTGCTTGTTGTTGATCACATAATCGGTTGCCCCCAAAGCCGCATAATAAAAGGCATCCAGTGAATCTTCATTCAATTCAGGCACTTCAATCGTATGCCCAAGTGCTCCTTGATGCATGGCATATACAGCTGTGTAGGCTGGTGAAGCATCATCCCAACCTGTTGCATTCGTTCCTTTATAGTTCGGATCCTGTTGTGTTTTTTCGTATTCTTCATAAGGGATATGGTAGGAATCATATTTAGTATTAGCAATTCCCGCCTTCCCCATGGCATTTGCTTGCTCAAGCATACTTGGCATTACAAGATCATATTCAATGTTAGGATCATGAGGTGGTGTGCAAGGCTCAATCAAGAAGCCACTTACAAATCCATGCATGTCCAAAAAGGTAAGCGGCGTCCACTTAGCAATTTGTGCAGTTACCGCTTGTGTCTCAGGCTGGGTCTGGTAAGAGTTGTCCCGATTTGGATCAAGCAGTGTTGAAGTTTGACGCGTGTTTAACGCGCGACCGTCAGGATTCTCTACATAATCAAGCAGGAAAATCACATGGTCAAGCGCTTCGTCGATGTTCAGAACTACCTTTTTCGGATTTCCATTCTCATCAGTGGTATCATAGGTGACAATTTGCTGTGTCATCAGCGTATCCAAAAACTTAATGATTACATCGACACCATTGGCTTCATCGGCATGAATGTTGTTCAACCAGATAGGTACCTTATAATCCTGCAGATCCCCGTCGTTAATTTTCTTTTGCAGGGCTTCAGGATCATTCATCATAAGCGGTAAGGTCTCGTTCAAATATTGATCTACTGAGGACTTATCCTTAGCAACAATAGAGAAATGAATGGCACGACCTTGAGTTGAGGTCCCAATTTGCTGATACTCTACATATCGATCATATTTATTATTGCTTTCAGCAGTAATCCTATCGATCGCCGGTTTAATCTCATCATATGTATGATAGGTTTCATATGGATTTAGTTTGACTTGCTGCTCTACCAGCACATCTCCAGCAGGTAATGTCCCGATTAGATTATAAATTCCCACTCGTTTGACGTACTCTGCACGTATACCCGTTAATGAAAGATTCTCTCCGTACAGCAAATCAAAATGAATTAAAGCCTTTACTTTTGAACCTGAGATCGGCTCATAGGTCACTGTTACGAAAGGATTACCTGAATAATCTTTCGCATCTTTATTCCATTTCTTCCACTCTGCCAGCGGCTTCATCTCTTCCGCCGTTCTGCCAAAATTCCAGATGATATCTTGAGGCGATGCCCCATCAGGAAGATCTAAAGTCAATTCTAATGTTCTAGCTTCCGTCATAGAAGCTTTGTATACTTCTGTGGAAACTGTCGCCGCTATTTGTTCATAGACAGCAGTCGCTACCGTAGTTTGTTCTGAAGAAAGCACCGCTGGATCAGCTGTGTTCTCCGTAGAAACCGGAGCAACAACCGCCTGCGGGTTAATTTCGGTTGCAACTTCACCTGCATATGCAGCTGGAAGCAGACCCGACATCATAAGTGTAAAAGCTAGTAATAAAGATAGTATTCTCTTGGACATTTTTTACCTCCTATAATTTTGTCTACTTTCACCCCAAATTGAATGAATATACACTTATATGAATCTGTATTCATAACATAATATAGTATTCTATTAATTTTGGGAACAAAAATAATAGAAAAAATAATATTTTTATACGACTCGCCTAAGTAAGCGCATTCATTTTGTGCAAGAGCCCTACACTACCGCAACAAAAAAAGCGCCCGGATAACCGGACGCTTTGAATTACAATGAATATATTAAACGGTTTCTGGAAAAGAAGCTTCACTTACCTCTTGTACAGGTACAAGTTCACTGCTACCCTCTTGCTCTACAGGTGCGTTAACCAGCATATACACACGGGACTCGTAAGGCCGTAATGCGACAGTCTCAATCGGCTCCGCAGGATCAACCTCATAGTTATGCAAGAGCAATTCACTAGTATCAAACTCCAAATCAAATGGAAGGTCAAACAGCGCTTCCTCTGCTGTCAGGTTAGACATGACCAGCAGTTTTTCATTTCCAAGCGTCCGCGTATAAGCATAAATACGTTCGTCTTCAGGCAAAATGAGATCATAAGTCCCGTAAACAGTAACGGGATTAGCAGCCCGAAGAGCGATAAGCTTTTTGTAATGATGATAGATGGAATAAGGGTCCTGCTTCGCCCGCTCCACATTGATTTCCGTATAATTCGGATTCACCTTCATCCATGGCTTGCCGCTGCTGAAACCAGCGTTTTCAGAGTCGCTCCATTGCATTGGTGTTCTAGAGTTGTCCCGACCGTTCTTCCAGATTACCTCCATGACTTCCTCATGTGATTTACCGGTTTCAGTCTCCAAACGATACAAGTTCTTCATCGCCACATCATCGTAATCATCCATTGATTCAAATCTTACATTGGTCATCCCAATTTCTTGACCTTGATAAATAAATGGTGTTCCCTGCATCAGGAAATACATCGTAGCCAACGATTTAGCTGACTCTTTCCAATACTGGCCATCATTTCCCCAAGTAGAAACTGAACGCGGCTGGTCGTGATTTTCGATGAACAATGCGTTCCAGCCTCTGCCCTCAAGACCTTTTTGCCAACGGGAGAGCGCTGATTTTAACTGCAGAACATCCAATCCACCTGTCACACTCTTATTCCAAAGAGCTAAATGCTCGAATTGAAAAATCATATTAAATTTGCCTTGCTCTTCACCCACCCACGACTCCGCCTGATCAACATTTACACCACTCGCTTCGCCAACTGTCATGATGTCATATCGGTCAAACGTCTCCTGCTTGAGCTCCTGCAAGAAATCGTGAATCCCTTCACGGTTCATGTGCCCATCGCCAGACGGAACATACGGAAGATTCTGTGGATTCGGCAGATCGGGATGTCCGGTGATTTTTTTAATATGTGAAATGGCATCCACCCGGAAGCCGTCGATTCCTTTGTCCAGCCACCAGTTGACCATGCTATACAATTCACGGCGCACCTCAGGATTCTCCCAGTTGAGGTCTGGCTGTCTTTTGGAAAATACATGCATAAAATATTGCTCTGTGGCGGGATCAAGCTCCCAAATCGAACCGCTGAAAATACTCTCCCAGTTATTCGGCTCCTTCCCGTCCTTGGGATCACTCCAAATATAATAATCCCGCTTCGGATTATCCTTGCTTGAACGTGCTTCAACAAACCATGGATGTTCGTCCGAAGTATGATTAATCACTAGATCCAGAATCAGCTTCATGCCTCGTGCATGAACCTCGTGCAGCAGCTGATCAAAGTCGGCCATGCTGCCGAACTCCGCCATAATATCCTGATAATCCGAAATATCATAACCATTATCATCATTTGGGGATTTATAAATAGGACAGATCCAAATGACATTGATGCCAAGCTCCTGCAAATAATCAAGTTTAGAAATGACTCCCTGCAGATCGCCTACACCATCACCATTGCTGTCCATAAAGCTCCGTGGGTAAATTTGATACGCTGTGGCTTCTTTCCACCATGTTCTGTTCAATGCATGCAGCTCCTTCGTATTCATATACCCTTCACAGGAAAATATTTTCCCGAAATTCATTAGAATTAATAATTCAGTTATTTTTTTTAGCAAAAATTCAACTTTATCGTGCAAAACAAGCTTTTTTCAAGGAAATAATTTTCCTACAGCGATCATTATAGGACCTTTTATTTCCTAGGTCAACAACAATCTTTTGGATTCTTGAAGCTATCCGTGATATGCTTGCGAGAGTTGAAACACCAAGTGAATCATATGGAAAGTTATGGTGATCTTCTTGAAGGTAAAGATAAAAGATATAGCCCAAATGGCGAACGTTTCGATCTCTACGGTGTCCAGGGTAATCAATAACAGCAAACCAGTTAACGATGATGTCCGCAAACGAGTACTGGAAGCTATTAAACAAACCAACTACCGTTCGAATGTCATCGGCCTTGAAACGGACAAAGCTAATACACAGCTGATCGGTGTGATCATTCCGCAGAATAGCAACACTGTACTGGATGACTTCAATGTTGGCATTCGCGATCTCGCGGATTTGTATGGATACGACATTATGGTCGGATTAACGGACGGCAGTGCAGAAAGTGAACAACATTATTTGAAGATGTTCCAGCGGATGGGGACAGAAGGAAATATATTTGTGGGTTCTATTCCAAACCATGAACATTTGGAGATCATCCGCAGCTCAAATACACCTTGCGTGCTTGTCGGGCAACAATCGCAGGTGGATACGATTCCTTCTGTTCATTTGGACAATATAACTGCCTCTTATGAAGCTGTTACTTATCTGATTCAAAAAGGTCATCGCAAAATCGCTATGATTCGCGGCTCGGGAGATAATGCGGTGGGTGGGGATCGGTATAAAGGCTATCTACAAGCCCTTATGGATGCAGGCATAACCTTAAGAAAAGAATGGGTAGTAGAAAGTGCGATGGCCGTCGAAGATGGTAGCGACGCCATGCGCCGAATTATGGATAGCGGGGAGTTACCTACTGCGGTTTTTTGCTCTACAGATTGGATGGCAGTTGGAGCCATGAATCATTTAACCGATAACGGTCTACGGGTGCCAGCTGATGTCGCCGTGTTCGGATTTGATAACAGCTTCATTGCCTCTATCGTTCGACCTAAGCTTTCCTCGGTTGAATACTCTGGAACGGAGATTGGGATGACCGCCACCCGAACCTTAATCAAGCTGATTAAAGGGGAGACCGTTGTGCCGCATCATGCAAATGTGGCTCATTATTTGGCTATTCGGGAAAGTACGGGTTAGGAGCTGTGGAGCTCCTAACCCTTTTTTATACAGATGATGTTGTTGATGTTATTGTGTGAATCCTACTTTGGCTCGTTCACGCGTTTTGGTATCTAGAGAGATGGAACAGATCGAGCTGATTGGAATATAAAACTCTTCAAAATCCGTCCGGTATTTGACGAAATTTTCACTTACCGTTTCCAGCACTCCTTTTGTAGCGTTGGAGCCATCCACAAAATAGATTGTTACCTCTTTTCCCTGCAAAACCTCCAGCATAGCCTTCTTCACTCCTTCGTCTTAGAGATTTGTGATGACCTTATCGATAATTCCGTATTCAACCGCCTCATCGGCTGACATGAAATAATCTCGATCCATATCTTGCAGTACCTTCTCTACCGTCTGCCCAGTTCGGTCCGCTGTAATTTGCACAAGCACTTCCCTTGCCTTCAAAATACGTTTGGCACTGATCGCAATGTCACTAGCTTGCCCCTGCGCCCCACCATGCGGCTGATGAATCATAATCTCGCTATTCGGCAAGGCATAACGTTTCCCTTTGGCCCCAGCCAATAACAACAAAGAACCAAAGGAAGCCGCCATTCCTGTACAAATGGTATTCACCGGCGGTTTAATAAGCTGCATCGTGTCATAAATACTGAAGCCTGCGGTGATAGAGCCACCTGGACAATTAATATACATGTGTATATCTTTATCCGGATCTTCTGCTGATAAAAACAATAACTGGGCAACAATACTGTTAGCCAGCTGATCCTCAATTTCCGCACCTACGAACACTATCCGGTCCTTCAACAGCCGCGAATAAATATCGTAAGATCTTTCACCTTGATTCGTTTGTTCGACTACATAAGGAACGTACGCCATCCGTATTCGACCTCCATCTGTTTTAGAGTTTTGAAATCTACCCTGTAAACGGATTAGTATGGGGATAGGATACGTTAGGCGTGAGAATTTTTATTTTTTAAAATTGCGTATCTTAATTTCCTACTCATTCGTTTATTATTAGAAGTAATCGAAATCACCTTACTGGAAAAGGAGTTATGCAGAGTGATCATCCTTGAGAAGCTTAGCACCGGAGATGCGCCGGATGAAAGTAACACCAGGTCTTTGCAGATAGCTCTGAAGCGATATTGTCTTGCATTGACACAATCCCCGTGGGATGCCGATGATTTAGCTCAGGATACATGGGTCAAGGCCCTAGGTTATATGAAGACTTCGGACTCAACGAGCGCAAATAATGGGAACAGTCCAATGAATGAAGTTAAACAAAATAAAGAAACCATTGAAAATGATAAAGCTAACGGAGCTAACGGAGCTAATGGAGCTAATCAAAAACTTGAAACTAATCAAACTAATCAAATGAACTATATGGTTTCTACGGCTGCAAAGGCTGTAACGCCATCTAAGACTGCAACGTCTGCTAATTCTGCAACGTCTGCCAAGGCTGTAACGCCATCTAAGACTGCACCGTCTACAAAATCTGCAATGCATTCTACGATTCCTACAAATTCTACTCATCATACCCGTTCTACAAATCACCCAAATCCTGAGGCATTGCTTTTTCGGATTGCCCGAAACACATGGATTGATATCATGCGGCGAAAAGCCACCTTGTCACGAGTGTTGGAGCTGGATCAGTCCCCCACTGAGGCCTCTGCGGAGTATGGTTCATTTGAGATCGAAGCTGCTTTTCAAGCACTACAGGGTCATTTGTCTCCGCTGCAACAGGCGGTGTTCCTGCTTCGAGATGTATTGGGACACTCTGCAATGGAAGCTGCCGACATTCTCGATACCACAGAAGGGGCAATAAAAGCCGCTCTGCACCGAGCCCGGCAAGCCCTCCCTCTCGTAAGACAAGAGCTGCTTCAGGCCGATGGTCCTTCCTTACCACAGGACACAGCCATGCAGATCGTCTTGAGCCGCCTTGCAGCCGCGTATGAACATGGGGAAATTGACGAGCTGATCGAGCTTGTATTTGCGGACGAAAGCCAGGAACCTGTAATGGCGGTATCGAGCCAAAGCTTACAAGGCTTCCAGACCTTCCAAGCTGGTGGATTCAGTTCAAACAGCTGGAACTATACCACGCCAGGAATGTGTATGGTGGCGTAGTTTTTCGTTAAGCTGGATTTCGGGCAGCTAAGTGTCTCATTACGTTAAAAACGAACAGATATGATTGTGATTAGTGCGCTTAATGTGTAATTAACATTTGGGCTGTTTGTGGTAACTAGCTTCAAACGTTGCATATTGTGCAACAGAATCCGCCGTCCTGGCCGCAAAAATTGAATCTGCTGCACTCTCTGCAATAGATTCTGGTGAAAAGTTAGTTTAATGCCACTTGCTCATCCATTGATTGTATAGAGTGCAATAGGATCAAATTTTCTCCACTCTAATACGAATTCTATTGCACGAAGTACAATCAAACTAACTCTTTCTCTTTAGTCCAATTCGTATCACTCAAAACTCAATACATTGCTGCTGATCTGGCTGATCCCGCCGCTTATCTACAATGAGTCAGAAGCTTTATATAAACCAATAAACAGTCGTTTTAATAACCATTAATAGCAATCAAGGAGTGAGGTTGATGAGGAAGATTCTTATTTTAGGCGGCACACGCTTTTTTGGGAAACGTTTGGTCGAGCGTCTGCTTGAGGATTCTAAGAACGAAGTCACCATATTAACGCGCGGGGAAACAAGCGATCCTTTTGGCGATCTCGTTCACCGGATACAGGTAGATCGGTCTCAACCGGAGGCCTTCGCTCAAGCATTAGGTGATACGAGTTGGGATGTGGTTTACGATAATATTTGTTTTTCACCTGATGAAGCGGATCAGGCGCGCCGTATTTTTGACGGCAAAACCACGCGTTACATACTGACTTCAAGTTTATCTGTCTATGATTTCAGTGAGCAAGCGCTGACGGAAGAGATATTCGATCCTGAAACGTACCCAATTCGTTATGGAGGACGAAAGGATTTCACCTATCAGGAGGGGAAAAGACTTGCGGAAGCTGTCCTTATCCAACAAGCTACGTTCCCGGTAGCCGCTGTCCGCTTTCCTATTGTTCTGGGAACTGACGATTATACACGAAGACTCCATTTTCATATTGAACATGTACGTAACGAACTGCCCATCGGGATTCCGAATCCAGATGCAAATATCTGTTTTATTCGTTCGGACGAAGCCGCTGATTTTCTGTATTGGCTCGGCAACTCGACGTTGACGGGTCCTCTCAACGCTTGCTCAGACGGTACCGTTAGTATTAAAGACCTTATCTCGCTGATTGAAAAAGAGACCGGAAAACAAGCCGTCATTCAAAGCGAAACAGCGGAAGCGCATAATTCTCCATTCGGGATCACACAATCCTGGTTTATGGATACAGCTAAAGCTCAATCGGAGGGATACAAGTTTCTCACTCTAAGCGACTGGCTCCCAGAGTTAGTTAGCACCCTAAATCAAACGTACGTGGACTAATTACTAACTATGTTACTACGATAAAAAGCTGGCTTTTCGTGGACACTCCCACGAATGAGCCAGCTTCTTTATGCAACAAATCACAATTACGCGATGAGTTAATTGCACTCTATACAACTATTTTCAGGTATGTGTATTCCCATCTGGTTTTAGTTGTATTTCATGCAATTATATCCCCACTAAACCACCGTTATCGTCATTTCGCCTCGAAATAACTGCACTAAATACAACTAAACCCTAATCAAGCTAAATACAAACTTTTTTAGTTGTATAAAATACACTTAAAATCAAAACGGCAGGTAGAACCTCACTAAGCGCTAAACTTTAGCCTCTCATCTCTAAACTCTATTCTATAAACTCTAATCTCTAGACCCTACTCCCTACTCACTACTCCCTTCTCCCTACTCCCTACTCACTACTCCCTTCTCCCTACTCACTACTCTTTACTCACTGCTCCCTACTCACTACTCACTACTCACTACTCACTACTCACTACTCTACTCCCTACTCCACCTTACGCTACGAATGCCATTTCCCGCTGAGCTAAGCAGAGATTGTCAGATAAGCCCCCTCTTTAGAACCGTCTGCATTTGGTGTACCACCATCATTTGGAGTACCGCTATCATCTGGAGGATCACCAGCACCTAATGTATCATCTCCTAATGCGTCTCCTAATGTGTCCCCAGCTTCTGGATTGCCAGCATGCTTTGTATCCCTGTCACCTTCATATCTGACCCCATCGTCCCCATCCGAATCAATCTTAAAAATGTTGATTTCTTTGAATAAATTCTGCGAAATTTCATTAATCTCAATGGCTTGACGGGCTATATCACGGATAGCATGATCCTGCTGTACGCTGGAGGCGTTCACCTCTTGCACCCCTGCCGCAGTTTCCTCGGCGATGGCCGCGACGGCATGCACAGACTCTGCGAGTCTACGGTTCATAGTCTGAGTCATATCCACTTTGTCGTGAATTTGCCCAATCTGTTTACTAATCTCCACAATAGATTGATCAATCGCTACAAAAGAGGACAACGTTTCGGCCACTTTATGATCCTGTTCCTCAAGATTTCCTTTGGTCACCAGCATATATTGCTGGAATTCATCCATCCCGGATTGCAGCTCGCTAATAATCTGACTGATATGTACGGAGGACTCTTTGGTTTGCACAGATAATTGTCTTACTTCATCAGCGATGACAGCGAACCCTTTTCCGTAGGCACCTGCCCGGGCTGCTTCAATTGCTGCGTTAAGTGAGAGGATATTGGTCTGATTAGATATATCTGTTATGGATTTAGTGATGCGCGAGATGTCCTTTGATTGATCACTCAGTTTGGTTAAAGCCAGATATACTTTATTAACAGATTCTCGCGAATGCTCAGACACCTCCCGGAGGGCGATGACGGATTCAGATCCTTTGCGAGTATTGTGATTAGCCGTTTGACTGGTAGCCAGCATAACCTCGGTATACTCCGTGATCTCATTCACTTCACGTTCCAGCTCCTGAATCAGGCCAGCGCTCTGCTCAGATTGTCCTGCCTGCTGTTCTGCGCCTACCGAGATTTCCTGTATAGTGCTTACGATATCTTGATTCGTATGCGCCGTTATAGATGAAGATTCTTGAAAAGAATGCGAATAAGTTGCCAGCGAAGAGGCTACTGACTGGGTATGCTGAAGCATTTCCCGGACCCGCTCCACCATATGATCAAAATGATGACTCAAACTGCCCAACTCATCGTTGTAAGGTGAATTAATCTGCTGACGCAAATCTCCTTCGGCAATTTTTCGCAGAGCCACTTGCAGTTTATGAATAGGATTGAGGAAGGAACGTATGAGCATAACCGCAATCACTAATGTGAAAATAAACACTAGCACAGCTGCGTAAGCAACTATAGAGGTGGTCAGATTAAGCAGATCAAAAGAATAATCCTGTGCTTTTTCTGCATTTTCTGCTGCTGCCGTATACAACTTTTCATTAGTCACTAGCATGACTTCACTCAACGCTGTAGCCTTCGTATGTAATTCATCGATTTGTTCCAGCACACTCATGGGATCAAGCTGCTCGTCTTCTATGGTCTTTACCAATTCGTCAAAATATCCCGTATATTCCCCAATCTGACTATGTAATTGTTCTAACTCTTTAAATGCCGGCGAATCTGCCGCAAAATTCACCGTCGCCAACTCTTTAGTCAGCTTTGTTTGCTTGTCCTTAAAAGGTTGGACGAATTCCAAATCACTCGAACCCGCTAACGAAGATTCTACCGCATTCATTTCCTGCAGCAGCTGCGTAATTATAGACACGGTAATTCGTTTTTCCATCTCAGCTTTTTGCGTTTCCATAGAAATCTCCACTTGGCTGATTTTATGGTTTTGATAAAACGCTACTCCCAAAAAGAAAAGAACAACGGCGGAAAAACTCAAAATCAACTTCCATTTCATAGTTAGATGCATAGACCTAGCTTTCAACAATATCATCCTCCGTATAAAGCCTCATATTGCAATAGGTACATTCTACCAATATCTTGATTGTAGAAGCTGGACGTTAAATACTGGACAATGTTTTGTATGAGAAATGTAAATTATCTCGAATACCCAATCATTAATTCTCCTTGCAATTGACGTAACGTTAAATGCTAAAATAATCCACATAAGGCGCCTTATCAAACTATGAAATGGGAGTTGTCTATGAGCGGATTTGTTACCATTGATAAGCTTTCTGCGCAATTCGGACTGACGAGTCGGACTCTGCGTCACTGGGAAGCTCAAGGATTGTATGAAAGTAAGCGGGATAGCAGCTCTGGCTGGCGGATTTATGATGAAAAAGCGATACTCGCCATTCGGGTTACCTCATTATTAAGAAAGCTGGATATTAGCATCAAGGATATTGGAACCGTGCTTAAAAATATGTCCGTTCAGTCCATGTACGAAGCGCTCAGCCAGCAAGCGGCTTCTATTCACAATCAAAAAACAGAACTAACAAATAGAGAAGGTGAAATCCATCTCTTTTTACAGTGGATATCCGCCCATCTCGAGGAACCCATTACAAATCAATTATTATCTGAACTAAACGAAAAGTCATGCAGTCCATCGGATGGTATGACTGAAACTGAGGAGGTTATATCTATGCCAACTATTAATCACTCTACCCCTATTCATGTAAGATTCATTACTCTTCCAGCTATGAGATTTGCCTACAATGTTGCGGTTAGTACCTCACCAGAAGATGAATCTATGATCCCAGTTAATGAATGGCTGGAAGCTAGTCAACTATTAGGCACAGCACGGCTGTTTGGCGGCAATACGAACCCGCATCCAAGTGGTGAGAATAAACCTTACGGATATGGATTCTGTGCCTCAATTCCGGAAAATGTGATGATACCAGCTCACCTAAAGGAAATGCGCCTCGACGGCGGCCTCTATGCTTTGACAGAAAGTACTGATGATATCTACGGCTCATGGCAAGCCCTAATGGGGTATCTGGATAATCATCCTGATTATCAAGCGGATCACAATTCCAGATTATGTCTGGAGGAGCATATCCGTAACGATAGTCCCAAAGGTAGCGGAAATGAGTATGCCCTAAATCTACTCGAACCTGTAAAAAAGAGAGTTCACGCGCTTGCGTAAACGAGCGAGCCATAGATAAACGTTTCTCATCTAAAAAAAACGCTCTCTTCTGCTTATTCGGGCAGACGGAGAGCGTTTTGTTGTATATTGCTTCTATTGATTTATTCCCTACGCAGACACAGCTGGAGTAATTTTCACAAAAATAAATCGTGTAAGCGGCCCAACTAAAATGATTTGCAGTGGAAGTGCAAAAATAAAATTTTTACCTATGGCAGACAGATAAGCTCTTGGTAGTTCAGCAGAAAATCCAACATGGAGAACTGCGCCATAGAAGGACATGAACAATACCATTCCGGTCACCATAAAAAAGGATATGAACATGATTTTTTTGATCATCGGATCATTTTCTTTAACCAGCTTATGCGCGATCCCCTTCGCAACCTTGCCTACAACAAATACATCTAGAATGAGTGCAACTATAAATGCAGGCAAGTAGCCGACAATCACATCCTTAACTAACGTGCCTGACCAACCCTCCATTAGTGCTACATTGTAAATACTCATCCCCAGTACCATCAAAAAACACATGATGAACGTAAATAAAAATGCTTCTTTTTTGTTTCTTCCCATCTTCAAGCTCCTTTTATCTCTGTATTGTCAACTTGGATTACAATAACACAAATTCTCAAATCAAGTCAACCAAGTTGACAATAATCGCAAATGACTTATACTGGGATAAACGAGACATCATTTAGGAGTGTTCTAATGAATAAGCAGCTGCAAAAAATGAACCTGATTGATTTACTCAGTGAGAAGCATCTAGCTTTACGTAAAATAGTGACAGACAAAGACCCGGATCAAATCAATAAGACCGAATCCCACATTCTTGCAGTTCTTGAGGCCCGAGAAATGTTATCGATCTCAGAAATCAGTAGAATAATTCACATTTCAAGACAGGGCACGCATAAAAGCATTCAAGGCATGTTATCCCGTGGTTATGTTGAAGCCGTTGAAGTCGAAGGAAATCAGCGTGACAAAAATATTGTCCTCACTCCAAAGGGTATAGAATGCAATAACAGAATGATGATCACCAAAATTGAATTAGAGCAGCAGATCGCTGCCAAGCTGGGAGTAACAAATGTAGAGCTTCTTAAATCTTTGCTAAAAGAAGATTGGCTCTAATCTCCAGCAAAAAAAGCCGCAGAGTTGTTTACTCTGCGGCTTTAAAAAGATTGAATTATTTTCCGGGAAATTGTCGTTAATTAGCTTTCAAAGCACTGTTTGCCGCGCTCTCTCCACCTAGACGACCTGAGGTAAAGGAATAACCAATTCCGACCCCATTGCCCACATAGGTATCGTTGAATAATACGCCTTCCGATTCAAGCCCTACAGCAAACAATCCTTTTACTGGTGTACGTTTCTCATTTAGCACTTGGAACTTAGTGTTTACCAGCAAGCCACCCACAGAACCCAAGTTGTTGATTTCAGCGACGATGGCATAATACGGTCCTTCTTCGCCCATTGGCTCTAAATAATCAGCAGCTTTACCAAATTCAGTATCCACACCAGTTTTTGTAGCTTCTTTATAACTATTGTAATTTTCTACAAACACATCTACATCCATACCTGCATTTGTTGCTAATTCTTCGATTGTATTTCCTTTGAAGCCATCTCCGTTTTCTACCATAGAATCAAACACCTTTTCTGCATTTACCCATGGATTCTCTAACGTGAATTGATCTGCAAATTCGGCATAAAATTCTGGTGGCATTCCTGGCAGGCTTGGTGCGTTAACACCTTTCATCCCCTTGGACTGAAGAGCAGCCAATTGAGATTTTGATACGATAACCATATGATAAGCACCATTAAATGCACTCGTATTAGCTGCTGCGACCGATGTTAATGTAGCTGCTTCATCTCTGAAACGTGCTCCGGAAGAACCGACATTCATGAAGTTAGGCAGATACGTCAACATCAGCGGATAACTTGCTTCAAAAGGCTCATATTGTGTTTTTAGTCCTTGTGTTGCTCTGGCTAATGTTTGGTGCAGCATTTGTCCACCGAAGTTATCAGGAACCTTGGCTCCTGCTTCCCAAGCCATCTTCAGACCTTCCCCAACATTCTGACCTAGTCCTCCGTTAACCCCTTCAAAACCAAAAGCTTCTTTAACCATTTCCGAATTTGCGGCATAACCGCCTGTTGCCATTACGACACTTTTGGCTGTGATTTCAAGAGTAGTCCCGTCCGATTTCTCAGCCACAATACCTGTAACTTCTCCTGCTTCATTGGTAATCAGCTTTTTGGCAGTGGTTTCGGTGATCACTTGTCCACCTTTTTGTTCAACCGATTCAGCCAACATTTTCCGAAGGGTCTCTTCCCGGGTTTCATAAGCTGGCAGTACATGCAGCTGCTCTCCGAAGAAGTTTAGGAAGCTGGTTTTATACCCTTTTTCTGCTAACCAATCATAAGTTTCGCCGGATTTCGTTACGTATTGTCTAATCGCTGCAGCGTCAACTCTCCAGTGATTGTTGACAATCCAATCGGCAATTTCTTTTTCCACATTTACTTTAAGATTATTGTCAGTAGCTGCGGAAGAATTATAGAACTTACCGGCCCAGGATAGATTACTTGCTCCCCCGATAACTCCTGTTTTTTCGATAATAATAACCTTGGCACCTTTATCAGCAGCGGTTACCGCTGCGGACACACCAGATGCACCGGCGCCTACTACCACTACGTCTGATTCAAGCCTTTCCGTTTTACCTTCACCTGTTTTTTGCACGCCACCGGCTTTGAGGACTTCCAGATTTCCTCCACCTTTGGTTACGGCATCTTCAACTGCCGCGAGCATTGCTTCACTGGAAAGACTCGCACCACTAACAGCATCTACTGCCAAGGTTTGTCCTTCCAGAATTTGATCTTTTATTTTTTCAAGTGCATTATCGCCTAGACCACCCGTTTCTGACTGGCTTACGATCTTAATATCTTTAATTTTATCTGGCTCATCCATAGTGACTTCTACTTTAATCACGCCCTCTTTGCCTTCCGCTTCCCCTGCGAATGTACCGGCTTTAAAAGATGATGATGACGAATTTGCCGACTCCCCATTTCCTTTGCATCCGCTCAGCATGGAAACGATCAGCACCATACAAAAAGTTAACATGAGCATTTTCTTGGTGAAATTTCTGTTGCGCATTCTCTTCTCCCCCAGTATCTAATATCTTATAGCTCGCCAAGAACGTGATATTTTTCACATTCATATCTATACATATCTACCGAACGTTGCCAAGCTATATACCGAAGTATAAACATTGGTGCAGCACCAAGGTCAATGTCCAATTTTTGTCCAAAAAGAAAAAACACCCGCTCTTAGAGCAGGTGTTTATAAAAATAAACTTATACAATTGGAATATTCACTTCCAAATATGAGCGGTTATTGCCTTCTATTTTTTCAGTAAGCATTAATTTACCCACCACATCACCCGCTATGGTATAACCATTTGCTTCGATGTAATCTATCATAAACTGCAAAGATTTCTTCGTGATATAATGTCCATCCGTAGATAACATGATAGCAGAGATACAGGTACTCGGGCTAATATACTCTACATATTCATCGATATCCATTGCAAATTTCTGCACTTCCTCCTCGGGTAAGGTAAGCCCCCAGCTATAGTCAAAGTTATTATCACCGGATAACGCCCCCGCGTCCTCAATCTTAAAAGAATAAAACGCATAAGGAAGCCTATCCATCCAAGTGTTGACGAGGCTTTTTACGATATCATTTTTTAATAATGCATTTTTATCCGTTTGCTTAAGCCTGTACATGCCTGGCAGTTGTTTAAGTTTACATATATATAATGAGGACTCTATTTCCTTAAGCTCTTTATGAATTTCATTCATCTTGTTTAGCAGCATCGTCTTTTGCTTAATCTCTTCTTCTAAACTCTGCTGAGACTGCTGCATCAATCCCATAACTTGCTCAATAGAGGAATCCTTCATCAGAAGTGCCACTTCGGGCAATGGAATTTCCATACTGCGATACCATCTGCTCATTAACAGATCCCTTGCATCTAAATCATTAAAATATCTATAATTATTGCTGTTATCTTTTGTAGGCCTAACAATATCATGTTTCTCGTATAATCTCAGCGTATCCGCAGTTACCCCGAGAATGGAAGCAAATTCACCTATGCAATACTTCACTTGAAGTCCCTCCATTCATTTCATGCATATCCTACCACACTAAATGATAAAGAGAAGGATGCTGTTTGGATATGAAGTAACTCATTTCATACTCAGGGTGTACATGCTAACTACGCTAGCGCAAGTAAGTGAACTAACATAAATCCAACTAAAGATAACATAACCGAACCTATAAGTCCCGCAGCAAAAGACTTCATTCCAAGCCGTCTAAATGCCGCCAAATCAACGTTTAATCCAAGCCCTGCCATCGCCATAGCGATTAACATATAAGTAATCGTAACGATCCCATTGGCTACTGATGCGGAGACGATTCCTAACGAATTCACACCACTGACAACTAAAAATCCTAGAATAAACCAAGGGATTGGAATGCTTTTCCACGAAGCTTTAGCCGCTCCACCTTGCACTTTTCTTTCTTCACGATTGGACCAAATCCCAATTAAAATAGCCACCGGCACAAGTAAAGCCACCCGGGTCAATTTAACGATGACCGCCATATCAACGGCAGCATTTCCACCAGCATCCGCAGCCGCGATAACGTGAGCAATTTCATGTAAAGTCGCTCCTGAGAATACCCCATAACCTAAATCTGATAAGCCGAGAAAAGGATATAAAAATGTGTACAGCAGTGTAAATATTGTGCCTAATATAGCTACTATAGCTGCACCAATAGCAGTTTCGTCATCTTTGGCTTTTATCTGTGGAGCGATGGCAACCACAGCTGCCGCACCGCAAATCGCAGTTCCGCAGGCAGTTAAGATACTGAGGCGCTTATCTACTTTGAACAGTCGAGCCAGTCCGTATACAACGGAGATCGCAAATATAATGACGATGACTGCCAAAAGAAATACCCGAGGTCCTGCCGCAACGATATCCTTTAGATTAAGCCGCATACCGAGCAAGATAATCCCAAGACGAAGCAGTTTTTTACTGGAAAAATCGGTGCCATGTGTGATGCTATTTGGCACTCCTATCGTAGCTCGCCAAATAATCCCGATTAAGATGGCAATGACCAATTGCCCCATAATAGATAGGAATGGAAAACCCGCTAAAAATTTTGCCAATAATGCGATAACTAAGGTTAGCCCTATCCCTAATGCAAACCCAACCTTTTTGTTGTGATCTGGTTGATACAAACCTTCTGATTGACCCATGTCGTATACACTCCTTGATGAATCTCTAGATGATGCTGTATAAATACATCCCATGACTCAACAATAATACGACACCGCCCGGAAGTTAAATACCAATATCCTATCCGTAAGATTAGGAATACTTATGCTTAATTTTAGACAAAAAAGCTCCTTCGCGTGAAACATAAATGCCGTAGCATCTGCCTCACCAAAGGAGCAATTATAATCGTTAGTGATATTTAAGCTTCCAGCTTCTGTAGTCGAGTCCCTTTTGGAAGTACAGAAGTTATATATTCGTGTACCGGATGTTGCCCTTCCTCTTCCGCAAGTACAGTTACAATTCCTTGATCTGTACCGGTTCGAATCAGCCGCCCCATCCCTTGTTTGAGTCTTAACAGCATGTAAGGCAAATCCACATCTTCAAAGGGAGTGGAGGTTTCCGCCCGTTTTGCCATAAACACTGGATCAAGCGGAGGATACGGCAGCGACCATATGATCACATTAGATAATGAAGGTCCAGGGATGTCTAGCCCCTCCCATAAGGTGACCGCACATAACACGCTATGCTCATCCCGTTGGAACGCCGAAATCAAATAGCTGATTTCTTGATCCCCTTCATATAAAAATGAATATGAACTGCTTTCCGGTCGTAATGAGTTAAGCTGCTTGAATTGCAGAAGCTCTTCACGAGTACGGAACAGTAGCAGCGCTCTACCTTCAGTCCGCTGAATAAGCTTCAGGGAAATTTCCATTTTCTCAGCAAAATCCCCACTCTGAAGCTCTGGCACATAGACATTCATCTGGTGCTCATAGTCATAAGGTGAGTCTACAGAGAAGGATAAAAAATCTTGTATCCCAAGACTGTCCTTCAAGTATTGGAATGATTTATCCACAGACAATGTAGCCGATGAGAATACGATTGGCATTTTTTGCGTGAACAGGCTGTCTTGAAGTACCTCTTTGACATTTCGTGGCATGACCGACAGCGTTAGACCATCGCTTTCTTCTGTCGCCCAGCAGATTAGAGCCCCTGAATCCTCAAACAATCGCAAAGCGATCTCTATGGTCTCCAAACGTTCCTCCACAATTCGCAGTTGGTATTCATCAATCGTGTAGAGTCCGCTCTCGAATACTAATTCTTCTTCGATAGCAGCAATTACACTCCGCATCCGGTGTACCTCACGAATCAATGAAGCATTCAGCGCAATGCTTTTCCGATCTGATCCCGGTATGTTTCGGCATTGACGGCGAATCGCTTTGAACATTTGCTCACTTTGCATGATCGCTTCATCAATCAGAACCGCCAGCGTTTCACGGATTTCATTCTGTAGCAGGCGAGAAATCAATTCTTCAAAGACGACATGCTTCATCTTATAGCCAAGCGCCTTCATGGCCGCTGATTCTAATAAATGTCCTTCATCGAAAACAACCGCACAGTGATCCGGAAGCAAAGGGATTTGCCCTTCCCGCTTACGCGCTTCATAGGTCCAAATATGCTCCATGTAATAATCGTGGGAACAAATGATCAGATCACTTGATTTCCGGTAATGATCACGGGACAAGGTCTGCCCGCAGCGGTGACGCATATCGCAAGTAAAGCAGTCCTGAAACGTATCCCAGTTAATCTTGTTCCATTGTTCGTCATTCAGATCAGGGTAATCTCTGCGGTCTCCATAAGCATGGAATTGCTGCATCGGTGCATGTGAATGTACAAAATCAGGTAATGTACTGTACAAGCTCTCCAGTGGTAAGCTTTCATCATCATGGTTCCGAGCCTGATCCAGCTTTTTCAGACACATATATTTATCCGGAGATTTCGCTAGTCTAGCATCAATATTCATGTTCAGATGCTTCGCAAGCTTGGCGATATCGCCTTCCGGTTTCACAAGCTGCTCAATCAAGGACTCGTCCGCACATGCAATAATCGCAGGTTTGCCCATATAACGCGCGTAACAAATGCTATACAACAAATACACTAATGTCTTGCCTGTTCCGACCCCTGCCTCAGCAAAAATCGTCTTTTTCTCGGCAAAAGCCCGCTCTACCTGAAAGGCCATGTATATCTGTTCATCACGTACTTCAAATCCAGCCTCAGGAAGAATTTCATAGAATACATCTCCGACCCATTCCCCTACTTGCTCCATAAAAGGTTTGGTCCGATCATATTCAAAAGGATACTGTTTCGCCAACAAGCCTACCTCCAATATTTGATCAGGCATCTCTACCATGCCATGAAAAATAGAATCAACGGAAAAACTCTATTATCTCATACGTTTGGAGGAATTACAAAAAATAATTAGAGACAACTAAAGATCTGATTATTAACGAAGATACTCATTTTCGTAAATATCATTAATCCTTTCCAAAACATTCCGGGCTTGATCCTTAAATTTCAAATCCGCAACCTGGCCTTTCCGAAGAAATACCCCCGTCTCCCCACGGTGTTCTCCCAGAGCACCCTCATACAATTGGTCGGCGCCGTGGGTAGGCGGAGAGAAAAACAGCTTCATCAACGGTTTAACTATTAGAGGCAGTCCAGAATTTTTTCCTTTTCGCAGCGTGTTATTGCTACCCGGATCAACACTGCGAATCATGATGCCCTCATTAGCAAGCTGCGGCGCAGCGGCCTGTGTCCATAACGATAATGCCAGCTTTGAGGTGGCGTAAGGACCAAGCAGCTTGCGGAAGGTGGTGGGACGCTCCAGGATTTCAATCGTAAACTCTTTCGTAAACTTAAGCGCGGAGGATGAGGTGTTGATCACCGTTTTTAAGCGTCCTTTTTGTAGGCTATCCTTCAATTCCATTAAAATAATATACGGCACAATGGTCATCAACTCATAGTGCTTTTCGCGCCCCTGTGTCGAATAGCTCAGTTCAGGGAAGCTCCCGCCGGCATTGTTGAACAAAATATCGATCCGCTGCTCCTTGCCTTTGATCTCTTCCAGTGTCCCTCTCAAGCTGGCAAAATCCGCGAGATCGGTTGTTTTATAAATACGAAGCCAGCCGTTTTTGATGGCTTTTTGGATGTTCACATCATCGGCTGGAAAACCGGAACGGTTCAAAGCAACCACCTGCCAATCCTCCGCTAGCAATTTTCGAGTTAATTCCAATCCAATCCCGGCGTTAGCGCCTGTAATCAATGCGATATTTTCACGTTGCTGTGTGCTCATTGTAAATCTCCTCCTGAATTCGGGATATCTTCTTCTTATAACGCACATTTTATTAATTGGAGTCGACTCCAAGTCAAGGCGTAATAAAAAGATTTTGTCCCAGAGATAAGGTCTTGACTTGGAGTCAGCTCCAAGTTGTATAATGCACACACAAAGCAATCTCCAGGAGGTACAGTATGAAGGCAGAGCAAACGTTTACGATAAAAGAAACCGCCGTGCAAACCGGAATATCCGAGGATACGATCCGCTATTACGAAAAGATCGCGCTGCTTCCCCGGGCAGACCGGAAGGACAACGGGCATCGCGTTTACCGGCAGGAAGACATAGATACAATCCTGCTGCTATCCTGCCTCAAGAAAACAGGCATGCCCTTGCAGGAAATGCAGCCATTTTTGGCGGTCTCCGCCGACGCTGATCCCGCGGATTATCCTGAACTGGTGGAGCATTTAAGAAACCATCGAGAAAACATCGTCAGCCAAATCTCCTCGCTGCAGCAGGTTGTCGATTTTATTGATATGAAGCTGGAACAAGGGAAATATCGCCGAGACTGCTCAGATAAAAGCGAGGACCAATCGAAATCAAAAAACATCTCCCCTGTTGAGATGAGTTATTTTTCTGGATCAGCAAAAATGAATAATTAATGAATTGGAGTTTTTAGGATGAAAGCAATGATCATAAAAAAATACGGGAATTCCCCTCTTCAACTAGCCGATATCCCAACACCCGCAGTGGGTGATTACGATGTATTGGCAGAGATCCACGCAGCAAGTATTAATCCTATCGATTTCAAAGTGCGGGATGGCAAAGTACGTACGCTGTTGAAATACAACATGCCCCTAGTTTTAGGAAATGATTTTTCAGGGATTGTCATCCAAGTAGGAAAGAATGTTAAAAAATTCAAGATAGGTGATGAGATTTACGGACGGCCCAGAAAAGATAGAATTGGAACCTTCGCAGAATATATCTCCGTACATGAAGAGGATATAGCTCTCAAACCTCACAATCTTTCCTTTGAGGAAGCTGCATCCATCCCATTAGTCGGGCTTACTTCTTATCAAGCATTACATGATATATTACAGCTAACGGCAGGACAAAAGGTATTGATTCAAGCGGGAGCGGGCGGTGTTGGCACCTTTGCTATCCAACTTGCCAAAGCGATGGGGATATACGTGGCTACTACTACAAGCGATGCTGGAGCAGAATTGGTCAAGTCACTTGGAGCCGATCAAATTATCAATTATAAAACCGAAGCATTTGATAAGATTTCACAAAATTATGATGGAGTATTCGATACCATTGGCGGTGAAACATTAGAAAAAGCTTTTAAAACAGTCAAACAGGGAGGACAAATTGTATCGGTTTCAGGGTTGCCTAATGCACGCTTCGGAAAAGAGTATGGAGCTGGGTTCATAAAAACTAATATTTTTCGCTTGATTACCCGGAAGCTGAGTAAATTAGAGGCAAAGTACAAGGTTAAATACAGCTTTCTGTTCATGAAACCAAGTGGCAGTCAATTAGAAATCATTTCAGAGCTTATTGAATCCGGACAAATAAAACCTGTTATTGATCAAGTGTTTCCTTTTGTAGAGGCGCAGAAAGCGATGGAGTATTCCGAATCGGGCAGAGCTAAAGGAAAGATCATATTAAAAATAAAGTGATACAACACATAAATAAAACGGCAGTCTAAGACTTTATGCTTCTGTCTAGACTACCGTTTTTTATTTGTGTACGCATTAATTAAAGTATCTATTTCCAAAAATCCGTTCCAGCAAAAACAAACTCTTTATCCAGCGTCTCGTCGCCATCTTCAAAGCAATCTGCCCAAGACACACGTTGCTTACTCAAGAGAATTGCATCCTTCACGCCATATTCCTGATAACTAACGGTTTGTTCATTAGCGGTGTTGTCCCAGTTATCCCAGCCAAGTGGATGAATATGTGCACCCAACTGGCAATCTACAAATACGGTTTTAGCATACTCACGCCATGGACGGCCCAGAAACACCGGAGCAATATCAGGAGCTGCTGTTAAAAAGCAATTTTTAAAAATATAACCATACGATTGTCCCTCAGGTGTGGAGGCAGCCGTAATATAACCTGCTTGATTCTCACTATGACACAAGCTGCGAATTTCACATCTGTCAAAATATGCTGTAGCCCCACCAAATATAAAGTCCACTGTTCCCTCTATATAGCAATGCTGATACAACTGCCGATATTGGGCATGGTGTTCTCTCAGTGGTATACCTCCAAACGTAGATCGCTCTTTGGGTGCAGGTGGCAAAGGTCCCGTGAACAACGTGTCCTGATACCCTTTTAAAGTACAATTTCTGAATACGGTTTGATCACAATTAGCATACACAGCTACGGCCTGCCCGATATTTTCACCCTGCCCTGCATTATTGGTAATCACCAGATTCTCCAAGACCAGATGGCTCCCGCCCAGAAATAACGTTGGTGTAGAGAATGTATTGATTTCTTCGCCCGCTTCATCACGCTCTTTCGCGTAACGATTCATAACAATCTCCACGTAGCCAATCCCTATGATCGTAAGATTAGAACGATAAATCCGCACTGCCTCTTTATAGACCCCTGACAAAATATAAAGCGTATCCGCTTGACCGGATGGCCCCTGCTCTAGTGAATCTATCGCCTCTTGAATCGTGTGATAAGCGCAAAAGGATTCTTTTCCTACAACAAGCATAGTGGATTCTTTTCCTCTCAATAAATTGATGACTCTCTCTTATGGACTGACATTCTGTTCTTCAGGTGACACTGTAGCTTGTTCTACTAATTTTTCCGGCTTCTTCGTGTTTTTTGATCGACAATTTATGATCTCTACAGCTTCTCCATTTTCAATGTAAAAAGCAGGCCCTTCATGGTTCTCAATCGTCACCTGATGAAATTGAATATCTCTTGCATTCCCGAGGAAAAATCCGCGATTATTCATGTTTTCAATCCCTGTCATCATGTCTGGATGGCCGGGAATTGCATTCTTCGCCATGGAGATGTCCACATTGGTAAACGTAATCTCGGATACATACTGCTCGGCAAGCCCGTATAAGAAACCCGCTGCGGCATGAACATTACGTGCGGTAATATTGGCAAAATGAATGCGTCTAAAACACGGCGTTTCCTCTGTAATCGGATAAGGATTTTTATCCCACACATATTTTTCTTTCCCGCGTGGTCCACAGAAATAATATAGATTTAGAGTAAACGGACAAATAACATCCTCCATTACAATATTGCTGATCCGAATATCTTCAATCGTTCCCCCGCGTCCCCGTCTTGATTTCATCCGGATTCCACGATCGGTTTGTTTAAACACACAATTACTAATCGTGACATTACGAATATCTCCACTCATTTCACTACCGAGTACGACACCCCCGTGTCCATGTACCATAGTGCAGTTGGTGATCGTGATATTCTCACAAGGAACTCGTTCTTTGGTGTCCTCAGTTCCTGCCTTGATCGCAATGCAGTCATCACCGACATCAATATTGCAATTGCTAATTCGCACATTGGTGCAAGACTCTGGATTAATGCCATCTGTATTCGGAGAGTCGGCCGGGTTCAGAATGGAAATATTATCAATAGTCACATTGTAACAGCCTATCGGATTAACGGTCCAGCTTGGAGAATTGACCAGCGCGATATCTTTAAGGGTTACCCGCTGACAGCTGTCCAAGCCGATTAGAGTCGGCCGGGGATACTGCAGCTCTTCCCGGCGGTTCCGAAACTTCTCCCACCAGAGTTCACCATTTCCGTTAATCATTCCGCTGCCAGTGATTGATACATTAACTAACTCTCTTCCATAAATACAAGGTGAATGAACCTGCTGCTTCACTCCTTCCCATCTGCATTCCACTGCAGGGTAATCCTCCGGGTTCGTACTGAATGAAAGAATGGCACCAGGATTTAAATTCAATTCGATATTGCTTTTCATATGAATTGCACCGGTTAAGAACGTACCAGCCGGTACATAAACGGTTCCTCCACCGGCTTTATTTGCCGCTTCAATCGCACGCGTTATCGCTTCCGTCGCTAACTTTTTACTATTCTTAAGCGCTCCAAAATCCTCAATATTGTAGATCAACATTCATATCCCCCCTGTTCTATATCAGATCCAGCCTCTTAATTGTTCATATTCCACACAAGCCTGTAGGAAAGCACCCACACCTTTTTGGTCGTTAGTGACAATAGGCTCGCTAATGTAATAAGCGAAAGTACCGTCACGTTGGTCCACTCCACCTAATCCGGCTACTTGGCAATTCTTATTTAAATTGACCCATTCTTCTTTGGTTTCTAGTACAAACTCCGAGATAAGTCCTTGTTGAGCCAGATCTAATGTTTCGTACCATCCAGCGTTTAACACGCCTAATCGGATACCTTTAGCCATGGCATACACGATCATACTTGAAGCAGAGGCCTCAAGATAATTTCCTTTGCGTTCCCCTAGATTCATCACTTGATACCAGACCCCGGATTCCTTATCCTGATATGTCTTCACCGCAGTTAAGGTATCATTTAGTATTCGTACCAGCTCTGGATAATCTGAGTGCTCACTAGGCAGCAATTCCAGAACATCAACTAAAGCCATGAGATACCAGCCAAGTGAACGGGCCCAAAAGTTAGGCGAAAGTCCTGTTTCAGGGTCGCACCAAGGTTGAATACGCTGCTCATCCCATGCATGATATAGCAGACCTGTTACCGGATCTTTCGTATGCTTCTCACACAAGATAAATTGTTTGGTTACATCCTCAAGTCCCTGCCCTTCTTCAAAAGCTAGCAAGTAGGCTAAATAAAAAGGAGCGCCCATATAAAGTCCATCTAACCAAATCTGATAGGGATATATATTTTTATGCCAAAAAGCACCTTCCGAGGTTCGCGGATGGGTCTCAAGTTGCTTTCTAAGTAAAGCAGCCGCTTTTTTGTATTTTTCTTGCTTCGTTTCTTTATATAGAGTCAATAATAATTTTCCGTTGTTAATATGATCGATATTATACTCCTCTAGGTGGTAGCCCTTGACACTGCCATCTTCCTGAATAAAGTAGTCCATATTATCTTGAATGAACTGCAGATACTTCGAATCACCGGTCTGCTTCCAAAGCCATTCAAAACCGTTCAATACCACGCCATAATCGTAGGTCCAGCTTCCTTTGTAGCCTTTATCTTCATAAAGCTTCGGTGTCCGCGCCATAATAGAGTCTGCCGTTTGAATTGCCCACTGTGATTTCTTCATCCCAACCCCCAAAATATTTATAAATTTAAGAGCTCAAAAACTAAAAATAGGTTCAGCCGATTTAAGGATTCTTTGCACATAAAATAATACGACTTGATTCTCCGAAATCTCAGAGAATCAAGTCATTGTTTAGTAAGGATACGGAGCGATTCACTCTTGAAGCATTGACTGTATTTCAACACAAGCCATCACCAATGCGCCCACACCATGCAGATCATTTTTAACCTTAGGCCGAGTCACGTAACTCTCGTAATCTCCAGCTGAGGTACCGATACAAATGTCCGGCAGAACTAATCGGTTATGCTCATCCCACTGGATTACTTTGGTTAACCCTTCATATCCTTTTTTAGCGGCAGCTGTAGCGATAGTCACATCACTTACAACGCCATGCTTCACGGCTTTGGCAATCGTATAGACGAACAAACATGACCCTGAAGTCTCCAGCCAATTATCTGGCTCATGTCCCTTATCTACGACTTGATACCAAAGTCCACTTTTTTGATCTTGGTAACGAATAAGTGCATCCACAAAATCTCTCAGCGTAGTAGAAAGCTCTGTCCGGGCTGAATCATGGGAAGGTAACAGATCCAGAAATTGCGATAAGGCGAGACCATACCATCCTAATGATCGGCTCCAGAACTCCGGTGAACAACCCGTCTCCGGATTCGACCAAGGCATCCGCCGGCTCTCATCCCAGGCATGGTATAACAAACCCGTTGTCTCATCCTTCATATGCTTGCGCATTAACATTTCCTGATGAAGGACCGTTTCACGCAAGCTTGGTTCATCGTAGACATTCGCATATTTCAAGGAGAATACGCCTGCCATATAAAGTCCATCCAACCACATTTGGTTGGCGTACTTATCCTTGTGCCAATACCCGCCCTCAGAGGTTTTATTTAGTGTGAGCAGTAAATTCCTTAGCTTCTCTGCTGCAATACGATACTTTAGTTTGCCTGTCCGTTCATAAAGAGTGAATAGTAGCTGTCCTGCTTGAACCGCATCCAGCTCATCACGTGCAAAATAAAAGTTCCCGTATTCATCCACCAAATCATCTACATATTCCTGAATATAGTTGATATAACGGTCTTCTTGATAAGCATTCCACAAAAGCTCCATGCCACACAGAAATACACCCTGATGATAGTGCCATCGATGCACGGGGGGAAGCTCTCCCGCCCTGTAAGTATCCATTAGTGAATCGCAAGCTTTTTTTGCCCACTCTATCGGCGTTGTAGGTATCTGTACAGTCATCTCGAAGCTCCTCCCCTAAGTATAGTCTCTCTCTTTCTTGCTAGCCCTTCATAGAACCCAACATGGCACCTTTGGCAAAATGCTTTTGCAGGAACGGATACACACAAACTATTGGTAAGGTAGCTACAACGATAACAGCCATTTTAATTGATTGATCTGGCGGTGGAACAGCAGCATCCAGTGTAGCGCTGTGATCCATACCGCTGGCAAGGACGACAATTTGTCTGAGCAGAACCTGTATTGGCCATTTCGCACTATCATTCAAATACAGAATCGCATTCATGTAGGTATTCCAATACGTTACCGCATAGAACAATCCGATAGTCGCTAACGCAGGTAAGGATAGTGGCAATACAATCCGAAATAATATTCCAAAATCATTACAACCATCAATTTTGGCCGATTCCTCCAAACCTTCAGGTATATTTTGGAAAAAGTTTCTCAAAATGATCATATTAAAGGCACTAATCGCTGACGGTAGAATCAGTGAGGCGTACGTGTCAATTAGTCCTAATTCCTTCACCACGAGGAACGTTGGAATCATCCCACCATGAAAAAGCATGGTGAACACAACCATGAAGTTAACCACTTTACGACCATCCAGATCTTTTCTGGTAAGAGCGTAGGCCATCAAAGAAGTTATAAACAAACTAAAAATAGAACCAATTGCCGTGACACCAATGGAAACACCCATGGCTTTAAATATTGTATTCGTCGAAAAGATGAACTTGTACGCTTCCAGACTCCATACCTTTGGAATCAGTACAAATTTGCTAGAAGCTAGTTCTGCACTCGTTGTGAAAGAGCCTGCTACAACGTGAACAAGGGGAAGCACAGTAATTAAAGCAATGATCGCAAGCAGCGTAAAGTTTATAGCAGAAAAGATTCTACCACTGATTGTTTTATCTTCTACCATTTCGATTCCTCCCACAAAATATCAATAAACGCCTTCTTCTCCCATTTTCTTGGATAATTTATTCACCATCATCACCATTACAAAGCCTACAATCGATTTAAAGAATCCAATAGCTGTACTGTAACTAAACTGGCCCTGTCTCAAACCAGCAGTATATACATACGTATCGATAATTTCCGCAACTTCTCGATTCATGGAGTTAAGTAGCAGATATACATGTTCAAATCCAAGATCAAGAACGGAACCAATTTTCAGAATAAATAATGTAATAATTACGCCTCTAATCGCTGGAAGAGTGATATGCCAGACTTGTCTAAGTCTTCCAGCTCCGTCCATACGCGATGCTTCATAAAGCCCTGGGTCAATCGCAGCTATGGAAGCTAGATAAATAATCGTTCCCCAACCTGCTTCTCTCCAAATCACCTGAATAATATACATGGGCCTGAACCACCCTGGATTAAGCAGGAAATTGATTGGTTCAAAGCCAAAATAGACAAGCAGCTCGTTGATAATCCCTCCATCCATCGTGACCATTACATAAGAAATGGAGACGATGATAACCAATGACAGAAAATGGGGCAAATAGAAGATCGTCTGAAAGGTTCTTTTGAAAAAGCTGCCTTGAAGTTCATTTAACATCAGGGCAAGAATAATCGGCATCGGGAAATAGATAAGAATATTTAATCCGAAAAGAATAAGTGTGTTCACTAATATATTTAAGAAATCCGGCTCTGTGAACAACCTGCTGAAATGCTTCATCCCTACCCAGTCACTACCGTTGATCCCTTGATAGGGTTTGTAATCCTGAAATGAGATAATTAATCCGTACATTGGAAGATATTTAAAAATCAAAAAATACAGTACTCCCGGAGTTAGCATGACGTAGAGCCATTTATTTCTCCACAGCCGCTTTTTCAGTTCGCTGCTGCTTTTATAAATTTCAGGCTTAGGATTCATTTGAGGAGCTGAGCTGGGCTGTGCGGTGACTTCCTGCATGATATTCTTCCTTTCTCCTTCTTTATTCAAACACGATATTTCTGAACCCAGTGAGGAATAGAAAAGGTTGTTGAAACAAGATCAACAACCTTTTCAGCTACAATTTGTCGCTTAACTATTCGAGTACGGGTTACTATTTTTTGTATAAGGCGTTGTATTCTTCAATAATCTTATCTCCACCACGGCTCTTCCAGTTCTCTACTTCCTTCTCAAATCCAGCCTTGTCAATCTGACCATAAATATATTTATAGGTTGCATCTGTAATAATCTGTTGAAGCTCTACGCCTTTTTCTGTATAGGTAGCCGAATCCATAGCAGCTGTTGGATCCGCTACACCAACTTTGACATTCTCAAGAACCAATTGATCTGCATGAATTCTTCCTGGCAGCGTGTTATAGTTCTCGTACATTCCATTGGTTTCAGCTTCGCCGATAACACTGTCCTTATATCCCTTTACTTCACGTTCAATCAATTCTTTGTCGTCAGTAGCTTTTGCTTTACCGTCTTCAACGGTATAGTGAGTACCTTCAATTCCCCAATACATCAAATTAGCTACTTCTGGGGTCATCATTTGATCAAAGAAAGCAAGAATCTTCTTCAGCTCTGCCTCATCCTTGACAGCAGATTTCGGGAACAAGACAACATTGTTATAGCCTGGAATCATCCATTGAGCATATTTTCCATCTGGACTTGCAACCATACTATGCGCATCCAAAACAGCGTCAGGGTTATTCTTAATAGTATCTTTATTGAGGGAATCAATATCTTGCATGGAGCCCCCAATATAGAGTCCACCCTTTCCTGCCTTAAACATATTTACTGCATCCGTTTTACTGGTGGCAGCGAAATCTTGATTAATGTATCCGCCATCACGAGCTTTTTTGAAAAAATCCATTGTGTCGAAATATTCATCGAAGGTAAATTCAGGCGCTAATTTGCCATCCTTCTCACCCCAGGTATTCGGTGTTCCGAACCAAGACGAAACAGTTTTGAAAGCTCCATAGGTCAACTCATTACGGTCAATAATACCGGTAGTATCTTTCTTTCCATTACCGTCTGGATCTTGTTCTGTGAAGGCTTTAGCCATTTCAAATAATTCATCTACATTAGCTGGTGCAGCAAGTCCTAATTTATCTGCCCAGTCTTTGCGGTAAATGATCCCTTGGCGTGCAAGTGGACGCCCGATATATAGGGTATAAAGCTTGTCATCTACTTTCGTGTTATTAAGAATTTCTGGTTTCAATTTGCTCAAATTCGGAAATTCGCTTAATAGTGGACCGATTTCCCAGAATTGTCCGTCTTTTATCGCTTCTTTCATCTGAATGAAGGTTGTCTGATTCTTCAAATATGTTACTTGCGGCAATGAACCCGTTGCAAAAGATGAATTCAGTTTTTCTTCATAAGTATCAGCCGGAAAAAATTGATAAGTCAGCTTCGTGTTGGTCAATTTCTCAAGTTCATTCTTAATCGTATCAGGCGGAGTCTCTGATGTATTCAATGGAAGCATGATTTTGATTTCTGTAGGTTCCTCTTTAGGTGCTTCAGTCTCTTCCACCTTCGTAGTGTTCTCTGCACTTGTAGTTGGGGCTGCTGCTTCTTCTTTGTTATTGTTGTTACCACCGCATCCAGCTAACAATGTGCTGAATGTTAACAGTGCTGTTAACAACATGGTGAAGGATTTCTTCTTCATACCATTTTGACCTCCATAATTTGTATTGGTTACGAGTTCCACGTTACATCGTCGGCAAGGTTACGAAAACAATCATTTCCCCATAACGGCGCGTTCTGAAAGGGATCTGAGCAAATGATTATCGGGATATCGCAGCACAAAAAAAATCCACCGCATTATCCGCAGTGGATCAAAACCTTTTTAACCTATTTACTTTTCTGTCCCAAACTCAGCCTCAGCATATTCCTTAATAATAAGATTGCCTCCACGAGCTCTCCATTTCTCAACCTCTTGCTGGAATCCCTCGACGGTAATGTTACCTAATATATAGTTATATGTAGCATCCACAATGATTGTAGATAATTCCATATTCTTCTCATCAAAAGTAGATGAGCTCAGAGAAACTGTCGGGTCATCAACCAGAAAAGATTCATTATCTTTACTCAGCTGATCTGCTAGAGAGGTTAATTGCTCCTTCTGAGCCACTTCCATAATGTTTTTATTACTAATGTCCGCAATCATTAAAGCATATAGCGGATTCACTTCCTGTACCCGCAGTTGTGAGGTTTCCTCGGGAAGGATAATTTTGCCGCCTTCAAGCTTATAATGCCGCCCCTCAAAGCCATACATCATTATATTGGCTACATCTTTATCCATGGTCCGATCAAAAAATCCAAGCACCTGCCGAAGCTCCTCCTCTGTGGCAATGGACTTTTTGGAAAAGAGATACAGTCCGTTGTAATTGGGGATAGACCACACTTTATATCCATCAGGCCCCTCGATACGATTGATCAGCGTAAGTTCAGCCTTTGGATTGTATGCTTGAGCTTCAATTGACAACCGCTGCACATCAGTCATGCTGCCAATAAACACACCAGCGATACCGTTAATGAATTTATCGCGTTGAACCTCTTTACTGGTAAGAGCAAAGTCCTGATTTATGATTTTTTCATCATATAATTTCTTCATAAAATTCATTGTGTTCATATACTCCGCTGTTACGAATTCCGGAACAAATTGATGATTCTCTAGCTTCCAATTATTTGGTGTGCCAAAATAAGAGCTTAGTGTCTTAAATACACCATAAACAAGATCATTACGATCGACTAATCCAAGGGTATCTTGTTTGCCATTCTGATCCGGATCGTTATATGTAAATTGCCTCATTACTTCATATAGGTCATCTAAGGTCTGTGGATTGCTTAAATGAAGAGTGTCCAGCCAATCCTTACGTATTATGACACCCTGTCTGGAGGAAGGGCGTTCTGTATACAGGCCGTAGATCTTACCATCAACAGCTGTCTGCTTAAGAATAGCGGGGTCCAGTGCTTTAAGATTGGGGAACTCCTGAAGATATGGGCCGATCTCCCAAAATGCTTCAGAACGGATGGCGTTTTTCACCAGATTATAGTCTGAGAACTTCACAAAGGTGACTTTTCCCAAGGAATTAGTGGTCAACGCTGTGTTCATTTTATCGGTATAAACACCCTCAGGCACCCACGTGATATCAAGCTCCACCCCTGTTAATCTTTCAATCTCAGCCATAATCTTTTTTGAAGGCTGCTGTGGAAAATGAAGGGGTGCCAAGATGGAGATGCTCGGGCGAGCTTCTTGCAGTACAGAACCAGCTGACTTTCCATCACTGCAAGCGCTTAACATAGGGAAAACAAGCATGAAAAATAAGCAGCAACAAAACGTTGCCCTTCTACACATAAATTGTCTAAACATTTCTACAGCCTCCTAAGGTATTGTAAGGATTTTCACCCTACAGCTTGAAGATTTTCCATTTTGTAGTCATAATTAGGGTTAATGATTATTGCAGAACGAGATGATTATTGTTATTTTCCACCAGGTTTCATACACTAAGAACAAGTGTCTACTTCTACATAAGTAAAGGTGCTGAGTCCCGTGAGACCATTAAGCTTTTTAAGTAAATTAACGATTTTTGCCTTTGTAATTAGCACGTTGCCGGTGATATTCATCGGTTCTTTTTCCTATTTCACATCATCTAATGAGATCCAAAAGAACGTAAACAACAGTAAAATGGAACTTATATTACAAATCACCTCAAATGTAGAACATAAGTTAACAACTGTCAATCAAACATTAAACCAAGTGATCAACTCTAGTGTATTAAAAAAAGCACTAAATAACCCTTTAAATGAAACCGATTTCATTTTATATAATGATTTAAGAAACGAAATCCGCAATATGCAATCCTTCGATACGAAACTTGAGGATGTCATCCTGCTCAATCAGCAGCAGAACTGGATGATCAAAAATTCAGGCGTCTACCGTCTGAATGAATACAAAAACCACGCGCAACTCTCTAATCTAATGAATATAGCTGACGATACTTCATGGATTTTGAATCCATCGTCCTTATTTTATAGCGAGGAGAGCATTAACGTCACTGGCTGCAATTACAGCATCAGTCTTATCAAAAAGCTTCCCACCAATAAGCTGCAAAAATATGGGCTTGCCCTAGCTAATATTCCGGTCTGCAGTCTTCAGGATTTCATTAATTCAGATGTGCAGCCACTCGATGACATTATCGTTCTGGATCAAGCTGGCCGTTTCCTGCTCCACCCGGATACCAGCTTAATCGGAAAACCTAAAGAGCAAGGCGGATTTAAAGAAGTCCCTTTAATCTCTGATCCTTCTAAACAATCCGGACAGTTCAAGACTGTGATCAACAAAAAGAATTACTCCGTCACTTTCATGCGTTCTCAGTTAAATGGCTGGGTTTATCTATCGGTTACTTCCATGGAAAGCTTGACGAAGGAGTCCAATAAAATTGGTATGTTTACGATAATCGTGTGTACCTTTATGCTCTTGTTCTCCATTCTTCTGGCCTGGATCGGCTCCAGGCGTATGTACACCCCTATCGAAAGACTGCTTAATCAGATGGGCCAACGCAAACCGGATATTAAATCGAGACATCGCAATGAATTTCAGATTATAGGAGAACAAGTTCATTCTTTGTTCCAATCCAAATCACAGCTGGAAAAAGAAGTCCGGCAACACTTTCAGCAGGTTCGTACGTTTTTTCTGATCAATGCCTTCCACGGCAATGTTAAGAAACGTGATTTGCTCGAAGAATTAGGGCAATTCGGCTACCAAACCCAGCTTGAAGAATGGAAAACCATGGCAGTAATTACGTTGTCTATTGATTATGCCGAGGATTCCAGCTATGAGAAAAAAGATCTCAGCCTCTTATTGTTCGCTGCCCACAATATGATCGAAGAATTAATCTGTCCTGAACAACGGCTGGCTCCAGTGATCATGGACCATGCGGTAGTCGTATTATTGGGCAGTCCAGACTGCGATACCCAGTCTTTTCATAAGACACTGTATTCGTTAACGGAGAAGCTGCAGCAAGAAATAAATAATTATCTAAAGGTGCAGGTGAGTATCGGGCTGAGCCTGCCCTTCAACGCCTTCGATAAACTAGCCATCGCCTACAGAGAAGGTCTTGAAGCACTGAAGCATCGCATTAAGCTTGGCAAAGGCGTTATTATTCAATATGAGAACATTAACTCCGGCAAACATTATCTGAACTTGAACTACCCTACGCATAAAGAAAACGATCTAATGGATGCGATCAAGCTGGCTGAAACGGATAAAGCCAAGGAACTGATTCATTTGCTTTTTAAATCTATCTTTGCCCTTGAGCTTTCACCACAGGAATATCAAATCCCGTTGACCCGCTTACTCAATAACTTGCTCATTATGATGCAGGAATCGGGTATTAGCTTAAATCAGATCTATCATGCTAATGGCTCTATTTTTGAGGAATTACATGACCTTCATACCGTGGCTGAGATTGAGGATTGGTTCTGGAGCATGGTCATTTACCCGATGATCAAAATTTTTATCAGCAGGCAAAATGCCCAATACCAAAACATCTCTGAGAAAATCATTGATCTGATCCAACATGAATATGATACGGATCTAACCTTGGAAGAATGCGCTTCTCGACTGCATTACAACGCCAACTATATCAGCAGTGTCTTCCGTAAGGAGACCCAATACTATTTCAGCGAATATTTAACGATGTACCGATTTAAAATGGCAAAAAAATGGCTGCAGGAAACCGATATGCCGATCAAAGATATCGCAGCCAAATTAAGATACAACAATTCTCAGAATTTCATTCGATCTTTCCGTAAACAGGAAGGGATGACCCCTGGACAGTACCGGGATAACAATACAGGCGCTAAATCCAAACCAACATTTGACGAATCTATGTAAAAATCACAAAATAATCGTTCAAGGCCGAATCTAAAAAAAAAAGAGTCTCTCTTTTTTTCGGAAAATATGTTAACGTGTGCATATAACCATTTAGGGAGGAATTTGAACGCAATGTTGAACTTTCGTCTAAATACTAACCGTGTAGAACAAGATACGATTTCTCAGGAAACCTCACTACTCACCCTCTATCCGCTCGAGACGGATCACCCCCGTCCTTTTATATTGGTATTGCCTGGTGGAGGTTATCAGCACTTAGCCAAACATGAAGGAGAACCTGTGGCTCAATGGCTAAACAGTCTAGGTATTCATGCAGGTGTACTAGATTATCAGGTCGGAGATTTCAACGTCTCTTCTTTGTTAAATGATGTTGAGGAAGCTCTCAAATGGATTAGGGAAGCACCCAAAGCTTGGAATGTGATCTCAGACAAAGTAGGGATGATTGGATTCTCGGCAGGAGGACACTTAGCTTCTATCTTTTCTACCACTAGAGCAGAGAAACCAAACCTTCTTCTATTAGGTTACCCTGTAATCACTTTCCAAGAGCCCCATTCGCACAAGGGAAGCCGGCTACATTTTCTTGGAGACGACCCATCACAAGCGGAGCTTGACTCCTTTTCCTCAGAAGCCCAGGTGGATTCACTCACACCTCCAACCTTTATCTGGACAACAGCGAACGATGCCAGCGTTCCCGTGGAGAATAGTCTGTTGTTCGCCTCTGCCCTGTCTAATCAGGGAATTCCTTTTGAATTACATATCTTTGAAGAAGGACGGCATGGTTTAGGGCTTGCAAAAGAACACCCTCATTGCCAGCAATGGCTTTCCCTTGCTGAGAATTGGTTAAGGGAACGCCAATACGTTAAAGGAGAAGAAGACCTTATGAGACAACAACTATTTATTGCAGGCGATTCCACTGCGGCCATTAAAGGCGCTGGAGAAAAACCTATGACCGGCTGGGGAGAATACCTGCAAAGTTATTTTCGGACTTCTATTCAAATCCAGAATCGTGCAATTAATGGTCGAAGCACCAAATCGTTCATAACAGACGGCCGCCTCGATGCTATCAGAAAAGACTTCCAACCCGGCGACTACCTGTTTATTCAATTTGGACATAACGATGAGAAAAAAGATGATCCATTACGTTACACCGATCCTGAAACCGAATATCGCCAAAATCTCATTCAATATATAGATGCTGCTAGGCAGCTAGGGGGGACTCCGGTTCTGTTAACCTCTGTAAGTCGCCGCCGCTTTAACGCCGATGGAGAGCTGGACCCGTTTGCTGTAGGTGCTTATCCCGAGGTAATGAGACAAGTGGCTGAAGAAACGCACACTCCGCTACTTGATATTTTCCCAGCCTCGCAAGCGCTCTATCGTTCATTAGGCGAAGAGGAATCCAAGAAGTTATTCATGCATTTGCCAGCGAAAACACATCCCAATTACCCAAATGGGGTTACGGATGATACTCATTTCTCAGATGAAGGTGCCCGGGAAATTGCTAAACTTGTGGTTCAAGCTCTTAAACAAAATACAGCCTCATCTCTATCAAACTTACAACAACTTTTATAAGGAGTGATCAAAGATGTCTCTAATTAAAGAAGTTATTACGGAGTACTATCGTATCCCTTTGCCAGAAATCATGGAGGATGCTAAACATGGCTTGCATACTCATTTTGAAGTTCCCATTGTCAAAATTAGAACGGATGACGGTCGTGAAGGTGTAGGTTATACCTATACTGGCGGATTTGGCGGCAAAGCGATCTGCTCACTAATTGCTAATGAATTAACACATATCTTAGTTGGCAAAGACGCCAGCTGTGTGGAAAGTATCTGGGAGCAGATGAACTGGGGAATACATTATGTTGCTCGCGGGGGCTTGGCTAGCTTCGCCATTGCGGCATGTGACATTGCGTTATGGGATTTACGTGCAAAGAAAGCAGATGAACCTCTCTACAAACTTCTGGGTGGCGCAAGCAATGAGGTCAAATGTTATGGTGGAGCGATTGATTTAAACTTCCCATTAGAAAAGCTCCTGCGCAACAATCAAAAATACTTAGATATGGGCCTCCAGGCTGTCAAAATTAAACTAGGCCAAAAAACATTAGCTGAAGATGTGGAACGAGTGGCTGCGGTACGCCAATTGGTCGGCCCGGATGTAGCCTTTATGGTCGATGCCAATATGAGCTGGAGTGTGGAAAAAGCGATAAAAGCCGCACGTGAATTTTTGAAATACGACATTCTCTTTTTAGAAGAACCAACGATTCCGGAAGATTATGCCGGCTATGCACGGATTGCTGAAGAAACAGGAATGGCCGTTGCAGGCGGAGAGAACTTGCGCACATTAACCGAATTCCATCACATGCTGCAATATGGTCATGTTGATTTTCCTCAACCTGATGCTTCCAATATAGGCGGAATTACGGGCTGGTTAAAGGTAGCTCACTTAACACAAGCCTATAACCTTTGCGTTTCCACACATGGAATGCAGGAATTGCACGTTAGTTTGTTAGCAGCTATGCCAAATGCAGGTTATCTCGAAATGCATAGCTTCCCTATCGATCAATACACTACACGTCCGCTAGTGATTAATAAAGACAATGGGATGGCAGTTGCGCCAGAAGTAACGGGCACTGGTGTTACCTTTGACTGGGACAAATTAGCACCTCACAAACAACAATACTAATAGGAGCGATCGGTCATATGAGCATTCCCCTTCAACTAGGTGTTCGAGCACATGATTTCACACAAGTTCCATTGCAAGAGTTAATTGAGAAGATTAAGTCCTATCATTTCACTCATATCCAGTTCGCACTTAAGAAATCTTTTCCTGATAGTGCCCCTAGCCTGACGGCTATAAGCCCTGGAACAGCCAGCTATTATGGCAATGCCTTTAGACAGGCAGGTATTCAGATTGCGGTTCTGGGCTGCTATGTAAATATTGTAGACACCGATCCTCACAAACGGGCGCAAGCGTTAGCCGCATTTAATACCCATCTGCGCTTGGCCCGGGATTTCGGCGCTAGTCTGGTAGGTACGGAAACCGGAAGTGTGGGACTTGGGTATACCACAGATAATTTTACAGAAGAAGCCTTCCAAGAGGTGGTGGCATCAGTTAAGGCCATGGTGGCGGAGGCCGAACGTTTTGGTGTGACGGTAGGAATCGAAGCAGGACTTCATCATCCGCTGTACACCTCGCCCTTAACCCGCCGACTTCTGGATGAAGTCCCTTCTAACAATCTTCAGGTCATATTGGATTGCGCAAATCTAATGTCGCCTACAAATTACTTGCATCAAGAAGCTATTATTACGGAGGCTTTGAAGCTTCTAGGAAATCGAATTGCTGTCATTCATTTAAAAGACTTTATCGTCCAAGAAGGAGCCATAAAAATAGTCCCTGTAGGTCAAGGGTGGCTAGAGTTTGAGCCGATCCTTCGTTATATGAAATATGAACGTCCTCATATTCAAGGAATCCTGGAAAGCACTCCTGAGTCACATTTAGGAGAAAGCATTACCTTTTTGCAACAGATATACGAATCCTTGTAGGGCTTCATCCCATTAAAACTAATAAATCCACTGCACACCTCTTTATCTTACCTGGTGCAGTGGATTTTTATATTCTGTTTAACATCCGTTTGACCTCCATCAAATAATCGCCTGTTATGATCAGGGCATCAAGAGTACCTGGGAGGGGTTCCATGCGTCTTGCTTTATTCACGGACACATTTCTTCCGCAAACCAACGGAGTTTCACGTACGCTTCAACGATTAACCACCCATTTGAAAGAGCGCGGTATTGAACATCTGCTTTTCTCACCAAAATCTGCTCCTGAAGACAGTTATGCCGATCCCATACGTCCCATTACCAGCATCCCCTTTTTCTTATACCCTGAATGTAGACTCGCACTGCCCAATATGTCCTCTATCCAATCAGAGCTGAAAGCTTTTCGTCCCGATCTGCTTCATATGGCAACTCCGTTCAATATCGGTCTCTGCGGCCTTCGTTATGCGCGCAAACATGATCTGCCCCATGTCGCCTCCTATCATACCCATTTTGACCGTTATCTTGAATATTACCGGATGAAAAAAATCGCTCCGCTCTATTGGAAATACATGAAGTGGTTTCACCGCTCCTGTGATGCCACCTTTGCACCATCCTACGAAACCCTCGATTCCCTCCAAGCTCAAGGCTTTCATCGCCTGAAGCTATGGTCCAGAGGCATCGACTGCCAGCAGTATACCCCCAAAAAACGCAGCCATGAGGTCCGTGAGCGCTACGGAATTACCGCACCGTTACTGCTTCTATATGTGGGAAGAATCGCCCCTGAAAAAGATATACAGACGCTTGCTCTCGCCATGCAGCAATTGCCCGAATCTACGCAATCTCAGGTTCATTGGCTGGTCGTTGGAGACGGTCCCCTTCTGCCGGAAATGCGGGCACAGGCGCCGCATAATGTCACGTTTACAGGCTATAAACATGGTGACGAGCTTGCCCAATTATATGCCTCCGCAGATCTGTTCATCTTCCCTTCCAGTACAGAAACCTTCGGTAATGTTGTCTTAGAGGCTATGGCCTCAGGACTGCCTGTCCTCGCAGTAAATGAAGGTGGGGTGAAGGATCTGGTCACACCCGGCCGCACAGGAATGATTGTCGAGCCCCGCTGCCCGGATGCTTTTATTCGTGAGATTTGTGCATATGTAGAGCACCCTCAAAAGCTAGCTGCTATGGGGCATGAAGGCCGACAGCTGGCACTCGGCCGCTCTTGGGAGAATATTTTTGATGGACTCATCCGCGATTATGAAGAGATCATTGAGAATAGGCGTTATGATCTTATACCGGCTTTACTACCATTAATATAATAATGACGATAGTAAGTACATGAACTGCCGCTTCTAGCGGAGCGATCTTGTTCATAGCGGTAGTGTAACCATCAGGAATTTCTTCCCCTTCGCTGGTCATTACGAGCTGGGTTAGCTTTTTCAATCGGGGCTCAACCATTCCAATAATAATCACTTCGATCACGATAAAAAATAATAACGACAGATTTAACCACAACACCGACAAGCCCATTTTATCTATGATCATTAACAAAATACCTGTAACGATCAGGGTGATCCCACCTGTCTTAGGGAATCTGTTTATTTTCTTCATAAGACCAAATACAAAACGAAGCTGACTACCTGTCTTGGCTGAGCTTGTCAGTATTGGCAGCACAAAAGCTGGTCCAATTCCCACTATGGATGCTATAACATGTATAACTACCACAAGCTTTGAGATCATATGCGTCAAATCCATATTTACAATCCCCCCTATCATTCGTTGTTTAGATTCATATGAGGCTGTTAGGAGAATTAGTCTTGCAGAATCCTTTAAACCTTAGATAATCTAAAAAAAGCGCCTAGCCGGATATTACCGACTTAGGCGCTTTTTCAACAAATATTCAGTTATTTTACCGTAACTTTCATGATCGCACTCTCATTTACCCCTTGATCATTCAACAGCTCAGCCCGGTATTCATAGACGCCTGGAGAACGGTTAGTAATAGAAGTAGAAGCCGTTTGTGCGTTTGGGGTGTCCGCTGTTAAAGTCTGAGTATCGATCAGTATTCCGTTCTCATACAAGCGATACTCTTTGCCGTTCATCCCCCACCATAAATTCATAGTCACTTTATACTCTCCATCACCATCCCAGTTGTCATTGGACAACACCGGCTTAGCTGGTGCAGCATCCTTCACGATAACCACATGAGCAGCAGACACCGTTGTGCCAAAAGAATTGGTCAGCTCAGCCGTATAGGTGTAGGTTCCGTTTTCTTTTCCGGTAATATTAGTCACTGCAGTCTGTGCAGCTGGGGAATCATCACGTAAGGTTTGCGTGTCGATTAAGGCACCGTTCTCATATAGCTTGTAGACCGTACCATTATTGCCCCACCACATATTCATTGTGATTTGGTAATCCCCGTCCAAAAGTCCTGTATCCTGCCCATTATTATTGGATAGAACCCATTGCCCCGGAACACCTGTAGCCTTCTGAGGTCCACTTACGAACACAATCACTTGTTCTGTCGTCGAAAGTCCAGCGTTATTAATGGCTGTTGCGATGAACGTATGCGCTCCCGCAAGCCCTGTGAGTGGAATCTCATCTCCATAAACGACAGGTTTACCATCAAAAGTAATATCCAGACTGCGAATACCAGACTCTGGATCTTCCGCTACGACCTGCACCTTCAATACATCCGTTTCACTCATTTGAGCAGAAGGTAAACCAGAAATCGTAGGTGGTGTAGTATCTTCAGTTTCTCCCGGTGAGCCTACATATTGAATTTTTGGAGCCGCTGGTTGTTCCATCCCTTCACCAAGAAAGAATCCAGGGTGCGGAGGTTGATTATAGCCTACATTTTGCCAAGCTACTGCCAGGCGGTAGATCGGATCATGCATCAATGTGCGAATACGATAATCTGTCATATCCGTTGTTGTGTAGATCCGTAGTTCAGAACTGTCCGTTGCCCGCCAGATCACTTCTTCACGCCAATCCCCGAACAGATCTGCCTGCAAGCTTGGATTCGCCTTGGTGCCATTATTTGAAGAAGCACCTACAGCCGTCAATAAGTTAACCGTTGTCTGATTGGTATAGTCCCACTTATCCACTCGATTCGCATCCAGTAATTCACGTAAAAGATCACCATCCCACCAAATACCAAAATTCGTGGAGGAAGGCAGTTTTTTAGTGATTAGTTCCCCTTGCGCACTGTATAGGCCCGTAACAGGTATATGCTCCTCATTGGTGATCGTTGCAGCCCATACCTCTTCGCCAGCATATCGCGGATCAATATCTGCTGACATTCCCCGTCCAGTATCAATCCCCGTGAATACACCCCATAATATTTCTCCTGTAGCTGCATCACGCATTTCAATCCCATACTTCGAATCGGTATGCTCATGAACATCAAAGACTTCCAGCCCGGGTCTGGTAGGATCAAGGTCTCCGAAATGAATTGCATCACCATGGCCAAGCTTTGTATTATACAGCGGCAATCCGTCATCGTCGATTGCCATCGCGCCGAAGGTTATTTCGTCCTTGCCGTCGCCGTCCACATCTCCTACAGAAAGATTGTGGTTTCCTTGACCAACGTAGTCTCCATATCCTTCATCATTAGAATCGAAACGCCATACTTTCTCGAGCTTGCCCTCGCGATAATTGTAAGCTGCAAGTACGGTTCTAGTATAATAACCGCGGCTAAAAATCACGCTTGGCTGCTCGCCGTCTAAATAAGCTACAGCTGCCAAAAAGCGGTCTACACGGTTACCATAGGTATCCCCCCAAGCGCCAACATCTCCACGTGGCGGATCATAATCAACGGTATCCAATGCCCGGCCTGTTGCCCCTTCGAACACCGTTAAATATTCATTGCCCAGCAGCACATAACCCGAACTGTTACGATAGTCTGCACTGGCTTTGCCGATGACTTTTCCTTGACCATCCACTGTGCCATCTGCCGTCTTGATCATAATTTCGGCACGTCCATCACTATCCAGATCATATACCAGGAATGGAGAATAGTGTGCGCCGGCACGAATATTAGGCCCTAAATTAATCCGCCATAAGCGAGTTCCATCTAATTTATAAGCGTCCATATAGACAAGTCCAGTATACCCAGCTTGAGAGTTATCCTTGCTGTTCGAAGGTGACCACAGCATGATGATTTCATATACACCATCACCGTCCAAATCACCTACACTTGCATCTCCCGCACTATACGTATACGGTTGACCATCCTTGGTGTAATCATCTGCTGGCTTTTGCAAAGGGATCGATAGATATTGCTTCTGCCATACGCTGAATGGTTCCGAAGCAGATTTCTCGACTCCATTGATTACTGATGTGATTCTATATTTGGCATCCTCCGTGCCTTTAGGATCGAGATAGTTCGTGTTTTGAGTAATCAACGAATCATTAAGTTTCTTATCGCCACGATACAGATTGAATCCTATCGTTTCCGGATCCAGACCTAACATCCGCCAGCTGATATAAACACCCTCATCTGTCTTAACCGCTACAGGCGCACGATCCAGCGCCTCCATCTTCCGGTATAATGTTGTCACCGCTGAGGTTTCCAACGTAGCGGATAGATCAGAGATGCCGCCTGCATTTACCGAGGCTACTTTGTAATAGTAAGGAATGGTAGTCAGAACGGTCGTGTCTGTGTACGAAGCTTCGAATGATTTGCCGATCAGGATGAACTCACTGTCTGCGGATTTCGCACGATAAATGTTGAACATCCGTGCATCCGGTACCTCATTCCAAGTAAAGGTCACATCATTTTTGTTCGTAGATTGTACAGCTAGACCACTAGGTACGGCTGCTTTTGCTACGGAGGGGTCAATCATAGACACTTTTAGCGCATTGGAGCCTACGGATTCCAGTCCCGTGCTGTCGACCGAAGTTACCGTATAGATATATTCCATACCAATATCCGCAGTGGTATCTGTGTAGAGCGGCTCTGTTGTTTCGCCCAGCAGCTCTGCACTATTCGCAACCGTAGCCTGACGATATACACGGTATTTCAGCGCACCCTCCATACTATCCCAAGAAAGATTAGCAGTGATAGGCTCACTGTTTAAATCCAGGCTACCCAGTTTCAGATTCGTTGGGGCTAATAATAACGGTGTGATCTCCAGCCCATTGAGATGAGCGGTTGTGCCACTAAAGACAAGATTCATCTGCCCGTCTTTGACAGCAATCTGGTTATACAGCTTCTCAGCTATATTTTCCTTACCTGAGGAGACTGTTCCGTAATCTTTGCCTTCAATGGCTACATTCGTCTTGGCAGATCCAATCCAATCTCCTGTATAGGTCTTAACAGAGTAATAACCATTGGGTAAATCAACTTTGAATTCATACGATCCTCCAAAATAAATCACAAAATCTCTGCGCAGATCGTCCGTCGCATTTCCCCGATCCCGATCAATCATCCCTGCACTCGAGGTCAAACCATATCCACGTTCTGGGGTATACAGGACATTCACATTCACTTCCGTATAACCCGCAGCAACGGGTGAACCAACAGGTCCAAAATCATAACGATACTGAGCGGATTTCGTAGTCAGCTTCACTTCATCTGAAGGCTCAGACTCTCCTAGCCCGTTCACTGCAGTCACTCTTACCGAGTAGCTTTGACCTTCAACCAACCCGTTTAATGTCAATGAAGGGACAGTTGAAGTTCCCGCTAATGTATAAGCAGATTCGGCTTCTGCCGCTAGCTTACGATAGATTTTATAGATATCTGTACCTTCTACTTTATTCCATTTCAGTACTGCACCTGCATTACTGATACTCCCAGCTACAAGACCTTCAGGCTTCACAGGCACCGTTTCCGGCTGTTTGATGTCCTGCACAAAGCTGGAGAGTGGAATATTTAATTCCCCTATTCCTTTGGCCAGCAGACGGGCCATTTGAATGGCTCCGTACTCTTGAAAGTGAGTATCGTCTGTCGAGCCATTTGGGAAAGCACCATATATCCCTGCATCGAGGTGAAGGAATACAGAGCGTGTAGCTGCAAAACCGATAGAATTGTAAAAAGCTACACTGAGTGCGCTAAGATCGACCAAATCAACATCAAGTTCACTTGCTACCTCTTTCATAGCCTGCACATATTCTGGAAAGCTCACATTGAATTTTTCGCTCGCAGCATTATAATCTCTGCGCCCCATGGGGGTCACCAGAATCGGAGTTGCTCCTCTTTGCCTAGCTCCATTGACAAATGTTTTTAAATAAACTTTGTAATCGGCTGGAGAAGCATATCGGTCTGGAACGCTAATCGTTGCGTCATTATGACCAAACTGGATCAGGAAATAATCACCCGGTTGGATCTTACGCAGCACTTCATCCAGCCTTCCCTCGACAATAAATGACTTAGAGCTGCGGCCTCCGATAGCGTGATTCTTAAACGTTACTTCCTCACTAAAGAAATCAGGAATCATTTGTCCCCAGCCTGCTTGTGGTATCCAATAAGGATCATAAGTCTGCACGGTTGAATCACCCGCAATATAAACCGTTGGCAATTCATTAGCAGGACGGTCTGGCTGCTTAGTAATCACCAGTGCATTGATATTTGGCTTAGTGCCAGAGAACACCAAGTTCATTTGTCCATCCACCAAAGCGATGTCAAAGCTCATTTCCAAATACTGGCCTGCTGTTTTGCTCGTCTGTTGAACTTTTTGAATGGATTCGACTTTGATGCCAATCTCTGTATCTCCGGCGCTGTCACCAGCGATAAGTGACACTGTATAATCGCCATTCGGTAAATCTACATTAAAAGTTGCATCCTTAGGGACCACAAAATCTGATCGCAAAGGATCTGAGGCTCCTCGGTCTACCCCAGTTACTTTCGATATATCTGTAAATCCATATTTAACCTCAGAGGAATAAGATACCCCTGCATCTACCTTAAGATAACCTTCAGCCACAGCACCCGGACCAAAATCAAAGGAATAAACATCCCCTTCTGGCAAAGTTCCAGGAGGCGTATACACGGCGCTTTCCACCTTGTTAGATAGCTCTGATTCGCCTTGGTCATTGGCTGCCTTCACCCCATAATATTGCTGTTTTGAGGTGTCCGCTGAGGCATCCGTAAATGTCGTCTTCTCTGACTGACCAATCTCATGGAATGTTCCATCTGCTGAATCAGACCTTAAGATCGTATAGCGGCTAGCTCCAGCCACACTGTTCCAACTCAGTTGAACAGAACTTACACCGACACTGACAATTGAAAGACCGGTTGGTGCTGCGGGAACCTCTACCCCCGGAATTTTGTCTACGGTCACAGATGCGCTCAAAGCAGACTCCTCACCCTTTCCATTTACAGCTGACACATTGTAAATGTAACCACTGCCTTCATTTACATCTGAATCCACGTAGCTGTTAGCAGCAGCTTGACCTATGGCTTGAAGGCTTCCACTAGGAAGAACCGTTCGATAAATATTGTAATAGACTGCTTCGGTCACGCTGCTCCACCCTAGAGATACCTCAGTGGGAGTGATATTATGAACCACTAATCCCTCAGGGGCTTTCAATGGACCTGGTACAATCTGCTGAATAATTAGTCCATTTAAATATCCGCCAACCCCTGTACCCGTAATGCCGACGGTCAGTTGACCATCTTGAACAGTCGTCCGGTAGGTAGCTTGATTTACAGCTTGCTTGCTGCTTATCGACCCAGCCGTGCTACCTTCCAAAGTAATCGTAGTTTTGGTTGTACTTGTACCCGCTAGTAAATCTCCTGAGTATACAGTCACATCGTAATCCCCATTAGGAAGATCCACCAAAAAAGAATAGGACAGTCCCAAAACAAAATCGTTGGTCATATCATCTCCACCCGAGCGATTCCTCGAAGCAACCGCCTGATCTAAACCATACCCTAGCTCATTCGTATATAATTCAGATTCATGCACGCCTGTATAACCACTCATAACAGGACTTGTTGCTGTTCCAAAATCATATTGCAAGGTTATTGGGCCTGAAGCTGCACTGGCCTGTTGCCCCCCAAATGTTGTAGATGGAAGTATTGATGAACAAATGAAGATCCACGACAATAACACCATAAATATTTTATTTCCAAGTTTATTCCTCTTCATCTTCCGTGCTTCACCCGCTTTCTTATGATTGAAAGAACTTAGTACGCATCTAGCCCCGTTGTAGTAAACGCTTACAATAAGCTTCGTTGTCATTCGTTCTTCAAATATAAGTTCACTTCGTGCGCGTATCCCCTCCTCTTTGCTCAGGAAGCTGGATGGTAGATGATTCCAGTTTCACTCATATCCAACACGATACTACCACCTAAGTGTCACTCTGAACATTTAAAAAACAGATTTTATCATACACTAAACCGTTCAATTTCTTCGCCTATAGTTATAAAAACCTACGATTTGGGAAGAAGTTAGGACAGAAGAATCAGTGAGGGGACACCCGCTTTTGAGATTACGACAACAGTTTTGCTATTCCTTCATCCTTAACCATTCGCTTCTGAGCAATCCATAGGAATAAGTATCATGCCAGATTGGCTCTCCATTACTATCGTATTTAAAATAACCCGTCTGCAAAAAATGTCCTTCTCGACGAAGCTTCAATCGTTCGAGCAGTTTCCATGAGTGTGTATTTTCGGGATCACAGTTCGCAATCACACGTCTCATTTTCAGATTATCAAAGCCATAGTTTAACAATTGATTACAAGCCTCTGTAGCATACCCGCTTCCCTGAAAATCAGGGTTAAAAACATATCCAAATTCCCAAACGCCAAAAACCTTTGGTTCGCTCGCTTGAAAATATAAGTTGCCGATCATTTTTGTCGTAGATTTAAGACAGACTGCCCAAAAAGCACGGTCCGATGACCGTCTGAGCGCCTCAGTGCGAGATTCATCTGCATTAAACACGGAATAGGGCTCATATTTCACAACACTTTCTTGCGACAAATATTCATGAAGGTCTTTCCAATCCTCTGCTGAGAACCTTCTAATCCATAAACGTTCGGTTTCCATAATTTCCATCAGAACAACACTTCCCCAATATTAATAGTAAATATATACCATACACCCCATAATACCCCTATTCCTTTTTTATTTCATATGAGCAAAATCATTTCACAAACAGCAAATAGGCCTCCTTGGATTCCCAAGAAGGCCGATGAATGTTTCTCTATATCTTAACTCTGCTTAAACTGCCACCTGACGCAAATAATCGTTCGATATGCTTCTGAACGGTTGGGTCTGGGATCAGTGGCGGGGCTTGATGGGGTTTTACCCGAGCATCAATAATCACGTTATCACAGGACCAATGTTTATACTCAGTAGAACTGTTCACTCCATAGATATCATGAGATGGATTACTGCGGGTGAATGTCGCCCATAGGAAATTGTCGATCTTTTCACTCAAAAACTCGCTATCATCACACAAAATAATCATTGGGCAAGAAGGAAGTGCTCCTTGCTCCTGAATAGCTTCACTAAGCTTGTTCATTTCCAGCGCTGCTTCAGCGTAGCTTGTGAATTTAGCACCTTGAAGGGCAACAAGACCAGGCATCACCATTCGTGCATGTTCAAATCCCTGTAATTCTTTCAGCAGGCCTGGCACCTCTGTACATAGCTCTCTTTTCTTATCCCCTACTGCTGCAAAGATCACTTTACTTCCGCTGTTTAATCCTGTGCCGGAATAATCAAGCGTATCAATCGTGGTATTGGTATAGAAATGAATATCTCTATGAAGATTAATCCGCTCTAAGATATACGTCAAGAAATCCTCGATATTATGTGTGCTGATAGGCTGATTCTCTTCTGCTGTAATAAACAAAAACTTAGCTAAACTAAGCTGACCCGTCCCTAAAATCCGGTTAGCAATGGTCAGAATTTCTGCTGGCTGCTTTACTTGCTGATAAGGCGTATAACGTTCACTGCCAATGGCGAACAGCAGGGGATGAACACCCGCAGCATCGACTGCATGAACTTCTTTGACGCCCGGAATTTCTTGGCGGATAGCCCCACCTGTCAGCTCGTGAATTAACTCACCAAACGCGGTATCCTCTTGTGGCGGCCGGCCGACAACCGTAAATGGAAAGATTGCATTTTTTCTGGCGTACACTTTATGTACTCTCATTACTGGGAAAGGGTGAACCAAGCTATAATAGCCTAAATGGTCGCCAAAAGGCCCCTCCGGCTTCGTCTCACCAGGGTGAATTTCACCTGTTATTACAAAGTCCGCATCATTGCTGATACAATAACCATCCACATAGCTATAGCTGAAATGGCGTCCTGAAAGTAATCCTGCAACGATCATCTCACTCATTCCCTCAGGCAAAGGCATAACCGCCGATAAAGAGTGAGCGGGTGGTCCACCGATAAAACAACTTACTTTAAGCGGTTGTCCTTGGCGGTTCGCTTTTTCCTGATGTACGCCAATGCCGCGATGAATTTGATAATGAATGCCCACTTCTTTATTTAATTCATACTCATTTCCAGTCAGCTGCACACGGTACATTCCCAGATTGGAATTCATAATGCCCGGCTTGTCCGGATCTTCTGAATACACCTGCGGCAAAGTTACAAAAGCACCACCATCTCCCGGCCAATGTGTGATTAGCGGAAGATCAGAGATACTAATTTCCTGAAAACCGCTTGGCAGACCCCCTGGCTTTTTAATCGGCAATGCTTTTCTCGCGGATAATCCGGTACCAACATATTTAAATGGATTTTTGAGTGCTTTTACGGGATCGTTGCGAAGGGCAATTACGTTATGTGTGGAGTCCCAAGTACGCCGAAAGATAAACTTACTGCGCTCTAACGTTCCAAAAAGGTTAGATACGGCCCGAAACTTCGAGCCTTTTACATTTTCAAATAATAATGCAGGTCCACCAGCCTCATAAACCTTTAGGTGAATCGCCGCCATCTCTAGATAAGGGTCCACTTCTTCATGAATACGAACTAAATGTCCGTGTTTCTCTAAATCATTAACACACTCTTCTAAATTGCTATATTTCATTTCATTACTCCGATCTCTAGAAGGTTATTACAAGATTACTTGGATGCTTTAATTATACCCTGTAAGATATTAAAATAAAGCGCACGCGTACCCTATGTACTAGAACCTAACGTCTTTATCTTGTATTCTCTGGTTTCGGTTCACTCCGCAATATATTTTTAGCAGGAATACCTACAGCCGAAGCGTTATCCGGCACATCCTTTACCACGACAGACATGGCCCCGATATTAACATCGTTACCAATGACAACCGGTCCAAGAATCTTGGAGCCTACTCCAATAAAAGCTCTGTCTCCAATCACTGGCTCTCCTAAGTTATTTCTCCCGCCAATAGTCACTTGATGAAAAATAGTAGCATGGCTTCCAAGCACCGCTTTAGGACTAATGATAATCCCATTTAAACCATGCGGTAAATGAAGCGCGTCACCAATTTGAGCTTGAGCGTGAAGCTCGCCATTCGCAAGAATACGGACAAAAAGCACATCCATTATCCGATACAAAAGCCACAAAGGTTTTCGCACGATGCCATTCTTCACTCGATAATACACCCAATTTCCATAACGATAAGTAAACAAGGCCATAATCGTTTGAGGATTTTTCAGATTTGCTTTCCAGTCCGTTTTGAATGATTTCATCATTTTATCGTTCTCCTTTTTAGGGGCTAGGGGGTATGCACTGTATTCTGGAGTAATGAAGGCAGCTGTGGAAAAAACATCTGGAAGGATCGCAGACTGGAGGGTCAGTCGGGTGATGTACTTTCACCAGTGTAAGATAGATTCTGAGATTCATCAAGCAAGTGGACAGTTCTCTCTATATAATCATCAACCGATTTAGAGGCTTGTTAAACAACAACACGCGCCGAACAAAAAGATCGGCGCGTGTTGAACAGCATATTTACTATTAAATCAGATCCAGAACAATCACATTCACGGAATTGGCAGCTAGCTTCACAATTGCCGTGTCTTTATCAATTACGATTTCCGTTTCAACTGGTGTAACCTTCTCATCATTTTTTCTGTTCACATTAGGTGTGTGAACCAGCGAGGCGTCTCCGGTTAAGGTAATCCGTTTACCCGTAGCAGCTACTTTTAAGCCTTTTAGATCAAGCTTCGTTGCTTTTTCTACACCATCCGCATTTACAAGCTTCACATAAAGATGCTTATCATCTTTAGTTACGGAATTGTATACCTCTCTGTTATAAGCCTCAAGCTTATAATCCAGTACTTTGCTTGTTACCTTGCCATCTGTATAAGAGCAAATCAAATGTTTGCCATCTGCTCCGCCATAATTAACGGTGATGGTATATTCCGTATGATCCGCAAGCTCTTCATAGCAACTGGCTCTAAGGTTGCCAGCAGCGGTACTAGAGGAATAATCGCCGAGAGTATAAGCCTCAATCCCTTGCTTGTACACCTTGACTCCTGTGGCATCGCCATTATAGCCAATTGCATATTCGATAACATCTTTATTTTCCGGTGAGATTTCTGTCAGACCTGCGCCGACATAGAAGCCATCTTCGCCAGAAGCTTTTTCAGCTACAACCTCTACTTTATAATTAGTCCACGCATCATTAAGGATATACAATCCATTCAATCCGCCATTCTGCGCTTTCAATACCAGACCTTTGGAAGGATCCATCGTATATCCGGCAGAGCCAGGAATCACTTTCCAAGCTTCATCCAGCGGCTGCGTGAAATCTTGATCCAACCATACACTGCCATCTACATTCGAAGTCACTTTCACCCGTTTCACGATCACAGCTGATTTCCCCGCAGCCACTTCAATTCCTCCATGAGGAATGAGGTCTACCTTCTCCCCGTTGCGATAAGTCGAAAATGAGGTGCCAACCACTTTGGTTCCCAGGTATTTAGCATACAGCTGCTGAACATAATAGTTCGGTGTGTACCATACGGTTTCATCATCGAACCAGATGCAATCCGGTGTCCATCTATAGGTGCCATCTGTCAGAACCTTGTTGAACAACGGTGCCGTTGCCGCCAATCTAATCACATCAGAGTTATTCTCGAAGCTGGACATAATCGCCGCCTCAGCAACAGCTCCTGCCAATGTGTTTTTATCTGTGGAAGCATATTCACCCACAAAAACCTTTGAAGTTTCAGCCTCATCCAAGCTGCCGTCTTCCTTATAGGCTCTGTAATAGTAGTTGTAACGATCAGCATTCTCTAACAAATATTCATTGGAACGGTAGTAATGCTCATCCGCAATGGTATCCATGTAGTTCTTTTGTTTTTCGTACCAGGTAACAGTCTCTTCGATGCTCGATGTACCATCCGTAAAGCTGATTTTTTCCGAGCCCTGTAAATTTCCGCTTAGGAATTTCCAACCTTGCTGGTAAGCATCATCATCTGCCTGTGCACCCACGGTAGAGAGAATAGTCAATTCATGATCAGGATAGTTCTTCACCATATACTCATCAATCACTGTTTTAAAATATTCGAAGTTGGCGAAAAACTCTGTACCCCAGTTTTCATTCCCCACACCCAAATAACGCAGATCAAACGCTGCTTCATGGCCCATCTTTTTACGCAATGCAGCCCACTCATTATTGTCAAAATCCATGCTAATCGCAAAATCAATCAGATCCGTAAAGTTCTTCACATAATAATCTCTTAACGCACCGCCAGCTGGATTCGCATAATCCGAACGAGCTTGACAGAGTACGCCGCAGGCCATAACCGGAAGTGGTGTTGCGTTCAAATCCTCGGCTAATTGGAAATACTCCATATATCCAAGACCCATGGTCATCATGTAGCCCCATACGTTATAGTTCTCTTTGCGCAATTCGATATCGTTGACGGACTCTTTCCAATCGTACACGTTCTCCCAAATGTGAGAACCTTCAGAAATACAACCCCCAGGGAAACGCAGGAAGGTAGGATGAAGATCAACGAGTGCATTCACTAAGTCTTTTCGCAATCTATAGTTTGAATTTCCTTTATAGTTAGCATGAGCTGTAGCAGAACGTTCCTCTTCACCAGCGCCCCAAACGTCATCAGGAATTAAGGAAACCATATCAATGGAGATCTCACCGTTAAAGGTTAAAGCCAGCTGACCAAGCACAGTTTCAGATCCTGTTAATACAAGCTTTGAATCGACACCATACTTCTTCCAGCTGCCGTCACCGTTTACTTCAACAACTGCAGTATCGCTGATGGCTTTACCGTCTTTGTCGAGCAATTGCAAGGTAATTGTGCCCGCTGCTTCTGCCTTCGCCCAAATCGTGAAGTTGTACTTGGCATCTTCCTGAATAAACATCGAGCAGTGCTGATTGGAATCGGCAAAACCTCTATTATTAATCGTTGCGCCATCCGCTACCGTCACATAATGCGCATTCATATCTTTATCATCGATGCCGAAGAAATCGTTTAATCCGCCTGTATTATGGACAGTCATTTGGTCTGTATCCCCAGACCATGCGTGAAGAGGTGTATAATTTCTTCCGGTGGAAGCACCATGTACACCACATACATGCGAATAGCTGTCAAAAGCAAAAGATTCGAAGGAGCGATTCTGCACTAGCTCTGCATAGATCCCACCGTCTGCTGCATTGTTAATGTCCTCATAGAATAAACCATATAGAATTTGGCTAACATCCAAAATCTCCTGATTGCCGTCAATCGTTAAGGTGTAAGGTGGCAAATCTTCCGGAAGCACAGACACAGTGAAGCTCTTTTCTACTGTACTAGCTCCCTTTTTCAAATATGCTGTAAGTGTTACGCCTTGAGCAGATTGAACTCCTTTATTCACAACGCCTTCATTAGAAATGACTTTGGTATCGCTGGATACCCAAGATACGTCAACTTTCCCGCCCATCAGCGAAGCTGGCAATTCGATATCTTTGGTAATAATCGAGCTTGGAAAGGTTAAGTATTTATCTTTTGCAAGCTTAACGATATCTTCATCCGTCAAAGATTCGCACATAATTTCAATCACTTCATCTTGAGTTAAGCCTGCTTTATATACACGGAAGTCCGAAATATAGCCGCCAAAATCAACATCTGCCGCGTACTGGGATTTCCCGATTGTATTATTGCTATAATTCAGTTGATCTTCAAAAGTAGCAAACCATGTGCGCAGCTTAGCATATGTGCCACTAGAGGTTTGGCTGATCATGCCATCCGCAACTACTTCACCATTTACATACATCACAGGTCCTGCACTGCTTAGTGTTCCACCTTTTGTGCCTGTAACTGCAAAGGAAACGTGTACCCATTCATCAGTCGCAAAGGATTTCCCTGGATCTGCAATTAAGTCTTCCCCTGCAAAACAAGTGCCCCGCAAATTGCGGGTTACAAAAAGATAAGGTCCTGTTTCACCTTTACCAAAATCAAAAATTCTTTCCCATAAGCTTGAAGCTTTGCTTACATACATCCAGGTCGAAATCGTAATTCCTGTATGGTCACTGACCTCTTTAAGCAGATCGTTAGGTAATGAAATATAGGATGTGCCATGTTCTCCCCCAGCAAGCGAAACAGCTTGTCTACCTGCTACGGATTTAATAGCCGGCAGCTTCGTACCTGAAGCGGTTCCATCATTGCCGTTCCCCGAGAAATCTTGACCTACATCCTCTGGATTATCAAACTTATAATGCGCAATTAGACTACCATTAATAAATTTGTTACCGTTGTCATTTTTCATAGAAGATCACCTGTTATCTTTATAGTAGAAATCTTAAAAACCTAACCAAATTAGTTCATTGCCGTTTATACGAAACATAATAACATATTTTATAGTCAATTAATATATTAACCAATTAATATTTATGTGAAATAAAAGAAAACATTTTTTATAATCAAATATTACCAAATCAATCAATTGTTTCATGGTAAAATATCTGTTAGTTAATAAAGGAGTGGGGAAAGTTGAGCGAGGTTGTGAATGAAGAGGCCAATTCTAGTGATTTATTTACGATTGATTGTAAAGATATTTTTCTGCGGGAGTATAGCGTGGAGGATTTAGAGGAGTTTCATGCGCTTACTCTACAGCCTGAAATTATTGAATTCTTGCCAGATTGGAATGTTCCTAAAGAACAACGGTTGGACTGGTTAATAAACTATGAAATAAAAGAGAACCAGCAGTTTCTTCAAGCGATCTCAGCGGGCGGAGATATCGGAGAGCTTCGTCTTCGTTTAGGCATTATTTTAAAAGAGTCCGGTGAGTTTATTGGTTGGTGTTGTACAGGAATTAAAGATGAATTGCCTGTTCCTAACAGAGAGATTATGTATGCCATATCCAAGGTTCATCGCGGTAAAGGCTACACTACTCAAGCTGCCAAGGGATTAATTAAGTATTTGTTTGATAATAGCTCTACCGATGTATTAAACGCCATTGCTCTGAAACACAATATCCCGTCTAATAGAGTCATTCAAAAATGTGGTTTCGAGCTTCTTGACGAGATTACAATTGAACATGAAGACTATAATTATTACCGGCTTTCCCAGCAACAGTAGAATGAACAGGTAGGATGTAAATAGCGCCCCACACTAAAAAACCTCTGTATGGGAAATGGAGATTCGGTCCATTTACCAAAACAGAGGTTTTATTGTGAATTCATGACTGTTGCTTCATGCGAAGCATTTGATCCAAAAGCTCTTTCACATCTTTTTCCGGAAAAGCTGCAAGCAGGGTCTCTTGAAAGGTATCTTGTGCACGAAGGAGCTTGTCTTCGCCAATGGCAGTCAAGGCAGTATAGATACTTCTGCGATCAGCATCACACGCTTTTCTTTCTAAAGCGCCACAGCCTTTGGCCTCAAACCGACTAACCAGTCGGGAAACTGCGCTCTGGCTTAAACCCACCATAGCTTCGAGCTTCTGCAATTTCAGTTTCTTCTCCGGCGCTTCCGACAAAAATAACAGCAAATAAAATTCTTTTAAGGATAAGCCATGTTTGGCTTGTAGATTAGCTTCCAATTCATTCGTCACATTCATTTGTATATGCGTTAACGTCAACCAACTCGTTATAAGTTCATTGTTAAGAATGTCGCCCATTTTATTATTCATCTCCCGGGTGTATGGCTTTTCATGATTTTTTCCTTCTATATAATAGTACTACAATCCACAACCATACATAAAGTATAGGTTCGATACTTATACTTTATTTTATTTTTAAAAAAAGGAGAGACCGTTTCTCCAAGAAGCCGGCCCCTCCACACTTTACAATTATTTTGTTTAGACTTCACACTATTTAAATTAGTCTTTACCCATTAATTCTTGGAAACCCGAAAGAATATTGTCTGGGAATACCCGCATCTTTCTGAAGCTCAACCCCTGCTTCCAGCGTCCAGTATGGATTTCTCAACATGCCCCGGCCCACGGCAACAAGATCAGCTTCCTCATTCCCAATCACGGCATTAGCAAGTACAGGCTCATCCAATCTGCCAACCGCAATAACCGGAACATTCAAGCCATACTTGATTTCTCTGGCCAAAGGAACCTGATAAGCTGCATGCGTCCCTGGTTTCCCGGCAGCTGCGATAGGACCTTCACCACCTGCACTGATATGGAAAATATCTGCGCCTGCTTCTTTGTAAGCTTTACTAAATTCCAAGCTTTCTTTGATACCGTACCCGCCCTCAACATATTCTTGAGCGGAGATACGCATAATCAATGGCATTCCTTCCGGCATTTCACTTTTTGCTGCGCGAATAACTTCTGTACCAAACAGTGTTAAATCCTTGCCATATTCATCTGTTCTTTGATTGGTTAGAGGGGAATGGAACTGATGAATAAGGTAACCATGCGCTCCATGAAGCTCGATAACATCAAATCCCGCTTGTATCGCCCGCTTCACGCCCAACCGGAATTTCTCAACCATAGCTTTCACTTCTTCAGTTGTTAAGGCACGTGGTGTTTTGGAGTCAGCATCAAAAGGAACGTTAGAGGAGGATACAGGAACTGCTGCATCTTCTGCTTTACGTCCGGCGTGTGCAATTTGAATACCTACTTTAGCGCCATAAGAATGACAAGCTTCAACGATTCTAGCCAGTGCAGGAATTTGCTCATCAGACCAAATACCAAGATCAAAATCAGTAATCCGGCCATCAGGCTCCACGTCCGTCATTTCAATAATAATTAATCCGGTTCCGCCAACAGCGCGGCTTACGTAATGATTATAATGCCAATCCGTAGCAATTCCGTCTTTGTTAGACACTGAATACTGACACATTGGAGGCATAACCACGCGGTTCTTCAGCTTCAAATCCTTCAATTCATACGGGGTGAATAAGTCCTTCATGATATCTCTCCTCTTTATAAAAAACTAAGTATAGTATGATCAATGCTTCCAGTGAACATGAGTTTCTAAGTTCATCTTATATAAAATATTTATAAATGCATGCTCATGCATGTATATTATTATAGAATAGCGATGATGTCAACCGTGAATAATCTTCTGCTAAATGGAAACTCCGTGTATTGTTGAAACTTCTATCTTAAGGTAATATATGGATATCTATTTTTTCTTTGAAAGGATGACCTCACTCGTGGACAAAAAGCTCTTACAATCACATAGTATTTTCCCTACGTTGAATATTGAGCAAACCGCTGCCTTCTACAGCCAGTACTTAGGTTTTAAAGCTGTGCCCTATTTAGATACACAAGAACCACATCTTTGTTTGTATCGTGACGATACAGAGATTATCCTTACGCAATCCCATGGACAAAAGGTCATTCCCAATCGAGAGTTGTACGGTTATGGATACGATGCCTATTTTATTACGAAGCAGCAAGAAGAGTTGGAGAAGGAGTTCGAAGCCGCCGGTGTTCATATTGTTCGTTCTTTATCAAACACCGATTATAATAACAAGGAATTTGTGATCGAAGATGTGGATGGTCGCTGGATTGCTTTTGGAATCAAAAAATAAAAAAACGGCTCTCAGCCGTTTTTTCTTGTATTTAAAAGAGTCCCCATAACTTCTTACAACTATTTTTACGGGAAGGATCCAAAACATCCGTAACCCCAATCTTATTTAACTTGTGTAGTAACTCTTCCTCGCTATGCTTGATTTTATAATCTAACTCCTCCCCATAGAGCGGAATTAACGTATAAAAGTGCACCACTTTCTCATGGGTCATTTCTAAATTAAAGAAACCGGCTTTATCTTTTACATCTGGAACCCAAACGAACATCCCTTGAAATCCTGTATCCTCACTATAAGGCTGGGCGGGATTCCCGTTCACAAGCGTATGCCCCATATAAAGCCATGTATTATATTCATGCGGAAACCTAGCCATTGTTTTCAGGGCTCGAATCGGCCAATAATTCCGTTCATCCTTAAACGCCTCATCCGACAGCTTCCAGGTAGGAGGGAGACAAATCATTAGCTCAGCATATTGATATTCTTCTGCACCTTCTGGCACCGTCATCGGTAATTCGCTCATTCCAGAAGTAATTAAAGTATAGAAGTTCCGCTCAGGCGTCGGATCAAGAATTAGAATATCTATCGACAGAACACCTGAAATAATTTCTTTAAAAACATTATCAATAACACCTATGTATTTTTCAATATGATTACATATTTTCTCATTAGACTGAGCAGAATGCATTCATAATTCCCTCCCTTATATATGTTTATCGGTATAAACAAAGGAGAGTTTATTGCTAATTCACAGAATTTCTTCTCCACTACCATGGATCTCACAAAAATCTTTATGAACCCTACTAATTAATGCCGAATAACCTTGCCCCTGATCTAAAAGATGCTCCAAAAGGAACTTACTTATAAGCTCATTTAGGCAAGTATGAATTTCACAGGTTCTTTGTTTTAAATTCTCTCCTTCCTCATAAAGGGGCAGATCGCTAAATGACATATGTGTAGCCTTTCGTATTTTCAGAAAAGATTTATATCCGTTCCAATTCTGAAAAAGCGCCTCTTGTCCTTTGATGAAATCATTTGCCAGTTTCTCCTGTAATATATTACTTAAGGATTTTAAGGTCGAGGCCTTTTGCCTTAATACAAGAAGCGGCACAGTATTGTTCTTCTCTTCATTCTCAATATATAAGTGCATGCTTGCATCTAATAAAATAGCAGCTTTAATTCTATCGTCTTCCATAGTTAAATCTAATGCAGTAGCACCGCCGATGGAATGGCCGATAATACCAATCTTATTCATATCAAATAAGCCCTTCACATCTTTATCCATAGAATTAAGCGTGGACAGGTGATCCAGAACGTATTGGATATCTTTTTTTCGAATGGAAATTAAGTTATGTAAATCGGTATAATCCGCAGCTTTTATTTGCCTCATGGCTTCGGATTGATTAATAAATTCTCCACTAGGGCAAACAGTAAACATAGCTTCGTACGCAGCACTGACCGTTACCACGATGAAACCTTGCTTGGCCAGCGCTTCTATATTATAAATATACATATCTCTATCTAAACCTAATGCAGGTGAGTAGATGATGACTGGATAGGAGCGTTTGGATTTGCTTTGAAAGGTCCGATCGCTGATTGAGGTAGATAATGTATTTATGATTTCCATGTTCATGCCAATATCTTGTAGAAGATCTCTCGCCTGTTGTTGACAGGGCCCGAAAAGCTCCATATATTTCATTGCAGATGCGTTTTTATTTAATACACCCTCTGTATCCGGATAATAAATACTTATAACTATTTTCCTTCCCTCTGACTCTTCTTGGAACGTTTCCGTGCGTGTGTAATCCTTCAATAATTCAACTTTTCGAAAAACTCCCATTGCCCCACCCCATTTTTCCTAATATTCTATATTTTAATTGATTTTCCCATTTACTGAAATGCAATCTCCTTAATGTCCATAATAATGTCGATTACAATGAATGGAATGAAGCTGTATGAACGGTTATAATACCTAAGTGCATAAGAAATCTCTAAAAACTTCAGGGATGTGGAAAATTTAATGGTGAATAATTCAGCATATACACTTTATTTACGTGAGGATTGGAAAAAACTAAGCGATTTCACCGCTATCCAATTATCAGAAGAAGAACTTATGGAAGTCCAAAGTATTAATGAAAAAATCTCCAGCGAGGATGTTAACGAAGTCTATCTTCCTCTGTCCAATTTACTAAATCTGCAACTTCTATCTGCTCATAAATTTAATGAGTCTATAAATCACTTTCTAAACAATGATCTAAAAAAAGGTCCATTTATCATAGGTATCGCGGGAAGTGTCGCTGTTGGTAAAAGCACTACGGCCAGACTCCTACAAAAACTCCTCTCACAATTACCTTCCCATCCAAAAGTGGATTTAGTTACGACTGATGGGTTTCTACATCCCAACGCAGAGCTGGAAAAGCGCGGTATAATGACGAAAAAGGGCTTTCCTGAAAGCTACGACACACGTAGTTTAATTTCTTTTTTAACGGATGTGAAGTCTGGGGTGCCGCGGGTCCAAAGCCCTGTATACTCTCACTTAACTTATGATATTGTGCCAGATGAATATATTACGATTGTGAATCCGGATATTCTAATTGTTGAGGGCTTAAATGTTCTTCAGACTGCGATTACAAATAATCATAATATGCCTAACTATTTTGTATCTGATTTCTTTGATTTTTCTATTTATGTGGATGCTGATGTGAACGATATCGAGACATGGTACATTGATCGGTTTATTAAGCTCAGAGATACTGCCTTCCAAGATGAACAATCTTATTTCAAAAAATATGCACAGCTGTCTCTAGAGGAATCTATTGAAATTTCAAAGCGGATCTGGAAAGAAATAAACTACGTTAATTTGCAGCAAAATATTCTGCCCACCCGAAATCGTGCGGATCTTATAATGCATAAGGACAACAATCATCACGTAGATCAAATTAAGCTGCGAAAATAAAGATTGAAGTCCTTAGCCGACCAAGTTGCTGAGATTCAGCACTTGGTTTTTTGGTGCTCACATGAAATTGGGTGAATATTCTGGGTTTAATGTCTCTGTCCTCTGATCAAGGCGAACGTATACTGTGGTACATTCGTACACAAACGTGAAGAGAGGATAAATCAAATGATCGATATCGCCTTGGCTTTTCAAGATAAGGATGGGAAATATGCTGAACATGCCGGAGTCGTTCTAGCGTCAATTTTTCATCATACGAGTTCCCCAATTCATATTCATATTTTACATGATGTTTCTTTAAGTGAAACTAATAAGCGCAGGCTTAGCGCATTAACTACAAAACATAATCATACCCTTAGCTTTTATTCAATCACTATGCCTGATGATCTAACTCAGGTGCTAGCCAATGTTAACTCCATTAATGTATGGACGCAGGCATGTATGTATCGATTGCTTCTTCCTGCACTAATACCCGTGGACAAAATCATCTATCTGGACTGCGATGTATTAGTGAATATGGACATTACTGAATTATGGCAGGTTGAACTGAATGACAAGTATTTGGCTGCAATTTGGGACCAGGGAATTAGAGAGGTTGCTCATATTGTGAGCGCTAAGGGATTAAATCCTGATCTTTATTTTAATTCCGGAGTGATTTTATTTTCTTTGCATAATATCCGCCAGAATACCAACTGGTACGAAGAAATGCTAACCTTCCTACGTACCTTTCCTGATGTCACCATGCCAGATCAGGATGTTCTGAATGCAGTTTTTGGTGGGAATTACCTCCCCCTTGATATCCGTTTTAATTCGTTCAACACAAACATTCCGGACCATGATTTCACTAACAAAATCATCCATTTTGCCGGAGATGATAAATGCTGGAATAAAGATTCCGCGGGTTCATCCCTATATCAGCAATTCCTAAAGCTAACCCCTTGGAGAATCACCAGAGCCAAAATCAGACGAAGAAAACGGAAAAGCAGCCCTTTAAAACCACACCTCACCCGAAAAAGAAACAAGCAGAAAATAAAAATTGTTCAGTTGAACTTAACCCCTATTCTTTTAGCCGATTTAAAACAAATTAGACCGATTAGACCGATTAGACCGATTAGACCGATTAGAAAAAGCCCCATTTGATATGGGGCGGCATTTCTTTAGTTCACTTTTGTAAAAAACCATTTCTGAGCATCACTCCCGTTATCCGTCCACTGCTGAACTGCTGCACCATCGGCTGTTGATGCTCCGGATACATCCATGGCTAATCCGCTCACTTTTGAAATAAGCTTATAATAGCCCCCTCCAACATCAATAATGCTCCATCGCTGAGCGTTGGTACCATTATCATCCCATTGCTGCAGCTGTATACCGCTCGCGGTTGATGAGTTCGGCACATCCAACACTTTTCCACTATGCACTGCCGTAAGCTTGTAATAACCGTCGCCTGTACTCTCCACTTTAAATTTCTGATTATTGGCAGTGTAATTGGTCCATTGCTGCATTTTCGCCCCGCTTGCTGTGGATACATCCACTACGTCCAGAACCTTGCCACTAGCCTTGTCAGCTAAAGTGTAAATCCCACCACTAACGATGCTTGAGGTAGGCGCAGCCTGATACACACGTACGTAATCAACCAGCATTTGAGCTGGGAAAGCAGTTGAAGCATTTGGACTTCCCGGCCAATTTCCACCCACGGCAAGGTTTAGCAGGATGAAGAAAGGTTTCTGGAACTCCTCCGTATTTCCGGTTCCGTTCTCAATATAAAAAGCATTAAATGGGTTGCCGTCTACAAACCATCTTATATAATTCGCATCCCATTCCACGCTGTACACATGGTACTGTGAGAAATCGAGGTTACCAGACACCTGACCGTACTCGGCATGCCCATTGGCATCCCAATGTACCGTCCCGTTAACAAAAGCATTATTGTTCACACGCTCCATAATGTCCGTTTCCCCAGATTTCGGCCAACCCACTGAATCAATATTCGCCCCAAGCATCCAAAATGCTGGCCAGAGTCCCTGTCCTGAAGGCAATTTGATTCTAGCTTCGATTTTTCCGTAGGTGAAGCTTTTGAGTCCCTGTGTTTTGATCCGTGCAGAGGTATAATTCATCCCCCCGTACGACTCCTTTTGTGCAGTAATCACTAAATTCCCACCCGTTACCTGCAGGTTCTGCGGACGACTGGTATAATACTGAAGCTCATTGTTTCCCCAACCCCCGCTGCTACCCGTACCTATTTCCGCCGACCAATTATTAGTGTTCAGAGAATTCCCATCAAATTCATCGCTCCATGCCAGATTCCAGCTTGATGCCGCGCTTGAACTCCCTGTAGGTACCCAAGCAATTAAGAGGGTGAACAGCAGAAATAGACTTAACATTTTTCCTTTTCGTAACATCGTCTTTTCCTCCTACTGATTTCATTGCGCGGCGCGCTCGCACATTTGAAACCGGTTTCGAATAATGGATAAAACAAAACGTTATCCCATAAACAGCTATAACAGCCAGAGTCAGGTTAACGCCTCGCTTCATTTGATGTGTACGTCTTTTCTAAACGCAATATGCCAACATTTCGATTAAAGGGACCATTTTCCATAGTTCTGCATGCTTAATGTCCAGGTTTTCTCTGCGTCTTTTACCGTCGCCATACTCTCTGAGAGCGTCCATGCGATACCAGCATACTGATCCTTATGATGGTCAAGGAATGATTTCCAATGTTGTCCCCCGTCTATCGTTATATATAACAATGTATGTTCATTTTCATTTTCAGCGGGCCGAGTAATTAAGATTCCTTGATCCTTCGTAAGAAAGAGGGGAGGATAAGCATAGATTTGCGAGTTTACTAACTCATCCGGCACTGTGACAGTCTGTTCACTCCAGGTAACTCCACCATCCATTGTTTTATATAAACCAACTTTTCCCTGCCAAGGCGCATTCGTTGTAATCTAGCCTTCTTTTTCGTTAACAAAAGTAATTCCCGATTTCACTCCGCTAGGAATAGTACTTCCTGCTTGTAAGCTATCCCCAATCTCCTTCCAAGTCTCTCCCCCATCACTAGTTGTATAAAGCTCCATATCTTCACGTGACATTCCTTGAAAATGATAGACTGCTTTCCAACCTATATTTTTGTTGAGGAACACAGTATCTCCTCTGCGGTTATCTGAAGAATCAGGAGAAGGAGAAGTTTCCTGATTAGAAGTTGGATGAGGGATGGGAGTGGAATTAGAACAACCCGATGCTATCACTGCAGCAATTAGTAGAATTGAAACTAGATATTTCATCTTGTACCACGCCTTCATTTATTTTTCTAAAAAAGTATAGTGGTGCTGTACATATAGCTTGGTCCGCAAACGTATTCCGTAAATGAAATTTTATCCTAAACTATCTGAAAAGTATTGACAGTTTCTTTATATAATCCAGCAACACCAAGGCCTATCGGACCGAGGAGACGTTATTGGTTCATTTTCAAGAGAATTCTTCTGTTAACGGACTGAGATGCAACTATTTGGCTAATCCTCCTACTTTTATAGGCAATAAACAGACAATAAGTGCTATACGGTCCGCGAGTTCGGTAAATGGAGCTAAAAAGCAAAGATAAGCGCTATACAGTCCGTAGATGATGTGAACGAAACCTTCAAGCAGCAGGTTATCAGCTTAAAGCTATCAGCTCAAAGTAGATATGAATGAATTCATCAAGCAAGGATCTACTCTTTGAATGTCAAAAGAAAAAGAAACGGCATTTCTGCCGTTTCTTTGGGTTATGGATGGTCAGGACTCAGAGCCTGTTTTACTCCAATCCATGTTCTTTGCGGATGTTATACATGCCTTGAACAAGCAGTTCGGATGGATCCCGGTTCAATTGCAAATGAGTCAGCAACAGATGAAGCGGGAATGCGCATACGTTATTCCCATCGGTGATCGCTGGAAATCCAGCCTCGAAGACTGGTCCCAATTTCTCGTTCCAAGCTAGCCCGACATGCACTTTTTCTGGAGCAAATTCTTGGGTAATTTCCTCAATACAAAGCGGAACTAACACATTATCAATGATCCCTTTTGCTTCTTCTTCACTTGCTGGTGGTTTTGGAAGTGTTTTGCCTCCCTCAATTTTCATCAGCTCAACGAAGAATGAGGCCATCCATGCTGCCGGATCCTTACCCGACTGGAATCTTGCAATTAACTCGCGCAGAAAAAATCCGCAAGAATACACCTGATCTAATTCAGTTTTCACGTGAAAAACAAAAACAGGGCCGTAGGCTTCCATGTTCAATACTTGTCCTTCAACATCTTTAAAGTGTACTCTCAACGCTACAAGGCCGTTATGGTGAACAGCCTTTAGCAGCTGCGCCATATCCTCTTCAGACATTTCTGTATTATCATTTACTTCCTCATTCTCATTTGTTATTTCATTTTCATTAGTCGTCTCATTGTTCATTTTATAATTCCCTCCCATACCTATCATACCATCTAGCGAATTGAAGGAACACTTTATAATAGAACAATTTCTACCAGATTGCAGAGAAAACAAAAAAAACGGCAGCTTTGCCGTTTCTCTGTTCGTCTCGCTGGAGCTTAAAAGCTAGATCATATCCCTTACTTTCTTCACTATTTTTCCAGTTAATTGATTAATATCGCCCTCATTTAACTTATAAGCTGAGGTATCTTTACGTGCAGGCTTGTGATCTGCTGATATCAGATCTGCGATATGCTGCTCGATGAATACAACAGGGTCTGCTCCAGTTCTTTTTCTAAGCTCCCCTGGCACCTTCGGATTTGGACCGTCAGCTCCACCATTGATTGAAAGGTAACCATACTTTTGCGGATTTTTCTTCAAGTACTCTAAATAGGCACGGAGCGGTGTGGCCACTTTCCCCATCCAAACCGGTCCAAAAAATAGGATAATATCATATTTTCCTATTTGCTCAGGCTTCGGTTGAACCAACGGTATCCTGTCAAAAATCATATCAAAGGTAATCCTACCGAGTGTTCGGGGTTTAGCTTCCGAGATTCGGATATATTCAGCCGACAACGCTTTCGCCACACTCCTTGCTAATGCTTCATTATTACCTGTGAATGAATACGAAATGACTGCAATGTTCATATAAATTCTCCTTAAAATGAATTATTTCGTCTCCGCCTGCAGTAGGGCATTTTCGAGTGCCTTAAGATGTGTTTTAGAGGTAAGCGTTGCCCCGCTGATAACGTCCACCTGAAGAGACTGCGATTCAATCACATGACCAAACAAATCACCAATGCTTAGCCCACCCTTCAGTTCAGCAGGGTTCCCTGTTTTGTCCAAGGCACCTTTGAGTATTTTGATATCTGACAGCCGTCCAGCAGATATTATGGCCTTCACCTTGGTATCTCTGGAATGATCTTTGATGCCAATGTATTCCCCCACATAGCTGCCCTCCCGCAGTTTCTGTATATCTATGGCGTGGATAGTAAGCTGCTGAACTTCATGCCTTCCCGGAGCAGATAAGAGAATACCACCTATCCAACCTATGACTGTAATCCCGCATAGAATGCTGAGAACAATAATCCATTTATTGAATTTTCGCTTTTTTCCTCTTCTCTTACTCACCTGCTTGCCTCCTTCCTTTTGATTTAAAATTTGAATGAATATTTAATAATTCATTCATTTCACTAAAAAAAAAACTGCACCATAAGTGTATTAGGGGCAGTCTGTCAAACCCTTCATAATTAGTTCCAGCATATTGTCCAAAAGTTGTGGAAAATACTCCAGCCCGATTTCTTCCTTGTGGGTTTCCACATTAATCATTGCGCCGAAGATCATCATAATCATTTTACTATCCATATCGCTGCGCATTTTACCATCGGCTTGCCACTGCTTAATGATTTCATGGAAGCTATCATACAAGAAGTCGTTTACCTGAATGTTGGTTTCTTCCCGGTACAACTGTTCGATTTTTGCGAAAACACTTTTGTTATACCATTCCTTAAGAATGGGGTTGGCTATCATACCTTCCAAATTAAGCACCATCATCTGCCGTATTAGTGCTAATGGGCTTTGGCTCATATCGAGCGATTGCATACAGCTTTTTTTGAGCTTTTCGTTTTCCTCTAAAAAAATATCCATAAAAAGCTTTTCCTTAGAGGGATAATAGTTGTAAAAACTTCCTACAGCTATTCCAGCCATTGTGGTAATGCCAGAAACATTCGTGTCTTTAAAGCCTTTATTGCTAAATAGCTCCTTCGCACATTCGTATATCTTTGTTTTTTTGTCTTCCACTTTTCGTCTCTCCGTGAATGAATAATTATTTTTTCATTCATATCATAGTGTTAACAGCAGAATATGTCAATGCACAAATAGATCACCAAAAGCATCAACATCCTTAGCCGAACCAATGCCGCTGTTATATTCCACCCAGCCCTTACGCCCCTCACCATCATTGTCATTGACCAATAACGAAAATTTCAGCTTCATTCCTGGCTTCACCTGTACATCGTCGGATTTTAGTTCACGCCAGGGAATGGCTAGTTCGTAGCTGGTTTTTGAATCTTTACGTTCCACGGCATACTGTAATTCTATAACATCACCCAAATTAAACCTCTTTGGTGCCAACCAGCACCATTTGAGTAATTCGCCCGTATCTCCGCGAGCCACACCGAGTTCATGGTACTCAGAAGGCACCGTTCCATCCCCGTTGGCAATGCCAATTCCAATCTGGATGCTGTCCCCACTCCAGATGGCATCTCCTGATGCTGACTGTGCATGATAATCATCGATAACTTCTACCCCAAGGTAAAGATTGTCGGCATCCCATGCTAAGGAACCCTTGGCGCTGAGATCCTGCTCTCCTTGCCAGCCCATGATTTTGACATCCTTCACATCAAAGGGAGCTTGATTCCCCCAGTCCGACAAGTTGCCATCGATTTGGACAGGCGGACTGAGTTTCGGCAACAGAAGCACGTTAAAAGAATCAACTGTCGATTGCAATAAGGTACCTATATCATTAAAAACTTTAAGCGACCGCTGGCCTCTTGCCAGCTCAGGAATCTCAAGACGAACGCTCTTACCCGGCTCCAGATTTTCCACAGTCGAAGCATAAGTACCTCGGGTAGATCGTCCCGTCTCATAATCAGCTTCCACTGAACCGCTGAAATTGCTTGTAGACTGATTAGTAACATCCATGTAGGTTTTTATCTCCTTAGTAGACTCCTCATAAAAAGTCTCGTAATACACTGCCAGCGGATCGATTACGTTGATATTCATAGTGAAGCTTGATGCCACTGTAGGATCTGCACCCCGAGAGACGAACAGCGAATCGTTTCCGCGCACCAAGCTTTCCGGAACCTGTATCCGCAGCGAACCTTCGTCTTCTCCACTAAGCAGCCATCCCTCTGGCAAATCGATATTAAGCGGCTCCTTCGATGCGCTGCGATAAGCTTCAGGCAGCTTAATATCAAAAGCAGAACCAGAAGCAACCGTGATCCCCGAATTTTCCGGAAGACTCGCAAGGTCCGAACTGTTCATGACATTCCACAGAAAATGTGCTGTTGTCTCCATAATTTCATCGATGTATTTTTCATTTTTATAATCATGTCCGACTCCCTCCAGCGTGAGCAGATTATGATAAATACCTTTCTCTTTCAATTGAGCGGCTAGGTCAACACTTTGCTGGTACGGCACCATTTTATCTATCGTTCCATGAATAATTAGGACAGGCGGCAGCTTGCTGTCAGCACTTCTTGTCAGTTCACCACCATAAATATCTATAATGGAAAATACAGACTTAACCAGGGAGGGATCTCTTGCTAAGGATAGATTCACAAAGTTCATGGCCAGATGACCTCCTGCTGAATCTCCGCCAATAACTATACGTTCCTTGTTCAATCCATAAGTCTCCGCATGCTCATTAACCCATTTGATCACATCATTTATATCCTCATTCGCATCATTAAGTGTGCGAGTAAAATTGAAAAACGGATCTTTTTTTAGCCTATAATCAATAGCGAGAACAGCATATCCCCGTTTTGCCAGGCCTTCGGAAAAATCTGCTGCATCAGACTTATCCCCTCCGGTATAACCTCCGCCATGAATAAAAATAAATACTGGCCTCTGTTTGGTATCGTCTCCAATGGGCTGGTACAAATCGAGCTTCAGCGGTTCTTCAGCATCCGTCTCGTTTTTCTTACTTGCATACAAAATATCGTGTTTCACTGTAACTTTATATGCGGGATCCAAGTACTGCACCGGAGTTTCTCTGTTATTTACAGTAACGTTAGCCATTGTTGTGTTAGTATCAACAGTACTCGTAGGCAGCACTTCCTGCACTTGCTTCTCCGAGGCGCTGTTATTTTCCCGGTGATTCAGCAGCAACCATGAACCTAATACAATAAACAGAATAAGAACAACATAAATAGGCCTTCGCTTCATTAGGACAACCTCCCAGAATGATTTTGAAACCAAAAAAGTAACATGATGCCAATAACATCATTCTAGAATTCAAGATAGCGTTTAACAATTATGTATTCCTTCGTGAATTAGGTTTAATATTACGAACTTATAATAAAAAAAGAGGACATCCATAGGTTGTGAACTGCACCCCGTCAAGTAGACAGCAAAAAAAATAAAAGTAGTTTAAGCGGCCTTAGTCCTAAATTCAATGGGACTGAGGCCGTTTAGTTTTGCCTGTAACCGTTCGTTATTGTAAAAATGAATGTAGGTATCAATATCTGTTTGGAGTTCTTCAAAGGTCTGGTAGGAATGTAAGTAGTACTTCTCACATTTCAATGTTCCCCAGAAGGATTCCATCGGCGAATTGTCAATGCAGCAGCCTACTCGGGACATGCTTTGCTTCAGTTCTGCATCGTCCAGCATCTTTTTAAAATGCAGAGAGGTATACTGAAAACCACGGTCGCTATGGAGTAAGGTTCGGCTCTCCGGTGCTGCCTTCAAAGCTAATTCCAGTGTGTTAAAAACTAGCGAATTATTATTGGAATGACCCAGAACGTAAGCAACAATCGACTTGTCATACAGATCTTTTATTGCACTTAAATACGCCTTCTTGCCGTTTCCGTATTTGAATTCCGTTACATCCGTTACCCATTTTTGGTTTGGAGCTTCAGCCTCAAAATTACGGTTCAGCACATTCTCTGCAACCTGCTG
>NZ_JBBOWJ010000005.1:0-303586 GCF_038007025.1 Paenibacillus sp. FSL H7-0918
CTTTTTGTTATGTAAATAAAGAATTCATTAGGCTATATTTCGAGATACTAAGATGGAGATAAGCGTGGCTTAAAAGGTGAACAGAGATGCATTGTGAATTTTTTACACACTAAATTGTCCGCCCAGCACGGACTAACGTCCAATAATTCGCTTACTCGGCGGCCGTTTTTTGAATACCTACTCTGATGATGTAATGTTCTTGACAGTCCAAATGCCCTTTGCTAAGATGGCAATAATATATTTTTGGATAAGCATCTCAAACCTTAATTGAAGATCTACACTTGTTCAGCCCCCAGATGTACAGAATTGTCTGTCGTGAATGGACTGGAGTCAAAGGTTCTTCTTTCATAAAGTTTGTAGGCGGGTATAATTTAAAACAACCGAGGAGGAATGACCCAGGTGTGGAAAGATAAGTTTGGTAAAGAAGGTCTAACTTTTGATGATGTGCTGCTGGTTCCGCGTAAATCTGAGGTACTGCCTAAAGAAGTGGATTTGACCACAGTTCTAAGTAAGAATGTGAAGTTGAATATTCCACTTATGAGTGCAGGTATGGACACAGTCACAGAAGCCGCCATGGCCATTGCAATTGCTCGTGAGGGTGGCATCGGGATTATACACAAGAATATGCCTGTAGAGCAGCAAGCGGAAGAAGTAGATCGTGTGAAGCGTTCCGAGAGCGGAGTTATTACGAATCCATTCTCACTTACGGCAGAACATATGGTATCTGATGCAGAGCTTTTAATGGGTAAATATCGCATTTCCGGAGTGCCGATTGTAGACAGTGACAATAAACTTGTCGGTATTCTGACTAATAGAGACTTACGCTTTATTCATGATTTCAATATTCAAATTAAAGAAGTTATGACACATGAGAATCTTGTAACAGCTGCTGTGGGTACAACCCTTCAGGAAGCAGAAGGTATCCTGCAACGTCATAAGATCGAGAAGCTTCCCCTTGTGGACGAGAATAATATTCTTAAGGGTCTCATCACCATTAAGGATATTGAAAAAGCTATTCAATTCCCTAACGGAGCCAAAGATGCACATGGCCGTCTACTTGTTGGAGCAGCTGTTGGTATCTCTAAAGACACCTTCGAACGTACTGCAGCATTAGTAAAAGCTGGTGTGGACTTGATCGTCGTCGATTCTGCACATGGTCACCACATTAATATAATTGAAGCGGTTCGCCAAATTCGTGAGTTGTATCCTGATCTTACGATTGTTGCTGGTAACGTGGCTACAGGCGAAGCAACCCGTGAACTTATTGAAGCTGGTGCATCTGTAGTTAAAGTAGGTATTGGACCAGGATCGATCTGTACAACACGTGTTATCGCTGGTATCGGCGTACCTCAGGTTACAGCCATTTATGATTGTGTGACAGTTGCTCGTGAGTACGGAATTCCTATTATCGCTGATGGCGGTATTAAGTATTCTGGGGAGATCACTAAGGCTATCGCAGCGGGTGCTCATGCTGTAATGATGGGAAGTATGTTTGCAGGTACTGAAGAAAGCCCAGGGGAATCTGAGCTTTATCAAGGCCGTAAATTTAAAGTATATCGTGGTATGGGCAGCATGAGTGCCATGAAACAAGGCAGTAAAGACCGTTATTTCCAAGATGATGATAAAAAGCTCGTTCCTGAAGGAATTGAGGGACGTATTGCTTTTAAAGGGCCTCTTTCTGACACTGTTCATCAATTGATCGGCGGATTGCGCTCAGGTATGGGCTATTGCGGTACGAAGTCATTGGAAGAACTGCGTAACGATACTTCTTTCATTCGTATCACAAGTGCTGGACTTCGTGAGAGCCACCCGCATGATGTGCAAATTACAAAAGAAGCACCAAACTATTCCGTATAATGGACTAACCGTATTATTTTTTGGACAGACAGGACTATTTCGTCCTGTCTGTCTTTTTTTGCGGGTACCCCTGTGTTAGAATAGAACAAGCTATTGATATGAGATTTAAAGGAGAGTCGTAATCATTGAAGCACAAACGAAAATTTAATGGTAAGCAAATTGTAATTAAGACAGCGACTGTAGGTCTGCTTTTAAATATGTTAATGAACCCAGTAATTCCAGCATTGGCTGAAGCGGGCAAAACTCCGGTTACAACCGAAGGTGCCGCAACTGCTACTGAAACTGCACCCAAGACCAACGCAGTTAAGATCCCTTCTGTGGAATCTCTTAACTTGGAATTGAGTTCTGCTATTCTAATAGAACCAACTACAGGCCAAGTACTTATGGCTCTAAATCCAGATACACCACTCCCACCTGCGAGTATGACCAAGATGATGACTGAATATCTTGTATCTGATGCCGTGAAAAAAGGAGACATCTCTTGGGATCAAAAGGTTATCATTCAAGAGAATGCTTCCAAACAGGTCGGATCACGAATTTTTCTGGCGGCTGGAGATGAACATACGGTTAAAGAGCTATACATAGCGATGGCTGTAGGATCGGCGAATGATGCCACAGTTGCTTTGGCAGAATTGGTATCGGGTTCAGAAGAACAATTCGTAGAACTAATGAATCAGACTGCACAGAAGATGGGCATGAAAAATACCTATTTTATTAACTCAACTGGACTTGATCGGGCAGACATGCCGAAGAAATTCCGTCCTGATCTTGATAAAGAGACTGTAATGTCAGCTAGAGATGCAGCTACTCTTGCTAAATTTATAGTTACTGACCACCCGGACTTCACTGAATTTACAACGATTCAGTCTTATAAATTCCGTGATCGGGATACAGCGCCGATCATTAACTACAACTGGATGCTGGAAGCTAACAAAAGTATTCCCAACTTTAAGGCATATGCTTATCCAGGTCTAGATGGACTGAAGACTGGCCATACCACAAATGCAGGTAACTGCTTTACAGGTACTGCTGTGCGTGATGGAATGCGTCTAATCAGTGTTGTTATGGGTGCTAATTCAGAGGCACATCGATTCACAGAAACAAAAAAAGTGCTCGACTACGGGTTTAACAACTTTGAAATCAAACAGGTTGTAGCTCCGAAGGCTGTTATTGCTGGCACGGAAACAGTTCCGGTACTGAAAGGCAAGAATAAAGATGTTTCTATAGTTACTGATGAAGGAGTTTCTTTCATTGTTCCTAAGGGAACGGTTTCTCCTGAAGTTACTACAACTGTTGTAACAAATGACCCTGCAACTTTGGTTGCTCCTATAGCTCAATCCTCTAAAGTAGGTAAAGTTACCTATTCCTACAAGGCTGAAGGCATGCAAGCAGCACAGGAGAAAACAGTTAATCTGATCACAGTAGAGGAAGCTGAGAAGGCTGGCTGGTTCAAGTTGTTCCTTAGAGCGATTGGCGATTTCTTCGGTGATTTATTTTCAGGGATCAAGAACTTGTTCTAATGCAGTTTGGTGTCGAAATCAGCAGTAAATCCGAGTAAATGGGTTGTAGATTTCCCTTCATTGGGGTAAAATTACAAGTTAGATTAAGATAGATCATTCGGGGGGTTAGGACATGGAAACAGGTACATCGCGAGTTAAAAGAGGCATGGCAGAAATGCAAAAAGGCGGCGTCATTATGGACGTCATGAATGCAGAGCAAGCAAAAATTGCTGAGGCTGCTGGTGCAGTTGCTGTTATGGCTCTGGAACGCGTACCTTCTGACATTCGTGCAGCTGGCGGTGTAGCACGGATGGCCGATCCTACAATTGTAGAAGAGGTTCTCAAGGTGGTAAGTATCCCTGTTATGGCTAAGGCTCGTATCGGCCATTATGTAGAAGCGAAAGTTCTAGAATCTTTGGGTGTTGATTACTTGGATGAGAGTGAAGTTCTTACTCCTGCTGATGAAGTATTCCATATTGATAAACATGAGTTCACCGTTCCTTTTGTATGTGGAGCGAAGGATCTGGGAGAAGCACTGAGACGTATTAACGAAGGTGCCTCCATGATCCGTACAAAAGGTGAACCAGGAACAGGCAACATTGTTGAGGCCGTGCGTCACATGCGCTTTATCAACAGTCAAATCCGTAAAGTAACGAATTTGTCCAAGGACGAGCTATATAATGAAGCAAAGAACCTGGGAGTTTCCTACGAGCTGTTGCTCGAAGTACATGAGCTTGGCAAACTGCCGGTTGTTAACTTTGCCGCTGGGGGTGTAGCTACTCCTGCAGATGCTGCTCTTATGATGCATTTGGGTGCTGATGGTGTATTCGTAGGCTCGGGTATTTTTAAATCGGACAATCCTGAGAAATTTGCGCGTGCGATTGTTGAAGCCACTACACACTATACTGATTACAAACTGATTGCTGAAGTATCCAAGAACCTTGGTGCACCAATGAAGGGGATTGATATTGCAACTCTCACCCCGGCTGAACGTATGTCGGAGCGTGGCCGTTAATAGAGAGAAGGTTGTAGGATGAAGATAGGAGTATTGGCGCTGCAAGGCGCTGTTACGGAGCATATTGTTAGTATAGAGAAGACCGGTGCAGAAGGCGTGCCTATCAAGCGTGTGGAGCAGCTAGAAGAGGTTGAAGGCCTGATTATCCCCGGCGGAGAAAGTACAACGATTGGAAAGCTAATGCGGAAATATGGCTTCATAGAAGCCATCCGTGATTTTTCTGATCAGGGTAAGCCTATTTTTGGCACATGTGCGGGTATGATCGTGCTGGCCAAAAAAATTGCCGGTGGTGAACCGGGGCATTTGGAGCTGATGGATATTACCGTAGCCCGGAATGCATTCGGCCGCCAACGGGAAAGCTTTGAATGTGATCTGGAGGTTAAAGGCATTGATGAGCCGGTTCGTGCTGTGTTTATACGTGCACCGCTTATCAACGAGGTAGGACCGGGAGTTGATGTGCTTACAGTCTATAATGATGAGATTGTAACCGCGCGCGAAGGCAACTTGCTGGTGTGTTCTTTTCATCCAGAACTGACCGATGATTTCAGACTGCACCAATATTTTGCCGATATGGTAGAGGCGAATAGGGAAGTCCAACAACAAAATCGCATATAAAGAACATCCTGACTCTTTCAAAGCTGTAATCAGCATTTTGAAAGAGTTTAGGCTGTTTTCAGGAGGGAAACTTTGTGTTAGATGTAAAAATACTACGTAGTGATTACGCAAGAGTGGAAGAGGCTTTAGAAAAACGGGGCAAATCACTGGACTTAATTGCTGATTTTCCACAACTTGATTTGCGTCGACGTGAATTACTGCAAGAAACCGAAGGTCTTAAGAACCGTCGTAATACAGTTTCAGGTGAAGTAGCGAAAAAGAAAAAGAACGGCGAGCCAGCAGATGATCTAATTACAGAAATGCGTACAGTATCTGACCGAATTAAAGAGCTTGATGATGAAGTACGTGAACTGGAAGCTCAGATTGCTGATCTTACTATGAATATCCCTAATATTCCTCATGATTCAGTTCCAGTAGGGAAATCCGAGGATGATAACGTTGAATTACGCCGCTGGTCGGAGCCCAAAGAGTTCGGATTCACTCCGAAATCACATTGGGAGCTTGCGCAGCAGCTTGATATTATTGATTTTGAAGCTGCAGCAAAGGTTACAGGATCCCGGTTTGTTTTCTATAAAGGACTTGGAGCACGTCTAGAACGGGCGCTGATTAACTTTATGATGGATCTTCACAGTGGTGAGCATAACTATGAGGAAATGCTGCCGCCTTACATTGTAAACAAAGACAGCTTGTATGGTACAGGACAACTGCCTAAATTCGAAGAGGATCTGTTCAAGCTGCGGGATACCGAATACTATTTGATTCCTACAGCTGAAGTACCGGTAACGAACTACTATCGCGAAGAGATTTTGACGGCAGCTGACCTGCCTAAATACCATGTAGCTTACAGCTCTTGTTTCCGTTCTGAGGCGGGCTCGGCGGGCCGTGATACTCGCGGTTTGATTCGCCAGCATCAATTCAACAAGGTAGAGTTGGTGAAGCTCACCACCCCTGAATCCTCTTATGAGGAATTAGAAAAAATGACAGCAGATGCTGAAAGTGTGCTGCAGCTGTTGGGACTGCCTTATCGTGTACTTGGGTTATGTACGGCTGATATGGGCTTTACATCGGCTAAGACGTATGATTTGGAAGTGTGGTTGCCTGAGAGTGGGATGTACCGTGAGATCTCCTCTTGCTCAAATACAGAAGACTTCCAAGCACGCCGGGCAAATATTCGTTTCCGTAAGGATCCAAAATCGAAGCCTGAATTTGTTCATACGCTGAACGGCTCTGCTTTGGCGGTTGGACGTACGGTTGCTGCAATTCTTGAGAATTATCAGCAAGAGGATGGCAGTGTTCTGATTCCAGAATGCCTACAACCTTATATGCGCAATGTAAAATCGATACAACCAAAAACTATTTAAAGATATAGTTGCTTTTTCTTTGCATTGTATGGTACAATCCTAATGCATGTGAAATTTAAATGCATTTGGAGAGGTACCGAAGCGGTCATAACGGGGCGGTCTTGAAAACCGTTAGGGTGCAAGCCCACATGGGTTCGAATCCCATCCTCTCCGCCATTCCTTTATGAACTTAAAGAATAATTAGATAGAAACCGTTCCCTCTGGGGGACGGTTTTTTGTTTTGTTTGGTAGACCCAGTTCTATTGAGAATAAAAAGCTTCATTTCTCCGCAATGTATTAGAGAAGGAGGATGATCATAATCATGGATAGATCATTAGAAGTTGATCAGCATAAGCTTGTCTCAGCCTGGCAGGAGCGCTTGCCGGCGTTGATGGATGATGGGGATAGTTTCAGTGTGCTGGCGGATAATGGGGATCCGAATAGCTTGCTGATTCATTTTAATGCGGCAGGTCATCAAGGCTATTCGCTGGATTTTCGCTGCAAGTATGTAGATAGCAGAGAAGTGGCAGTGGATCTGCTGGATGTGGAACAGAGCGGTCTCCATATTGATGAGCGTAGTGATGCCGTACAGCAGCTGGCACAGCAATACTCACGGCAAATTCATGAATGTGCTCAGGCTCTTCAGAACTTGACCAATCCTTAGGAGGAATGAAAATGTCGAAACCAAAAAGTATCCCTGTTCCTGGGGCAGAGCCAACAAGTGGTGAGCGGAGAAAAGACCATACTCCTTCAGGCCCAGAACCACTTTCAGGTTCTAAAAAGGTGAAACAAGCGAACCATGTTGACCACCATAATCCACAAGGTTAACAAATAAAAACGTTAAGAATTTTAAAGAAGTGTTTCTTGATTTTTACAAATGGTTTATCATAGGAGGGGGAGAGATTTCTTTTACAATGGGAGAGGAGAACAATAATGAACAAAAAGTGGGGTTTGTCGGCCGCTGCATTGCTGCTTACAGCAGCAGTAATTCTGCCGGGATGTGCAAGTAAACAGGAGGCGCCAAAAGAGGCCTTAAAATCAGCCGCTACTAAAGCGACTACAATGTCATCTTATGAGATGAAGAGTAAATTCACGATCAACGATCTTACGATCGAGACTTCTGACGCTGAATCTGCTGCAATGACTACACAGGTACTTAGTATGCTTAAGAATGCTGATATTACCATTGATGGGGTATATCAAGCAGAGCCAATGCAGACAGAACTAACTATGGTTCTGAATCTGAAAGGCGATATGAGCATGAGCTTTAATGTTCCTATGGTAATGACTGCCGAGAAGTTGTATGTTAAGATTCCATCTATTCCTTTCGTACCGATTCCTGAGACGATCCTCAATAAGTTTGTAGAGGTTGATCTGAAGGCGTTGGCAGAGCAGGAGGGTGCAGAATTTAACCCAAGTACGATGGATACTCAAAAAATGCAGAAGCTGTCTAATGAAGTGGTGGACACTGTCCTAGCTGAATATGACGAAGAAAAATATTTTAACGAGATTGATCCCAAAGATGCTAATTTACCAGAAGGTGTGGAAGCTAAACAAGTCGTTCAGTTCCAAGTGACTAACGATAATGTTAAAGAAGCAATCACTATCTTGGTGAATAATGCCCTGCCAAAAATCATTGATATCGTAAGCAAGGAAGAATACAAGGATATGCTGCAGATTAAAGATGCAGATCTAGCTAAGGCTAAAGAAGAACTGACATCAGGTGAAGCTAGAACTGAATTGGATAAGGGCTTAGCTGATCTTGATAAGTACCTTACCATCAACCAGTTCCACTATAATACTGCGATCAATAAGGACGGATACGCTGTGTATCAGGATTTATTGATGGATGTTAAAGTAAATGATCCGGAAGATGGCACAAAAGTGGCCTTCTCAGTAAATGGAACGGGCCAATACAGCAAGATCAACGAAAAGCCGGTATTCAAGATTGGTATCCCTCAAGGTGATGATGTAATTACAATGGATCAACTTGGAGAAGAATTCGGTGGTTTGGGAACTTATTAATCCCAGTTCGCAAGATAAAGACCCGCATGAGGCGTATATTATACGCCCATGCGGGTCTTTTTTTAGGAAAAAAAGTAGCACTGATTCCTGCGACAATGCAGAATCCTATTTCTGTTCCTCTGTCAGCACATCTTCAGTTAAGATTGCGTAGGTTTGGTGATCCTGCCACTGTCCATTTATTTTAAGATACTGACGGGCAACCCCTTCAGGTTTAAACCCACTCTTCTCCAGGACTCTTCGGGAAGCTTCATTATGCAATAAAATAGCTGCCTGAACTCTATGTAGACCTAAGGCTCGGAAAGCATAGCCAAGGACTAATCCGACCGCTGCTGTCATATAACCTTGTCCTTGCATCCGATGATCCATTAAATATCCTAAATCAGCATATTGTGCTACACCTCGTGAGACGTTGGACAATGTGATCTGACCGATTAGCTGTCCATCCAGCAGATAAATGCCGAACATATAAGCTCTGTCCTGTAGGGCGTCCTCAATACGCTGATTGATGATCTGTTGCTGACTCTCCAGGGTAAAGAAGTGCTCATCACGTTTTGGCTCAAACGGTTCGTGGGTTACCCGGTTATTTAAACGAAGCTCCAGCAGGCTTTGTGCATCCTTAAGCTCAAGTGGAGAAATATAGATCCCTTGAGAGGTATGATATAGAGTAAGGGTCATTTAGGAGTCCTCCTTTTGTTTAATTGGCTTTTTACGTAAACGGCGAAAGAAGGAGGTGAGTAGATCTGCACATTCTTCTTGTAAAACATCCTGTATTACCTCAGTTCTATGATTAAATCGCGGCTCTTCAAGCAAGTTCATGAGGGTCCCGGCACATCCAGCTTTAGGGTCAGGCGTTCCATATACCGTGAGAGGCACTCTGGACTGCACTATTGCTCCTGCACACATCGGACAAGGTTCTAGGGTGACGTACAGCTGGCAATCCAGCAGACGCCAAGAATTCATGACATTGCTGGCCTCGCGAATGGCTACCATCTCTGCATGGGCTGTCGAATCCATTGTCGTTTCTCGTAAATTGTATCCACGTCCTATAATTTCACCATGTCGAACAATGACAGCGCCAATAGGAACCTCACCTAATGCCTCAGCTTTACGTGCTTCTGCGATCGCCTGCCTCATCCAATATTCATGAACCGCTTGTATATCTTCTGGCGATTCATTGGCTTTAATATTCAAGATCATCTTCCCTTCTTCTGTAACCATTGTACAACGAACAAATATTCGTTCTTAACAAAATGTGCATAACTCTGTGGATAACAGCCTACTTATACACATTTTTGTACACACCGGACTTTAATAATTTGTTTATATGTGCATAAGATGTGGATGGTTTCTTATATATTGTAGAGAAACACCTTTTGAATTTCAATATTTGGTGAATTAATAGGCTTGTTTTAAATGTCCTTTTCAAATGAGGGGGCAAAAGGTATGATGTTTATTATAGGCTCCGCAAGGATTTACCAGTGGATAAGAGGTGAATAACAGTTTGTCCATAAAGACAAAACTATCTGCTATTATTTTTGGAGCGGTACTGCTAATTTTAGCATTGAATCTGACATTTAACCTTTATGCCGCTCAGAATAATCTAAGAAATGAAAACGTAAATAATATGCAGATCACCGCTATGCAAATGGCTGTTTCTGTAGAACAAAGTAACTATAGCTCTAACTATGTAGAATATCAAATCGCGCATAACTTAAGAATGGCTGCCATCTTTGCCTCTAAGGAATTGGGTCCGGATTATAAGAATATAACCAACGCTCAACTTAAGGCCCTAACTTCCAAGTTGGGCGTGTCTAATATTTCAATTCTGGTAAAGACTGATAATGATATCGTGGTGACAAGGGCATCAAATCCGATTGATATTGGAATGTCCACTCAAGGTTGGGGGTACTGGTACCTTGCCCTTTTGGAGTTATTTGATAATCAGGAAGTCACTGTGGGGCAAGGTCAGTCATTGGATCATTTTTGGTCAGGCCCATTTGAATATTCAACCTACAATCCCGATTTCATTGAGAAGTGGGGTTATTATCATGATGAAGCAAGCAACTACATCATTAATCCTGTTATTCTCAATACTGCGGCAAGTGAATATATCGAAATCACCAACCCCGATCAAATTGTAGAGCGAACCAAAGAAGTTAATCCAGGGATTTTAGAGCTTACAGGATTTAATCCAACAACATTTGGTTTAGCAAGTATGGCGGGTGATGGAAGCGATGCATTTAAAAAGAAACTTGGCAACCGCCCAATTAAGTTCGGTACCTATACTTATGGTAATGTGGAGCAAGATAAAGCAGCTATTCTATTAGCTCAGCAGAAGCAGAAGCCAGTTACACTGGAGACGAAGGTACATGGGAAAAGAGTGCTCAAAAGCTTCATTCCTATTCAGAATCCTAAAATGGAGCCTTACGTAATCGGTGTAGTTTTGGATTATTCTGTGATTTCATCCGTAGTTCATGAACAATTAGCCAATTATTTGACTACGTCTCTGTTATTGCTAGCATTATTTTTGCTATGTAGTTACATACTTTCAGGTTTTATTACTCGTCCAATTCAGGCTATACTTGCCAAAGTCAATGACGTAGCGCGAGGTAAGTTCGAACCTCCATTAAAGGTAACCTCTCGTGATGAGTTAGGTCAATTAGCCTTGCGGATTAACGCTATGACTTCTCATCTTATGCAACGCACCAATCGTCTTAAGCAGACGCTGGAAGAGAACCGGGCGGTTAAGGAGCATTTGGAATCCGTAATTAACGGTACGTCGGATGCGATTCATACGTTGGATATGGAGGGACGAATCACTAGCACTAACAGAGCCTTTGAGGAGCTGTACGGATGGAGTGCAACAGAAGTGATAGGCAATATGCCATATCTTGTACCCGCGACAGCGCTTAAGCAAGAGGAAGAGCGGCTTGACGCGTTAAGAAATGGTGCAGTTCTGCCGCCGATCGAGACAGTGAGACTTAAACGGGACGGATCATTAGTTGAAGTTAGCGTTAGTACCTCGATAATTCGAGATGAAGAGGGTTATCCCCATTCCTTTATTCACGTTTCCCGTGATATGACGGAACGCAATCGAATGGAGGAGCTGCTTAGACGCTCTGAGAAACTAACTACAGTCGGCCAATTGGCCGCAGGAGTAGCTCATGAGATTCGTAACCCTCTTACCACGTTAAAAGGATTTCTACAGCTTCAACAGGAGAAGGAGCTCTTGGTTCCGCTTCATGTAGAGCTGATGTTATCCGAGCTGGAGCGGATTAATCTTATCGTCAGTGAATTTTTAATCCTGGCTAAGCCGCAAGCCGTTCATTTTCAGGAGAAAGATCTTCGCTACATATTAGGTGATGTAGTTTCTCTATTGGATAGTCAGGCTCATCTACATGATATTCAATTTAGTACGAAATTCTCTGAACAACCTGCTACTGTACATTGTGAAGAGAACCAGCTGAAGCAGGTATTTATTAATATTGTTAAAAATGCAATTGAGGCTATGCCTGAGGGTGGCGTCATTTCAATGGAACTGTGGAACTCTGTGGATTGCGTCTTTATTGTAATCAAAGATCAGGGTGAAGGGATTCCAGAGGACGTGCTGCCTAAGCTGGGTGAACCGTTCTTCACGAATAAGGAATCGGGGACTGGGCTTGGGTTAATGATTAGCCAGCGTATTATTCAGGCTCATAAGGGTCATTTGGAAATACAAAGTGAAGTTGGCCGGGGGACAACCGTTATGATTAAGCTGCCTGCAGCTGGAGGGGTTACACCTTGGCTTAACATTAAGGATGAACGGAGTGAAGAACAACGTGAGAATTAATAAATTCATCAGTGAGACAGGATACTGTTCACGCCGAGAAGCAGACAAGCTTGTGGATGCCGGCAGAGTTACGATCAACGGAGAGCCTGCTGTGCTGGGCAGTCAGGCTGTTCCGGGCGATGATGTGCGAATAGATGGTATAGCGCTTGAAACCTCAAGCCAGACGGTCTACATTGCTCTAAACAAGCCGGTTGGGATTACATCAACCACAGAACAGCATATCAAGGGGAATATTGTCGATTTTGTAGGTCATCATGAGCGTATATTCCCGATTGGTCGTCTCGATAAGGATTCGGAAGGATTAATCTTGCTTACTAATGATGGTGATATCGTTAATAAAATTTTGCGGGCGGAAGGCCGGCATGAAAAAGAATATGTGGTTACCGTGGACAGACCCATTACGCCTTCATTTATTACCGGCATGTCGAGCGGTGTGAAAATATTAGGTGAGAAGACGCTGCCCTGTGAGGTCACGCGTATTACGGAGCGTGTCTTCCGTATTATTTTGACAGAGGGCAAAAATCGCCAGATTCGTCGTATGTGCAGCGCTTTTGGCTATGAGGTGCGAAAGCTGCAACGCATTCGGATTATGAATATTCGCCTGGGGGCATTGCAAACGGGAGAATGGCGGGAGCTGTCTGCTGTTGAGAAGAAGGAGCTTGGAGCTACGCTGAACTACGAGTTACTGTAGGAATGTTATTACAATGTTACAGGTCCATATAGAATGTAGTACTCGCAACAAAAAAAGAGCTGTCCGGGGTCTAAGACCTTTGGACAGCTCTTTTTATTACCTTACGAAATCAATTATTCAGCAGAGGGAACAATCCCTGTAAACTCTTTGGATTCTTGATATTTGCGAATAATGGAAACCTCTACCCGGCGATTCTTGCTTCGGCCGGTAGCTGTGTCATTATCCGAAATAGGATGATACTCGCCGTATCCAATCGCACTAAATTTGCGCGGATTTAGATTTGTGTTCTGCAGCAAAATCTTCATGAACTGAAGTGCCCGATCCGCACTCAGATCCCAGTTGGATGAATAGTTGCTATTGGAAATCGGAATATCGTCGGTGTGTCCTTGCACTACTACATCATAATCCGGGAATTGCTGCAGCATCGTTGAGATGGATTTAGCTAATTGCCGCGAATCATCCTTAACAATGGCTTGGCCAGAGGCGAACAATGCGTTATCACTGATCGTAATCATTAGCTGAGATTGATTAAGCTTCGTACTGAGCAGATCAGTTAGGCCGTTGCTCTTAATATATTGATCGAATTGTTTCTTAAGCTTCTCTAAATCCTCTTGTTCCTTTTGTCGTAGCTTTGCCATTTCTGCTTCTTCAGCTTTCTTGGAAGTAGAGCTACCCATCTTATCATTTTTCCCCAGATCTTCTTGAGTTTTACTAGGCATTGCTGCCCGCTCTTCAAGAATACCTGTACCGCCATTAAGTGCGGAACTGAAGGCTTGACTCATCTCTTCAAATTTCTTGGCATCCGTTGCGCTCATAGAATACATAACGATGAACAGAGCCACCAGAAGAGTCATGAGGTCGGAATAAGGTAACAGCCACGATTCATCGGCATGTTCTTCATGCTCTTCGTGTCTAGTCTTTTTGCTCACCTGATCCACCGTCCTTCTCATTTAACTTAACGCGTTGCGAAGGTGTTAGGAATACAGCAAGCTTCTGATTGATGGCAATAGTAGATACACCGGACTGTATGGACAAAAGACCTTCGACCATCATCATTCGAACTTCGATTTCTTGTTTGGAGAGACGTTTCAGTTTATTAGCAATAGGATGCCATAATACGTAACCTGTAAAGATACCAAGCAAAGTGGCGATGAAGGCAGCCCCGATTGCCGCAGCCAATTTGTTCATATCACTCATATCAGCCAGAGCGGCGATGAGGCCGATAACCGCCCCGAGCACCCCAAGGGTAGGAGCATACATACCTGCCTGTGAGAAAATGAGCGCTCCTGCTTTATGTCTATCCTCTGTGGCGTGGATATCCTCCATGAGGACATCGCGGACAAAATCCTGATCATTTCCATCAATGATCATCCGCATGCCATTCCTGAGGAAGTTATCTTCTATTTCATCGACCTTTGATTCTAGAGCCAACAGACCTTCACGCCGTGTGATAGAAGCCCATTCCATGAACATAGTGATTAATTCGGGTTTACTGATTAATTTCTTTTTGATAAAAATCATTTTGAACAGACTTGGAATCTTTTTGACCTCGTTGAAAGGAAAGGCCATGAAAATAGACGCTGCCGTACCCACCAAGATAATAACGTAAGCAGCAGGTGTGGCCAAAGCATGAAGTGGAGCGTGCTTGAGGATCATGCCCCAGATTACAGCAACCAAACCAAAAATTAAACCAATTATTGTTGAAATTTCCATTTTGCACCTCGTCCGTGAGATTTAAGATGTGTTCCGACAATGCCGCGTATATCATCCTTGAAACAGCGGCAGGGCACTCTGTGCGAAACCGAATTAACGTATATTCTTATTTATCGACATCATTCGGTTTTTTGTGAAGTCATTTTTTCGGCTATAATGGATAAGGTAAGTAATTATTCATCTGTGAAGAAAACGGAGTGATATACGTGGGTGTAAAGCATGGTAGAGATTACGGTGAAATTCTAACAGATTTGACCGAAGCCGTCGGACGAATTTCCGATGGATATTTATTTTTTGAGATGGATCCGGACGAGTGGCAGGAACTACCCCAAGAATCAAAGCTGGAGGTATGGGAAGCATTGGCTGAGGATCTTTTCTTCGCGCTGGGTAATGAACCTATGATTGAAGTGGGGAGCGGCGTAATTATTTACGATAAGGACACGCATCGCATTAATATTTTAGTTGGCGAAGAGGATTTGGCTTCAGTGGTTTTGATTTAGGCAGAGGAGACGTCTGGACGTAATTTGCCCGTAGTTAGTAGCCCGTGTTAAAATTGATAAAGCCGAGTTATAATCGCTGGGATTTGTGAATACATTAAATCGAAAATATCGCCTTTATCCTGGCACATCCCTTGGACCTCAGAAGCTAAGGGATGTTTTGTTTAACGCCTAAGTCATGTAAAGGGAACTGCGCACTTTACTGCAATTTTTTGTAAGGGAGGAAACGAATTGTTATTTACGGAAGAGGAACTGCGTGAGGAGATCACCAAGCTGGAGGGGTGGAAGCTGGATAATAATGTTATGGTGCGAAAATATATGTTCAGCCAATATATGAAGGGCATTGCGTTCGTTGATGAAGTAGCCACGATTTCAGAAGCCTTCGATCATCATCCACATATTACGATTGATTATAAAACAGTTACCCTGCGACTTGAATCTAATGAAGAAGATGGGATTACGGCTCTAGATCTTCGAGCGGCGCATGAATTTAATGAAGCCTTTGAAAAAAATCATTAGTTTAGCCAAAATCATAAAATAAACGCCCGTGCATAGATAGTCACCTATCTCATACACGGGCGTTTTTAGTTGCTTGATGGGTTACTTTTTCTCTGAGAGCCAGAGTGCGACGTTGGCGATCTCTTCAGGGGCTAGCTTCTCTTTAAAGGAAGGCATTTGACCACGTCCTTTGGTGACGATGCTGTAGATTTCCTCAGCGTCATGCTGGCCGCCTTCATTCTGAAGACTTGGTCCAACTCCACCTTGAAGCTGATCGCCGTGACAGGTGATACAGCTGGCTTTCACGGTTGCTTCTGCCTTTGCTGCGTCCAGTTGAACTACCGGCATCGTGGGCTTATTTTCTTCCGCTACCTCTTCTTTACCCGGAAGTGTAAACATGAGTACTACCGCAAAGGCACAGGCGGCAAAAAACAAACCGCTCATGATCCATTTCTGCATCCCAATTCGTCCCTTCTATGTAAGCTGCTCCCTACATTATAGCTTATGGTGAAGCGTTATCATAGGGTTTGTGACAAAAAAATGAACGAGAATACAATCATTCTTATGAAATATCTGGTATTTAATATCATTTGTCATAGACCATGCAATAAAAAGGTTTGTCTCCTGTAGGTGTGCGGCGTTCATACGTATCTGTAATCGTAAATCCACATTTTTGATAAGTTCGAATGGCGCGTTGGTTCCAGGTCAGGACTTCTAGATCTATCTCTCGATCAGGATAACGACTCAAGGCTGTCTGGACGATGGCATCTACGAATAGTTTGCCTAAACCATGGCCGCATAGATCGGGGCGCATCCCAACTCCTAAACGGACGACTCCTTCCATCGGGAACAACTGTGCGAATCCGCACAAAACCTCTTGTTCATTTAATATGGAGATATATTGTTCCTCCCGGAGCTGCGGATCACCAAACTCGATGCCAAGAGCCTGCATCTGCTCCCACGGCATCCAGCCATAAATATTATATGGGGGCGTATAGCTCCACTTACAAATAGCTTCTCCGTGAATTGCCTCCATAGGAACAACATGAAAAGTTACCGAGGGATTTATCATAAAGTCAACGATCTCCTTTCACGAGGACATTGCTATATTACTAATTATATACAAAATGGGGGAGGTTCGACTCAGAAACTTTATATGAGAGGAATGTTTTACAAATTATGAGAGGGGTAAATAAGTAATAAGACAAAAAAACAAGCTCTCCTCCAAGAGTTACCTTGGAAAAGAGCCTATGTACGTTACTTATTGCACATCATCATTGTCTTCCGATTCAGCAGCAACCGATTGATAAGCGTCTGTGCTCATAATGCGCTTGGCACCAACGTAGCGTTTCACGTAGTAGCTATCACTCAGAGAGCTAATCGTAACACCGCGTGAGGTAGAAGCGTGTGCGAACTTACCTTCACCGACATAAATGCCGACATGTGAGACACCTTTGCCACTTGTATTGAAGAATACAAGATCTCCGGCTCTTATATCATCACGGGAGATTGCTGTGCCCATTTGATATTGGGAACCTGATTGGTGTGGAAGGTTAATGCCAATCTTATCAAACACATACATTGTAAATCCGGAGCAATCAAATCCGTTAGTGGATATACCGCCGGATACGTATTTAGTACCGATGGCCTTGTCAATCACTTTATCCATTTTGGAATCTGCGAAAGCGCTTCCTGCTCCGATGGTGAGGATGATGGAAAAGCTTAGTACTGCTGCTGCTAACTTCTTCTTCAAAAGTGTATACCCCTTCCAAATGCCTACGAGGTTAGCTTAAGGGTTCGGTTGAAGGTCCCCTATGACCCCTCTATATAATGGAGGTCAATTCACCCAAAGTTGGTTCCCCCGTTTTCCTAATAGTTAGGAAACTCGGCTCATACTGTTGATTAGGATTAGCTTGTAATCAATACATGACAAAACCTTTGTAAATAACAACTTAATGATTACAAAAATGTTACTAAAATCTCACTGCGCTAATTGTAACAAACAGAAAGCCGCTTGGCAATCGTTTTTAACATATTAATGCAGAAAAATTGGCATTTTTACGGTAGAAAGGCATATGTAAGCGTTAATAATGACCTAATTTTTAATATAATTGCAATTTTTATCAAATAAACGTGTTTCAATTGGGCTCTATTAGTGTAAAAATATATTATGGAAAAAAGAAAAACCCGAATTTGATTACGGGAATAATCAGATTCAGGTTCATATAGTTGTAATTATGAGGTTATAGTTGTGAGGAAGGTTTCAATCGAAGGCTACAGCTTGATAAGCTGAAGTACTCATTACTCTTTTAGCGCCAACATAACGATTGGCCCAGTAGGCCTGACTGAGTGAAGTGATGGTCACTCCACGCGAAGAGGACGATTGTGCGAATTTTCCGTTTCCAACATAAATGCCGACATGGGATACTCCATTGCCAAGTGTGTTAAAGAACACTAGATCACCAGAACGCAGATTGCTTTTGGATACAGCAGTTCCAACGCTATATTGAGCTTTTGATGTACGAGGTAAAGTAAGACCCACATTCTTGAATACATATTTTGTAAATCCAGAGCAATCAAATCCGGCAGTGCTTGTACCTCCGGTTTTATAGGCAACTCCAATAGTCTTTGAGATTACAGTGTCCATCTTAGAGTCGGCAAAGGCGCTTCCTCCACCAATAGATAATGCCATTACAAGTCCTAGCGCCGCAGCGACGCATTTTTTTCTTAAATTATGTCTTTTCAAAAGATGTACTCCTTCCAAGGCCTGCGAGGTTAGCTTAAGGGTTCGGTAGAAGATTCCCTATGATCCCTGTAAAGCGAGATCAATTCACCCAAAATATGGTTCCCCCACTTCCCGGTGCAAAGGAATTAGGCGTGTTAAGCACCAAGAGAATGACGTTTCGACAGTTACACTTACGATAAATACATTTAGTTATGTAGGAATCGTTTCAATTGATTACAAAATTGTTACTAATAGCACAGGACTTATTGTAACAGAGCTTTTATGATTTTGCAAATACTCTTAAGTTATCCGTAATGAGAAAAAGTCCCAGCTCCTGAATACAGGAATTGGGACCTTTTTATTATGTCAAATAAGGTTAATTTATTGTGGAAATGCTTTGCTACGCCATAGATGATATTGTGCAGAGATTCCCCACATTTTTAAGAGCGTAGAAGGTAGTGGTGAGATTTGCCGTATTATAAGTGCCGGCAGGCCGGGACAGAACAGACCCGTCAGTCCGCACACTAGCAGTAAGAGCAAGCCTCCCGCACCAAGTACAATGGAAACACCTATAGCAGGAATCAGTGACCGCAAGCAGATGAACAGTGAGGAGAACATTCCTGTACCGCCGGTGTAACCAAACTGCATATATAGAAGAAACAGGCGCACGATAAAAATATATATAAGCCATGCCAATACGTATGGTACTAAATGAAGTAACAAAGTGTAGTTAAACAAAGAGGATAAGAACAGCCCGTACATTTTTGGAGCAAGCCAGTAAAGCGGCAGCAGGGTCAGCACCCATTCGATTAGGCTAAAGACTAAGACAGGTAGTCCATAGATCTTCATGCCGGGGAAAAAGAACAGCCCGCGCTCGCCCTTTCGCTCCTGGTGCAGCTCATGCAGCAATCCTGCCCTTATGAAAGGAGAAAGCAGAAGTCGCAAGACAACAAGTCCTAGAAGCATCCATAACCAAGTGCGTATCGCAGGGTCAGTATTCAAGCTGAACTGTCCCTCGATATAATACAACAGTCTGCCCATACCGCTGCCGCCGGCGTCTTTATCTGGATAGCGCAGTAGAATTGGAATAATAGCAGATCGGATGAAACCATACATAAAGTAGCCCCAGAGCAGTCGGTAGATGAAGAGCAGAATTAAAATATAAAATTGCTCCTTCATGCTTTGCCAGCCGCGGGTTATCGATGTTCTCACAATCATTCACCTCACCAGACAAGAGTTCCGAGCACGGTTTCAAGTAGTTTAGTTACACTTAACGTCCAGCGAGAGAGCGTCTTGGGCTCTATTTCCGCCAGCCTAAAGTTGTTTAAATGTTTGCTCTCCAATAAGATGGAATGCTCAGGGTCAATCTCAGCAGAGAGAAGAGGCTTATCGCTTAACAATTGAAACGTAGTCTCTGCTCCTTCACCGTTCCAGACCCGCTGCACCGAAGAGCTGTCGGCGAATGTGAATTTCACGGGAACATCAACGTAATGGCTCCCTTTATTTGAAATCTTCACTAATGATTCGTAGCTTTGAGCATCGCCGCTGTTATTTTTTTTAAAAGTAATCGTATCTACTGAGAAGTCAGGCGCACCATCACCATAAATGTAATCATCGAAATAGGCCTGCCATGATTTTTTGGTTACCTTCTCAACGACTTTCTGAAAATCTGACGTAGCGGGATGCTGGAAACGGAACTTACGAGCGTAGGAGGACATGATGTTGTTCATTGCTTTGGTACCTACCTGGCGTTCGATATCTTTAAGTACAAGCTTGCCGCGGATATAAACATTTCGGCTATAGGAATCCGCCCCTGCATATTTCCACGTTTCCAGATTTAACGGCTCAGGTATAGTCACCAGGCTGGCCTGTAAAGGCAAATTAGACTTGATACCGTATTCTTGTTCCATAAGTCTGTCTTCGGCATAGGAAGTAAAGCTTTCATCCAGCCAGGCCTCCTCGAATTCATTGCTGGCTACCATACCGTAGAAGTATTGATGGCCGATCTCATGAATGACGGTTCTTTCAAGTGAGGTATCTGGAGAAGAATCTGCGGCCCCAAAGGCTGTAATAAGGGTAGGATATTCCATTCCTCCAGCGCCGTTTCCCTCCTTAGGTGGGACGATAATAGACAGCGTAGAGTAGGGATAAGGGCCATACCATTTGCTGAAGTAGGTCAGGGCAGCCTTGGCAGCTTGAAGGTAACGCTCTTGTAAGTCTTTGTGCAGTGGGTCGAGATACACCTTAATTCGTACTCCAGGCACTTCCGGCGTAGAGAAAGCTTCCTCTGCTACTGTAAAATCAGGGGATGCAGCCCAAGCGAAGTCGTGGACATCATCGGCGTAGAACTGATATATTTTTTGATCTTGTTTGAGCTTGGCATTTTTTACAGGAAATCCGGTCGCAGCCACCGTATAGTTGGAAGGAACGGCAATCGTTACATTAAAGATGCCAAAATCACTGTAAAACTCAGAGGTCCCGTGATACTGATGCAGGTCCCAGCCTTCTTCTTTAACTCCGCGCGTGCCCTTAGGCTCGTATACACTAAGCTTAGGGAACCATTGCCCAGCCATAACGAAGTTACCTGAAGCACCCATGCGAGCAAAGATTTTGGGCAGCTGGACTTCATACTGAAGCTTAAGTGTTACACTTTCCCCACCATTAACAGGCTGAGGAAGATGTACCTTTAGAAGCGTCTTATCGTTGATATTGCCGTCATCAGGTTGAACATATTGCACTCTTTGCATTAGCGAAGTTCCTTCTGTCGTGCGCAGATCGGTCAGCGTCATATTTCCGAAGCCGTTCTCAGGCATGCTGTCGCCTCTGAGCGTCCCCCCGGATTCCTTCATAAAGGTGGTATCTGATGAGGCAAATGCATTTGGATACATGTGAAAATATAAATCACTTACTGGCTTTACTCCGGGGTGTGTCCAGGTTACTGTCTCAGAAGCTTTTAAGGTTTCTGTGTCAGGAACAAGCTGGACATCAATGTGATACTCGACTACCCGCTGGCTTAAAGCCTCCTCTGCCGGGACGGGTGCGCTCTCAGGCAATACCTGCTGTGGTACGGCTGCAGGCGCTGTGCCGCTGGAGGACTTGGCCTCTTTTGAAGCAAAGCTAGTAACAGAAGCTGTTGAGCTATCCCCTGAAAAGGCCCATATTCCTCCTCCCAGCAGCGCGAGGATGGCCAGGGTCGCAAAGATGATGTACTTTAATGACAGTGACTTCATAGTGTGATTCCTCCCGTGACAAGCATCTACGGGATGTATATGTTTGCAATCGCCGCATTATTAGCTAAAATTAAATTATTCGTAAGAGGAAGGGTGTGCACTCGTGGACAACATACAACCGGAGGGCAAGAAACAGATTGCCTTAAATATTGTGAACGCTAAAAGTAAACATAAAGGCTTTGGAGCAGGCTCTATAGATCTCAACAACGTTTCACCTGTCATTATTGATGGTGATGTGGCGGTTATTGATATCGGTGCCATGCATGCCAAGAGCAAGGTGGAAAAAGGAATTAAATTTTCCATGAATCGTGAAGATGTACCGAATGGAAGACAGGTTTGGGTGGTATGGGTAGCGGTAGACCGTACATTGGAAGCTCAATTTTATGGTGGAATCACAGCCTGTGAAATGTGGATTGATACAGAAGCGCGCCGCGGATGGAAAATTCTTGCCGAGCATGTCAATAAGCTGGATGCAGCTCTTAAACGCAAGATCGATGTGGCAGGGCTTGGAGCCATTGAGAAGTCGGCGCTCAAATCCCTTCTGATCTCTCATAATGAAGCATGGTGGAATGCATCCTCAGATGAGCTTAAAGCTGCACTGACTGAATAGTATAGGAGCCTCCAGAAGGGTTATCCGATATAAAAAAAGCTTCGACCTCCGGAAATAGGAGCGTCGAAGCTTTTTTAATTTATGATTTGCTTGTGCTGCTAAGCTTGCGTTTGAGCTGACTCACTCTGGCTTGGCTAATCCCGAGGATTTCTGCAAGTTCTTTTTGGTTGGCATAGGGATGATCTTCAATAGCTTGTTCCAGACGTTGGCACATTTCCTCTGTCTTCGACTTTCGGATGCTGGTGTTGTGCTCTGGTGCCTCAACAACAAAATCCTCACGTGACTCTGGCAATTGAGACATGCGTTCAGGATCGACAATTTCTTTTAGACAGCTGCTACAAATAAACTGCTCTTTATAGTAGGTGACATGGTCGTGGCTTCTGCAAAATGTACACTCTGTCGAGGTGTACTTCCTAAGGACGATGATTTTTTCGTCTAAAACAAAAAATTCGATAGGATCACCAATGTCGATATTACGCGTCATACGGATTTCTGCGGGAACCACAATTCTCCCAAGACTGTCTAAACTCCGGATCATGCCTGTATCCTTCATCCCATGTCCCTCATTTACATCATTATATTTTGGTTTCTAATAACTATTATAGCAGTAATTGTGAGTTAAGAGAATGGGGTAAGCATAATAAATAAAACGGTTACATCCCTTATGCGACAAGTGATATTTGAATTTAGAAATCCTGTTGTTACTACAATATATGACTTATAAAAAAAGAAAAACCCCTTCAATATAAATGAAGAGGCTAATTCAACCACCAGCGTTTAATGTTCTTCCATAGGGAACGATTCTCTTCAGCAGGATCTACCTTGCTTTGTGTGTCATCGACAGCAGGAGCGGCCCCAGTTCCATGCAATTCGCAGTATTCGGTGGGCTCAGTTCCACTAATAAAGGTTTCCAGTTCTTTGTCGGGACATGCTGCTGTAGCAAGTTTACCGGATTGCGGATTGACGTATACGCTGACCACTCCATCTGGAATGGGGAATATTTTTGGAGGGACATTTTCAAGCGCTTTTTCAGTAAATTGGGCGAAAATGGGAGCTGCACGCCGTCCGTCGGTAGTTGCGATGTCGCGCCCCTTGTCGTATCCAACCCAGACTGCCGTGGATAGCTCCGGGGTGAAACCTACCATCCAGCCATCTGTATCCGTAGTACCAGTCTTGCCGGCTACCGGACGTTTGATTATGGAAGCCACACGATTGCCCGTCCCCCCAGTCTCGAATACCCCCTCCATTAAACGAGTCAGTACATAGGCAGCTGAAGGTTCTACGACGGTTACTCCTTTGGGTTGAGGTGCTTCATACAGGACTATGCCATTTGAATCGGTTATTTTTAGAATGGCTGTGGTCGGCATTTTCTGACCGCTGTTTCCAATTACAGCAAAAGCCGCAGCCATTTCAAGCGGACTGATCGGTGAAGTGCCTAGTGCCAGCGAAGGTACGCTTTGAAGTGGACTGTCAATGCCCATTTTCGCAGCCATTTCGCTCACTTTATCCGCGCCGATCTTCATAATTGTATTAACAGCATAGATATTGTCCGATGCTGCGATAGCTTGCCGCATATTAATTTCACCCAGATACTTATCCCCAAAGTTTCGGGGCTGATACGTTTTGCGGTTGTTATCATAATGAAACATCGTTGGCTGACTATTGAAGACCGAAAGTCCTGTCATCTCTTTGGAAGAGAGTGCGGCCAAATACATAATCGGCTTAAAGGAAGAACCCGGCTGGCGTGTGGTGGCCAAAGCATGATTGTACTGGTTGGTACGATAATTTTTTCCGCCGACCATTGCTTTGATGTAACCGGTGCGAGGATCGATGGATACAAGCGCAGTCTCCAGATCACTAGTTTGATCCATCTCTGTGTCAACGGCATTTTCTGCGGCATGCTGCATGTCAGGGTCAAGGGTGGTATAGACATTTAGTCCGCCTTGCTCCAGCTCATCATTACTGATGTGGAGCGATTCTATAGCCAAATTGCGGATATAATCCCGGAAATAAGGCGCAGCTACAAGCGTATCCTTTTGTCCTTGCGGCTTGAAGTTTAAGTTCTCTTGGACAGCTTGTCCGGCTTCTTCCTGAGTGATATTACCTAAATTCGCCATGACGGTCAGGATGATTCTCTGGCGCTTTTTAGCATTGTCCATGTGGTTGTATGGTGAATAATAGGTAGGTCCCTTTGGAATTCCAGCCAGCATGGTACTCTCTGCCAGGTCTAAATTAGCTGCAGATTTACCAAAATACATCCGTGAGGCTGCTTCAATGCCGTAAGCACCGTGGCCATAATAGATATTATTTAAATACATGTTCAGGATTTCATCTTTGCTGTATTTCATCTCCAGCTGCATCGTATAGACAGCTTCTTTAGCCTTGCGCGTCCACGTTTTTTCATGGGATAGGTAGAGGTTACGTGCGAGCTGTTGAGTTAGCGTACTAGCACCCTGCGACCGGTTCCCCTCTTCCAGATTGACAAGAACAGCTCGTGCCATCCCTTTCAGATCAAATCCGGAATGCTCATAAAATTTACGATCCTCGACTGCTAGTGTAGCTTCAATGAGCAGGGGAGAAATTTGACTTAATTTGACGGGTTCACGGCTGCGGCCGTCTGAGGTAAAGGTGGCAAGAACATTGCCCCGGGAGTCAAACAGCTTGGAGCGCACATCATCGCTAATCGGTGGAAGATCTTTTTGATATAGATAACCGAGCAGAGCTCCGGTGGTTAATACAAATAATATGATCAAGGCTGCCAGCAGCCGAAATAAACGCCGGAAGCGGCTTTTTCGTTTCGGTGGATTCGTTGATTCGCGTGTCATGGCACCAGACTCCTTTCTTTCATATTATGGGGAAGGATCTGGAAGGATATTCATTAGGGATATGGAGGGTAACAAATTGTTTCTATTTTGTGATTGTTTAAGGTAGATAGGGTATCCTCTCTGGCGGTATAACAGAGTAGAGATTGTGAGTAAGGGTATATACATATTAGGAGGTGTCATCATGAAATGGACGAAAAGGATTCATAAGACGACAATAACCGCCCTCTCGGCGACGCTTATTATGGTTTCGGGCTGGAGTGCACCTGTAACTTCTGTACATGCTGCGGCTGCACCAGCACCAGTGACTTGCGGCACGGGAGATCACGGCTTGCTACAGGCCCTGCAAAACAAGCATTCAGGCGATGTATCCACACCGCTTAGCTTTTCTGATGTTCAGTTTTTGAATGGGAATACCGGACGGGCAGCAGGTAATGGATTTATGATTGGTACCTCTGACGGAGGTTGCCATTTTCAAGAGATCTATCAAGGCCAATGGAGCTTCAAACAATTCGATTTTCCCGATAATGTACATGGCTTTGCTCTTGCTTCTGTAGAGGAGGGGCAGGCTCAATATTTAATTGGTACCTCTAACGGTGGCTCGGAGTGGAAGAGACTTTCGAACAATGCCGTCAGCTTTGAAAGAATGAATTTTATCGATAGTAAGAAAGGTTTTGCTTATGAGAGAGCCGCCACGTTTTACACCAAAGACGGGGGGCTGAGCTGGAGTAAAATTTCCACCCCACCCAATACACGAGGCGCTTATTTTAGTGACCGGAATACCGGCTGGGCGGTTGTAATCGTGCCGGGAAGCGGATATCGGGTAATGAAGACCACAGATGGAGGGGGAACTTGGAGCCTTTCACTGAAGGCGGCTTTTGCCGAGCCCGAGTTTGGACAAATCTCCGCTAAGGGAGATCAGGTCGCTGTAGTGCTCTATGGCGGTACGGGGATGAGTCAGACCTCCTACTCGCTGTATGAAAGTGCGAACAGGGGGAAAAGTTGGAATCGTGTGATCGCTGAGGAAACTGCCGGCGGCGGACCTGCACCAGGCAGTGGCAAGGCTGAATTCAATAAAGGGCCAGCCGCTGGCAAACCCGGGAACCTGCAGCTTGTGGGAAACAGCACATCTTTTTTAGTGGGATTTTCTCCAGCAGCAGAGAAAGTGGCAGTTGGACGCTCTTATAACGGCGGTAAGCAATGGACTAATCTTCCGGAGCTCGCTGGTTATGACGGGGTAATCTCCTTCACTAGTAATAAAGAGGGCTGGCTCGCCATCCGTGAGCTTGATTACTCTTCCTTGTATGTGACCAAAGACGGCGGAGCTTCATGGGAACGCAGGTTTTCTTTAAAAGTGATGACCCAATAATTCTCTTCAATAAAAAATATAAGGGTCCGAAGTATTGTAAACATCGCAAATAAACAGCAGAGCAGCGATTCTCCGGATACTTGGAGAATCGCTGCTCTGTATTTTTTATCCTTGGTTGCTTGCTTGAATAGTACCCTTATCAGTGGCCTTATCAGATCCCTCATCCTCGGAGGGGTACGGACCCAGTTGACGTTATTTGCAAATTTTCGGCCTTTGGGATAGGGTTTCGGACTCCAGTAACACTATTGCCTAGAAAGAGGTTCAAATGGGTTGCTTTTTATGCCAATAGCGACTAAGGGGTCCGTTATCACACCGAATATGGAATCATACTGCGTTTCAGGTCATCTATGTCCGATAGGTGCTTGGTAGGTGCAAATATTATCGAAGTAAATGATATACATAGAGAATGGACGTTCAAAGTGTGCTTTTAATCATCAATATGGTAATATTTTATGTGCTTATGAAGATATGCTTGATTCTGTATTGAAATGCTTCTTTGAACTGGATTATAGTGTACAATGGGAAAGCGAAATAGGCCTTTGATTAATATAAAAATGTTTAAGCTTTGCCATTAGACGTTTTTCTTATGCAGAATGCAGAGGCTTGCAGAATGGAGGAACGTGTGATGCCTGAAATACAGTCTGACAAATATGATGTCTCTATTACGCTCGTGAGCCTTCAAGATGGTCAGCGAAATGTTATGGAAGCGAATGGAGAAGTAACATCCAAGGGACCGCATCTATATATTCAATATGAAGAATTAGAGCAGGGTCCTCGCGGAGAGGAAGTTTCTGTTCGTACAACGATAAAGATTGCAGGCAATCAACTGAAGCTAATCCGCCATGGCGGGATTCAGTCGGAGCAGAGCTTTGAAGCTGGACGGCGTCTGCCAGGATTCTACCGCTCGCCATATACGCAGTTCAATCTTTCTACGGAAACGAACAAGCTGGAAGTTGTGCGCGAAGGGCGTTCTTTAACGGTTGCCTGGGAATATGATTTGTACGTTTACGAGGAATTGACAGGAAAGTTCGCTATTAGTTTGCATATACAGGAGGAACCGAAATTATGACACATAGTAAGAATCCGTTAGAGCTTGTAAATGAACGGGTAAAAGAAGCCATCGCCGATGCGATTGTGAATGCTGGGCTGGTTGCACCGGAAGAGGTTCCGGATATTGTACTTGAAGTGCCAAGAGATAAGGCGCATGGTGATTTGGCTACGAACGCTGCCATGCAGTTGACCAAAATTGCTAAACGTAATCCACGCCAGATTGCTGAAGCTATTATTGAGCATTTGGATACGAGCCGAGCTTCTATTGAGAAAGCGGAGATTGCAGGACCAGGCTTTATTAACTTTACCCTGTCTAAGAATTACTTGTACCCAATCATCAGCCTTGTTGCTGAGCAGGGGGATGACTATGGCCGTATTAATCTGGGTCAAGGTCAGAAGGTTGAAATGGAGTTCGTCAGTGCCAATCCAACGGGTAGCCTACATTTAGGGCATGCTCGTGGTGCTGCTGTCGGTGATGCGCTGTGTAATGTGCTTGATTATGCAGGTTACGAGGTGACCCGGGAATATTATATTAATGATGCCGGTAACCAAGTGGCTAATCTGTGTAAATCCATTGAAACCAGATACCTGCAGGAGCTGGGTCAAGAGGCAGAAATGCCGGAAGATGGTTACCATGGTGAGGATATTAAGGGTTTTGCGAAGGAGCTTGTGGCAGAAAAGGGCGATACCTTGCTCGAGATGAGCCCTAGTGAGCGCGCTGCTTTTTTCCGGACCTATGGACTTAATAAAGAGTTGGATAAAATTAAACGTGATCTAGGTCTTTTCCGTGTAAACTTCGATATCTGGTTCAGTGAAACCTCGCTGTATGAGAACGGAGAAGTACTGCGCTCGCTGGACGAGCTCCGTGATCGTGGAGAAGTGTATGAGCAAGATGGGGCAACCTGGCTGCAAACGACAAAATACGGGGATGATAAAGACCGTGTCTTGATCAAAAATGATGGCACATATACCTACCTTACCCCGGATATTGCTTATCACAGCGATAAGTATGGCCGCGGTTACGATAAAATGATTAACATTTGGGGCGCTGATCACCATGGTTATATTCCGCGGATGAAGGCGGCAATGTCAGCCCTTGGCAATGATCCTGAGAAGCTAGTGGTTCTGATTGCTCAGATGGTCAGCCTGTTCCAGAATGGTGAAAAGGTCAAAATGTCCAAACGTACCGGCAAAGCGGTTACGATGGAAGATTTGATGGAGGAAGTAGGAATCGATGCGATTCGTTATTTCTTCACCATGCGCAGCATGGATTCTCATCTTGATTTCGATATGGATTTGGCGATCTCTACTTCTAATGAAAATCCTGTATTCTATGTTCAATATGCGCATGCGCGTATTTGCAGTATTTTCCGTCAGGCAGAGGAGCAAGGGATTTCTATCCCTGATTACGCGGAAATTGACTTCTCCAAGCTGACAGCAGTGCATGAATATGACCTGCTGCGCAAAATTGGTGAGCTCCCGGCAGAAATCGCTGTTGCGGCTGAAGGTTATGCTCCACATCGCCTCATCCGTTATGTATATGAGCTGGCTGCGATGTTCCACAGTTATTACAAAGCTGAACGTGTAATTACTGAGGATGCTGCTCAAACCGTGGCGCGTCTTGCACTGCTGGGCGCAACACGTACTACTATTGCCAATGTACTGCGTCTTGTCGGAGTTTCTGCACCGGATCGCATGTAAATCAACAGCAAACGACAAAAAATCCGCCTTCCGGTTTCCTGGGGGGCGGATTTTTCTTTGCTGCCGTTCTTCGTACCGGCATCAGCTGCGCTAACGTCAGAGTGACCCACCCGGTGCCCGGGCGGGGTCTACACGTTCGCGGAGACCGAACGCTTCGCCCTTACTCCTGCTCTCAGCAGGCGTAGGGCATCGGCAGAGCCGCCGCCTAGGGATGCGCGGCGCTGCCCCTTACGCAGCCGCACCGGGGACGCGGTGCGGCGCAAGAGCAGCTTCAGCTCCCTTGGCGTGAGGCCCGGTCGCAGTGCGAGCAGCAGTGCGGCGGCTCCCGTGACATGCGAGGTCGCCATGGAGGTGCCGCTCATTTCTTTGTAGCCCTCCTTCAGCCAGCAGGAGGGCACGCCTTCGCCGGGCGCGTATACATCGATATATGAACCGCGATTGCTGAAGCCGGCAACCCGGTGTCTTTTATCGATGGCGCCCACGGCTATCGTCTCGGGATAACGTGCGGGATAGTCCCCGCCACGTTTGCCGTCATTCCCAGAGGAGGCAATGACGGCGATTCCGGCCCGATACGCTTTTATAACCACATTGTGGAGCGCCTTGCTTCTAGTCTTCATTCCAAAGCTCATATTAATGACGTCGATTCGGTTCTGCACACACCAATCAATACCTAGCACAATATCGGATACATAGGCTGATCCACTATGATCAAAAGCCTTGACTGGATATAGCAGCGCTCGCGGCGCCACTCCCATCATTCCGCGATTCCCCCCTGCTGCCGCTAAGGTTCCGGCGATATGAGTTCCGTGCCCATTATCATCCAGCGGCAGCATTCCGCGGTGTAGTAGGTTGACTCCAGTGGCTAATGAATGCTTCAGATCGGGATGACGGTAATCCGCTCCGGTGTCAATGACGCCGATTTTGACGTGAACTCCGGTTGATTTAGACCATGCCTGAGGAGCATGAATCGCTTTCACCCCCCATGGGAGCGCTGCGATTCCACTTTTTTCGTTAGCTATGGAATGGATTTGGATTTGCAGATCGTCTTCGACATTTAGAAGGTCTGCAAATCGGTTCATCAGCTTTCCGGCGGCAGCGGGCACGAAGAAGGCCCGAATCAGCGGAGATACCTGTACTTGCCGCAGCTCGGGCTGCTTTGCTTTTAGAGCCTTCCATTGGGAGAAAGCTCCGGCATACTGGCGGGGATCGTTGAAGGTAAGAATACGCCGCTCACCATTTTTGGGGGCAACCGATATTTCTTCAAGAAGCATGTTCCAAAATTTGTAATAGTCCATAGGTTTCGCTGTCCCTCCTCGGTGCCCTGCTGCCATATTGTATGAGCGGAGGGAGGGGTCCGAATGGGAACTTGCCCTTTTTTAAGGAAATGGGCTGCCCAGCGTGTCAAAAGACGGCGCTTTACATAAAATAAACAGAAGAGATTAAAACTCTCTTTGTAACATCCCGTAAGGAGCCGATCCTTGGCGTGGATACAGTCATGCGCGGAGGTCTTCCTCCGCCTTTTTAAATCCCATTTCTAAAAACTTTGGGTGCGGCGAACCTTGCTACAATTACATATCAACTCTTCTTGATGAAGACAGGTTTCCTGTATGGATAATAAGCAGGAGGCTTTTTCTGTTGGACGGTTCTTGCATTTGACTTGCATTTTGTTGTTAAATAGGTTTTACTTAGTTTTGTTAATGGATATTATTGAAATAAACCGTAATGTGAACAATGCGTGAGAGGAAGTGTCCTTTAGTGAGTACGCCACTCAATTTAAAGCTAGACCCTGAGAAAGTTAAAGAAATGCCAATGGTGGATCTTGCCTTTCTGGTGCTTAAAGCAGCCAATACACCGTATTATTACCGTGATCTGATGGTCGAGGTAGCCAAGTTACGCGGCATGACCGATCAAGAAAGCCAAGATACTATTGCCCAGTTATATACCGAGATTAACATTGACGGGCGTTTTGCCTGTGTCGGAACCAACCTTTGGGGACTGAAACGCTGGTATCCTCTTGAGCGCTCCGATGATCCGGTTGGTAACACTAAACGGGTGCGCATCATCAACGATGAAGACGATGATTTGGAAGATGACGATTTTGCTGATGAAGAAGAAAACTACACAGCTGAAGAAGAGGATTTCGACGCTATCGATGAAGATCGCGACGACCTCTATTCTGACGACGACAGCGAAGAAGAAGTCGACGAAGATGTCGTGATCGATGAAGATGACATAGACGAAGACGATACGGACGAAGACGATGCAGAAGATGGCGACGATGAAGATTCCGAGGATGACAAGTAAGATCAATAATCAGAAGAGTCTTGTCTGTGGCATAATTCCTCCCTTGACAGTGGGGGATCGTCAGAGTAAACTATTGCATGGGCTTATCATGTAAGTTAATAAACGTGTTTTCTAAAATAAAAAGTGCCCCGGTTCTACGGGTGTCACTTTTTTGTTTTTTTAGATGCAAAGTAGCTGTAGATTAATGGGATTTGAGGGATGACGGTTTATGTTTTCCCCGGTGAATTAAACTTTTGATTTCCCCTGTTTTGATGATAGTAAAACGGGTTACGATAAACACCATGTGCCGCTTTTATGTTTGGACTTTATTTAGGAGGGTTTTACAGTGACAAAGTATATTTTTGTAACGGGTGGCGTTGTGTCTTCCCTGGGTAAAGGCATTACCGCCGCTTCGCTGGGCAGGCTGCTCAAGAACAGAGGTCTAAAGGTAACGATTCAGAAATTTGATCCGTATCTTAACGTAGACCCTGGAACAATGAGCCCTTACCAGCACGGAGAAGTCTTCGTAACGGATGACGGTGCAGAGACTGACCTTGACCTTGGGCACTATGAACGGTTTATTGATATCAATCTGTCGAAGAACAGCAATGTGACGACAGGTAAGATCTATTCATCCGTAATCAGCAAGGAACGTCGTGGAGAGTACTTGGGTGGAACTGTACAAGTTATCCCGCATATTACGAATGAGATCAAAGAACGCGTGTTCCGCGCGGGCCGCGAGACCAACTCTGATGTTGTTATCACAGAGATCGGCGGTACTGTAGGGGATATTGAAAGTCTTCCGTTCCTGGAAGCGATTCGTCAAATCAAGAGTGATATTGGCCGGGAAAATGTGATGTATATCCACGTAACCTTGATTCCTTATATCAAGGCTGCTGGAGAAGTGAAGACGAAGCCGACACAGCATAGCGTTAAAGAGCTGCGCAGTATCGGTATTCAACCGAATGTCATCGTGTGCCGTACGGAATATGAGCTTTCCGCAGATATGAAAGCCAAAATCGCACTCTTTTGCGATATTGATGCTAATGCTGTTGTGGAATGCCGCGATGCTTCGACGTTATATGAAGTTCCATTGAACCTTCGTGATGAAGGATTGGACGAGATTGTTGTTAATCATTTGAAGCTTACAACACCTGCGCCAGATATGCGCGAATGGGAAAGTATGCTTAGCCGGATTCAGAAATTAGAGAAGACAGTAGAAATCGCAATTGTAGGTAAGTACGTAGCACTGCATGACGCCTATTTGAGCGTTGTTGAATCACTTTCACACGCAGGTTTTGCTGCGAATGCAGAGGTTAAGATCCGCTGGGTGAATGCAGAGGAAATTACGGATGAGAACGTGGACGAAATGCTGCGTGGTATTGGCGGTATTCTTGTTCCTGGTGGTTTCGGTGATCGGGGAATCGAAGGTAAAATCTCCGCTATTCGTTATGCCCGTGAGCAATTGATACCTTTCTTTGGCATTTGCCTTGGAATGCAGGTTTCTGTAATTGAATATGGCCGTTCTGTTCTTGGACTACAAGGTGCAAACAGCTCCGAAATCGATCCAAATACACAATATCCATTGATTGATTTGCTTCCTGAGCAAAAAGATATTGAAGATATGGGCGGCACTATGCGTCTTGGGTTGTATCCTTGTAAGATTATTCCGGACTCTCTGGCAATGTCTTGCTATGATGATGAACTGGTATATGAGCGTCACCGTCACCGGTATGAGTTCAACAATGCTTACCGTGACGAAATTGAAAAAGCAGGACTGGTTATCTCCGGAACTTCTCCGGATGGCCGTCTAGTTGAGATCGTAGAGCTTCCAGAGCATCCGTGGTTCCTCTCGGTTCAATTCCACCCGGAATTCACTTCACGTCCGAACCGCCCGCAACCGCTATTCCGTGAATTTGTCAAAGCCTCTTTGACGCATTCCGAGCAGCAATAATTTATACACAGACAGAAAGAACCCTCGGTTCTTAAATAGTCGAAGAGAGCCTTCATCCGAAGGCTCTCTTTTTGTATTACCCTTTAATAGAAATATTGTAACTGACATTTATTTCATTTTAGACTCTTTATTTACCCATTTTATCCAATTAGCAGGATTTGGACAGTAAAGCACGAATAATAGGTTTCGTATGGAGTAGTTTCTAAAGGGGCCGGTCGCTGTGGAGAGCGCGGTATAGTCAATCTGCCTTAATTTCTGGGAGGGTATCGTATGGAAAAGAAGAAAGTATTAATTGTCGATGATCAGAATGGGATCCGGATTCTTCTTATGGAAGTGTTCAATAGTGAGGGATATACAACATTTCAAGCGGCTAACGGAAAATTGGCATTAGACATTGTTCGCAGCGAGTCACCCGATTTGGTCTTACTCGATATGAAAATACCGGGAATGGATGGACTCGAGATTCTGAAGCATCTAAAGGAGATCAATCCGTCCATTAAGGTCATTATGATGACGGCCTATGGTGAACTGGACATGATTAAGGAGGCGACCAAGCTAGGGGCGTTAATGCATTTTACAAAGCCGTTCGACATAGACGAAATGCGCGTAGCGGTAAACATGCATCTTCATAACAAGTCTGTGGATCAATGCAGTTAGAACGGTGATTTCTGTATCGGTCCTATTTAGCGTGGTGACTCCGAAGAGGATGAGTGTAATTGTTATATGGGCTGGATAAAAATCGTCCCACCGGGACATTTTTTTGTTTACCCTATTTAGTATTTGACACAGGATGTGCTATAATAAGCCTGTATGTGATGTCGGTTTAAAAACATAGCCAACCAACATTCTTAGGAGGATGAAACCATGCCATTAGTATCTATGACAGACATGTTGAACAAAGCACTTGAAGGAAAATATGCAGTAGGTCAGTACAACATTAACAACTTGGAGTGGACTCAAGCTATTCTTGGTGCCGCTGAACAAGAAAAATCACCAGTAATCCTTGGTGTATCTGAAGGCGCAGCACGCCACATGGGCGGCTTCACTACTGTTGTTAAAATGGTTGAAGGTCTAATTATTGACATGAATATCACTGTTCCTGTAGCTATCCACCTTGACCATGGATCTAGCTTTGATAAATGTAAAGCAGCAATTGATGCTGGATTTACATCCGTAATGATCGACGGTTCCCATCACCCAATCGATGAGAACATCGATATGACTAAAAAAGTCGTTGAATATGCTCACGCTAAAGGCGTTTCTGTAGAAGCTGAAGTAGGTACTGTTGGTGGACAAGAAGACGACGTTATCGGCGGCATCATGTATGCTAAGCTTGATGAGTGCGTACGTATTGTGAAAGAAACAGGTATCGACACCCTGGCTCCTGCACTTGGTTCCGTTCATGGACCTTACCATGGCGAGCCTAACCTCGGATTCAAAGAAATGGAAGAAATCCGTGACGCTACTAACATCCCAATGGTTCTTCATGGTGGTACAGGTATTCCTGAACATGACATCAAGAAAGCCATCTCCCTGGGTACTTCCAAAATCAACGTGAACACTGAGAACCAAATCGTGTTCGCAAAAGTGGTTCGCGAAGTTCTAGCTGCTAAACCTGATGCTTACGATCCACGTACATTCATCGCACCAGGCCGTGATGCAATCAAAGAAACCGTTATTGGTAAAATTCGCGAATTTGGATCCAACAACAAAGCCTAATCATTGTAGCTTCCGCCTCAGGTGGACAAGCAATTTGTTAAAGGATAGGGCTATTACTCTGTCCAGTTGAATAGTTTGATGAGGAAAGCACACCGCTTAGCCGGTGTCTTTCCATTTTCATCACTAAAAGTCCACAGCACGTATTGCCCACCCAGCTGCAATACACGTAGGGGGAAATTGATAAATCTATGGAAAAATTAATGATTGGCGGTGGACGTCCGCTAGAGGGCGTTGTAACCATCAGTGGAGCAAAGAATAGTGCCATCGCGCTTATTCCTGCGGCAATTTTGGCCGAATCTGAAGTTGTTCTGGATAATTTACCGTCCCTTAGTGATGTAGCCGTATACTCCGAAATCTTGCAAGAGCTTGGCGCTAATGTATCCTGGTCAGGCAATCAGATGAGAATTGACCCTTCACGTATTGTATCTATTCCAATGCCCAATGGGCCGGTTAAGAAACTTAGAGCTTCGTATTATATGATGGGAGCTCTGCTTGGAAGATTCAAAGAAGCGACAATAGGTCTTCCTGGTGGCTGTAATTTTGAACCTCGTCCAATTGATCAACATATCAAGGGATTCGAGGCTTTGGGAGCAACAGTTACCAACGAACATGGTTCTATCCACTTATATGCAAAAGAGCTACGCGGTGCGAAGATTTATCTGGACGTATCAAGCGTAGGTGCCACTATAAACATCATGCTGGCGGCTTCACGAGCCAAAGGCTCTACAATTATTGAAAATGCGGCTAAAGAGCCTGAGATTATAGATGTAGCTACCCTATTGAACTCTATGGGCGCTGTTATTAAAGGCGCTGGTACAGAAACCATCCGGATCGAAGGGGTCTCGGAAATGCACGGTTGCCGTCATTCCATTATTCCCGATCGGATTCAAGCAGGAACTTATATGATTGCCGCTGCGGCTACGCGCGGTAATGTGTTGATAGATAATGTTATTCCTAAGCACTTGGAAGCCTTAACAGCCAAGCTTTTAGAGATGGGCGTGGATATTGAAGAGCTTGATGAAAGTATCCGAGTTATAGGTAGAGCTAATTATGAACATGCAGATGTTAAAGCACTGACCTATCCTGGATTTCCTACAGATTTACAATCTCCTATGACAAGTATGCTGACACAGGCAGAAGGGGTTAGTGTGCTTAGCGATTTCGTCTACAGCAACCGCTTCAAGCATGTGCCAGAGTTGGTAAGAATGGGCGCAAAGATTCGTGTTGAAGGCCGATCTGCAATTATTGAGGGCAGTAAACTTAATGCTGCTAAAGTAAAGGCAGCTGATCTGCGTGCGGGTGCAGCCCTTGTCATTGCCGGGTTAACAGTAGAAGATGGTATTACTGAAGTGACCGGCGTAGAGTATATTGATCGTGGTTATGATAATTTAGTGAGCAACCTTCGGCAACTTGGTGCTCATGTTTGGCGTGAGAATGAATAATATTAGGATATCCCGCTTGGAAGGAGTATTAATTTGCGGCCAAACCGCATATTTCCTTCCATTTGGGGTAATACTAACCTAATGAGCATTTTAATAGAATCATATTTTTGCCTAGTAGATAGACTAGGAAGAACTCATTTAAAAATTGAATAGGTGGTTATTACATGGATCTTCAAATTTCCGATCTGGAAGAAATGAAGCTGACCGAGTTATATAAGCTGGCCAAGAAATACCAGATTCCTTATTACGGACAGCTGAAGAAACGGGAACTGATCTTTGCGATCCTTCGGGCACAGGCAGAGCAGAGCGGTCTCATGTTTATGGAAGGCGTACTAGAAATTTTGCCTGAGGGCTATGGATTTCTTAGGCCGATTAACTATTTGCCCAGTGCTGAAGATATTTACATCTCAGCTTCACAAATTCGTAAGTTTGATCTCAGAAGCGGAGATCTTGTGTCTGGTAAATGTCGGACACCAAAAGAAAATGAACGATATTTTGGCCTGCTTCAAGTCAATGCCGTTAATGGCGAGAACCCTGCTAGTGCAGCGGAGCGTCTTCATTTTCCAGCATTAACACCACTTTATCCGCAAGACAAGCTACCGCTTGAAACATCCCCTACTCATTTGTCTACCCGAATAATGGATTTGCTCGCTCCTGTAGGTTTGGGGCAGCGGGGTTTGATTGTAGCACCTCCAAAAGCAGGAAAAACGCTCCTCTTAAAAGAAATTGCCAATAGTATTTCCACTAATAATCCTGAGATTGAGCTCTTTGTATTGCTGATTGATGAACGTCCTGAAGAAGTAACCGATATGCAGCGTTCTGTAAAAGGCGAAGTGGTTGCATCGACGTTTGATGAGCTTCCAGAGAATCATATTAAAGTGGCTGAGCTTGTGTTGCAAAGGGCACTTCGTTTAGTTGAGCACAAGAAGGATGTAGTTATTCTTTTGGATAGCATTACGCGTCTGGCGCGTGCTTATAATCTGGTGGTTCCACCATCTGGACGTACACTTAGCGGGGGGATTGACCCGGCGGCTTTTCACCGGCCGAAGCGGTTTTTTGGTTCTGCACGGAATGTGGAAGAAGGCGGCTCATTAACTATTTTGGCAACAGCATTAATAGATACTGGCTCGCGTATGGATGATATTATATATGAAGAATTTAAGGGTACCGGTAATATGGAGCTTCATTTGGACCGCAAATTGGCGGAACGCCGGATATTCCCAGCTATCGATATTCGTCGTTCAGGTACACGTCGCGAAGAAGTGCTCTTGAGCAAAGAAGAACTGGATACGATTTGGGCGATTCGCAAAAATATGAACGAGTCCTACGATTTTGTGGAGGGATTCATCAAAAAGCTGCGTGATACGAAGACTAATGCTGAGTTCTTGGCATCCTTTGACGTTGCTGGGGCAAAAACAACACCAAACGGGACTGCAAGTAACGGAGGCACCTCCAACAGCGGTACAGCTGCTCGTCGTACCACACGGGCGAAGACACCTTCAGTACCTACAACTTGAGAATTGATAATAAGAGGAGACTAACATGTATTTGGTATATGCCGACGGGCAAGGAAACGTATATGATCATCCTGAACTGTACGGGCTAGCCCGTAGTGGGGATATGATTGTTGAAATGCTGGAGGAAGAATTAATTCCATTACCAGAAGGTGCTACGCTCGTGGGCTTGCCTAGTACACGTGCTGTGGGTATGAATCCTGAGACGGGTGAAATGATGTCTTTGCCGGAAGGTTCGCAGGCTGTCGGAGCGCTGCTGCCGCAAGGCTACACTCGTCTATGTCTTCCTGGTTATGTGAAGACAGATAAGTCTTATAAGCTTCCTCTGTTTGGGTATTCGGCTGTAGTGTGGAAGGATGGCGGGTTCTATGTTGCGGCAGACCCTACCGATAATCCAGAGAAATGGAATCCACTTAATTGTGACAAAGAAGATCTTGAAGTCAGTGTTGGTGAGATGACAGCCAAATATCCTGATAACCGCCTCTATGAGCATCTTTCTAACTGTGCGCTTGGCTATGAATGCCTGACTTCCTCCAATACCTTTTTAGGGCGTTGGGAGGGCGGTGTACCCGTCTCTTATTCATGTAATGCTGGATGTTTTGGCTGTATTTCTGAGCAACCTGATGATAGCGGCTTTGTATCTCCGCAGACTCGGATGAATTTCCGGCCTACGGTCAACGAAATTTCACAAGTTATGTTGGAGCATTTAAAGACGCCTGAATCGATTATCAGCTTTGGACAAGGCTGTGAAGGGGAACCTTCCACGCAGGCAAAACTTATTATAGAAGCTATTCGTGAAGTGCGCTCGATTACTGATATGGGCTATATCAATATCAACACCAATGCGGGATTAAGCGATCATATGCGAGGAATCGTTGATGCTGGGCTCGATTTGATGCGTGTCAGCACAATCAGTGCCCTTGATGACCATTATAATGCTTATTACAAACCACGCGGTTATACATTGGCCAATGTAGAAAAATCTTTGAAATACGCTGCTTCGCAGGGGGTTTACACATCGATCAATTATCTGATCTTCCCTGGAGTGACTGATCGCGAAGAAGAGATTGAAGCGATGCTGGAGTTTGTAAGACGTACTGATCTGAAGCTTATTCAGATGCGCAATCTAAACATTGACCCGGAGAGTTATTTAGAGTTGATTCCTCCTGCCCAGGGTGAAATCCTTGGGATGAAGACGATGCTTGATATTTTCCGCGATGAACTGCCGGATGTAGTTATAGGCTCTTATACACATGTGCCACCAGCAGATATGGCGCGGGCTAAGCGGCGGGGAATCAATATTTAAGCAGCTAAAATGTAAAAATGAAACATATTGCCCAATTTGATATTTCGTGCTAAAATACCACAGTGTAATCATATAACTCTGGGTCCGCATGAGGCTTAGGGCATGAGAGGTGAAATTCAAAATGCAAGAAGCAATTCAACCAAAGTATAATGTAACTAAGGTAACCTGCGCATGTGGCAACACTTTCGAAGCTGGCTCTGTTAAACAAGAGCTTCGTGTCGAAATTTGCTCCAACTGCCATCCGTTCTTCACTGGCAAGCAGAAGTTCTTGGATGCCGGCGGTCGCGTTGATAAATTTAAGAAGAAATATGGTATCTAATTCGAACAGTCGCTTTGCGGCTTAACAGTTAGATTGAGCCCCCAGCTGTATAGCTGAGGGGCTCATTTTATGTCTTAGAGTTGATTTTTGTCCGAGCGTGAGCTATACTTATCTTCGCCGTGCTAGACGGGGAGGTAGCGGTGCCCTGTAACTCGCAATCCGCTGTAGCGAGGTTGAATTCCTGTTAGAGGTGCTATCGATGTGAGGCCTTGGTTCCTACGGGCTGTGTTGACAGTTGGGTCCTCCGCAATGAGTGCTTATGAACCTGGTCAGGTCCGGAAGGAAGCAGCCATAAGTAAGATTACTCTTGTGCCGGAGGGTGGCCTAACTCGAGCAGTCATGTAGGGTTGCCGCTTGGATCGTAGCCATCAATAACAGGTGCACGGTTTATAATTCTGTTTATCATAGCATCTTTGCCACAAGCAAAGATGCTTTTTGTTTTTGGTCAATAGCCGATGAATATAGTATAATAAATTTGCGACAAATGCCGGGAAAGCGGCAGCTTAAGAGAGGGTAATGCATAGTGGAACATATCGCGCTGTACCGTGCTTGGCGGCCGCAGTCGTTTCAAGACATGGTTGGACAACAGCACATTATCCAAACGCTGCAGAACGCAATTCGTGAACAGCGGGTTTCGCATGCCTATCTGTTCAGCGGTCCGCGGGGAACTGGTAAGACAAGTGCTGCTAAAGTCTTAGCTAAAGCGGTTAACTGTGAACGTGGGCCAGGTCCGGAACCTTGTAACGAATGTCCATCCTGCTTGCGAATCGCTGCGGGTAATGTAATGGATGTGCAGGAAATAGATGCGGCATCAAACCGGGGCGTAGAGGAGATTCGTGATCTGCGTGAGAAGGTGAAGTATGCACCTACCGAGGTGCGCCGTAAAGTGTATATCATTGATGAAGTGCATATGCTGACGACAGAAGCTTTTAATGCTCTATTAAAGACTTTGGAGGAACCGCCGTCACATGCGATGTTTATTCTTGCGACAACGGAACCTCACAAATTGCCGGCGACAATAATTTCCCGTTGTCAGCGTTTTGACTTCCGTAGAGTGGCGTTAGAAGAACAGACCGCCCATCTGACTGCTATTTGTGAGAAGGAAGGGATTACAGCGGATAACAACGCATTGCAGTATATTGCCCGTCTATCTGATGGTGGTATGCGTGATGCATTGAGCTTGCTGGATCAGATTTCATCCTTTACAGATGGTAATGTTACGTACGAGCAAGTGTTAGGAATGACAGGGGGAATTCCCTCCGAGCAATTTGCACGTCTTGCCACTGCCATATTAGAAGGTGATATGGGTCTTCTTCTGGAGCTCGTTGAGCAGCTTATGCATGAAGGTAAAAGTGCAGATAAATGCCTAGAGAATCTCATGTATTATTTCCGTGATTTATTGATGATTAAGATGGTACCCGAGGCCGATCAATTAACAGAGCGGGTGCTGAATCCTGCTGAATTTAAAGATATGGCCACCGCATTTTCTCGGGAGCGTCTATTTCAGATTGTAGATACAATCAATAAATACCTAGGTGAAATGAAATACGCAACACATCCTCAGACACTGTTTGAAGTGGCGCTGATGAAGCTTTGCAGCTTGCAGCAAGAGGTAAGTCAGAGTGCCGCATTTGCTCCGTTAGGTGAAACAAATGCCGGAGTAAGCGCGAATAATTCGAGCATTGACTCTGGTGAACTGGATCTTCTCAAAAGACAGATCGCAGCACTGGAGAAGAAGCTGGAACAGGCAATGCAATCCGGTGGTATTTCCGGAGGAGGGCGTGATGGTTCTCCTGCACCGAAATCGCACGCGGTTCCAACACCGCGGGTTTCTTCAGCCTCCAAAATGCCTCCTAACGTAGATAGGTTTATTGCTGGTAAGGATAGTCCCGATTTTGCAGCTATCTATAAACAGTGGAGCCTTGTCCTGCAGGGAGTAAAAGAGGAAAAGGTAACGGTTCATGCATGGTTTGTAGACGGTGAGCCAGTATCGATTATGGAGGATGCGGTACTTGTTGCATTCAAGAACACGATTCACCGCGATACTACTGAGAAGCCGGCAAACAGACAGGTTATTGAGAGTGTGCTTGCAGCGCGTCTAGGCAAACCTTATAGACTTGTAACCATGATGCTTCGTGACTGGAATGAAGCTGCCCAGAAGTCTGTGGGACAGACTGGCAAAGAAGAACTGCAGCTGGAGCATGAACACGATACTGCAGAAGCTAAACCTGAACCTTGGATTGATGAGGCTATCCAGCTTTTTGGAGAAGACCTTGTTGTCATAAAAGAGTAATATAAACATACTAGCGCTAATTGCGCATTCCAAAGGAGAGACGATGTATGAATAATATGAACCAAATGATGAAGCAAGTTAAGAAAATGCAGGAGCAAATGCTTAAAGCTCAAGAGGAACTCGGAGGCAAGGTTATTGAGGGTTCATCAGGTGGCGGCGTAGTTACTGTTCAAGTAAACGGCCACAAAAAATTGCTGTCTATTCAAATTAAACCGGAAGCCGTTGATCCGGAAGATGTTGAAATGCTGCAAGATCTTGTAATCACTGCTGTAAATGATGCATTGACTCAAGCTGAAGAGCTTGCTAACAATGACATGGGTAAATTCACTGGTGGAATGAAGATCCCAGGCTTGTTCTAATAGCCCACTCCACTTCAGTCTAAAGGAGAATTATTAATTTGTATTATCCCGAACCGCTAGCTAAGCTGATCGATGCTTTTACGCGTTTGCCCGGGATTGGACCGAAGACAGCCGCCCGGTTAGCTTTTCATGTGCTTAACATGAAAGAGGATGAAGTCATTGATTTTGCAAAAGCGCTAGTAAGCGTCAAACGCAATCTTCACTATTGCTCGGTCTGCTGTAATATTACGGATACGGACCCATGTAAGATATGTCAGGACAAAACTAGAGATCCTTCAGTGATATGTGTGATTCAAGACTCTAAGGATTTGGTGGCTATAGAACGAACCAAGGAGTTTAATGGATATTACCATGTTCTTCAGGGTGCTATTTCACCTATGGAAGGTATCGGCCCTGATGATATTCGCCTGAAAGAATTATTGACCCGTCTGAGTGATGAGAGAGTAAGTGAGCTTATAATGGCGACTAACCCCAACATTGAGGGAGAAGCAACGGCGATGTACATTTCTCGTCTTGTTCGGCCGTTTGAGATTAAAATCACCAGGATAGCTCATGGCTTGCCTGTAGGTGGCGATCTTGAATACGCTGATGAAGTTACTTTGTCCAAAGCGTTGGAAGGCCGTCGCGAGCTATTCTAGCAGCTCTATAGTGGTATTTTTCAAAAAGGAAGCCCTCGGGTTTCCTTTTTTTTGTTCTAAGTTTGTCCCTATCCCGATATGAATGAGAATAACGAGATGTGTATTTTGCATCAGAATTATTCTGAGGAGGAATTGAAATGGGATGGTGGAGAGAGCTGTGGTGGGGAGTGGATAAGGAACAAGGCGCAAAGGAAAGTGAGGGATGGGAAACCCTCTTAGAGGTCCGTAAGGCGCATTCAGAGTGGGAGAGGGCGTACCTGATGTTCGACGAGGCGTTGGGACAGGATCAGATAGATTACGCGATATATATTTTGGAGGCTGCAGAACGTAAATATCAGATACATCTCAAACATGCAAAAAGCATGGGGTTGAACAGCAGTCAAATATAAGGGCTTATAAATAAATGTATAAGGGGGATCTACATGCTTAGAATGATAGCTATGGGCGTATTGATATTATCCGTTATCTTATTAGGTTTAGTTGTATTTAGAAAAAAGCTGGGTTTTGGGTGGCTAAGTTTATTTGGGGTTCATTTGGTATTGGCTGCACTCGGGATATATGTAGTGAACTTCTCAGGTTTGCTCACGCAGGTGTATATCCCTTTGAACCCTGCAACTATAGGCGCAGTAACGATTCTTGGGCTTCCTGGCGTGGTTATGTTACTCGGATTAAGAATAATTTTATTTTAATGCTTGACGTGGCTTTGAAAAATATGATACATTAAGTCTCGCCCGTTTGGACAAGCTGTTGATTAACAACTTGCTGAAATGGTCAAGCAAAAAAAGAAATTAAAAAAATGCTTGACGAAAACAAAGGCGCTGTGATATATTATAAAGGTCGCTGCTGACAAGCAACGACGACGAAAGATGAGACATTGATCTTTGAAAACTGAACAACGAGTGAGTGGGAAATCACGTAAGTGAAATCCAAATTAGAGAATTAATTTTCTCGTCAGATGTTTCAAAATGAGCATATCGCTCTTTTCAATACTAATTGGAGAGTTTGATCCTGGCTCAGGACGAACGCTGGCGGCGTGCCTAATACATGCAAGTCGAGCGGAGTTATTTTGAAAGCTTGCTTTCAAAATAACTTAGCGGCGGACGGGTGAGTAACACGTAGGCAACCTGCCCTTCAGACTGGGATAACTACCGGAAACGGTAGCTAATACCGGATAATTTCTTTTTTCTCCTGAGAGAAGAATGAAAGACGGAGCAATCTGTCACTGAGGGATGGGCCTGCGGCGCATTAGCTAGTTGGTGGGGTAACGGCCCACCAAGGCGACGATGCGTAGCCGACCTGAGAGGGTGAACGGCCACACTGGGACTGAGACACGGCCCAGACTCCTACGGGAGGCAGCAGTAGGGAATCTTCCGCAATGGGCGAAAGCCTGACGGAGCAACGCCGCGTGAGTGATGAAGGTTTTCGGATCGTAAAGCTCTGTTGCCAGGGAAGAACGTCCGGTAGAGTAACTGCTACCGGAGTGACGGTACCTGAGAAGAAAGCCCCGGCTAACTACGTGCCAGCAGCCGCGGTAATACGTAGGGGGCAAGCGTTGTCCGGAATTATTGGGCGTAAAGCGCGCGCAGGCGGCTATTTAAGTCTGGTGTTTAAACCTTGGGCTCAACCTGAGGTCGCACTGGAAACTGGGTGGCTTGAGTACAGAAGAGGAAAGTGGAATTCCACGTGTAGCGGTGAAATGCGTAGATATGTGGAGGAACACCAGTGGCGAAGGCGACTTTCTGGGCTGTAACTGACGCTGAGGCGCGAAAGCGTGGGGAGCAAACAGGATTAGATACCCTGGTAGTCCACGCCGTAAACGATGAGTGCTAGGTGTTAGGGGTTTCGATACCCTTGGTGCCGAAGTTAACACAGTAAGCACTCCGCCTGGGGAGTACGGTCGCAAGACTGAAACTCAAAGGAATTGACGGGGACCCGCACAAGCAGTGGAGTATGTGGTTTAATTCGAAGCAACGCGAAGAACCTTACCAGGTCTTGACATCCCTCTGAATCTGCTAGAGATAGCAGCGGCCTTCGGGACAGAGGAGACAGGTGGTGCATGGTTGTCGTCAGCTCGTGTCGTGAGATGTTGGGTTAAGTCCCGCAACGAGCGCAACCCTTAACTTTAGTTGCCAGCAGGTAATGCTGGGCACTCTAGAGTGACTGCCGGTGACAAACCGGAGGAAGGTGGGGATGACGTCAAATCATCATGCCCCTTATGACCTGGGCTACACACGTACTACAATGGCCGGTACAACGGGAAGCGAAGCCGCGAGGTGGAGCCAATCCCATCAAAGCCGGTCTCAGTTCGGATTGCAGGCTGCAACTCGCCTGCATGAAGTCGGAATTGCTAGTAATCGCGGATCAGCATGCCGCGGTGAATACGTTCCCGGGTCTTGTACACACCGCCCGTCACACCACGAGAGTTTACAACACCCGAAGTCGGTGGGGTAACCCGCAAGGGAGCCAGCCGCCGAAGGTGGGGTAGATGATTGGGGTGAAGTCGTAACAAGGTAGCCGTATCGGAAGGTGCGGCTGGATCACCTCCTTTCTATGGAGAATCGTTCTCTGCAATGAGAACATTCAAATCGGAAGCTTAGCTTCCACAATAGAACCTTCGGGTTCGAACACTCACTCGTGTTCAGTTTTGAAAGAGCAAGTCTCTTTCGTATGCGTTTGGTGGCGATAGCGGAGGGGTTCCACACGTACCCATCCCGAACACGACCGTTAAGCCCTCCAGCGCCGATGGTACTTGGACCGAAGGGTCCTGGGAGAGTAGGACGTTGCCAAGCGGACAACCAATTCATTGGTTGATTCACAATGTTATATATGTTATATGGGCTTTTAGCTCAGTTGGTTAGAGCGCACCTCTGATAAGGGTGAGGTCGGTGGTTCGAGTCCACCAAGGCCCACCATATAACATTATAGAGTAATTTTATGGGGCCATAGCTCAGCTGGGAGAGCGCCTGCCTTGCAAGCAGGAGGTCAGCGGTTCGATCCCGCTTGGCTCCACCATAAATTTTTAAATGAATAACTTTTTCAACTTGATCCTTGAAAACTGGATACCGAAACGAATTTGCGTTTTAGAACATCTTTTAGCAACTTGTGCAAACAAGTAAATGTTATTAGTGAGATTTTTCTTCGGAAGAATCAAGGTTAAGCTAATAAGAGCACACGGAGGATGCCTAGGCGCCAGGAGCCGACGAAGGACGTGGCGAACAACGAAACTGCCTCGGGGAGCTGTAAGCAAGCTTTGATCCGGGGGTGTCCGAATGGGGAAACCCAGCTGTGGTAATTCGCAGTTACTCATACCTGAATACATAGGGTGTGTAGAGGCAGACCAGGGGAACTGAAACATCTAAGTACCCTGAGGAAGAGAAAACAATAGTGATTCCGTCAGTAGCGGCGAGCGAACGCGGAACAGCCTAAACCTAAGAGCTTGCTCTTAGGGGTTGTGGGACGTCTCACATGGAGTTACAAAGGAATATGGTAGGTGAAGAGGTCTGGAAAGGCCCGCGATAGAGGTAAAAGCCCTGTAACCTAAACTGTATTCTCTCCGAGACGGATCCCGAGTAGTGCGGGGCACGTGAAACCCCGTATGAATCCAGCAGGACCATCTGCTAAGGCTAAATACTACCTGGCGACCGATAGTGAAACAGTACCGTGAGGGAAAGGTGAAAAGCACCCCGGAAGGGGAGTGAAATAGAACCTGAAACCGTGTGCTTACAAAAAGTCAGAGCCCTATTAATGGGTGATGGCGTGCCTTTTGTAGAATGAACCGGCGAGTTACGTTTAACATGCAAGGTTAAGCCGAGAAGGTGGAGCCGCAGCGAAAGCGAGTCTGAATAGGGCGAATTAGTATGTGGACGTAGACCCGAAACCGTGTGATCTACCCCTGTCCAGGGTGAAGGTGCGGTAACACGCACTGGAGGCCCGAACCCACGTACGTTGAAAAGTGCGGGGATGAGGTGGGGGTAGCGGAGAAATTCCAATCGAACTCGGAGATAGCTGGTTCTCCCCGAAATAGCTTTAGGGCTAGCCTCGGTATAAGAGTAGTGGAGGTAGAGCACTGATTGGGTGCGGGGTCCGCAAGGATTACCAAGCTCAGTCAAACTCCGAATGCCATATACTTATTGCCGGGAGTCAGACAGTGAGTGCTAAGATCCATTGTCAAAAGGGAAACAGCCCAGACCATCAGCTAAGGTCCCCAAGTGTGTGTTAAGTGGGAAAGGATGTGGAGTTGCACAGACAACCAGGATGTTGGCTTAGAAGCAGCCACCATTGAAAGAGTGCGTAATAGCTCACTGGTCGAGTGACTCTGCGCCGAAAATGTAACGGGGCTAAACACACCACCGAAGCTATGGCTAGATACGTATGTATCTGGGGTAGGGGAGCGTTGTGTAGGGGTTGAAGGTGTACTGAAAAGAGCGCTGGACACTACACAAGTGAGAATGCCGGTATGAGTAACGAAAAGATCAGTGAGAATCTGATCCGCCGAAAGCCCAAGGTTTCCTGAGGAAGGCTCGTCCGCTCAGGGTAAGTCGGGACCTAAGGCGAGGCCGAAAGGCGTAGTCGAAGGACAACAGTTTGAAATTACTGTACCACCGTAATCCGCTATGAGCGATGGGGTGACGCAGGAGGGTAGTGACGCGGACTGATGGATGTCCGTCTAAGCAGTGAGGCTGATGTGTAGGCAAATCCGCACATCATTAAGGCTGGGCTGTGATGGGGAGCGAAAATTGTAGTAGCGAAGGTCATGATCTCACACTGCCAAGAAAAGCCTCTAGCCAGGAGAAGGTGCCCGTACCGCAAACCGACACAGGTAGGCGAGAAGAGAATTCTAAGGCGCGCGGAAGAACTCTCGTTAAGGAACTCGGCAAAATGACCCCGTAACTTCGGGAGAAGGGGTGCCCCGGTAGTGTGAATAGCACGAGGGGGCCGCAGTGAAAAGGCCCAAGCGACTGTTTAGCAAAAACACAGGTCTGTGCGAAGCCGCAAGGCGAAGTATACGGGCTGACGCCTGCCCGGTGCTGGAAGGTTAAGGGGAGTGGTTAGGGGTAACCCGAAGCTATGAACCGAAGCCCCAGTAAACGGCGGCCGTAACTATAACGGTCCTAAGGTAGCGAAATTCCTTGTCAGGTAAATTCTGACCCGCACGAATGGCGTAACGACTTGGGCGCTGTCTCAACGAGAGATCCGGTGAAATTTTAATACCTGTGAAGATGCAGGTTACCCGCGACAAGACGGAAAGACCCCATGGAGCTTTACTGCAGCTTGATATTGAATTTGGGTACGATCTGTACAGGATAGGTGGGAGCCGTAGAAATCGGAGCGCAAGCTTCGGTGGAGGCGCCGTTGGGATACCACCCTGATCGTATCTAGGTTCTAACCTAGTACCCTTACCGGGTACGGGGACCGTGTCAGGCGGGCAGTTTGACTGGGGCGGTCGCCTCCTAAAGAGTAACGGAGGCGTTCCAAGGTTCCCTCAGAATGGTTGGAAATCATTCGCAGAGTGCAAAGGCATAAGGGAGCTTGACTGCGAGACCTACAAGTCGAGCAGGGACGAAAGTCGGACTTAGTGATCCGGTGGTACCGCATGGAAGGGCCATCGCTCAACGGATAAAAGCTACCCTGGGGATAACAGGCTTATCTCCCCCAAGAGTCCACATCGACGGGGAGGTTTGGCACCTCGATGTCGGCTCATCGCATCCTGGGGCTGAAGTAGGTCCCAAGGGTTGGGCTGTTCGCCCATTAAAGCGGTACGCGAGCTGGGTTCAGAACGTCGTGAGACAGTTCGGTCCCTATCTGTCGTGGGCGCAGGAAATTTGAGAGGAGCTGTCCTTAGTACGAGAGGACCGGGATGGACGTACCGCTGGTGCACCAGTTGTTCCGCCAGGAGCATGGCTGGGTAGCTACGTACGGACGGGATAAGCGCTGAAAGCATCTAAGCGTGAAGCCCCCCTCAAGATGAGATTTCCCAATTAGTAAGACCCCTTGAAGACGACGAGGTAGATAGGTTGGAGGTGGAAGTGCAGCAATGCATGGAGCTGACCAATACTAATCGGTCGAGGGCTTATCCTATACGTAGAATGCAGATTCGTTTCGGATTCAGTTTTCAGGGAGTCAAATTCCTGTTTGGATTGCTGTGGTACTGATATCGTTTGGAGAGATACCCAAGTGGCTATAAGGGGACCCTCTGCTAAGGGGTTAGACTGCGTAAGCGGTGCGTGGGTTCGAATCCCACTCTCTCCGCCATTTTCAATCCATAGCAATACTAATTATTGTGGCGGTGTAGCTCAGCTGGCTAGAGCGTACGGTTCATACCCGTGAGGTCGGGGGTTCGATCCCCTTCGCCGCTACCATAATACCTGGAGGCTTAGCTCAGCTGGGAGAGCATCTGCCTTACAAGCAGAGGGTCGGGGGTTCGATCCCCTCAGCCTCCACCATTTTCATCTTTTAGAATTGCTTTTACACCGTGCCGGTGTAGCTCAACTGGTAGAGCAACTGACTTGTAATCAGTAGGTTGGGGGTTCAAGTCCTCTCGCCGGCACCATTTTTAATTAATGCGGAACCGTGGTGTAGTTGGCCTAACATGCCTGCCTGTCACGCAGGAGACCGCGGGTTCGAATCCCGTCGGTTCCGCCATTTTTTCCACAAAATGAGTGGGAAGTGTAAGACTTTTCCGCTTAATTGTCATGTAATCTTATGGCTCGGTAGCTCAGTCGGTAGAGCAGAGGACTGAAAATCCTCGTGTCGGCGGTTCGATTCCGTCCCGAGCCACCTTTTTTGGGGGATTAGCGAAGTGGCCAAACGCATCAGACTGTAAATCTGCTCACGTACGTGTTCGGTGGTTCGAATCCATCATCCCCCACCATTTATGAGCCATTAGCTCAGTTGGTAGAGCACCTGACTTTTAATCAGGGTGTCGAAGGTTCGAGTCCTTCATGGCTCATCCCAAACAGAAAGTCATCACCTTAGGGTGGTGGCTTTTTTTGTGTTTTTATGTCGTATTATAGTAGCGCGCTGCTGTAGTGATTAACATAATATTAGAGAATATGCTAAAATAGGCGAAAAGAGCAAAAGTGGTGGAGTATGGTGACTATGGATAGCGAAACATTGCGAAAAAAGTTAGAGCAGCTCACCGGAAAGAAAACCGGAATCAAGCAGTTAGGGAGGCAACATTCAGCTTCTCTTTTTAGCCTGGGATTGGAAGCACAAGAACAGCCGGTAATCCATGAAGGTCATCTTTGGGCACCATTATATGAGACTGATGGACGTGTAACCGCTGTCTGGGTGGAATTGGATGGACTTAACTCTTTGGAAATACAATTAGTGAATTATGCAGTTCGAAACTTTGCAATTGCACTAAAAGCTACTGGGGTTAGAGAAGAAGGGGAAGCGGAGGCTCGGCAGCTGGGTACCTGGTTGAACACCGAACTGGAGCAAGAGAAAAATGACTCTGAGATACCCGATGAGATGGCTCTAAAGGGACGTTTATTCGGAGATATGGTTCCATTCCTACTTAGCAGTGAGAATGCACATAGCCCGCAGATCACTTATCGTTCCTTAATGAAGCTGCTGCGCAGCTATTTTGAGAATGAAATTCTGCTTATACCTCTTCAAGAAAAAGAATGGTTAATATTGGCCCGGAAGGAACTACTCACGGGCGGAGATGATAAGGATGAGGAAGAAGAGAGTGTAGATGAAATTCTGGCTCAGACCAGTATGGGCTTGCACGAACTGATAGCCAGCGAATGGGTAGGTGTATTCCATTTGGCTGTAGCTCCGGCTATAGTCCCTGTTAAGGGATTGACGGGATCCGTGGCCTTGCTGAGGGAGACCATTGTACTCGGACGTATTTTCCAAGTGGGTGAATATATTCATTTACCTTGGGAGCTGCATTTGGAACGTTTGGTTAACAGCATTCCTGATGCACGGCGTAAACAGTTACTTGGACAGATTGGCGACTATTCTTCCGTATTATCGGATAAAGAGATGCTGATGACCCTGGAGACGTTTTTTGAGATGGATTGTAATGTAAGTGAAACAGCCAAGAAGTTATATATTCATCGCAACACGCTTTTATACCGTCTGGACAAGATAAAACAGGAGACGGGTGCCGATGTGCGTAGCTTTGGGGACGCTGCTATTGTGAAGCTTACTATGCTTTTGTATAAAGTGACGAAAAGGAAATAGGTTTTTTGTGAACGTTGCAAATAGCCACCGTGTCCCGTCTAGGGTAATATAAATGTACAAGGAAAAAAGAATTTTTCAATTAATCAATAATTAACTCGAGGGGGAAATACAATGGCAGGCGTACGTTTAGAGCATATTTTCAAAAAATACCCGGGTTCAGATAAAGCAACAGTAATGGATATCAATCTTGATATTAAAGATAAGGAATTTCTAGTATTGGTTGGACCATCCGGTTGCGGTAAATCCACAACTTTGCGTATGATCGCTGGTCTGGAAGAAATCTCCGAAGGTAAAATGTACATTGGCGATCGTGTAGTCAACGACGTTGCACCTAAAGACCGCGATATCGCGATGGTATTCCAATCCTACGCCCTGTATCCGCATATGAGCGTATACCAAAACATGGCTTTCGGTTTGAAACTTCGTAAAGTGAAGAAAGATGAAATCGACAAGAAAGTACGTGAAGCTGCTAGAATTCTCGATATCGAGCATTTGCTAGATCGTAAACCAAAAGCACTTTCCGGTGGTCAACGCCAACGTGTCGCTTTGGGACGCGCTATCGTACGTGATCCACAAGTCTTCTTGATGGATGAGCCTCTTTCCAACTTGGATGCTAAACTTCGTGGTCAAATGCGCGCTGAAATCACTAAACTGGTTAAACGCCTTGAAACCACTTGTATCTACGTAACGCATGACCAAACAGAAGCTATGACAATGGGTGACCGTATCGTAGTTATGTATGATGGTATCATTCAACAAGCTGCTTCCCCTGAAGAGTTGTACAATGAACCAACTAACCTGTTCGTAGCTGGATTTATCGGATCCCCTACAATGAACTTTATCAATGGTACTTTGTCCGAAGCAAACGGTTCTATCCGTTTCCGCGCTGAGAACCTTGATGTTGAAGTACCAGGCGGAAAAGCTCAAATCATCCGCAGCAAAGGCTACATTGGCAAAGAAGTAATTATGGGCGTTCGTCCAGAAGATATCCATGAAGAGCCAGTATTCTTGGAAGCTTCCCCGAACACAATCTTTACTTCATTGGTTGATGTAACTGAAAACCTTGGTCACGAAATGCTCCTTTACTTGAGCGGCCTTGGTAAATCTACTGTAATCGCTCGTGTAGATGGACGTTCCACTACTCGCGAAGGCAGCAAGCCAAAATTGGCTATCGATATGAACAAAGTTCACTTCTTCGATAAAGAATCCGAAGTTAACATTCTGTTGGGATAAGATCGCAGGATCTTTTCTCTCTTGATAAAGCCACCCGAAAGGGTGGCTTTATTGTTTAATTAGGGTCGTAATGGATAGGCGTTAAGATTGCATTCACAAGCGTTATCAATTAAGATAGCAGGAGAATTACCTCCGGAATTGTAATGAGATCGCTGTCAACCGGACGCAGTAAGCGGACATATACCGCAGGTGACGAAAGGACGAATTTACATGGCTAAGAAAGTAAAAGTATCTGAATTGGTACAACATTTTCAATTAGAGGTTATTTCCGGCCAGGAAGGTCTAAAACGACCTATTACGGTCGATGACCTGAATCGCCCTGGACTAGAGATTGCTGGTTATTTCGAATATTATCCGGAAGAACGTGTTCAATTATTAGGTAAGACAGAACTCGCATTCTTCTCCATGCTGCCTGAAGCTGAACGTAAAAGTAGGCTTCGTGGAATCTGTAATGACAATACCCCTTGTATCGTAATTACCCGTAGTTTGGATGTGCCACAGGAGTTAATTGATATAAGTAATGAAAAGGGACTTCCTGTGCTTCGTAGCTCGATGGCTACGACTATTTTCTCCAGCCGTTTGACGAGCTTCTTAGAAGGGAGATTAGCCCCTACAGCAACGATTCATGGTGTACTCTGTGATGTATATGGTGTAGGTATGCTGATTACTGGTAGTAGTGGTATTGGTAAGAGTGAGACAGCCCTTGAACTTGTAAAACGTGGACATAGACTGATCGCTGATGATGCCGTGGAAATCCGCCAGACTTCAGATAACCAGCTGCATGGTACAGCCCCTGAGTTGATCCGTCACTTGTTGGAAATTCGCGGAGTAGGTATCATTAACGTAATGACACTTTTTGGTGCGGGTGCTATCCGTAATCATAAACGGATTACACTTGTCGTTAGATTAGAGGCTTGGCAGCAAGACAAGCAGTATGACCGGCTTGGACTTGATGAGGAAACAACGCGGATTATTGATACCGATGTTCCACTTGTAACCATTCCTGTACGTCCAGGACGTAACCTTGCCGTTATTATTGAGGTTGCTGCGATGAACTATCGCCTGAAGCAAATGGGCTTTAATGCAGCCCTGCAGTTTACGAATAAGTTAACTGCGACCATATCTGAGGATATGGACGATCTCGATTAGGAGTGTGAGACAATGTTCCCATTAGCAATAGATCCTATTGTATTCTCAATTGGATCACTACCTGTACACTGGTACGGGTTAATACTAGGGGTCGGTGCACTCGCGGGATTATTTCTTGCGATCCGCGAGGGCAAACGGTTCGGAATCCCGCAAGAATTCTTTATGGATATGCTGCTACTGGGTGTACCCTCGGCAATTATAGGGGCACGGATTTATTTTGTAGCTTTTAAATGGGACGATTATAAGCATAATCTGATAGACGTCTTTAAGATCTGGAATGGCGGCATCGCCATTTACGGCGCATTAATAGGAGCGATTATTTGCGGAATTATTTATTTCCGTTATAAGGGTTACCCTTTCTGGCGTATTGTTGATATTTGTGCACCTGGACTACTGGCGGGTCAAATGATTGGCCGCTGGGGAAACTTTGTCAACCAAGAGGCATACGGCAGCGTAGTTGAGGAATCTTTTTTACGGGATAAACTGCATTTACCTGACTTCATCGTTAATCAAATGTACATAGGGGATGCTTTTCATCATCCGACCTTCCTGTATGAATCTCTTTGGAGCTTACTAGGGATTGCGTTATTGATGGTTCTCCGTCGTCAGAAGTTTGTACGTGCTGGAGAAATCTTCATGTCTTACTTTATATGGTATTCCATCGGTCGGTTCTTCATCGAGGCTGTGCGTACTGACAGTTTAGCTTTTAACGGAAGTGCAGGACTGGCTTCGTTTATAAACGGCTTATGGAGTCCGATGGAATGGTTAGGTTTTGAACAAGGATATCTGGATCCTGCCTATGGTAATATTCGTATTTCTCAGCTGCTTTCTCTACTTATTATTGTGGCAGCTATATTGCTGATCGTTATTCGCAGAGTAACCGGAGAGCCTAAAGCACATTATTCTGACCCTATCGTATGTACTAAACCGATCCAAGCAGATACTGTAGTGCCAGAAAGCGCAGTAAATACACCGCAGAAAACTCGTCAAGGAACACAACCTGAGCAAGGACAGCCAGCGGATGGAGATAAGAAGGAGCAGTAAAACTTATGATAGAATGCGTTCTTTTTGATCTGGATGGAACGATTGTCGATACGAATGAGCTAATCATTAGCTCATTTATGTACGCGCTGAAGGACAATGGTCTGGCTCCACTGACCAGAGAAGAGATAATTCCGCATATGGGAACAACCCTTCAGCAACAGATGAGAGTATTCTCTGGACTAGAGGATGTAAATGGTACGTTAGAAAAGTCCTATCGTTCTTATAATAATGAGCATCATGATGAGTTAGTGCGTTCCTTTCCGCTTGTAAAGGAGACCATAGAGGAGCTCTCGCGTCGTGGGATCAAACTTGGGATTGTAACTACTAAGATCCGTCCAACAACGATCAAGACCCTGGAAAGGTTCGATTTGCTTAAGTACATGGATACGATTGTGACTGTGAACGATGTTACTGAACCAAAGCCACATCCGGAGCCCGTACTGACAGCGGTCCACAACCTTGGTGTTGATCCTCGCAAAACCTTAATGATAGGTGACAGTGCAGTTGATATTCAATCAGCCAAAGCTGCCGGTGTATACGCTGCTGGAGTATCTTGGTCTTTGAAGGGCGAGGATATGCTCCGCAAGTATGATCCGGACTTTATCATCCATAACATGAAGGATATTATAGAAATTATGGAGCGAGGAACGAATGAATCGTGAGAAACGTAACCCGTTATCCAGTAGAAGGTCATAACTCACTTTGGTATATTTACCGTACGGTCAGCCCTTGGAAGGGTGTCCGCAACTTTATTTTTATTCAGATTGCCCGCTATTGTCCGATTCTACCGTTAAAGAATTGGATCTATCGACGGATGCTGGGGATGAAGGTTGGTAAACACACGGCTTTTGGTCTTATGGCAATGGTGGATGTGTTTTTTCCGGAGAAAATAACGGTAGGTGAGAATTCTATTATTGGTTATAACACGACGATTCTGGCGCATGAGTATCTGATCAAAGAATATCGTCTGGGCGAAGTGGTGATCGGTGAAAATGTATTGATCGGCGCGAATACAACGATTCTTCCCGGTGTAACCATTGGAGATTGGGCAGTTATAGCTGCTGGCTCCGTGGTGCACAAAAATGTGGCGGCTGGCTCTTTTGTCGGAGGCAATCCTCTGCGAGAGCTGCGCCCCTCTTCAACGGAAGAACATTCGGAACAAGTGTAAACGATGCTTTTTTAACCCTGCAGTTACATATTGCGTTTTTTTAGCGCAGGTTCTGCAGGGTTTCTTGCGTCTTAGAGAAGATTATTAAGGAAACTTTAAGTTCTTCTTAAGTTTTTAGAACAGATACATTCGATATAATTAGCGTTAGTGATAAGGCGAATCCCACGCTAGGCATTCAGCTTCAAATATCAGAATGTAAAATCAGCAGGTGCAGGCTTCCTGGTATTTTCAGTTTCCACATTCCGCTTAGCGTCTCTATGAACAACCATCATAGTAGAGAAGAGGAATATAATATGAACACTGCGAGACAGGAAAGGCTGCCCCAGCTGGATATTTTCAGAGCATTAGCGATCTTAGGCGTATTGCATGTGCATTCCTCATCTTTTGCCGCTGGAGAGCAGGCACTGCATTCCCCTTATTATTACTGGCTGAACTGGATCAACATTTTCTTTAAATTCGGTACGCCCTCATTTATTTTTCTGAGCAGCTTTGTATTGTTTTATAATTATTATGGGCGTCCTGTGACACGCAGCTTGATTATTAATTTCTACCGTCGTCGATTAAAGTATATTTTATTACCTTATCTGCTAGCCTCTATGGGCTATTACGCACTAACCTTATATGTGAACGGACGATTGACCCAGAACCTCGGTGGCAACCTGTACAGCTTTATTAGAGCGTTATTCTCAGGTTCCGCATATGCGCATTTGTATTTTGTATTTATCAGCATTCAGTTTTATTTGCTTTTTCCAGTACTGCTTAAGCTACTCCAGAGTTCCCGCTTTTTAATTAAATGGGCGGTTCCGCTCGGATTGGCACTTCAGTGGGGGTTTATTTTCTGGAATAAATACGAACTGCACATTGTTGAAAAAGGGAGCCTCGCGATCTCTTATCTGGCTTATTATATGATGGGTGCTTATATCGCAATTCACTTTGAGAAGGTGAAGACTTGGCTGATGAAGCCATGGAGAGAGCTAACTGCCAGGCAAAAAGGATGGACTGCCCTGTTAGTGAGCGGGTGGTTAATTGCAGCCTTTATCCATGTGCAGCTATGGTATGTGGCCCGCCATTTTGGGGTGTGGACGGATTCGCTGTGGTACGAGCTATTATGGAATGTCCATACGATGTTATCAGCATTGGTTCTGTTGTATGCTACATTCCTGATCTATCGTAAGGCCTCTCGCGGGATTGTTGCTTTTTTAACACGTTTGGGTGAACTCTCATTTGCGATATATTTGATTCATCCGCTATTGTTAGCGGTATATCGCAGGTTCCGATATCAGATTCCCCTAGAGTCGCTAACATATGTTTTATTCATCTACGGAGGGCTTGTGGTCGCACTGGGAGGGAGCTGGCTTATTGTGCAGTTTGCTTTCCGGCGAGTTCCGGGTTCATGGATTATTTTTGGAAGCGTGCCTCGCTCTTTGGAATCCAGTCCGCAGGAAAAGTCAGGTTATATCTCTGAGGAACGGGCAAAGGGGTTCGTGCAGCAGGAGAAATAGCGTTAGAAGAAGGTCGGATACACGCACACGCTTAAACGTGGGGAAGTAGCCTTCATAATATTTGATTAAAAAGGCATCACTTCGATGCGGAGCTTAACAGGAGGAAAGATTATGAGACAAAAAGAAAGAATTCCGCAGCTGGATATTTTTCGGGCGATTGCTATTTTTGCAGTGCTGGCTATTCATGCTACTTCACGAACGTTGGCGGAGACACTAGGTACAAACATGTTTCATCCGTTCTTATTTATTAATAAATTCAGCCAGTTCGCCGTACCTTCATTCATATTTTTGAGTGGGTTCGTGCTCTTCTATAACTATATTGACCGTCCGCTGGGTGGCAAAACGCTAGGAAAGTTCTACACTAGAAGGCTGCTTTATATTATTGTGCCTTATGTAGTATTTTCACTGCTGTATTTTGCGTTAAAAATGAATGCCGGGAATACTTGGGGCTTACCTCCGGGGGAGATGGCTTCTAAGCTATGGAAGTATTTATGGACAGGAACGGCATATACGCATCTGTATTATATTATTATCATTATTCAGTTTTACGTGTTATTTCCGCTCATTTTGTGGTGTTTGCAAAAGGTTCGTCATCTGGCGGCTTGGGCGCCGCTGATCGGGTTATTACTACAGTGGGGTTTTGTGTTGCTGAATAAATACATGACCAATCACGGGTATTGGCAGTTATCCAAGGGGAGTCTGGCGATCACTTATTTCTCGTATTTCCTGCTGGGTGCTGGGATTGCAGTGTATTACTCTTCTTTGAAAAAATGGTTAGTGCCTTCACGTGAAGGCTGGCGCGCCGGTAAAGGTCCGGTTTGGATTACGTTGTGGTTGTTATGGATTGTAGCAGGGGGTGTTCATGTTGAGCTATGGTTTAATAATTACACGAAAAAAACTGTCATCAACAGCTTATGGTATGAGGGTTTCTCTAATCTACATGCGCTGCTCTCTTGTGTGGTGCTGTTGCAAATCTCCTTCTTGCTCTATGGAGCGGGTCGTAGCTTGCTGACAAGACTTTTGGTATCCGTAGGAGCATGCTCCTTCGGGATTTATTTATTGCACCCTATGCTGCTGTATTTCTATAGAAAATTACCGTTTCACGGGGGTTCTCTTGCGTACATCGCAGCGATTGTAGGAGGATGGCTTGTTGCGCTGCTGGTTTCATGGCTGGCAGTGGCTCTCGTCTTCCGGTATGTGCCTGCGTCTTGGATTATTTTCGGATCAGGCGCACAAAAGAAAGCAAAAACAGGCTCCATAAGCGCATAGTCTACTGCTAGGTAATATAAAAGCGCCGGTCTCCCGTATATGCGGGTTGACCGGCGCTTTTATTTTTTGTCTATTCTCCAGCTTGTTCCCGCTGAAACTCCGCAATAGCTTGATACTGGCTTTCCAGACTACGGTAGACGGAAATATAAATCGGCAGCAGCTGCTTGTACACTTTGGTATGTTCATCAATCGGATCATGCTGGTAAGTTGAACCGATCATGTCGAATACAACATCGAAGGAGTCCACGCGGCCCGTTGCGTAAAGACCAAGCACTACTGCTCCGAGGCAGGAGCTTTCAATACTCTCCGGAATGATGACCTCTTGATCAAAAATATCAGACATCATCTGCCGCCAGACTGAGGAACGGGCGAAGCCGCCTGTAGCCAGAATTTTGCTAGGACGCCCGATTTGCTCTTCCATAGCCAGCAGAACCATATACATATTGAAGATTACGCCTTCTAGTACCGAGCGAATCATATGCTCCTTATGGTGATTCATAGAAAGGCCGAAGAAGGAGCCACGAGCATCAGGATTCCACAGCGGTGCCCGTTCACCAGTTAAGTAAGGATGGAATAGAAGACCACCGCTACCTGCCGGAACTTGTTCCGCGATGCGCGTTAGAACCTCGTAAGGGTCAATGCCAAGACGTTTGGCGGTTTCGACTTCAGAAGCAGCGAACTCATCCCGTACCCAGCGGAACAGCATACCGCCGTTATTAACGGGCCCTCCGATCACCCAATGTTTTGGGGTTAAGTTATAACAGAAGGTCCGTCCTTTAGGGTCGGTAAGCGGGTGATCCACTACGGTGCGAATCGCTCCGCTTGTTCCAATCGTTGCGGCCACTACACCGGGTTTAATCGCGCCTACGCCAAGGTTGGACAAGACGCCATCACTGGCTCCTACGACAAAAGGTGTAGTCGGGAGCAGTAACAGCTCCTCTGCTAGACCGGGAAGCAGGCCTTGCATGATCTCTGTGGTGGGAACAAGCCGTGAGAGTTGATCTGGTGAAATATGGGCTATCTCCAGGGCCTCTTTATCCCACTCCAAAAGTTCAAGGTTGAGCATGCCTGTAGAAGAGGCAATGGAATGATCGATGATGTATTCGCCGAACAGCCGAGCGAATATATATTCTTTTATAGAAATGAATTTATAGGTTTGTTGAAACAACTGAGGCTGCTCTTCCCGAAGCCACATTAGCTTGGTAATCGGTGACATAGGATGAATAGGCGTTCCTGTGCGCAAATACAACTCATGTCCGTTGAACTCGTTCTTCAGGCGAAGTGCAGATCCGGCACTACGGTTGTCAGCCCAAGTGATGCAGGCAGTAAGTGGTTTACCCAGCTGATCAATTGCAATGACACTGTGCATGGCTGAACTGAAGGAGACGAATAGGATCTTATCTGGAGATACGGCGCTTTGCCGCATGACATTAGAGAGGGTATGAAACACTGCACGTAGGATTTGCTCTGGGTCCTGCTCCGCTATAGAAGGGGAGGGTTGATGCAAGGGATAACCCATATTCGCTTGTGCAACTATGGCTCCATTCTCCTCGAAGAGAACTGCCTTTGTACTTGTAGTACCAATATCAACGCCAATCATATAGGATTTAGTCAAGCGTTAGCCCTTCTTTCTAGTTGAAAGTATATTTTTAGAACACCAATTACAAAATTATGAAGTACAATCGTATTAGCTCATTATAGTATTCGATAAGCGGGGAGGCAAAAATAAAGAAAATGCCAAACGCTCGACTAAGGGTTTGATTGACGAAAAAGCAGTGAACATGATACGATATTGAAAATACTTTAATTTGCTACCACTTTACCATAGTAAAGTAAACATAAACAGTATCTAATGATAACTGACGAGGTGAACAATGAAGATGTCCAAACCAAAGGGATTTGAGAAGCCGTCTGGCGTTCGGGACTATCTGCCCCATGCCGTAACGAAATTGCGCAAAATTGAGAATGATGTACTGCATTGCATGAGTCGCTGGGGATATCAGCAAATGATGACTCCAACGTTGGAATATTACGATACAGTTGGCGTGGCTAGCTCTACGTCGGACCAGAAGCTCTATAAATTACTTAACAATCGTGGTCAGGCTTTGGTGCTTCGATCAGAAATGACTGCCCCGGTTGCCCGTGTTGTTGCCTCTCTATTGAAGGATGAGCCACTGCCATTGCGTCTGTCATATCACGCGAATGTATTCCGTGCCATTGAGGAAGAAGCGGGGCGGGAAGCGGAGTTCTTCCAGACAGGTGTAGAGCTGGTAGGTGATGATTCACCTGAGGCCGATGCGGAGGTAGTGGCGCTTGCTATTTCTTCGCTGCAAGCCGCGGGTGTGAAGTCTTTTAAGATCGCTATGGGGCATGTAGGCTTTCTGAATGGGTTATTTCAAGAGGTACTTCCTGAACTGCCCGAGGCTCAAGAGGAGCTGAAAAGTCATTTGCTGGGCCGTGACTATGTTTCTTTCCGGGAGACTTTACAGCGGCTGGATCTTACAGAAGCGCAGAAGAACGAACTGGATGGGCTGCTGCGTCTGCGCGGAGGCAAGGAGATTTGTGGACAGGCGCTAGAGCTGAGCAATCATCCGCTCGCGCGTCATTCGATTGATCATTTGTGCAAGGTGTGGGAGGTGCTGGTCTCTTACGGCGTATCACAGCATGTACTGATTGATCTGACGATGATCGGGGACTTTTCCTATTATACAGGCATGACTTTTGAAGGTTATGCAGCGGAGTTAGGATTTCCGGTATGCAGTGGTGGTAGATACGACAATCTGCTGCAACAGTTTGGGCGTCCGATCCCATCCACAGGATTTTCCTTAAAAACGAATCGCATCCTGGATGGTGTAACTGGAGTGGTCGAAGAGGAAGAGCTGCCTATTTTGATCCAATATGATGCGATTCGCAGAAAAGAAGGCTTGGAAGAGGCAACACGCCTGCGGTCAGAGGGTCATGCAGTCGTTACTAGACTTGCTGCAGGTCCAGAAGAGCTTGAAACGGTGAAGCGTTTGGATACGGACACGGTTGAAGCAGAGGGTGTACGGTACGGTGAGATCTATACATTCGTATCTTTTGTAAGTGAGCATGGCTGAGGATATCGTTAGTACAAAAAGCGATTAACATAAATTTTGCATGGAGATGGAAAAGGAGGCAACTTAACAATGGCACAGATATTGAAGGTGGCTATGCCAAAAGGCCGGATTTACGAAAAGGCTGCTGAGCTGTTCCGCCAGGCAGGTCTTCCGATTCCACCGGACGGTGAGGCATCACGCAAGCTTGTTATTCCGCTGCCTGAGGCAGGGATGGAGTTTATATTGGCGAAACCAGTAGATGTACCTACATATGTAGAATATGGCGTGGCGGATATTGGGATCGTGGGCAAGGATGTTTTGCTGGAGGAAGATCGTGATGTATACGAGCTGCTTGATCTTGGCATTGCCCGCTGCCGGATGTCGATCATCGGATTGCCGAACTGGCAGCCGGGAATTCAGCAGCGTGTAGCGACGAAATATCCGAATGTAGCTTCAAGGTATTTTAGGGAGCAGGGGCAACAGGTCGAGGTAGTGAAGCTAAATGGATCCATCGAGCTTGCACCACTGATTGGTCTGGCCGATCGTATTGTGGATATGGTAGAGACCGGGCAAACGCTGCGGGACAACGGATTAATCGAAATGAAGAGTATATTCGAAATTACAAGCCGCCTGGTGGCAAATCGTGTGAGCTATCGGATGAAAAATGAAGAGATACAGCAACTGTGTGACCGACTACAGGCAGTTATAGGGCAACCTAATTTGCGGTAGGCGGCAACAGATGTTAGGGGTAAAGGGAGGAACCAGCGATGAAGGTTGTGTCGAGCAAGGACTTTAAGCTAGAGCGGGAAGTGGAGTATGGTACGCCAGAGCAAAATCAGGCGGTAAAGGAAATTGTGGCCGCCATTAAAAAAGAAGGAGACACAGCGCTTCTTCGCTATACGGAGCAATTTGACCGGGTTGCACTTACGCCGAATCAACTGCGGGTAACGCCGGAAGAGCTTCAGGCAGCGTATGGCCGAGTAGAGCAATCTTTCGTATCTGCTATTCAAGCAGCTGCAGCCAATATCCGGGCGTTCCATGCCAGACAGAAACGGAATTCATGGATGGATTTGCAGCCGGATGGCACGATTCTGGGGCAGATTATTCGTCCGCTGAAGCGGGTAGGGGTATATGTACCTGGTGGCAAAGCAGCTTATCCCTCCTCGGTGCTGATGAACGTGATCCCAGCACAGATCGCGGGTGTGCCGGAGATCGTCATGGTGACTCCGCCATCCACCGGCGGCAAGGAAGGGATTGACCCTTATATCCTGGTTGCTGCCGCAGAAGCAGGTGTGAATGAAATCTACCGTGTGGGCGGAGCACAGGCGGTAGCTGCTTTGGCTTTTGGTACGGAGAGCATAGCGCCGGTAGATAAAATATGTGGGCCTGGCAACATATACGTTGCGCTGGCTAAACGCGAGGTATATGGCGCCGTGGATATCGACAGTATCGCGGGTCCAAGCGAAATTGTCGTGCTGGCAGATGAGACCGCTGAGCCGGCTTATGTCGCAGCGGATCTGCTCTCGCAGGCCGAGCATGACGAGATGGCCTCGGCGATTCTGGTCACGCCATCGCAGAGCCTGGCGGATAACGTGGCGGCCGAAGTGGAGCGTCAGCTGCAAGAGCTGCCGCGTCAGGCGATCGCCCGTTCTTCGGTAGAGAATTACGGCGCGATCATTGTTGTGGAATCTATGGAGGAAGGGATCTCCGTAGTGAATAGACTGGCACCAGAGCATCTGGAGATTGTTGTCGAAGATCCTATGGGCCTCGTAGGCAGCATTGAGAATGCTGGAGCCATCTTCCTGGGAGCGTATAGCTCCGAGCCCGTGGGTGATTATTTTGCCGGGCCAAATCATATTATCCCAACCAATGGGACCGCACGTTTCTCGTCACCAGTGGATGTGGATGATTTTATTAAAAAATCAAGTCTGATCTATTACAGTAAGGAAGCACTCTTGCGTGATGGGAAGACCATTATAGAGCTGGCACGTCGCGAAGGCTTAGAAGGCCACGCACGAGCCATTGAGATTCGAATCAAGAACGAAGGAAAAGGTGGAGACGGATATGGAGAACAATAATGAACAAGCCCTGCGCCAAGCTGGATTAAGCCGTAAAACAAACGAGACGGATATAAAGTTGTCTCTTAATGTAGATGGAAGTGGAGTTTCAGAGCTGGAGACGGATGTTCCTTTTCTGAATCATATGTTGGATCTGTTCACGAAGCACGGCCAGTTTGACCTGTCTGTACAGGCGCGTGGAGACATCGAGATTGATGACCACCACACGGTTGAAGACATTGGGATCTGCCTAGGGCAGGCACTGCACGAAGCACTGGGTGATAAAAAAGGAATCAAACGTTATGCGAGTGTTTTTGTACCGATGGATGAGGCGTTGGCGCAGGTTGTGATCGATATCAGCAATCGCCCGCACTTTGAATATCGTGCAACCTATCCTTCACAGCAGGTGGGCAGCTTTTCGACGGAGCTTGTTCAGGAGTTCCTGTGGAAGTTTGCGCTCGAAGCACGGATTACGTTACATGTTATCGTACACTACGGTTCTAACACTCATCACATGATTGAGGCTGTATTCAAAGCGCTTGGACGGGCGCTGGATGAGGCAACTTTGATTGATCCCCGTGTGAAGGGTGTGCCTTCTACGAAGGGAGTGCTGTAGGATGACTGTTGCAATCGTCGATTATGGCATGGGCAACCTGCACAGTGTGAGTAAGGCGGTAGAACGTCTCGGTTATGAGTGTGTAGTGACGGGTGATGCCGAGCAAATTCTCGCTGCTGATAGTGTCATTCTGCCAGGTGTCGGTGCATTTGGCGATGCGATGGGGCATTTGCGGGAGAATGGTTTGGATCTTGTCGTCAAACAGGTAGCCGCTGGAGAGCAGCCTCTGCTTGGGATCTGTCTTGGCATGCAGCTGTTGTTTAGCACCGGTGAAGAGCATGGCAGCCATGAGGGGCTAGATATTCTCTCGGGTTCAGTGGTGCGGTTCGCTCCTAGAGATGGCTATAAGGTGCCGCATATGGGGTGGAACAAGCTCAGCTTTAGACAGCCGGAGAATCCGCTTTTTGTTGGCCTTGAGGAGGGGCATGTGTATTTTGTCCACTCTTATCACGCGCTTGTAGCAAAAGAGAGTGATCTGCTGGCTGTCACGGATTATGGTTACCCAGTCACGGCTATTGTCGGGCAAGATAATGTGTTCGGTATGCAGTTCCATCCGGAAAAAAGCGGAGAGCTGGGAATCAAGCTGTTGGGTAATTTTTTGAAGATTAAGAGAGAGCGGGCGTAAGCCACGCTATAAATATAACGGAACGAAAGTGGGGAGCGCCAAATGTCTTCTTTTATTGTATATCCGGCGATTGATATTCGGGATGGAAAATGCGTCAGGCTGCAGCAGGGGGATTACAATCAGGAAACGATATACAATGATAGTCCACTAAAGGTGGCAAAATCATGGGAAGAGCAAGGTGGAAAGTTCATTCATTTGGTGGACTTAGATGGTGCGAAAGCGGGTCATCCTGTGAACGATGCGATTATCGGTGCTATTGCTGCTAATGCTAACGTTCCTGTGCAGGTGGGCGGTGGTCTTCGCAATCTTGCGGACGTAGAGAAATTGCTCGGACTTGGCGTTAGCCGCGTCATTATCGGTACTGCTGCGATTAATGATCATGCTTTTACCGAAGAGGTACTGGCAAAATACGGCGATAAAGTCGCGATCGGCATTGATGCACGTAACGGTTATGTTGCGACACACGGCTGGCTGAACACCTCTGAAGTACGTGCTGAAGCTCTTGCCAAGGAATTGGCGGCAAAAGGAGCCGAGACATTCATTTACACCGACATCTCCCGCGACGGGATGATGCAGGGACCGAACGTGGACGGTATCCTGTCCATGGCGCAGGCCAGCGGTAAAACTGTGATCGCGTCCGGCGGAGTCACCAGTCTTGATGATCTGTTGCGTCTGAACGTGCACAGCGGCAGCGGTGTAGGCGGAGCTATTGTTGGCAAGGCGTTATATACGGGCAATATTGATCTTTCTGGAGCTTTGCGAGCGCTTGGGCAGAAATAGCGTTGGGCGAGCGCGCTAATTGATGAGCGGATGAACAAAAAGACGACATGAGCTAGCCAAGGAATAGTGGATCAATGAAACAGACAGAACCAACAGTGGGTTAAAGAAATAGACTTAACAGTAACGTAGTGAACACAAATCACTAAATCACCAAACTAATTAATAAACGAGCGAATGAACAAAAAGACAATAGATGAACTAGTAAATGAGCAGTGGGTTAAAGAAATAGACGTGACAGTAAATGAGTAACTAATGATAATTAAATGAACGCCCAGAGAAGCAAACTAGCAAAAGTTAAACGAACAAACCAGCAAACCAGCAAAAGGGCTTAATAACAAAGCAACAAACCAACAAAAGAGCTAAAACAAACCAGCTGGCCAATAAAGCAACAAACCCAACTAGCTAATGTGTTTTCACTTTGCAAAAATCTCATCTCATTACGAATGGCGTAACGACTTGAGCGCTGTTTCAACGAGGGATCCGGTGAAATTTTAATACCTGTGAAAATGGAGGTTACCCGCTAGCTAAAACCCGCTGCACAATCTGCTACAATAGGCGTAATGAGGCGGCGGGAAGGGTATTTTTCCTCGGATGATGATTTAAGTGTACTTTATACAGCTATTTTTCACATTTAGAGCTGATTAGCTAATTTAGTTGTATTTCGTGCAGCTATAACTCAGAGATGAGTTGCTTTATAAGCTTATCCCCAGATTTAGTTGTACGAAATGCAGTTAAAAGAGTAGCTTGCAAAAAGGTTGATAAAATAACTGCACGTTGTGCAACTAAATACTCGTGGGCTTGCAGGTGGCGTGAGCCCTTCCGACCACATAAGGGCCAAAACCGCGGAACATGAAGGTGTTATGGGTCAAGGAAGCGGCTACGAAGGGGTTAGCGATCATAGCACATGTTCAGCCGTGTGGGCTATGGTTCAGCCGGATGGACTATGATCCGCCATGCCTTCAATCGAGGTTTCCAAAGGGCAGGGGCCTTTGGGCTCCCCCTGGGCTAAGAGGGCTTTAGGGGGACGGACACACTTTAGGTGCTTGAAACGCTTTTTAAAGAAAGGGGGATTTCATAATGTTAGCAAAACGTATCATCCCCTGTCTTGACGTTAAGGATGGACGGGTAGTCAAAGGCGTTAACTTTGTGAATCTGCGTGATGCTGGAGATCCGGTAGAGCTAGCGGCGCTGTATGACCGCGAGGGCGCAGATGAGCTTGTGTTTCTCGATATATCGGCTTCCGTAGAAGGTAGAGCAACGATGATCGAGGTTGTGCGGCAGACCGCTGGTGAGATTGCCATTCCTTTTACAGTGGGTGGAGGGATCTCTACAACTGATGATATGAAAAGGATTCTTCGTGCAGGCGCAGACAAAATCGGCATTAATACGGCAGCCATCACTAATCCTCAGTTAATTTTGGACGGTGCTCGCCGATTTGGCTCCCAGTGTATTGTAGTAGCGATAGATGCTAAATATAATGAGGCTTTTGGTGAATGGGAAGTGTACACTCATGGCGGGCGTAAGCCCACCGGCATCCGTGCTCTGGCTTGGGCTAAAGAAGCTGAGAAGCTGGGCGCAGGTGAGATTTTGCTCACTAGCATGGATGCAGATGGCACAAAAGACGGCTTCGACCTGAAGCTAACCTCGGCAGTATGCGATTTGCTCAGTATTCCTGTGATTGCTTCTGGCGGCGCTGGGAAGAAGGAGCATTTTTACGATGTATTTACGGAAGGGAAAGCCGATGCGGGACTTGCGGCGACCATTTTTCACTATAAAGAGATTGCAATTAATGATTTAAAGGCAGATTTGAAGCAAAAAGGGGTAGAAATCCGATGAGCGAAACACAAAACAATACCACATTAAGCCAAAAAGAAGCTCTGGCAGGCATTCTCTGGAATGAAGCGGGTCTGGTGCCTGCCGTTGTTCAGGATGCTAGCAGTTTAGAGGTACTGATGGTTGCTTATATGAACTCCGAATCGTTACAGCTCTCACTGGAGAGTGGCCAGACTTGGTTTTGGAGCCGCTCGCGCAGCGAACTTTGGCATAAAGGCGGAACCTCAGGCAACACACAAGCTATTACCTCCATATCCTATGATTGTGATAGCGACACACTACTCGTGAAGGTTGTTCCTGAAGGACCAGCTTGCCATACTGGAGCTACGTCATGCTTTTTCCGTGAGATTCCTTTGAATAACCCAACAACGGATGCTTCGAAATCAGTGTCTAGTCTGACGGATGGTGAGCGTTTTGCTGTTCTTGGTGAGCTGGAGCGTGTGATTGCTGAACGGGAAGTGGAACGCCCGGAAGGCGCGTATACCACTTATCTGTTTGATAAAGGCGTGGATAAGATCCTCAAAAAGGTAGGCGAGGAAGCTTCCGAGACCATAATTGCCGCCAAAAATAAAGATAACGCCGAGCTGCGCCTTGAGGTCAGTGATCTGATCTATCATCTGTTGGTATTGCTGCAAGAGCGCAAGCTTCCACTGGATGAGATTATGGAAGAGTTGAGTACCCGTCACGAACGCCCACGCCGGGATCAGTACTAAGGGAGGACTGAGTGATGCATATTGATTACCACACGCATCATGAACGCTGTGGCCATGCCGTGGGTAAGCTTGAGGAGTATGTACAGCGCGGGATAGAGCTTGGACTTCAGCAGCTGGGATTATCCGACCACTTGCCGCTCATCCACGTAGATCCCGCCAGCTATTATCCAGAAATGGCTATGCCAATGGCTGAGCTGCCTCGTTATGTGGAGGAATGTCTAACCTTAAAGGAGCGTTACCGTGGAGTCATAGATCTGCGGGTGGGGCTGGAAGCCGATTATATCGAAGGCTATGAAGAGCAAATTCGCGAGATTTTGTCGCCGTATCCATGGGATTATCTTATAGGTTCTGTACATTTTCTTGGGGAGTGGGATATTACGGATCACCGCCAGGTTCATGGTTGGGAAAGCAGAGATGCGCTAGAGGTGTATCGTCTTTATTACGATGCGGTAAAGAAGTCGGCGTTATCGGGATTATATGATATTATAGGACATATGGATGTTATTAAACGGTTCGGTTATGGTCCACAAACACCGGAGGGCAAGGCTGAGGTGAGGGCGCTAGAGCTAGAGACCTTAAAGGTTATAGCGGATAGCGGAATCGCCATGGAGCTGAATGCTTCCGGACTTACGAAGCCTTGCGCTGAGATGTTCCCGGCGGAGCATCTGCTACAGGAGGCCCTAAAGCTCGGCATACCGCTGACATTAGGCTCTGATGCACATGATCCTACCAAGCTGGGGGACGGGCTGCAAGAGGCGCGTAGTATGCTTTGGCACACTGGTTTTCGTGAGCTGGCTATATTTGAGGGACGCCGCCGTACCACTGTTCAGTTCAAACTATAATAATTTATAATCCGCAGGAGGGTATTATGCATCATCAACAATTACGTATTTTTTCCGGTTCGTCGAATCCAAAGTTAGCGGCTGATATTGCGGAGCGACTTGGTGTTGAATTGGGGCAGATAAAGCTGACCCGCTTCATGAGCGGCGAGATTTACGTGCATTACGAAGAAAGCATCCGGAACTGCGACGTATTTTTGGTGCAATCCCTTTCGCATCCCATTAATGAGATGTTCGTGGAGCTGCTGGTGATGATAGATGCTGCCAAACGGGCTTCAGCTCGTACAGTGAACATTATTGTGCCGTATTATGGATATGCTCGGCAGGAGCGGAAGTCCGCACCCCGTGAGCCGATCTCGGCTAAGATGGTGGCTGATGTGCTGACGACCGCTGGAGCAACCCGCGTAATCACCATCGATTTGCACGCAGCGGCGATTCAAGGCTTTTTCAACATTCCGGTCGATCATCTGACTGCACTCGATTTGATCAGCAGCCATTTGAAAGCCAAGGCAATGTCTGATCTGGTCATTGTTTCCCCGGATGCAGGGCGTGCGTCTATGGCTGAGAAGCTGGCGAATAAGCTGGATTCACCTTTTGCCATTATGATCAAGAAGCGCCCAGCCCATAATGAATCGGTAATCACTCATGTCATTGGTGATGTCGAGGGACGGACACCTATCATTATTGAGGATCTGATCGATACTGGGACGACCATTGTGAATGTGGTAGAAGGTCTGAAGGAGAGAGGTGCGAAGGACAGTATTGTCTGCGCGACGCACGGATTATTCTCAGGGCCCGCGCTACAGCGGCTTGACCATCCTTCTATTCAGGAAGTGGTTACGACAGATTCTATTGCACTACCTGATGACCATTCAAGTCGGTTTACAGTATTATCTGTTGCACCGATGCTTGCTCAGGCCACACACATCATCCTCGAGGGTGGTTCGATCGATAAGCTATTTAGAGACGCGGGAATTTAATTCCCCGTCTTTTTTATTTTTTGTCAAAAAAGATGTTGTAAGCAGAGTGGTAGAGTCTTTCTCAACTTGAGATTCTCGCTGTCACATGTGGTATACTGTGTGGAGATACCCGCGCCCAATAAGGGAACGGAATAGCGATTAAGGATGGAGCTCCGGCATACCCCATAGGGCGCCGCCCTCCTATTTTTCGTTAGTATAAGGAAGCTTCTTATAAGGGAGGTGCCTTGCTTCCATGATTGAGAGAACTTCAGAGTATGAACTGGGGAATGATAATGTGATTCCTGTAACTCTGAATGCCAATTTTTTCTTTGAAAGAGCCGTTCGGTCCTTGGATCGCTTTCAATATGATAAGGCATTAAAGAATTTTCGCAAAGCTGTAGAGTACGAGCCGGAGAATCCGGTCAATCATTGCAACGTGGCTGGCGTATTATCAGAAATGGGTAATTATGAAGCGTCCAACGACATTTTAACCCATGTACTGGAGAATATTGATCCGGCAATGACGGAATGTTATTTCTATATGGCTAACAACTTCGCCAATATGGAAAGCTATGAGGAGGCAGAACGCTCACTCGTCACTTATCTCGAAGAAGATGTGAACGGTGAATTTCTGGCCGAATCGGAAGAATTGATGGAGCTGCTGCAATATGAGCTGGACCGTCCTGCTCCACTTATCCGGATTAGAAGCCGGGAAGGTGTAATAGAGCATGAGCGAGCCCGAGCACTGTTGGAGGAGGGCAAGTTTACACAAGCCGTCACTTTGCTTGAAGAGATTGTGAGCAATACGCCTGACTTCCTGGCGGCACATAACAACCTAGCCCTAGCGTATTTTTATATGGGTCGTTTTACCAAAGCTAAGGAATGTATTATGCGGGTGCTGGAGCTGGATTCCGGGAATTTGCATGCACTCTGTAACTTAGCGATCTTCCTTCAGTATGAAGGTGACCGCGGGCAACTGGATGGATTGTTACACCTTCTGGAGACCACCATTCCGTTTCATCAGGAGCATCTGTTCAAAATGGCCACCACCATGGGGATTCTGGGACGCCATAGAACCGCCTATGGCCATTTTAGACGTCTGTTGAAGGATGAAGAGGTCGGTGGCGACGCCAGTCTCTATCATTACTGTGCGGCAGCTGCCAGCAATAGTGGCCTGTATACAGAAGCCCAACGCTGCTGGCAGAAGGCGGCTAAGCTCGATCCGGAATCGGCTGTGCCGAGATTTTTTCTGGCTCAGCTGCAGCAGGCGCAGGGGGAAGGTAAAACGCTGTCGCTGGTCAGCTACAACTATCAGCTTCCTTTTCAGGAGCAGCTGAAGCTGTGGAAGGACAACAAGGGCAGCTTTACCGAAGAGGTGCGGAACAATCCGCTGCTTCGCTCTTCCTTCTTCTGGGCGCTCCGCTACGGGGATGCCAATACGAAGCTTCAGGTTACAGAAGCTCTGCGGTGGATCGAAGATGAAGAGATGTCCGAAATTCTGCAAGGACTTCTAAAGCAGCAGCCCTTGCAGGAAGAAAAGCTGCAAGAAGCGGCACTTCTTAGTCTGCAGCGGCTGATTGGAAGTGTTCCTGAAGAGAATGTGCTTCAGGAAGTCAAAGAAACCTCTTCCCCGCGTCTGAAGGGACTGCCGGAATGGAGAGAGGATTGGCAGAAAGTTATCGACCAGACCCTTAGTATGATGGATCGAAGATATGATGCAATCCACAAAAAAGATGCTGAATTACTGTGGAAGCAATTTCTGAGCAGCCTTTATCCGGATGTTCCGTTTATCCGTCATGCGAATGGCTGGTGTGCTGCCTTAGAATATCTAATTGCTAAAACGCATAACCTGCCGGTCACCTACCGTGAAGTAGCCCAGCGTTACAATGTTTCCGTTTCTATGGTCAGTCGTTATGCTCGGCGCATAGATGAGGAATGTAGTTTCGAGGGAAGTGTGAGCGACAGCCTTCCGCCATTTACCGAGAATATCTAAATCGATCATGTAGTATTTCGTAGAAACGGAGCCCTTTTTATATGTCTTGCGTAACGCTAATGTTCCTTATAGGGGCACCGAAGGCGGCTATGCTTGCCAAAAAAGGGCCCGTTTCTTCTAAATAAACCCTATTGTGAGGAGGCCACTGTTATGTACAAAACGATTGTAATCGGAACAGGCCCAGCCGGGCTTACTGCTGCAATTTATTTGGCACGTGCCAACCTAAACCCACTTGTGATTGAAGGTATGCAACCAGGTGGACAACTGACAACGACAACAGAAGTCGAGAACTTCCCAGGCTTTCCTGAAGGAATTCTAGGCCCGGATTTAATGGACAACATGCGCAAGCAGGCTGAACGTTTTGGGGCTGAATTTAAGAATGGTTGGGTGGATTCAGTTGATTTTTCACAGCGTCCATTTAAAGTGACTGTAGATGGATTGGGAGTATTAGAGGCGGAGTCAGTGATCATCTCAACCGGTGCATCTGCCAGATATTTAGGAATCCCCGGGGAGCAGGAGAATGTGGGCCGTGGGGTCAGCACTTGTGCTACTTGTGACGGATTCTTTTTCCGTGGCAAAAAGATTATTGTCGTCGGTGGTGGAGATTCTGCGATGGAAGAAGCCAGCTTTTTAACCCGATTCGCTTCCAATGTAACATTGGTTCACCGTCGTGATGAGCTTAGGGCTTCGAAGATTATGCAGGCTCGCGCACGGGATAACAGTAAGGTATCGTGGGCTCTTAACCGTACACCGCTTGAGGTTACAACCGACGAGTCTGGCGTTAAGGGGCTGACGGTTCGCAACAATGAGACGGGAATTGATGAACTCATCGAAGCGGACGGAGTGTTTGTCGCGATCGGGCACACGCCGAACACCGGATTTTTAGGGGGGCAAATTACGACCGATACCAACGGCTACATTGTGGTCAACCCTGGAACGACAGAAACGAACATCCCGGGCGTATTCGCTTGTGGCGACGTGCAGGATACCCGTTATCGTCAGGCAATTTCTGCAGCGGGATCCGGCTGTATGGCAGCAATGGATGCTGAGAAGTACCTAGAGGGTACGATGGTGCATGACTGGAGCGAAACACTGGATAGTTAATTTTGCGAGAAATCTTAGTCCGATGACATATAAGCAGGTAATCCTTTTTCTAAAGGGTTGCCTGCTTTTTTCAATATTGGCAGGGCCGTGTCCAGATATTAAATATGTTGTTTATTTATTACCGCTCGGAAGTTAAAATAACTGTAACAATGTCTTTATAAAAAGACTTGCGCATTTTAAAAATACGTTTACAATGAAGATATAATGTTAACGTGAACAATTTACACAAACCCTATTATAAGCAATAATTTTAAGTTTAAAATATTTATTAAGAAATCGACCGATTGAATAAATGTTCACGTTAAACTTTGTGTAACTCCCATTCGAACTTAAAGGAGAGCAGCAAACCTCATGAGTAAAAAATTCATGGATGAGAACTTCCTATTGTCGAGCGAGACCGCAATTAAGCTGTTTCATCATCATGCGAAAGACATGCCCATTATCGATTATCATTGCCACCTCAGCCCAAAAGAAATTTATGAGAACAAAACGTTCAACAATATCACCGAAGCTTGGCTGTATGGCGACCATTATAAATGGAGAGTGATGCGCGCTAACGGTATAGAAGAGAAATTCATTACTGGCGATGCCAGTGATTATGATAAATTTTTAGCCTGGGCTAGAACGGTTCCGATGATTATCGGGAATCCGCTATACCATTGGACGCATCTGGAGCTGCAACGTTTCTTCGGTGTATATGAGTTGCTGAATGAAGCTAACGCACCAAAAATTTGGGATGAAGTGAATAGACAGTTACAGGGTGAAGGATACGGAGCAAGAGATTTGATCATTAAATCGAAGGTGACTACGGTTTGTACTACCGATGATCCTGTAGATAATCTGGAATATCATGAGAAAATCAGTAATCTGAGTGGGTTCAATGCTAGCGTTGTGCCGGGATTCAGACCAGACAAAGCGCTTGAAATCAACCGTCCTACCTTCCAGCCTTGGGTAGCTCAGCTAAGCGAAGTTTCGGGAATGGCTGTTAAGAATTACGGACAGTTTCTTGCAGCATTGGAGAGCAGAGTGAGATTCTTCCACGCCAGAGCCGGCCGTGTATCTGACCATGCTTTGGATGCGGTAATGTTTGAGCCTACTACCTTGGAGGAAGCTACAGCTATATTCGCTAAAGCACTTTATGAAGGCACTGTAAGTGAGAGTGAAGAAAAGAAATATAAAGGATTCACGCTAGTATTCCTCGGCAAATTGTATAACGAGCTGGATTGGGCGATGCAATTCCATATTCATGCGCTACGGAATAACAACAGCGTAATGTTCGGACGTCTCGGACCTGATACGGGTTATGATTCTATCAATGACGGCGTGATTGCTAAGCCTTTGGCGGGTCTGCTCGATGCGCTGGATCGTGAGAATGCGCTGCCTAAGACCATTTTGTACTCATTGAACCCTAATGACAATCATGTTATTGCCAGTCTAATGGGTAGCTTCCAGGGCGGCGGTATTCCAGGGAAGATTCAATTCGGAACCGCATGGTGGTACAACGATAATAAAGACGGCATGCTGGAACAGATGAAGACACTTGCTAATCTAGGCGTACTTAGCCAATTTGTTGGGATGTTAACAGACTCCAGAAGCTTTTTATCGTATACCAGACATGAGTACTTTAGAAGAATCTTGTGTGATCTAGTAGGCTCTTGGGTAGAAGCTGGAGAAGCCCCGGATGATATGGAGTTACTGGGCAGTATGATTGAGAACATCTGTTACAATAACGCTGATCATTATTTTAATTTCTCGAAACAGGCATTGGTGACTAGGTAATCGTTATGATATCCTTACATGGAAGAGCCAAACCCGTTTAATAAGGAAGGTTGACCCATGGCACCTACAATCAAGGATATCGCCAAATTGGCGAATGTATCGCATACAACTGTATCGAGAGCACTTAACAATAGTCCACTAATTAAAGAGGTCACACGTAAAAAAATTGCCGAGATCGCTGCGCAAGTGGGTTACGTCCCTAATTACAATGCCAAAAGCCTTGTGATGCAGCGATCCTATACCATTGGTCTGTTCTTCACGAGTATTGCCAACGGCACAACTTCTGGTTTCTTCTCTGATACGATTCGTGGTGTAAATAGGGTCATAGATGTAGAGTACAATCTGTTCATCCGTGGGATCGACGATTATGCGGATTACTCCTCTATTCATCGCAAACGTTTTGATGGAATTATTCTAATGAGCCAGAGTGAAGCAGATAATAAATTCATTTACCATGTTGTCCAGCAAGGCATTCCAATCGTTGTGCTGAACCGGGAAATTGATGACCGTTCCATTATCAACATCATCTCGAACGACCGGGAAGGTGCTTATAATGCAGGCAAATACCTGATCGAAAACGGGCATCAAGACATTGCAATTATTGAAGGTGTCGAGGGCTTTAAATCCACACAGGAACGCAGAGATGGCTTTATAAAAGCTTTGATTGACCATAATATCCCTGTTCGTAATGACTACATGATAAGCGGTAGTTATGATATGCAAAGTGGATATGAGGCGATGGGCAAGCTGCTGGATCTCGAGAAGCCACCGACTGCTGTATTTTGCTCCAATGATGATATGGCGATCGGGGCTATGAAAGGCGTGTTTGAGCGAGGGCTGCAGGTGCCAAATGATATCTCTGTTGTTGGTTTTGACGACATTGGGTTTTCACTTTTTGCCAATCCTTCACTCACCACGGTCAAACGTCCTATTGAGAAGATTAGTGAGCAAGGCGCTCGCCAGCTGTTAAGCTTGGTCAAGGAACCCTCAGAAAAAGACGGGCGGATCTCGATCGAGACAGAGCTTATTGCCAGAGAATCAGTCAGGAAGTTGCAGAAGTAGAGGCTGCGCATAGCAGCCTGATCCTTTACCTTCGTAAAGGATTGCTATCTAAAATTTTCACGTGTTCATATATTTAATGAATTAGTAATATAAATATGATTTTATATAGTTTATTTAATAAGTTTATCGTGTGCATTTACTATTAGGAGGCGTTAATATGAAAAGATTAAATAGTGATAATTGGACAGCTTACAAGCAGTATCCTGAGAAGGTTCTACAATTTGGCGAAGGCAATTTCATGCGCGCCTTTGTAGATTGGCAGATTCATACCATGAATCAAAAAACGGATTTCAATGGTGGAGTGGTTGTTGTACAGCCATTGGCTAACGGACTGGCAGAAATGCTGAATGATCAGGATGGGCTGTATACCCTTTATCTGCAAGGCATTAAAGACGGAGCGGCTGTAAAAGAACACGAGGTAATTAATTGTATTACGCGGACGCTTAATCCCTATTCACAGCATGAGGAGTATATGAAGCTGGCTGAGAACCCTGAGCTGCGCTTTATCGTGTCTAATACTACTGAAGCGGGAATTGCTTTTGAAGCTGGCGACAAGTTAACCGATACGCCGCAGAGTAGTTTCCCAGGCAAGCTGACGGCCTTATTGTACAAACGTTATCAAACTTTTAATGGGGAGGCTTCTAAAGGTTTTATCATCATTCCATGCGAGCTGATTGACCGGAATGGTGATGAACTCAAAAAGGTTATTTTGAAATATGCTGAGCTGTGGAATCTTGGAGAAGGTTTTGTGAACTGGTTGAATGAAGCTAATACCTTCTGCTGCAGTCTGGTGGACCGCATTGTTCCCGGTTATCCAAGAGACAGCATTGCCGAGATTACAGAAGAGCTGGGTTATGAGGATAAGCTGGTCGTTGTCGGCGAGCAATTCCATCTTTGGGTGATTGAAGGGCCACAGTGGATTAAAAAGGAGTTCCCGGCTGAACTAGCAGGTCTTAATGTGCTGGTGGTGGATGACATGGCCCCTTATCGCACTCGTAAAGTGAGAATTTTAAACGGAGCTCATACAGCTATGACACCAGTAGCGTATTTGTACGGTATTGATACGGTTGCTGAAGCCATTGAGCACGAAGAGGTTGGGGCGTACGTGAAGTCCTTAATCTATGATGAGATTATTCCAACGCTGGATCTGCCGGCAGAGGAATTGAATTCTTTTGCAGACGCGGTATTAGAAAGATTCCTGAACCCTTATGTGCAGCATTACTTGATGAGCATTTCCCTTAATTCTATATCGAAGTTTAAGACAAGAGATCTGCCTTCTTTACTGCAATATGTAGAGGCCAAAGGACAATTGCCTGAAAAGCTTGTCTTCTCATTGAGCGCATTAATTGCCTTCTATAGAGGACGCAGAGGGGAAGAAAACATTCAACTGGCTGATGATGCGGATATTTTGGAATGGTTCGCCTCCTTATGGGGAGGATGGGATGGCACAGACACCGGGCTGCGCGCACTGGCCGTCGAAGTACTTGCCGCAACCAATCGCTGGGGCTGTGACCTGAATGAAGTGTCTGGACTTACTGACAAGGTGACAGAAGGACTGATTGCGATTGAGAAAAATGGCATGAAGCAAGCCTTAAAAGCGTTCGTGAAGAGACCGGCACACAACTAATACCCTGGAGGTGACAATGATATGATCAAGACGATGAAAGAAGTATTGCAGATTAATGAGGCTGATAATGTCGCTGTTGCACTAAAAGACTATAAAGCAGGCGACACCATTGTGATTGGTTCAAAAGAGATTAAAATTACTGAAGATATCGCTAGAGGCCATAAAATTGCACTATCCAGCATTAGCGAAGGTGAAAATGTATTGAAATATGGTTATCCCATTGGTCATGCTATAGCGTCTATCGCGCCGGGGCAGTGGGTGCATACCCATAACACTAAGACAAACCTAACAGGGGTAGAGGAATATACCTTTGAGCAGAAGCTGACGCCGAATCCTTTTGCAGCGGAGAATTTGACCTTTAAGGGCTATCGCCGCTTTGATGGATCTGTAGGTATCCGCAATGAGCTGTGGATCGTCCCTACTGTTGGTTGTGTGAATGGAGTGGCGGAGCAGATCATCAATATTTTCAAAGCAGAGGTTGGAGATATCGCACCTTTCGATAACGTGCTCGTGCTTAAGCATAACTACGGTTGCTCCCAGCTGGGCGATGATCATGACAATACACGTACGATTCTGGCTAACGCGGTTAAACACCCGAATGCGGGCGGCGTGCTTGTGCTCGGATTGGGCTGTGAGAATAACAATTTGCATATTTTTAAAGACATGCTGGGCAGCTATGATGAGGATCGTGTGCGTTTCCTTGTCTCCCAGGAGGTTGGGAATGAGATTGAAGAAGGCGTGAAGCTGCTGAAGGAAATCTACAATAATGTACAAGGTGATCAACGGGAAGAGGTATCACTCTCCGAGCTGAAGATCGGTCTGAAATGTGGAGGCTCCGACGGGTTATCCGGTATTACTGCGAATCCGCTCCTTGGACGTCTGTCTGATTATATGGCTGCTCAAGGCGGGACCACTGTACTGACAGAAGTGCCTGAAATGTTTGGCGCCGAAAAAATTCTAATGGAACGTGCTGCGGACGAAAATATTTTCAACAAAATTGTCGATCTCATTAATGACTTTAAGCAGTATTTTATGGACTATAAACAGCCGGTATATGAAAATCCTTCTCCAGGGAATAAAGCCGGAGGAATTACTACGCTTGAGGATAAATCATTGGGTTGTACTCAAAAATCCGGGAACGCTACAGTTATGGATGTCCTCAAGTACGGGGAGCTTATCACTAATAAAGGCTTAAATCTCCTTAACGCACCTGGCAATGATCTTGTGGCTTCCTCTGCACTGGCTGCTGCTGGCTGCCAATTGGTGATCTTTACGACCGGGCGGGGAACACCATTTGGTACATTCGTGCCTACGATGAAAGTATCTACCAATACCCCATTGTATGAAGGCAAACGTCATTGGATCGATTTTAATGCAGGTGTGTTGGTGGAAGATGGTTCTCCAGATGAGGTCCTGCGCAGCTTCATAAACTATATTATTGCGGTGGCCAGCGGTGAATGGGTTAATAATGAAAAGAATAATTTCCGTGAGATCTCCATATTCAAAACAGGAGTAACGCTATAATAAATCATTAATTAATGACAAATCAGGCTGTCTCTTATGCTTTTTAAGCGTAGGGGGCAGTTTTTTTAGGTTCACAGCAGACATAATCCGTCTTAAAAAGAACGATAATTGCTTTCTTTTGAATTAGTGATTGCAATCACAATGGTCCTGTATGGCCTGTGATAATCTTTTATTGAGAATAGTTCTCACATAAAGGAGAAGAGTCAAATGGAAAAAGTGCTGAGTTTGGATGAATCTATATTCGAGATGGTATCACGGCATCCGGAGGTCATCGAGATTATGGTAGAGCTGGGCTTTAAGGATATTGCCAAGCCTGGCATGCTGCAGACTGCTGGCCGTTTCATGACCTTATCCAAAGGAATTAAGCTGAAAAAAATGGATCTCGAGCACGTGAAGCAAACTTTTGAACGTCATGGTTTCGAGATTATTTAATAAAGGAGTGTTAATATGAGCGAACTGATTAACAACCGTGAAGTTGATGTGCCGGAACAGACTCGTCGCCAGGCTATGCTTAAGGAGATTATTAAAGAGCTGCATGCAGGCAAAAGTGTAGAAGAGGTTAAGGCGCGATTCGCCGAAGCTGTGGGTGATGTTACCGTAGCGGAGATTTCCGCGATGGAGCATTCATTAATGACCGAAGAAGGAATTCCGGTATCCGAGGTCCAACGTCTTTGTTCGGTGCATACAGCCATCTTTAAAGGCTCTATTGAGCAGATTCACCGCTCGTCCCAGCCCGAGGAGCAGCCAGGCCATCCAGTACACACCTTCAAATTGGAGAATCGTGAGATCGAAAGACTTGTTAACTTCCGCATGGATCTGCACGCAACAAAGTTTCAAAAGAATGATAGTGAGGAACTGATCTTCAAATTGTTGGAGGATCTTAGCTTGCTGCTGGATCTTGATAAACACTATAGCCGAAAAGAAAATCTGCTGTTCCCATACCTCGAAAAATACGGCATTTATGGCCCAACCAAGGTAATGTGGGGAGTGGATGATAATATCCGCCGTATGATTAAAGAGGCAAAAGCAGCGCTCAGCACTTATAGCGGAAACGCAGCAGAAATAGGCGTTCAGCTTGAGGAGATCATCAAGGAAGTTAATGAAATGATCTTTAAGGAAGAAAATATTCTATTGCCTATGGCCCTGGACAAACTGACGGAAGATGAATGGGTCAAAATCGCCCGGGAGAGCGATGAGATCGGGTTCTGCCTAACCGCACCGGAGCAGGAGTGGATCCCTGAGCGGGCCGCTGAGCCGGACGGCGCAGTGCTGGAAGAAACAGAAGGAGCTACGCCGCAAGGCGGGTTCATCCGTTTTGAGACAGGGTTGTTGTCACTTCATCAGCTGGAGACCGTACTCAACCATCTTCCTGTAGATCTAACCTTCATTGATGAGAATGATGTTGTCCGATATTTTTCACATGGGAAGGAACGTATCTTTGCCCGAACTAAAGCGGTTATCGGCCGTACAGTACAGAACTGTCATCCCCCGCAAAGTGTTCATGTGGTAGAGAAGCTTTTGGAAGACTTTAAGGCAGGCCGTAAGGATGCTGAAGACTTCTGGATCAATATCAAGGATAAGTTTATCTACATCCGTTACTTCGCTGTACGAGACGAGTCAGGCCAATATATGGGCACGCTAGAGTTCACACAGAATATCGCTCCAATCCGAGCATTAGAGGGCCAAAAGCGCATTTTATCAGAATAAATCGGTGCGTTGGGTTATTTTCCAGATAATAATATAGGTACAAGACTCTCTTACTTAGGCGTAAGGGGGTCTTTTTAGAATATAATAGAGTATACTCTTAAAATAAGGAATTCCCGGGTGTGTTGTCTTTCCTTGACCACAGAGAGGGCTTCTATTATAGTTGGTACTTAGGATTAACTATTTTAGTATAAAAAAAGGTGGCTTGTTACATGTCTGAGAATATCTACGTTGGCGTGGATTTGGGTGGAACTGCAATTAAGGTTGGAATCTGTAATGCTGAAGGTACCCTGCTACATACTTATGAGGGACCTACAGGAACTGCAGAGGGTGTCGATACTGTTATCGATAATATCGAGAAGTATGTACGCCAAATTGTGGAGGATTCCCCGTACTCTTGGGATCAGCTTGCAGGTGTAGGAGCGGGTGTAGCCGGGTTCACAAATATTCGTGAAGGAATCATCATCCTTGCGCCTAACATAGGATTTAGAGATGTGCCGATCCGTTCCATTTTGGAAGATCGTTGGAACAAGCCTGTCAAAATAGACAATGATGCGAATGTGGCTGCACTGGGCGAAGCTTGGAGCGGTGCGGGACGTGGCGTTGATAACTGTGTCTGCTATACGCTTGGAACAGGTGTCGGTGGCGGAATCATTATTAATGGAAAGATTTATCAAGGCTTTGCGGGATTAGCTGGTGAGCTTGGTCATATCACAGTAGTGCCGGATCTGGAAGCTATTCAATGCGGCTGTGGCAACATGGGCTGTCTGGAAACCGTTTCCTCCGCTACAGGTATTATCCGCATGGCTAATGATGCAGTAGCTCGTGGCGATCGTACTTCCCTCTCTATGGTAGAGAAGATTGCTGCGAAAGAAGTCTTTGATGCGGCTAAGGCTGGCGATGAAGTAGCTATCCGTATAGTGAATCGTGCAGCGTACTATCTGGGTAAATCCATGGCTTCTGTTGCGGCTGTGCTTAACCCTGAAGTATTTATCGTTGGCGGCGGTGTGTCTAAGGCTGGAGATATTCTATTTGATGAGGTTCGTCGTGTGTTTGCGAAATTGACACCGGCTCCGCTTCAAACTGGTGTTTCGATTATTCCAGCTGAGCTAGGCAATGACGCAGGTATTGTTGGGGCTGCCGGCCTTTTGCTGCGTTCTTAAAAGACGGGAAGTATTCATATACTAAATCTAGGGAGGGGACGCTTTTATGACCGAATTGGACAATACCCCAACGGCTGGAGCCACCCTGATTATTATTACGGGAATGTCAGGTGCGGGGAAGACAATTGCTGTACAGAGTCTGGAAGACCTAGGGTTCTTCTGTGTCGATAATTTACCACCGGTGCTGATTCCCAAGTTCGCAGAGCTAATTGAACAGTCGAAGGGTAAGATTGCCAAGGTAGCCCTTGTAATTGACCTGCGTGGTCGAGAATTCTTCACTGCTTTGTCTGAGTCTCTTGCCTATATCAAGGATGAGTCAACCATTGGCTGTGAGATCTTGTTTTTGGATGCTACAGATTCAGTACTTGTTCAGCGTTACAAGGAAAGTCGACGTCATCATCCATTAGCACCTAAGGGGCTGCCGCTTGATGGTATCAAGCTAGAACGTAAAATGCTTGAAGAATTGAAAAATTCAGCTACGTTATGTTTAGATACCAGCAGTATGAAGCCCGTGCAGCTTAAGGAGAAGATCGTTTCACGGTTTTCGCATCTAGGAAAAAGTACGCTTTCCGTCAATATTACATCCTTCGGATTTAAGTACGGTATCCCTATTGATGCAGATCTTGTCTTCGATGTCCGCTTCTTGCCTAACCCACATTATGTGGACCATCTGCGGCCTAAAACCGGCCAGGACAGTGAAGTCTACGATTATGTAATGAAGTGGCCTGAAACACAGGTGTTCCTGACCAAACTGCTCGATATGCTTCATTTTCTAATTCCGCAATATCGTAAGGAAGGTAAGTCCCAGATTATCATTGGCATTGGCTGTACGGGAGGTAAACACCGTTCCGTAGCCATATCCGAGTATTTGGGTAAAATGCTGGGCGTTAGCGAGACGGAATCCGTAACCGTTAGTCATCGGGATTCCGAGCGTGATCGGCACTAGAGAGAAGGGGTCATAGTGGCTGAAGAACAAAGACAGCGTCCACGTATCGTCGTTATGGGCGGTGGCACGGGGTTATCTGTTATGCTTCGTGGTTTAAAAGAGAAGCCATTAGATATTACTGCTATTGTTACCGTTGCCGATGATGGGGGAAGCTCAGGTATTTTGCGCAGTGAACTGCAAATGCCTCCTCCTGGGGACATCCGCAACGTATTGACAGCTATGGCTGATGTTGAGCCGCTCATGGCAGAGATTATGAGATACCGTTTCAACACGGGTGAGGGACTAGCTGGTCATAGTCTCGGCAACTTGATTCTTGCTGCGCTCACGGATATATCCGGCGATTTCGTTACAGCTGTACGGGAGCTCAGTCGATTATTCGCTGTTCGCGGCCGGGTATTGCCTGCGGCCGGTGAGGCTGTAATCCTGCATGCAGAAATGTCGGACGGCACGATTATCACGGGGGAGTCCAAAATCCCTGAAGCTGGCGGGATCATCAGACGAGTGTCCTTGGAGCCGCCAGATGTAGAACCGTTGCCCGAAGCGCTTGAGGCGATTCGGAATGCAGATGCGATCCTGCTGGGTCCTGGCAGTCTGTATACGAGCATTCTTCCCAACCTGCTTGTTCCGAAACTGGCAGAAGCGGTTGTATCTTCGAATGCTATCAAAATTTTCGTCTGCAACGTAATGACTCAGCCGGGTGAAACGGATAACTATACCGTCAGCGATCATCTTCAAGCTGTATATGATCATATCGGGATCGATTTATTCGATTATGTTATTGTTAATGACGGTGAGATTCCGGAACAGGTCCAGACGAAGTACGCCGAGAAGGGCGCGCGCCCGGTGCAGCTTGATAAAGAAGCGCTGGATGGCAATGGATACAAGGTTATAGCCGATAAACTGGTTTTATTCCGAACTTATTTGAGACATGATACCGATAAGCTTAGTCATCACATTTATCAGCTTGTGCAGGATTGGATAAACAGAAACCCTAGGGTATAACTTATAGATGAGAACGAAGTACTTATCAAGAAAGAGGTGAGACCCTTGTCTTTTGCGGCCCTTACCAAAAAAGAGCTGACGATGGTGGAGAGTGAACCCTGCTGCGAGAAGGCGGAAATGTCAGCGCTTATCCGTATGAATGGATCTGTGCAGCTTTCAAGCAAAAAGGTTATTCTCGACATTTCGACGGAGAACGCCGCGATTGCAAGGCGGGTATATTCTTTACTTAAGAAATATTACCAGGTCCATATTGAGCTACTCGTGCGTAAAAAAATGCGTTTGAAGAAAAATAACGTCTATATCGTCAGAATCCCAAACCGTGTACAAGAGATCCTAAAGGATCTTAGAATTGTGTCGGAAGGATTTATTTTTACCGATGGTATTGATGATGAGATTGTTGGGAATAACTGCTGCAAGCGTGCTTATTTGCGCGGTGCCTTTCTGGCTGGCGGATCGGTTAATAATCCGGAAGGCTCCTCCTACCATTTGGAGATTTCCTCGATGTATGAGGAACATTGTAAAGCATTAGTGGATCTGGCTGGGGAATTCCACCTAAACGCACGCTGTATTGAACGTAAAAAAGGGTTCATTCTTTACATTAAAGAAGGCGAGAAGATCATTGAATTCTTAAGTTTGATTGGAGCGCATCAGGCGCTGTTCAAATTTGAGGATGTAAGAATTATGCGCGATATGCGTAATTCCGTGAATCGGATCGTGAACTGCGAGACCGCAAATCTCAACAAAACAATAAGTGCTGCGGTGCGGCAGATTGAGAATATCAAGCTGTTGCAGCGAGAAATGGGACTGGAGAATTTGCCGGATAAACTGCGTGAAGTAGCAGAAATTCGAATGGCGCATCCAGATATCAACCTCAAGGAGGTTGGTGAAATGCTCAAAGGTACAGTCAGTAAGTCGGGAGTAAATCATCGGCTTCGTAAGATTGATGAGCTGGCGGACAAGGTTCGAGGCGGCTAATTACTTTTTTTCTAGTGTGGTTTACGTTATAATGATATAATAATATAAAATTAATGTGAAACTTTTGGGGAGAACTCAATTAGGGGGTAAGCGTTTCATGACAAAGCACCCGGTAGTTGTTCGGTTGAAGACAGGGCTTCATGCCCGACCGGCAGCATTGTTTGTGCAAGAAGCTAACAAGTTTTCGTCGGAGATTTTCGTGGAAAAAGATGATAAAAAAGTAAATGCTAAAAGTATTATGGGGATTATGAGCCTCGCTATCAGTTCCGGCACGGAGATTTACATTAGCGCGGACGGTGCGGATGCCGATCAAGCTGTAAACGCTTTGACAAGTCTGGTCAGCAAAGAAGAGCTTGAGAACCAATAATAGGAAGACAACATCGTTTCTGCTAGGAAGACTTTATTTATCGCATGACCAAAAGCCCTTCGGGGCTTTTTTTTAATACCAAAAAATAGATGGAGAACGTGCAACATTTACCAAAATGACTCGTCTAGAGGATAATAACAAAACACAAGAAATGAAAGGGGCTGGCAAATATGAAAGGTTTATTGAAGAAAATTGGTTCAGTGATGATCGTAGGGAGTTTGTTAATTGGAGGGATCAGCATGAGTGGTGTTTTCCAAGGTCCTGCAAAGGCTTATGCAGATGAAGTGCAGAAAAATGTCGTTAGTGTAGTAGGTAAAGGCGAATTGTCCCTCAAGCCGGATATTGTATACTTGTCCATCGGTGTGGATACTACGGCCACAACTGCGCAAGAAGCGCAGAAGACCAATGCCGCTAAAATTCAGAAGATTATGACTTTACTGAAGAATACTTGGAAAATTGCAGATAAAGATATTCAAAGCACGCAGTTTTATGTGCAACCCAATTATAGTTACAGCGAAAAAGAAGGACAGCAAGTGAAGGGGTACAACGCTAATCATACGCTGTTAGTGTCTTATAGAGATCTGACCAAGGTTGGTGAATTGCTGGACGCTGCATCTGCGGCAGGGGCGAATAATATCGGAAATGCACGTTTTTCTGTGGAAGATACTTCTGCATTTGAAGCTCAGGTGATTGAAAAAGCGATGGCGAATGCAGATGTTAAAGCAGGGGCTATTGCTAAGGCAGCTAAACGCAGCTTGGGTCAAGTGATCACGGTCAGCCAAAATGATGGCGATATCACTCCGGTTTATTTTGAACAGAATCTAAAAATGAATATGGCTGCAGCAGATGCTGGTGCAAGCACATCCGTGCAACCCGGAGTAGTTAAAGTTACAACTCAGCTGAGCGTAATGTATGAATTGAAATAGTATCAGAACAAGGTGAATGCAGAGAGGAGAGGTGATCTTCCACTAGTAATAGTGGGGGGCGCCTCTTTTTTTGTGTAAGTTCTCTACGATTCTGTTTAATAAATTGGAAAGGAGAGGAAAAATAAGATGATGAATATTATTTCAAAAGAATCAGCACGCAAATGGGGCATAGGTCTGATGTCAGCAGGTTTATTGTTTGGTGGAGGTCTGCTGCCCAGCGAAACGGGTTATGCAGCAGTTAGTAAAACGGAGAATAAAACTATTGAATCGCGTATCGTTTTAAAGGCAAACGGGATAAATTCGTTACAGGAAGGTATTTTGAAGGAAGGACAGGCCTGGATTCCCCTAACTTTTATGCGAGATGTGTTGGGATTACCGCTTGTGTATGATAAGAAGGAAAATGCGTACATGATTGGAAAAGGATCGGCCAAGGCCAAGTTGATGTTATCCAGCTACGGTACTTCTGTGTGGGTGAACAACTATTTCATTCGAGAGTATGAAGGAAAGTTAATTAATAATCGCCTCTATGTTCCATCAGGATTGTTAAATGATTATATGGGTTATAAGGTAGATTGGAGTCGGGCCGCCAGTAGGCTGAATGTGGTGAACAGACCGCAGAACGCGCTGACGGTAACCACGGAAACTTATGCTAAAGATCGGGCAGAAGCTTTTATTCAGCTTGATTATCCGAAGATCAGTGGATTGGGCAACTCCAGTGCGCAACAAGCTATTAATAATACTTTGAAGGAAAGTGTTATGAAATTCGCGGCGGGTGCAGAACAGGATATCTCCGATCGAGATGGAGCAGAGCCCAAATACACCTATGATTCAGGTTATGTAGTGACCTACAATCAGAATGGTGTGATCAGCATAGTGATGCATCAGTATAGTGATACGGGCGGCGCCCATGGAATGACTAACCGTGAAGCCTTCACCTTCTCGCTTAAGGATGGTAAACGTCTACTGTTGGGCGACCTGTTTGGAGCTAATCCAAACTACAAAAAACAGCTGAATGCAAAGCTGAGCAGGCTACTGAAGGCAGAGGATAGTTATTTGGGAGGATTCAACGGATTGAATACGGAGAAATATTTCTATCTGAAGGACGACAAGGTTGTTCTGTTCTTCCAATTATATGAGTACACAGCGTATGCTGCAGGCTTCCCTGAGTATACTTTTAGTTTCAAAGAGCTTTTGCCGGATGGCAGTAGCCCGTTTGCTGGCATAAAATAAATGGAAATGCTTCGTCTCCGCTAATGTCGGCACAAGACATCTCCCCCTTACCAGAGTTATCTCTTGTTCATATGCTAAAGGGAGTAACTAGTTTATGAACGGGGGAGAGCTATGGGCTACCAATATACTGCAATTGGCGATTCCTTGACGACTGGATTTGGTGCTCTGCCAGGTAACGGTTTTGTTCCGGTGTACCGTAGAATGGCAGAAGGGAGACTGCGGACTACTGTAGCCTCTACGAATTTAGGCGTGAACGGAATGACTACTTCAGAGCTGGAGCAGCGGCTGCGCGGAAATTCCATGATGCGTGAGGCCGTTCGAGAAGCCGATATCATCACTGTGTCTATCGGTGGTAATGATTTGATTCACGCGGCCAAATCAGCAGCAAGACAGCAAGGCAACTTATCCGCAGAGCTGCGCAGATCGCTTCAGGAATGCAAACAAAATTTCTCTGCAATTATGAATATCCTTATACAATTGAAGGCGAGGACGCGTAGACCTTTTATCATTAGAATTGTGGGATTATATAACCCCTATCCTCAGGTGGTTGGTGCGACAGAGTGGGTCAGGCAGTTTAATCAATACGCAGTACAGTACAGTAGCCGAGTATGTGGATTTGCTTCGATTTACAGTGAGTTCGCAGGAAATGAGAGAGGGCTGTTATCCATTGATCATTTGCATCCGAATGGCCGGGGTTATCGCGTAATTGCCGAGAAACTGGATGCGCTAGGTTATGGCGGGCTGGCTTAATTGGATTTAGGTCTTCTATAAAATATAAAGAGGCTGTGCTCTAACCATAACGGATAGAGCACAGCCTCTTTATATTTTTACTTTATAGCTTACACACCGCTAGGCAATGTCTTCTCGATTACTTTATCTACGATACCGTATTCAGCCGCGTCTGCAGCAGTCATGAAGTAGTCGCGATCTGTATCCTTCTCAATACGTTCTAGAGGTTGACCCGTACGTTCTGCTAGAATACGGTTCAGCTTATCGCGCAATTTGAGGATGCGGCGGGCACGGATTTCAATGTCCGTTGCTTGACCTTGAGCACCACCCAGAGGCTGGTGGATCATGATCTCGCTGTTAGGCAGTGCAAAGCGTTTGCCTTTGGCGCCAGCGTTTAGCAGGAAAGCTCCCATGGAAGCTGCCATACCCACACAGATGGTGGAAACGTCTGGTTTAATGTACTGCATTGTATCAAAAATAGCCATACCTGCAGTAATGGAACCGCCTGGGCTATTCACGTAAAGGTGAATGTCCTTGTCAGGATCTTCGGCAGCCAAGAACAGCATTTGTGCGATGATAGAATTGGCTACCACGTCATTAACCTCCGTTCCAAGGAAAATGATGCGGTCCTTCAGCAGGCGGGAATAGATGTCATAAGCGCGCTCGCCGCGGTTGCTCTGTTCTACTACCATAGGAATATAACTCACGTGGAAAACCTCCTTGATATTGGTTCTTTAAATGTATTCATTTTTACTCTTGCCGTATTACCCACATGATAAACAAATTCAAACAAAAAGTCAAAGAAAGTCAAACTTATATTCAAAAAAAAGAGCCGACAAGCGGCTCTTTGGTTAAGTAGTAGTATAGGCACTACTAAATTATGTGCAAAAATGAAATTAATGGCGCGCCCGCCAAGAATCGAACTTGGATCTCAGGCTTCGGAGGCCTACGTCATATCCATTGGACCACGGGCGCAACAAAAATGATTATAATACAATTTTTACACAATTGCAATGTAATATTAATACTGGACAAGCGCTCTAGGGACAGGCATCGGGCGCTATATCTTTTTCTGACCTTATTAATGTATAAGAAGACAAGCGCTTGAGAATTCTACTCTCGGAAGACTTGCGCTTCGAGCAATATTTGGTTAGAATATGGGTGGGACTTAAAAAGTTTACCCGGGACGTTTTGAGACCATGAACAAGGGAATAGAGGAAGACGAAGTTGCAGGAGTGAAAGTATGCGTAATTTATTAGATATCCAAAAGCAGCTTCTGCCTGATCTCATGGAAACCCTTAAGAGACGGTACACGATTCTTCATCAGATCATGCTGTCCGATATTATTGGGCGCAGAACGCTAGCCGCTTCGCTAGATATGACTGAGCGGGTACTGCGTGCCGAGACGGATCTTCTGAAATCGCAAGGGCTTATTGAGATCGAGAGTGTTGGCATGCGCATTAGCGCTGCTGGACGTAGACTGCTTGATTTGCTAGAGCCGGTTGTTAAGAGCCTATTTGGTCTGGATGAGCTGGAAGAGAAAATTCGAGCAACGTATGGTCTGGATAAAGTTATTGTAGTACCGGGTGATTGTGAGTCATCGCCGTTCACCAAACGAGAGCTTGGCCGAGCGGGTGCGAAAGCGCTGCTGAGTATACTTCGCGCAGATGATACAGTTGCCGTCACAGGTGGATCGACGCTTGCCGATATGGCTGATCAACTGGCACCGCCGTTGTCCCTTTCCTATAAGAACGCTTGGTTTGTTCCGGCGCGTGGAGGATTAGGAGAGAGTATGGAGATTCAAGCCAACACGATTGCCTCAACAATGGCAAAGCGGGTTGGAGCCAACTACCGGTTGTTGCATGTCCCTGATTTGCTTAGCGGGGATGCATACCAATCGCTGGCACTTGACTCTAATATTGGAGAGATTGTACAAACCATCCGTAGTTCGCGTATTATTGTACATGGGATTGGGGATGCCATTGAAATGACCCGCCGCCGCAAACTGGACGAGGCTACAGTCTCGGAAATCCAGGGTGAAGGGGCAGTGGCCGAATCTTTTGGCTATTATTTCAATGAAGAGGGTCAGGTTGTCCATACCATGCTTACGATGGGTCTACGTCTAGAAGATATTATTCGGACAGAGAAAGTCATCGGTATTGCAGGAGGCAAACCCAAGGCCAAAGCCATTCATGCCATGCTGCGTTTCGGGCAGGAGAATATTCTCGTCACGGACGAGGCTGCTGCAGTAGAAATAGGCAAGGAAATTGACAATCAACTACAGCTATCTTCGTAGTTTTTAGATTGCAGGCAATAACATACTTCTTGCATCATACTTAACATTGTTGTCATGACAGACCTCACCGTCTGTTTTGAATAAATAAAACGAATTCTAGGAGGAACTATTCAATGAGTGTAAAAGTTGGAATTAACGGTTTTGGACGTATTGGACGCCTTGCTTTCCGCCGTATTCAAAATGTAGAAGGTATCGAAGTGGTAGCAATCAACGACTTGACTGACGCTAAGATGCTTGCTCATTTGCTTAAATATGATACAACTCAAGGTAAATTCCAAGGTGATGTTGAAGTGCATGATGGCTTCTTCAAAGTCAATGGTAAAGAAGTTAAGGTTCTTGCTAACCGCAACCCTGAAGAATTGCCATGGGGCGACCTAGGCGTTGATATCGTACTTGAGTGCACAGGTTTCTTCACAACTAAAGAAGCAGCTGAAAAACACTTGAAAGGTGGAGCTAAGAAAGTAGTTATCTCCGCTCCAGCTACTGGCGACATGAAAACGGTCGTTTACAACGTTAACGATGACATTCTTGATGGTACTGAGACTGTTATTTCCGGCGCATCTTGCACAACTAACTGCCTAGCTCCTATGGCAAAAGTACTGAACGACAAGTTCGGTATCGTTGAAGGCTTGATGACTACAATTCATGCTTACACTGGCGACCAAAACACTTTGGATGCTCCACATGCTAAAGGTGACTTCAGACGCGCTCGTGCAGCAGCTGAGAACATCATTCCTAACACTACTGGTGCTGCTAAAGCAATCGGTCTGGTTATTCCAGAACTTAAAGGTAAATTGGATGGTGCAGCTCAACGTGTTCCAGTTGCAACTGGTTCCCTGACTGAACTTGTAACTGTTCTTGATAAGAGCGTTACTGTTGAAGAAATCAACGCAGCAATGAAAGCAGCTTCCGATCCAGACACTTATGGTTACACTGAAGATGAAATCGTATCTTCCGACATCAAAGGTATGACTTTCGGATCCCTGTTCGATGCTACACAAACTAAAGTATTGACTGTTGGCGACAAACAACTGGTTAAAACTGTTGCTTGGTATGACAATGAAATGTCCTACACTGCACAATTGGTTCGTACTTTGGAGAAATTCGCTAAAATCGCTAAGTAATTGACTTGATATAAGCAACATCTATAGAGCGGAAACAGAAATTCCTTGTTTCCGCTCTTTCTAAATGTATTTCTTGTTTCCTGCTAGAAACAATTTTGGGTGTGGAGGAATTAATCATGAACAAAAAAAGCGTCCGTGATGTAGAAGTAAAGGGTAAGCGCGTATTTGTACGCGTGGATTTCAACGTACCTGTAGAAGACGGTAAAATTACTGATGATACTCGTATTCGCGAAACACTTCCAACCATTAAATATTTGATCGAGAACGGTGCAAAGATCATTCTTGCGAGTCATATGGGTCGTCCTAAAGGCGAATTCGTAGATTCCATGCGTTTGACTACTGCTGCTGAACGTCTGTCCGAGCTCCTTGGCAAACCAGTAGCTAAAGCTGACGAAGCAATTGGCGAAGCTGTAAAAGCAAAAATCGCTGAGCTAGGCGAAGGCGACGTACTTGTACTTGAGAATGTTCGCTTCTACCCAGGTGAAGAGAAAAACGATCCTGAACTGGCTAAACAATTCGCTGAATTGGCTGATTTGTTTGTTAATGATGCGTTTGGTGCGGCTCACCGTGCACATGCATCGACAGAAGGTATCGCTCATTTCTTACCAGCTGTATCCGGTCTTTTGATGGAGAAAGAATTGTCCGTTCTTGGTAAAGCTCTTTCTAACCCAGAACGTCCTTTCACTGCGATCATCGGTGGTTCGAAAGTTAAAGACAAGATTGATGTTATTGATAACTTGTTGTCTTTGGCTGATAACGTCCTGATCGGCGGTGGATTGTCTTATACATTCACTAAAGCACAAGGCTTTGAAATCGGTAAATCACTAGTAGACAACGACAAACTTGACGTTGCTCTTGGATTCATCGAAAAAGCAAAAGCACTTGGTAAAAACTTCATGCTTCCTGTTGATGTTGTTGTTGCTGATAAATTTGGTGCTGACGCTAACACTAAGATCGTTGATTACAATGAAATCCCAGAAGGTTGGGAAGGACTTGATATCGGACCTAAGACTCGTGAACTTTATGCCGATATTATCAAGAACTCCAAGCTGGTTGTCTGGAATGGACCTATGGGCGTATTCGAAATCGATAAATTCGCTGAAGGTACACTTGCAGTAGCAAAAGCTTGTGCAACTACTGAAGGTTACACTGTTATTGGTGGCGGAGATTCCGCAGCAGCAGCAGAGAAATTCCACCTGGCTGATCAAATGGATCATATCTCCACTGGTGGCGGTGCATCCCTTGAGTTCATGGAAGGCAAGGCGCTTCCTGGCGTAGAAGCACTGAACGATAAGTAAGACCTAAGAAGGAGGCAACATAAGTCATGAGAACACCTATTATTGCAGGTAACTGGAAAATGTTCAAAACAGTTCCTGAAGCAGAAAGCTTTATTGCTGAAATTAAAGGCAAAGCAGAAGTAGAAGGCGTTGAGACTGTAATCTGCGCTCCATTTACTAACCTGCCTGCACTTGTAGCAGCTGCAAAAGGTACTAACATCAAGATTGGTGCACAAAACCTACACTTTGAAGATAACGGTGCTTACACAGGCGAGATCAGTGGTGTAATGCTAAGTGATCTTGGTGTGGACTATGTTATCATTGGCCACTCTGAGCGTCGTGCTTATTTTGGCGAAACGGATGAAATCGTGAATAAGAAAATGCATGCTGCATTCCGTCACGGAATTACTCCTATCGTATGTGTTGGCGAAAAGCTCGAAGAGCGTGAAGCTGATCAAACTAAAGCAGTATGTAAAGTACAAACTGAAGCTGCATTCCAAGGTCTTAGTGCCGAGCAAGCAGCAAAAGTTGTTATTGCATACGAACCTATCTGGGCTATTGGCACAGGTAAATCTTCCACTTCCCAAGATGCTAATGAAGTTATTGCTTACATCCGCAGTCTTGTAAAAGATCTGTATGATGCAGCAACAGCTGAAGCTGTTCGTATTCAATACGGCGGCAGCGTGAAGCCTGAGAATGTAACTGAGTACATGGGCCAAAGCGACATCGATGGTGCGCTTGTTGGCGGTGCCAGCTTACAACCGGATTCCTTCGTTCAATTGGTTGAGGGGGCGAAGTAAGATGTCAGCTCCAAAACCCGTAGCTTTGATCATCATGGATGGTTTTGGTTTGCGTGGAACGACAGAAGGTAATGCCGTTGCTCAAGCCAACAAACCTAACTATGACCGTTACCTGAAACAATATCCTAACACTACACTCACTGCTTGCGGTGAAGCTGTAGGCCTTCCGGAAGGGCAAATGGGCAACTCCGAAGTAGGGCATTTGAATATTGGTGCAGGCCGGATCGTTTATCAGGATTTGACTCGTATCGATAAATCGATTCGCGAGGGTGAGTTCTTCGATAACGAAACCCTGGTTAGCGCAGTTAGAAATGCTAAGAACACTGGCAAAAAGCTTCACCTTTATGCGCTTGTATCCGACGGAGGGGTACATAGCCATATTAACCACCTGTTTGCTATGCTTGACCTGGCTAAAAAAGAAGATATGCATGAAGTGTATATCCATGCTTTTATGGACGGTCGTGACGTAGCTCCTGATAGTGGGAAGAAGTTTGTCCAAGATCTAGTAGCTAAAATCGAAGAGGTTGGCGTGGGTACAATTGCAACGGTGTCCGGACGTTATTACGCAATGGATCGTGATAAACGTTGGGAACGTGTAGAGAAAGCCTACCGTGCTATGGTTTATGGTGAAGGCCCTAAATACACGGATGCTGTGCAAGCCATCACTTCATCTTATGAAAACTCGGTATTTGATGAATTCGTTGAACCTAGTGTAATTGTAAACAGTGAAGGCAAACCTGTAACGGCAGTAGAGAGCGGCGATTCCGTCGTATTCCTCAACTTCCGTCCTGACCGTGCTATTCAATTGTCACAAGTGTTCACGAATCAAGATTTCCGCGGTTTCGATCGTGGTCCTTTGTTCCCGCAAAACCTGCACTTCGTATGCCTAACTACTTTCAGCGAAACGGTACAAGGTTATGTAGCCTATTCACCGAAGAACCTGGATAACACATTGGGTGAAGTGCTTGTTCAACAAAACAAGAAGCAACTGCGCATCGCGGAAACTGAGAAATATCCGCATGTAACCTTCTTCTTCAGCGGTGGACGTGACGAGGAGCTTCCTGGTGAAACTCGGATCTTAATCAACTCTCCTAAAGTGGCAACCTATGATCTTCAACCTGAGATGAGCGCATACGAAGTGGCTGCAGCCTGCGTAGCGGAAATCGAAGCGGAAAGACAGGATGCTATCATTCTTAACTTTGCCAATCCTGATATGGTTGGACACTCCGGCATGCTGGAACCAACAATCAAGGCTGTAGAAGTGACGGATGAGTGTGTAGGTAAAGTAGTGGATGCGGTTGTTGCCAAAGGTGGCGTTGCCATTATTATCGCTGACCATGGTAATGCAGATATGGTATTTGACGAGAACGGTCGCCCGTTCACAGCTCATACAACCAATCCTGTTCCGTTCATCGTGACTACTGAGAATGTTGTATTGCGTGAATCCGGTATTCTTGCAGACGTAGCACCAACAATCCTAGATTTGATGGGACTTCCGCAACCTGCGGAAATGACCGGACAATCCATGATTGCTAGCCGTAAGTAAGGTAAGGTATAACGCCTTTGATTTTAAGCTATACAAGTAAGACCAAAACAATGTTAAAAGGAGATTAACTTACATGACTATTATTTCTGATGTATATGCTCGCGAAGTCCTTGACTCCCGTGGTAACCCTACTGTAGAGGTTGACGTTTATCTGGAATCCGGTGCTAAAGGCCGCGCTATCGTTCCTTCCGGCGCTTCCACTGGTGCTCACGAAGCTGTAGAACTTCGTGATGGCGACAAATCCCGTTACATGGGTAAAGGCGTTCTGAAAGCTGTTGAGAACGTAAATGAAATCATCGCTCCAGAAGTTATCGGTATGGACGCTCTTGACCAAGTGGGCATCGACAAATTGATGATTACTTTGGACGGAACTCCTAACAAAGGTAAATTGGGCGCTAACGCAATCCTAGCTGTATCCATGGCAGTAGCTCGTGCAGCTGCAGCAGCTTTGGATATTCCTTTGTACGTATACCTGGGCGGATTCAACGCTAAAACTCTACCAGTACCAATGATGAACATCATCAATGGTGGTGAGCATGCGGACAACAACATCGACGTTCAAGAGTTCATGGTTCTTCCTGTAGGAGCTCCAAGCTTCAAAGAAGCTCTTCGCACAGGTGCTGAAATTTTCCACAACTTGAAATCCGTACTTCAATCCAAAGGCCTGAACACAGCTGTAGGTGACGAAGGTGGTTTCGCACCGAACCTTGGTTCGAATGAAGAAGCAATCACTACAATCATCGAAGCTATTGAAAAAGCTGGTTACAAACCAGGTGTTGACGTATTCTTGGGTATGGACGTTGCTTCCACTGAGTTCTACAAAGACGGTAAATACACCCTTGCTGGCGAAGGTAAATCTTATACTTCCGCTGAGTATGTTGACCTTCTTGCTTCATGGGTTGAAAAATATCCTATCATCACAATCGAAGACGGTATGTCCGAAGACGACTGGGATGGCTGGAAATTGCTTACTGAAAAATTGGGCGACAAAGTCCAATTGGTTGGTGACGACTTGTTCGTAACTAACACTGAGCGTCTTGCAACAGGTATCGAAAAAGGTATCGGTAACTCCATCTTGGTTAAGGTTAACCAAATTGGTACATTGACTGAAACTTTTGATGCTATCGAAATGGCTAAACGTGCTGGTTACACAGCAGTTATCTCCCACCGTTCCGGTGAATCCGAAGATAGCACAATCGCTGATATCGCTGTTGCGACTAATGCTGGTCAAATCAAAACAGGTGCTCCTTCCCGTACAGACCGTGTTGCTAAATACAACCAATTGCTTCGCATCGAAGATGAGTTGGGTGAATTGGCTCAATACAACGGCCTGAAATCCTTCTACAACCTTAAAAGATAATCTGCTTTTATAGCAGACTTCGAAGACCCGCCGTTATGGCGGGTCTTTTTTATGATTTGAAGAAGATAGACTTTAATAGGTTTATCCTTATCTTGCAAGAAAAGCTACGACTTAACAGTCTAAGCTGTTGTATTACCGACAGCGCTATGATAAAATAAGAATACTGTTTATGTATCGTGATAACCTAAATTACCATAGATAGTGATGCTTAGGCGTAGGAGGTGGAAGTGAATGGATATCTTTTTGAAAGTTGTGCTCCTGATTTTTTCCGTCGGTCTTATTGCGGTCGTTCTTCTGCAAAAGGGGAAAAGCGCGGGTCTTTCCGGTGCCATCTCTGGCGGTGCTGAGCATCTCTTTGGTAAAACAAAAGCTCGTGGTATGGAGCTTGTACTACAACGTGTAACTGTTGGACTTGCTGCTGGTTTCTTCATCATGGCGATTCTAGCTGCTATTCTAATCGACTAAAAGATCTACCGTAAGCCCTCGCTCTGTTCTAAATGGAATAGAGCGGCGGCTTTTTTGTTATATTAAAAGGAGTTAAAAAGCACCTAAGGGTGCTTTTCTTTTCATATTCGCAAAGAAAAAGGCTGGATCGATAGGAAGTAAATCTGAAATTGGCATGGATGTATTTCAGCAGTTAAAGGAAATTTTGTACTGTGTTAACCTTTGGATGACAGTAACAGGGATGCGCAGGATTGATTTCGTGTATACTAGGGTATGAAGTAGTAAAGGTAAAATTTACTTGGCATTACTGCAGGGCAGGACAAGATATACATATTTGCCAGCGGCTTGAAGCCGCGGAGGGCTGGGGTGACGAACATGATAACACAAGAAATATTACTCGATTTCATGCGGGAAACTGCATATAAACCAATGACTTATGAAGAGCTGGTGAGTCATTTTGCTCTAGAGGATAGTGAAGGGTTTAAAAAGTTCGAGGAGCTGCTGATTGAATTAGAGCAGGATGGAAGAATTGTATTGACCCGTACTGCACGTTATGGCGTGCCAGAACGGATGGATTTGCTGCGTGGACGTTTACAAGCACATGCGAAGGGTTTTGCTTTTTTAATCCCGGATGATCGTGATCATCCTGACGTATATATCCATGCAAATGATCTTAAGGGAGCTATGAATGGCGATATCGTTCTGATTCGTATTACCTCTAAAAGTCCGTCCGGCGGACGTATGGAAGGCGAAGTAGTACGTATTGTAAAACGTGGCGTGTTGCAGACGGTAGGTGTTTTTCAAAACCTGGAGACCTATGGTTTTGTGCTGCCTGATGATAAGCGGATTAATCGTGATATTTTTATTCCGAAGCAATCCTTTAAAGGGGCTGTAGATGGTCAAAAGGTCGTTGTGCGTATTGTGAGTTATCCGGAAGGCCGAGCAGCGGCAGAGGGTGAAATTATTGAAATTCTCGGACATAAGGATGATCCGGGTGTTGATATTCTTTCCATTATCCGCAAACATCAATTGCCTGAAGCATTTCCAGCTGAAGTGATGGATGAAGCCGATAGTGCTCCTGATTCAATTACAGAAGAGGAGATTGCGGAGCAAGGAAGACGCGACCTGCGCGGACTGAACATTGTTACGATTGATGGCGAAGATGCTAAGGATTTGGATGATGCGGTAAACGTACAGCGCTTGGAGAATGGACATTACAAGCTGGGCGTCCATATAGCAGACGTAGGTTATTATGTGCGTGAAGGCTCTGAGCTGGATAAAGAAGCCTATGACCGCGGTTGTAGTGTGTATTTGGTAGACCGGGTTATTCCGATGTTGCCGCACCGTCTATCGAACGGGATTTGCAGCTTGAATCCACAGGTAGACCGGTTAACAATGTCCTGTGAAATGGAATTTAACGAGCAAATGAAGGTTGTGAAGCACGATGTCTTTACGAGCGTGATTCGTACCAAAGAGAGAATGACTTACTCCAATGTTCGTAAAATTCTCGAAGATGAAGATCCAGAGCTGCTGGAACGTTATAGTCCACTAATTGATGATTTCCGCCTCATGAAAGAATTGGCGATGAAGCTGCGCGATGCGCGGATGCGCCGGGGTGCGGTTGATTTTGATTTTGAAGAGAGCAAAATCATCGTCGACGAGAACGGCAAGGCTGTAGATATCGTGAAGCGTGAACGTTCTGTAGCGGAGCAGATTATCGAGGAGTTTATGCTGGCGGCAAATGAAACGGTTGCTGAGCATTTCCACTGGTTGAAGGTTCCGTTCCTTTACCGGATTCACGAAGATCCAGACCCAGAGAAGCTGCAGAATTTCATGGCTTTTGCGGCCAATTTCGGATATCACGTCAAGGGCCGTGGCAATTCGGTTCATCCACGTGCTTTGCAGGATCTGTTGGAGCAAATCCAAGGCACAAAGGAACAGACGGTCATCAGTACGATGATGCTGCGTTCCATGAAGCAGGCAAAGTATGATGCGGAGAGCACGGGCCATTTCGGACTGGCTGCGGAATACTATTCTCACTTTACTTCTCCAATTCGCCGGTACCCCGATCTGGTCATTCACCGCGTAATGCGTGAAGTGATTGAGAATGGAGGGGCACTGACCCAGAAACGGCATGATTATTTGTCTAGCCGGATGCCTGACATTGCTCAGCAGTCCTCGGAACGCGAGCGTGTGGCGGTAGAAGCTGAACGCGATACGGAGCAACTGAAGAAAGCAGAATACATGCAGGATAAAGTAGGCGAGGAATTCGAGGCTATGGTCAGCAGTGTGACCAGCTTCGGAATGTTCATCGAGCTGGATAATACCGTCGAAGGTCTTATTCGTCTCAGTGCAATGAGCGACGATTATTATCACTTCGACGAAGGTCATATGGCGCTTATTGGCGAGCGCACATCGCGTGTGTTCCGCATTGGTGACGAGGTGAAGATCCGAGTCGCCAAAGTAAATATGGATGACCACACGATCGATTTCGAGTTGGTCGACATGAAGCCACGCGCGCCAGGCGAGCACCGCGGCGGTGGCTTTGCAGGGCGGCCGCGGAAGGCAGAGGCGGCCGTTCGGGTGGCGGCTTCATTAAGCCGGCCGGGGGTAAAGGCGCCGCGGGCAAGGAACTGCCCGGCGGTAAGCGAAACCCGGCGGCGCTGCTGCAGGGCGCGGGCAAGGGCAAGCCGGGCGCAGGTGTGCGCGCCGGTGAAGGGCCGCGCAAGCGGCGATTGGCACAGCAGGCGGCCGCAGTAAGCGGAAGCGCGGGCGCGAGGCCGGCGAGGATGCGAGCCGGGTGGTTGCTGCGCCGGGCGCAGGAAGCGCGGAGAGGCGAAGCTGGCGGCAACGCAGGCGCGCCGCGTGAGCGCAGCGGCGGGCAGGCCGCGGCGGAGACACGGCGGTGCGGTGGTGGACGCGGCATCAGCTTCGGCTTTGGCTCCGGCAAAGGCGGATACGGCGCTCCGTCCGACTCCTCCAGCGGCGAAGCGCGGGGCGTGGACGGCAGCACGAAGTTCCGCAGCCGCGAGGATCGCGGGAGTAACTTTGGCGGTGGAGAAGGTCGTAACGGCACTCCTGAGTAAAGGCCGCCGCAAAGGAAAACCAAAGGCGGCGTGTTCATCGGCCAGTCCGTGACACCAGGCAACGTAGAGACGTCTCAGGCAAGTCACTTCTAAACGAAGTGACAATATTGGAGAGCGCTCCAGAAGGAGCACCACGTAAGCGTAAAAAGAAATAAATGACGGTTACGCGTTGCGTAACTCTATAACGATACTTAAGCACCGTCCCTCCGGGCGGTGCTTTTTAACTAATCATCAACTTGGTTAATTGCACTATGTGCAGTTAAATTTAGGTTATGTAGTAAAAGTGGTAGTTAGTTGCATTTTGTACATCTAAATCTGATGAGTTACCTCTAATTGGTCTGATTTCACTTTTAGCTGCAGAAACTGCAACTAATTAGTTTTTGGCGGTGATAAGGCTTAAATAGTTGCTGAAATACATTTATATAGAAAAACGTAGGTGATAGCAAGTGAATAGGTAGAGGATAGGATAGGTAGAGGATAGGCACAGTATAGGTAAGTGGCACTATTTGAATAGGCGTCGAATAGATGTATATCAAGTAGGGGGAAGCGGATGATGAGAACAAATAGGTAATAAGTAATTGAGGTAGATGGATATAGATATGTGGAGATTAGTGGATAACTATCTGTTAATTAAGGCGCACAAGTAAAAAAGGGTAACATCGCTATTTGCTGAAAAAACTCCAGATCAACTCAGCTTAATGCTTTTGTAACAAATGCTAGATATTGGGTAATGTTACTGACAACTATATGACAAATTAGGTGAGGTATATTTGGTGGAAGGTTCCTTGCGCTCACACTAGATTCCATTTGTTACAATATAGATCAGACGTTCGATGGCTGTGTCGTTTAGATTAGACGGGCATGAAGATTTCTTTAACCTTGAATATGATTCAAGGAGTGATTCTCATGGGTAAAAAAGCAGACGGTATTTTCGCCCAGAACAAGCTTCCCATGATTATTTTATCGAGGATATGAAGCTGGCTTGGTGCTGACGGGTACAGAGATCAGTCGCTGCGTAATGGCCGCGCTAATATTGGAGATGCTTTTGCTACGATCCGCAATGGTGAGATTCAGATTCGCAACATGCATATCAGCCCTTTTGAACAAGGTAACCGTGCCAATCCTACTGATCCCACACACGCACACGTAAATTGTTAATGCATAAGGAGCAAATTCATAAACTGCTGGGCTTGTCCAAGCGAGATGGGTTTACGATTGTGCCACTTAAGATTTATGCCGGAATATGCGAAGCTGCTGATTGGTCTTGGTAAAGGTAAAAAAAGAGTATGACAAACGTGACTCGGCTGCCAAGCGAGATGCTCAACTGTTATCCAGCGTGTACTGCGTGATAAGCAAAAGATCGCCAGATAATCTGGGAGAACTAGACGATTCAAATGAGTTCCAGTTTCAACCTTCAATTCCTTTAACCCACGTGTTAAAGTGTTGATAAATGTGCTCTGCTGGTGGCTTAAGTTAGTTATTGCTTCGTTACAGTTTTCTTGAATAAGAAGCTGTAAGGTGGATCTCTCTTGCTTGGAAGATCCGCTTGATCCGAAAGCGCCCTTTTAATGAGGGCCGTTCTTGAATTCGACAGGGGTAGTTCGAGCATGAGTAGCGAGTAGTGAGGACGCGTCCGCTTCATCAACGCTAAAGCCTATTAAACGGCAAACAACAAAACAACTGCGCTTTCGCAGCCCTAAGAAACTGTGCGTGCTTCTACTCTGCATCGCCCATGTGACAGGGATAGGGGCTAACAAATAGTGGGATACGCTGTCTCATCTCCGCCTGCGGTGAGCTGAAAGACAATCAGGCTGACCCAACGTATAGCGGTTACGGGGCGATACTCGGGTGACATCAAAACTGTGACTACACTCGTAGAAGCTTATGTGCCGTTATCTTCGGACAGGGATTCGACTCCCCTCGGCTCCATATGGAGTTTTAGAAAAAGCGACCTTAATTGGTCGCTTTTTTGTGTAAATAAAAAAAGGAGAATTTGCGGTTGGTTACATTTTCTATCTCTCATGAAATTGAAAAGCATACTAGCGTTGGTTAGCTTGTGTGACAATCCTTACAGCAGAAGTAGCAACCATCATAATTTAATTTGTTTGTATCTTTTTTGACTCGTTGAATAGCAGATTGACAATTATTTTCGTAACCAATTAAAATTCGATTTGTTGAGTTGGGAATATAGGAACAGTCTTCTGTATGAACCTCATGATTACCTTGTTATCAGTATATTTGTTGTAGTAATAAAGAATTTGGACACTTGTAGTTCCCTCTAATAACACATAAAGGTTTTAGGCTTAGATCGTATTAAAAGTTACCTACTTCTGATGTTATCTTGATGTATACCTCTATTTGGTAAGTTCTATTAATATATTAGCAAAATTATCAATGAAAAACAAGAACATTTGTTCTATTTTTTATAGAGGTTTCTATGTTGTTCCTGCTGTTTTAAATCTAGCAAATAGGAAAGGAGCTAATTATTGTAGATTTGAAAGGGGGATGAGGAATGGGAGCTTGTCGTATATGAAGGTACGGCGACCTTGAACGGAGATCCATTCGCAAGTGGCGCAACGGTTTTTGCCGAAGGTGACTATACGCTTGTGGTGACGGATGAGGCGGGTAACGTCACAATGATTTCTTTCACAATTGATCGAACAAACCCGATTATAACCGGTCTAACTGTAGGAATAAGCAACTACACCAGTCCGTTGACGATTGGATTTAATGAAGGTACCGCTACATTAAACGGTCAGCCCTTCACAACCGGAACGAGAGTTATATCTTCTGGCAACTACACGCTAGTCGTCATCGATGAAGCAGGAAATCAGACGATTGCCACGTTTACGCTGAACATCTCGACTCCTGAATCCGGTTCAGGTTCAAGCTCAGACCCAAGTACAAGCTCAAGTACAAGCCCAATTCCAAGCTTAGGGCTAGAGATCGAGATCAATGGAGTTAAACAGAAGGATTTAGCCAAAGAAACAACTGCTGTTATGAACGGAAAGAAAGTGACAACGGTAACCATCGACGAGAAGAAATTATCGCGTTACCTCGATTCCTTACCCGATAAGCCAGTCATTAACATACCGGTCCATAATGATTCAGATCGTGTTCTTCTGCTCTTAAACGGTCAGCTTATCACAACACTGAATGACCGAAACGCAGTTATTCTAATTCAAACGGAGCTTGGTTCCTATCTTCTAGCTGCCAACCGGATCGATTGGAGTCTTGTCACGAAGCGTTTCGGTTCGGAGGATGCACTGCGAAACATGGTGATTCAAGTCGAGATTACCAATGTACCAGAAAGCGATATCGTGCAACTTGCTAATAGTATAGGGAAGGCAAGACTCTTGTCGCCGCCGATTGATTTCAACATCACAGCAGCACATGGCGGTAAGACGATTGAGCTCAACAAGTTTCTTAGCTATGTCGAGCGGACGATTGTCATTCCCAATTCAGCAGATGATCACAATAAAAATATAACGGGGATTACGATGACGAAGGATGGAAACATCGTGCCGGTACCTACCCGAATGATGAGGGAGAACGGCAAGACCTTTGCTGTCATTTATAGCCTGACAAATAGCGTCTATGCCGTTATAGAGAATGACAAAACCTTTGCGGATATTCAGAATCATTGGGCGAAGTATGATATCGAACAAGTAGCGTCCAAGCTGATCGTCCAAGGTGTCACTGAATCGAGCTTTCAACCGAACAAGCAAATTACCCGAGCTGAGTTCACGGCGATGTTGGTCCGGGCTCTCGGATTACACACGGTTGATCAGCCTACTAGCTTTACTGACGTCAACAGCGGGCAATGGTATTACGAAACGGTCTCCATTGCGGAAGGCTACGGGTTAGTTACGGCAAGTAACAACAGCCAGTACACTCCCAACGAGAAGCTAAGCCGAGAAGAAGCAATGGTGTTGCTGGGGAAAGCCATGAGGCTTGCTGGGATGGATACAGCGATTTCCGATAGCGAAGCCGCTCAACAGCTTAGCACATTCAAAGACCATCATTTGCTCGACTTGTCTGCAAGAGCGGCAGCTGCACTTAACGTTAAATACGGAATTATCATAGGCAATCAAGGACAGCTTACGCCGAACAATGTCATTACACGTGCCGAAGCTACCGTCATTTTACAACGCTTGCTCGAAGCGGCCAAACTGAGTTCGTAACAGCAAGAACCTTCAACCACAAGCTAAGTGGTTGAAGGTTCTTTTTTGTGTATATTTAGAGGAACTCGTCATGCATTACCTCGTGATCACCCATTACAAACTCCTGCTCAGCCGTTATTTGCCCCTTCTAGATTTGATCGTACTTGCGAAGTTTGTAATTAACCGCTTCGAACGCTTCGTCTAGGTCTTGTTGTCGTTGCAACTCTTTTTTATGCTACTCAAGGATCGCCTTTCTTTATAGGAGAGTTTGTTTTCCTTGAATGGCTAAATCAGTGTAATAAAGATGCTTCCAAAGGCAAAGTTACGGATATGTCTACCGCAAGCTCTTATGCAGTGAATCTAATTAAAGATGAAGCAGAAGCTAGTATTATCAATGGGAAGAAGAATGGCGTATTTGATCCGCTGGGCAATGCCACACGCGCATCGATACGCTGACCAAGGAATGATCTTAAACTATGCTACCTCGCCGAACATCCGAATCATCACACGGCGGCGAATTGTGGATTTGTACAGCCATGGCTCGGCTCCATATGGAGTACTATTGAAGACACCATGAAAGGTGTCTTTTTTCATATTTTCAGAATATGATCTGGACTATGCGTGGCGGTTCAAAAAAATGAGTATCTTGCTAGATCCAGTATCTTTCGTATGTGGAATTAAAGATTGCAGTGAAGAAGGTGTGAAGGAAAATTTAAGGTTCTATATAGGGATAAAAAAGGCAAACCTAGGATAGGAAGAGTTAATAGGGAGATATAAATGAAAACCAGTATACTTATGCTATAATTTAATAAAGTGACTCTGTGTTTTAGAAAAATTGGATAAAGGATGCATTGACCAACCATGTATGAGAATCAGACTTATATGCACCACAAGCTGTTTATTATCGGCGCAGGTGCTGCCGGACTAATGGCCGCCGTTACTGCGCGTGATATGGGTATCGATACTGCCATTCTGGAGGGTAACGACCGGATTGGAAAGAAGATATTAATGACAGGTGATGGCCGCTGTAACATTACGAATGAATCCACTGCGACGGGTACGGATGAAGCAATTGCTTTATCGCACAAGTATCACAGTAATCAGGCCGGATTTCCACTTGCGGTATTGCGGCAATTTGGCATCCGTCAGACTATAGATTTTTTCTCCTTTCTCGGGCTTCCACTTACAAGATTGAAGGAGGGCTTGATGTATCCAATGTCGCTGCAGGCAGCAGCGGTGCTGGATATTTTCCAGCTTGCGCTGGAGGATCGGAATGTTCCGGTATACCTCAATAACAAAGTGTTGGATGTTACTGTTTCGAAGAATCATCCGCGCTTCAAGATAAAATGCCAAACGGAGACAGAGGAGGAGGTTGTTTATACTAGCGACTATCTACTTCTATCTGCGGGTGGCCTTGCCGGTCCAAATGCGGGAAAAGAACCTCCTGGGTATACACTTGCCGAACGTCTGGGGCACACCCTGATTGAGCCTTTGCCGGCCATTGTGCAATTGAAGCTGCAATATCCGAATATGAGGGCACTGTCCACTATCAAATCTCAGGGACAAGCCCATATCATTGTGAACGGTAAAGTCATCTGCAGTGAACAGGGTGAAATTGCCTTCACGGATTATGGTATTACCGGCCCGCCAATTCTTCAGCTAAGCAGGAAGGCTGCGTATCATCTTGCAAGAGGAGAACAGGTAACATTGTCGGTTGATCTGATGCCGGGCCGCACGGAGGAAGAGTTAGTTGAGTTTTTAGAAAGGCTCTGGGAGACCTTTGGACACCGGACGGTTGCGGATTCTCTCGTTGGCATCTTTAACAAGAAGCTTGTTACGGTCCTACTCAAGGAGACCGGCTTAGATCAGCAACCACAGCTGCTTTGCCAGGCTCTGTCGTTGAAAACTAAGGGGAAATTTTATCAAATCTTGAAGCGTTGGGAATTTAAAGTGACGGATACCAATGGCTTTACGAATGCGCAAGTGACAGCCGGCGGCATTGATACGTCGGAACTCATCGAAGGAACGCTGGAATCCAAGCTGGTGCCTGGGCTGTATTTGGCTGGCGAAGTGATGGATGTCGACGGAGATTTCGGCGGCTATAACCTGCAATGGGCCTGGAGTTCCGGATATGTGGCCGCCATGGCGCTAGCTAAGTCAATTCAATAAATTTATTAGGAAAAGGGATGCATCAATTAACATGTATAAGGATCAGACTTCTAAGCACCACGAGCTGTTCATTATCGGTGGGGGTGCTGCAGGTCTAATGGCTGCAGTTACAGCGAGGGATCAAGGTATTGATACAGCAATTATTGAAAGCAATGACCGGCTTGGGAAGAAAATAATAACGACGGGTAACGGGCGTTGCAACATTACGAACCAATCCACCGCCACCGGTACGGATGAAGCGGCCGCTTTATCACGCAAGTATCACAGTAATCAGGAAGGATTCCCAATACATGTATTGCGGCAATTCGGTGTCCGCCAAACGATCGAATTTTTCTCCTCACTCGGGCTTCCTTTTGTAAGCTTGGAGAATGGCCGGATGTATCCGATGTCGCTGCAGGCGGCTTCGGTGCCGGGTGTATTTAAGCTGGCGCTGGAGGATCGGAATGTTCCCGTATATTATAAACATAAAGTGTTGGATGTTACCGTTTCGGCGGGACATCCGCGGTTCGCGATAACCTGCCAGACGGAGACAGAGGAACAGGTTGTGTATACCAGCGACTATCTTTTTCTATGTGCAGGCGGCCTTACCGCTCCCAAAACGGGAACGGACGGATCCGGTTATACGCTTGTCCAACGCCTGGGGCACACCCTGATCAACCCGGTGCCAGGCATTGTACAATTGAAGCTGGATTATCCGTATTTGAAGGAACTATCGGGCATCAAATTTGAGGGAGAGGCCCATGTTATCGTAAACAATGAAGTCATCCGCACTGAGTCTGGTGAGATTCTTTTTACGGACTATGGTATCTCGGGCCCGCCCATACTTCAGCTCAGCAGAAAGGCTGCGTATAATCTCGGAATAGGAGAATCGGTGACATTGTCGGTTGATTTAATGCCGGAGCGGACGGAGGAAGAGTTAATTGATTTTCTGGAGATCCACTGGGGGATCTTCGGACACCGGACGGTTGCCGATTCTTTTGTGGGCATCGTCAGCAAGAAACTGATTCCAGTTCTGCTGAAGGAGGCTGGAATTGATCAACAGCCGCACTTGCTTTGTATGGATTTATCATGGAAAACCAAGAAAATATTTTATCGAATCTTGAAGCATTGGGAATTTAAAGTGACCGATACCAATAGCTTCACGAATGCACAAACAACAGCCGGTGGCATCGATACGACGGAGCTAACCGAAGGAACGTTAGAATCTAAGTTAGTCCCTGGGCTGTATTTGGCAGGTGAAGTGATGGATGTGGATGGAGATTGCGGCGGCTATAACCTGCAATGGGCTTGGAGCTCCGGCTACGCCGCTGCTATGGCGCTTGCTAATCGACGTGCCAGCACCACGTAAGGGGGCAGAGGGTTGCTGACTCTTAAACGATCATCTATTACTATGGCAGAGGTTTGCTGTAACAAGTCTGGTTTTAGTAATGTGAAAGCGATGAGGATTGTTTCTCATCGCTTTTTTTGTGATTTTTTAAAGTTTTGTGCTCATTTTATTCGTTGCTTAACTCTGATGTCTTTATTTTACCTCAACTTTATTGTCGTCCCTTTATTAATCCTTAAGTTTATCAATTAGAGTTAGTATTCGTCTATTTTTTGTATCTTCCTTTTTAGCAAGCTCAATATAATTAATCTGCTCTCGTTTAATGTAATCAGGCTGGTTTAGAAATGTATTCAGCATGTGGTACTCTTCAAGGTTTGTAGTAATGTAATCAGGCACAATCAGTTTACGATTTTCCTCACATTTCTTAAGTATTATATGTAATGTATCACCGAGCTCTTTTTGTACTGCTCTTCGAATAAATTCGTTATAAACAAAATAATGCCCATTCTTTGACGGCAATAAAGTATGGTCAAATTCGTGCCCGTCAACAGAGATTTGAATAGGTACTTTACCATTAGTATTGAATATCTCCCTTACTGAATAGGGGAAATAGACTACTTTCCATTTCATTTTACCTTCCAGCAGCCTTATCTCACTATCAAATTCATAAACCATACTAAATAACACTCCTCGTGGTAAAGAAGCTGATTTCGGTCACTAATTTTATCATAGCCACTTTGCTGTTTGTAGGTGATTCGAATTCAATATGCTGTTGCAATAACCTATATGATGTTGAACATGCCTTATCTGCATGAGGATAACATCAGTTTTAGTTATTTCTTCGTATAGTACACATGGTTCCAATAATCTGCCGTCAGTAAGTTCAGCAAAAAAATTACGAGCCACACTCAATATCTCCTCTACGTACTCCGTCATTTCTTCCTTAGTAGGGTAGTCAGAGCACTCCTTATCTAAGTCTTCTGTTATATCTTTACCGAAGTCAGGTATCGTGAATTCTTCATCCTTCTGCTGCCTAAACCAAAATTTCATGCTGGTTGTAGCGTGGAATATATGCTTCCAGTATTTATGCTTGGCATTCTTCCAAAAATGATCAGGACATACTTCGATAAGATTCTTCAACATTTCTACGGTTGGATCAAACTGTCTTCTTAAAACAGCCACCATCTTATCACTCATGTTCATCAACTCACTTCTCGAAATTTAGAATCTTAACTTTATTCTTGTCCTAAACAACCAAAACCTTCCATTTTGTGATGGTTCATTTGGAAAATTTGTGAAACATACTCAATCACAAACCCAACTGTTACGGGATTTTCCGTTCTTTGAACATCTTGATGATGAATAATTAGCTGAAATTGCTAAGGTATGTGGCGAGCGTACTTATATAAAAGGAGAGTCCATCTTTTTTGAGGGTGAAGAGGGAGAGGAGCACTATCTGGTTCTATCTGGAGTTGCTCACGTGTTGTTGCGTCTAACAGAACAGCACGGAGTGCCCTCTGATAAAGGTGTTCTAATCGATTTGAAATTAACGCATCAACACCTGGCGGATATGACAGGAACGGCGCGTGAGACCGTGACAAAATCATTGCTTGGATTACAGGATGAGCAGTTGATACGTATTGATCAGAGGAAAATACATTATGATGCGGCTCCATAGGTAGTAAAAGAAAAGACACCTTGAAGGGTGTCTTTTTACGTTATTGCAGCTTGAAAAAAAGATGCCAACATTATCCCCGACTTTAATGAAAGTTCCCGGTTTCATTTTCCGTGAATTTGCCGTCGCTGTCATGCTGGGATTGCTTGCGGCGATCATTACGGGCTTGTTGCTGCTGTTGGGCTTCCAGGCTGTTTACGGGCGTGGCTTCCAAATCTTTTACAGTGTTGATCAGATTCTTGTCTGGTTTACTTGCGCTCAATTGAAAATTCCTCCTTGATTACCTAATGGTTGTGAATTTTATTATGTGCTGGCTACTGTGTGGCTATTCGTGTTGTATGATCACAATCCATTCGCTGTCCTATAATCATTAGCTCAGAACACGGTTAGATAGGGGAGATATGAGTAAATGATTGTTTCGGAACCTTTTTTAGTTTTGATATGTTGAACGTGTTCTGGTTCCAGAATTTGTATTATTTTCGAAGGGATACAGGGGTTAGATGCAGGATCTCTTTCTAAATATTTAGGAGGTGAAAAGAGAAACTTCATTTTTTTGCAAGCGGTTACAAGGATATCTGCAACAAATTAAAATCGGGAGGAAATAAAATGAAAAAAAGAGTTGCAAAGGTAACCAGTATTGTTGTGTTGTTTTCTCTTGCTCTTTCTTTAATAGTAGGTGGATGGACAAATACGGTGGTGCATGCTGCTGGTCTTGCGGTAACAGGCAGTGGAGGCTGGAATGAAACGGCATACGTGGAATGGTCACCTGTAAGCAATGCGACAGGGTATAACGTTTATGTTAAATTGGCAAGTGCAGCGGATTCTGGGTATCAACAAATTAATAATGAGTTAATCCGCAAATATCCTTCCTACTGGAGAGCGGATGCTGTAGGGCTTGCAGCCGGAAATTATGTGATGAAAGTTGAAGCTACGTTGTCAGGGGGTGGGACGGTAAGTGCGGTTTCAAATCCGCTATCCGTAACGTCATATGACCGTTCTGGGTTTGCTTTTTCGACTAGTTCGCAATATGGTACAGGATCAGGGGCTTATAATGAGAATGGAACCCTCAAGAATGGTGCTCAAGTGCTGTATATAACATCTCAGAATGCGCAAACCGTAACCCTTGGTGTAAAAATCAACAGCTCCGGCGCTGTACAAACAGGGGTTGGCCTGGGCGGTATTTTGGCACTGAGACAAAAAGGCTATGATACCACTCCACTTGCGATCCGAATTATCGGGAAAGTTACAGCTGCTGATCTGAGTGGACAGCTTAACAGCAGTGGGTATCTTGAAGTCAAAGGTAAAAACAATTATTCGGAAATGAATATTACTATTGAAGGTATCGGAAATGATGCTTACGCATACGGTTGGGGAATGCTTCTAAGATATGTAGGTAATGTGGAAGTAAGAAACCTGGGTGTAATGTTATTCCCCGACGATGGCATTTCAATGGATTCTGGCAATATGAATGTCTGGGTGCATAATAATGATATTTTTTATGGAGCTGCTGGAGGCGATGCAGACCAAGCCAAGGGCGACGGTTCCACAGACCTTAAAAATGGATCCAACTATATTACAATCTCTTACAACCATTACTGGGATTCCGGAAAATCTTCGCTAGTTGGTTTGAGTGAGCCGGCTGAATTTTTTGTTACCTTCCACCACAACTGGTTTGACCATTCGGACTCCCGTCATCCGCGGATTAGAGTGGCATCCGTCCATATCTATAACAACTTTTTCGATGGTATCTCCAAATACGGTGTGGGTGTTACTACAGGTGCTTCAGCTTTTGTAGAATCTAATTATTTTAGACATGCTAAGTTTCCAATGATGATCTCCTTACAAGGTACAGATGCTTTAGGGGAGGGCACATTCTCAGGCGAAAATGGAGGTGTGATTAAAGCCTATAACAATCTTATTGTAGAGGCTTCAAGTCTCATCTATGCGAATTCAAACACAGGGACAGCTCCTGCTAATGTTACCTCATTTGATGCTTACTTAGCTTCGTCAAGAAATGAAACCGTCCCAAGCTCATACAAAGCATTAAAAGGCGGAACAGCCTATAACAACTTCGACACGAGCGTAAATACAGGAGTGAACGTATCTAATATTGATAACGTAAGCAATGTTGAACAGATTGTTATGGCAAAAGCCGGACGTCTGAATGGCGGAGACTTCACATGGGAATTTAATGATTCAGTGGATGACGTTTCGTATGCGTTGAATACAGCGCTGATGTCTGCAATCAGAAGCTACACAACGGGACTTGTCTCTGTAGGGGGGAATTCAAACCCAACGAATCCGACTCCGACTCCATCAGTAACACCTACGCCAACAGTAACTCCTGTGCCAACAGCGACCCCAGCTCCAACAGCAACTCCTGTACCAACGGCGACTCCAGCACCGACAACAACGCCAGTGCCGACAGCGGGAGCAACCGTTCACAACTTTACTGTGGATGGAACAACAAGCAGCTTCTTCAATATCCAAGGCAATCTCTCAACAAGTAAGGGAACTGTGGCCTATCAGGGTTTAACCCTAACCCAATGTCTAAAAATCGAGAGTGCAACTAGCATTCAATTCACTGCTGCTAAAGCTTCAACGCTAACCCTAGTGTTCAACACAGAGGGAACGAAAATCAAAGTGGATGGAACAAGTTATCCTATAACCAATGGCATTGCCACTGTCTCTCTAGCCGCAGGTGCACATACCATTACAAAAGATAGTACGGCGAATCTATACTATATGAAGCTGGAATAGGGGAATGGCTGCCTCTACTTTAATATGGAGTATCAGAAAAGCAGAAAAGCGACCTGTAGGGGGCGCTTTTCTTTGCTTTTTCTTATGATCTTATTACTTGAGTTATTGTCGATTCAAAAACTATTAATTTTGTGTTGATTTGATTAATCTTTATCATCAACCAAATCAATAATCTCACGAATATCCTCAATATTTAAAGCTTCTGCAATTTTGCCTATATGACTAAAGTTAATATTCTCCCTTTTTCCATTAGCTAACTCACTTAATGCGGCATGTCGGACATCGGATATTCTGGATAATTCTCGTAGGGAAATCTTATGTTTTTTGGTCAATTCTGAAATTTTCACTATAACTCTCTTTCCCACTTCTAATCCCCTCACTAACTCTCAGTTTTTAAGAAAGCTGCTGTAAGTAAAGTAAAAGACATCTTAACCGTGTCCTTTACTTTACTATATAAGCACGTTTCAGCACTTCAGGATAGTTGACCAGCTTATACTAATTCTTCGGTTATTCCCCATACCGGTCAATCGCCATAGCTGCGGATTTCAGCATGCGCCGCTTAAGATGCTCACCCTCGACGATTTTTACGCGGAGGCCAAGAAAACGGATTTTGGACAATAGGAATTCGCTATCGTCTCTCATGTAGATGACTTTGATTCGATAGATACCCGAATTTTCATCAAAGGACACGGATTTATCAAAACAGGAAAAGGCGTACAGAATTCGTGATAGCTCAGCATTAAAGGTGGGGATGACTTGAATACATGTACATTCCTTCTGATCCTCTAATAATCGTATTATCCTTGCTTTTAAATCATTAATCCGTTTGGCAGGGAAGGGAGCTGCTTCAACAGAAATAATGTTTTTTAGTTTAGTGGACATAAGAGAACGTTGCCGGGTGCTGTACCATTGCAGATACCACTCCCGCTTATACATGTTGTATTCCAGCTTATGAGGGAACCCGGTTTGGTCAGTTCGTTGGCCTCCATGCTTAATATGGAAAGTAATAAGGATCGCTTGATTCTGCATGATTATACGGCGGAGTGTACGAAGCATTGGATGATAGACCTGCCGCTCTTTGCTTTTAGCTTTCTCCATAATAATTTGCCGCACTTCTGTGGACGCTTCTGCCTCCAATATGGCGTTCAATTTACTTAAGGTATCCAGTGTAAAAGCTGCTTCTGAGGCCGGGTGCATTAACATGGTTTTCAGCCAGGAACGTTCCTGGGAGGTCAGCGCTAATGAACCCACTTCGTCGAGGCGTGAAATGATTTGGAAGTTAAATATTTTCTCAAATGGATTCATAATAGCTGTGAATCTCCTTCCACTCCGCGATAAATTGCTTACGCAGCCAAGGGGGTTCTAATACCTCGCAGCTTGAACCAAAGCTTCGTAACCACGGCTTAATTTCATAAATACCATTCACTGTGATCTCATAAAGGAATGTAGAATCGGACTCTTCCGTAATTTCTCCCCACTGTCCCTGCGCTTCAACCCGCTCACGAATAAAATTAACACCCGGGCGATTGGGGTTATAAAATCTTGCCACCACTTTAATCGCACGGGTGGTATCTATAACCCAGCTGTTTGTCATCTGTTCTTCTAGATTGCTGAGTTTCAGAGCAAACTCTGCTTCTTCCACAGTGTCGCCCTCCTCAATTTGAGTAAGGCCCTCCATTCGGAATTTCATGATGCCCATACGTGAATTATGTCCGATTAAATACCAGCGCCCATATTGATGGTCATAGATGACGCGGAGCGGAAGAACAGTTTCTGTGACGCCCCTTGTTTCCCGCTCAAAGAGAGGATTGGTATTCTGAGAGGCGTAGTTTTTGCCCTTTTTAGGGGATAGATATAGAAACTTGATTTTTTTTCGCTGCTGAATCGCTGCAAATATCGTATATAGGTGTGCCTCATCAAGAATACGTGAATGATAATTATATTTGTATCTATGGGTTTCCGTAGCTTCGAGGGTATAACCCCGCTTCCGCAGGACCTTTTTTAAGGTGTCGCGCAGCAGATAACCTTGCACAGACGGAGTCTGCGTGTTGGCGATGACATCAACATAGTCGTAAAGATCCAAGAGCTGATCGCCGGATAATTGATCAATCAGATCGTTAGCAGCCTTGTATCGATAAGGGCGGCCTTCGTTTACACGAAGAATAACGCCAACTTCCTCAAGGTATTTCAGATCTCCACGGATGGTTTTCTCATCGGGCATTGGATAATCGGTTGGCATTTGCTCACTGCACACATCCTGTAGATCTTTAGCCGTTAGCTCCTGAGTCTGGAGCGCAGTTAATAGTAGAGTAAGCCGGATGCTCTCCGTTTCCTTAAGCGACTTCGCCCGGAACAAGAACAGGAGCAGCGGGTCGGCAGATTCATAGTAGTTATAGCGGAGCCACTCAGAGAGTTCTGTTCCTTGTTCTGTAGGCAGATCCTGTTGTAAGACGGTCACCATGCCCTTCAGGTTGCGCAGCGTTTTGTCATAGGTATGTACAGAAATGCCGAGACGATCGGCGAATTGTTGTCTGCTGTAAGCTCCCCCCGCTAAAGAGAGCATGCGAAGAAATTGAATCTCCTTGTCAAAACTTTCCCGGGCCATTTGTATCCCTCCAGCCTGTAGCGAATCCATAAGAAATAGTAGTACTCATTATATTAAGCACCAGAGTTGAATAAAATGGAAGTGTTTTTGGCCGCCGCCATACTTCCGCCCTGTTCGTTACAGGGAAGATGAGCGAAGATAGATCCATGAAGCCAAAGCAATTCTGATGAGGCGTTCGAATAGTAACAAGGGTAGAGAATAGGGAAGTAACCGATCTGGAGGGATGAAGATGGATCCTATAAACAAGCTTATCCGTGAGCAGCTGGAACAGATTGAACAGGAGGAGCAAGTTACAATATTGTATGCCTGCGAATCAGGCAGCCGGGCGTGGGGATTCCCATCGCAGGACAGCGATTATGATGTGAGATTTATTTATCTGCATAAACCGGAATGGTATCTATCTATTTTTGATAAGCGGGATGTGATCGAGCGTCCTATTAACAATATGCTTGATATCAATGGCTGGGATTTGCGGAAAGCACTGAATTTATTTCGGAAGTCTAATCCACCGCTGCTGGAGTGGCTGCAATCACCCATTCAATATGCAGAAAAGTACAGTACAGCAGAGAAGCTTAGAAGCATCTCCCCGTACACATTTTCACCGAAGTCTTGTATGTACCATTACTTAAACATGGCAAGAGGGAACTACCGTGATTATTTGCAAGGCGAACAGGTCAAGATCAAAAAGTACTTTTATGTACTTCGTCCCGTTCTAGCCTGTGAATGGACTCACCGATATGGAGAGATGCCGCCGATGGAGTTCGATGTACTGGTAGAGCGGCTTATTCCGCAGGATGAAGAGCTGTGGCAGGTGATTCAGCAATTGCTGGCACGAAAAAAATCCGGTGAGGAACTAGACTACGAGCCGCAGCTAACCGCGATTAACGATTATTTAGAAGAACAGTTCCAAGTGTTGGATAAGGTGGCGGCGTCCTTGAATGCTAAGGAGAACAACAGAGATCATCAGCTGGATGCTCTATTTCGAGAAGCTTTACAGGAAGTATGGGGACGGGCCCTATAGAAAGATTGATAGGAGGAAGATGGTAGTGGCTATTGTACAACTGAAATCTACGAATCCAAAATTCACTTTTTTAATTAAAAAAAATCCAGTGACAGGTATGCAGCTTCGTCCGGTTCGTCAGGGATTGGCTTATGGATGGTATTCTGATGAGGCAACTTATAACGTTTATTTTAAGGACGCAGATAACGATATATCCTACAAGCAGAACGGAAGCGAGAGCTTTGAGTATTTAAATGTCTCCCGGTTTAATACACCTCTATTTCCGCTTAATACGGTCAATGAGTTTTTCTCTACACCCTTCAAAGCCCAGGATGAACGGGATGCGGAAGGATATGAGCATTCTTTTTTCATCAATATGGTTCAGGTTGAGCGGATACACTATATTGAATTTTTCCAAAAGCATTTAAAGGGCTATACCTTCTCCTTGCAGCATCAGGCACATAAGAGCTATTCGCTGACGATTACCACACATAAAAGCTTGTATCACCTCTTACATGTTGTTGGTGTGCTGTCCTTGTTCTTATCCATATTTGGGGATGAGTACATAGATATTTCGGATGCTATTTTGGATAAATATATCCGCAGCCTTAACGTCATTGATGCACCTTTTTATATAAGAAGTCTATTTGCAAGGAATTTCCTTACCTCTAAGGAACGGTTCAAGCGATATAAAGCCTCCATCGAACAAACAGACCAGTATTCTATTGGGCTGGAGTATGGCGGTACTGCGATGCAGCGGCGTACTTTTATTTCGAGTGTGCTTCCATTCAATAAGCCGATTCTGGACATCGGCTGCGGAGAAGGTTTCTATGCAATTCCGTTTGCCGGAAAAATAGAGAGCACCTATTATGCGGTAGATATAGCCGAGGCGTTGCTGGAGGTTGTGAATCGGAAAGCGAAAGCTAAGGACATTGATAACATTGCAACCTTTGGCTCACTGGACCATTTTCTGGAGTCGTACAATGGGGAGCAGGTTGATGTGATTCTAACAGAAGTTGTAGAGCACATGAGTGAGGGTGAAGCGGCAGAGCTTATTCAGCAAATAATCGGTAATGTGAATTTTCAACAGCTTATTGTGACGACACCGAATGCTGATTTCAATCGTTACTATGAGCTGGAAGGATTCCGGCATGAAGATCACAAGTGGGAAATGGGACAGGAAGCGTTCGGGCAATGGGTTTTGGATACGGTTCAAGGTTTAGCAGTCGAGGTTGAATATTTGATGGTTGGTGACCGGGTTGGCGAGATCCGTACGACGCAATGCGCTATTGTGCGAAGAAAGGAGGAGTAGGCAGTGGAAATTCAAACGCGTGTACATACCATATTTCTGCTTGTAGGAGCAACGGAATGCGGGAAATCAACTTTTGCTAAAGAAGTTCTGATCCCGCAGTTAAAACTAGAGGATGCCTCCAAAGGTTTACGTACGAATGTGCAGTATTTATCCTCGGATAGTATCCGCCAGGAGATATTGGGCTACGACTATGATAAGTATGATCAGGTTATGCTGGAGGCGAGTTCGCATACCTTTCAATTATTGTTTGAGAGATTGAAGTTAGTCACTTCTTTTCCGATTAATGCGGAGTTTGTGGTGATGGATACCATTGGGCTATCCGAAGATTACCGTAGTAAAGTCCGTGAGATCGCCGGGCAAAATAATTATAATCTGGAGGTTATTCTGTTTGATTACCGTAAACGGGAGGATTACTACGTCTCGGAGCGCTCGAAGAAGCTGATCTCCAATCATTTAAACCGGCTGAGAAAAGAAGTCCTGCCTGTTCTGTCACGGGAAGGTTACAACAAGATTCATAAAGTGCGTGCTAAAGATTTTATTCTCGAGGGTGAAGGGATACCTAACCCGGACTACCGGGTGATTATACAGGATTGGGATACTTACGCATCTACGGTACTTCTACAAGCACAAGAGTATATTGTGGTTGGGGATGTTCATGAGTGCGTCGAAGAGCTTCAGGGACTATTACGTAATTACGGCTACCGGGTGCACGAAGGTAAGTTAAGTGCAACAGATAAGCTCAGTAACACACAAGTCATTCTTGCTGGTGACTGGATTGATAAGGGCAAAAAGACACGGGAGACGATTGAGTTCTTATTTGATAACCGCGAGCATTTCCTATTTGTTATGGGCAATCACGAGAACTTTGTATACAAGTACGTAAAGGGTGAGATTCAAGGAACCGATCCGGAACTGCTAAGAACGTACTTTGATTCCACCCAAGTGCTTAAGGAGGATACCGCGCTTTTTAGTAAATTTTCGGCTTTAGTGGAGCAATCTCAGCCATTTTACCGCTATATAGGTATGCAAGGTCCTTCTTTTTATGTTACTCATGCTCCTTGCCGTAATAAGTACATTGGTAAGCTGGATACGAATTCACTACGCCATCAGCGTAACTTTCGGCTGGATCGTGAGGTTTCCTTTGAGGAACAGCTTGATTTCCTAAAGCAAGAGGCTGTGAGTAATCACCCCTTTCATCTCTTCGGACATATTGCAGCCAAGCAGACTTTTCGGATCAAAAACAAACTCCACCTCGACACAGGGAGTGCGCAGGGTAATGAACTAACTTCTGTTCGCATGTCGTTTAAACCTTTCTATAAAAGTCAAAAATCGCATGTGACTACGGTGCACGAAGAGCTACCTATCCTGTTCCGGGAACAGCAAACCGTATCCTTGTTAGAGCTTGATTACGAGTCTGTGCGCAGACTGCAGTATTCCTCGCAGAACCGGGTCAACTTCATCTCCGGGACGATGTCACCTGCGGATAAGGATATGGCTGCCGGTGAGCTTGAGTCTCTGCGAAAAGGGTTGGATTATTTTGCCGAGCGTCGTATATCTGAAGTCGTCCTGCAGCCTAAATATATGGGATCACGCTGTAGTGTGTACCTTTACCGGGATATAGAGGAGTGTTACGCAATTAGCCGGAACGGCTACAAGGTTAAGGCGGTCGATCTGACGCCTATCTACGAACAACTGCTGCATAGATTCGGAACCTATATGGCTGAGCAGGGGATCCGTGTGCTTTTACTGGATGGCGAGCTGCTGCCTTGGAAAGCGCTTGGGGATGGGTTAATTGAGCGTCAGTTCCGGCCGATTAGCAAGGCGCTGGAGACAGAGCTGGATTTCTTAAGACAATATGGATTTGAGGAGTCACTGGGTAAACTGATACAGGATTTTGAAGCAAGCGGGTTTGAACAAGACCAGCACCATATGTCGAAAGAGGCGCTTAACAACAACTATGGGTCTCATGTTTACCAGACTTTTAAGCATGTCCGTGACATAAGAGAATCGTATGTAGATCTTGACCAGCGTGAGGAAGCCTACCGAGTATACAAGCAGCAACTGGAGTTGTATGCGGGTGATGCAGAATTAGCGTACAAACCTTTTGCAATCCTGAAGGAAGTACTGGAGAATGGTGCTGAACGGGTACCTGACGGTAAAACCTCCGAATTATACAGGTTCTTAAATGATGATGAATCTCTGGTTTTGGACTTGAAAGAGCCTGATGCCTACATCAGAGCAGAGGAGTATTTCGCAAAGATAACAGTAGAGAAACATATGGAGGGAATTGTAATCAAACCGGAGCAAGAACAGCAGGGAGTAGTCCCATATATGAAGGTCCGCAATCCGGGCTACCTGTCGATCATCTACGGGTACGACTACAAGTTTCCACATAAGTATGCCAAGCTGATGAAACAGAAGAATATCGCTCCTAAGCTTCGGACGTCCTTAATCGAACACCGGCTGTGCAGACAAATGCTAGAAGTGAAGCTGGATGAGATCTCGTCTGACAACGAGGACTACAAGCAAATTGCAGCAAACCTGTTATTCGAGGTAACGAAAGAGAAAGAGATCGACCCGAGGTTGTAGAGGATTGTTACAGGCGAAGAAACTTGGTTTGCCAATTATGAGAATGAGTTCAGGCTGTCGGGAAGGTCCCGGCAGTCTTTTTTTCGTCAATTGTATCCAGCTCAATCGCGGTCATAGAGCCGGAAGGCAAGTGTACAAGCCTCGTTCTAATTGTAAAAACAGGAGGACGCACCTTATCGGGTCCGTCCTCCTATCTATTCCTCATAAATACGCCTTAACCCATAATAACGAGCACGTTGTTTTCTGGCGCCATTTTGGCCACCGGGATCAGGTTGCCTTGAATTTCTTCACCGTTAATAACGATATGGGTAACCCCTTTTTGTACACCCTTCTTGTTCTCCACCTGGATGTTCAGCTTCTTCCCACGGAATTCCCGGACCATGGAAAAGTCTGTCCAGTCGGAAGGAACACACGGGTTGAGGCGAAGGCCATCAAATTGCGGTTGAACCCCCATAATGCCTTCCACCAAGGAGACCATCACGGTTGAAGCGGTGCCGGTCAGCCAGTGGACATGCGCCCGGCCTTGATATGGGCTGTCCTTGGACTCGACAAACTGGCCATGTACATAAGGCTCGAGTTTACGGATTTCAGCCTTATCGTTCATGCTGGCCGGACTGCAATTCAGGAAGTATTCGAACGCGCGCCCACCGTTGCCGATCATGGTTTCCGCCAGAATGAGCCATCCCTGCGGCTGGCTGAAGATGCCGCCGTTTTCCTTAGTTGAGGCGTTGAAAAGAGCCATCAACGCTACTGGCAAACCGTATTCACGGAACGGAGGGTAGAATAACATAGTGCCGTAATCGGTCCGCAGATTCTCATACACTTTGTCCATGGCGAGCTTCGCCTGATCCGGGCGGGCTGCACCGCTTAATACGGCCCAGCTTTGCGGATTGAGCCAGATCTTGGCTTCATCATTTTCCCAGGAGCCGATGGTATAGTTGTCTTCGGTAAATCCGCGGACGAATTGATCGTTCTCCCAAGCGTGTTTTTGAATGTTATCGTCCAGCTCATCAAGCAGGCCCTGCGCCCATTGAATATCTTCAGGCTTGTTCTTATTTTGTGCGATTTCCATGAATACCTTGAATGCCATATACAGCTGGAATGCGACGAACAACGACTCACCCTTGGCTCCAAGCCGTAGGCAATCGTTCCAGTCGGCATGAAGCCCAACCGGCATGCCGTGTGCGCCCATACGATCCAGACTGAACTGAAGTGCCTGGCGCAAATGCTCGTACACTGTGCCCTCGCCTTTATCCGAATAAGGGATTATTTCATCTGTGAAATCCCAGTTGCCACTTTCATTCAAGTATTTAATGACGGTGGGGAACAGCCATAAAGCGTCATCAGCCCGATAATGGGGGTGACCGGTTTCCCGCACGTATTCTGGATCATCCGGTGTGCCCTCATGCCCAGGATTGTGGTCAAATTTCACCAACGGAAGTCCACCGCCGTTGGAAACCTGGGCGGATATCATCAGTCTTAGACGTTCAAGGGCCATCTCATGATCCAGATGAATGATGCCTTGAATATCCTGCACGGTATCCCGATATCCGAGTCCATTACGAAGACCGGAGTATTGGAAGGAGGCTGCACGTGACCAGATGAAAGTGATAAAGCATTGATATGCATTCCAAGTGTTGATCATGTTGTTCAGGTTATCGCTTGGTGTCTGAACCTGGAAGCGGTTAAGTTTGCTGTGCCAGAATGCTTTTAACTCTTCGAGTTCTTTATCTACCACGGACAAGTCCTTATAATGGCTGAGAATTTCGGAAGCGCCTTTCTCATCATACTGTCCCAGTAGAAATACGATTTCTTTCTCTTCTCCCGGCTGCAAATCTACGTTAATCTGCAGGGCCCCGCAGGAGTTAGTATTGTAGTTTAATGAATTGGAGCATTGGCCGTTCTCAACAGAGGCCGGATTGCCATAACTGCGGTAATCGCCTAGGAACGTATCCCGGTCACCGTCATAAGCGGTAACTTCTGCACCTGCAGCCCCGAAGAATCTCCAGGTTTGTTCTTCGGGGGTGTTTTCATTGATGACTTGAAGGATCATATTATTTTTATAGTAGGTCCGTGAAATAAACAGAGTGTACTGAAGGTTGACGGTATCCTGCTCATAGTTGTTATTGTTGGTTAATTCAACAAATCCGAAGAGAGCCAGCTTGCGTGCTTTGGAGCCATCATTGCGCACCTTCATGCGCCACACCTCATAGGTTTTGTTCAGTGGTACATAATATAATGATTCTGTATGGATGTTATCGTAGTCCGAGACAATGTTCGTGTATCCGGTTCCATGATGGCATACCGACTTATATTGCTCCAGATCTTTACCCACTGGCTGCCAAGAGCCGGACCAATAATCCCCGTTCTCCAAATCTCTCACGTAAATATAGCGTCCGGGCTCGTCCTTAGAGTTGAAGTGGTAGCGGATATGCCGCCCATTTGCGCCAGACTTTACAAAGCTATAGCCGCCTGCGTTACCTGAGATGATTGCACCGTATTCCGGCGAGCCGAGGTAATTCGCCCAAGGGGCAGGCGTATTCGGCTTGGTAATGAGGTATTCCTTGTTTTTTTCATCAAAATAACCATATTGCATGACCATTCCTCCTATTAAGTGGTTAATGGGCCGATCTATAAACGCGCGTTCACAAAGAGGTGAAATATCCATGTGTAATTTTATTATAAGATACTTTTAGTAAATCGATAACCCTATATTTTAGCGAAAAAACGAACAAAAATGCTAACTTTTTTAGTAGGGTGTAAAGCGAAAGACACCTTAAAAGGTGTCTTTTTTTATTTTAGCGGCAATGTCTACTCCACTAAAACACCATTAACAAACGTCATAGTTTTATCTTTGAATTCAAGAATAAACTTGTTTGGAAAATCTAGATCGGTATGAATCTCCGTCCCCAACATAACTTTTTTGCCTACATCATCAAAGGGATTATGAAGTAAACCTCTAGGCGTATACCTAGTTTCAGAACCGATTACATTATTATTCTCATCGCGGATAAATTTGGTTTTTCCTGAGAACACGAGGTCCTTGCCATTTTCCAAAGTTAGATGAACTTCCAAACGATCCTTTGTTTTCTGATAATCTATGACTACATCTTTAGAGGATACAGGGAAACCGATAACAAAAAGTCCAATAAGGGCTGTAGCCAGTATGAGTACCGATAAGACGGAAAAAATGAGAGTTTTTATATTCTTTTTTTTCACTTTTTTAAAATAATTGAGTTTGTTAACTTCCTCTTTATCAATAATAGGCACACTTAGATTTGCTGTGGCAGTCATTTCATTATAGGATTGAAGGCAGCTTTCACAGGATTGCAGGTGTTTTTCGATTTCTTCGTTACTATGTACAGAGGTTAGCTTTTCAATATAGGAAGGTAATAAATCCTGAATGATCTCGCATTTCATGAAGATCTTCCTTTCATTAATTTTTGTTTTCCACGGTAAAAGGTAACTCTTGCCCAGGTCTCATCTCTGCCAAGAATTTCGCCAATTTCCCGAAAACTGAATTCTCCGGTCAAACGCAGATATAATACTTCCTTGGTATTTGGATCAAGTAAATGAAGTTGTTTAAATAAATCCATTTTGTCCTGAGCAAAAATGAACTGGGATTCTGTTGAATTTGCGTTAGCCAAAGGAGCGTCTTCTAATTCCTCAGACTTCCGCTTGCGCTGCTTGTCCAGCTCCTGATACCACACATGTTTAGCAATTTGACAAAGCCAAACGTATACTTTGCAGGTCCCATCGTATTTATCTATCGATTTTATAGCTCTATAAAAAGTTTCTTGGGTGATTTCTTCTGCCAGCAAGTGATTATGACAAAAGCTAAATACGAATTTATATACTTGGGTTGAATATTCCCTGTATAATTGCTCGTTGTCCTCCATCCATTCACCTCCTCAAGTTATATATCCGTAAAAAGCTATAAACGTTACAAGTTTTTTTAAAAAAATTTGATTTATACAATTATCGCCTTTCAACCCCGGTATGTGAGGGAATTAAGGAGGTTCAGCGTTAAGGCTGGTTTCACAGTTGGTTTACCCTTTATAATTACATGAGATCTTATTGTACAAGTTACAAGGGGGTTCATATATGATAACAAAGGTAAACCGGCAGTTAAATGAGGGTCCTAAAATTCAAAAAGAACAAGAGCTTGTTACCAAAATGATTCGTATATATTGTAAGAAAAAACACCATCATAAAGGCTTTTGTAAGGAATGTCAGGAATTAAATGAGTATGCGCTGAAGAGGTTAGCCTATTGTAGGTTTGGTGAAGAGAAAACAGCTTGTGCCAAATGTCCTGTTCATTGTTACAAACCGGATTATCGCCAAAGAATTAAAGGGGTTATGCGTTTTTCTGGTCCGTGGATGCTGCTCTATCATCCCATTGAGTCGATTAGGCATATTCCGCTACCCAATAAATTGAGAAAATAAGTGAAAACCGGACATCATTTGATGCCCGGTTTAATGTATTTTTAGATATCATTCTCCCAGCTTTTCAGCCTTCACCAAAATCTCTCGCAAAACACGGGCAACCCGGCTTTTTCTTCTCTTTACTTTTACACTTATCCGTCTTAACGACTCTTGGTATACGGCGGTATCAATGGGTTCATAGAGCTGTTTGGCGGCAATCCGTAACGTCCTTCTCATTAATATTGCTGATGAACGTGTTGACTTCGTTCGGTATCCTCTGCGCAAGACCCGTATAGTATGTTTGTATTTCTCCAGGTCTTCGTTTGGAGGAACAAGGGCGAACAGATTTAGGGAAGAGTCATTGAACCCGTAGCTTTTGAACATGATTTTTAGATTCTCAATATTTATGAGATTTCCTCTGAAGTGGGTTGGATGTTCTTGGTGAACGCCGACAACTTCTTTGATGCTGTGAAAAGGGATTTTTAATCGATGCAGTCGATACCCAAGATCCCAATCTTCGAGTCCATAGAGGATAAACTGTTCATTAAAACCTCCAGCCCGAGTTAATTGGCTGCGTCTTATGGACACACAACGTGTGACGAGTAACATCCATGGGGCTACATCTGTGCTGGCAAATTGCTTTTTAGTATTTGGAGGAACTCTTGAGGCAAAGGTGACTTTTGATAACGTCTCCGTCTGCTGAAGGATATCATTGGGTGTGATTATTGGGATAATTTCAGTCACTGATTCGAAGTCAGGATTCCATAAGTTAGAAGGCGAAAGTGTATTGCGGCAATGTTCTTTTTCTTCAGGAGAAAAGTCTGGGTAGTAGTGGGTATAAGCATCATCCCATGAGTGTGGAATACCTGAAATTATGGACTTAGGATATTTACGGTGATACTGGTTTACGATCCTAATGAATTCAGGGAATACCAGAAAATCAGCATCGCAGAAGATGACGTATTTCCCTTTTGCCTGACTCAGCCCCAGATTTCTTACGGCAGAACGGCCGCGTTGTTCCTGCTGAGCGACATAAATAAGCGGATAAGAAGTTTGAAAGCTTTCGACCATTTCCTTAGTACCATCTGTAGAACCGTCATCTGCGACGATCACCTCGAACCGATCCTTCGGATAGGTCTGTGTCTCGAATGAAGTGAGTGTAAGTAGCAGCTGCTGAAGTCGGTTATAGGTTGGAATTATGATGCTGTAACGGATAGCCAGAATGATCACCCCCACCATTTAATAAAAGTCCTTGAATAGGATAAATAATAACAATATATTCAGGGACTTTAGCCTGGTCTAGTCAAACGCCTTTAAGGGTGGAAATAGGCAGGGGACAGGGTTTAGCACGAATCAAAGATTTTATATTTTTGTGAACTTACCTAGCTCCGTCTCATCTCTATTGTAAAGAACCCGCTATATTAGCGGGTTCTTTACTGTCTGTGCGCTTAATTGTAGTAGACAGAATGCTCGGTATATGTGAAGTGCTATTAGTGAGATATAAGAACCCCATATTGTTTAAAAAAGTTGGTGATTTCAGAGATGTCCATCCGTTCATCAGGTAGATCTTCTGGATAATAAATGCCTGGGACCCATGGTTCTTCCTTTGATATCCGCAATAGCTTTTCTGCTTGGACAGCAGCTCCCAAAGCGGTAAGATGAGTCTGACCAAGCGGGTCAGAAATCGCTATTGTCCGTTCAACCCAGTGCCCATTATGATCCAGACCCTTTAGATGAATAAGGATATGATGTGCACTGCCAGTACCAGGATTGTAGAGCAGTCTTCGTCTAAGCGAACGGAATCGGTCCCCGCTGATCATCTTCCATATTCCGCTGTTAACTAGTCCGACAAGGATGGAGGTGGAGGCTTTGCTGTCGAAGGAGATGCGGAAGCTGGCGGAGTCGATATGCTCAGCTGTTGGCAAGGTGACATGATCTGGGGTGTCAAGCCGATAGCATTTTGCTGTATATCCATCTGGAAATTGGACTTTGATGGGGTCAGTCATTGGAAATACAAGACGTTTTCCCCCCCGTTCTGTAATATGGAATGGAATGGTCATACGATCCATGTACGCCGCGGAGTCGGGTCCTGCTTTGTCACGTAGAGAGTACAACGCGTGAATATCAACGGCGACGTTTTGAAGTGTGGCCGAGTGCAGCATGGCGAACAGCGAAGCAGTTCCCGCCATCCATCCCGAAGAAAGCACGATAGGAGCATAGAGGTCTGCTTTTTCTAACTTTGTGATTGATTGTTGGAATATCTCTGTCCAGCGAGTAAGATCGATCAGTGGGATTTTTCTTCTAACTGCAGACATAAGTAGCCGATCCTGCAGATCGTTGACGGAATTGATGATTAGCGATACATTATCGCCTGCATAAAGCAGTGGATCATCCGCATTATTATCAACTACGACTGTTTGTACCCGTGTGGACTCAAAAGGTGCTGCTTTTTGCGGTGACCTTCCTCCCAATATAATCTCGAGATCGGGATGTCGATCGTGTAATATTTGAGCAATTTGTCTGCCGACGGCACCGTATCCTCCTACAATAAGTACCTTTTTCCTATGCATATCTGCAACCTCCGTTTAAATGTTTATATGTTTAAGTTATTTAACATATCGCTTAAAAAAATAGGAATGACAAGTGCTAGTCAGGTTAATGGCATTAGCACTGGCATTCCTCTTCAACGAAATGGACAAGTTGTTTCATAAGCGCTATCGCTTCGTCAAACTCAAGTCTGTAGAACATTTCCGTGCCCTTCTTCTGAACCTTAAGCAGCCCTGCTTGCCGTAATATTTTCAGATGATGAGAGACTGTAGGCCGGGACATGGGGATATGCTCTGCAATTTGGCTCACATTCATACTCTCTTTGTCGATCAGCAATGCAATGATTTGCTGACGTATAGGATCTCCCAAGCATTGGAAATAGGGGCTTAAATTCTCAAAAATGTGAATCGCCTTCTGATTACTATTAGATTCGTTCATAACTCCCTCCGTTATAATGTTTAATTGTTTAAACGTATCATAATATATTTCAGGGAATAATTCAATGCGTTGATAATCTCCGTTATTTTGGAGGAATCCTAGTTTATTAAATATAATCAAGGGACATATGGATATTTGTATTAAAATTGTGAGGTCATATGGTAAGGCGGTTTTATGGATGAACTCAAGTAAAAAATAATCATGTCCTTAAACAAAAGACACCTCGATGGGTGTCTTTTGTTTAAGGAATTCCAGAAGGTAGCATACAAAGCTCGGCTTATTCGCGGGGATAAAAAAGGATCAATAAGAGGCTGCTCCTTTTTATGTTCTATTTTCCACTAGGTAATAATTTATTCAATAATATTGCTGCCAATGAAGCAGCTAGGATAGGTGAGCCTAATAAATACTGTACGAATGTAGGCAAAGAGTTCAAGTAGTCACCAGGAATGAGTACCAAAGCCAAGGTGATGATCATTGGTAAGGCAATAATGTACATTTCTTTTTCGCCGATGGTTACATTCTTCATTACTTGCACACCATTAATTGCGATGATGCCGCAGATGATGGCGAAGACGCCGCCGATTACAGCGGATGGAATGGAAGAGATCAAAGCGGCGAGTTTACCGGAACAACCAAAGAGGACAAACCATCCTCCTACAGCGAGAAAAACCCGGCGGCTGGCAACACCTGTAATGGAGATGATCCCTGCATTAGTTGAATAACCTGTAACAGGAGTCGAACCGAGCACAGACGCAATAAGACAGCCAATTCCTTCTCCAATTACGCCGCGGTTAATATTTTTGTCTGTCAAAGGTTTATTGATTACATTGCTGACCGCAAACCAGGTGCCTGTTGTTTCAGCCAGCAGCACGATATAAATAATAACCATGGTGATAATAGCTGAAAAGTTGAAGGAAAAGCCGAAATCAACAAAAGCGATCCGCGGCATGCTAAACCACTTGGCACTACTTATCGCTGAGAAATCTAAAACGCCCATAATATTAGCGGAAATACATCCGACTACTAACGCCATCATTACGGAAAGAATTCGGAAGACAGATCCTTTATTACGGAACAAAGTACCAAGAACCACAAAAACAAGTAGTGTAGCGCCTGAAATGAGGGCTAATAATACATTTTGATTAATTGAAGCCCCGGAGGCTCCGTAGATATTATCTCTGATCGCAACAGGCAATAAAGATAGACCTACAATGAAAATGATTGTGCCACCTACGATAGGCGGAATAAAGTTTTTAACGATTTTATTAAAAATCCCCGCATAACCCAAAATAATAACCAGGATAGCCCCGATTAAGCTGGCACCTAACACGGAGCTCCAACCGAGCTCTCCGCCACCACTAGCTGCATAAATACTGACGATCGCACCCAGCGGAACATAAGAAGGACCTTGAGCGATAGGCAGCTTCATACAGAAATAGGTTTGCACAATCGTTGCAAGTCCTGCGGCAATAAAGGTGGATTGGATTAACGCGCTGGACTGATTGGGCTGTAAGCCGATTAACATCGCAATAAGGAATGGCACTACATAGACATCCATAGCCAATACATGTTGAAAGCCGAGAATGACGGATTTACTAAATGAAACTTTTTCATCGGGTAGGACAGTTAGTAGCTGTGATTCCAAATGTGCTTGCTCTTGTACGTTTACTTGTGTTTTCACTCCGATGCCCACCTTAAGTTTTCTAGTTTAATTAATCTTTAACGCGAATGAACTTTTTCACCCTGTACCCAGACTTCACGGATATTTTCAGGTCTAGCCAGATACATTATCTTTTGAAAAATATCTTGCAAATCTTCATTCTCATCAAAGACGGGCAATTTCGCCGAGGGTACTTTCGTATCGATTATTTGAACATCCCATGCATAACCTTCTAGTAACCGGCCGATAGGTAAGCTTAAGCTTTCTCCGCCGCCAGCGGTAGCAAGATAAAAGGATTCATGGATCGTAATTCGTGATCCCGGTACTCCGCGGTTTTGTGCAGAAAGTGAGGGATTCACACCATCCTCCAGCATTCTTGAAGACATTACGGCTTGTCTAATGTTGTCGAAGAGACTAGGTGAAAAACCTCCGGAAATATCAGAGCCTAAACCAATCTCAACGCCTTTGGCATGGAAGTCAGCGATCGGAATGACACTATTGGCAAAATACGCGTTGGATATCGGACAATGCGCAATAGCTGTTCCTGTCTCTGCAAACAAATTCACATCATTTTCATCTAAAAAATTACAATGAGCCATGACAGATTTATCACTGAGCAGACCAAAATCATGCAAGGCAAAAGCATCGTTCTTTTGGAATCGTTCTTGCACATAACCGTGCGCCCAATCACTTTCACTACAGTGCGATTGCACATACGTATCATATTTAGCGGCAAGTTCTCCCAAGCCTTGTAAAGCCTCATTAGTGCAGCTTGGAATGAACCTTGGTGTCACTACTGGATAAACGCCTTGTTTAGTAGATTTAGCGAGTTCTTGTACAGCTAGTATAAATTCTTCCGTATCCACTAGTGCGGTGTGGGTGTCGGAGTCGCGGTAATTCTCAGGATTTCCCTGCGGATCGTCCATAACCACTTTTCCAACGAGTCCACGTTGTCCTTTTTCCGCACATATTTTAGCCAATAATAGACTGGCCTCTTTATGCACCGTTGCAAAATAAAGTGCTGTAGTGGTTCCGTTTGCGAGCAAAGTACCAACCACGTCATCGTAGACTTTTTTTGCAAAAGCCAGGTCCGAAAATTTAGACTCCAGTGGGAAGGTATAAGTATTTAGCCAATCATAGAGCGGGATATCTAATGCAGTTCCAGATTGAGCCCATTGTGGCGCGTGGACATGCAGATCGATAAAGCCGGGCAAAAAATACTGGCCCTCGGCTAATACATGAAAATTGTCCTGACCTTGATAAGCATCAAGCAAGGGTTGATAGTCGGCGTGCTCCGGTGCAACGATCATTTCTATCATCCCATCCGAATTGATACAGAAGAGATGATCCTTTAAAATTTGAATTTCTTTTGGGGATAGGCTAGAAAATGAAGTGCCTAGGAATATTTGCATATAATTTCTCATGATTTCCGCCTTAATGTTCGTCTTTTGGTGTGCATTTGTTATTATAATCCGTGAAAAAGGATAAGTCCAGACCAAAAGTCGAATAAAGGCGTAATTGACGGATAGGAGGAACTGAGGAATTGAAAGCGAATATGACGCATAGACGTCACGTTCGCTAGGCTAGAATACAGAAAAAGATAGAGGGAAGTAAAAAATACTGATCGGCTTCGATTTCTTTACGGTTATAGGAAATGAATGCGGTTACTATCTTGTGATATAATAGATGAAATCGATCAATAGTTTGAGAAAATTGGATTAGGAGTGTTGCCTGGATGAGAAGATACAACATTTGGCGCCCGTTGATGTTAATTATTGTTGCTGTACTTACAAAAAGCTTGGTCACTAACCTGTGCATTTTGTTTGGTATGCAGGCTGAATCAGCAAGTAGTATGGGGACGCTGGGCATGGTCATTGCCGGTTTAGTGATGTACAATCGCATGACAAATCGCCGACGTAAATAAGCTGGCCGGATAGATTATAAACGTCTGGTTATTATGTTATAGTAAAGATTGAAATAAAACTTGTATCGACCTGAAAAGGAGTACTTCATGACACAGTTTGTCTACAAACAAATTATTGATGACTTAAAAATGAAAATTTTTGCTGGGCAGTTTCCCGATATGAAATTACCGGATGAACGAACGCTTAGTGAAACTTATCAAGTGAGTCGTAGTTCTATTAAAAGTGCTCTGACTAAAATGGCAAATGCCGGCATTATTTTTAAAAAGCGTGGCTCAGGGACATTTATAAATCCTTTATACATAAAAAATGAATCTATTTTTAACTACGAAGGCTCTAATTTAGGTGTCACCGACAATTTTCAAATGAATGGGAAGAAGCCAAAGATTAAAGTTTTGAAATTTGAGGTCATTCCACCAACGGAAGAACTACAGCGGGATCTGTTTTTAGGCCCTCATGATTTTGTTTACAAAATCATTCGCTTACGTCTTTTTGATGATGAACCCTTTATGATTGAAACGGGTTATATCCCAATCAAAATCGTGCAGAATTTAAATCAGACCATTATTGAAGGATCTATCTTTAATTATTTGGAGGATTCACGAAATCTGGCGGTAACCAAATCCTTTTTATCGATATCCGCAGAACCCTCTGAGGCTACGGATCAAGAGCTGCTGCATTTGCAGGCAAATGAGCCAGTAAGCATTATGGAAGGGATTTTCTTTTTAGATAATGGCACGCCATTTGAATTCTCCCATATGCGCTTCCACTATAAATACTTAAAATTTAATACCTTTGTGTCCGTTCATTAAAGTAAGACTGGGGAATTTTTCTCGGTCTTATTTTTTTTGTTTTGCGCAAAATAGATGAAGGATAAGGAGCAAATACCCCCGCAAACTTCAGTCCATATTTTTACATATATATTAATATTGACGTATTTTTACAGACAATTGACACTGTATTTCATACTATGTTCATATTTTCACAAAATTGGACCGTATCATTTGTTGAAAAGGTTGAATTAATTTTTCGCGGCGGTATGATGTACTTGTGGAAGAAATTACGGCAATGTAGACACAGAAAAAATTTTGGGGAGTGGAAGAAATGGTATTATCCATGGATGTTGATTACTCATCAAAAACTTATTTAGAGAAGCTTGATGCATACTGGCGCGCAACTAACTACATCTCTGTAGGTCAACTGTATTTGAAAGATAATCCGTTGTTAAGAGAACCGCTGAAAGAAGCAGACGTAAAGATTAAGCCCATTGGACACTGGGGAACTATTCCAGGCCAGAACTTTATTTATGCCCATTTGAATCGGGTCATTACTAAATATGATTTGAATATGTTCTACATCGAGGGCCCTGGTCATGGCGGTCAGGTTATGGTTTCGAACTCCTATCTCGATGGTAGCTATACTGAAATTTATCCGGAAATCACACAAGATATCCCAGGCCTGAAGAAATTGTTCAAACAATTCTCTTTCCCAGGTGGAGTTGCTTCCCATGCTGCCCCTGAAACACCTGGATCGATCCACGAAGGTGGCGAATTAGGTTATTCTCTATCCCATGGTGTAGGTGCAATTCTGGATAATCCAGATTTAATCTCCGCTGTTGTTATTGGTGATGGAGAGGCTGAAACTGGCCCATTAGCGGCTTCATGGTTCTCCAACCGGTTCATCAATCCAGTTACTGATGGTGCAGTTCTGCCGATCTTGCACTTAAATGGTTTCAAAATCAGTAACCCAACGATTCTGTCTCGTCAATCCAAAGAAGAAATTACTGCATACTTTAAAGGTATGGGTTGGGAACCGTTCTTCGTTGAAGGCGAAAATCCTGATCTAATGCATCCGGAAATGGCTAAGGTGCTTGATACCATCGTTGAAAGAATTGAAGCGATTCAAAAGAATGCACGTGACAACAATGACCTGACGCGTCCGGTTTGGCCAATGTTGGTCTTCCGTTCTCCTAAGGGCTGGACGGGTCCAAAGCAATGGGATGGTGTTCCGAATGAGAACTCTTTCCGTGCCCATCAGGTGCCGATTCCAGTGGATCAAAAAAATATGAAGCATGCTCCAGCGTTATTGGAGTGGATGAACAGCTACAGACCAGAAGAATTATTTGATGACAATGGTCGTCTGAACGCTGAACTTGCTGAGATTCTGCCAACTGGCGACAGACGTATGGGAATGAACCCAGTTACTAATGCTGGCAACCAAATTAAAGATCTAAACTTACCGAATTTCCGTAAGTTCGCACTTGATAATTCCAAACCAGGTGAAGTAATAGCACAAGATATGGCCGTTCTGGGTAAATACATGAAAGATGTTATCTCTCTGAACGAAGAGAACCGCAATTTCAGAATTTTCGGACCGGATGAAACAATGTCCAATCGTCTGGGACCTGTCTTTGAAGTGACGAAACGTCAATGGTTGGATCAAGTGATTGAGCCGAATGACGAATTCCTAGCTTCTTATGGCCGTGTTATCGATTCCCAATTGTCTGAACATCAGGCAGAAGGTTTGCTTGAAGGTTACGTATTGACAGGTCGCCATGGTTTCTTTGCAAGCTATGAAGCTTTCTTGCGTGTCGTGGATTCGATGATTACTCAGCATTTCAAATGGCTGCGTAAAGCAACAGATCAAAGCTGGCGTGCGGATATTCCATCATTGAATGTGGTAGCAACTTCAACTGTATTCCAGCAAGACCACAATGGTTACACTCACCAAGATCCAGGTTTGCTAGGTCACTTGGCTGATAAAAAACCAGAATTTATCCGTGAGTATTTGCCGGCTGATGCCAACTCCTTGCTGGCTGTCTTTGACACCGTCTTAAATGACCGTCAAAAAATTAACTTGATTGTTTCTTCCAAACATCCTCGTCCACAATGGTTCAGTGCGGATGAAGCACAAGAGCTGGTGGATAAAGGACTGAAGATTATTGACTGGGCAAGCACCGATCAAGGTGGAGAGCCTGATGTTGTCTTTGCTTCTGCAGGTACAGAACCAACTATCGAAAGCTTGGCTGCCATCTCTATCCTGCATGAAAAACTGCCGAACCTTAAAATTAGATATATCAACGTGGTAGACTTGTTGAAACTGAGAAGTCAAAAATTAGATCCGCGTGGCTTATCTGACGAAGAGTTTGATCAATTTTTCACAAAAGATAAACCAGTTATCTTCGCTTTCCATGGATATGAAGGTCTGATTAAAGACTTGTTCTTTGATCGCCATAACCATAACCTGCACGTACACGGATACCGCGAGAATGGCGATATCACAACACCATTCGATATGCGCGTATTGAATCAAATGGACCGCTTTGACTTGGCGAAGGAAGCTGTTCTGAGCTTGCCTAATGCTAACGACTATAAAGCGATCGCAGATGAAATGGATGCTATCGTTAAGAAACATCACCAATTCATTCGTGAAGAGGGTATTGATTTGCCAGAAGTAGAGAACTGGGTATGGAAAGCTTTGAAATAAGCGTATAGCCAGTACCATAGGAAGTAATACAAAAAGACACCTTTAGAGGTGTCTTTTTATTTGTTTAAATAACCATACAAAACAATTATAATCATTTTTTCATCTTTACCACTGTAAATATATGTGAGTAAATAGGTGGGTAAAGAAAGGGGAGAAATGTATGACATCTATTGATAAACTTCCCAAGTCTATAGAAATACAGCTTACAGAACAACCTTTATTTCACTCTGTATCCGATTTAATGAAAGATGGGCAATTCGGTGAGCAGTGGCTTGTATTGACTGAGAAGGAGATTTCCGTTTGGGGAACGGACGGGAAACTGGTCTCAAAGCTTCTAGTCTCGAATATTACTGATGCCCGGGTAGTAGGCGGGGTAGGCGGCGGATCGTTGCTTGTGGATACCCAAGAAGGGCCTATTATACTTATACGTTATACAGCATCACTTACCTCTATATTTGGTTTTGCTTCTAAATTAATTGGCGCTGTAGCTAAAGGCGAGGAACGGCCAACCGCTTCTGAAAAAGAGTTTCCAAGAAATTGTCCAAAATGCCGCAATCCACTGCCGGAAGATTCGCAAGCTTGTCCGGTGTGCAAGAGTAACGGCAAGGTTCTATTTCGGATGCTGAGCTATGCCAAGCCTTATAAGATCCAAATGATCGCTGCGGCGATTATGTTGATTTTTACTACATTGGTAGAGCTTGTTCCACCATTTTTGACGAAGATGATCGTTGATAATGTGTTGACAGAAAAGGATATGGGCTCAACGCTTCTATGGATTGTGATCGGGCTAGCAGCCACATCCTTAGTAATTACTTTAATGCAGACTGTACGTGGACTTATAGGGGTATGGATTGGTTCCAAAATCATGGGTGATCTTCGTCATGATGTGTATCATTCCTTGATGAAATTATCTTTATCTTTTTTCGACCGAAGACAATCTTCGCAATTTATTGGACGGGTGAATAATGATTCAGAGGCGATGCGGCAATTTATGACTGACGGTGTAATCTGGGTCTCGGGTGAATTGCTGCGGGTAATCGCTATTTTCACTATTATGTTCAGTATGGATTGGAAGCTAACGCTGCTTGCTATGCTGCCTATGCCGCTTATGGTGGTGCTGTCGACCGTGTTATGGCCGATGATTGGCAGACGTTGGTACCAGCAGTGGAGATCTATTTTTAGATTAAACGCTTTGGTTGGCGATTCTTTGCAGGGGATTCGTGTAGTCAAAGCATTCGGTCAGGAAACAACAGAGATGTCACGTTATACAGTCGCCAATAAGGAGCTGGTTCGGCATAATATTCGGATCGAAGGCTTATGGCAGGGGATGTTTCCTGCTTTTGCGTTGGTTGCTGGTGTGGGTACGTTATTAATTTGGTTTTATGGCGGGAAAACGGTGCTACAGGGACAATTATCCATCGGTACGCTAATCGCTTTGGTGACCTACCTTGGGATGCTTCTCGGACCTTTGCAGTGGGTGAGCCAAATGATCAACTGGGCCAGCCATGCGATTTCAGCAGCAGATCGGGTCTTTGAAATTATGGATACACCGTCAGATGTGCCTGATACTGTGAATCCAGCAGCCATCGGCCGCGTAAACGGTGAGGTTGAGTTTAAGCGGGTTACTTATGGATACGAAAAACATCATCCTGTGCTCAAGAACGTGGATTTAAAAGTGGGTGCGGGCGAGATGATTGGTCTGGTCGGACATTCAGGTGCCGGTAAGTCGACTTTCATTAATATGATCTGTCGCTTCTATGACACAGATGAGGGAACCATTACCATCGATGGTGTGGACATCCGAAATATCAGCCAGTCAGATCTGCGTAGTCAGATCGGTGTAGTGCTGCAGGAGACGTTTCTATTCGACGGAACGATTGCTGAGAATATTGCCTATTCTAAACCGGACGCTACGGAATTAGAAATCATGCGCGCTGCAAAAATTGCCAACGCCCATGATTTTATCGTTCAATTGCCGGATGGCTATGATACAAGAGTTGGGGAACGTGGCCATAAATTGTCCGGTGGAGAGAAGCAGCGAGTGTCTATTGCCCGAGCAATAATTCACGATCCGCGAATTCTAATCCTAGATGAAGCAACAGCTTCTGTAGATACAGTGACCGAGCGACAAATTCAAGAAGCGATCTCGCGACTGGTAAAAGGCAGAACGACATTCGCGATTGCCCATCGATTATCCACGCTAAGAAATGCGAACCGTCTTGTAGTGCTTGAACGCGGGAAGATCATTGAAGTGGGTACACATGAGGAATTGCTTGCTGCAGAAGGTGCTTACTTCAAGCTAGTTGAGGCACAGAAGGAAATGTCGCAGATTAAGGGGGTTGAGATGCATGAGTGATCCGAATCTTGTTAACGGGGAATTGAATCCTAAAGATCCCTATGAGATTAACATTCTTGAACCGGGTGCAATCTCTTTTAGCCGCAGTCAAGGTGGCGTGTTTCAAGGAGTAGTGGAGGGTCAAGTCTATGAGGAATTAATTCTTTTTCGTATATTTCCATTCCAATATACCACGGAGTATATTTCAGTTCGTAACTCCAAGAGTGAGGAGATCGGAGTCATTCGTGACATTGATCAGCTCGATGAAGAAAGTCGGGTGGAAGTGGACACAGAGCTCCGGCTGCGGTATTTTCTTCCGGTTGTAACCCGCATTGATTCTATTAAGCAAAAAGCGGATATGTGGATTTGGGAGCTGCAAACAAATCTGGGCCAGACCCGGATCGTTATGCGGAACCTGCACGAGCATATGCAGTATCCAAGTCATAAACGAATCATTCTTACGGATATCAATGGAAAAAGATGCGAAATCCGTGATTATCTAGCCCTGGATGTTCAGAGCCGAAGCAAGCTGAAGGATGTTTTATAGTCTAGTTATGAAAAAGCTCCGCAGCCATTTGTTGATGGCCTGCGGGGCCTCTTTTTTTATCCGTAGTTTCTGCTAAGGAAAAATTTGATGGCGTTCTCTCTTCGGTATGGTAATATATTACAACCGGATCTTTACCATAGGGGAGGTATGTGAGTGAAGCATAAATGGATCAATTCGCCGTACACCTTTGCTTTAGGGATGTTTGCGATGATGGTTCCCAGTCAGGCATTTAGTTCATTTTACAGTTACTTTTATGTTGAAAAATTAGGATTGGGCATTGGACTTGCTACATTAGCCAGAACCATCTTTCTGATCTGGGATGCGGTAAACAATCCGTTATTCGGCTATTGGTCAGATCGCACAGATACTCGTTTGGGTCGACGCAGACCATGGGTGTTTGGCTCAATTCCGTTATTCATGCTGGCATTTGTACTGGTTTTCTCCCCTCCCGGCGGATTATCTGAAAATGGATTGTTCACTTGGTTTCTAGTCACACTTATTTTCTATGAGGCTGTCGCCACTGTGTTATGGGTGAATTATGGAGCGTTACTCCCGGAGCTCTTCCGTGGAGACCGTATTCGGGCAAAAGCCTCTGCGATTCAGCAAGGCTATCAAGTTGTAGCTTTGTTAATCGGTACTGCCTTAACCCCAATTATTTTTGCAGCTATTGGTTTCTCTTATATGGCTATAGTGTATGCCTGTCTCTTTGGAGTGTTTATGTTTTTATGTATGATGAATGTCCAAGAAAAGAAGGAGCCCACAGAGCAGGAACCCTTGAAGTTGATTCCGGCTTTTCGGGAGACCATTCGGAATAAAAAGTTTTGGGTGTTTAATATTTCGAACTCTTTTGCCCAAACGGTGAATGGACTTGTAAGTTCGATGATTCCTTTTTATGCAAAATATGTACTTCATATCTCAGAGGCTCAGGTATCGATTTTACTCGCAGCTGTTTTTGTTTCGGTCATTCCATTAGTATTCGTGTGGTACTGGATGATTCGTAAGATGGACGGGGTTAAGGCGTGGCGGTTATCACTGATCTTATATGCGTTATCGGTAATTCCGTTATGGTTTGGTTATGACCTCTTAAGTGGCGTGGCTGCTGGCGTAGTTGTCGGTTTCGGATTAGCCGGATTTCTAGTGACCCCAGCAATAGTAGGTGGCAAGATTATTGATGAGGATGCGGAAAAAACAGGTCTGAGAAGAGAAGGAATCTACACGGCTGTAAGCGGATTCATCACTCGTTCAAGCGGGTTAATCTCTGCGTTAGCTTTTTTCATTGTAGGTATGATCTTTGGCTATCAAGGCGGCGATGACCCAGGGTCCAATCCTGAAGCGACATTTAGGTATTTAATAAGTGTGGTGCCATTATGTCTTTTGGCCATAGCTGTTGTCATATCCTTCACAATGAAATTTACATTTATGGACTCTTTGAGAGGTGAGGCTGACTATGAACAAAAAATTAATCATCAATTGTGATGATTTTGGGCAAAGTCCCCCCATGAATCAGGCGATAAAACATCTGCTGGAAGAGGAAAAGGTATCCTCAGCAACGATTATGGCGGTGGCCCCTGGCTTTGAGGAGGCGGCTACATGGTGTAGTCGCAGGCAACAACGGAATGTGGGACTTCACTTGACGATGACTAGTGAATTTGAGGCTTTGCGCTGGGCGAGCCTGACGGGGGAGGCTTCTCTTCACGACGAGAGCGGACATCAATATAGGACGGTAAAAGAGTTCGAACAGGGGGCGCAGACAAAAGCCGTACTAAAGGAGATAGATGCGCAGTACGAGCGAGTGAAACAGTCGGGAATAGTGATTAGCCATGTAGACAACCACATGGGTAGTTTATACGGAATGGAAACAGGACGCAGCTTGCTTCCGCAGACGTTGTGGAAAATTTCCCGCTGGGGATTGCCCTCACGATTCTTCAGATACATCCATGCTGAGGATCCGCTTTTGGCATCGCTGAAAAATATTGAACGACCAGTTGCCCTTGGAGCAGGGCTGGCGGATACGTTTGGGGTGCCGATTCCCGACTATTTGCTATCGCATCCTTTTGGTGTAGAGGAAGGCGAGACGTATGAAAGGTTTAAAAGATCTATTATTGCTAAGCTGTATTCGTTGCCGGATGGCGTTAGTGAGACCTATATTCATCCCGGGATAGACGATCCATGGATGCAAGCAAATATTCCGCACTGGAGTAAGCGAGTTTGGGAGTATAAGTTGCCCTTTGATGATGATTTTACCTATGCCCTCAGTGATGCTAAGGTTGAATTGACGAATTATCGTTATGTACAGGAGCATTTAAAACGTCCACGGTTAAGATCTGCAGGCAGATTGTTAAAGAACCTGATAAGATTATGAGCAAAAATAAAAGACACCTTGAGGGGTGTCTTTTGATTATCCCATTAATCCTTTTAGCCCGTTAAGGAAGGGGGAAATAGATTTAATCATATTGTAACCCATCTTCATAACCGGCATAGTTTTTTGTACCATTCCAATAAAGTTGCCGATTCCCCCGAACCCGCCAAATCCGCCAAAACCACCGCCTCCAGAACTGGCAGCCCCTGCTCCTGCGGAGCCTAGAGCGCCTCCACCCATTCCGAAAAGTGAGCCGAATAAGGGCATTAATCCTGATACGTTTGCTTTCCGGGAGCGGGAAGAAGAGTGTTTTTTTGATTTTCTGTGTTTGTTTTTACGTGGTTTGGAAAGGGTCAGTCCATTCTTATCGAGGCCGGTTATCCATCCTATATACGTACGTCCATCATGTAACGTAATGCACACGGGTCTACCTTTCAGCTGTTCAGCACGTTTGCGAATCTTCGTTGTATTTGCCATTTGTGGATCACCTCATTGGTCTATTTACTTCTATATTACTCAGATATTTTTGTGTTGCTTGTGCTAGTTCATCATAAAAAAATATTTGGGTGAAAGAGCTACCACTTGTGTTGATGCCCATAATAATTCATTACACTCATATAATTTAATGTGCGATAAATAAATTATGGAGGAGTGAAAACTTGATATCAGCATGGATTGGGAGTATTACTTTTTTGGGAGCAGTGATTCTTTATATACTGCTGTCTCTGGGATTGCCTTATGGGGAATTTGCAATGGGAGGAAGACATAGAATTATGCCTTCACAAATGAGAGTCGCGTGTGGAGTTTCAGTAGTGATACAGCTAGTTGCCATCCTGTACTTATTGCAGGCAGGGAATGTGATCTCTATTGGATTACCTTTTGATAGAAGGGTATGTTATTTTTTTGCCGTCTATTTAATGCTTAATACTATAATGAACTTATTGTCGAGGAGCATGAGAGAAAAACTTGTGATGACACCCTTATCTTTAATAACTGCAATCTGTTTTGGGATTACTGCTATGAATGGGTAAAAAGTAGTGCCGGACATAGATTCGACTTTTCTAGACTTTATATAGGATTGTTTTTAGGACACATCTGGTGAAGATGTGTTCTTTTTGCATCTATTGACTCTTGACCTATAAAAACGGATTCATAAGTCTAGGTCTTTCTTCTTATGTTATTATATTTAACATTGTTTTATATTATTTTTACAATTATATGATAATTGGTTATGTTTGTGTGATATAATATCACAGAAATTATGTGAAAATGATAGGGAGGACTAATATTATTATGGGATGGAAGACACGATGGAATAAGCCGATTGCTTCTGTATTAGCAACTGCAGTGCTTTCTTTGCAGGTGTTTGGAGGTATTGGTTTGGGTGCAGCTTGGGGTACAGATAAAGCTGAAGCAGCATCCGCAGCCACAGCCAAACTCCGGCTGATGAGCACGACGGACGTGCACACCAATGTCTACGGCTGGGACTATTTTAAGAATGCGGCTTCTACAACTGTAGGACTCGATCGGACAGCTACGTTGGTTACTTATGCTAGGAGCGAATATCCTGATAATAATCTTCTGCTCGACAATGGGGACTTGATTCAAGGTACGCCATTGGGTACTTACATCGCGAATGAAAGTAATTTAGTAGAATCAGAGACTAAGCTACACCCTATGATTGCGGCTATGAATATTATGGAATATGATGTTGCGACTTTTGGTAATCATGAATTCAATTATGGGCTGGAATTCTTAAATCGGACTATTAAGGGCAGTGCTAATAACCCATTGAGTGGTGCGGACTTCCCCTATGTAAATGCCAATATATATATTGATGATAAAGATGGTAATCCAGATAATGACGTAAATGCTTTTGAACCTTATGTCATTCTTGATAAAAAAATAGTGGACAGCGATAACCAGCTCCGGGATATTAAAGTCGGTGTGCTTGGTCTTGTGACCCCGCAGATTATGGAATGGGACAAGGTTAATCTGGAAGGCAAAGTCATTGCTAAGGACATTGCTGAAACAGCAGAAAAATATGTTCCTATCATGAAGAGTGAGGGTGTCGATGTAATCGTAGCAATGGCACATACCGGCTTCGATGCAACTGCAGTTGCAGGTACTGGTGCAGAGAATGCTATCAATCTTTTAAGTAAGGTTGACGGCATTGATGCGATTACTTTCTCACACACTCACAAGGTGTTCCCAACAGTTGATAATAAATCCCTTGACGCTTCTTTCAAGGATCCATTAACAGGGCAGGCGTATAATAACGCTCAATCTGTTGTTGATAATGTTTACGGCCACATTAACGGGACTCCAGCCGTGCAAGCGGGTTATGGTGGGGGTTACTTGGGCCTGATTGATCTCAAATTGGTGGAAGTAGGCGGAAAATGGGAAGTGGATAAAGATAAATCCATTGCCTCAACCCGCTCCATAGCCAATGCTATACCGGATGCTGCTGTTGATGCTGCTGTTGCAGCAGATCACCAAGCTACTATTGACTATACAGGTCAAGAGCTAGGTGTTACTACCGCTCCGATGAACAGCTATTTTGCAATGGTTCAGGACGACCCTACCGTGCAGATTGTTACCAATGCCCAGAAGTGGTATGTGGAGAAGTATATTGATACCAATCTTCCACAGTATAAAAATCTTCCGATTCTCAGTGTAGGTGCTCCTTTCAAGGCTGGGCGTAACGGTCCTTCAGAGTACACGAGTATTGAGAAAGGTCCACTGACTATTCGTAGTGCAAGTGACTTGTATTTGTATGACAACACGCTGAAAGCTATTAAAGTTAAAGGTTCTGTTGTTAAGGAATGGGTTGAAATGAGTGCGGGTGCGTTTAATACCATCAAAGAAGACATCACAGCTCCACAAAGCTTGCTGAATGGGGAGTTTGCTGTTTATAACTTCGATGTTATTGATGGCATTAAGTACACAATTGATGTAACCAAACCTGCAAAATATAGTCCTACCGGTGTGATTAACGATGCTTCATCGAGTCGTGTGAAGCAAATTACGTATAAAGGAAAAACGTTGGATCCTAACCAAGACTTTATTGTTGTAACTAACAACTACCGTGCAAGTGGCGGAGGGAATTTCCCAGGTGTGAAGGGTTCGGAGATTCTAGTCGATTCCCAAGATGAGAATCGCCAGATCCTTATGGACTACATCAAAGAAGTAGGTACAATAGATCCTTCTGCGGATGGCAACTGGTCTTTGGCTCCACTTTCGGATGACGTAAATCTCACGTTTACTTCGTCACCAGAAGCGGCGAAAGTTATGCCGGCCAACATTAAGGACACTGGTGAAAAAGATATTAAGGGATTTAGTATTTATGAATTGGCTCTACCAGCTAAGGACGTAGAAGTTCACCTTCTTGGAATTAATGATTTCCACGGTCAACTGGATACGGTGTCTGTCGTAAACAATAAGAACGTGGGAACAGCCGCTATTCTTGCGACTTATCTGAAAGAAGCACAGGCTAAATACGATAATTCTCTACTCTTCCATAACGGAGATTCCGTAGGTGCATCTGCTCCAGTATCTTCACTTGAGCGCGATGAGCCGACGATTGAGTGGATGAACTTGATGAGATTTGATGTGGGCTCCCTAGGAAACCATGAATTTGACCAAGGTGTCGATGCACTGATGACACAATTGAACGGCGGAGTGGACCCTAAGGATAGCAACGTTACCCACAAGGGTACAAACTTTGATTATGTTAATGCGAATGCAGTGGATGCCAAAACTGGCGAGCCAATTATTAATCCTTATGTAATCAAAGAAGTAGGCGGTGTGAAGATCGGCTTTATTGGTCTTGTAACGAAATCCACACCAAGTAAGGTGGCACCTTCCGGTACGGCTGGCGTGCATTTCCTCACGCCTGAAGAGGAAGTGGCGGCTGTTGAGAAATACGCTAAGGAGCTTCAATCTAAAGGTGTTGAGACGATTATCGTGCTTGCACATGATCCTGCAACAACCAAAGATGGTGTGACTACAGGTGAAGCGGCTGATCTAGCCAATGCGCTTCCTGCGGAATCCCCTGTTGATGTTATCGTTGCTGGTGATAACCATGCACTTGCAAATGGAACAGTAAACGGCAAGCTGATTGTACAAGCTTATTCTTACGGTACAGCATTTGAGGATATCAAGTTGATCATTGATCCTAAAACAGGTGATGTGAAGGACAAGTCTGCTGTGGTAACTTCCACCTTCCATGATGGGGTAACACCAGATCCGGAAAGTGTGGCACTGGTTAATGCTTACCTTGAGAAGCATCCTGAGCTCACTCAACCAGTGGGTACAACGGACGGAACTATCACTCGTACCGATGCTTACAATAATGAGGCTGCACTTGGTAATCTGATTGCTGACTCTATGCGTAATGCTGACTTCGGCGATGGTGCAAAAGCTGCCGATTTCGCCTTTATGAATCCAGGCGGTATCCGTGCGGACCTTCCGAAAGGTCCTGTAACCTTCGGCGATCTGGCTAAAATTCAGCCATTCGGCAACACGCTTGTGAAGCTGACACTAACCGGAGCGCAAATCAAAACATTGCTGCAACAGCAATGGAATGTAAAAGCTGATGGAACACCAGATATCAAAACGCTGCAAATTTCCGGACTGAAATATACAGCGAATATGTATCTGCCAGTAGCCGATCGTATTGCGAGCCTCACACTAACTGATGGATCACCAATTAATCCTACGCAGAAATATACAGCAGTAGTAAATAACTTTATGGCTGCGGGTGGAGATAACTACAAGGTTCTGACTCAAGCTAGTGATTCATTGGCTGGACCTATTGATTTGGACGTGTTCTACGACTACATTGTAAAAACGTTTAATGGCAAAGAGATTAAAGCAGCCATTGAAGGTCGTATTATTAATAAATTAAAGGCTGATTCGGGATCAGGCAGTGGCAGTGGCAGTGGAGGCGGTTCTACCGGTGTAACTCCAACGCCTACTCCAACCGCGAAACCAACAGCAACACCAGCACCATCAACAGCACCAACGGCAACACCTGCACCAACTACTGCGCCAGCAGCAAACTTCAAGGATCTGGGCAAGGTAGCTTGGGCGCAAGAAGCTATTGAAGCATTGGCTGCTAAGGGCATTCTGAAAGGTCTGGATGCAAATACTTTTGCGCCAACCAAAACAGTGACTAGAGCAGAGTTCGTTACGATGCTGGTACGCGCACTGAATCTTACGGGTTCAGCAACAACCAGTTCGTTCAATGATGTTAAACAAGGAGTTTGGTACTCGGATTCTATCGCCCTTGCGGTGAAGGCTGGACTTGTACAAGGCTCTGGAAATGGCAAATTTGAACCGGGTCGTGAAGTGACTCGTGAAGAGATGGCCATTATGGTTGCTAACGCACTGAAAGACAAACTACAGCCGATTGATAAAAATGCAGCATTGGGTAAGTTTGCAGACAAATCCAGTATTGCTCCTTATGCACAAGAGGCTATCGCACAGCTAACTCAATTGGGAATCGTCAACGGTGTTGATGGTGGGAAATTTGCACCTAAGGGTATAGCTAATCGCGCTCAAGCAGCGGTTATCATCTATCGCATGCTTGGACAAGCATCATAATTCTATTGTTCTAACTAAAAGTGTATCGATGATCCTCTTGAGGGCACCGATACACTTTTTTTAAATATAAGAAAGTATAAGTGACACCAATACTCTTATAGTCTTCCCTTAAACGCTTACTGCCCTTACAAGGGCACCGAAGACGCTTTTACTTGTTAAATTTGTTGTTGCTCTTTCTGTGAAATCATGTTAACTTATATTCTGCACTGTATTTTTTTATATCTTGTGCGGTCGTGGCGGAATTGGCAGACGCGCACGGTTCAGGTCCGTGTGGGCTAACCCCCGTGGAGGTTCGAGTCCTCTCGACCGCATACCTAAGTGCATATAAACAGGCAATACTTTTGAATCGCTCTTCAACCTGAAGAGCCTTTTTCTATTTATACGCATAATTCAATTTGACAAACTCTATGTAAAAGAAGTGAAGCAAAGATGGAGCCTAATGTAGGTGTAAATACGAAGCAAAGTGTGCGGTTTCTAGAAAAGTATTTCTCTGGTGAATCGATAGATTATCGTCAGATGATTGCTTTATTCATCCCTATCCTAGTGGATCAGGCCTTTGTGGTGGGTCTTAATCTAGTGAATACAGCTATGATAAGCTCGTCTGGTGTGGCAGCTATCAGTGCGGTCAATATGATAGATTCTCTTAATATTTTTCTCATTAGTGTGTTTATTGCCGTCTCAACAGGTGGGACGGTTGTTGTTGCGCAGTATAAAGGGAGCGGCAATGACCTCATGGTGTCAAAAGCTACGGCAGGTGCTACGTCATCTGTTTCGCTGATGGCATTTGCTATTGGGATGTTCGGAATTCTTTTTCACAATCCGCTGTTGAATTTACTATTTGGAGCGGCCTCACCGGAGGTTATGGAGAACGCCCGAATATATTTAATCGGGAGCTGTATCTCTTATCTTGGTATAGCTGTTGTGGAAGCGGTATGTGGTGCTCTTCGTGGAATTGGTAGAACGAGGGCCTCGCTTGTACTTTCGCTAATTATGAATTTAACTTATGTCTTATTGAATCTCGTCTTTATTAACCTGTTGCATATGGGTGTTCTGGGGATGACCATTTCTATAAATATAGCTAGATACCTGGGGGCGTTCTGCGCACTTTATTATCTATTCCGATTGGACAACGATCTGCATATCCGTATTCGCGATCTTGTAGCGGTTAAGCTGTCTATGCTGAAAAAAATAATGTTCATCGGGATGCCGTTTGCGGCAGAGCAGATGTTCTTTAATGGTGGTAAAATTCTGACTCAGATCTTCATCGTTAGTCTGGGTACGTATGCACTTGCGACTAATGCGATTGCCTCCTCCTTTGCAGGGATTATGCAAATCCCGGGGAATGCGTTGTCCTTGACGATTATTACAGTGGTGGGACAATGTATGGGAAGCAATAATGTTAAGGATGCTCGAAAATTTATTAAATCATTCCTTGTCGCCTCTTCTCTTTCCCTGGTGGTGATGGGGTTGCTGATTATGCCTTTTTTCAATCCATTAGTGTCAATGTTCCATCCTCCTGCTGAGATTGTGGGTGATATCTTCCTGATTGTGCTCATCAATACGATTGCGCAAATTCCGTTATGGTCCATAAGCTTTATTACACCTTCGGCGCTTAGAGCAGCAGGGGATTCCAAGTTTACCTCCATGGTTTCAATGCTTACGATGTGGCTGTTCCGTGTAGTGCTCGGATACATCTTAGGTATTGTTCTGAACTTTGGTATACTCGGCGTTTGGCTGGCGATGAATTGTGAGTGGGGGATCAGAGGTTTGATTTTCCTGCGGCGATTTATGGGCAAGAAATGGGTTCAGCATCGTGTTATATAATAGATATAAAAAATCAAAGGACACCCTGATGGGTGTCTTTTTTGCATGCTCTGATGAGTGCCTCTGGAGAATGCAGCTTGAGTATTTCTTGGGTAGCGGGGTAATAATATGTAGGAATTGCGTCTTTATGCTTACTAAAACACACAACAAGGAGTCTTGCACAATGTCACATTTCGTTAGATCCGTTACTTCACCAAAGAAATTTATCTCCGGCCATAACTTACTGTCAGATCTGAATGAGTATATTAAGGCGTTTGGCGATCATGCCTATGTGATCTGTGATGAGTTCATTTTGGAACGTGCTAAGAAAGAGGCGGGGAGTTCCATCGAAGGTGCGGGGAATAAGGCTACTTTTGAAAAATTCAATTATGAATGTACTCAGGAAGAGATTAATCGTAATCGGGAACTTGCCCGTAAAGCTGGGGCGAATATCATCGTCGGTATCGGTGGAGGTAAAACACTGGACACTGCCAAAGCTACTGCGTATTATGAGAAGCTGCCTGTAGTTATTTTTCCGACGATTGCATCTACTGATGCACCATGTACAGCGCTGGCTGTCATTTATAATAAAGATGGTTCATTTGATCAATACTTATTCCTCCCAAGTAATCCGGATGTGGTCTTGGCGGATACAGCGATTTTAGCTTCAGCGCCTTCCCGTTTTTTCGCAGCTGGAATTGGCGACGCACTGGCTACTTATTTTGAAGCCCGTGCTTGTTATGCCTCTAATGGCGACAATCTCGTACTCATGAAACCTTCTACAACGGGTCTAGGTATATCAAGACTTTGTTATGAAGCTCTACTTAAGAATGCGGTAAAAGCAAAACGTGCGGTTGATCAGAAGCTCTATACACGCGCGGTGGAGGAGACCATTGAAGCGACAATTTATCTAAGTGGTGTGGGTGCTGAATCTGGTGGTCTGGCTGCCGCGCATGCTATCCATAATGGGATGACAGCCGTTCCTTCACTACACAAAGCTCAGCATGGTGAAAAGGTTACGTTTGGTCTTTTAGCCCAGTTAGTACTGGAAAATGCCTCAAATGAGGAGCTGGAAACTGTCATTAAGCTTATCAAGGATGTAGATCTTCCGCTAACCCTCGCCGATCTGGGGTGCACGGAATTTATCGAATCCGAATGGCGCCAAGTTGCTGAAGCTGCTTGTGCAGAAGGAGACACAATGGGCAATATGCCGTTCCCGGTTACTCCGGAAGATGTGTACAATGCGATAGTGGTGGCGAACTCGCTGGCAGAGTCTTATAAATAACTAGCACAACTAATATGCAGTGATAATGAAGGCGCCCTTGGGGGTGCCTTTTGTTTTTATATAGGTTAAGCTTTTGAAGTAGAGTAGTGGTAAAATTTTGCTTATAGGTATCGGCTTTGGCATACTTAATCACGGGATAGGGTGTCTACGGAAACGAGATTATTGCTAATCGTTCCGTTGCTATGCTAATTGTACTCTATGTAATAAGGAGGAAAGATGAGAAAAAAACATTTAGGTTATCTAGTCCTTATTATCATAATTATTGGAGCGGTAATAATAGCAGTAATTCACGGAAATTCGGAGCGTCAGAACAAGCAGTCGGCAGGAAGCCTTGGAATGGATTATGTGCGCAAAGAGTACACGGAAAGTGCGTCGCTGAGAGTTGCAACGATTTGCAAACCCTTATTTGGAGGGTCGGGTTATCAGGTAGTGCTCGAGGATTCAAGTGGGCAATCGTATTATGTCATTATCGTTCTCGGAACTACACGTAATCTTGTCACTATGGACGATCTGACGAAAGAGGTGCGGGAAGGTACATCTGTGTTTCCGTGCCACCAATAAAACATGATAAATGAATCGGATCTCTTCTATATGATTATTGGGAGGCACTCCTGCGGGGTGTCTGTTTTTGTTATATTAAATTTAATTTTGTTATATATTTTCGGAATTACTAACATTAATACTAACGTAAACAATAAAATAATTATAACAAAAGGGAATATTTAGATTGTTTTATGCCAATGTAACCGCTATAATCTTGCATATACCGAAATATCTAACGAAATAAGAATATTTTGTTAGTGTTTGTTATTAATAACGAAGCTGAATATGTGGAGGTGAATAGTTAGCGAGTAGGTCTGTAATTGTCTTCTATAAGGACAGATAGTTATTGGGTTCATAACAGCTGGTTGGCTATTCTTATTATCAAATCCATTCATTTTCGAAGGAGAATTAGGAATGAAAAAAGCGAAAAAGTGGCTGGGGAGTATACTTGCCTGTGCAATGATAATGTCTCCTTTCCCCTCTGTAATTTCTGCAGCAGCAGCGCCATCGACTGTGGGATTCGGTGATACACAGGGTCACTGGGCACAACAAAATATTGCGAAGTGGGTAGAAAATGGCGTATTAAACGGGTATCTGGATGGTTCTTTTCATCCCAATGAAGGAATTACAAGAGCTGAGTTTGCTACGATCTTGAATAAGGTATTTGGTTTCTATATGAAGTCAGATCAATCTTTTTCCGATGTAAAAGCGACCGATTGGTATGCAGATCAGCTTTCGTTGGCACGATATGCTGGGTATTATGAAGGCTACTCAGAGAATAAAGCACAAGCTACTGATTATATAACGCGTCAGGATGCGGTGACGATGTTGGCTCGGATATTTACTCTTCAAGCTACTGAAAGCGCTTCATCGATGAGTGGATTTAGTGATTCCACTCAGATTCAGGCTTATGCTAAGGATGCAGTTCATGCGCTCTCAGGTTTGATTACAGGGTATGAGGATGGAACCTTTAAGCCGCTTGGAAGGATCACCCGTGCCGAAGTTATAACGTTAATTAATAAAATAGTGAAGAGTTATTACTCGCAATCTGGAAGCTTTGAAGGAGGAATAGTTTCTGGGAATGTAGTCGTTAATCAGGATGGTGTTGTGTTAAAAAATGCAACGATAAACGGAAACCTGTATCTAACTGCTGGGATCGGTAACGGCGAAGTGACCCTTGAGGGTATTAAGGTTACGGGCACCACATTTATTGCAGGTGGCGGGATAAACTCCATTCTTATTAAGAATAGCTCATTAGGCAAAGTAAATATAAATCGTAAAGAGGGTGAGGTTCGTGTCCTCACGAGTGGTACGACCCAAGTTTCTCAGCTAACGGTAGATAGTCTAGCAAGACTGGAGTTTGGATCTGGGACGATGATCACCACGGCAATTCTAAATAGAACTGTGGGGCTGATCCTAGGTGAAGGCGCATCGATTGCTAATCTAAACGTAGCTGTCAAAGCGACTGGAACCACCCTTTCCGGTCAGGGCGACATTGCAAAAGCGGACGTTAAAGCAACAGGAGTAACGTTGAACGGTAAGCCCATTGCTCCTGGCACAATTGTCATTATCAAAGGCAATCAAGGTCCTGTAGCAACGACTACCCCAGCGCCTACCTCGGCATCAGGCTCATCAACAACGCCGGTAGGTCCGACTAATCCAACCGCGGCACCTACAGCGACACCAATACCAACGGAAACACCGACACCAACAGCGACACCGACAGCAACAGCAACACCGACACCGACAGACCCGACGGGTCCTGTGGGACGTATCGAGAATTTAGCGGATGTTGGTGCAAGTAGTGAGACTAGATCGCTATTCGCCTATTTACAGGATATCCGCGGCAGTGAGATCTTGTTTGGACATCAGCATGCTACTACAGAAGGACTTTCTATTACTGAAAAGGACGGAACGCAGTCTGAGGTCGAGAATGCAGTAGGCGACCTTCCGGGGCTGTTCGGCTGGGATACGCTTAGTCTTGAAGGTTTTGAGAAACCAGGCGATCTAGGCGCAACCCAGCTGGAGAATCGTGATAAATTAATCGGCGTGATGAAATCTGCTTATGAAAAAGGCGGCGTGCTTACTTTAAGCTCGCATATGCCGAACTTCGTCACAGGAAAGGACTTTTATGACACCAAAGGGAATGTGCTTACGCATATATTACCCGGCGGTGACAAACATGCAGAGTTTAATGCATTCCTGGATATGATTGCGGACTTTGCGAATAACTTAAAAGATGATGATGGTAAAGCTATTCCAGTCATTTTCCGTCCATTCCACGAGCAAAATGGTGGCTGGTTCTGGTGGGGTGCGCCTTACCGTACGAAGGAGCAGTATGCTGAAATTTATCGTTATACCGTTGAATACTTAAGGGACAAAAAAGATGTGCATAACTTCTTATATGCGTTCTCACCGGGAAGTCCATTTAACGGCACAGATGCGACATTCCTTGAGACGTATCCGGGAGATGACTATGTCGATATCCTTGGCTTCGATAATTATTATGACGGAACCACTGAGGGTTGGTTTGATTCAGTCGTGAAGGATGCTAAGCTGATCTCGAAGCTGGCGGATGATAAGGGGAAAATCGCAGCATTTACTGAGTTCGGTTATTCGGGTGTGAAGCCAACTGGAACGAAGGACCTGAAATTCTTTACCAAGCTAATCGCTGCACTGCAGTCTGATCCGGATGCTAAACGGATGGCGTACATGCAGACTTGGGCGAATTTCAATACAGATTCTATCTTTGTCCCTTATAGAAATGCTCCAAACGGGCTAGGGGATCATGAACTGCTCCCTGATTTTGTAGACTATTATAATGATCCGTATACAAGCTTCAGCCATGAAGTGGCTATTGCGGATGCGTATTCGAAACAGGTAACTACAGAAACCGAGCAACCTTTTTTACACATTGCCTCACCAACGGCAAACCAAACAGTGCCCACGACAAAAGCATCGACCCTTCGTGTTCGTGTGTTGAATCAGGACGTAGATAAAGTAACCTACCTGATTGGGGATGACACAACAGAGTACAGCATGGCAGCTGACGCAGAAGGTTTCTATTACTTGGCAGATTGGACACCAGGTGTAGCCTTCGACGAAACTGGCGTGATGCTTACTGTTAAGTCCTATGCAAAGGATGGTTCTGTACTTTCACAAACGATCCAAATCTTTGTAAGTGACGTAGAGGGCAATGGGGACCCATTGATTGTAGATACTTTTGAGAATTACAAAGGGAATGATGAATTACTTCGTGCGGCATTAAGTCCTGCGGGTGATCTAAATACGATCTCACTTGATGCGGACCATAAAAATGATGGCAAGTATGGCCTGAGATTCGATTATAATGTGGATGGCCAAGGTTATACAGGTCGTACCAAAAACATGAATAATGCCGACTGGTCGGACGCCAACAAATTGAAGCTCTGGATTGCACCTGATGGCAGCGACCACAAGCTTGTTATTCAGGTCAATGCAAGCGGCATTTCTTTTGAAGCTTATCCTTCACTGGCAGGTACGACACCTGGCTTGGTGGAAATTCCATTCAGCCAGTTCGCTCCAGCGCCATGGGATACAGGAAATGCCGGTAAAGTAATCACTAAAGAGAACCTTAAGGACATTCGGGCAGTGTCTATCTACGTAAATAAAAAGGACATAGTAGCAAGTACGTCTGGTACGCTGTACTTCGACGATATTGCAGCGTTTAATGATGGAACGGGTGGCGTTCCTAATGGGGGCGAAGGCCCTGGCAGCACGCCAGAACAGGCGAAGCTGTTGTATGGTTTCGAAAAAGATACTCAGGACTGGACAGTAGAGCAAAATAATGCGAGTGCAAGCGCGGCGGTAATCTCGACTGATGAGGCTGCTGAGGGAACTCATTCGTTAAGCACTTTGTTCTCACTCGATTCAGATGGAGCTTTTGAGCTCACCAAAAATGGCAGTCTGGATCTGAGCGCGGTTGATAAATTAAGCGCACAAATTAAACTGTCGAACGGAACAGCGGATGCACGTTTGTATATTAAGACGGGATCAACCTGGTCTTGGGCTGACAGTGGAGCTGTGAAAGTAGATTCGAGCGGATTTACTACGGTTTCGCTCAACTTGGCAGGTATTGCAGATCTTAATAGTGTAAAAGCCATAGGTATCAAGCTCGAGGGATTCAGTGGTACGGGAACTTCTACGCTGTATCTGGATGATGTTCGGACCCTGAAGAATGGTACCGCACCTGAAGCTGTCGTCTATGGCTTCGAGGACAATACACTGCAAGGCTTCAGCATCAATGTGGATGAAAATAATAAATATAATACAGCGCTGGCTCAGAATCTATCGGTGAGCAATGCTGTGTATGCTGAGGGAACTCATTCGATGCAAGCGGACTTAACATTGAATGGAGGGCAATTCCAGCTGCGTCGTATGGTGGTTACCAACTTAGCGAATGCATCAACAATTACGCTTAAAATCAAGGTTGTACCTATTGATGCAAGCGATGTTAGCGGTGTAATGGCTCAGCTGTTTACCCAAAGTGGCTCAAGCTGGGGAACATGGACTGCTTCTACGGCTACACCAGTAGATGCCAATGGATTTACTACAATAACACTGGATATCAGCAAGGTAGCGGATCGTAATTTGACCCAAGCGATTGGCGTTCAAGTCATGACCACAGCAACTGATCCAGTAGGTAGTGCTACCGTATATGTGGACGAAATCACGATTAAATAGAAAGTAGTAAAGCCGGAAGCGAACATTTTACGATGTTCACTTCCGGCTTATTTATTTAGCATCAAATTTATTCATTTTAAGTCGAGTATCTGCTTGAAATTAACGAAGCTTAATAGACCCGCCATCTACCATGATAGTCTGGCCCGTAATATAATCGGAATCTTCACTCGCTAGGAATACCGCAACACGACCAATATCACTTTCCAGTTCACCCAATCTTCTCAAAGGTATTTTTGAAATCATGTTTTGGTAATACTCAGGGTTTGCTTCTGCCCATTCAATCATGCCAGGGGAATTAGCAATTGGAGCAATGATGTTTACGTTGATACCAAATGGACCAAATTCATTAGCGGCTACCCGGGTAATTCCACGGATGGCTTCTTTTGCAGCAGCATATGTTCCTTGATTGGTATCCCCGTTGAGGCCAGCGCCCGATGCAAAATTAATAATTTTACCTTGTGCTTCTTTTAAATACGGTAGTGCTGCTTGCATGAAATAGAAGGTTGGATAGAAGCCTGTATCAAAAGATAAATCGAAATCAGCCTGTGTAGTTTCTTCGATAGATTTCATTCTGGATGCGTGGGCATTGTTTACTAAAATATCTATTTTTCCAAATTTATCAGCTACTTGTTTAGCAAGGTGAGCTATTTTATCGTGTTCCTTGAGGTTCGCTTGAATAAAGATAGATTCAGGTTGATATTCTTGTAATTCTTTAATTGTTTCTTTGCCGGTTTCTTCATTGAGGTCAATAATAGCTACCTTAGCGCCTTCTTTAACAAAAGCCAGGGCCATCCCTTTACCAATACCGCCTGCTCCACCAGTAATAATAGCTACTTTTCCTGCAAGTCTGCTCATGTTGGTATCTCCTTTTTGTGAAAAAAATGTAGTATCTAACTCTTATCAGAGGTAAGGTGTAATTGTTACTTCGACTATATATTACCCAAAATAGTAGCTATATTTACCATGAAGTAGAAACGGCATCATTTACCAATATGAATATAGAGGGTGATGATGAACGTTTTAGTAGCTGATGAGGCCTATTCCAGCTCTTATGTACATGTTGAGCGATTGAATTAAGCGGCGCACCAAGTGATGAGCAGTTGATGATTCATGTGTCGCTCCAAGTGATGCTGCAAGTGATGCAATAGGTGAAGTATTTATAGAGTAATTAGGGAATTTCTCCCTGAAATCCAGAGATTTCTGTTCATCAGACTTATAATTAGGGAAAACTTACCTGATTTTCGGCCGATTTAGTAACTAATTAAGAAATCCCCTATTTATTAGGGAGGAAATTCCTGATTTCGTGCATTTAGAGCGAATATCGGCTATTTTCAGGGAGTTTTTCCCTAATTAGTTTAAACCCTACCGCAAGCCGTATGAAAAACTCACCTAATATATCGTTCACCGCTCACCGCCCAACTGCCTACCATCCAACCTTCCAACCACCCACCGTCCACCGCCACCATCGAACCGTCCAACCACCCACCGCCCACCGCCCAACCCAATATCAGAGAACACTACGCGTGGTATATAGTCATATGGCACAGTAAAATCCATTACTTTTCTATTCCATAAAAAAGAAGCTGCCCCAAGTAGAGTTCACTACTTTTGAGACAGCCTCTTATGGATATTTATAAAGGAAACCCCATCGAGATTACCGCACCGCCATTTCTTCGGTTGCCTGCGCTGATCTGACCTCCACAACGCTCGATGATTGCGCGGGAAATAGCCAGTCCAAGTCCGGATTCTCCGTCTTTTCCTTTTACAAAACGATGGAAGAGATAGGGAAGCAGATCGTCCGAAATTCCAGGGCCATCGTCACTTACGGATAACAGAGCCCGGCCCTCCTTGACTGAAACATGGATATAGATATGTTGATTAGCATAACGTGCTGCATTGGAAACTACATTAAGAAGCGCCTGTAGCAGCTTATCCCTATCCGCACGGATCGTAAGAGAATCTTGATGATCGTGGGAGATATGGAGGGTTAATTCTTTTTTCATTAATAGAGGGTTCATTCGTTCGATGGTTTCTGTCAGTAGATCTTTTAAACAAATAACCGTAGGCTTGAATATATCTTCCTCGCTGTCTAGCTTCGCAAGTAAAGTCATTTCGGACACGAGCTTCTTCAAGCGGCTGCTTTCGCTCATGATAATGTCTAGCCCTTTTACTACATTCTCACCTTCAAAAACACCATCCTTAATCCCTTCAGCGTAGCCGGAAATGGACATTAAGGGAGTTTTTAATTCATGAGACGCATTCTGGAAAAATTGTTTCTGCACATGGTTGAAACGATTTAATTCATCTGCCATGTCATATACCGATTGAGCGACAGATCCAAGCTCTCCACCAGCTTTAATTAATTTAACATCTGAGAAGTGCCGTTCTTTGACTTTGCGGAGTTCTTGTTGCAGCCTCATTAGAGGTTGAATCAGCTTCTTGGTGATAAATAGGCCAAATAGGAACATAAATGCTCCCGCTGCGCTGAAAACGATCAGCAGTCTTTTGAGCAAAGCTTGTTCAATAGCAGTGACTGCGCTCATAGGGGTTAGTAGAGTTAGCGTGCCTATAGGTGTAGCCTTCACTTCAGTAATATACCGTGTATCTGTTCCATTCCAAATGTTCTGGAGCTCAGTGGCTTGGCCTGTGACACTCTTGGCATCATAGTTTATTGCAATTGAACTCATCTCTGATGATGTGGACAAGACTTTTCCTGTCTCATCGCTAAGAATGGCTTCGACGCCTGCAGTGCTTAGAGAAGGTAAGGTCACCGGCAGAGCTTCCAGCTGAGTGCCAATCTCCCCGATGTATTTACTTTCTTCAGTCAATGTAACTGACATCGCCGCACCAATGGTTCTTAAATCCTCTTTTTGTGTTCCGACAAAATGGTTGAGTAGTACAAAATGGATCACGACTGCAGTAATAGATAGTAGCAATACCAATGCAATACTAAAGGCTAAATTAATCTGATGTGCTAGTTTCATTCGTATGCTCACCCCCATCTGTTCTCATGCGGTATCCGTGTCCCCATACAGCCTCAATGGGCAAATGCTCCAGTTTTTTGCGCATCCGTTTAATGAGATGATCCACGGCGCGATCACTTCCAAAATAGTCGTCTCCCCACACATAGCTCAGCAGCTCATCTCTTGTAAATGCCCGGTTAGGGGCATCAGCGAATACTTTTAGCATGGTGAATTCCTTGCTGGTCAAGTCTACCTCTTCACCACACCAGAATACACGTCTTTCTTCCGGCAATAGTAGAAGCTGGTCGATTTCAAGACGGGTGGAAGTGGTCTGACTATTCAATTTTTCGGCCTGATTACTCATTTTGTACCAGCGTTGAAGCTGCCGTTTGATCCGGGCGACTAATTCACGAGGGCTGAACGGCTTGACTAGATAATCGTCACTGCCAAGCTCCAATCCTAATATTTTATCCACTTCATTATCTCTTGCGGAGATCATAATGATCGGTACTTCGGCTTCGTTACGAATCCTTTTACAGAACTCATAACCATCCATGCCGGGGAGCATAACGTCGAGTACCCACATATCCGGGGGGCTAGTCTGCCACAAGGTCCATGCTTCCTCAGCGCTGCCAAGGCCGATGGTGTGGTAGTTTTCTTTTTGTAAATAAGCTTCAACAAGATTGCGTATATGTTCATCATCGTCGACTACGGCAATGAGATATGGATTATTCATTTCGGGTTACCTCCAGATTATTCTCCTACAAGTATATCAATCCAGAGGTGGGTAGGGGCGGCTGCCATCGTTTTTCCACAAATTAACCAATGTTCTGCCACACCCATTATGTAAGCTTGGTCTTGTAAGATCATTCGAATCGACGAGGAGTGTTGTATTTATGAATCAACAGATGTTATTTAAAAAGTTAGCGCTGTCCGCCCTGCTAGTGTCCGCCGTTGCTGCACCGTCTGCAACGAACGCAGCAAGTGGAGCGCAAGACGGAAACACGAAAACAACGGCTGCAGCCGTGGTTACTGCTGCCTCTAAAGGAACAATTGCCACTAAAGTAACCACTATTGATTGGGTAAATCCCCTAGAGTTGGCTAAGACCTACGCACCTAATACCCAAGAAGATTGGAAGAACACCTTGGATCAGTATTATAAGGTTGCTGGATTTAGTATAACCGCACTTGCCGAGCTTGTGCCTGCGGAACTGGTGGAGGGAGTTCAATTATCTAAAGAAATACTATCCACCGAAGCTCTACCTGCAGGATATATTGAAGCTGGTCGTAACCTTGAAGTAATACCTGTAGTCGATGATATGCAGGTAGATAGCAATATCACTACTTCAATTAAAGCTGTAGACGCGACTTCAATTGCTATTTCCATTCCAGATCTTAGCGACGCGGATAAAGCTTTTTTCAAAGCCCAAGATGATCTGAATAGTGCCGCTAAATCCAAAGATGCGACTGTGATCAAGGAAGCTTTAGCTAATCTGCTGGATCAATATAAAGAGAAAATCAAGGAGCTTGAAACAGCCAAATAACAGCGATTAGCGAGGCTTGCTACAGAATAGAGATACTGAAAAGGGTAAAGATAAAAGACACCTCGCGGGGTGTCTTTTTTGTATGCATATCAATCTTCACGCTTTGCCTGTGGCCCTTACTTGCTTCCGCCAGTTCACACCGATCACCCCGGCGATGATCATCACTGTACCGGTCCAATGGTACCATTCCAGTTGCTCATTCAGCAGAAGTACACCACCGAGAATAGAGACAACTGTTGAAAGACTGCCGAAAATGCTCACGCGTGAAGCTTCCATCCGTGATAAAGCATAGTTGGAGAGGAAGGAGGTTACGAGGGAGGAGAGTACGCCGAGATAGAGCATGGAGAATATAAATTTTGGCTCTTGAAAAGGTGTGAAATACTGACCCAAGGTTCCTGCCGAACCATGCTTAATGATCGACAGTCCATTAAAAAATATAAATCCGAACAAAGTAATCATATAGGTAAGTTCTTTGGGACTCCAAGTACGTGTCAGCTTTCGAGCTGCAACATTATAACCAGCAAGGGATAAAGCTGAGATTAGGATGAGTAAGACGCCCCAAAGACTAGAAGAAGAGATACTCAAACCTGGAATGGCAAAGATAAGAATAATGCCTGCAACTGAGATTAATGTAGAGATCTTTTGGAAGCTGCTCGTGGTTTCCTTCAAGAACATCGCCGCCAAAAGGATGGTGAAGATGGGCATTGTCGCCTGAATAATACCCGCTACAGCGGAAGTTGTATACAAAAGTCCATACGCCTGAAGGGTGAAATATAACGCTGGATACATTAAAGCCAGTGGGATTATCACTGCGGCCTTGGATATTCCAAACTTCACCCGCCCCCACCCTGGAAAAGTAAATAAAGAAGCGGCAAGGAAAGATAACGTGAAGCGATGAGCTAGCGTATCAAAAGGATCCGAGACGGTTAGGGCCATTTTTACAAATATAAAGGAAAACCCGACGATAATAGCATTCATGACAGCTGCTGCTATCGCTTTTTGAGTAGAAGATGTATTCATTAGTAAAGACCTCCAAAGTGTTGCGCGCATTTAGGTACCGGTCCTGTTCTGCTCTTTATTCTAAGGCTAGAGTAGCTGTGCTACAATGTAATTATTATTCATCTGTACCGGTACAGAATAAGCTTGGAGGAAGGTGAAAGGGATGTATAAGTATTCGGAGTTAATCAACAAGCTGGAAGCGCAAATTGCCGAGGATGCGTATCGTGAGGGAGATAAATTACCGTCTATCCGGGAGTTGTCCTTACGTTATGGATGTAGTAAAAGTACGGTTATTCGCGCGTTGCAGGATCTTCAGGACAAACATTTAATCTATGCCGCCTCAAAAAGTGGTTATTATGTCATGAAACGAAGCGGACAGCGAAAAGACGAAGGTGCACATTGGATCGATTTTACGGTGTCTGCACCCGACCCGGATATTTTTCCGTATCTGGATTTCCAACATTGTATTAATAAAGCGATTGATATGTACCGCAATGACTTGTTCATCTATGGAACGCCGCAGGGGCTTCCTTCTCTTATTCGTGAAATGCAGCGGCATCTGGCTTCTTATCAGGTATTTGCCAATCCGGATCAGATTTTTATTACCTCAGGTGTGCAGCAGGCGCTTGGCGTATTGACCCGAATTCCTTTTCCGAATGGCAGGCAGCGAGTGCTAATTGAGCAGCCGGGTTATCCGCTTTTTATGGAATATCTGAAGACGTATGGCATTGAGACAGAGGGAATAAAGCGTTCGGATGCTGGGGTGGACTTGAATGAATTAGAGCGGTTATTTAAGACAGGCCAGTTCAAGTTCTTTTATACCGTCCCGCGATTTCATAATCCGCTCGGCGTCTCCTATACCCGTACCCAGAAGAAGGCGATTGCTCAGCTAGCAGCTAAATACGATGTGTATATCGTTGAAGATGACTACATGGCGGACTTGGAGCAGGATGCAAAAGAGGATCCGATCTACGCTTATGACGATGCTTCCCATGTGATCTATTTAAAAAGCTTTTCCAAAATTATATTTCCGGGTCTACGTGTCGGTGTCGCGGTACTGCCAGCGGTCCTGTGTGACTCTTTTAACCGATTCAAAAGACTGATGGATATAGATAGCTCTATGCTGTCTCAGGCTGCCCTGGAGTTGTATCTGAAAAGCGGAATGTTCGAGCGCCACCGAAAAAAGATGCGTTCCTGCTACGAAAAAAGATCCACGCTGCTCCATGAATCGATTATGAGAGAGTTAGATACAGCGACAGCACAGCATTATTCCTACCATCCAACCGGCCAGCTTGGTGTGCATACGTATCTGAAGCTTAGTGACAGCATAAAGACAGAACAGATGATCAAACGTCTGCAAAAAAAGTTCATTCGCATCGAAATGGCGGACAGCGGGTATCTGCCCTCTTTTAATAAAGAGAAGATTCTAAAGCTCAATGTATCCAGTGTAAAAGAGCCGGATATTCGCTTTGGCATTGAACAGGTAATGCAAGAAATACGCTGAGAGCGCAGCAATAAATGAGTGGATGATAATGGTGGAAATGCTGGGAGCCCATTGGAGTAGAAACAAAAAAGCGTTCCTCCAGTAACAGGGATCGTTTTTTTGCGTTGTGGGTCGTTGGCAAATCTGGCAGCAGTGAACTGATGGACAGCAGATCTCATTATCGGTACAACTCGCAGTAATCTCTGGTTCTTCTATAAATATCCGAACACATTTTCTGTGCAATCTTCGGCCGAGTCATGCGGACCCAGATAACGTTATTTGCTAGTTTTTAGCCTTTGAAGCAGGTTTTCGGACACCAGCGCCGCTATTCAATTAGAAAGGGGTTATATTGGGTGGTTTTCATGCTAATAACGGCTATGGGGTCCGCTAGCACTCTAAAAATGTGAAAAAGCCGCTTTTAAGGTCAGCTGTGTCCGATAGCGAATTCGCTAAGTGCAAATTACCAAGATGCTTTATTCATTTTTGCTTCGGTAGCGAGTATCAGCAACAAGCGCAAAAAAAGAGACCGGGTTCGGTCTCTTTTAGTTATTTCTCGATAGGAGGTATGAATTAATTCGCAAAAAAGTTCGGCAGGAATTCTTTATTAGCTTCCAGCATTTCGTCCAGCATCCGAATCGCTACGTCCACGGACGGAACAAGCGGGTGATGTGCGAGCGCCTGAAGGGCAAGGGCGCGGTCTCCGGTTACAGCGGCGTCAATCGCCAGCTGTTCATAGGTTTTGACAGCATGAATGAGTCCTTTAGCCATGGTTGGAATTTTGGTCAGTGGCAGTGGTAGCGGGCCGTTTTTAGTGACCACGCAGTTCACTTCAATGCTGGCGTCATCTGGCAGGAAGTCCAATATGCCATGGTTTGCGACATTTAGGGTCTGAATGTCGTTTGATCCGTTATGGAGCGATCTCATGAGATTAACAGCTGCTTCTGAGTAAAAAGCACCGCCGCGCTGTTCCAGCTGCTTCGGCTTCTCGCTTAGCTCTAGATTGCCATAAAGCTCGAAGAGCTCTTCTTCTACACGTTTAACGACTTCAGCACGGTTAATGCCTTGTTTATGGGATTCTATCTGCTCTTCGAGCATGGCATCGGTCATATAGAAATATTTTAAATAGTATGAGGGCAGTGCATGAAGGGATTGCAGGAATTCCGGGTTCCATTCTCTTGCTGGTACGTTCTTAGCGCTGTAGCTGGTTGTATCTGCAAGCATATCGTCCAGCTTGTCTTCACCTTCAACATCGATACGAGTAATCCAGTGCAAGTGGTTGAGGCCCACAAATTCGGCATATACACGGTCTGCTGCTACATTATATTTGGCAGAGACTTGCTTGATCAGGCCGATAGGTGCGTTGCACAGGCCAATACTTTTTACCTTAGAATATTTCAGAACGGCTTCGGTGACCATCCCAGCAGGGTTAGTGAAATTGAGCAGCCATGCGTTAGGAGCCAGTTCCTCGATATCACGGCATACATCCAGAATAACAGGGATGGTGCGCAGTGCTTTCATCATTCCCCCAGGACCTGTTGTTTCTTGGCCAATAACGCCATATTTGAGCGGAATCGACTCATCACGAGCACGGGCATCAAGCATGCCGACACGCATCTGGGTGCTGACGAAATCGGCGCCTTCGATCGCTTTACGGCGGTCTGTTGTCAGATGAACCTCAATCGGAAGGCCTGATTTCTCCACCATACGTTTTGCCAAGTTACCTACAATATTCAGCTTGCGAAGACCAGGCTCAATATCTACAAGCCATAATTCGCGCACGGGAAGTTCTTTATAGTGAAGAATGAATCCCTCTACTAATTCTGGGGTATACGAAGAACCTCCACCGATAACTGCAATCTTTAATCCTTGGTTAGCTGCCAAGATTAATCACTCCTGTCTTGTAGTTTGTTTGATCGATTCATAATCCTGAAATTTCCGCATTTTCTCATATACTTCACTACTAATGGTCAACCCATCTTGATCCATAGCTGACCATACTGCACCGACTACAGGCTCTGTGGCAAGGGTAACCACGGTTGCCTGAGGGGCTGCAGCGTGTACAGCTTTCTCGATAGGCTGGCGAATCCAACCGCGATCCCCTCGGGTTAGCAGACTTCCTGCCAGCACCACATCGAAGGCCTCCTGCTCCATGCCTAGCTTGTGAATGATAGCTGCCGCAGACTTACCCAGTTCAACCCCTTGCCGATGTAAAATCTCCAGCGCTACGGCATCTCCTTCAGCTGCTGCTTCAAAGAGCAGGCGGGCAACATTTACGGGGACTTTTTTCCAATGATCAAGGAAATCGTGAAACATATGCCCAACTTCCTCATAACCTAGCATTTTTAGCAGTAAGCCTGTTAATAAGGTGGGCTGTTCCCGGCCGTCCCAAGCTCGGATAACGGAACGAAACACCTCAATATTGAGTGCGCCACCCCCGCCAAAATCACCATACATATAGTCAAAGCCGCCGCATTGATAATGCTCTCCCTGCAGGTTTCTGCCTGCTGAATTGGTGCCGGTGCCGCAGATGAGCGCGACACCATATGGGCGATTCGTTCCGGCGCGTAGACCGATCATAGTGTCACAGTTAATGGTGTATTTGGTGAATCCTATCTGGCGTATCATCGGATGGAGAATAGCATAGTCGGCCTCGCGATCAGCACCGGCAAGTCCGAGATAGGTATGCTGGATGTCTTCCAACCGGAGTCCGGCTTCAACCAGCGCCCCGAATGTGGCCTCTTGAATACTGTTGGCGGCCTCAAGGGCGCCTGTCTGGTGGTTGCCGTTACCACTCTTGCCTTTGCCAAGAACATTGCCATGTTCATCGCTTAGCAGAGCATAGGTTTTCGTGCCTCCCCCATCGATCCCCAAGTAGTAAGTCAATGGTCGTCACTCCTAGTGTATAAATTTAATCTACTCAGCTCCGGTAGATTCACGTACGATAAGTTCAGGATCAATCCGCATCCCGGCTCCACGTTTCATCTTTCCAGAGATGCGTTTGAGCAGCATATCCGCGGCTGCCAGCCCGATTTTGTCTGCAGGCTGACGTATTGTTGTCAGATGTGGATGAAGCTGTGAAGCAATATAATGATCGTCATAGCCGACCACTGCCACCTCTTCGGGTACCTGAATGCCCGCTTCCATCAGGGCATTGATGACTCCAAGCGCGATATTGTCATCCCCGGCGAAGACGGCGGTGGGCAGCTTTCCTTCCTTCAGCCAACGTTTACAGGTCTCGTATCCCATCCCAATATCGAAATCACCAGGCACGATCTCAAAGGGGGCAAGCCCTTGTTCCTGAAGCGCCTGTAGAAATCCACTGCGCCGCTCCCGCGTACTCCGGAACATTTCCTGACCGCAGAGATGAGCGATTGAAGTATGTCCCAGCTCCAGCAGATGACGCGTAGCTGCGTATCCCCCCTTGAAGTTGTCGATCGTGATGGAGTAGGTATCATTTTCGGGCTTCTGATTATCTATCAGCACATAAGGAATACCCCGCCGTTTTAACTCCACAATATAATTGTCCTCTTCCATCGGAGAGAGCAGAATTAAACCGTCTACACGATCCTCCTGAATTAAATAATGGCTATCATCCGATTCGATGCCTGTTGAGATGGATATGGCTAAAAAATAACCATGCATCGCTAATATTTCATTCAGCTCTTTGACCACTGCGTCAAAAAAGGAATCTTGCAGGGTAGTGACAATAATGCCGATAATTCCCGTCTTACCGCTTGCCAGACTGCGTGCCGCAGCATTAGGGCGGTAATCCAGCTCTTTAATTGCCTCCAGCACCTTTTGGCGATTATTCTCGCGTACCGATTCGGCCCCATTTAACACCCGGGATACGGTTACAACGGATAATCCGGATTTTTTGGCTACATCAAAAATACTAACTTTCATCTTTAATTCTCCTCACGGCAGATTTTCCGATCCTGTTTTCTACTTTCAGTATACAGGGTTGGCAGACTGTCCGCTAAACGTATGATTTCACGCAGGTATACCGTCCCTAAAGGGGGCGGTATACCTGCCAAACAGTTATCGCTGAATGATCTCTGTAACCTTCTTCTGAATCGTCGCCATCACCTCTTCAACCGTCTTATGTCCAGTTTCTACTGGCTGCAATTCATTAATGAACATGTCATTAATTTGCGAGTAGTTGGTGATTAAGTGGTTATAGGATTCGAAGCCGTAGTTAACAGCACCCTCGTAGACATTTTTGATATCCTGTGGATCGATACCTTCAAAATGTTTATAGTAAGCTTCTGCAGCTTCGGTGTTGACTGGTGGGTTACCGCCACTAAGCTCAATGGATTTCTCTTGCACTTCGCTTGTGATCAGGTATTTGATCCATTCAAAAGCTTCCTTCGGATGTTTGGAGTCCTTCAAGATCAGCAGCGGATCGACATAAAGGGTGCTGCGTACCTTTTCGTTTCCTCCCCATGGTACAGCGGCTACGCCAATTTTGAAGGGGAAGTCATTTGCACCTGCAAGGTTCCATGAGCCTCCGATAGACATGCCGATTTTACCAGCAACAAAGGGATCGCCGTTCTGTCCAGCTACACTTTTGCTCCATTCGGAAGAAGGAGAGACTTTATCCTTAAAGACAAGATCAAAAAGCTTGTTGTAGGCAGCGATCACTTCAGGGGAGTCAAAATAAGTCTCGGAAGGCACGCCGCCATTAGTCCATGTATCTTCTGAGTAAGGCTCCGCTCCAAAATATAACGGCCGCATATCGCGTTCGGACCAAGTGAAGTCTACGCCATATTGAGTTTTGGCGATATCATCGGATACAAGCGTCATTTGTTTAGCTTCGTCGACCATTTTTTCAAACGTCCAGCTCTTATCTTCATAATCGCTTGTTGGATAAGTCAGTTTGGCAGCATCAAACATGTCTTTGTTATAGAGCATTAAGGTGACATACATATTGACCGGGATGCCGTAAGTGTGATCTTTAACCTTGTAGATACCCATTAGATTCTCTGGGATACTATAATCCTCTGCCTTGAAACCATCCTCTTTCATAAGGTCGGTCATATCGAACAACATACCCTTATTGTAGTATTCTGCGAAACCTCCATACCCCCAGTGACTTGTCACGTCGGGCGATTTGCCGCCGGCAATTAGCGTTTGCAGCTTGCTGTCGAACTGCTCATATGGCGCTTTTTCCACTTTCACTTTAATATTCGGATGCTGCTTCTCGAAATCAGGGATTAATTTTTCGACAAATGTGCGGTCTTCTGAATCTATTGTGTAATGGGTAATCGTTACCGTTTCTGCTTTGCCTCCAGAATTAGTAGAGCCACCGTTTCCTTCAGATAGGGCGTTACCCGCCGATTTGCCGCCGCTACAGCCTGATAAGGCTAGAACAACGAGCATGGTAGCTGCAAGTAAAAGCGCAATACTTTTCCTGTTCTTGTTCATTAGCTAAACCCTCCATGATTTCAAGTATATTTGGCCGCCGGATGGCGGATTATTACTTAATCCCTGTAAGTACAATCCCTTCGACGAACTGTTTCTGGGCTACAGCAAACAGCGTAACGATTGGGACCATAGCTAGAACCGAAGCAACCATTAGCAGATGCCAAGGTGGAATGCGGAACCTCGATGAGGTAAGAGAAGCCATCCCGACGGGTAGCGTGAACTTATCTGATGAGCTTAAGTAAAGGACTGGCGTAAGCAGATCATTCCAGTTGTAGATAAAAGCAAAGATAGCTACGGTCGCAAGTGCAGGTTTGGAGAGTGGGATTGCTATGGTAGCCCACATCCGTATTTCACCACAGCCATCAATGCGTCCGGCATCAAACAGCTCTTCAGGCAATGTGGAGAAGAATTGGCGCAGCAGAAAAATATTATAGGCTGAGCCGAAGAAAGCAGGCACGATCAGGGGTAAAAAGGTATCTATCCAGTTCATTTGCGAAAAGAGTACAAATTGCGGAATCATAATGGCCGGATAGGGTAACATCATGGTGCTCAGCAGCAGGATGAACCACACCTGATTACCTGTACCTCTGAATCTGGCGAATCCATAGGCAACCAGCGCCGAAGAAATCAAGGTTCCCACAACACTAAAGCCGGCGATAATCAGACTGTTTTTATAAAGAGTACCGAACTGCAGGGTATCAAATATTTCTGTGTAATTGCTCCACTGCCAGCTCTCCGGAAGAAAGGTGGGTGGGAACTTCAGCATCTCGCGTTTGGACTTAAGTGAAGTGGAGACCATGAAGAACAAAGGAAGCAGCATCAGAAATGTTGTAACTACTAGAGTAATAAAGCTGAAAATCTTAACAGGCTCCGCTTTCCGGCGGCGTTTTGTTCCTTTAGTCCGGGGGCTTAGCGCTCTGACTGTACTCATTTGCGTCCGCCTCCTTCATAGTGAACATAACGGTTAGACAATTTCATAATTAGTGCGGTGCAGAGCATAACTACGATAAGGAGCACCCATGCCAAGGCTGAGGAATAACCGGCACGATATTCTTTGAAAGCGCTGGTGTAGAGATTATAGACATAGAACCAGGTAGAGTAATTCGGCCCCCCTTGAGTCATGACAAAAGCTTGGGTAAAGACTTGGAAGGAATCAATTAGTCCCATAATCAGTTGGAAGAGCAGCACGGGAGAGATCATCGGTAAGGTAATGTTCAGGAAGATTCTGAAGCGCCCGGCACCGTCAAGGTTAGCGGCTTCGATCAAGCTAGCCGGTACGCCTTGCAGACCTGCGAGGAATAAAATCATTCCTGAGCCTGCTGTCCAGAAGGTCATGATGATCAAGGCATATAGTGCAGTGTCTGGGTTCATCAGCCAAGCCGGTCCATGAATGCCGAACCAGGAAAGGATGTAATTAAAGAGCCCGATCTGCGGGTTGAAGATCCAGTACCACAGCAGGGACATGGCCACGCCGGATACCATGCTTGGAAAATACATTGCTGTTCTGAAAAAGCCGCGCAAAGGAATGGTCTGGTGAAGCAATAGTGCAAAGCCAAGACCGAGTGCAAGCTGGATAGGTACACCGATGAAGGTATATCTCAGCGTGACAACCACCGATTTCCAGAACAGGTCATTGTGAAACATCTCTGTGTAGTTAGCGAGCCCGATAAATTTAGGTGGGTGTATGATGTCATAATCAGTAAAGCTGAAGTAAAGCGATGATAAGATAGGATAAAGGGCGAATACTAGGAAGCCGATAATCCAAGGAGAAATGAACAGATACATGTAGAACGTCTGCCGCCTGTTCTCGCGATTGATCATGACACACCAACCTCTCGTTTTAAAAGTATAAGCGCTTTAACTTTTGATCATACTAACACTATTAATTAGCAATAATACTAGGTACCTAGAGATTAAAGTTTAACCGCTTTAACTTTTTGATTCGCTTTAATAAGCTTATCATAGAGGATGATCACTAAATAATCAACACTTATTTTAACTATAAAAGCGCTGTCAGTCATTAAACGTAACATACAGTCTGTCATTTTTGTGAAAAAGGGACCTGAAATAAGATTCGGGAGATTATTGTGTTAACTATTATAACGCAATTTTATTATTTTTTATTAATATTCCTCATGCTATGATTAGGTTTGGTTATATTTTGTTAGAAATGAGGAAACTGAATGACGACTAGACCTTACTTAAAAATGATCCAGCATTCTGTTACAGCCTCAGGGATTAGCTTTGAGGAAATTACACCGAATTTCGTATATAGAGCGACAGATGGAGTGAAATCATTTGTGATGGTAGACGCTGAGATCGGACTAAACAACAGTGCTTCTACGATCATTGCCATGAGTAAATCTCTAACTTATGATGTTTTGCATAAGGCGAATATCCCAGCCGTAGAACATATTTATTTGCCGCATCCAGACTCCAAATTTAGCAATTTGAATCCTTATCCATTGGCTGAGCGTTATTTCCAAGCATGCAATGGGGAGGTAGTTATGAAGCAGGATAACGGGGCGCAGGGAAATCATGTGTACAAAATCAATGAGATAGCCGATCTGCACGAAAAGCTGGATTTATTATTTTCTTTACAGCTTAATGGGGCAATAGGTCCTTATTATGAAGCGGAGATTGAGTATAGAATTGTAACTTTTAATCATCAGGCGCGTGTATTCCTTGGCAAAAAAAGAGTTCGTTCGTGGAAGCACAATTTGATTAACGGAGCTGTTACGATTGAGGTGAAAGATCAGGTCAAACAAGAGGCGCTGGCGGAGCTTGCCTCCCGGACCTCTAAAGCGCTGGGCCTTGATTTCTGCTCAGTAGATATCTTAGAGACAAATCAAGGCTTGTTGGTGATCGAAGTCAATCATAAGGTAATGTTAGATGAATATTGCAAACAAAATCCAAGTGAAGTACCTGGCCTCTCAGACCTTTACAGGGAGGTTATTCTTCAGCGTATGAATCAGTTATAAGCCGATATTCAGCAGCGATTGCCCGAATAATCTTTTGGCATTTCCGATTAGAGTTTGCGTACCCACGATTACAATAATCTCGGAAGGTGATTGTTCTTTAATATACGTAAGAGCGTCCTCTAAATAAGGGAATTCGGAACTTTTTTCGAGAAAACTTTTAGCGATAAGCGGAGCATCCGTAGGGAAAATTAGATGGCTTATATCGGGTTTGGTTACGATTAGTTGATCCGAGACTGTACTCATGACTTCGATGACCCCTGTGTAATCTTTATCCTTAGGGACACCGATGATGGATGTGACGGTACGGCTGCGCTCAGGATTCACTAATTGAATAAGTTCAGCCAGATAGCTTGCAGAATCTCTATGAATAGCTCCGTCAATAATCGTCAGTGGGTCATGACAGATAACTTCACAACGCCCCGGCCATTGTAATTGTTCAAAACAGTGATGTACGATCTCCTGATCAAGGGGTCCCCCTGTAATCTCTTCACAAAGTGCGACTGCGCTGGCAGCATTGACCGCTTGAAACTGTCCCAATAGCGGGAGGGTCAAGGATGGATAAACGGCTGACTTCGTCCGGACATCAAAAGTAGTTCCGACAGAAGTGGTGGTGATAGATTCAGCTAAAAACTGTTCTTCATAATATTGCACAGGGTTGGAGGAGAGGTTGTCCTTCATGATCGCAAGAACGTCGGATTTCTGTTTGCTAACATAGACGTTTGTTGTGTTGTTTTTGACAATCCCCAGCTTGTGCAGTGTAATGCTGTTCAGATCAGGTCCCAAATGGGCTACATGCTCTTCCATAATCGGGGTAATGACAGCCCAGTCATTGCTCAGGACATTGGTGTCATCAAACCTTCCTCCTCTACCGCATTCAATCACATTGATATCTGTACCCTTCTCCTTAAAGTACAAAGCCGCAATAGCCAAAGCAACCCCAACCGGACCTTGATATTCATCAGCAGCAAGCTGCTCTTCGATCTGGTGGAAGCCCCCGCGAATTACATTACCTAATCGTACAAAATCTTCTGTGGCTATTGCCTGCCCATTAATCCGGATTCTTTCGTTGAAATCTACCAGGTGAGGGGAGGTGAATAACCCCACTTTATATCCCAAGTGACTTAACAGAGAGGAAATAAATCTAGAGGTGGAGCCCTTACCTTTACTGCCTGTGACCAGTATGTATTTTTGATTGCGATCCGGACTTCCGACTGCATCCAGTAATGCTCTGGTTAACTCCGGTTTTCTAACTTCTTCATCCAAAGTTTCTGTAATGTTGTTAATGGCCCTTAGGTAAGAGCTGTAGATCATATCTTCTACTTGGGATTGTGAAGTGAATTCCACGGAAATCCCTCCATTTAATTAATTTTGGCGCGTTCCTCAGATAGTGTTGTGTAGATGATAATCGGAAGTAACACAAGAGAAATGATGACGGTCAGAGCGATGCTCCAGTTCAAATCCTTATATAGCTGTACTATGGTGAACAACAAAGCGATAACAGGTAAGACTAGTTTATTTAAGTGCTTTAGGAATAAGGAGTACATACTTCTTTTTACGGTAACTGATGTGCCGATGCTTGGGATTTCTAACTCGTTACGCGATAAGGCGGTGATCCCGATAAATAAGTGGCTGTCGATAAATTTAAGCTGCTCATTATCCGCATGAAGCTTGACTGACTGGGCAATATGCTCCGTATCGATGTCTAAGATGGGGATGGTGATTTGTTTGGAATTATAGGAGATCACGATCTGATCTGTTTCTTCCATGCCTAGCAGTTTTCTAACATTCGGATGAATTCTGCATAAATTCTGGTGCTCATCAAAAGGGTAAGGATGACCCACTCTGAGGGTGAGCTCTCTTTTGCCAATAAAAAAGTTCCCTAATGCACTTAAGGGCCGTTGGATCAGTTGATTTATAAGTTTATGTATGCCTGGCTTGGGTTGAAAACGCGTCCTAGCGCGAGTAATGATTAATGGATCATGCCCCTCGGAATGGGTTTCAAGCAATAACATGATGTATCTGTTGAAGTAAAGGGTATTCGGTTTGGCTGTGCTATCTTCTCGTAAAGTTAGGTTTACCCGGAAGCCATTTTTGGGATTGATAAGTTCTACTTGATTCGTATATTTACGGACGAGTGCTGGACAGGCTTTTACATAGGGTTTGGCAATCTCGTCCACTTTAGGAATTCCCCGAAGAACTGTGTCGTATTCTGGCTTCGTTATTGTTAATCCTGTAGTCAGGCAGTCCCCGAGCTTGTCCTTTGCCCGCTTGGATAATTGGATTGTACCTCTTGGCACCTCATCTGCCGATAAAATTAAACAGCTGACTTTGACACCATTCTCTGCTGTAAGATCAACGAAGATATGCTGGACTAAACCTAATTCCTTTAACTCTTCGGAGTTCATTGTGATTTCTTCACGAGGTTGAAGGCTTTGTTTGTCTAGAATAGTAAAGGTTTGCTCGATAATAATGTCAGACACCGCCCAATAGTTTAATGATTTGTTCAAGGGAATGAATGGTTTTTTGGAATAAATCAAACGCATTCGGGTTACGATAATTTCGATTAATTTCAATTTGAATACTTTGAACTAACAATTCCTTAGCGCAATATGAAGTAATTGTTCCAGGATGGGATGCAGAAAATGTATGATTTTGTCGAACATTGGTAATACCATTATTGTTAAAGATGCCTATGACGTCATTTAAATTATTCTCTCGTATAGAGGTTCCGTACAGTGTCCCTAGGTCAATATCAAACTCTCGAAGTTTGGAAGCTCCGTGCAGATCGATCACAAACTGAATGCGATGTTCTTTGACAAGCGCTCGTAGCGCAGCCTTATATTCTCCACCTAAGATGTAATTTGGGTCTTCTTTGGAAAAGCTATTCGAATAAATACAGTAGCAATTGGTGAGCTTTTGTAACAAGAGGGCAAGGGAGCCTGTATACATGTCAGCTGGTTTTACAGCATGTTCTCGAAAATGATTAATGGCATGTGGAGCTGAGACTAGTACAGGAAGGGAGCCTTCTACAATGGAGTAAGAGGGATCTACCCCGATATCGCCAAAATAATTATTATTGGAGAATTGTAGCTCATACTGTTCGATCAGAGATAAAATATGCAATCACCTATTCATAGTTATTTAATGGGTCGTTAACCATTAGTATGTCCTAAGCATTCACCATTCATGAATAAGGATGAATCTATTATAACGCTTGCAAGGTTTGCCGTGGGCAGTTTTTCCATAAAATGATTCTAAAAGATTGGCTATTGAAAAGTTCAAAATGGTGTGCTAATATTTCAATTGAAAACGTTACCGATAAGGATACCGAGAAGGATACCAAAAAGTAGGCTGGGGATTACTTAAGCAAATGAAAACGCTGACATAATTTTCACTAACAGCATCGGAACGTCTTCATGCGAAGTAATCTAATAAAAAGTACGAGGGGGAAGAAGAATGAAGAATATCAAAAAATATTTAGGGCTCATGTTAGTAATGTCTATGGTTGTTGTCTTAGCGGCAGGATGTGGAAATAAAGAAAATAATTCTGCATCCAATGATGGAAACGCTACATCTGGTAAAAAAGGGTCAGTTTATTTCTTGAACTTCAAACCTGAGATTGCAGAAATATATGAAAAGATCGCTAAGGATTACGAAGCAGAGACAGGAGTTAAGGTAAAAGTCGTAACGGCTGCTGCGGGTACTTACGAAACTAAATTGAAATCCGAAATCTCCAAGTCTGAAGCGCCAACTATTTTCCAAATTAACGGACCTGTTGGTTTTCAATCCTGGAAAGATTACACCTTGGATTTGAAAGATACTAAGCTTTACAGCTATCTGTCCGACAAAAGCTTGGCTGTAACTGAAGGTGAAGGCGTGTATGGTATCCCTTACGTAGTTGAAGGATACGGCATCATCTACAACGACGCAATTATGAAGAAATACTTCGCTTTGGCTGATAAAGCGGTATCGATCTCCTCCACAACTGAGATCAATAACTTCGACACTTTGAAAGCAGTAGTAGAAGATATGACGGCTAAAAAAGACCAACTGGGCATTAAAGGTGTATTCGCCTCCACTTCCCTCGCTGCTGGTGAGCAATGGAGATGGCAGACTCACCTTGCAAACTTGCCGCTGTACTATGAATTCAAAGACAATACTGAGTTTGACAACACCGTTCTTGCGGGTCTAGCTTCTAAAGAAGTTGAATTCAAATACAACGATAAATTTAAAAACATCTTCGATCTGTACATCAAGAACTCTGTAACTAAAGAATCCTTGCTGGGTAGTAAATCCGTAGCTGACTCCATGGCTGAATTTGCACTTGGTAACGCAGCTATGGTTCAAAATGGTAACTGGGCTTGGTCACAAATCAACGATGTTGACGGTAACGTAGTTAAAGCTGAAGAAATCAAATTCTTGCCTATCTACACAGGTATGGAAGGCGAAGAAAAACAAGGTTTGGCTGTAGGTACAGAAAACTATTTCGCAATCAACAGCAAAGTATCTGCTGAGAACCAACAAGCTTCTATCGCTTTCCTGGAATGGTTGTTCTCCAGTGAAAAAGGTAAAGCTTATGTAACTAACGATCTAGGTTTCATCGCACCATTCAATACCTTTGAAGACAGCGAAAAACCAGCAGATCCACTTGCTAAAGAAGTATCTGCTTGGATGGAAAAAGATCTTACTTCTGTAGCTTGGACATTCGCAGCATTCCCAAGTGAAGAATTCAAAAACGTCTTTGGTGATGCGCTCTTGCAATACGCTCAAGGAAACAAAACTTGGGATGAAGTTGTAACCATCTTCAAGGACACTTGGAAGGCTGAAAAAGCAAAATAATAAATGCATGGAAAGATGCTTGAATAACTCTCAGTTGTCATACAGATAAAAGCTTAGTGCCACTGGGCTCCCTCGGGATTCAGTGGCACTAAGCAACAATTGGAGTGGATCTTGCTACATCTGTTTCATCATTTTCCATACTGAGATAGGAGAAGACTCCATGGAAAAATCGATAAAAAAATATTTTGCTCTTTTTGCATTACCGACCATAATAGCCTTTGGAATTGCCTTTGTGATCCCTTTTCTTTTGGGTATATATTTGTCTTTTACAGAGTTTACTACAGTCAATGATGCAACATGGATAGGGTTTGGCAATTACGCTAAAGCTTTTTCGAATCAAGAGTTTCTAAATGCATTAGGTTTCACCGTTAAATTCACAGTTTTATCTGTTCTTACTATTAATGTGTTCGCCTTCATCTTGGCGATGTTATTAACTAGAAAGCTAAAAGGTACCAACGTATTTAGAACGATCTTCTTTATGCCTAACTTGATAGGCGGTATCGTATTAGGATACATCTGGCAGTTGATTTTTAATGGGATTTTGTACAAATTTGGTGTCACTTTGACCTCTGATGCAACGTATGGATTTTGGGGACTAATCGTTCTTATGAATTGGCAATTGATAGGGTACATGATGATTATCTATGTTGCAGGTATTCAGAATGTTCCTAAAGATATAGTAGAAGCCGCAAGAATTGATGGAGCTTCACGTTCTAAGATTTTGCGTAATGTGACTATTCCACTCGTAATGCCGTCCATTACTATTTGTTTATTCTTAACCTTATCCAATTCATTTAAATTGTTTGACCAGAACTTAGCGTTGACCGCTGGTGCTCCTTCTAAGCAGACCTCCATGTTAGCACTGGACATCTACAATACATTCTACGGAAAATCAGGATGGGAAGGTGTCGGTCAAGCGAAAGCCGTCGTATTCTTTGCTTTAGTAGCCTTAATCGCCTTAATACAACTTGTCATTACTAGAAGAAAGGAGGTTGAGAACTAATGCAAAAGACTAGAGCAAAAGATTACTCTATATTCACCATTTTGTTGGTCTTGGCCATTGCGTTCTTATCTCCTATTTTTATTGTTCTGATGAACTCCTTCAAGGGTAAGTTCTACATTAGTGATACGCCGTTCTTATTCCCTAATGAGACTACGTTTGTTGGTTTAAAGAACTATACTAGTGGTGCAGCAAAGATTGATTTCTTCAGTGCCTTCGGAATGTCCTTGTTTATTACGGTATGCTCGGTGGCTGTGATCGTGTTATTTACTTCCATGACTGCATGGTACATTACCCGGGTGAAGTCCAAATTCACAGGCATGATGTATTATGCGTTTGTATTCTCGATGATCGTGCCTTTCCAAATGGTTATGTTCACAATGACTAAGACTGCAAACGTGCTGCATCTCGACAATCCGATTGGGATTATCTTAATCTATTTAGGGTTTGGATCAGGGCTGTCTGTGTTTATGTTTAGCGGATTTGTGAAGTCTATCCCGCTTGAGGTTGAAGAAGCGGTAATGATTGATGGCTGTAATCCACCTCAGGCCTTCTTTAAAGTGGTATTGCCCATCCTGAAACCTATTGCTGTAACTGTAGCTATCCTTAATGTAATGTGGGTATGGAACGACTTCCTATTGCCAGACCTGCTGATTGGTACAGAATATAAAACGATTCCTATTGCGATCCAGTACCTAAAAGGTGGATACGGATCGATTGACATGGGAGCTATGATGGCGATGCTGGTCTTAGCTATTGTGCCAATCATCATTTTCTACCTGACTTGTCAAAAGTACATCATCGAAGGTGTCGTTGCAGGTGCGGTTAAGGGTTAAGCTTGATCTACCTCGTTAAATAAATTAATATTCATGTAAGAAGCGAGTAGGGTGTTTTTCTTGGTGGGTGACCATCAGGAATCCCCTGCTTTCTTATTTTGACTATGAAGTTGAATAAGGATTAAGGAGTTTGATAGATACTAACAAGTAAAGGATAGATAGAAATGGAGAGACTGACTATTATAGACATCGCCAAATTATGCGGTGTTGGCGTGACTACTGTATCAAGGGCTATTAACAATCATCCGGATATTAATGAAGAAACAAAAGCGATGGTTATGAGGGTTATCAAAGAAAATCATTATGTCCCGAACAACAGTGCAAGAAATTTAAAACGTTCTGATTCGAAAACGATTGCAGTATTGATTAAAGGGATATCCAATCCATTTTTTAGCCCGATGATCAAAGTGTTCGAAAAAGAGATTCAACGCAAGAAATACTCCTTCATCCTACAACGAGTTGATGAGAATCAAGATGAGATCGAAGTGGCGATTGAGCTGGAGAAAGAAAAAAGGCTGAAGGGAATTGTCTTTTTAGGAGGGCTATTCTCACACTCTCAAGAGAAATTACAGCAATTAACGGTTCCATTTGTCCTTAGTACGATCGGAATGACGGAAGAGTTTGATTTGAGCGACTATTCTTCTGTATCTGTCGATGACTTTAATGAGAGCTATAAGATTGTGGACTATTTATGTAATCTGGGGCATGAGAAAATCGCAGTCATTACTGCACCAGAAGAAGATGTAAGTATCGGTAAGTTAAGATATGAAGGTTATAAAAGGGCTTTAGCTGATCATGGAATCGCTTATAATGAGCGGCTAGTGCGGCGGATGAAAGAGGATATCGACAGTTACAGTATGGAAAATGGGTATGCGGTTACAAAAGAATTGCTAGAGTTAGGTGAAGAGTTCACCGCTATTTTTACCTTATCAGATAGTATGGCTATCGGCGCCTGTAAGGCAATATTTGAAGCGGGCAAGCAAGTCCCGGAAGATTACTCTGTGGCTGGTTATGACGGATTGGATATTTCCTTCTATTATAATCCTTCTATTACTACCATCAAACAGCCGGTAGTGGAGATTGCGGAAGCTACGATTAAGATTCTTTTTGATCTCATCAATAAGAAGGTTAAGCATGCGCATCAGATTTTCCCGGCAGAATTAATAGTTAGAGAATCTACAAGGTCTTTATTGTAGTTTCAACAAGTGAGTATGTTTAAGTTTATTTACGAATCGGGGTGGGGAGATAGAACCGCAAGAGATTAAACCTAACGATATCAACAGCATCACACGGTTTCTCACCGCATTTGGTGATCCTACTCGGATTCGGATTGTTACGTTATTAGGGAATAAAGGTCGGCTGAATGTTGGGGAAATTGCAGGTGAATTCGAAATAAGCAGGCCAGCGATTTCACATCATCTCAAAATCCTACGGGATGCCCGCATTGTTGACCATAAAAAGAGAGGCCAGGAAGTCTATTACTGGCTGGCGCGTGAACGGCTAGCAACAAACTTTAGGGCGCTTGCTGATTTGGCAATGTCGTTTAATCATGGGGACTAAGCCATCTCAAGGGAATGGTTCAGTCCCATTTTAGGATAACCAGGCATTTACCATATCGGAGACGGGTTTATAGATAAATATCATCCATCCCAATGGGTTAGAGACCGAAATATGTAACGCATTAATAAGACTGAAGAAAGTTCCCAGCAACAGAAGAAATGAGAAAACCCACATCTCCTTGATTAATTTTTTCCTCCACATCAGGGGAACTTCAATGGCTGCTATAACGGCTACAACTATGAGAATCACTACTATACCCAATATTCACAACCTCCCAAACCATCTAGTTTCGAGATATTAAGTCTTTGCTCAGTGCTCTTCTGAACATTACTACGCTTAACAAAACCAGGGGTAGAAATAACCCAAAGGTTATAACATAATACACCCAATAATTATCAAAAATTTCGCCGTAATAAGTGTAATTTGGGGCTATAAGAGGTGCTAGTGCGACCAAAATCAACCCTGTCGGTAAGGATAACACTCGATACTCCTTCAATTTTAATAATTGGGACAACCCCAGAATAAAAGCATAGAAATACAAAGTTACTTTTATAAAGAAAGTTAACATCCACTGTAGAGCTATCATGGCTTCCACCCGCTCAAAGATTCCACCAACAGATATGCGCCTTGCGATGTTATAGCTGGGATATATATCTCTGGCCGTCAGATCCGGACCTAAGACCAGTATGGAGACGATGAGCGTTATGAAAATTACAGTCCCCCCTAGGAGGGTGCCTTGTAAAAAACTCCTTGTTATCTTTTGTTGTTTATCTACATAAGGAAGTATCATTAGAAAGACGACTGGTTCTAAAAAAGTGTAGGCCGTAATGGGAATAGTCCCTCTCAGTACTGGCTTTATTCCATCTTCCAGGATGGGGAATATTCTGATAATTTCCATCTGAGGAACAATTGCGACCGTCAGGATCAGAAATAGGATAACGACCATTGGAGTGAAGATCTCTCCCGCTCGTCCGATAACCTCAATACCGAGCCGCGTTGCCATAATTACGATAAGTATAAATAAGAGCAGGATGGCCGGGATAGGAGTTCCAGGCAACATTTCTGAAATCACAAAATCACTGATCTCCCTCATACTTCCAGCGATAACTATAAGAAAAAACAATAAAGTCATAAGCGATAGAATAGTCCCAAGCCATTTTCCGAAGACCTTTTGAATGGCCTCAATAAGCGTTAATTTGGGATATAACTTTGCGAACTTGCTGTACATATAGTTGGCCAGCAAACCTAATGCCATTCCAATTAAAGCTGAAATCCAGGCGTTTTGTGTGGCGTAGTGTGTGGATGAAGAAGGGATTATAAGGATGGAATCCCCAATAGTAAGGAGCATAACCAGTAAGGTTAGCTGGCGAGTACTTATTTTTCCCTTTTCCAACATGGTTTTGTTCACTCCAATTCATCACTTCGCCTCTTCTAGGAAAGAGTTAGTCACTTTCCCTAACAGGCGAATCTTAATATCCATCTTTACGCTTACTGGAAGGTTAACAAAGGTCTCATCCCAATTGTTTCGCAGTTTCTTCCACGCCTGCGGGTTAGAACGATGGATGATTTCGCCGAATCCAAAAATATCACTTTTGTATTCAGTTTGTACCTTTTTAATTGTAGCTTCGAATAGATTTATTACTTTTTTATTGGCGATTTGTTCTAATTGAGTGATGGTCTTTGGGTCCCTTAGATCAAGATTTCTGCATTGTACCTCTCCTAAATCTGATTCTAAATGCTGCTCAATAGTGATTTCTGGTTTGCCACTATGGATGCTGCCTTTCATTTTGGAACGGGCTTCAAATACATCAAGTGAAACCTTTTTACCTTCGGGACATTGGATATAGAAAACAGTGCTCCTTACTTTATTGGTTAAATAGTTATACACTTTTGATTCCTCTGGATTTAGCCAGCCAATCAATTTGTCCTCCTTGAATATGGCCAATCCGGAGTATTTCAATTCCGTTGGAGAGTCTACCGTTTCAACATTCTTCGGAGTTTCTCCTTCATCTACACTTCCATCGATGACAACACCTGTTAAGACTGGATTTTTACCTTTACTCACAAGTTCTGTAATTAGGGTTCCTAATGTCACAGTAGATGTAGGTGCCCAATTTTTCTCAGAGGTTTCCAGACTGGAAAACAATCGCACGGCAGGAATCTTTTCAAGACTGGTTAATATTTTCAACGCATCTTCTGCCCTCGCATCCTTTGCTACCACTATAAAATAATCATTTCGCGTATCGTTGTCTCTTGACATGAAATCAAGAACATCGCTGATTCCCTCTTTAGCCAAATCCTCGCCAAGGACTAGGATTCGTAAATGAGAGATATAAATTTTACGTGGACTAACGGTTGTGATTTTTCTAAGGGCTTCATATACGGTATTTCCCGTCGCTTTATAAAGGTTGACTGGTGCCTGAGGAGAGCCCCCCTTTGAGCCAGCGATTTGACTGGGTAAGACCACTTGCGCAGAAACTTGATATTGATCTCCGATTTTATCGATACCTATTCCTACAGCAATCGCAAGATCATTTAATTCTCGGCGGCTCCAGCAACCTGTTACAAATATTTGCATGAGAATAAGAACACAAATCAGAAGCGATCTTCGTTTCATGGTTTAATCCTCCGTTAGATCTTTCGGTATTCATGTCTCCCAGCCCATCTTTAGCTTCGAGATTTTAAGCCTTTGTCCAGTGCCCTTCGAAACATTCCCACACCTAACAACACCAAAGGTAGAAATAACCCGAAGGTTATAACATAGTACACCCAATAATTATCGAATACTTTGTTGTAATAGGTGTAATTTGGCGCAATAAGAGGTGCTAGTGTAACCAAAATTAATCCTGTGGGTAGAGTTAGCACCCGGTACTCTTTTAGTTTGAATAATTGAGACAACCCCAGAACGAAAGCATAGAAGTATAAGGTAACTTCTATAAACAAGGTTAACATCCAAAGTAGTGCTATCATGGCTTCCACCCGCTCGAAGAAACCACCAACGGATATGCGCCTTGCAATGTTATAACTGGGATAGATATCCCTGGTTGTCAGATCTGGACCCAGCACTAATATGGAAATAGTAACCGTCAGGAAGATAATAATACCGCCTAAGAAACAGCCTTGTAGTAAGCCTTTGGTTATCTTTTGTTGTTGGTTTACATAAGGGAGAAACATTAGAAAAACAACCGGTTCTATAAAGGTGTAAGCCGTAATGGAAATAGACCCTCTCAACACTGGTTTTATGCCATCCTCCAATATGGGCAGTAATCTGACAATCTCCATCTGAGGAATAATTGCGACCGTTAGAATCAGAAATAGGATAATAATCATAGGTGTAAAGATCTCTCCAGCTCGTCCTATGACTTCAATACCTAGTCGTGTAGCCATAATCACGATCACCATGAATAAGATTAAAACAGCCGGAATAGGGGTTCTCGGTAATATTTCGGATGTAACGAACTCACTGAGTTCTCGCATACTTCCAACGGTGACGATAAGAAAATACATTAAGGTCAAGAGTGATAGAATAGTCCCAATCCATTTTCCAAAAGCCTTTTGAATCGCCTCAATAAGCGTTAGTTTGGGGTACAACTTTACGAACTTGCTGTACATATAGATGGCTAGTAAACCTACGATCATACCAATTAATGCGGAAATCCAGGCATTTTGTCTGGCGTAGTGTGAAGTGGAGGGAGGGATTACGAGAATGGAATCCCCGATCGTAAGGAACATAACCAGTATGGTAAGCTGACGAGTACTTATTTTACCTTTTTCGAGCATGGCTTTCTTCACTCCAATTTATCACTTCATAGGTCAAGGTTTCAGGGGCTATTCCTCCGTGAGATCTCCCGGTTTCTCCGGTGGTGTACTCTTTTCCCGAACGATATTTTTTTTATTGATAAGTCTAGGGCGGGTAAACATAGCCCAATGCGGCATTCGGAAAAAGGTGTCCTTTTGATCGGCGAGATTATAGGGAGCAAACGGGCTCAAATAAGGAATTCCAAAGGAACGTAAGCTGCACATGTGAAGAACTATCGCAATAACGCCGATAATGATCCCAAACAATCCAAAGGATGCAGCAAGGAACATCATTGGGAAACGGAGCATTCTGATGGTCAGGGCAAGATCGAAGGATGGCAGCACAAAGCTGGAGATAGCAGTAATAGCGACGACAATAAGCATGGCAGCAGAAACAATGCCGGCATCAACTGCCGCAGTCCCAATCACTAGGGTGCCTACAATGGATACAGATTGGGCTATGGTTTGAGGCATTCGTACACTCGCTTCTCGTATAATCTCAAAGGCAAGCTCCATTAAGAGTGCTTCAATAAATGCTGGAAGCGGCACGCCCTCCCGTTGTGCGGCTAGACTGATCAGCAGGGTTGTGGGCAGCATCTCCTGATGAAAGGTAGTAATAGCTACATACAAAGATGGGGCAAGTAGTGAAATGAAAATACTGAAGTATCGAAGCATTCGTACTAAGGTGCTAACATCGGCACGTTGATAATAATCTTCCGCCGTCTGCATGAAGGAAACAAATAAGGTAGGCACCGTCATTACTATAGGAGTCCCATCTACTAATATGGCTACTTTTCCTTCCATAAGAGCAGCTGCTATAACGTCAGGGCGTTCCGTATGATGGATCGTTGGAAATGGGGTATAGGTTTCATCCTCGATTAATTCTTCGATATAGCCACTTTCCAGGATCCCGTCAATGTCGATCCGATCTAAACGTGAGTGGACTTCTTGCAGAATCTCATCACTAACAATGCCATTGATATACATGAGGGCTACGTCTGTCTGTGTTACACGTCCAATTTGCTGTGTTTCTAACCAAAGATTGGGGTCTTTTATTTTCCGCCGGATTAATGCGGTATTCGTGCGTAAGCTTTCTGTGAAGGCTTCCTTAGGTCCACGAATCACCGTTTCAGTGGCACTTTCCGTTACGCCACGGTCTTTCCAGTCACGCATGCCTATGGTGAACCCTTTGGTATATCCATTAAGTAAGAGGATCACATCTCCGGATAATAGAGAGGTGAATAAAGAATTGAACTCCGTCGCATCTTTAATATCCCCTACAGTGAGCATGTGATCTTTTAATAATTGATAGTTGGCTGTTTGTGTATCAAGACTTGGATCTGGAAGTTCTAAGATTAGTGATTCCAGAATGAAATCCTGAATAGCTTTACTATCCGCCAATCCATCTGTATAGAAAATAGCTGCTTTAATCTGGTGTTTGGAACCAATAAAGAATTCTCTAATCACGAGATCTGTACTATTGCCGAGTGTTGTTTTTATATATTGAATATTATCTTGAAGTTTTTCTTTAATGGGTTCCTTGGGTAATTCTTTAGTGGGGTTAGGGTGCCCTAATGAAGGGTTCTTAAAAACTTTTGTTATTGTTCTGTTCAGAAATCCCATAGTTGTTATCCCTCTTCCGCTGGTGCTGTAAATATAGCTATTACCAGAATGAGGTGGGATTATTCTGAACCATGGATGGGTCAACGCATATCAAAAAAGCCGCAGAGAGATTCTCTGCAGCTAGCTAGAAGCGCTTAATTAAGACTTTAAGACGTCCAATCGTTATATAGATGCTTCTCCGTTAGGATGGACAACAACTGAATACCAACCTCATTATGGCCACCTTCAGGGATGATCAGGTCAGCGTATTTTTTGGATGGCTCGATAAAAGCTTCATGCATGGGTTTAACTGTACTCAAATATTGATGATGGATCGACTGGATGCTCCGTCCACGTTCTTCAATATCTCTAAGGACCCGGCGGAGAATGCGTACATCAGGATCGGCATCCACGAATACCTTGATGTCGAGCATTTCACGGAGATTCTCGTCAGAAAGGACGTGGAGTCCCTCGATGATTACAATATTGTTTGGCTTCAGTTCTACCGTCTCTGTAGTGGAGCGGGCATGGACTGTAAAGTCATACACGGGAGCGAATGCGGTCTGTTCTTCGCGCAGAGATTTAAGATGCTCAATGAGCAGCTCGTTATCGAAAGCGAAAGGATGATCGTAATTAATGGATTCACGTTCAGCAAAGCTGAGATGTGAGTGATCCTTATAGTAGTTATCTTGAGATATGAAAGTTACCTTTCCCGTTCCAAGACGGTCAATGACGGAGCGGGCTACGGTTGTTTTTCCCGAGCCGGTGCCGCCGGCGATACCAATAATGAGCATGTGATTCAATAACCCTCCCTAAGATTGCCGTTGCAATTCCAATATTGTAGCACAGCGCTCATGTTTTTTCACCTTAGATCGGGTAAAATTAAGATGGGATTTTTGGAAATTCGTCTATATTAGGGACAAGGCAAATCCGGAAGGGGTTATCCAACGAATGAACGGAAAAAAAAACGTACAAGAGGCTTTTAATGAAACGGCCTATCGAATCGCAGGGAATGGGAATAGAGATGTGCAAGTGTTGAAGGAAGCCTTGGCAGCCGTAGAGAACAGTACGGCATCTGATATTTATGGAACGGGCGAAGTGATTGAAGATTTCCAGACGAAAATGGCGAATATCCTGGGCAAAGAAACCGCGGTTTTCTTTCCGAGCGGAACGATGGCGCAGCAAATCGCTTTAAGAATTTGGTGCGATGAAAAAGAAGTGAAAAAAGTAGCCTATCATCCCTTATGTCACTTGGAGATCCATGAGCAGGATGGCCTGAAGGAATTACATCATATTGAGCCTATCTTGCTTGCGGACAAGAACCGATTAATCACTTTGGAGGATGTGGCGAACCTAAAGGAGGATATCGCCTGTCTGTTGCTGGAATTACCCCAGCGCGAGATTGGTGGTCAGCTGCCAGAGTACACGGAGCTTGAAGCTATTTCTGCTCATTGCCGTGCACGCGGCATTAAATTGCATTTGGATGGGGCAAGATTATTTGAGATCCTCCCGTATTACGGGAAGTCAGCAGCTGAAATCTCTGCACTCTTTGATAGTGTGTATATATCCTTTTATAAAGGAATTGGAGGAATCGCTGGGGCAATTCTTGCAGGCAGTGAAGACTTTACGAAGCAATCAAAGATATGGAAACGGCGGCATGGTGGAGACTTAATCAGCTTATATCCGTACATCATTTCTTCTGATTATTATTTCCGGCAAAGAGAGGGCAAGATGCAGCAGTATTATGAAGGCGCGAAGGAGCTTGCTGCTTGGGTTAATCAATGTCACGGCGTAACCACTCTGCCCGCTCAACCTGTCTCCAATATGTTTCACATGCATTTTCAAATGTCTAAGGAACAACTTGAACCGATTCTGTCAGCGGTGTATGAGGCGACAGGAATCGGTTTAAGCGCGGGAATAAGAGCTACCGGGGAACATACTTCTTATTGTGAGATCAGCATTGGAGACAAGTATGCCGACATCCCAAAAGAAAAGCTTAGAGAGTTTTTTCTGCTGCTCGATAAGCTAATGAGCGAATCATCTGCCGAGTAGCGTACGGAGTAAGGAGATTCGTAATAATTGTTTTTTAATAAGCTTCATGCGAAACTCATTTTTCAATTGATTGTAGATCAGCGGGCAATGGTTAAGCGCCCAATGGTACATGAATTTAAAGTCTGTAGCGTCTTTTGCAGAATTTAATAAATAGTATGAGATCGTATCGTAAGCATTATGGTTGAACCATTCCGTCATTTCCTGTGCGTTATATCCATATTTCTGCACGGCCATATTCTTAATGAGTTTCTTTTCTTCCAGATTCTCAATTAAGAATCCCTGGCTCAAATTAAAGGTGATATTGTTCCCGTGTATTCGGTACACGCCCGCAATCACATCAATGAAGCCCGCATCACCTACCAGCAGGGAACGCAAATAGATGGAAGCATCGTTGACCATATTCATATCTAGGATATCCATAGCCATTAAGGCCTCTCGTTTAAAGACAGTAGTTAAAGTAGAGGCGGGTTTTGGATATCCTTTTTTCTCGAAATTCATGAAATAATCGCGTTTCTTAATAATGCTGCTAAGCTGCAGATTGGAGATTTTTAGTTGTTTGGCTTTGGAATACTCCAGAAACACATTCGCAGCTACAAATGATATTTCGGGATGAAGGAGATGGAAGCGGACAGCTTTACTGAAATAATTCATGTCGATCAGATAATCATCATCATCGAGAAAAAGAACATATTCCCCATCACCATGTGCAGCGAAAGCTTTTCGGCGATTATTTCCAGGTCCGCTATTGGTAGCATTGCGCATGTAAATGACCCGTGGCTCCGCCCCAAAGTGTTGCTGCATTAACTCTTCCGTGCCATCTGTAGAACAATCATCAATCACTGTAATCTCTTTATTGGGATAGTCCTGCATTAAGATACTTTGGATCGCTTGGTATAGGAATGCTTTTCTATTATAAGTGGTGATAATGACACTGATCTTGGGAGAATCGGATAAGGATTGGACTGTTGGGTAGGAAATTTCCGTATCCGAAATGCGGCTTTCCATTTTAACCAACCCCTGAATTAAACCTGCGATATCACTGGCAACAATGTTGAATTGTTCAGACAGATAGAATTTCAAAGTATCCTCTGAAGCCCTCCCCGTCAGAAAGGCATGAATAACCTCAGATAAGGTTTCCAGATAAGGTTTGATTTGTACATTTTGTTCTTGATCTATGATCTGGCGGCATCTTTGCAATAGTTCTGTATCCTCTATTTGGATGGTAGGTGAATGGTTTATTTCGTCATTTAGGTCGTTTAGAAAGACGTAACAGGCTTGCTGCAAAACCTCGCTATGATCCATTTCCAGTCCTCCTGTTGTGTTATTTGGATAAACCACTTACCTCAGGCTGAGCGTTAATTTTATTTTTGAGTTTGTATCGATACTTTTTGAGATGTTCCCATGTATAGAGGAAGACTTCCCGTTCCATTAAAGAGCCGATTACAAAATATACAGGCAAGATCACTAGTCCTAGAAGTACACCCCAGATCATAAGCCCCAGATAGGAATGGATCGGGATGTCGATGGCAGTTGTGATGAGAATAATGCCTACAAAAACTACTGCATTCGTAAGCCATCTTCTAAAAGTGACCCATGGACTGCGGTCCAGCAAATGTTTGCTGGCATAGATCACAATATCTATGGAGCGGTATAGGAGGGCAACTATCGTTCCCATCAGTACACCGTAAATTCCCATGAAGATTACGAAGACAACAGAAGCCACCAGATTAATGGCGGATTCCAGAATGGAACGGTTTTGTGTTTTTTTGAAATGTCCAGCGATGGTAATCACATTATTGGAAGACGTTCTGGCATTGGTTAATAATTTGATGACTACGAACAAGACCGGCAGCCACATATCAATGTAATTCACGTCGTTTACCCCAGCGGTATACAATTTCATAAAGGGTAAAATCAAAATGTAAGCCACCGTTAAAATCGAGAAGATAAGCCCCATAAAATACACTTCGTAAGCATCATAAAATTTAATAAATGCTTCTTTACTCTCATGGTAGCTTTGCCCGAGGGCAGCCTTCACACTTCCGTTTATGGTCTGGACGATATTATCCACGATCGTAAAAATCATATTGTACATAACATAGATACTGACGATTTTTAGATTCGTAAAGATAGTTAATATAAGTACGTCAGTATTTCTAAACACCAAATAGGAGATTTCATGGACTAATACGGAATTCTTTTGACCAATGGCTTCATAGTCTGGTTTGAGATTCAGGTTGATCCACTTGTAATTCTTATTCATATAAATATAGAAAGCGATGATTTGAAGTAAAGTTAAGATAAAATAGGAAGCTTGAACCGCAATAATGTCCACACCTTGCAGTAATAACAGAATCCGGATCAGGCTGTTCATAATATTAGCCACAGTGACAATGGAAGTCTCTACATAGCTTTTTCCCTCCGCAGCGAGCAGAACCTTGAATTTCCCCTGAAAATAATAATTGATTGCTCCGCCCATCCCCGTAAGCAAAATAATGACCATAATCGATAATTTATCGATCTCAGATGAGATCACTAGCGGGTACACGATGGCGAGTAGCAGTACGGCGAAGAAATAGTAAATACCTGTTTTTTTATAATAGCTGGAGGTGGCAGCCAGAATAGAGTTGATATTGTTTTTATTATCCGAAGCTACCGGCTTGTAAAGTGCTTGGATCGAGGCCGCCCCAACACCTGCTTCCAGCAGCGCCAAATAACTAATAATCTGCACAATCGAAGCGATCAACCCATTGGCCTCAGAGCCATAGTTGACCATTATCAGTCTGGGTATAAAAAAACCGAGGATAATCGTGATGAGTTGACTTCCCAGTCCAAAGGATAAGTTAAGAATGCTCCGCTTGGCTTTCATAACGAATCCCCCTTTCGTAAAGCGGTAAATACGTATCTAGATGCTCGAAATGTCTTTCGGCTTGTTTTGCTTGCAGTGTGACATCCATAGAGCAGGTGATCATACTTTCAAAAATCTGTGCAGGCTGGACCTGTTCCAGCGTGTTGAAATCGGCATACAGACCTGTAAATCCAACATCTTCCATTACATTGACCATTTTTTTGCTGTAGGCTACAGGGAATACCGGTTTATTAAATACCCAGCCCAGAATCATTGCATGGAATCTTGAAGCCACAATAGAACTGGCATTAGCTAACACGGACAACACTTCTTCCATGTTCGTTTTATATAAATGCACTTGAATAGCATCCTTGTAGGAGGGACCGATAAGGCGCTGAATCTCTTCAATCGCCAGTTGATCGCCTTCGTGTTCGCAAAATGACATGAAATGAACCGCGTAACCTTTTTCAATGAAATAAATTGCGAGTTCTTTCATTTTTTCATAATAGAGGTTGTCAAAACCGTTCAGACCTTTCGCAGAAGGTTTAATAACGGATAAGACGATGTAATCCTCCGGTTCGTTTGGAATATCTGGCGGGTCTAGCTGAAAAATAATATCTGGGGCTAAGCGGACATTATCCAGATCCTTAAATAAATCATAAGAGTACTGTTCTCTGAAACATATATCTGTATAATCCTTGAAAATCCGCTTGTGCTCATCATAGTATTCTTGATTTGTAAAAGGGCCAAAATTAGATCCTAACAGATAGTAAGGCTTATTTTGATTACGAATGACTTCTGCATTCTTGAAATGCTCTGCCCAGTGGTCTGCTTCCATGAAAATTGAGCCGCCGATATGAACGACGCCATCTGAGTGATCTGCCAGATATTTGTGAGCCACATTATGTATCTTTAGCTTCCTGCAAATATAGCCAATGCCTCTTAGAAGAAGGGAATCGGAAGGATACACTTTGAGGTTAGGGAGCTCTTTGAAACATTGTTTATAGAGGCGTGGTGCGCAAATTCTGAATTTGGTATCCGGATATCTTTCGCACAGCACCTTAATGAATAGATCATCGCCCAGATTAAATTCGGTATAGGCGTATATCAGCATCTTTTTCATATTCTAGATTCCTTTCGGGTTCCGTTCCCTTTAAGTAGGTTGCGCTTGAACCGGGATAAGCCTCTCTCCACAGAGATGAATCTGTGATATAGAAGCGGGGAGATTAAAAATGTTCTGATATAAAGGGTTAATCTGCGATTATCTCCTCTATAACGTCTTATGAGTTCATCCATTTCTTGATTGAGCTTGGGATAGGTATGGTTGATGTCACGAAGTAATTCCTGAATGCTTACCCCTTCCGTACCATTTAGACAGGTTTTGAGGTTGAAAAAGTAGTTCTCAATCAGCTCCCGGTTCATTAACAAAGGGGAGATCGTGTCTAGTTCAGCAAAGGGATAGGTTTTGAAATATTCATCCACCCTTTTGAAAGCATCCACTACATCGAATTTATTCACGTTATAGCTGTTGGAGATGGAGGAGTTTCTCTGTAAATAAAATGATAGTATATCCGGGATTGAGATGACTCTGGCCGCTCTGGACAAGGCTTTGTAGATGAACTCTTGATCCTCTCCATTCACACAGCGTTCTGTATAACCTAACCCGTGGAGAAGTAAGAATTCTCGCTTATAAGCGATACTCCCTGTCCATATTCGCAAGCTTTTGTTCACGAAAATCCGCGCCAGTGCTTCGCTTCCCGTCACGTCGCTGAAATCAGAGGTACAGCTTAATAGAGTTTCTCTGCCTTCTGAGACATGATTATAACCCCAGCAAATAATCTCGGGTTGTTCATCTTGAGTATAAGAATGAATGGTTGAGACCAAGTCTGCGGAGACATAATCATCTCCATCGACAAAAAGAACATAATTACCTGTGGCTTCAGCTAATCCCCTATTTCTAGCCGCGCTTACTCCATGATTCTCCGTTCGAATGACTTTACAGAAAAGGGCGGGATTACGCGAAAGAATCTTTTCTATAACGTTGTAAGTGTTATCCGTAGAACCATCATCTACGATGATGATTTCGAAATGCGGATCGCTTTGGTCAAGCAGTGAATTAAACATAGGGGTTATATACTGCTCTATATTGTATACCGGGATCACAAGGCTTAGATTCATGGGTTCGCTCCTTTCCTGTGGAAAACTGGATGATAAGCTATCTTAAGCTTACCCCTCGTATGAAAAGATTGTATATACTACTTTAGTTTACTTATTGCTGGCTCTACTCGTTGTAGCATCATGTGAATAATAGTTATTACAATATGTAAAATGAAAATATTATGGTTTGGTTTAACATAGATAGAAAGCCAACAAAATGCTCGAAGCGGAGGGATCTGGGATGCAGCTGCAAAAAATATTCGTGAACGGTGAGAGACTGAAGAATACAATCGAGGCATTTGCCGATTATGGGCGTACAGATAAAAATGGCGTGACCCGATTATCGCTGACGGAAGAGGATCTTAAAGTTCGGGATTATTTTCGTGCCTGTTGTGAAGAGCTCGGAATGTCTGTGAAGATGGATGATATGGGGACGATGTATGCCACACTGGCAGGCGAAACTTCCGGGCCTCCGATTGTGATTGGCTCGCATATGGATACTGTGAAAAAAGGGGGCAGATTCGATGGCGTCCTGGGGGTTATCGCGGGTCTAGAGGTGGTGCGGACGCTTGTAGATTACGGGATTAAGCCGAAGGTTCCGGTGACGATTATGAATTTTACGAATGAAGAGGGGGCACGTTTTGAGCCATCGATGATGGCCTCTGGTGTGTTGTCCGGAAAGTTTGATAAAAGTGTTATGTTGAACAAAAAAGATCCAGCAGGCATCACCTTTGGTGAAGCGCTGGAGAAGAGTGGATATAAGGGAGAAATGAGCAATCGTATCACCGAAGCCACCGCTTATTTGGAGCTTCATATCGAGCAAGGGCCTGTTCTTGAAAAAGAGGAGCTGACGATTGGGCTGGTTGACTGTGTAGTTGGTATGGCCTGTTACGAGATTGAGGTGACGGGAGAATCCGATCATGCGGGCACAACCCCTATGGCGATGCGTAAAGATGCTTTGTTTGCTGCTACAGATCTGATTATTGAGCTGCGGAGCAAGCTGGGGGCGCTCGATTCCGAGCTTGTGTATACCATGGGCAGAATGAATGTGCTTCCTAATATCCATACCGTCATTCCCAATAAAGTGATTTTCACCATTGAAGCCAGACATAAAGAGATGGAGATTGTGCGTGAAGTGGAAGCCATTATCAACGGTTTGCCAGAGCAACTGCTGGATTGTGAAGTAAGCAAGACTAAGCTTTGGGGCCGAGATACGGTGTGGTTTGATCAGAATGTGTGTGATTTGGTGGAGCAAGCGGCTCAAACCTTGGGTTATTCCAGTCGAAAGATCGCAAGTGGTGCAGGGCATGACGCACAATTCGTAGCCAGCTTTCTGCCATCCGCAATGGTGTTCGTGCCTAGCGTGAAGGGTAAAAGCCATTGTGAAGAGGAACTAACCTCTTATGAAGACTGCGAAAAAGGGGTAAATGTAGTGTTAGAAACAGTGATGTTGTTATTATCAAGATAGGTAATGTCACTTAATATAACATCATACGATAAGGTAGTCGCTTTAATTTCATACAAAATCGTCAAAAAGGCACTCTATAGGGTGTCTTTTTTTATGAGATAATAAAGATGGTTGTGTTGAGTACCAAAATGGTTAAAGATTAATGGGCAGTTAAGTCTGATCCTTTGTGTAAAAACACAATCATGGTAGATAATATTTTAATTTTTTAACAAAATGGGAATGCTAATCATATGTTATCATTCTTTACATAAGGGATCTACATTAGATGGGAGAGATGAATGATGATTATCGGAGTACCTAAAGAAATTAAAAACAATGAAAATCGTGTTGCCATAACCCCTGCGGGTGTAGTTAGTTTAATTACTGAAGGTCATCAAGTGCTCGTAGAAGCTGGAGCCGGTGTGGGCAGCGGATTTCCTAACGAAGAGTATGTCTCTGCCGGAGCACAGTTGATTGAGGATGCAGCAAAGGTCTGGAGCTCTGCTGAAATGGTGATGAAGGTAAAAGAACCATTAGCAACTGAGTACCCCTATTTCCGTCCAGGCCTTATTCTATTTACGTATCTTCATCTTGCTCCAGAGCCTGCCTTGGCTGCTGCGCTAAAAGACAAAGGCGTCTTTGCGATCGGATATGAGACGGTTGTTCATGGACGCACCTTGCCGCTGTTAACACCGATGAGCGAAGTAGCTGGCCGGATGTCCGTCCAATTGGGCGCGCAGTTCCTGCAAAAGAACTATGGCGGACAAGGTATTCTTCTTTCCGGAGTTCCTGGCGTTAGTCGAGGTAAAGTGAGTATCATTGGCGGCGGTGTAGTAGGTACTAATGCAGCTAAGATGGCTATTGGCTTAGGCGCAGATGTTACGATAGTTGACCTCAGTGCGGAGAGACTACGTCAATTAGATGATATTTTTGGAGCACAGATTAATACGTTGATCTCTAACCCTTATAATATTGCCAAAGCAGTGGCTGAAGCGGATCTGCTGGTAGGTGCCGTGTTAATTCCGGGTGCTAAAGCACCGAAGCTGGTTTCCGAAGAAATGGTCAAGACCATGAAGCCAGGATCAGTGATTGTTGACGTGGCCATTGACCAAGGTGGCATTGTAGAAACCATCGACAGAGTGACGACACATGATAATCCCGTGTTTGTGAAACACGGCGTGCTGCATTATTCCGTGGCTAATATGCCGGGTGCTGTCCCTAAGACCTCAACTATTGCCTTAACAAATGTTACAGTTCCATATGCCCTGCAAATTGCCAATAAAGGTGTGATCAAGGCGATTCAGGATAATGACGGCCTAAGAAGCGGCGTGAATGTAGCCAATGGCAGAATCACCTGCCAAGCTGTTGCCGAAGCGTTGGGTGAGACACCATATACGGTTGAGCAAGCCATGGAGCAGACATTCACATTGATCTAAAATAGACACGTTCCATAATGGAATGAGCCAAACAGCAAGCTCTCTGCGGGGAGCTTGCTGTTTGGCGTTTCTTGCGGTGGAGACCGGGTGGAAGTTGGTCAGTACGGCGTTAAAGTAAATAGATTGCGTTTCAGTGTAATTAGATGCAGTAGATGTTTGCTCGTGCGGTGCTATGGTGGATAGATTACGTAGTGAAGTTGGATGGATCGGGTGAAAGCTTTGATGGAGAGCTGTTTTAGGGAAATTCTCCCTAAAAAAACGCAAAAATAGCTTTAAAATGCTGTTATTAGGGAATTCCTCCCTAAAATACGAGGAATACACCTGTTTATACGCAAAACAGAAGAAAATCAGGGAGTATATCCCCAATTATGATCGTGTGATGCTTAAAGTGCAGAATATTAGGGAGGATTTCCCTAATTATTTAAAACACAGAATTTCCGGGGGATGTTCCCTAAAAACCATCTATAATATTCGTAAACACCAACAACTATTAAACCTTACCAAATACCCCGACAAAACTCCCCACACCCCCCAACAAAACCCCCACCAATCATCCCCGTCCCAAACACCTTCCTCAACAAGCCGATCTCGCCCCTCACCTAAACCAGCTATTTATCTTATAGTCAGCTAGGGGGATGCATACTATAATGAAATCACTCTAGAGTACAGGATTTGGTTATTCTTCAGGTGGGAGTGAAGCTAGTGACAGATAAGGATCCATTATTTGATCGTTTCTTCGACAGTATGGAATCATTGGCGGATACGATAAGTGAATCGCTACAGTCTCAAGTTACCATCGAGGACAGCAATCATCATGTGATTGGCTACAGCTCGCATGAATTTGAGAGTGACTCCGCGCGGATTTCAACGATTATCGGGAAGCGTGTACCTAACGCTGTGATTATTGGCTTGCGCAAAAAAGGGATTATGCAGCAGCTGGAGAGCGCGGCACATCCCATTCGAATTCCTGCAGTGCTGGAGGTGGGACTTGGTCCCCGGCTGGCCATTTGTATTAAACATCAAAAGGAAATTCTCGGGTACATATGGGTAGTAGATACAGGCAACCTGGTAGAAGGGCATGCCGAAAATATCGTTGAGAAGGCGGCAGGTATCGTAGGCCGTTATTTACTTAAGCAGCGAGGTTGGAAAACGAAGCAGGACAAAACGCATGAGGACTTTTTCTGGAAGCTGATTACCTCCCACTACGACAACGAAGCAAATATTAAAAAGGATGCGGAATTTTGGTCCATTCTTTTGCCGGAAAAATATTATATTAGCGTGTTTGAAAGTGACAAGGTAATCGATGATCATTTAATACTCCGGTTTCGGCAGGTTATGGCATCTTATTCCGGACTGCAATTACTATTTCTGACGGCTGAGCATAATCGGCTGATTATTTTGTTTTCCTTCAGCTTTGTGATCGAGGGGGCGGGTGGATTATCTTCATTCCTGCATAAAACAATGGAGGATATGTATAAGAGTGAAGGCTGCACACTGGCTGCTGGCTGTAGTCTCGATTACACTGAATATATGTCCGCGGCTATTGCCTATTGGGAAGCGGTGTCCATTGTGGAGATCAAAAAGCTGCTGCCTTTTCATGGGCGGGAGCTGCTATTGTACGAGGAGATTGGATTTTGGGCATATATACCGGCTATTATGGAGCAAAAGCGCAGTCGAATTCGTAAAAGCCCGTTGCTATATCCGCTAAAAGAACATGATCGCGAGCATAAAAGTGATTTTCTCAAAACCATCGCTGTCTATTTATCATTAAGCGGCAATTTAAAGGAATCCGCGGCTTTTTTACATATACACACTAATACATTGCTTTATAGATTAAACCGAATTGCAGAGATTACGGGCAAAAGCTTGAAGGATACGGGTTATCGCACTTCTATTTTCCTGGATATTTTGACGGAAGAGACACGGCAGCTTAACCAGTGGTTCGTGGATGCCAGGGAATCATGAGAATTAAGCACCAACCCGGTAACGAACACGTACAATAACCTATATTTAGAACCTATTACATTGGAGGGACTAAGCATGGTGAAGGAAGTTCGTTCACCCGATGCCCTTGACTTTGAGCGCAAAATGAGAGATAGCATCGTGGAATCGGCTGAAGCTTTAAATGAAAGTGGAGTGGATTTTGCAACATTTGATGATTCCCGCTGCAATCCGCAGTTTTGGACACGTACAGAGATTGGTGGGCTTCAACTGAACGCTGGCGTGGAACCCACAGTGGGGATTAAAGATATTTTTCGGAATGGTCATTTATATGCCTTTGAATGCGCGACAGCCATGGTCATTGTTATGTATCGGGCGACGATTGAAGCTATAGGTGAGGAAGCGTTTAATCAGTATTTCAAGGATTTGTTCTTATGGGACTGGAATTACGATGAGAATCTACGCTTAATTACAAACTACAACAAGGAACTAACGCAGCGGGGAGACGTTGTATATTTCAAGAATCCCGATCATGCTCCGAGCAAGCCAGAATGGCAGGGCGAGAATGCAATTAAACTCGAAAATGATCTGTTTTACGGCCATGGCATAGGGATTACTACTGGAGAGATCATCATAGACTCTCTGAATCAGGAAAGAGTATATGGGAGTGATATCTCGGCCTATTTAACGGATGAATCGGTGCATCCAGACTTTAATTACTTACAGCGGTTATCTGCAGGAACGGTTTTACCGGCAGCCAACAATAGAAGCTTCCGATACACTGTATGTTCAAGGATAGGCTCTAGAAACTATATTTATAAGATCTAGCGTCTGCCTATTTTATACTTACTGAGCAATGCAAAGAGGGGGCTCTTTTGTATTGTTCATTTTTTATTCACAAAGGAAAGGGATAGAGCTTCAGATAACTCTGAAAACTCTATCCCTCTTTTTTAATTAAGGATTACCACGTCGTTTCTAATTTGTTATAGCTCAATAAAATCGTTGCGGAATTTCTCAAAATCAGATTTTCTGCATTCCAGCTCAAGGCGTGTGCCTGTTTCTTCATAGCTAGTAGATTGAACATGGGCATGTTCATTGAAATAAGAGACTACATTACCCCGATCAAATGGAACCAGAATCTCACACTGGACATAGTCCGTAAAAACATGGCTGCGGATCAGAGCGGTAAGTTCAGCCATTCCGCTATTTTGCTTGGCGGAAAGGTAGACATTGTCACCTTCAATTTGCGGGTAAGGCAAATCAGTCAGATCAGCTTTATTATAGGCATAAATCGTTGGAAGCTGGTCAGCGCCAAGTGCTTTGAGCGTCTCATCTGTAACCGCCATATGCTGTTGATGCTGCGGATCGGAAATATCGACTACGTGAATCAATAAGTCCGCTTCGGTAACCTCTTCAAGAGTGGAGCGGAACGCTTTGACCAGATGATGGGGAAGCTGGCTGACGAATCCGACAGTATCTGTTAATAAAAAGGTTTTGTGATCAGGCAGCTCAATGCTGCGAACCGATGTCTCTAGTGTAGCGAACAGCATATCCTTGGCGAATACTTGTTTATGGGAACCCGGATGGTAAGTCTCTACCATGACATTCATTAAGCTGGATTTTCCGGTGTTCGTATAGCCTACCAGGCAGACGACGGGAACTTCATTTTTATGCCGTTGTTTCCGCTGGATTTGGCGTCTTGCTACTTGTTGTTGCAGTTCAACCTGTAAAGCAGTAATCCGCTCTTCAATTCTTCTGCGGTCCAGCTCTAGCTTGGTTTCACCAGCACCTCTGTTTTTAAGTCCAGCTCCGCCACCTTGTCTGCCCAGCGACTCACGAAGACCTGTGAGGCGCGGCAGCATATATTGCAGCTTGGCTACTTCAACTTGCAGCTGGGCTTCCTTGGTCTTCGCTCTTTCCGCAAAAATATTCAAGATCAGAATGGTCCGGTCAATGACCTGACGGTCCAGTGCGGACTCCAAATTGCGGATCTGTGAAGGTGACAGTTCGTCGTTAAAAATAACAATAGGAGCATCGTGTGCTTCTAAAAGTGCCGATAATTCCTCGATTTTACCTGTCCCGATATAATGGGAGGGGTTAATTCGACTTGCCTTTTGACTAAGCTCTCCTACGACTTCAAGGTCACAGGCAACTGCCAGATTGCTCAGCTCTTCCATCGAATAGGCGAAATTCGTTTCGTTCTGAAGCTGGACACCGACTATAATTGCTTTTTCTCGTATTTGTTCCATATATTTATTCATCCTCCAATAGTAAATAATAAACGCAAAAAAACACAGGCAATCTGCCTGTGCTTACGGTTCGTTAGAGGACGTCAGAGTTAGGGCCTTCCATAGGTAGAATGAATTAAACAACAGTCCAGTCGCAGGGAAGAGTCACTTTGATCCCTTGCGAGCAGCAGTTGGCTAATCGGCTTCTATGGATGTTCAATTCTTAAAGGAATGGAGGTGAAGAGAATCCTCCCTACACGCTGTTGTTAAATTATCGGGTTACCTTTAAAAATGGGTAGACCAATCCTGAGTCCTCTGCACATGGGCAGAGCTTTAGCGCTATTCAATTAGCCGCGCAAAGTTCTAACTCGGATAAAGTCTATCACACGTAACCCTCCGTTCATAAAAGTTAAGTCGAGTTTACCACATTCGTTATTTAGTGGCAAATTTCAATTTATGCTCTGGAACATCTCTTGTATTTTAATTACACCCAATAATTCTAAACAATGTTTACATATCATATATGAATTGATATATAGGAGGTGTGATGACATTGCCTGTTCTGTCCACAAACACCATTATTAATTTACCAGTCGACGGTACTCGGCCAATAGATCAAGTAGTGATCAAAGTTGTCAACAATGGATCGGCTGGCGCGTTTTGTTATATTACGGGCTTATCCAATAGTGTCAGTCCCCAGGCCATTTTTGTTGAAGAGTTATTTGAGCTGCAATATCAGGAGACCTTAAGCAAGACCTATGTCATGGTAGAGGATTTATTCCAATTTAATTTTGTATATTCACAGGAGCAGATGAAGATTCAGGTTTTCCTTGTTGATGCGGACGGTGTATGGACGGCCGTTGATCTTGAAGTGTTTCAAGTGAGCCGAATAACTTCGGAAATACGTGATAACGTGACCGTTACATCGACTGACTTTGCAGCAATCAGCTTCATGAGGCGTCCTGGCTTTGCTATTCCACAAGGTCTTGCGGCTGAGATTCGACCGGCAGCTTTAGATGTTATGTCCAAAAGACCTGTGCGATATATGGTCGTTGCAGGCGGGACCCTTGATGGGGCCTTCGAGAATTATCCTACACCGACTACAAATATTCCTGTCACGGACACGGCGCTGCTAGTGAACTATACCTGCACTACGGTCACGGGTGGAAAAGTTATTATGCAAGGTACAGGATCAGGGATTTCTGGGGCGTATGCGAATCTGGCGGTCAATTTACTTAATGAGCGACTCTCATACGAGTTCCATGATGAACCTGTCACATTGGTGGTAAACTCCCTCTCGGGCGGGGACGATCTCGCAGTTACCTTTAAAATGTCCGAGCAATGGTAATTATTCTTGTGAAAAAGGAACATTCGCATTTACGCGAATGTTCCTTTTTGCTAGTCATTTAAGTCACGACGCAAGGTGAAGAGATCTTTCAGAGCCTCTGTGGACAGCTCGGTAATCCAGCCTTCCGAGCTGGAGATCACATTATCGCTGAGCTGCTGTTTATTCTCCAGCATCTCATCAATCCGTTCTTCGAGTGTGCCCAGGGCGATGAATTTATGCACCTGCACATCACGAGTCTGGCCCATGCGGTAAGCGCGGTCAGTTGCTTGATTCTCCACCGCTGGATTCCACCAGCGGTCGAAGTGGAATACGTGATTGGCTGCAGTTAAGTTCAGGCCAACTCCCCCAGCTTTGAGTGAAAGGATGAATACATTCGGCTGATCAGACGGCGATGTGTCTGGGCGTGTAGACCCATCTTCCGCCGAAGGGGCTGGTGTCTGAAACCGCTCGATCATGCGGTCGCGCGCCTGTTTGGAGGTACTTCCGTTCAAATAAAGGACGGGTTCGCCCAGCTCCTGCTGGAGAACCGCCTGAAGCATTTTTCCCATACCCACATATTGAGTAAAAATCAGGCAGCGCTCGTCTTCCGCGCGCAGCTCCTTAACCATGTCCAGCAGTCTTTCCAGTTTGGAGGAACGGTTAATAAGAAAGCTGGTATCCAGTTTATTGTCCGTATCAAGTTCAGGGATAGCTTCTTTTGTCACAAGCATCGGGTGATCGCATAGCTGCTTAAGCCCGGTCAGAGCCCCGAGAATTGCCCCTTTGCGCTCAATGCCTTCCAGCTTCTTCATCCGTTCCAACAGTCCGTTTACGGTTTGATCGTAAAGCGCCGCTTGTTCGGCTGTCAGATGAACATAGGTTTTCATTTCATTTTTATCAGGTAGATCGAGCTGTATATTAGGGTCTTTTTTCTTGCGGCGCAGCATGAAGGGTTTTACTAGATTTTGTAGGTCCGCTGTACGTTTCGCGTCGCGTTCCTTCTCAATAGCATTCGTGAATCGGTCATTAAAAGACTTGGCGCTGCCCAGATAACCTGGGGTTATAAAATCATAAATGGACCACAGCTCGGATAATCTGTTCTCTATCGGCGTCCCTGTTAAGGCGACCCGGTGAAGAGCTGGAAAACTACGTACAGCTGCGGATTGTTTGGTTTGGGCATTTTTGATATTTTGAGCTTCATCCAGGCAGATCGTCGCCCAAGTGAATTCCTTCAGCAGCTCTTGGTCAAGCGCAGCAGTCGCATAAGAGGTCAGTACCACATCGGCTTGCGAAGCTGCGCCATAGAAGAATCCCGCGTCCAGACGGCGGCTTCCGTAATGAAGCATAACATTCAACGAAGGCGCGAAGCGTTGCAGCTCCTTCTGCCAATTGCCTAACACAGAGGTCGGGCAGATGATCAATGAAGGCCAGCCTGGTGGGTCGGTCTGCCGCCGGGCTGAGCTTGCATCCGTGTTTTCTTGGATGTGTAGCAGATAGGCGATGAGCTGTACTGTTTTGCCTAGTCCCATATCATCGGCTAGACAGGCCCCCAGCCCAAAGCGGCGCAGAAAGGTCAGCCAAGCGAATCCTTCATGCTGATAGGTGCGCAGCTCCGCCTTAAGGCCTGTGGGTACGGGCGGCTTAGGCCATTCTGAGCGCTGGCCCAGCTGACCGATAAGGCTGATCAAATGCTCGTTCAGCTCTACCTCCAGACGCAGACGCGCGGCATCTTCTTGCAGCTGCTCTTCCGTAGCTTCAGCGTCTGCCTCTTCACCAGCTCCTAGTAAGTGGAGCTGAAGCACGTCTTGGAAGGACAAGCCTTGCGACTTGTCCATTCCCGCCATGGCTCTTTGGATTTGCGCCAGCAGAGCCGGATCGAGTGAGACCCATTTGCCCTTGAAGCGGACGAGCCGTTCCCCTCTTGCGACCAGCTCGGCAAATTCGGCTTCAGTGAGATCCGCATCGCCGATGGAGATTCGCCAATCGAAATCGATGATCGAATCGAGACCGAACAGCGACTCGCCGCCGCTGCGTTTGTCTTCGCCGGAGCTGATCTTCGCTCGCAGGCGCGGCTTTTTCCGGCTGGCGGCTTCCCACCACGCCGGCAGCAGCACTTGCCAGCCAGCTTCCAGCAGCCGCTGGCTCTCGGCCGTCAAGAACCGCCAGGCGATGGCATCGCTCAGCGGTTCGGCCAGCACATCGCCGCCCGCCGCGAAGCGCTCGGGCGGCAGACTGCCGCGGAGGCGCTCCAGCCATCCCGCGGCCCGTTCATGCACGTGAGCCGACCACGCGGCCGGCCACAAGCCGTACGGCTCGCCGTTATCGGCGAGCCTGATGGGAACAAGCGCGGATTCATCGCGCTTGTCCTGAAGGATCAGCTGCAGCCGCCAATAGGATTCATCCTCATCGGGCTCCAGCAGCTGTAGAGCGGGCCGGAAAGGCGCGGTGTCCGCCTTCCAGCCAATGGCGATAAGCCACGCAGCGGTATCCATGCCCGCTGCAAGTGCTCCGCTTCTATCGAAGAGAAGCGGGAATTCGCTGCGGAGGTCGCCGGCCTCGGCCTCCGTGCTGTAATAGCGCTGCGATACGGCGGCAGAGAACGCCGCACGTAATCCACGGCTAAATTCGCTGCCGCCATTTAGCGCCTCAAGGGCTCCCTTAGCAGTGTCACTGTCCACTGCCACCTGCGCAAGAGCCCCCTCGTCCCAAGTCCATTGCAGCCTCCCGGCGCGGTAGGCGGAGATGTCGGGAATATACTGTTTGTGCTCCAGACATATAGCCAGAAGTGGCGCCAGTTCTGTGAGGTGGGCGGCATCGCCCTCCCAGCTCCATTCGATATGCGCCAAAAGCTTCTGCTCGGCAAAGAAGGGGATGACCTGCTCAGCAGGAAGAATCACTAGCTCCACGCCTTCGCCAGCTGGCTGCACGGTTAACTCCGTACCATAAAAAGACGCCTCATGCCAGGCGAAAAGCCGCTGCTTAAGCTGCAAGCCCGGCACGAGATCTTCGCGCTCATTCATTCCAAATATTAAAGCATCGCCATACTGGCTTAATGCAAGCCGGATGGTTAGCGTGCGTAAATGCATGTTCATGGTATTAGCTTTCCTTTCCGAAGCTCCTCTTGCAGCGCACGGAGCCTGCTATGCCTAATGGCGAAGGCAGTGAGGAAATCTTCCCAGCGTTCTTCTTGTTTCAGCTTTTTATACAGCTTGGATAATCGTTTCAATAATTTCACAGCCGCTTTGTAGCTATGTCTGTTCTTATCCAGCACGAATCTTTCGGCGGCCTGATGGTAAAAGGGCAGCAGAACCTCAGGTGCATTCTTTTCCACCGGTTGGAGGTCTTTGACACGAAATTCGGAGGGCTGTTTACCGATGGACAGCTGATAATCCATCCAGGTCTGCCATTTCTCATAGGTGATTAGCTTCTCTTCATAGACTTCGCCAGAGATAGGTAACATGGTGGCTAGTGTGTCCCACATTTGCAGCTCAGCTTCAGGCAGGTGGCGAACAGCTTCTTCCCAACTGGTTGAATAGCTATTGAGATTATAGAGTCTGCTGCTCAGCAGTGGACCGATCTGAACAAGCCAACCCACCAACCGGGACCAGTCCCCTGCATCCAGCAGCGGAGAGGTGAAGCTCATGAGCTCATCGGGATGGAGACCCGGGCGCTCGGCAGCCTTATTCAGTAAGTCCCAAGCCTTCTGGTCATCCATCAGATAGTAATACATGCGGCTCTGAGCTAACAGCCAAGCATGTTGTGACAGGGAAGCGCCTAATTCACCTTCTGCTTGCTGCAGCTGTTCGATTTCATTCAGGTAAAGCTTAGTTCCACCTGTATTCGGATAAATCCAGTTTCTCCACAGCAGATCATAGCTAAGAGAAAAAGAGGGTTGATCCCGTGAGCGATCCCGCGACTCCGTCAACATCTCGCGCCGTAGATAAGATAAAGTATCGATGACGTATGGCCATAGATCCTGCTCTTGCTCGGGGGACAGCGGAAGTGTCTTTTTTAAAAGACCTGTGATTACTTCCTGTAGCTCTGAGACTGCTACCTGTGTGTAATAACCAAGAGAAGGGGCGTAAGCGGCCTGACCGACGGATTGCGTGGAAGGCTTAGCGAGCTTTTCCAACAGATAAAGATGAGCATGCAGAGTGAACAGCTTCTCCGTTTCCGGAAGCATTTTTGGTTTGAATTTATTAATTGCAGACAAGGCCCGACTCACATATTCAGGATTTCGGGTGGTATGGGCTAGAGGGGAGACACAGAATTCAAAATACTCCCGCCACTCCGTTATTTTCCCGCTAGCGATGTGGTTAGCCATCTCTTTCATTTGCTGCTGACGAGTTGCATCGGCTCCAATAGAAGTACTTGTTGCTGTACTTGATATTTTGGGCAAAAAGGAAGCAGCTTTAGCGTTAGCTAGAACTTGTACAGATCTATTCTGCTGTTCGGCATAATTCAGCAGCACAGCAGCCATATGCTTGCAATGACCTGATACTGGACAATTACAATGACAATTGGTGAAGCCGTCGAGATCAATGGTGACGCGGTAATCCTCTCTACCTTCAACTAGAGCGTTAATCTTACGAGGCTCCGTCATGGTAAACGGCTGCACTCGATTTTGTTTATAATATTGGAACCCCCGCTTGAGGGTAAGATCATCGAAATAATAGGCGACATTTTGGATGAGCTTACTCCACTGCGTATCATCCATAGGATAGGTTGGTTGCATACAATTGGTCTCCTGTAACGAAAATGGTCTTTAGTTGTCTTTCATTATATCACTTCTGCTGGCTTCATCTTTAAATCGTTAAATTTTGATAGATCGTAAGAAAACTCTGTTTAAAAGCTGGCGTGAAGATGATTAGAAGCTAATGGCTTGTATTGAACGGAAGGTCTGAACATATAATAATCGTACTGCAAGTTGGATCATGATTATATAGGTGTCATTTACGAAAGATCAAACAAAGGTCAAAATTGGTCAAATAAATAAAAAGAACTAATTTTGTTGTGGAAAATCAGCTAATTCGCCTGAATTTGAGCGGTAATCGGCTTAAATCGGTTTTGTTATTCCTCGGGTAGGGGACTATAATAAGGTCATAGGTCAAATAAAGTCAAAGTCAATGAGAGGAGAATGGATAATGTTTGATATGGTTCCTTTTGGTAAACGTAGAGATGATGCTTTTGGTGTGCTGGCTAAGTCCTTGAATGATGTTTTTAATGATGATTTTTTTGCACCGATTAAGAGCTCCACGATGTCCTTCAGAACAGATATTCGTGAGAGTGAGCAGGCTTACCTGATTGAAGCTGAACTTCCTGGTTTGAAAAAAGAAGAAATCGACATTGATTATGCCAGTCCTTATTTGACGATTAAAGCGGTACGTAAGGAAGAAAATGCCGAGGAGAACAAGGAACATCAGATTGTACGCAGAGAACGTCGATATGGTGAATATGTGCGCAGATTCTATGTTCAAGATATTGCCGAGGAAGAAATTCGCGCGTCTTTGAAAGATGGAGTGCTGAAGCTGGAAGTTCCCAAACGGCAAAAAATGCAAGGTAAACGCATCGAGATTCAAGACGGAGATTCTAATTCTACGGGTTCGCAGTCTGAATAAGCATAAATTAAGCGGAATGAACTTCCGCTCAGTCTTTTAGAGATGGCAGCGGGCTTTTAATATAGTGTTATGAATAGAAGGCGCATTGTAGTGGAGGATTCCGGCTATGGTGCGTCTTTTCTCGGAGTGCAATGGTGGTCAATATGAGAATAGGGATGGAAAGGAGGAAGCGCGAGTGGCTAGTAAAAGCTATTATGATGCTTTGGGTGTGAGCAAAAAAGCTACTAAACAGGAAATTAAAAAGGCTTATCAGAAGCTTGCCAAGAAGTGGCATCCCGATGTTAACAAAGCCCCTGAGGCAGAGGCGAAATTCAAAGAAGCAGCTGAAGCCTATGAAGTGCTTGGTAATGAGGATAAACGGAAACTCTATGATGAAGAGCTGCTTTATGGAGCTCAACGTGGCAGAGCTAGTGGAGGGGCGGCGAGTGGAGCCTCCTCTTGGGATTCAAACTTTGGTGGAAGTGGAAGCTGGAACGGTGGAACTTATTCAACAGGAGGTTCTGGTATTTCGGAGGAAGATTTATTCGGGATGTTTTTTGGGAATCGGGGCTCGGCGGATCGGGCTGGCTTTGATTTTTTCTCGGGAAGTGGAACGGGACGTGCGAATGGCAATCCGTGGGGCGAGGCCCGTAGTACCATGCAGGCGCAGCTGGATATTACCTTGGAGCAGGCTTATAAAGGCGCTACTGTAAGAGTACAGGTCAGTGACAAAACGGTGGATGTGAACATTCCGCCTAGATCCTATGAGGGTACAATTATTAAAATCGCGGGAAACACTCCGGGTGGCGACGTGCTGCTGGCACTTCATATTCTTCCTCATGATATTTATGAGATTCGCGATGGCGACTTATATGGCATGGTTGAAATCGCTCCTTGGCAAGCGGTATTGGGTGGAGAAGTGAAGGTTCCATTACCGGGGGGCGGCGCCGTGAAATTGAAGATTCCAGCAGGAATTCAGAGCGGCAAAACGCTACGTATCCCCGGCAAGGGCTTAAAACGTGAGAATGGTGCGAACGGCGATATTTTATTTGGAATTGAGATTGTTATCCCTGAACCTATCAGCGAAGCGGAGAAAAATCTCTACCGAAAGCTGGCAGACTCCAGCCCTTTCGAAGCCAGAGCTAAACGTCAAAGCACTGGCACCCAGCGGCAGAAGGCGAAAGTGGGTAATTAATAGATAGGTAGAAGAGGTAGAGGTGAGGTGATTACACTCGTTTGTGATCAACTCTGGTTGGTGAATAAGGTGATTTGAATGCTAGTTGCAGAACAGTAACTTATTTAGCCACTAACTATAAATGAACGTTTCGCTCAAACGGTGAAAGTCGGCACTATGGTGGGAAAAGAGAGTCAAAAGTGCTTTCGAAAGTGCCTTCGAGAGTGCCAAACTGGGATCGATGGTCGAAAAGAAAGGCAAAAATGCCTTAGAAAGCGCTGAATTAAGCTCGATGGTCGAAAAGAAAGGCAAAAATGCCTTCGAAAGTGCCGAATTAGGCTCGATGTGCGAAAAAAGAAGCAAAAATGCCTTAGAAAGTACTGGCGAGGGCTCATTGGTCGAAAAGAGAGGCAAAAATCCCGTAGAATGCGCTGAATGAGGCTCGATGTGCGAAAAGAGAAGCAAAAGTGCCTTAGAAAGCGCCGAAATTGGCTCGATGTGCGAAAAAAGAAGCAAAAATGCCTTAGAAAGTGCCGAATTGGGCACGATGTGCGAAAAGAGAAGCAAAAGTGCCTTAGAAAGCGCTGAAATAGGCTCGATGTGCGAAAAGAGAAGCAAAAGTGCCTTAGAAAGCGCCGAAATTGGCTCGATGTGCGAAAAAAGAAGCAAAAATGCCTTAGAAAGTGCCGGATGGAGATCGTTGGTCGAAAAGAGAAGCAAAAGTGTCTTCGAAAGTGCCGAATGGGGCTCGTAGGTCGAAAAGAACGGTAAAAATCCCGTAGAATGAGCTCAAACCAGCCAGTTACTCGAAATAAGCGGGATAAATCCCACTAAATTAACCTATCCCCGGCCCAAAAGGCCGATTTAATATAATCACTCCTAAATAGAAAGGTGAGAGAGCTATGGATTTCAATAAATTAACTCAAAAGCTGCAGGAAGCAGTAGCTGCGGCGCAGTCGCTGGCATCAGACAGCGGTCATCAGGAGATCGATAATCTCCATCTGTTAAAAGCGTTGCTCCAGCAGCAAGAAGGATTGCTGCCAAGATTGCTGCAAAAGATGAATATCCCTGTGGCTGAGCTGATGCGCAGCACAGATGAACTGCTTCAACGCAAGCCGAGCATCAGCGGGTCAGGAGCAAGCACGGTAAGGCGTTACGCCTCACAATCGCTGATTCATCTGCTGGAGCAGGCGGAGAAGGAAGCGGCGAAGATGCAGGATGAGTTTGTTTCTGTGGAGCATGCGGTGCTGGCCATGGTGTCAGATTCGAGCGGGGAGAATCGTGAGCTAAGGGATCTCTTTGTCCGCCGTGGGCTGACCCGTGAAAAGCTGATGTCGGTGCTTGCTGAGATTCGTGGACATCAGCGGGTAACCAGCCGGGAGCCAGAAGCTACTTATGAGGTGCTGGAGAAATACGGCCGTGATCTTGTAGCAGAGGTTCGCGCGGGCAAGATTGATCCAGTCATTGGTCGTGATGGCGAGATCCGCCGGGTAATCCGGATTTTGTCCCGTAAAACGAAAAATAACCCTGTGCTGATCGGTGAACCAGGTGTAGGGAAAACAGCCATTGTGGAAGGCTTGGCCCACCGGATCGTGCGCAAAGACGTACCAGAGGGGCTGAAGGATAAGACGATTTTTTCACTGGATATGAGTTCACTTGTGGCAGGCGCGAAGTTCCGTGGTGAATTCGAAGAACGCCTGCAGGCGGTATTGAGGGAGGTTCGCGAAAGTAACGGCCGCATTATTCTTTTTATTGATGAGCTGCATACGATTGTGGGCGCAGGTAAAACCGAAGGCTCGATGGATGCGGGCAATATGCTGAAGCCGATGTTGGCCCGGGGTGAGCTGCACTGTATCGGTGCCACAACGCTCGATGAATATCGCAAATATATAGAGAAGGACCCTGCGCTGGAGCGCCGTTTCCAACAGGTGCTCGTGAGCGAACCCGATGTAGAGGATACGATCTCCATTTTGCGTGGTCTGAAGGAGCGGTTTGAAGTTCACCACGGGGTCAAAATCCATGACAGCGCACTGGTAGCCGCAGGGGTATTGTCCAATCGTTATATTACGGATCGATTTTTACCGGATAAGGCGATTGACCTAGTGGACGAGGCTTGCGCCATGATCCGCACAGAGATAGACTCTATGCCGGGTGAGATGGATGAAGTGACCCGCCGCCTGATGCAGATGGAGATTGAAGAAGCAGCGCTAAAAAAAGAAACCGATGACGCCAGCAAACGCCGTCTCGAAATATTGCAGCGCGAGCTCGCTGACCTGAAGGAGAAGCAGCTAGGAATGACGGCGCGCTGGGAGAAAGAGAAGTCGGCCATCCAAGGGATTCGCGACCTCAAAAAACGGCTGGAGCAAGCACGTAAGGATCTGGTCGATGCACAGGAGGAATATGATCTTAATAAGTCAGCCGAACTGAGCTACGGCATTATTCCTGATCTGGAGCGTCAGCTGAAAACAGCGGAAGAAGCGGCACAGCAAGACCAGGATACAAGATTGCTACGTGAGGCTGTTACTGAAGAGGAAATTGCAGATATTGTCTCCCGCTGGACCGGCGTTCCGGTTAGCCGACTGGTAGAAGGTGAGCGGGATAAGCTCCTGCGTCTGGAGGATACGCTGCATGAACGGGTAGTGGGCCAAGACGAAGCTGTCAGCTTGGTGGCCGATGCAGTGCTTCGGGCAAGAGCGGGAATCAAAGATCCGAATCGCCCGATTGGCTCATTCCTGTTCCTTGGCCCGACGGGTGTAGGGAAGACTGAGCTCGCTAAGTCGCTTGCGGTATCTCTGTTTGACCGCGAAGATGGGATGATCCGTATAGATATGTCGGAGTATATGGAAAAGCATAGTGTCTCCCGTCTCGTCGGCGCACCTCCAGGATATGTTGGATATGAGGAAGGCGGGCAGCTCACGGAAGCTGTGCGGCGTCGGCCTTATACTGTAGTGCTGCTCGATGAAGTGGAGAAGGCGCATCCCGATGTGTTTAACATTCTGTTGCAGCTGCTTGATGATGGACGGCTGACTGATTCACAGGGCCGAATGGTTGACTTCAAGAATACAATCATCATTATGACTTCCAATATCGGTTCACCTCATCTGATTCAAGGCACCGATGAAAACGGTCAGCTCACGGAAGCTGCCAAGGATAGAGTGATGAAGGAACTGAGTGGTCATTTCCGTCCAGAGTTCCTGAATCGGGTGGATGACATTGTAATGTTCAAGCCGCTGACACTGGGTGAGATCGAGAAAATTGTGGACAAACTGGTGGATGGATTGCGTCTACGTCTGGCAGAACGGGAGATCGGGCTGGCATTAACTGAATCGGCGGTGCGTTTTATCGCTAAGGAAGGTTTTGATCCTGTGTATGGGGCAAGACCGTTGAAAAGATTTATCCAGCGCAGCTTGGAGACACGTGTGGCGCGTGCGATTATTGCTGGTGAAGCCGCAGAGGGATCAGTTATTCAGGTGGATGAATCCGGCGACGAGCTGACAGTAACCATTCTGAAGCCAGAAGTCGATGGACCAGAGAGTTCTGAATTGAGTTCTGAATAAAAAAAGGGCGTTCACAAAACCCTAATGGTTTTGTGAACGCCCTTTTTATTGTAAGCCTCATTCCACCCAAGGGATTAGATGAGGCCGTTCATCCAAGATGGACATGTACTGCTCTTTCCAGCCGTATTTGCCGTCGGGGTCGAGGAGCATATAACGCAGATATTTTTCCAGCCGGAACTCGGCTTTGGACCAACCGAGATGCTTGAGCCGCAGGTTGCTTAGCTGATGAGACAGCTCGAAGATATTTTCCGGGAACCGCCCACAGTGCTGTGGGGATTCATTCCATACATAGTTGAAGTCTTCTTTATAGCGAAGCAAAAAAGGGCGGTAGTTCAGATGAGAGCGCCAGTAGGTATCCTCCCTGTAATGGTTCGCGTTCCATAAATCGTAAAGGCGGAAGCAGAACAGATCGACCCCATCTGCATACAGCAAGGAATCTATATTTTCTGCAAAGCTGGCTTCAAAGATCTCATCCGCGTCCAGACTCAGAATCCACTCGGGATTTGTCTTTAGGACTTCCTCCCACTGCTGTTTTCGCAGCTCAATTTCATTGCCGAACTTGGATTCGGTATTATGCACGAGATGAACGGGAATGCCTTCAAGTGCTTCCAGACAGACAGCTGCTGTATTGTCGGTGCTGCCGTCATCAATAATGACAGCCTCATCGATATATTTGCGGTGTTCCTCCAGAACCTGTCGCAGGAAGCGCCCGCTTTCATTTTTTACAACCATGGTAAGGGTTAGCTTGGGACGCTTTTTGGTTATAGGAGCAGCTGCAACCTCATTGGAATTTTCCTCGATGGGTGTGGGTGCCGATTCAGCTTTTACCCCTGTTGTTTCTCTGATGAAATCTTCAACTTTGTTCAAATCACTATCTCTGTACAAATGAAGGGCAGGATAATGGGTGTCAACAAATAGCGGAATGCCAAGGGCCGCGGCACGAATGCAGAAATGGCGATCCTCGCCCCAGTATGATATGTTCCGGATCTGATTGTAGCTCACCCCGGCTTTTATCGCATGCTGGCTAATCAAAGTACAAGCGCCGAGACCCCCCACTTCATAGATTCCAGGATTGCGGAGTTTGGCTATGAATTCATGAAATCTGCGGTTGATCTCCTCGGGTTGCAGTTTTTCGCCGGGAAGTATCTCCCACTGATTATATTCGTCATGCATCCAGACCTGCGGCTGAAACATGGTATCTGGCTGCCACTGTGTCCAAAATACCTCTGAAATAATATCTCTGTTCGTCCCTATTAGATGTCTTAGCGTATCGGGGTGGAGGATGAGGTCTGAGTCGATCAGGAACAGGTAGTCGTAGTTCAGGGTTTGCGCTCGGTTAATCATGAGGTTTTTGAAGTTGGCGACTTTCCAGACTAAATCAGAATTCCAATAGTGAGTCGTATCATTGCGGATGTACACATCGTTAAAGCCGGAGCTTTGAATAAAAATATGCTCGCCCTTGCTTTTAAATTCCTGGAGCAGCCGGCTGGATTCCTCATCATCATTGTCATCAATCAGATGGAAATCCAGTTCGATTTGCTCGATATTCAAGCGCAGCAGGGAATTCAGAAATTCCCGTAATACATTGGGCTTTTGATGGATCGGGCTGCCGATTAATACGCGTGTCTTATTCATTGCGGCCTCCTTGGGGGACTCTCCCTTTCTTCCGAGAGGTATAGGTATGTTCTCAATATATTTACAGTGAGAGAGTAATAATCCTTATTTCGCAAAGTTCTTATAGTAAATGAGAAATGAGAGTTGGATAAATTGAACTTTTTAGATATATTAATTTTGATGAATCTGCTGTACAATTACCGGATAATTAGATAAGAATGCAGCCAGATGAGCACAGGAATGAGACTATGGATAAATCACCACTAAAAGTTCAGTAGTTAATCAATCTGTTACTGGCCATGAATCCTCGTGCGGATGTGTTCTGGGATGATGGAAAGGGTGAATACCGACCTCTGCTGAATGAGGATGCTGAGGAAATTGATTGCACCGGAAGAGACAGCTAAGACTGAAGCTCATATTGGTGGCTGAACAGAGTTTGATTATTGCGACCCTTGGCATACTGTATTCGGAAGAGTCATTTCAGGTATGGACCCTGTGGATACTTTAAGGCGTGGGGATGTCATGAAAAAGGTCGAAATTATCAGTTCCCTCAATATTACATTAATGTGAAATGCTATCCATTGTAATTCCTAGTATCCCGATATACAATATAAAAAACAAACAAAGACAATATAGACACGGGGGAGAAACTTATGCGTAGAGGATTATCTGGAGTTATTACTTTGGTTTTGTTAACATTTTTGATTAGCGCGTGCTCCGGGGGAAATAACGCCGCTTCCACAAATACAAATCAGACGCCTACGGCTACTGAAGGATCGACAGCAAGCACTGAACCAAAAGATGGCGGCAACTTAATTATTGGGGTCGCTGCAGATCCTGTCATTCTAAATCCGAACTATGCAGGTGATCGTGTCAGTCTGACGATTGACCAAGCGCTCTACGCGCCATTGTTCCAAGTGAATAACGGAGAGAAGACCTTCTACTTGGCAGACAGCCTGACACTTTCCGAAGATAACCTGACCTATACATTGAAACTGAAAAGTGGACTAACTTGGCATGACGGAGAAAAGCTTACAGCTGACGATGTCGTGTTCACGATTGATAGCATCCTCGATGAGAAGCAAAACAGCATGCTGAGAGCGAACTTATTCATCGGTGATAAACCCGTTAAGGCAGTTAAGGTGGATGATCTGACTGTAGAGTTCAAGCTTCCGCAGGTCAGCCCAGCTTTTGAAGCTACACTAGTGCAAGTATTTCCGATTCCAAAGCATATTTTTGAGAATGAGACGGATCTAGAGAAAAGCACCAAGAATGCTGCTCCGGTTGGATCTGGCCCATTTAAATTTAAAGAATACAAAGCAGGCGAATATGTTACACTCGAGAGATTTGATAACTACTTTGGCGGCAAACCACATCTTGATTCTATAACGTACCGGATTGCTAAAGATACGAATGCTGCGAATCTCGCACTTCAGAATGGTGAGATCAACATTAAGTATCTAGATCCACAGGATGTTGGAACGATTGAGGCTTCGAACAATTTCGAAATCCTGCCTTATAGTGAAGGCCGATTGTCCTACCTGTTGTTCAATGCAAACAGTGATAGAGGTGCTCTTGCTAAAAAAGAAGTTCGTCAAGCCTTGTCTTTAGCCCTAAATCGTGATGAAATCATTCAGGCTGCTTATACTTCTAATGAGTATGCAGACCCGGCGAAGTCCTTTTTGACTCCGGATGCATTGTTCTATACTGATGACGTACCTTCTTTTGATAATGATGTAGAAAAAGCCAAAGAGCTTCTGCAATCGGCAGGGGTTAGCGATCTGAAATTGAGATTGATTGTATCGAGCGGTAATAAAGCTCAGGAAGCCATTTCACTATACGTGCAGCAAAAGCTAAAGGCCATTGGCGCTGAAGTTGAACTGCAAAATATGGATGCCTCGGCATATGGCCAGAAATTCAGTGATATGAATTCAACAGATTTTGAACTTGCGATTGCAGGTTATATTATGGGTTACGATCCTGATGCTTACAGAATTTTGTATACTTCTACTGCAGACTCTAACTACTCGCATTATAATAATGCTGAAGTCGATAAGTTGTTCAATGATGGTGCAGGAGAAGCAGATGTAACTAAACGTGGTGAGATCTATAAGAAGATCCAAGAGATCATTGCTGACGATGCACCGATTTATCCAATTGCTAATACTAAGACTATTGTAGCTGTCTCCAAGAACTACGGTGGTCTAGAAGAAGCAGTCTTGAAGCCTGTCGTTATTTTTGAAGATTTATCGAAAATCTACCTTAAATAAGAACGGGAAAAAATAAGCTGGTCAATCCAGCTTATTTTTTTACCGATATAGAACTGGGAGAATATACGTATGAGACAACTTATCGTCCGAAGATTACTGCAAACCCTGCCGATGCTGTTTTTTGTCTCGGTTGTGTGCTTTGCGATGATTAAGCTGGCTCCGGGGGATCCGGTACTATCCTTCGTTACGCCGAATATGCACGCGGATGATATTGAGCGCATCCGGCATAACCTTGGGCTGGATAAGCCAGCCTACATTCAATATTTTATATGGATCAAAGAAGTACTGCAGGGCAATTTCGGTTATTCCCTTGTGAATCATCAGCCTGTATTGGAGCAAATTCTAGAACGTTTACCTGCAACAGCAGGTTTGATGGGCAGTGCAATCGGCTTAGCCGTTCTGTTGGCGATCCCGATGGGTCTGCTTGCTGGAGCTAACCGGAACCGCTGGGTGGATAAACTAATTAATTTTTTATCCTATATCGGAATTTCAGTGCCTTTATTTTGGCTGGCCATCTTACTTATGTACTTATTCGCAATTAAGCTGCACCTGCTGCCTATAATGGGGATGCGAACCATTGGTGTGGAATCAGCGGTTGATGTATTGAAGCATGGTATTTTGCCTTGCGCCGTATTGGCGTTTGGATTTCTGGCCGGTTACGTACGATACATCCGCTCTAGTACGATTGGACAGCTAAAAGAAGAATATGTGCAGATTCAATATGCTTTTGGATCCAGCAAGACAACGATTCTGTTCCGTCACGTGCTTAAGCATGTACTGTTGCCAGTAATTACATTGCTCGGGATGTCGATGGGTGATCTGGTGGCGGGTGCAATTGTAACGGAGACGGTATTTTCATGGCCGGGTATTGGCTCTTTAGGGATGACTGCGGTTAAAGGGATGGATTATCCCGTAATTATGGGAATAACTTTGTTCTCTTCTTTAATGCTGATCATCGGCAATCTGGTCGCGGATATTCTATATAGCTTCGTGGACCCACGAATTAAATTAACGAGGTGACCTCATGAATCGCAGTAAATGGAAAAGTGTTGGAGATGAGCTATTTACGAATAAATTGGGTGTCGCAGCCCTCATTACTTTAATCGTCTTCACACTAGGCTCTATATTTGCTTTTTTATCCGGACATGATCCGAATGCAATGGATGTTTTGGCACGTTTGAAGGCACCCGGGGCGGATCATTGGTTTGGTACGGATGATTACGGCCGGGATTATTTTGCCCGAGCTTTGTATGGTGGCCGGGTATCTTTGCTAGTTGGTTTTGCTTCAATGATCATTGCCACGGGTATAGGTGTGACGGTGGGCGTAATCAGTGGATATTTTGGCGGATGGATTGATAATCTATTGATGCGGATGCTTGATGTAGTGATGTCCATTCCATCTTTCCTTGTGCTGCTGCTGCTCAGCGTATTTTTGAAGCCGAGTGTAGGAAACATCATTTTAATCATTGCTCTATTAATGTGGATGAACATTGCCCGTGTGATTCGTGCGGAGACGATGACGATTAAAGAACGGGAATATGTACTGTATGCAAAAGCTTCCGGCCAGAGCAACTTCGGAATTATTTGGCGTCATATTCTTCCGGGGCTAGTACCTGTTGTGATTGTAGGTGCGACGAATAATATCGCTTCCGCGATTATGATGGAGTCGTCCCTAAGCTTTCTTGGGTTCGGGGTACAACCTCCGAATGCCACTTGGGGCAGTATGCTTAACAATGCGCAGGGATATATCGCTCAGGCACCTTATTTGGCATTGTTCCCGGGGTTATTGATACTATTAACGGTTCTGAGCTTTAATGTTCTGGGCGATATTTTGCGGGTTGGCTTTGAACCGAAGCTGATCCGAAGATAGGAGTGTGAAGACATCATGACGGAACGGCTATTGTCTGTTGAGAATTTGAAGGTTTCCTTCCAAACTCGGGATGGAGAGAATCAGGCAGTTCGTGGCGTTAGCTTTCATATAGATGCTGGAGAAACGGTAGGGATTGTTGGTGAATCCGGAAGCGGGAAAAGTGTAACTGCGAAGGCGATTATGTCGTTGATTACACCTCCGGGTAAAATTATCGCTGGAAATATTAATTTTCGTGGTGACAATTTATCTAACCTTTCGGAAAAAGAGTGGAGAAAACTGCGCGGTAACCGCATAGCGATGGTGTTTCAGGACCCCATGACTTCTCTTAATCCTGTGAAAAAAATCGGCCAGCAGCTTACGGAGGTCATCCGGCGGCATCGCGGCTTAAATAAGGAAGCAGCGTTTAAAGAGGCAGCAAGTATCCTGCGGCAGGTGGGCATTAATAATCCTGAGCAGCGGCTGCAGCAGTATCCGCATGAATTCAGCGGCGGGATGCGGCAGCGGGTCATGATCGCTATGGCTCTTTCCTGCCAGCCAGAGCTATTGATTGCGGATGAGCCGACAACTGCGCTTGATGTAACAATACAGGCCCAAATTCTTGATCTTTTTAAAGAGCTAAAAAATAATACCAGTACAGCTATAGCGCTGATCACTCATGATTTGGGTGTGGTGGCTCAGGTATGTACACGGGTTATCGTAATGTATGGTGGACTAGTGATGGAGGAAGGTACGGTGGAGGATATTTTTTATCGCCCACAGCATCCTTACACGAAAGGTCTGCTTCGCTCCATTCCGAAACGTGACGGCAAATCGCGTGAACGTCTAATTCCAATCGAAGGCACACCTCCGGATTTGTTGAATCCTCCTTCTGGCTGTCCCTTTATGGAACGTTGCCCTAATGCTTTTGCCCGTTGCAGCGAACGTCCTCCGGTAATCGAATTATCGCCCGGTCACCGTTCGATGTGCTGGTTAGCAGATGGCGTGCAGGAGACTCCAGCCGTAGCTGGCGTTGAAGGGAGCGGTTCGGTTGAGTGACAATAAGATTCTAGTGGACGTAAATAATCTCAAAAAACATTTCTCCAAAGGCAAGGATATGTGGGGACGCGATACATCGGTGCTTAAGGCAGTAGATGGCGTAAGCTTTCAGATTCGTCAGGGAGAGACCTTTGGGCTGGTTGGAGAGTCGGGAAGCGGCAAGTCCACGGTTGGACGCTGCTTGCTGCGCTTATATGACTACACAGACGGTGAAGTGTCTTTTGACGGGCAGCCGCTGAGCAAGCTTGGAGAGAAGCAGCTAAAACCTTTTCGCAGACGCATTCAGTCGATCTTCCAAGATCCCTATTCATCACTTAATCCAAGCTTAAGTGTGCTTGATCTGATCAGTGAACCGATGAAAATCCACGGCATCCACGAAGGTGAAGAACGCAAAGAAGCTGTTGCGGCATTGCTGGAAAAGGTAGGTTTAAAAAGAGAACATCTCTACCGCTTCCCGCATGAATTCAGCGGTGGCCAACGCCAGCGGATTTCGATTGCCAGAGCATTGTCCGTAAGACCTGAATTTGTTGTGTGTGATGAACCGATCTCAGCGCTGGACGTGTCTGTCCAGGCTCAGGTAGTGAACATGCTGGAGGATTTGCAGTCCGAATTCGGCTTGACCTATCTCTTTGTCGCACATGATCTGTCGATGGTACGGCATATTTCTGACCGGATCGGCGTGATGTATGGCGGTCGTCTAGTGGAGGTAGCCGAAAGTGATGAGCTGTACGAGAATCCTATTCATCCTTATACAAAGGCGCTGCTGTCTTCCATCTTGGAGACGGATCCCCGGCGGGCCAATCAGAGAATTATTTTAGACGGATATTCGCAAGAGTATGGCAGAGCTGAGACTTCCACACTAGAGGAAGTAAGTCCGGGCCATTATGTTGCTTATGATTTTACGGTATGATTAGACTCTATATATAGATTGGGAGGGATCAGAATGTCAGAGAACTTAAACCGGGTAAAGTTATCCCAGTGGGATGCGTTATTGGTGGAATCACTCCGCTCCTTGGGGTGGTCTGATGAGGATATTCTTCGTAAAGTGGCAGAGGGCGATTTGCCCGTTGACAAGAGCGAATACCAATTTGATTATAAGCAGCTGACTACGTTGCAGTCAGAGCAGCCGGAGTTGTTCGGGCAAGCGGTGAAGACAGGCTATCAGATTAAATACAACACGATTCGTGGGATTCGCAGCTGGATATGGGTAGCTCTGGGCAAAGAAGCGGCTCTGGAGCTTGAGGAAGGTAAGGAAGCCGCTGAGGTGGCTTTAACCTTGGCCGAGAAGGAACGTTTGGCTTCTGTGTTATCCTTCGGTTGGCAGATCGAGAGCGATACGAAGGCAGCGGTTGGAGATACAGCTGTCTACCGGATTGCACCGATTGGACGTTAAGCTGAATATCTACAGTAAAAAACGATTGTTGCGGGGAAGGACTCCCTGTGCACAATCGTTTTTTTGTTATATTTCTCGCTTAAATGCTTATCTTTAATATACGCTTACCGCTGGGTAAAATACCTCATAGTGTGCAGCCTCAATCCAGCTTCCTGTCTTAAAATCTCTGCCCCGGACAAGCACTTTATCGCTATACACTTCTACATAGAAGCCTTGGCTGCCCTCTTTATGTTTATCTTCATTAGTCCAAAGATAGGCGACAGAAGCAGCATTAAACATCGTTGCGATCTCTCCATCGCCAGGGAACATAGTGTTGTCTACCTCCAGCTCCCAATGGGTATGTCCAGTGAATAACAAGGTCTGAGGGTATCTCGACAGGATTTCTTTTAATTCCTTATCTTGTGTGACACCATACCAATCTTGCGATTCCAGCGATCCGGCTACGGTGTCTTTAAGCGGTTGATGCAGGAAGAGAAAGATAGGCTGATCTGGTGAAGCTTGTTCTCCAAGCTTATGCTCCAGCCAATCAAGCTGTTCAGAAGAAAGATCACAGAATTTGGGCAATCCTTGTTCTGTCCCTAGCATAATAAAATGATAGCCATTGACCCAGTGATCATGATAGGGTCCGGACATTCCGGTCTGTGACGTATACATTCCTAAACGTGATTCCCAATTTCCGAGGCCCACATCATGATTGCCTAAGGTAAAGGTAATCCCGGGCAGTTCGGTTTTGTATTGTTTGAGGATACGAAGCATTTCTTCGTATTCAGCAGGGAAGCCGTGGTCTGTGACATCACCGATATGCATAATCCCGCTGCTGCCTTCCCCATGCGCTGCTATATCACGGAGAGCCAGCTCGAAGTTAAGATTGTACTCATGATTGCGGTCAGCAGTGACATGGGTATCCGTAATGATCTGAAAGGTGATAACTGGTTTATCTTCAGGTGATGTGTTCGTACTCATGTTTGGGCATCCTCCTTCATCTATGAACCTATCCAATACTGTTGCTGTTCGCTAATGCGTCTTGCCGCTAATATTCAGTCCTATGATCCCGACAATGATGACGGCTATCCAAAGTAGTGAGGATAGGGTTAGCTTTTCTTCAAAGAACAGGGTTCCTATGAAGGAAATCAGGATGATTCCCGCTCCTGACCATATCGCATAAGCTACGCCTACCTTAATAGAGGTGAGAGCATAATTCAGGGAGGTGAAGCTGGCTCCATAGAACAGGAACATAAGCACGGAAGGCCAGAGCTGGGTGAACCCTTGAGATATTTTCATTGAGAGGGTCCCTGAGAGTTCGAACACAATAGCCAGCGCCAGAAACATCCATGCCCATATTCCTTCTATTCTCACAGGGGAGTAACCTCAATTCTGAGCTCAGCATAAGATTGTACAATGAGATCTGCATCCGGGAGAATATGTGTTGAAGCACTAGTACCGTCGCTTTCTGCTAGGCCGATAGCTACCTGTACACCCGCTGCTTTAGCCATTCGCATATCCCCGTTAGTATCGCCGATAACCGCTGTGTACGCGGGTTCCACGGCTAACCTTTTGCAGGCAAGCTGCACCATGTCGGGGAAAGGTTTACCCTGATCCACAAGATCTGTTCCAATTACCTCGGAGAAATAATGCCGTATGCCCAGCCATTGGAGATGTTTGTCTGCGGCCTCTGTTTCATCTGCGGTCACCACGGCGAGAGGAATGCCTGCACTCACACACTCATCAAGAAAACGATGAAGTCCCGGAAGGGAGTGAACGGGGCGTTTCTCTTCTAACCTAACATCCGCTTCGAGACGGCATTGATGGACAAGCTCCATGGACTCCGCCCAAGATAAACCTTGCAGATAACCCTGCCATGACAGAATGGCATAAAGATCACTCATAGTCCCCATAGCCAGCGGTCCGTTGCGATCATAATCGGTAATGCTCCCCTGGGCATTGTGTACAGTTCCCATTAATGCAGGGAGCTGCTCTTCTGCAATCTGTAGTCCTTTTTCCTTCATATACTTCGTGAATCTCTCTAAAAAACATTCGCCCCAGCTGCCCCAGAGGGATACGAACTGGAGCAGCGTACCATCCTTATCGAATAGAATAGCTGCTACAGCATATCTGCCTTGTGGAGTGATGAGCTCAGACATGAAGTCCACCGCCCTTTATTTTAATTTATCAAGCGCTGCTTGTGCCGTTTCTTGTGCTTCCTTAAGTGCTTGTGCTGCTGGGATATTCTCAATCTGCACCTTATCTGCGGCGATTGTCAACGCATCGTTAATTTTGCCGCCAGTTGGGTCTTGGAAAGGTGCAGAACCATGAGAAGCTTGCATCAATGGAACCTTAATCTGTGGATTGCTTTCGCTGAATGACACAAACGCCGGGTCTTGCAATGCGGATTGGCGCACCGAAATATATCCCGTATTAATGGACCAGGACGCAGTATTCTCAGCATTCGTGAAGTAGGTTAGCCATTTCATAGCTGCTTCCTTTTCACTGTCGCTGGCTTTGGATAGAATGCCGGCCATAAGGGCTTGGGCTACGGGTTTGCCCTCACCGATCCCTGCCCAGCCTGGCTGCTCCATAGCCGAAACAATGCTGAAGTCCAAGTCGCCCTGATCGCCGCTGGAGCCAGTGTAGCCTGCGGCTTGACCCTTCATTACATCGTCAATCGTCTTGTACCAATACTCCCAGCCTTGACCGCCGGAATGAATCCGCATGATCTTATCCTCGTGAATCCACTTGCGGAACAAATCCCAGGTTTCAATCCACTCTTTAGAGTCGACCATAACTTGTTTTCCATCCTCACTAAGGATAGTGCCTCCTTTGCTGAGTACGGCATCAATCATGTTCCCTGAACCCCACATAGGCTCCCAACCATAAAAGGTGGTTTTGCCGCCGTCCTTCACTGTCATTTTCGCAGCTGCGGCAGCCAGATCTTCCCAAGTATTTAATGTGCTCGCATCAATTCCATTCTTCTCAAAAACATCTTTGTGGTAGTACATGACCTGCGTTGTTCCATACATCGGCAGGAAGTATTGCTTACCATCAACCTGGCCCTGATTTAGAAAGGTTTGGACAAAATCCTCTTTATTAAAATCTGGCTGCAGTGCCATAAGCTCGTCTATCGGAGCGAAATATCCTTTACGGGCCCAATCTACATTGGAGGAGAGAGCAGCCGCAGGTACTTTTCCTGTAGCGATAGCTGCTTGCAGCTTCTGTTCGGTTTCCGTGTAGTCTGCCTGCGCGATACCTTTGACGATGACCTCTTGCTGAGAGGTATTAAATTTCTGAATCAGTGCCTCCATATTCTCACCAAGCTTGCCGCCGAGACCATACCAGAATTCAATTGTTACCGGTGCATTTTGTGTGGGCGCAGCCTCTGTGGAGGGGGAGGAAGAAGCTCCATTCGCCGCTGTAACATTGCCTGTATTCGCATTTCCTCCGCAAGCTGTTAACATTGTAAATCCGGCAACTAAAGACAGGGTGGACAGTCTCTTCAATACGTTCATCATCATTCTCCTCTTATTAAAATAGAATTGTTAGCTTATCCTTTGCTGGAACCAGCGGTCATATTGACACTTTGCATGATCGTTTTCTGAGCTAGTAGAAATACTAGCAGCAACGGGGCGATGGTGAATGCGCTAGCGGCCATGATCAGCGGCCATTTTAATCCGTAGGCACCTCCTTGAGTAAAGAAACTACGCAGACCCGCCGAGACTAGCTGTAGATTCGGGTCTTTGGTGATCAGCATCGGCCAGAAATAGTTATTGTACTGATCAATGAAGGTGATCAGGGCTAGCACAGCAAAGGAAGAACGTGTAATGGGGACAAGAATGGTCCACAGAATCCGCATATGTGAGGAACCGTCCACTTCTCCAGCCTCCACCAGCTCATGGGGAACCTGAAGGAAGGCTTGGCGAATTAGAAAGATGGAGAAGACACTTACACAGTTGGATAGAATTAATCCGGCATATGAATCCAGTAGATGGAGCTGGGACAATACCAAATATCCGGGAAGATAAACAGCGGTGGCTGGAACCATATAGCCGAAAAGAATAACGCCTGAGAACAGCCCTCTGAAGCGGAATTTCATATGCGTAAGCGCATAGGCCATCATCCCGGAATTTATGACCTGCAGAATAACAATCGACACAGCGACAAATATGCTATTGCCCATATATCTGAAGAAAGGGGCTTCGTGCCAGGCGGCTGAAAAATTACTCCACAGCGCATCCTTAGGCCAGATTGTGGGCGGAGACTGCCAGATTTCATCATTGGTTTTTAAGGCGCTGGTGACCATCCAATAGAAGGGGAAGGCCATGATCAGTGCAATAGCTGTAAAAAATAGATGGCGGGTCAGCTTGCCCACGCGTACGATCGTTGCATTCATCAGTCGTTCTCCTTTACAGCAGTTGTTATTGATAATGGGTTGTCCGTTTACTAACCTCTAGCGAGACTACGGATAGCAGCATACATATAAATACCAGAACCATTGCGACACTAGAGGCTTCTCCAATCTGAAAGGCTTCAAAGGCAGACTGATAATACATATAGAGCAAGGTGCGTGTTGATCCAGAGGGTCCACCTTGTGTAAGTACGTTAATCTGGTCGTAAGCCTGTAACGCCCCGATGATCTGTACGATGAACAGAAACAGTGTCGTTGGCGAGATTAGCGGTAAAGTAATACGGCTGAATTTTTGAACAGCATTTGCTCCATCCAGTTGAGCTGCTTCCAGCAGATCCGTAGGGACATTGCGTAGTGCCACCAAGTAAAAAATCATCGCCCAGCCTACCGATTTCCATATTGTCACGAGCAGAACGCCAAGCAGCGCCCATTTAGGGTCTTGAAGCCAACCAATTTTTTCTAGACCTAAGAGGTCAAGTACAGTATTGGCAAGGCCGATTTCGGGTTCATAGATCCAGGACCAGACAATGGATACAGCCACGGTCGGCGTGACCCAAGGGGAGAACAGCAATACCTGATAGAGGGTGGAGCCTTTCAGCTTCCCGTTCATCAGGAGTGCTAGTCCAAGTCCGATCAGAATAACGGGCAGCACACTTCCGGCACAGAATAACAGAGTCACTCTAAGTGCTTTATAGAAGGCAGGATTGCTGAACAGATCCAGATAGTTGGTTAGTCCGACAAAGGTTTTCTCAGGGCTCATGAAGTCCCATTCCGTAAAGCTGAGATAAAATACATAAAGTAATGGCGCTAGCCAAAATACAACGAATGGAATCATTGCCGGCAAGGTGAAGAGCACCGGTTTCAACTCCCCTATAAATCTCGAACGTTTCATTATTCTGTCGATACCCCATTCCATCTTCTGTTTTTTGCGGTATAATTCTGAGGAAAGCTCTTCCGTTCAAAAAAAATTGTACACTCATCGAGCGGCTGCGTGGTCAAGTGGACGTAAAGATCGATGCGAGATTATGTAAAAAATTAAGAGATTAGCGCAGGTAGTTGCTATTTTGTGTAAAATAGAAGGGTAGATTCTAAGTGGAATGAAGGTGCAGCTATGAAACAGGTAGCCTTTGGTGAAGAGAATAAAGACTTATCTCCACGCGAGCAGCTGCTGCGTCCGATGATCGATGCGATTGCTCAGACGATGGACCTATATGGTGCGAATTATTCATTCGGGCAGCTGTATGGAATTATGTTCTTTGAAGACCGTCCGATGACGCTTGAAGAGATGAAGAATGTGATGAATATGAGCAAGAGTAATATGAGCTATGGAGTCCGTTCTTTGATGGCCTCCAAGATGGTCACTAAGCTGGAGGAGAAGCGGGACCGAAAGGATCTGTATGCAGTGGAAACAGATTTCTTTCAGACCTTTAAGAACTTTTTTGGGATGAAGCTACAGCGGGAGATTGATGTCATGAAGCACGCTTTAGACGTTGTCATTCCTGAGCTGGAGGGATTGGTTCAAGCCGTGGATACGTCTGAGGAGGAGCGGCAATTCTGCCTGAAGGATCTGGAGAAGCTGGAGCATGCCGTTCAATATTATCATTGGCTGCAGCAGTTCGTGGACGAGCTTGGGGAAGAGAATTACTTCGCAGATAAGAGAAGGTCCTAGACCGTCTACAATCACATATAGATGTACATAATTGTATATAGATCTCCATTTTTGCGGGGTGTTCCTTAAGCCGGTTCAGGCTTGAGGTTCGCCCTCTTTTTTATGATAAAGAAACAAAAATAAGAAGAAAATGTAACCAATAGCAGGTGGAACTTCCATAAAATATATAGTTACATAGGGACAAGAAATGTTGTTAAGGAGATTCTGAGATTGAAAACAAAAAAATATATGCTGCTTGTTGTCATAGTTCTACTGCTGAGCTTTGCTGCTATTTTGAATACACAACGTGAACCTTCAACAATTATTATTAACGTAAATGGTCAAATGATAAAGACGATAGCTGCCAACCCTGCCTCGCCTGATGATCTTATGATCCCGAAGGCGGTAGCTGAACAGGCACTAAATACACAAATCGGCTGGCAGAAATCCGGCCCTCTTCCAAAAGGTATTTACTACAGAGATCAGGTGGCTGTGCTGATGTATCATCATCTTTCTGAGAAGCCCATGCCACAGTTTCCTTGGGTGTTATCGGTTGATCGGTTTGATGATCAAATGAATCTGCTGAAGCAGGAAGGTTTTCATGTGATCAACATGGCGGAATACCGTGAATTTATGCTGAATAACGGCGCAGTTCCGGACAATGCAGTGCTGCTGACCTTTGATGATGGATATGAGAGTTTCTATAAATTGGCGTTCCCCGTTTTGCAAAAATACGGATATACAGCCGTTAATTTTGTTATCGTATCTACAATAGATCACCCAGATCCGAATAGCGTACCGAAGCTCACTTGGGAGCAAATGCGGGAAATGAAGCATGCTGGGATGGGATTTTATAGTCATACCTATGATTTGCACCATTATGGGATTGTCGATGCCGAGGGCGGGCAGCGGCCAGCTGCAAGTGCCTTGTTATATGTTGATGATGAGAACAGGAATGAGATGAATGTCGAATACTACAGCAGAGTTACACGTGATCTGGCTAAGGCGGAGCAAAGGCTGAAGGAAGAATTGGGCAATACGGATTCGGCGATTGCTTTTCCTTATGGGTCCTACAATGACAGATTGCTGGCTGTTTGTGATTCGCTAGGGATTTCGCTGACCTTCAAAATTGAGGATGGGATTAACACTAGAGCGGATCGGAATGCCGCACGAATTAACGGGGGAAGTGAGACACTTACCGCTGCGTTGACGCTTGATCAGATGAAGCATATCGATTTGCCTATGGAATTGACCTTGAACAACCAAAAGGTGAATATGGTAAGGAATTCTCCTGAAATGAGGAAGGGAACCTTGATGGTTCCATTTCATCAATTATGCAAAGATCTGCATATAGATATGAAATATGATCCGAAACGCCGAATCGTTGAATTGACTCATATGGATGCAGGAGCATGAAAAGTGTCACTTTTATTGATGATGAGATTACAAAAAGTGAGTAAATTCGTCATTTTAGGCGAATCACTAGTTGCTATAAGTGAATTCCTTACTGTAGACTATAAACAGAGTACTAATTGGTAAGCGAATGGAGAGAACTGATGGAATTGTTTAAGCGTTATTACGCAAATTTAACGGTCCGGCGTTTTTTGATTTTAGGATTGGTTGCTCTACTGCTATTCAGTATTAGAGATATGCTTAATTTGGTACTGTTGACGTTTTTGATTGCGTATGTAATGAATAGCTTTCAAGTGCTGCTCACGAAGCGCATTAACAAATATGTAGCAGTTAACAGCAAAGTGATTATTGTTATTCTATACCTTGCCTTAATCGCTGTAATTGTCATAACCCTCGTTAATTATCTGCCTAAGGTTTTCATACAGATTAAACAGTTAACGAATTTTTTGACCAATTTGACCCCTGAGAACATCCCGCAGAATGATATTGTGCAGTATATATTCGCCCAGCTTAAGGATTTGAACTATCAGTCGTATATGAAAGACGGTATTGAATATGTCTTGAAAATAAGCAATTGGGGCACCAGCTTTGTTTTATCAACCATTTTGAGCTTTGTATTTATACTTGAGAAGAACAGGATCGTTAGTTTCACTTCCCGCCTTAAAGAGAGCAAAATCTCTTGGTTCTATGTAGAGCTTGAGTATTTTGGCAGAAAATTTATCTCCTCTTTCGGAAAAGTGATCGAAGCACAAATTCTGATCGCGTTGTTTAATACATGCTTTACGGTGATCGGACTCTGGATTTTAGGTTTTCCTTACCTTTTCGCATTATCCATTATGATCTTCTTGCTTAGTTTAATTCCGGTTGTAGGTTTTGTTATCTCGCTAATCCCACTTTGTATTATTGGTTACAATATTGGTGGCCTAGTCATGACTATCTATGTACTGGCAATGATTGCCGTGCTTCATTTTGTAGAAGGCTACTTCCTAAATCCTAAACTGATGTCATCCAAAATGAATTTGCCTATGTTCTATACGTTTATCGTGTTGTTATTCTCTGAGCATTATCTCGGGGTTTGGGGTCTGATTCTGGGGATTCCGATCTTTGTATTCTTCCTTGATATTCTGGAGATTAACAGAGAGAACAAGATAGGGACTTAGGGATTCTGTTATAAAATAAGTATTAAATATAAAAAACCCGGCTAAATGGAAGATCCATTTAGCCGGGTTTTTTTTGTGTATGTTACAGCGTCGCTGTATGTATTCCCTTAACCGAAGGAAGTATGGACACTATCTGAAACGATGTCCCTCAGCTCCGCTTTATATGCCGCATACTGCTCGGTTGTTATGCTTCCAGCGGCTAACCGTGAATCCAATTGATCCGTTAGCTGGGCAACCTGTAGATCGATTACAGCTTCAATATCTTGGCCTTGTTCTGATGCAATATCTTGAAGTGACTTACCGTCATATATGGCCTCGTATAGATCCTCGTCCGTTGGCTGGTTAAGTACCTCCAATAATTCGTCTTGATCCGCGACCTCTGCCGTGGACCATTTTACAGGCGAACTTGCATTAGCGGTAAGACTAGTCCAAGCATTTCCGAAAGACATCACTACAACTACCGTTCCGACTATGATCACTCTTTTTATATCCATTAGAGTCCTCTTTTCTTGTTCTGCAATAACTTATCTTGCTTAAGCATCCGTCTAAAGTATCGTTTAAAATGGGTTCTAACTAGTTATATTGTAACCCGCGAAGCTGAACTGAAGCTTAAGCAATATTAAAAATAACCTAAAGATTTAACACGGCTATGATATAGCGATAATACACCGCAGGTATACTTTCCAGATGAGCTTCATTGCATATTTATGCATTGAATCACAATCAAACAAATGGGGAGTGTTCGGAGTTTTGAGAATAACAGCAAAAACTAAACGTTTATTTTCCAGCATAATTGCCAGCAGTTTGATGTTGGGAATCATGGTTCCAGCAGGATATGCTGAAGAGCAGCAGCTGGAGACGGAGCAGACATCTTCCGAATTAGAGGCGCATTTTGATGAACAGGTTGAGCTCGACACGCTTTTAAGTCAACCGACTGTAATGGCAGAGGTGTACGCGGTACCTAATAATCCAGGAGCGCTACTGATTACAGAAGTTGTTCCGGATACTAAAAATGTAAAAGGGACAGATGGAACCTCTGTAGATGGTTACGAGTTTGTTGAGGTCTACAATAATACGGACAAGCCGGTTAATTTTAAGGATTATTATTTCTTTTATAATGACAAAGATACATGGGCGCCTAATGGTGATGCTGTAATACCGGCGCATGGAAATATTGTTTTCTGGATTATGAACGGCAATAATCTGAATGTTCCTACGGAGGATTTCATCAAAAACTTTAATCCTTCTGCAGCTTTGCAGGAAGGAGTGAATCTGTTCCGGATCAACGGTGGCGGGGGGATGGCTAACACTTCTGCGCGTAATTTACAAATTAAAAGCAAAGCAGGAGATACGCTAATTGTTTCTGCTTCCTATGGAAAAGAACAGGTGAAGGAGAATAACGGGATCTTCTATCAATATTTGCAAGCGGATAGCTCCGTTATGAACCTCATGGCGAATTCGGGAACGGTTGTGGCTACGCCTGGAACCGTAGAGGCAGAACAAGTGCCTGAGCTAGTTCCTGGGAACAAGCAGCCAGTGATTGAACATATTGCACAGAGTAGTGTCGATCCAGCCGATCTCCCTATCAGTGCGAAGATTACTAATCTGGAAAGCGGGGCAGATGGATCACAGCCTGTAGTGAAGCTACAGTATGGCTCTCCTTCTCAGGCGAAAGATACGGTAATCACCATGACTTCAAAAGGTGGGGATGAATATGCGGCAATGATTCCTGCAGCTGCGCTGGAAGAGCCGGAGCTGCATTACAGCATCCGCGTTAATAATGTGACAGAGAGTTATTCTGTTCATGTGAACCTGCCGGCGTTCGATTCGAATAATGTGCCGCCGTTGTTAATCACAGAGCTGCTGCCGAATTCGACGAATGTAAAAGGAACGAGCAGCGACGCTTTTGAATTCATTGAGATCTATAACAATACTGATGCACCAGTTAATTTCAAGGACTACAAGGTCTATTATCGTTATCCTGATAAAGGTAACGCTTCCGATGTGAAGTGGCCTTCGACGCCAGAGAACTTTCTGATTCCTGCACAGCAGTCCGTGGTGTTCTGGGTTATTAATAGTGCCAATAGTACTTACACTGCTAATGATTTCAATACAGAATTCAACACAAACTTAATTGAAGGCACCAATCTCTTTTTGATCAAAAGCGATGGTATGGCGAACTCTGGCCGCCGGGCAGTCGTAATCAAAAGTAACACGGAAAAAGAAATTTCCTCCGCGTATTATGATGCTGACCTCACCTACGATGGTGGAGCTAAAGGTGATGACACCAAAGAGAATAAAGCCCTTCTATATAAGTATCCTGTGAATGGGCTGAGCAAAATGCTCAAGATCAGTACGGGGTCAGCCGTTCCGTCACCAGGCCAGACGGATGTAACACAACTTCCAAACACACCGATCCATGTGGAGCCGGATACAGAGAAACCAACAGTAGAAGATCTGACCGGCGTAACGGAGATTGATCAGTCGCTGGGTCTCGATTTGAAGGCTTTTGCTGATGACAATAAAGCTGTTACTTCTGTGGAAGTTAGAGTGTCTTCGGACAAGCAGCCGGAGGCTGTTAGCCACAATCTATCCCAAGACTTCAACGACAGCTTGTATCACTTTAAATTGACCTCTGCGGATTTGATTGGCAGAAATGAAATCCAGTATTACTTTGTTGTTTCTGATGGAACGAATGAAACACAATCTCCAGTAATAAAAGTAAAAGTTACAGGAGGACAGGATCAATCACCCCTTCGTTTGAATGTGAAGGAAGGGCAGTTGATCAATGGCTCCGTGACCGTAAAGGGAACCTCTGCCACCGCTAAGGCTGATGTCTTAGGCTTGAGCATTGACAGTAAGTTACTGGGCAATAACGAGGCATATAATGCACTGGAGAATGATGCCTACTTTGTATTTGAAGCTAAAAATGTGGACTATTATTTTAAAAATGCGATCACGATGGGACCGGAAGAACTAGGAGATGCCAGTATTCTGTATACCTTTATGGACCCGATTACTACGTATACTACATTGACTTTTCCTATTTCTTCTGCCGCTTTAAAAAAGGGTACGGATAATGTGATTTACATTCGGGCGGGCTCTAAATCATCTCCATTTGATCCTCGTCCTGAGGAGAATAAGGATGATTTTGAAGTAAAAAATGTTCGTCTCCTGCTGGCAGATGGTACCGAAATTTGGGACCCGGCTTATGCAGAACGTGATAAGGAAATCAAGATGGGGGACAGCGCAGGTAAGCATGAATCCCTCGGCTTCCAGTTTGATCTAAAAGCGGATTTGTTCCGTTCAAAGGCGTACAACTGGAATACTAAGGAAGCAACTGACGGAGAACATAAAGTAACGCTTACCGAAGGTGGAACGAAAGTATCATCAAACGTAATTGTCGACAACACGCCACCATCCATCAAAGCATCCATAGAAGAAGGACAAACTTACCGTGGCAATTTTGAAATTGCTGCTGAAGTTAAGGATACTTATGCGGGTGTAGATAAGGTCAGCGTGAAGCTGGATGGTAATGTTATTGAACTGCCCTATGCTACTTCATCCGGGAAGTTGTCGGCTGGGGATCATACGCTTTCTATCACAGCCTTAGACAGGATTGGCAATCAGGCAGAAAAGGTCATTACATTCCATGTACCGAATGAGAATCCATTTGCGCCACTGCTTATTTCTCCTACAAACTGGGAGACCGCTGTAGGTACTAATCCGACTTTAAAGGTTAAGGTTGAAGATCCTAATCAGGATAAGATAAACGTTACCTTCTTTAGAGGATTTAAGTACGATGCTAACCATCCGGAGCAAGGCTTTGCTGGGTTTATAAATGCATCCGATACAGAGCCGCCGAAACAATCCGTACCTGCGGGCGAACAAGCGCTTAGCAGTGATGACTACAGTAAAATAAGTGCGGTGGACGGACAATATTTAATTAATGATGCTGTCGATCAATTCCCTTATCAGCGTTATGAAATTAAGCTGGATGAGTCGGTTAAGGCGTCAGATCGTGTAGATATTGAATGGAAAGGGAATTCGTTGCCGGGACGAAAAGTAAGTCTCTACGCATGGAGTCCAGCTCAACAAAAATGGGTACAGCTGGATCATTTAATCGCTGGAACAGAGGATTTTGAGCTGAAATCCACGGTTACAGCTGGAGAATATGCTAATGGAAATAGCATTGCCGTAATGGTTCAGGATGAAATTGCTTCTGTGGCTAAGACAGCACCTACAGTAACACAAGATACGTATGACTTCTCTTTTGTATGGATGTCTGATACACAATATTATTCACAGAGCTACCCTTACATTTACCGTAAAAATGTAGAATGGATAGCTGACAACAAAGAGAGCTTGAACCTGAAATACGTTATTCATACAGGAGATATCGTGGATAAATCCTATCAGGAGTATGAGTGGAAGGAAGCTGACCGGGACATGAAGGTTCTGGAGGAAGCTAACATTCCTTATGGTGTTCTTGCAGGTAATCATGACGTAGGTCATCAAACCGGGGATTACACGAAATTCTGGGAGTATTTTGGAGAGTGGAGATTCAAGAATATGCCGACCTTTGGTGGCTCTTATGACAACAACAGGGGCCATTACGATTTAGTGTCTGCGAACGGAAATGATTTTGTTATTGTATACATGGGCTGGGGATTGGCTGAGGAAGAAATCGAATGGATGAATGAGATCGTTGCCCGTTATCCAGAGCGTAAAGCGATTCTTTGTCTCCATGAATACTTGCTGGTTTCTAATAACCGGGCACCTATTGCGGATAAGATTTTTGAGATGGTTGTGAAACCTAACAAAAACGTAATCGCAGCACTGTCCGGCCATTATCATGATGCTGAGCTTAAAGTAGACGAGCTGGATGATAACGGTGACGGTATTCCAGACCGCAGTGTCTATCAAATGCTGGCAGATTATCAAGGCGCTGAAGAAGGGGGACTCGGCTATATCCGACTGCTTCAGTTCGATGTTGCTAATAACAAACTTCGCGTGAAGACTTATTCGCCTTATTTGGATGATTATAACTACTATGATGAAGACGAATATCCAGGCAAAGATGAGTTCGTTCTGGATCTGGATTTACAGCCTGTGACTAAACGTGTGGCTACCGACTATATCGGAGTCAAGGTTTACAGCGATCAGGAAATTGCGGCCAATCCACAAGTAGAGAGTGGCGCGGAGACTCAGGTCACTTGGAGTAAGCTGAATCCGGATAGCTACTACCAATGGTATACAAAGGTTGAGGATGATCACTCCGGTAGTGTGCTTTCAGATATCTGGGGCTTTTACACTGGAAAAGAGGATGTGACGCCGACACCAGAGGTGACACCGACACCAGAGGTAACGCCGACACCAGAGGTATCGCCATTGCCAGAAGTGACGCCATCGCCAGAAGTGACGCCTACACCAGCACCAGAGGTGACAACGGCACCTCCGGTAGTTTCACCAGTGCCAACAGTGACTCCAACGCCTACAGCCACACCTGGAGCGGGAAAAGGAAACATTGAACTGGCATTAGGAAGTAATGGGACGTATACAGCTGATCCGTCAGCCTTGAAGAAACTGATAGAGGAAGCTGCTACAGGGGGAAGCCTAAAGATTAGCGCAGGCGGAGCAACCTCGGCTCAAGATCAGATTAGAATTGCTCTTGATGCAGCCGCTGTTCAACAGGCTGTCGATAAGAAGTTGAATTTGAATATTGTTTCATCTAACGTTACCTTGAGCGTACCAACAAGCTCCTTACCAGCCATTCCGGCAGGCAGTGATATGCTGCTACTAAGCATTGATACGAGTATGATATCTGTACAGGCCAATGACGCTGGAATGAGTCCATTCAGAGCTAACGTTACGCTGAACCTCAGTACATCTGCAGGAGGCAAAGAAACGGCTATCCACCAGCTTAAAGGTGCTGTTACGATTACCTTGACGCTGACTAAGGAACAGCTTGCTAAGCTTGATACAGATTTTGCGGGTGTCTATTATGTAAATGGCAGCACGTTGGAATATTTGGGTGGAGTGTTTAAGGATAATACCGTTACCTTCACAACAAATCACTTTTCCTCCTTTGCGGTGCTGGAATACCATAAGCAATTTAGGGATACTGCTGGTCACTGGGCAGAGTCGTATATTTCCAAGCTGACGGCTAAGCATGTGATTAAAGGGATCGACGATACGCATTATGGACCACAGGCGAATGTAACCCGTGCAGATTTTGTTACACTGGCCGTTCGTTCTCTCGGATTGGATGAAGCAAATGGGGCTATCGTACAGAGTGCTTTTGCAGATGTATCTAAAGATGCTTATTATGCACAGTCGATAGACAAAGCTGTCCAGCTTGGATTGATCCAAGGCAGTGATGGCAAGTTCCGACCTAAAGATGCGATTACTCGTGAGGAGGCGGCAGTTGTCCTGCAGAAACTGATGCAGTATAAAGCAGGATTGCAAGCTTCCGTTGCTGCTGCTGCAAGCTTTAAGGATATGAATAGTGTATCTGAGTGGGCGAAGCAAGCGGTAATTGATTTGCAAGCAAAGGGAATCCTTGACGGCAAGGGCGACAATAACTTTGACCCTCGTGGCAAAGTGACCCGTGCTGAAATCGCAAAACTGTTATATGGAATAATCAAATTATAAGATAGGTTGGCAAAGGCAGGCAGAGGTGACTCTGGCCTGCTTTTTGTCTTTTTTGCGTGTAGTCTCCTTTTTCTTCTATGTAAAAAGGGAATTTCCACTATTCATATGATTTTTCATATATAATATTTTTGAATTAATTTTTAATTTTCAGAATCTTTCAAAATAAAAGGTAGATTGCAAGGAGTGCAAGTGAAATTAAATATCTCCAATCTGCCACTTCAGGAGTCGGGTAAAATATATTTACCAGTTAGAGCGTTATTTACCGGCCGTATCATCTTTTATGCAGGTTTATGATGAAGACAGCCATGCGCTTGTACTGGAAAGTGGTCTATAAGCTTCCAAGTTGGAGGGCACCTTTGAGGGTGTTCTTTTTTTGAATATATAAAATACTTACTTGACAGGTAGGAATAAAGGGGTATATGATATCACCAATACTTAAACAGTAATTAAATGAACAGTGAAATAATTCAACTGAGCTGATTGGACCACCAAAGGCTCCCGTACTTTTCCCTTGTCAGGGGTAGGTGCTGGGAGTCTTTTTTTATGGGCTGATTGGGAGAAAGCAGAGGTAAGTAAGCCATGAGCGAACAATATTGGAGACAGCTGGAGGAGACAGATTGGGCATTTCGCAAGGCGGTTCGCAGATTCGTGAAAGAGCGGGATAAGGTCGCCGTAGCAGGCATCTCCTTACCAGGCATGCTGATTCTGCACAAAATCATTCGTGATGGTGAACAAAGGCTAGGAGACTTAGCGGATGAACTAGACTTCACCTCAGGTGCGATTACCGCATTGAGCGATAAGCTTGAGGCGGGTGGATATACCGTGCGCAGACGTAAAGAAGGCGACCGTAGAACGGTAATGCTGGATATTACGGATAAAGGCCGCAAGCTGGCGGAGCAGAACAGCAACATCGGAGAACGATGTATTTCGCTTTTGTTTGAGGGGTTTACGGAGGAGGAATTGGCGCAGCAAAATGACTTTTATCAGCGGATCATTAGCAATTTGGAAGGATTCTCGGATATCCTGCTGAAGCTCGCCAAGGAGAATGCAGAGACCTCTCCAACCCTTGAACAGAAGCCACGAACAACCACCAAAAAAAGTAATTATCTTAGCTACTAAAAATTGAACGTAGGAGAGATGAACGATGGGACATTCAACCATTTATCCAACTGGAGCAACCGTATATAACCCTAACAAAGCCTGGAGTGGCTATACCGTATTTCAAGCTGGTGAAGAAGGTGTTGTACTGATTGATATGAACGGTAAAGAGGTGCATTTGTGGAAGGGGCTGCTTGGATTTCCGGCTAAAATCTTCCCGGGTGGTTATGTGCTGGGCAGCACAGGAAGAAGAGATCCTAAATTCGGAATACAGGATAATGTAGATCTGGTACAGGTGGACTGGGATGGGAACATCGTGTGGAAATATAACAGCTATGAACATATAGAAGATCCGGGTTATGAACCCCTCTGGTATGCCCGCCAACATCATGACTATCAGCGCGAAGGCAATCCGGTCGGATATTTTGCACCGGGGCTTGAACCCAAGGTAGACAGTGGAAAAACGCTAATTCTTGCTCATAAAAACATCTACAATCCTCAAATCTCCGACAAACAATTGCTTGATGACACGATCCTTGAGGTGGACTGGGAGGGGAATATCGTCTGGGAGTGGGCTCCAAATGAACATTTTGATGAGCTAGGCTTTGATGAAGCGGCCAAAAATGTACTATTTCGTGATCCTAACTCACGCTCTTTCGGAAATCTAGGTGGTGGTGTTGGAGACTGGCTGCATATCAATTCGGCTTCTTATGTAGGACCCAATAAGTTTTACGATGCAGGGGATGAGCGTTTCCATCCGGATAACGTGATCTGGGATGCGCGTGAAGCAAATATTATTGCGATCACGGATAAGCGTACCGGAGCCATCGTTTGGAGAATCGGTCCGGATTACTCGCTGCCAGAAGTGAAGCATATCGACTGGATCATTGGCCAGCATCATGCGCACATCATTCCGAAAGGTTTGCCGGGAGAAGGCAACTTACTTGTATTCGATAACGGGGGCTGGGGCGGTTATGGTCTTCCAAATCCATCTTCTCCTTTTGGGCAAAAAAATGCACTCCGCGACCACTCGCGAATTCTGGAGATTAATCCCGTAACCCTTGAGATTGAGTGGCAATATACAGCGGCAGAAGCAGGTTTCTCTGTCCCAACCGATTCTTATAAATTCTACAGTCCATATATCAGCTCAGCTCAACGGCTTTTGAATGGCAACACCTTAATTACAGAAGGTTCTAACGGCAGACTCTTTGAGGTTACGCCAGAACATGAACTGGTATGGGAATATATTTCGCCATTTACTGACTCCAGAAATACCAACATGGTCTATCGTTCCTACCGTGTGCCTTATGCATGGGTACCACAGCTGGAAACGCCAGTTGAACAAGCGATTGAGCCAATAGACGTAACGCAGTTCAGAGTCCCGGGGTCTGCACCTAAAGGATCGGATTCTGTGGTAAGTGTGGCGACAACCCTGCCATTTGTTGAAGGAGCTGCTTGTGTGGCGACGACGGATGAAGGCAGCAGCCGCAAGGTAAATTAACAAATTTGAGGAGATGTGTCGGTTGAAAAAATCATGGATCAGCTCAAGCTTTCTGCTCTTATCTTTATCAGTGGTTATCCTTTTATCGGGCTGCAGCTCCAAGGGCGACGCGGCTGCCTCTAATGCCGCTAAAGAGGGAGCGGCGAACAGCAAAGCAGAGACATTAAAGATAAAAATTGCTGACATCAATACGAATCCCACTTTTCGGGTGGCACTAGATAAAGGCATCTTTGCCAAACACGGGATTGACGCTGAACTGGTCAACTTTGGTTCCCCTGCGGAAGGTGTAAATGCCCTTTTTATTAAACAGGTGGATGTGGCTTTCGGGGCAGACTTCCCCTTGCTGAACGCAGTGGCGAAGGGCGATTATGCTATTATCGCCTCGGCGGGATTAGCGACTGATGAAGCGTCCACTGAATGGAAATTGTTCGTACAGGACGATATTCAGAAGGCTGAAGACTTGAAGGGGAAGAAGCTGAGTTTCATACGCGGTACCTTCATTCCGTACCTTTGGGATGAATATTTGAAAGAGCATAATGCTGCTCTCAGTGATGTGGAGTTGATAGGACAGGGTGCCTTTGATGAAGCTTATATCGCTTTGAAGCAAGGTGCTGTGGATGGAGCATGGTTTTATGGTTCGGTTCTGAATGATAAGCTCTACGCGCTTAAAGGTGTTCATGAACTGACAGATATGTCTAAAACCACGGTTCGATTGGGGATGGGGATTGTAACGGGAAATGATTTTGCGACTAAGAATCCGCAAGGTATAGCAAATTTCCTAGCAGCGGTGAATGAAGCCGGAGCCTATGCTCAGGCTCACCCAGATGAGGTTGCTGATCTGATGTATAAGGAAGTGAAGCAGCCTAAGGAATCAACGATAAAAGATCTGCCGAATAATCCGTGGGCACTAGGATTTACTCAAGCAGCGTATGACAGTTTGACCAAGCAAAAGAAATATATGGTCGACAACGGAATCATTGAGAAGGATTTTGATCTGGATAGCAAACTGAATCTCGAGCCGCTGGCGAAGGCATTGCCAGAAGAGGTTACGTACAAGAAATAGGGGGAGTTCAGCATGTCATTATCTGCTAAGCAGCATACCATTCATATTGAGCAGCTCCGTAAAAGCTACAGTGAACCGACTGCTGGGGACGTTCACTACATTATAAAAGATGTAGATCTCGTAATTAAAGGTGGCGAATTCTTCGTTCTGCTCGGGCCGAGTGGTTGCGGGAAATCAACACTGCTGAATATGATCGCCGGCTTTGTCTCCAAATCCGGTGGGCATCTACGGGTGGATAATGTAGAGGTGAATAAGCCCGGCAGAGATCGGGCGGTTGTGTTCCAGCAGGCTGATTCCTCCTTATTCCCTTGGTTAACCGTTCGTCAGAATGTGGAGTTCGGATTGCGGATGAAGAAAATCGCAAAGGTGGAACGGCATACAATATCGGATAGGTTCATCGGGCTTGTTGGGCTGAACGGGCATGAGGAGAAGTTCCCGAAGGAGCTGTCTGGGGGTATGAAGCAGCGTGTTCAGCTGGCTCGGGTGCTGGCGAATGATCCAGCGATTCTGCTGATGGATGAGCCATTTGGTGCACTGGATGCGATGACGCGCCGAACGATGCAGAAGGAATTGGTCAATATTTGGCGCCAGACACATAAGACGGTGATTTTTGTAACTCATGATATTCAGGAGGCGTTATTGCTGGGAGAACGAATTGGTATTATGTCAGTAGGACCGTCCTCTAATATTACGGATATTTATGACAATACACTTCCGTATCCGCGGGACGTAACCTCACCGGAATTCTACTCGTTATACAATCAAATTCAAGGTCATTTCGAAGAATAGGATAGGGTGAGACAGATGAGAAAATGGGTGGAGAAGAAGTGGGTTTCCGTAACCCTTCTATGGATTACCGCGCTCTGCGTCTGGCAGCTTGGAGCTGTAATCTATAGCCCCGATGTGATCCCCGGACCATGGAGTACACTTAAAGGCGGAAGGGAGCTGCTGGAAGACGGAACCTTGCTGCAATATATCGGAATTAGCTTTTACCGGGTGCTCATTGGTTGGGTACTCGGCAGTTTACTGGCGATTCCCGTAGGACTAATCATTGGGAAGGTGAACTTGATCCGTATTTTTGCGGAGCCTTTCCTGAACTTTATCCGTTTTATCCCGCCGATTGCATTCATTACTTTGTTCCTAGTATGGTTTGGTATTGGGGAGCAGTCGAAGATTGCGTTAATTATGTACGCTACCTTTTTTATCGTGGTGCTGAATACTTTAACCGGTGTGATGTCCGTGGAAGAGGACAAAATCCGCTCAGCCCGCAGTATGGGCGCCAGTGAGTGGCAAATTCTGATTCATGTGGTCGTTCCGGCGACGATCCCTTATATTTTTACGGGTATCCGGTTAGCGATGGGCACCTCATATATGGCGATTATCGGCGCGGAAATGATTGCTTCGAACGAAGGTGTAGGTTATCTGATCTGGAATTCCCGGTTGTTTTTCCGTACGGATTGGATCTTTGTCGGGTTATTCTGCCTTGGCTTTATGGGCTTCTTTACGGATCGGCTTTTTGGCTGGTTCGGTAAGAAGGTGCTTTACAGATACGGTGTTGTCAGTGTGGCAGCGCGTAGACGGTAGTTATATTCATACATGTAAAACTGCCTGGAAATGTCGGGCAGTTTTTTACTTGGACTGAAGTTTATACGAATATTTTTTGTCATTGTAATTAAATTGGATGGAATCCAGTGATGAGGGATTAAGAGAATAATCATTTATTTTTTCTTTGTTGCCAGTCAGAAGATTATAAATATAAACTTCGTAACTATAGCTACCATCTGCATTTCCAGGAAGTATGGAAACCGATAGATAAAGTTTTTCTTTTTCATCAACTGCATAACTATAAAATTTACCTCCAGATGAATGGAATTGAGCAATTTCTTTATTAGATGTTGGATCGTCTACTTTCATCACCCAAGCTTGTTCTCGTATCGGCTGAGCGCCATCAGTGAAAATGGAAAAGGTATGATAGAGGATATAATCATCTAATCCAAAAACGCCGCTAACCACCAGAACAGCATCGCCATCATTTAAAGGTAACGTCAATAGCTTCTTGGACTTTTCTACAGCTAGTGTTTTTTCATTAGGAGAACTTAAATAGAAAGTGAAAGGCTCTGTTGGAAAATAAAATGGATTTGCTTCTGTTCCAGGGGCAATGTTCATTTTTGGGGCTGGCAACCATACGATACCGGCAGAGGTATTGACAGCGTAGTTGTATTGTTCTGTATTCTGATCACGTAATGGGAGGGTGTAAAGATCACTGTTTATTTGAATGATTTTATTACTTGTATCTGGCGTGTTATTTTTAGGAGGAGTAGCTGCATTGTTGCAAGCTGAGATAAGCAAAGTACATAGAAATAAACCTGTTACCATCTGAATTTTTGTAAACGGCATTTTTCAAGCTCCTCTGAGGGTCATTTCTTATTATGAATAAATACTACTATACATCAGTAAAGTTCTATTTTAGTGTAATTAATGTAATTATTTTCATAAAAACATTTCTAAGGGAAACGGCGGTCATCTAAAAAAGACGACAGGTCGTTTCTTTTTATTTACAAATATTCCTATTCTCCTTAATGCCGCGAAAATAGTACACGCCTATACTGCAATTGGGTGCCTAACAGTTGTACATAAAGAAGCCCGCAAATAAGAAATAGGAGTGAAGGGGAAATCATGAAAAAAGGGATCAAAAATCAATTATCGATGGGTCTAATGTTATCCTTGCTCGTCCTGTTGCTTGCTGCTTGTGGAAATTCAGCCAAGGCTGAAGAAACAACGAATGGAAAGGCTGGCACCAAAGAATTAAGTCTGACTGAGATCGAGAGTAAAGCTAAAGAAGAGGGCAGTATCGTCAGTGTAGGAATGCCGGATTCCTGGGCGAACTGGAAAGATACATGGAGTGATATGAACAGTAAGTATGGTCTTACACATTCGGATACCGATATGTCGAGCGCGGAGGAAATTGCCAAGTTTGATGCGGAAAAAGACAAACCAACGGCCGATATCGGAGATGTGGGGATTGCGTTTGGCTCGGTTGCCGTGGATAAAGGGGTAACCCAGCCTTATAAAACATCCTACTGGGATGAAATCCCCGATTGGGCTAAGGATAAGGACGGGAATTGGATCGTCGGCTATCAAGGCACCATTTCTTTTCTGACTAACACTAAGCTCGTGGCGAATCCACCGAAGAGCTGGGAAGATCTGAAGAACGGTAACTACAAAATCATCGTTGGTGATGTAACCAAGGCTGCTCAAGCACAGATGGCTGTATTGGCCGCAGCGATTGCCTTTGGTGGCGATGAGTCGAACATTGAACCGGGGATTGCTTTTTTCGAGGATTTAGCTAAAAACGGACGTCTCTCCAATGCAGAAGCTTCCCTTGCCAACATTGAAAAAGGGGAAGTAGAAGTTACCCTGCTCTGGGATTTCAACGCTTTGAACTATAGAGACCAGATCAACAAAGATGGCTTCGCAGTAGCCATTCCCCAGGAAGGCAGTGTCGTGAGCGGGTATGCCACGATCATCAACAAATATGCGCCGCATCCTAACGCGGCGAAGCTTACACGTCAATACATCCTTAGCGATGAAGGACAGATTAATCTTGCCAAAGGTTACGCTCGTCCGATCCGTGACAGTGTAACGTTGCCGGATGATGTTGCAGCTAAGCTGCTGCCAAAAGAAGAATACGTCAACGCTAAGCCTGTTGGTGATTACAAGGTATGGGAAGAGACGGCAAAAACCATTCCTCAATTGTGGCAGGAACGTGTGCTTGTGTATTTGAATTAGTATTCATTTCTCCCTAAAAAAGAAGCAGGGCGCCTTCGTCATGATGCCGTAAGGCGCCTTTGTTCTATTCCCGCGACAAGGAGCGAGTAAGATGAAACAAAGAAGCCGCGGTGTGATCCTGGCACTTATTCCATTTGCACTAATGGTGTTAGCCTTTCAACTGGTACCTATACTATCCATGTTGACGGGAAGCTTTCGCACAGCGGACGGAACGGGATTTACGTTAGGCAATTATCTGCATGCGTTGCAAAGTGCCTATTACATGCAGGCGATTAAGAACAGTCTGCTAATCTCCATAACCTCAAGTCTGATAGGGATCATTGTCGGACTTTTTTGTGCTTATTGCATTACCCGGTTTACCCCGAGAGTACGCGATAGACTTCTGATGCTGTCGAATATGACCTCTAACTTCGCAGGTGTTCCGCTGGCTTTTGCTTATATCATTTTGCTCGGAAATAATGGGGTGTTTACACTCTTATTTAAACAGTGGGGCTGGAGTGTTTTTGCCGATTTTGATCTATATAGCTGGTCAGGTCTAATACTGGTGTATGTATACTTTCAGGTTCCGTTAGCCTTACTGCTTTTGTACCCGTCCTTTTACGGAATTCGTGAGCAGTGGAGAGAGGCAGCGTCCTTACTGGGGGCTGGGCCTTGGCAGTTCTGGAAGACGATTGGCCTGCCTATTCTAACTCCGGCGATCTTCGGCACACTTGGAATTCTTTTTGCTAATGCAATGGGGGCTTATGCCACGGCTTACGCATTGGTTGGCGGAAATTACAATCTGTTGGCGGTACGTATCGGTTCACTGATTGCCGGAGATGTGGTTACACAGCCACAAATGGGGAGTACGCTTGCTGTTCTGCTTGGTCTGACTACGATTTTGGCGGTTTATCTGAACCATTTAATGGTGCGGCGTGCGGAGAGGTTCGGAACGAAAGCACTCAGTAAACCGGATGTGAAAATCAAAGCTTCCCGGCGTTTATGGACAGCTCGTGAGGAGGCAGGGCAATGAATATACGTAAAGCAGGCTTTGCTCCACGCACCTTCATGCTGCTGCTCATGGTGTATTTGCTGCTTCCTCTTTTGGCAACGGGCATTTATGCTTTTGCACAAGATTGGCAGAATACCTTGCTGCCCCGAGCTTGGACGCTGAATTGGTTTGGGGAAATGTTTGAGGATATTCGCTTTCTGGAGGCGCTTTGGACCTCGCTTTATTTATGCCTGATCAGCGTGGTGCTGAGTCTGGCCGTGATGCTGCCAGCTGTTTTTGTCATCACCCTCTATTTTCCGCGTTGGGAGAGCTTTATGAAAGGTATTGTTGTTTTGCCTTATGCGGTGCCTGGTGTTGTGGCTGCGGTAGGTCTTATTCGTACCTATTCTTCTGGACCCTTTGATATCGCTGGAACAGCGTATTTATTAGTGGGGGCATATTTTGTGGTCATCCTTCCCTATATGTATCAGGGCATTCGCAATAGTCTGTTAACGGTTAATGCCGTTGAACTGCTGCATGCTGCGGAGCTGCTTGGTGCCCGCCGAAGAACGGCCTTCGTGAATGTGATTTTGCCTAATATATGGCCTGGGGTTATCGTCTCTACACTGTTATCATTTTCAGTTCTATTCGGCGAATTTGTCCTTACGAACATGTTAGTTGGCGGACATATTCAGACGATTCAGGTATATCTATATCAAAGGGTTGGTGAAAGTGGACATTTAGCCAGCGCGATTGCGATCTCTTATTTTCTGTTTATTCTAATTCTTTCGATGGTACTCATGAAGCTCGGTAAAAAGATGGGAGGGGGCGTTAAGGGATGAATGATTATCTAAAGCTGCAGGGTGTATGCAAAATGTTTGGGAATACCTGTGTGTTAGACAATGTTGATTTGGAGATCCGTGAAGGTGAACTTGTAACACTGCTAGGCCCCTCCGGTTGTGGAAAAAGCACATTGCTACGCTGCATAGCCGGTCTTTCAGAGCTGGATGGCGGCAGAATTCTTTTGGAAAATAAAGATCTGGGAAGTTTGCCGCCCCGTAAGCGCGAGGTAGGAATGGTGTTTCAGTCTTATGCCTTGTTCCCCAATCTGACGGTGAGCCAAAATATCGAGTATGGAATGAAAATGCGGGGATTATCGAAATCAGCCCGCCATCATCGCTGCGCGGAATTGCTGGCATTGGTCGATCTGGAAGATAAACGGGATGTATATCCGCAGTCCCTCTCCGGTGGACAGCAGCAGCGGGTAGCGCTGGCTCGTTCTCTAGCGGTGCAGCCCAAAGTATTGCTGCTGGATGAACCCTTAAGCGCACTAGATGCTAAGATACGCAAGAATTTACGTGCAGAAATTCGTGATATCCAAAAAAGGTTTAACATGACGACACTATTCGTGACACATGATCAGGAGGAAGCGCTGATTCTTTCTGACCGCATCTGTATTATGAACGGTGGCCGGATTGTGCAGGATGGCACACCTGAGGGGTTGTACTCCGCACCACGAACAGAGTTCGTTGCCCGGTTTATGGGCAGTTACAATGTATTGACCCGATCAGAAGTGATGACGTTGTTCCGGGGGATAGATAGCACGCAGGACCGCTTTGCTATTCGGCCTGAGGCGGTTACGCTGCTGCATGAGGGCGCGGGACTTCACGAGGTTGCTGCCGGAGTGCAACTGGTGGATGGCATCATTAAATCTGTCTCCGTGTTGGGCAATATTATTAGGTGTACGGTAGAGGTAGAAGACATTTGCTTAACGGTTGATCTTTTAAATGACGGACGCTGGCTGAGGCTGGTGGAAGGGGCTAACGTCACCTTGGCTCTGAACCCTTCTGAGCTGCTGCATCTGGAACGAGAGGGAGCGTAATAAGATGACTGAAATGAACAATAAACTTATTGTGGTAGTGTTGGACGGACTTAGATATGAGGCCGCACGTGAATATATGGGGTATATGGAGCATTTGGTGGAGCAGGGGAAAATATCATGTCACCGAGTGAAGTCGGAATTGCCTAGTCTGTCACGCCCGCTTTATGAAGTACTCTTGACGGGGACACCTGTGACCAAAAATGGAATTACGGCTAACCATATTGTGAGACCAAGCCATGAAGAGAGCGTATTCCATCTGGCAGTGGCCGCTAATTTGCGCACAGCTGCTGTCGCCTATCATTGGGTCAGTGAGCTTTATAATTCGGCCCCTTTTGATCCGCTGGCTGATCGCCATCAGCACAATGTGATGAAGCCCATTCAGCATGGCAGCTTTTATTTCGAGGATCACTATCCCGACAGTCATGTGTTTGCCGACGCGGTGTATTTACGGAGTGCCTATGATCCGCATTTCCTATACATTCACTCCATGAATATAGATGACGCCGGGCATCGTTATGGCGGCGAGAGTAAAGAATATGAGCTTTCAGTGCGTAATGCCGACGGTCTGCTGGCCACTGTTTTGCCTATTTGGATGGAACAGGGCTATAAGATTATGATTACGGCAGATCACGGAATGAACGCAAATGGGTACCACGGCGGGATAACCCCTTCCGAGCGAAATGTGCCATTATATACGTTTGGGGTAGATGTATTATCTTCAGAAAAAGAGGAAGAAATGCTGCCACAGCTGCGAATGGCTCCTTTAATGTGCCACTGTTTGGGGCTGGCCCCTTCGGCAGCAATGAGTAAGGAGGGCTTGCCTCCACTTGTGCAGAAGCAATCTCATGACAAAGTGGAAGAACCTTTGCCGTTGGTATGAAATAAAATAATTAGCACTAGAAAAATCATATACGTGAAAGCTGGGTTTTTGTATAATGATTTGTATATTTAACCCAATTAGGAGGTTGTCTATTGAGCGCTTCTAAAGCTATGAAATGGATTACGGGTTCCTGTGAAATTATTTTGGCAATTCCAATTCTGGGTGCTGCTATTGTTATTGGCACGGGGTATTCCGTTCTGGGGTTGATGTTTATTCTACATGTGATTACATTGATTTTATCTTCAAGAGACCGTGAGTCTATCTACGGTTCAGTGCTAGGAATTATAACTTCTTTATTGGCATGGATTCCTTTTGTGGGCTGGTTCTTGCACTTAATTACTGGGATTCTGTTGATGGTGAGTGGAGGACAGAAGTCCCGTTATCCGTCGAACCATATCTATCCACAATGATGTAAAATGACTTCAATACAGCCCAATTCGGACGTTTGTCCGGTTGGGCTGTATTCATGTTATAATGAGGGCACATTTTAGCAGTAAGCACAGAGAGGAGGCGCATCCATATGGAAATAACCGCACAAGAAGTAGCAGAATGGATGGTGAAGGAGATTCGTTTTACGGGTACCTTGCATCAGACGGCGGCGATTGAATATGTGAAAGAGAATTTTGGAGAACAATTTGTATTTGTGAATGAGAACGGCAATGCCTCACTCTCCAAAGAAGTGAAGAAAGCTTTCCGGAAACTCCATGGCGGGAGAATTGCTTGGGATCGAGACGGGTTCTTGTGGGCTTGGACCTAGGTTTGGCGTTTAAAAAACATTTATAAACTGTTCAACTTATATAATGAGATGAAAAACGGACCATGCATGTACTGCAATGGCCCGTCTTTTTGCATTCTTTTTAGTTAGATATATTCTGTCATTCCCTGTTCCTTTAGAAGCTCCACGATATCTTTGACTGACTGCGCTTTATCCTTGGGACAGATTAATAGTGCATCCCCAGTATCCGCAATGATGAACCCGTCTACACCAATGGTCGTGATCAGTCTGCCATTTCCATAGATGATTGAATTATGGGTATCTATCCCCACATGATTTGCTTTTATAATGTTGCCTGCATCATCCGGAGGGAAGATTGAACCCAGTGCATCCCAGCTGCCGATATCATTCCAGCCAAATTGCCCGGAAAGCACGACAACTTCATCAGAGCGCTCTAAAATGCCGTAATCAATCGAAATATTCTGAAGCGTTGGATAGATGGCATTAATAACTTCCTCTTCCTGATCTGTACCCAAATAATCACTGATGGGCAGCATGGTTTTGTAGAGTCGAGGTAGATAACGTTTGAAATTATCAATAATGACAGAGGTCTGCCAAATAAAAATCCCACTATTCCATAGATAATTACCGGATGCCAGATAACTCTGTGCATTCTGAAAGTTTGGTTTCTCTACAAATTCATCTACATCATATACAGCCACTGGGCTTGTCGCAATCGGCGTCTTATCAAAGGCAATATAGCCGTAGCCAGTAGATGGGAAAGTAGGCTTGATTCCGATGGTTACTATTTTGTCTGACTCCATGGCAACAGTACAGGCTTCGTCTAGTGTAAGACGGAATTGTTCCTCATCCGTTATATAGTGATCGGAAGGCAGGACGACCATTAAGGAATTGCCATGAGATTTCTCTATAGATAATGCTGCAAAAAGAATGCTAGCGGCTGTATTTCGCGCCACAGGTTCAATTAGAATATTAGCTTTGAGAACGCTGCTGTGCATAATACTCTCCAACAATACTGCTTGGGTACGATTAGTAACGATAACTGTATTCTCCTGAGGAATAATCCCTTTGAAGCGTTCAATCGTATCGTTTAGCATAATGTCGTTGCCACTAATATTCAGCAGCTGCTTTGGGATTTCTTGTCTGGACAGGGGCCAAAACCGTGTTCCGCCCCCGCCGGCTAGGATCGTAGCATATTTATTCATGATGCATCACCAACCGGGCAATTGTGAAGGATATAATGCTCTCCGAGCCTTGGTTCAGGTTGAGCCCCGCGGCATGGATGCCGTCATAACAAGCACCAGTCTGCGGATCGATCAGAGGGATTCCCAAGGAATTATGCCCTAGATACCAGTTGTAGCATAATTCTGCTTGCGTAAGATAGGCGGGGTCCTCAAGAACAACAGCTGCTTCCCGGCAGGCCAGCAGCATCTCGCAGGCTTCAATGGGCTGTTCATCATAGGGTGCAGCCAGCCCATCACGCAGCAGCCAGCCATGGCTGCCGATCGGTTTATAGTAACCTTTGCTGGAGAAGGTGGTGGAAGCTAGGAAATCCAGGCTTTCCTTGGCGGTCTCCCGCAGGTCTTTATTCCCGGAGATCAGGAAGGCCCGAAGCAGAGCCCAGGGCAGCATGGAATTGCCATAAGTGATGCTGTCCTCGAACCAATTCCAGCCGTGCCCCTTATAGCGGGTATATTGATTATGCAGCCGAACCGCAATATTTTCGATCAGACTCTCAATGGTTGCCCTTGGCAGAAAGGCGGCTTCTTCGGTCGTGTTTTCAGTATGCGGGTATGGAAAAGCATAACCTAATGAGCCCGGTGCTTCGGTAAGATAACTTAGGCCGATGATGGCATAGGCTCCAGCCCGAGGTGAGCCCAAGGCTTCCAGATGCGGCAGTGCCTGATTGATCAAATACCGGCAGGTATTCATCAGGTTATCGGGCAGGGAAGCAGCATGCGATAGGGCGAACCCGAGTGCCCACAAGGTACGTCCCTGGCAATCTTCAGAACCTTTATCCTCTATAAAGGAGCGGTTATAATCCATGAAATTGCGAAAATTGCCGTCCGCTGTCTGGGAATGATAGATAAAAGAGATATACGTATGAATGAGATCGAGTGCCACGGCATCCCGGGAATTCTCGTACATTAAGACCGCAGCAATCAGGGCGCGGGCGTTATCATCGGTAGTGTAGCCCTTGGAACGGTCCGGAACCCCAAACTTGGTATGCTGAAAGATTCCTGTATCGTCCGTGATTCTGCGCAGATAGCCTGGTTTAGCCTGTACTGTGGTGGAGGTTTCCATTAAATCACGCTCCGATCAGCTGACGCCGAGCTCTGGATATGGCTGTGGAACAAGGCGGCATAGATTTTGGCGATTTCGTTCCAGCGCATAGTGAGCCCGAGCTTCAACGTACGGTCTTCCATCGTTTGCACCAGGGCGGGGCTATTCAGCAAGCGCAAAATGCAGGCTTCCAAGGAAGCAGAATCATGAAAATCAGCCAGTAGACCGCGGCCTTCTGCCAACATTTCCTGGGCGTAGCGGTAAGGGGTCGACACGATGACCCGGCCATAACCGACTCCGTAGGCCAGGGTGCCGCTGACGGCCTGATCCTTACCCAGATAAGGAGTCACATAAATATCTGACATGACCAAGGACTCTATTACTTCTTCTTGGGTCAGCAACTTATCGACGAATTGGACATTGTCCTGCAGGTCAAACATTTCTACGAGGTCCGTCAGTTTCTGGCGGTAAACTTCGCCGGATTCCAGCTTGACGACCGGATGGGTCTTGCCCCAGACAATGTAAAGTGCTTCGGGATGTCGCTTGACCACGCCGCGCATAGCTTCGATGCTGTATTCAATCCCTTTGCCGGGACTGAGGAAGCCGAAGGTGGAGAGGATTTTGCGGTCTGGATAACCGTATTGTGCTTTGAGGCTGGAGCGTGAAGCTGTGCTCACTTGAGGGACACCGTGATGGATGAATGTGATTTTGGAAACTGGGATCTCATAAATAGTAGATAAATCAGTAAGGGTTGATTCCGCCATCGTCACGACCTGCACGCTACGCTCGGCCAGACATCGGATGATCTGATGCTGCTTAGGGGAGGGCTTGGTCAACACTGTGTGAAAAACAACAACATACGGAATGTTCAAACGTTCGACAAAGGGCAGCAGGTATTCACCGCTTTCTCCGCCGTAGATGCCAAATTCATGTTGGATGACCAACAAATCGGTATCAGAATTGTTGAGGAAATCGGCCGTATCTATATAATCTGCGTAATTATGCTGGTCGATCTGCCGTATTACCTGCTGATCGTAAGCGTAGGTTTCATTGTTGTTTATGGCAATAATCCGGGGCGGGTTGAAGCCGGGAAGGTGGATAAGTTCATCTAGCAGATCCTGTGTGAACGTGGCGATACCGCACTCTCGCGGCAGACTGGTTCCCAGGAACACGATGTTGTGATTACGGACTGTATTTTTCATTCAAAGAGCCTCCCTAATGGTCTTGCGATTGGTCTGGATACAAAAAAAGAAAATAAAGAAGACTTTATTTTCTGAATAGGGAAAGGTATTTGTTTTTTCTGAAATTAGAAATGTTGCAAATTATTTCCTAATCCCACTGTAACATGACCATTTAATCTTGTCAATTTAATTGACTCCTTGGGTGAGTGCGGATATATTATGGGAGGAGGTGGATGAATGCCAGTCATACGCAGTAAACTGAGCGAGGTCATGCTGAGGCATGATCCGAAATTATCGATCCGTAAGCTTGCCAAAGAGATCAATTACCACTTTGATTCAGTACGCCGAATGTACAAGAATGAGATGGTGCAGTATCCAAGGGATCTGCTGCTAAAATTATGTGTATACTTTAATGTCCAGCCCGGCGAGCTGATCGCCATGGATGCGGAAGACAACGATTGGGTAATCGATCGTTCAAATGATTATGAGGAGGACGATGATGACAAGGAACCCGGCACGGACAGCCACCTGTAAGCAGCTTCTGGATACATATCATGCCGGACGCGGTACAACCATAGTAAACAAACTGACGTTCACCGGTGTCGGGCACCGGGATGTCTATAATATAACCGCCCCGTTTATGTATAACGGGGAGGAAGTACTAATGGGAAGAGTTGAGGAACGGGACAGTGAGTTCTCTCAAGTCTTCTTTTTTACATGCCATGATGGAGTCTGGAGGCCTCGTGCGCATACGCATACGTACAATTTACAGGACCCGTGCTGGACCCGGATCAGGGGGGAACTTATTGTGGGCGGGGTGGAAGTGATTACGGCAGCGGATGATCCGCACCGGATTACCTCCTGGGTGACCCAATTCTACAGGGGGTATCACATCGATTCTTTAACCCACTTTTCTTCAGGTCCCGGCACGATGAAGGATATCCGGCTTATCGAGCTTGATAATGGCAGTGTAGGCGTATTTACCCGGCCACAGGGCGAACGGGGTGGGCGAGGACAGATTGGGTTCACAGTGATTCCTTCGCTGGACGAACTGAATGAGCAGACCTTTATTGATGCCGAGGTGCTTCAGGATCAATTCGTGCCCGAAGAGTGGGGGGGAGCCAATGAAGCTCATCTGCTGCGGGGTGGAATGGTGGGCGTATTGGGCCACATTGCCTGCTTCGATAGTGCCGGAAACAAACACTATTATGCCATGGCTTTTTCGCTGAATCCTGAGACTTATAAAGCAACTCCGGTCAAAATAATTGCAGTCCGCAGTGATTTTCCGGCGGGCCCGGGCAAGCGCAAAGAACTGGAGGATGTCATCTTTAGCGGTGGCTTGAAACGTCTTGGAGGAGGCCGGGCGGTATTATCTGTAGGGGTGAGTGATGCTGAAGCATATGAGATTGAGATCGCGGACCCTTTTGACGAATACGAATCCTAGCATTCTTCCAGTTGGTTTGACTAGATTATATGGTCATGTTACACTTAGTGTGACAAGAATTTATGGTCAAAGAGAGCGGGAAACCCAATGAATAAGTTTATTCAATTCAACACACGTAAGACTGACACCAAGTCCAACATCAATCAAGCGCGTAAGCAAGGACGTATTCCGGCTGTATTATATGGTATTGGTAAAGAGACTCTGACGTTGGAAGTGAATGAAAAAGAACTTCTGGACATTCTCAAAAAGAATCCGCGCGCAATTCTGCAAGGTAAGGTATCGGAAGAGCTGGAGGTTCCGGTCGTGGTTCAGAACATTCAGAAGGATACCCTGTCCGGCAAAATTCTGCATATTGATTTCCAACATGTAAATATGAAAAAGAGCATGGACAGCAAGGTGACTATTCATTTTGCAGGTGAAGCCGTAGGGATTAAAGCAGGCGGTACGCTTCAGGTTGAAATTTATGAAGTGGAAGTTCGCTGTATGCCTGAAGATCTTCCTACCTCCATGGAAGTGGATATCAGCGGACTGAATATTGGCGACCAGTTGCTCGTCTCTGATCTGATCTTCAAGGACGGTATTGAAGTGTTGACCGAACCGTCAACCGTAATGATCCAGATCAAGACCGTGCATGAAGAAGAGGAAGAAGAAGCGGTAGTAACTCCAGCTTAAACCTATATTTTTATAAAAAAGGCAAGTTTCCAGGGAAGAGGAAACTTGCTTTTTTTGCGTTGAATCATACAGGAACTTCTCGTTGGTCCTTTGCCATAGGGGAACTACATAACGGGCAGGGCTTTGAGGTTAAATGATCCTCAGCTCCGCCCGCTTTCATGCGTGTCCAGCCAGGACAGGTACTGCTGGTACAATTCCATACCGCAACGACATGGGTTCTTGTCGCAGTTGTCCGGCTGGTAGGTAAGGATCTTGTTGTCACTGTTCTGCTCACCGTAGTCGTTGCTGTGGAAGAAACGGCAGAGCGGAAGGCTGATAACATGAAGCGGGAGACCTCTGCTTTTTTGCCCCGATGCCTCGCAGGTGAACTGATAAACAGCTCTTCCCGGGCTCTAGTAACAGCTACGTAAGCCAGTCTTCGCTCCTCTTCCAGGGCAGCCAAGCTTGAACTCCCACTATTTGCAGCGGCCAGCTTGCGGTCCTTGAGCCGGTCCCCCTCCAGGGCGGAGCTATGCGGGAGAATTCCTTCAGAGGCTCCAATCAAAAAGACCACAGGAAACTCTAATCCCTTGGATTTGTGAATGGTCATAAGCGCTATCCGATTCCCTTGTTCTTTGGTGCCCGGCTGACGATTATGTTCATTACGTTCCGTAACATTATCTATGAAATCCAAAAAGGCAGGAATACTATCAAATCGCTCTGCAGACGATTCTAGTTCATCTAGCATTTCTTTTAACGTTTCGCGATGCAAGGTTGCTTGATGCCGCTCATTCGCTTCGATGAAATAATCATAGAATTGCGTGCGGATCTGGCGAATCGCTTGGACTGGGGTTAACTCGCGCATATTGCGAATTAGATCCAGCCGCTCTCTAAGCTTAGTGCCCTTGAAATCCTCCATGCCGGGCATGGACAACAGATGGATTAGTGGGCCTTGCTTTGGTTGTCTAGCTTCCATCTGCCGGATGTGATTCATACCTTTTTCACGGTTCATATAAAGAGTAGGCAGGATGTTCTCCATAGCCGCAAAATTCCGCCGATTCACGGAGAGACGCATATGATCCACGACCGGGGAAATTAGCCAGTGTTCGTACAGTAATTGCCCTTCTCCATAATCAATATAGGGAATATCGCGTAAAAGAAGTAATTCCAGAACGGCCCGGTTGCTGCTGGACGCTCTATATAACATGGCGAAGTCGCTATATTCTCTTTTGCCGCTCGAAACCTCGTTTAAAATATGCTCAACCATCTGCTCGGCTTCCTCGTCTGCTGTCTGGGGACGCATATACCGGGGCTGACTCCCGCTGCCTTTGGCTGCTTGCAGGGTTTTGGAACGCCGGCGCGTATTGTGCCGGATAATACCGTTGCCGAGTCCGACTATAGCTGGACCAGAACGGTAATTAATATCAAGTGTAATAACCCTTGCTCCCGGGTACAGCTTCTCGAATTCCAGAATGAATTCACTGCGTGCCCCGTTGAAGGAATAAATCGTCTGGTCATCGTCGCCAACGACCATCAGATTATGCTGCGGGTGAGCAATCATTTTGACTAATTCGTATTGCAGGGCATTGGTATCCTGAAACTCATCCACCATCACGTATAGATATCTCATCTGCAATTCCTGTAAAAGCGTAGGACGCTCCTTTAGCATCCGATAGGCGATTAAGAGGACATCATCGAAGTCGATTTTAAAATTGTCTAGTTTCCATTGTTCGTAGATTTCCAGAATGGATTTCATTTCTTTTTCAGCGGTGGTTCCTTCAGGCAAGCCTTCTACGGTACCCATGTTCATCTTGCAGGAAGAGAGCAGGGAGAGTAGCGTTTCCGGTGGATAGGCATCTTTAGGTAGCCCTAGCTCACGCATGATTTGTTTCAACAGGATGTGCTGGCGCCGCGTCTCACTGAAAATCTCTTGCTGCAATCCTTGTCTGCGCAAGAAAAATAAGAAAAAGGAATGAAACGTGCGGGCCTGCAGCCGCGCGACGTCCGCTGGGCCTACTCCCGGTAATAGGGCGATCCGTTCGCGCATTTCCGCCGCAGCTTTACTCGAAAAAGTCAGCAATAGCAGCTGACTTGGCGAGACACCGCGCACGGACAACAAATAACCGGTTCGGCAGATCAGAACCGAGGTTTTGCCGGAACCTGCGCCGGCCAGTGTTAGAAGCGGCCCTTTATGATGCCGTACCGCAGAAATCTGCGGACGGTTGAGTAAGATGCCGCCTTCTTCCAGCCTGCGAAAAAAAGCGGAGTCCTCATCCTCCCGCTTCACCAGCTCTTGGCTTGTCTGCGCTGAGGCCACAGCCGCTTGCGGGATCCGCTCACCAGTAGCTCCCAGTGGGATATTATGAAATAAAAGCTTATTCAATAGATTCACCTTCATTATTTCTGTATAGAGTGGTCTCAACAAATCTAGTTCTATGATGTTTGAGTTCATCTTAAAATGTGCCGAAAATTTAGCCAATCTACAATATACCATCCCAGGCTTTTTACTGCACAGGAAAAGTGTTGGATATTGAGCCAGTAAAAATATGGGGATTGGTGTGGGAGTGGGACACAACGGTGGTATAAATCCCGTAGATAGGCTGGAATGTGACTGCGTGGGCGGAATGTACGGTATAAATCCCACAGATAGGCTGGAATGTGGCTGCGTGGACGGAATGTACGGTATAAATCCCGTAGATTGGATGGAAAGTGGCTGCGTGGACGGAATGTACGGTATAAATCCCGTAGATTAGCTGGAATGTGGCTGCGTGGGCGGAATGTACGGTATAAATCCCGTAGATTGGGTGGATTGTGGCTGCGTGGGCGGAATGTACAGTAAAAATCCCGTAGATAGGCTGGAATGTGGCTACGTGGACGGAATGTACGGTATAAATCCCGTAGATTAGCTGGAATGTGGCTGCCTGAGCGAAATGTGAGGAAAAAATGCCCTAAATAAGGGCGAATCCGCCTCCATAAGCAAAAAGAGAGGCATATATGCCCTAGAAATGAGCAGAAGAGGAGCAGCGACGTGGAAGACAGGCAAAAATGCCCTAAATAAGGGCAAATCCGCCTCCGTAAGCGAAAGAGAGGCATTTATGCCCTAGAAATGAGCAGAAGAGGAGCAGCGACGTGGAAGAGAGGAAAAAATGCCCTAAATAAGGGCAAAACCGCCTACATAAGCAAAAAGAGAGGCATATATGCCCTAGAAATGAGCAGAAGAGGAGCTGCGATGTAGAAGAGGGGCAAAAATGCCCTAAATAAGGGCAAATCCACCCCCATAAGCGAAAAGAGAAGCATATATGCCCTAGAAATGAGCAGAAGAGGAGCTGCGACGTGGAAGAGAGGCAAAAATGCCCTAAATAAGGGAAAATCCGCCTCCGTAAGCGAAAAGAGAGGCATATATGCCCCAGTAAAGGGCGCCGGGTGCAGGTCTATTTCTATTTTTATAATATAAAAATTTCTGCCCGCGCATCGCAGGCTTGTCCAGCGCACATTTGCCACTCTCCTGAACAATTCTGTGATGCCCATTCCCTTTTCCTATCATGCTCATATCCTAAAGCAAAAACATGATATGGAGATGACCCTATGCCCTCGCCCAGTAAGGCCCGCATCAGACATGCCGTTACTATAGATGTACTGATTCCCGCGATTGAAAAAGATTTACAGACCCTTCCCCATGTGATTGACGCTGTTAGAAAGCAGGTTAAGCATCCCATCGGCCGGATATTAATTGTTGCTCCCAAAAAGAAACGGATGATTGAGTTCTGCCGCACAAAAGGCTGTACCTTTATTGACGAGAATACGGTGCTGCCGATTACGAAAAAAGACATTCATTACCGCTCACGCACCTGGGAACGTTCCGGCTGGCTATTCCAACAGCTGCTGAAGCTGAATGGTGACAAGCTCTGCACAGCGGATTATTTTTTGGTCATTGATGCCGATACCGTTCTGATCACCCCCCACCATTTTCGGGCGAATGGCAAGACACTCTTTTACAGCCGGAACTGGAGCCAACCACAGTATTTTGTAACCTATAAGAAACTCATGGGCCGCAAGGTGACCGCAAAATCATCATTTGTGACCCATTATATGCTGTTTGAACGCAGTCAATTGGCCCAAATGAAAAGAGAGATAGAAGCAAAACACCAAATGCCCTGGTATCGAGCTATTTTACACAGTATGAACCGCTCCAAGCAATTTGCCTTTTCCGAATTCGAAACCTATGCCAATTACCTGTATTCGAAGAATCGCGAGGGAATGAAAATTCAAAAAGCGCGTAATAAAGGTCTCCATATGAATGCAGGACAGCTATCCAAGCAGAAAGTGAATCAGCTGGCTGAGAAGTATAGATCATTGTCTTTTCATAAACGAAAGGGGTATGTGAGAACACCGGGGGCTAAATCCAGCGCAGGGGGGCGATAGGGTTGCAGATCGTACTCCTTTCAGGGGGATCGGGGAAGCGGTTGTGGCCGCTATCAAATGAGATCAGGTCAAAAGCTTTTTTAAGGCTGCTTCCAACAGAAGCTGGCGGTATGGAGTCGATGATCGAGCGGGTATGCAGAGGGCTGGAAGAGGTAGGTTTGTTGGATTCAAGCTGCATAGTGACTCATCGCAGTCAGGTGGAGATTACTCGCAAATCCGTTGGTGCTCAAGTCCCTTTATTAGCGGAGCCGCAGAAACGGGGGACTTTTACTGCAGTAGCTCTGGCGGCAAGTTATCTGCATTCTGTGAAGGGTATGGACTCAAAAGAGATCGTAGTGGTCATTCCGGTGGATTCGTATGTGGAGACTTCTTTTTTTAAACAGCTTCATCAATTTCCAAGTGTGCTTGCCGAATCACAAGCGGACATTGCTTTGATTGGTGTTTTACCTGAATTTCCTTCTACACAGTTCGGTTATATTCTGCCGGGTGAAGGGTCTGGGGTAGGGGGGACGTCTTTTTTAAATGTTAAGCAGTTTGCGGAGAAACCGAACGAATCGACAGCCGCCGAGTTCATTTCTCAGGGAGGACTGTGGAATTGCGGCGTGTTTTCCTGCTCATTAGGGTACTTGCTCTCAAGTATGATCGAACGGGATCTTCCAGTAGATTACATGGAGTTTATGGAGCATTATGATCAATTGCCAGAACGAAGCTTTGACTATGAGGTGCTAGAACACACGCGGCGTGCGGTAGTCATCCCCTATATTGGGGTGTGGGCGGATATTGGCAGCTGGGATGCACTTGTTCCCCATTTGCAAGGAAGAGTAATTGGCAGTGGGAGTATTTCTGAGGATTCAAAAGGTACCCATTTGATCAACGAACTCTCTTGTCCTGTGCATATCATCGGCGCTCCTGGTTTAATCGTGGCGTCGGGGCCAGATGGCATTTTGGTTGCTGGGATAGAGCAGGCAAAACGAATTAAGCAGAAGCTGGAGGGCCCTGCAGCGAAGCCGATGATTGAAGAAAAACGCTGGGGCACCTCACGCATTTTGGACTTCTCTCGTACGGCGGCAGGTATTGAGGTTACGACCTCTAAAATAACTATTTTGGCAGGCGAGCACACCAGCTACCATTTTCATCGGCATACTAAAGAAGTTTGGTCTTTTCTTTCTGGGAATGGAGAATACCGGATGAATGGCCATCTTCATGCGGTTGCCGCCGGGGACACGGTCACGGTACCTGCTGGTACGAAGCATGGACTGCGGGCCATTACAGCGCTCGAATTGATTATTATTGAACTGTTGGAATTTCCTGAGGTGGATGACTACGTACGAGTGTCTGCCGAATGGGAGGGGGAGGACAGCTTCCTTGATGATTTGGGATGAATGGAAAGGTAGTTCGCTTTAACCCGGAGGCAGTTGTAGACATGGGGAGATTGACCGGCTGAAGTGAAATAGATGTATTCAGTGCAACTATTTCGTGGAGTAGTGAATGCCTTGCGATTTAGATGTAGTTTGTACAGTTAAAAATCGCGAATTTTTGCGTTTTGAATAGATTTGCTGAATATAAGTGTACAGAGTGCAATTAAATCCGAATTAGCGCCTAAAAGAGGGCATTTAACTGTACGAAGTACAACTAATTCTTGAGAGGGACGGGGGATGCAATAGGCAAGCCACAGTAAGCTACAGGAAAGCGATAAGTAAGCTATAGGTAAGCCACAGTAAGCTACAGGAAAGCGATAAGTAAGCTATAGGCAAGCCACAAGTAAGCTACAGGCACGCCACAACCTAAACCTAAAGTGTAAATGAGAGACCCCTACCTAGCAAAAATAAACCCACAAATAGCACCGTGAGCAGAACTGCCCACGGTGCTATTTGTGCATCCGCTGCTTTATGCAGAAATTATTCTTTAGAATTTCTTTTCAAAAGATGCTCAATTCCTGCCGCGACTCCGTCTTCCTCATTACTGGTGGTGATGAATTCCGCCATTTCCTTAAGAATTGGCGCTGCGTTAGCCATAGCAATCCGGTAGCCGGCCTTCTCGAACATCGGCTGATCGTTATAACTGTCGCCCATGACAGCTACATCCGCTAGCGGGATACCATAATGGTCAGCAAGCATGGTTACACCGGAGCCTTTGTTGGCCTCTTCATGGTTAATCTCGATATTATTTACATGAGAGGCGGTAATAATTAAGCCCGGAATAGCTGCGAAGCGGGTGGAAGCTTCCTTGAGCAGCTCTCGGTTTAGAGAAAAAGCCAATGTTTTATAAATAACATTTTCCTCCTTGCTCCACACCTCTTCCATACTCTCCACATAGGTAACCGCTGCTTGTTGAAACTGTTGATCGATCATTGCTTTCAGCAGCCAGCTGACTTCTTCAGGAACTTCTTCATCGCTTAGTGCAGATAATTTCTCTAACCGTACACGTTTGTTCAGCTCTACATAAACGTTATCCTCAGTGTATACCTCGTAATACAAGTCCGGAATTTCGTTCATCCAGCGCAGAGCGGGAATGATGTCTGCTTTATTCAGCGGCGTGCTTGCCGCGAGGGTGCGATCAGATAATGTGACGACTGCGCCATTTAGACTGACTACTGGACATTCCAGATCCGCTAGCCGAAGCTGACGTTCTGCATCCATAAAAGAGCGGCCTGTGGCAATGATAACAATGTGACCTAGTTTCTGAGCTTTTATAATAGCTTCGCGGTTTTTTGGACTGATGTTTCCTTCTTCGTTCAGTAATGTTCCATCCATATCTAAAGCAATCAGCATATTGTATGAGCTCCTTTTCCAGGTAAAGTGGTACTTTTTAAGGGGTATTGAAACGTTACTTGTATCTTATCATTAATATTCTGAAAACCAAAAACCATTTTCATGCAACTGTACAATAATGAACGTCCAACAAGAGATAAGAGGTTTTTACAGTATATTTTTAGATAATAGTTCAGTCGTGGTACAATAGTTATCAAACTAACCGACTAGCCGAATCTATCGTCAGCTTATGTTCGTGGAACGTGACCCGACGGTATTTTTCCTGTGTAAGGACATCGGCAGCTGCTTATGTAAAGGGGACTATTTATGAGATCCAAAAACTTAGCCACCATGTCACTCGCCTTTATGGCATGTGGGTTTCTGATTACACTGTTTCTACCTGAAAACCTAGCCGTGATTCTACTGAGAGGTGGTTTCGAGGCCGGTTTGGTAGGGGGGATTGCCGACTGGTTCGCGGTAACGGCGCTGTTCCGCCATCCGATGGGGCTACGTATTCCACACACCTCACTACTGCTCAAGAATCGCGATAAGATCATCCAATCACTAATCACCGCGATGGAGACTGAGCTTCTTAACAAGGAAAGCATTGAGAACAAGCTGCGTAAGTTTGGCTTTATATCAATGGGCTCCAAGCTACTAACAAAGTTCTTTAGTAAAAAGAAGGCAAGAGTACAAATATTGGAGCAGCTTGGCGAATTCGTGTCTCGTCTTCCGGTAGAGAAGGCCGTACCGTTTCTGCAAAAGGCAGCCTCCGAATATGTTCGTGAAGCTGAGCTTGGCGTTGCGGCTGATAAAATAGTTACTAAGTTAATGAATGACGGTAAAGATGTAGCTGCTCTGGACTATGCGCTGGAAGGGGTATCTACTTGGAGCGGACGTCCTGAAACGAAGGCTATGCTGGGCAAGATTGCCAGCGAGAAATTAGCTGAAGTGAAGCTAGGCGGACTTAAAGGTATGGCTTTTCAGGCTTTTGTCGGGTTTATGGATGCAGATATGCTTGGTGAAATGCTGCAAGGTATGTTGCAGTCCGGTATCCGCGATTTTCGGGAAGAGGATAGCCCATACCGTGAAGAGATTATCCGCGAGATTCGAGTGGCCCTGTTCCAGATTGTTAATGACGAGGCTAGACTGGCTTCATTAAAAGAATGGGCAATAAATGAGCTTGAAGGCGAAGCAGCAACCGCATTTCTGCATACGCAATTGGAGAACATTCGCAGCAAAGCAATTTCCCTATTGGAGGAAGATCGGGCGGCTGGCGGACGCAAGCTGTTCACGCTCTATACCCTGCTTGTACGTCGTATTGGCAAGGAACAAGAATGGATCAGCAGCTGGGAAGAGCGGATTCGCGCTTCGCTAATTGCCTTTGTAGAGGCTAACCACTACAGAATAGGTCTTTTGGTAAAAGAGAATCTGGACAGCATGGATGACGCTAGTCTAGTGAATATGCTGGAAGATAAAGTGGGTAAAGATCTGCAATGGATTCGTGTGAACGGAGCTTTATGCGGGTTTGTCGTAGGGCTTGTGCTTACAGTTATTCAATTGATTTGAATGAAACTTACTATTTATTGTAAAATAAGGAAAAAAGAAAAGCAGCGATTCTCCCGTGAGGGAGGATCGCTGCTTTTTGTTGTGGCTCATGGCCTGTCTGCATCGTGGAGTAATAATCCTCCTCTGAGGCTTATGGACCGATATGACGTTATTTGTTAGTTCTTGGCTCTTGGAACATGCTTGCGGACTCCACTGGCGTTATTCCTATGGATGACGTTCATATGGGGCATTTTTCATGCCAATAGGGGTTATAGGGTCCTTAGCATTGCAAATGAGGGATAAAGCTGCGTTTGGGGTCAGCTGTGTCCGATAGCTACCTTGTATGCGCATATGTTACCTAATTCATTCGGAGATTGGTGTTTAGCTCAAGCAAGCTCCAAAAAGAAAGGGACCCAGCAGCCAGTTGATGGCTTAGGAGGCCCCTACTTTGGGTGAGTCTACAATTGCATTCCATCTGCAAGAGTTCTGTACCCTTGCTGTGGTGTTGCAGAAGCTTGATACAGCTGTTCTAAATGGTTTGCGGTTCGCTGCCAATTGAAGGCTTCAAGCGCATCTGCTCTCCCTTGTGATCCGATGGTAACTGCCAATTGTGGATGGCGGGCTATCCGCAGCAAATGCCGGGCAAAGGGTAAAGCCTCGCGATATCGTTCTACCAGATAACCGTTATGGCCAGAGGCGACAATCTCTCGGATGCCCCCATTATTAGAAGCGATAACAGGTAGACCGGAGGCCATAGCTTCTACATTAACAAGGCCGAAGGATTCATGATTCTGGGAAGGGCATACAAAGCAGTCTGCCGCCTGATAAAGGGTGTGTATATTCTCATGAGCCACATTTCCTAGAAAAGTAACAGACACTCTCAGCCGCCGTGCAAGGAGCTTCAACTGCCGTATGTACGACGGTTTGCCTTTGCCGGCTATGACCAGATGAGCGGGGAGGTGTTTGTTTAAATGCGACATAGCACGTATTAATATAGGCACCCCTTTGCGGGGGATAACCCGACCAACGAACAAAACGGTAAAGGTCTGCGGGAGTCTGTAGAAACTACGAAGCTGTTGTTTTTCAGATATCTGCACAGGGGTAAACCGGTCAAGATCAGCTCCCAATAAGACAATATGAATCCCTGTGGTCAGTTTCGGGAAGCGGCGATCCAATCTTCGCTGTAAGGAGTGGCTGTTGGCAATGATCAGATCCGCTTTTGCCAAGGCATTGGCCACTTTATCTGTACCCGGTGTGAAGGTAAGCGAGTGCAGGAACAGAAATACCGGGATATGAGGAAGCTGCTTCTTTACAGCAGACATAAGATGGGGGCGATTATCAACCTGAATGATGTCAAAGGATTCTTTCTGAATGTATTCTAATACCGAAGTAAGATAATGGGCTGGGGTGCTTGCAGGCAATCGGATAATTCTGACCTGCTCCAATATAGTGGCAGCAGGTAGTCCAGGTACCTTCCGACTTACAATGGTTACCTTATGTCTCTCCGCCAGTCTTCTGGCAATGGCCCAAATGCAGATTTCTACAGAACCGTCTCCCGGAACTGGGAACTGCTCCGGTGCAATGATACAAATGTGCATGGTTCACGCCTCCTTTTATCCGCTAATGGATATCCTCTTCCACCATATGCAACACAGTAAACAGTAGATACATCCGAAAGCGGAGAGGGCGTTTCACTCATGCCATTTGTACAGTTGCAGCATAAAATACTAAGGCTTACTAAGGCCGTGATTATTTTTTGAGGGACAGGGGAGAGGACAGTTGGGAAAGAAGTTAAAGTCTGCATTGACCAGCAAATGGATTAAAACCAAGGTGCTCATGCGAAGCGCTGAAATTTCACCGTTGATTCCCGAAACGATAAAATTCAGTAAAGTCAATCTGAAAGCTATGCTGCTGAAATATGGAATGGTTTATGTTAAACCGGAATACGGTACCTATGGCAATGGTGTGATGAAGGTTGAGCAGAGTAGAGAGGCTCATGGAACAGAATATAAGTACCAAAGTGGAACAAGACTCAAAACCTTTAGAACCTTCGACGCCTTCCATTTATCTTTAAAGAAAGCAACGCGTGGACGTAGTTACCTGATCCAGAGAGGAATAGTTTTGCTAAAGCACGGGAAACACCGCTTTGATATCCGTGTGATGGTCCAGCTCAGCCCGCAGGGCAAATGGGAAACTACCGGTCTGATCGGTCGGGTAGCTGAGAAAGGTAAGATTGTTACCAACTATCATAGCGGCGGCAAACTAACTGCTATGGAAAAGCTGCTGTCTCCTTATCTGAACGAAGCTCAGCAAGCGCAAATGCTTAAGATCCTGAGAAAGCTAGGAGAAGATACCGGACGTTTCTACCATAAGAAATATCCTGGGTTTAGACAGATTGGTGTCGATGTAGGATTGGATAGATCCATGACGCCTTGGATTATTGAAGTGAATACTAGTCCGGACCCGTATATTTTTAAACATCTTTCTGATAAAAGCATGTACCGCAAAGTAATGGCTTACCGCAGAGCGAATGAGAAGAAAAAGTCCGTTAAATGATCTGTTTCCTCGTATTTGCAATGACAGCAGAAATCTTTTGTTCTAATTCTATGATTTTTTGCTTGTGTGTTGCGATTTGGCGGTAACCGGAGACGAGTGAGGACAGAGACTGAGTGGTTAATGTAAGGTTTTGCTTGCGAATCGCTGCTTTGAAGTCACTCCAATCTGCGGAAATCCGTTTATTCAATGAGGTGACTACGCTTTTGTTTGATTTAATTGAGACCTGTGGACTATCAATGCCAGACAAGGTTTTGCGGGCATAGGTTATCTTTCGGGTACGTGTCTGTTTCGCTGCATTCAACTGATTCTGTCTGTCGCTAATTTCTTTGCGTGCCAACTGAACCAGGATCTTCATAGCATCACCTTGGGCTTGTAATACGGTATTCAACGTCTTGTTTTTAAGACCCTTGGCGATCTTGATACGCTTATTAAGCGCATTGTACTGGTCGAATAAGGGCTGATAGTGCTGTTTGCAGCTCTTAACGGTAGCCTCCAGTTGAGCTACGGTTTCTAAATCAATCTCTTTAATTTGCTTACGTACTGCAATCAGTGTTTGCTCATTATTATAGTGAAGGGTTCGGATCTGCTCCTCACGATTATTGTATTGCATCTTTAAAGTAGATAAATCATTGTACAGATTAGTCATCTTTATCCTTGTAGGACCGTCGGCAGTCGCAGCTGTTAGATCAAAAGCCGCTTGAATAGAGGGTGTTAATTCAGTCGTTGCTGCAGCAAAAGCTTCCGTTGATGTGCTTAACGATAGCAGGATCACCAGTAGTAGTAAGGGGAATGACTTTAGTGCGTTCATTAATTCGCTCCTCCTTTTGTCCGTATCCCTGAAGACAACAAAAAAGCACCCGTAGCAAAGGCAAAAGCCTTTATTACGGGTGCTTCCATCGTAATAGGTCACGAACGATATATTTATTCTTAAATATAAGTTGTTTATTTGCTAGCGTCAATAATTTAAATTTAAATATTTCCAATTTAAAATAATGCGCTAGACATTTCTTTCCCCAGTTCTCTTATCGTATACTGACATAAGAAGGTATGAGAGCTTTAGCACTAGCAACAAAGGAGGTCTGGCTTAAATGGGCAGCTCGGTAGAATTTAACGCAATTCTGGATCATGCATTTATGAGGTCTCCAGAAGGAATGGCCGTACTGTTTTCGAATAACGGCGATTTCAACTGGATAAAAGTCAATCCGGCTTTTTGCAATCTACTTGGCTTTACGGAGGCCGAGTTTCTTGCCGGGGCTCTTTTTACAGAATCGGAAAATAGAGAGGCACATTCAAAAGAGCTCTCCTATAGATTAGTAATGGACGAGCTTCAGAAATCGCCAGCGGGCAGCTGGAAGAAGGAACATTGTTTTTTAAACAAAGAAGGTCAACCCGTTTGCCTGTCTCTCATGTTCTCTGGATTAGGAGCAGAAGAAGGACAAGCCCCTTCGTATATTATAGTATACGCCGAGGATATTACGGAACTAAAGATCGCAGCTCAGGAAACGGTGGATCATCGGGATCAGCAGCAGCAAATGGAAGAACAAATTCGTCAAAGTGAACGCAATTATAGATTGATGTCTGAGAATTCGCTGGATTTAATCTCGCGTCATGCGGTCAAAGACAGTGTTTTCTTATATTGTTCTTCGGCTAGCCGTACCCTGCTTGGTTATGAACCTGAAGAGATGGTTGGGACAAGCGCCTATAATTATCTTCACCCCGATGATCTAGTTATGATGCAAGGTTTAATGGAGCAGAGCCGCAGCTCTGGCGTTATTCCGGCTGTAGCTTACCGCTACCGCCATAAGAATGGCACCTATGTCTGGTTCGAGTCGAGCAGTCGTTATACCTATGATGATGAGGGAAATGTCTTGGAGATTATAGCGATTGGGCGGGAAATTACGGAGCGCAAGCAGTTCGAGTTCAAGCTTAAGGAGAGCGAGCAACGGTATAAATCATTGTTTGAATACAATCCATCTGCTGTGTACTCTATGAATTTGCATGGAGACTATTTGACTGCCAATGCGAATTTGGAGAAGTTGACCGGGTATTCGCTGGAGGAACTGATCGGAATGTACTTTGGCCCCATTGTGCATGAGAAGGACATAGAGAAGACGTTGTATCATTTTAACTTAGCCGCCCAGGGTTATCCTCAAAGCTATGATCTAACGCTTATTCATAAAGACGGACACTTTGTAGAAATTAATACTACCAATATTCCGATCATTGTAGATGACCAAGTAGTGGGTGTGTATGGGATTTCCCGTGATATTACAGAGCGCATCCGTTATACAGAACAAATTGAGAAGCTTAGCAATGAGTATACCCTTATTTTAAATGCGGTTTCAGAAGGCATCTTTGGACTCGATATGGAGGAGAAGGTGACGTTCATTAACCCTGCAGGTTTGCAAATGCTGGACTATGAACATGATGAAATTATGGGCCATCCTTATTTGGATCATATTCAGCAAATAGCGCTTGATGGGAGCCATTATCGGCCGCAGGAATCTCCACTGATGAAGGCTATTAAGTCAGGTGTATCTTATCAGAGTAAAGATGCGGTCTTGTGGCGTAAGGACGGTTCTAGCTTTCTTGCGGAATACCAGGTAACCCCTCTGTTTGATAAAGGGGAGCCGAAGGGTGTTGTTGTAGTGTTTCGGGACATCACGGATGAGAAGGAAATCATTCGGGCGAAGGAATCCGCAGAAAAAGCAGACCAGGCTAAGTCTGAGTTCTTAGCTATTATGAGCCATGAAATCCGTACGCCGATGAACGGAATTGTAGGGATGACGGATCTCCTGGCGGAGACGGAGCTTGATGAAGAACAGCTTGGATATACTGACATTATTAAGGAGAGCAGCAGCTCGCTCCTATCTATTTTGAATGAAATACTGGATTACAGCAAAATTGAAGCCGGAAAAATGATGATTGTAAATGAGCCCGTGCAGCTTCAAGCCGTATTGGACAGCGTAATCGATCTATTTACAGCTAAGGCTTTGGAGAAAAATATTCAGTTATCATGCAGCATGGCATCTGGAGTCCCGCCACTGATTATGGGCGATGCCGGGCGGTTGCGTCAGATATTGGTCAATCTGGTCAGCAATGCAATCAAGTTTACAGATCGGGGCAGTATCAGTATTTACGTAGAGCAGAAGCTGTCCGCAGATCAAAAGAAATTAACTTTGAAATTTAATGTTAGGGATACGGGGATTGGCATTCCTCTAGAGAAGCAGCATCGGCTGTTTCAGTCCTTTTATCAGCTGCATTCCTCGTTTAATCGCAAATATGGCGGGACAGGATTGGGGCTGGCGATTTGTAAAAAGCTCGTTGAGCTGATGGGCGGAGCTATCGCTGTAGAGAGCAGTGAAGGAGAGGGCTCTAATTTCTATTTCACGCTGCAGATTAATCCTGATAGTAAAGCTGAGATAAATGTGGAAGATACAGTGCAGACAGAAGAACGGGAGACAACAATGGAAGGGGCAGCAGCTGCAGAAGGAGAATTGGATGCCGGTGCAAATGTAATTCTACTTCCGGAGGCAACTCCACATTGTACTCCTAAGTCTAGCCCTTTAAGAGGGGATCTATCCGAATGAAGCATGGACAGCCTCGGATTAGCAAGAAACTGCCTGCGGAGCCATATACACAGTGGGAGGTTGGGGTCGAATCCCCGTCCTCTGCATGTGGCCCAGCTACGATGGCAGCGTTAGCGGAGTATTGGAACAACCATTTAGGAGCGGACTTTATTCGGGGCAAAGGTCATTTTCCTTCCAAAGCCGCTCATATTAATTACATATACAGCCATCACGGTGGAAGACCTTGGGGGATGAGTGTGCGCCGTTTTACCAAAGGACTGAAGAACTATATCCATTCAGTGATTTTACCTAAGGATCAGCAAAAGTTACTTATTACTACGTTTAATGATTTTGAAGTATATAAAACAGAAATTGATGCCGGCCGGCCTGTGGCTGTTAAATTTGATAAGTGGTTTCGTCTGCGGTGGAGAGGTAAGTTTACTTACGACTACCATTGGGTACTAGGTATAGGATATGAGGGATTTGAGGACGGAGAGCGTGCTACCCTGATTGTCCACGATAATGGTGTGCGGTACAAGGACGGTAGAGTCACTCTAGGGAAAGAACGGCGTATTCCGTATTTTGCGAATAAAGACATTATTACGATGGTCGGGCTAGATATTGCAGATGCATCGAGGTAGAGGGATTGTCCTGACAAAATAGCTTGAAAAATTTGAGTCCAAACGTTTGCACTACTTAGACGATCATACTATAATCCAGTTAATAACTGGAAAAGGGGATAGGTGCTTTGTCCGTACAAAGGGAAATGAAGGAACCCATTTATTATGGGGATCCTGCGGCTACTAGAGGGATTTCCGTGTTTGCTCAGGAGTTTGATCAGTTATTCAGCTATGATGGGGACGATCTTGGCCTAACGTACTCACCGGGGAGTTCAGCTTTTTGTTTATGGGCGCCCACCGCTCAAGAAGCGGAGCTGGTACTCTATAATTCATGGCAGGGAGCAGCAGAGTGTAAGTATTCTATGGTCCGTGATGTCCGGGGAACGTGGAGAATTACAGTTGACGGTGATTTAGATGGCAAGTTCTATACCTACCGAGTACGTCTTGGAGAACAGTGGAATGAGGCGGTTGATCCTTATGCACGTGCTGTAGGAGTGAACGGTGATAGGGGAGCTATTTTAGATTTACGCAAAACAGATCCGGAACGGTGGACGGAAGATAAGCCACCCTTGGATGATCCTGTGGATGCCATCATTTATGAGCTTCATTTGCGTGACTTATCCATTCATCCAGCAAGCGGTATGACCCATAAAGGACAATATCTTGCTTTGGCGGAAGAAGGAACCCGCGGACCGGAGGGTATTCTCACTGGACTCGATCATATCGCGAACCTCGGTGTAACCCATGTGCAGCTATTGCCTGTCTATGATTATTCTACAGAGAGTGTAGATGAGACGAGGCTGGATGAACCGCATTATAACTGGGGTTATGATCCGAAGAATTATAATGTGCCAGAAGGCTCCTATGCTACAGATCCATATGTGCCTGGACTGCGTATCCGGGAACTAAAAACAATGATTCAAGCACTTCATGATCGGGGTCTCCGCGTCATTATGGATGTGGTTTACAACCATGTGTACGATGGCTATCGTGTGAATTTCACCAAGCTGGTTCCCGGCTATTATTTGCGTTACAAGCAAGACGGAAGCCTGTCGGATGGCTCTGGCTGCGGGAATGACGTGGCTTCAGAACGCTTGATGATGTCCAGCTTCATCGTGGAATCCGTAGTTTATTGGGCCAAAGAATACCATATCGATGGTTTTCGTTTTGACCTGATGGGCTTGATTGACCTCGACACGATGGAGGAAATCCGGCGTCGTCTGGATGGGATTGACCCGTCCATCATGACGATTGGTGAAGGTTGGATGATGGGGACGGAGTTGCCGATGGAGCGGCTCGCTCATCAGAAGAATGCTGCGCTTCTGCCGGGAATCGGACATTTTAATGATGATTTCCGGGATGCCATTAAAGGGAATATTTTTCTGCATGATCAACCGGGTTTCATCAGCGGAATGATGGGACTGGAGCTTGCGATAAAGGCAGGGGTCGCGGGAGGCATTGCTTATGCCCCAGGCATTGGACAATTTGCCGTGGAGCCTCAGCAAACCGTCAATTATGTGGAATGTCATGATAATCATACGTTATGGGATAAAATATTACTGTCCACACAAGGGCAGACGGACAAACAGCGCCAATCTATGCATAGGTTAGCTTCTGCGATAGTGTTCATGAGTCAGGGAATCCCCTTTGTCCATGCGGGTCAGGAATTTATGCGCACGAAAAACGGGGTAGAGAACAGCTATAAATCCTCGGTGAAGATCAACCAATTGGATTGGGAACTGTGCGCTGCTCATCAAGATGATGTGGTTTATCTGAAGCAGCTAATTGCCTTGCGTAAAGCACATCCGGCTTTCCGTATGCGAACGGCAGATGACATTCGGAATCATCTAGTATTTGAAAAAGCACCGGTAAGTTCGGTAGCGTATACATTGCGTGGCCATGCTGGAGGCGATGCGGCGAAGCATATCTATGTGCTTTTTAATGCTAATGTAGAACAGACGGCTTTGGTTCTGCCACAGCTTGGTGCATGGAAAACAATTTTTGGAGCCGATCTTGCGCAGAATCTGACGGGTAATAAGCTAACTGTAAGCGGGATTGGAATGGTAGTGCTGACGGTGGACTAGATGTTTTTTTACAGATAATTCTTCAAAAGCATGCGGAGTATTGTGCTCAATGAGTACAGTGCGCTGTGTGCTTTTTTTGCGTGGAACTTTCTTTTGAATGGATGCTCTTATTTTACATAAAAAGGTGACATTACTCATTTTCGTTAAAGATATGGGGTGCTAATATTAAGGCATTTACTTTGGCGCTTTAGAGTGGCATAACAGCAGAAAGTGACAGAGAGTACTTTTCTTTGGTAGAGAGGATGAAAGAGATGGGGAAAGCAACCGGATTTTTAGAGTTTGAACGACAGACACCCTCCGAGTGTGAGGCATTGGAGCGAATTAAGAATTGGAATGAATTCTCGATACCTATGGATGAAGAAAAGCTGCGCGAGCAAGGGGCGCGTTGTATGGATTGCGGTACGCCATTTTGTCATGTAGGACGTCTGTTGTCTGGTATGGCTTCCGGCTGCCCTTTGCACAACTTGATTCCTGAATGGAACGATATGGTCTATCGGGGAAATTGGGAGATAGCGCTGAAACGTCTGCATAAGACTAACAACTTTCCTGAATTTACAGGCCGTGTCTGTCCCGCTCCTTGCGAAGGCTCTTGTACGGTAGGGATGAATGGCAAACCTGTCACCATTAAATCTATTGAGAAGTCGATTGTAGATAGAGGTTTTGCAGAAGGCTGGATTGTGCCTGAGCCGCCGCTTCATCGCACGGGTAAAAAGGTAGCTGTAGTGGGTTCAGGTCCGGCAGGGCTTGCCTGTGCGGCACAGCTTAATAAGGCTGGACATACGGTGAATGTGTATGAACGGGCGGACCGGATTGGCGGTCTGCTTACCTATGGTATTCCCAACATGAAGCTGGATAAAAAGACTGTACAGCGCCGGGTGGATCTGCTTGCAGCTGAGGGCATTACCTTCGTAACTCGAACAGAGATCGGCCGAGATCTCCCTGCATCACAGCTCAAGGCAGAGCATGACGCTGTAGTACTGTGTGGTGGATCTACACAGGCACGTGATCTGCCGATAGAAGGACGCGATCTGCGTGGGATTCATCAAGCTATGGAGTTTTTAACGCTGAATACAAAGAGCCTACTGGATTCAGGGCTTGCCGATGGGGAATATTTATCAGCAGCAGGTAAGGATGTAGTTGTAATCGGCGGTGGGGATACTGGAACAGACTGTGTAGCCACTTCGATCCGTCACGGCTGCCGCAGTGTGACTCAGCTTGAGATTATGCCACAGGCGCCGCTGACACGTCAGTCTAACAATCCTTGGCCGGAATGGCCAAAGGTGCTTAAAGTGGACTATGGTCAGCAGGAGGCCGCTTCACTGTATCAAGAAGATCCGCGCCGTTATCTGGTTTCGACGAAACGGTTTGTCGGCGATGAGGGCGGGCAAGTGCAGGAGCTGCGTACAGTGCGTATTGAATGGACTCGTAATGAACAGGGACGAATGGTACCGGTCGAAGTGCCGGGCAGTGAGGAGACCCTGCAAGCGCAGCTGGTATTACTGGCTTTGGGATTCACAGGACCCGAAGAAACTATACTGGGCGAGCTTGGGGTGGAACGCGATGAGCGGGGGAACGCCAAAGCAGAGTTCGGAGTACAAGTAACCAATGTAGAAGGTGTGTTCACAGCAGGCGATATGCGGCGCGGGCAAAGCCTTGTAGTCTGGGCTATTGACGAAGGGCGTCAGACTGCGCGCGAAGTAGACCGCTTTTTGATGGGATCCTCGAATTTGCCGTGAGTGTTAAGATGTAGCGAACAGGGCGTTCCTTTGGGAACGTCCGCTTTGCGTTGTGGTATGTTCAAGGTTAAGATTATTGTCTAAGCGCATATTTAATTAAGTTAAGTTGAAAAGGAGAATACATGATGAAGTTAATGTTTATTTCCGACATTCACGGATCTTTATTTTGGCTGGAACGGGCTTTGGAAAAGGTAGAAGAAGAGCAGCCGGACAGTCTTATTATTCTAGGAGACTTTTTATATCATGGTCCAAGAAATCCGCTGCCGAAGGAATATAACCCACAAGAGGTTGCTAATAAGCTTAATGCATATAACAAAAACAAGCCTATAACCGCAGTACGTGGAAACTGTGACGCCGAGGTAGACCAAATGCTGCTGGAATTCCCGATGATGGGCGATTATATAATGCTTTTGCACGAAGGCAGACGGATTTACGCTACACATGGTCATGGCTTTAGCATTGAGCATTTGCCGGCGCTTTCCGAGAAGGATATTTTTATTCAGGGACATACCCATATACCAGTTGCCGATGTAAAAGAGGGAGTGTATGTGCTGAATCCCGGCTCCATATCGCTGCCTAAAGAGAATAATCCGAATTCCTATGCTGTTCTAGAGGGCGGGGAATTTATCGTTAAGGATTTTGAAGGCAATGTGGTAAAAAAGATTACCGTATAGTGAGAGGGATCGTTTAAAGGAACTCCTGAAGATTGAGAGATTGAATAAGGGAGACAATGCCAAAGGACAACATTACCAATCCGGATAGTTTGTTGAACATGAGCTGTTTCGACCGTCCTAACATTATGTTGGTTCTGAACAAAGCAGTGCTCCCTGTCAAACCCATCCACCATAATGCGGAACCCAGAAAGACGCCACTAACTAGAAACGGCATATTGGAGCTGCTATGAGACAGAAGGACGCCAGATGCCGAACTGGTCATGCGGCCGTTGCTTTTCAGTAATTCCAAGATTTGAAGATCGATGTCATCCATTGCAACCCACTCCTTTAAGCTAATTATATAAAATCCATTAGAAATGAAAATGGAATCACTAAAATAAGTAAAATTATTAAATGATATCCTGATTTATATTAAAATAATTAAATTTAGCTTCGTTGTTACGGATGAAAACTTAAATTTTTTAACTGTAAAATGGGGACTGCGAACAAAAAAATTCCTTCCAACATTATTAATGTCCCAGGGAATTGAGCACTAGAACATATTATTGTATGATGAGGAAGGAGTTTTAAGGGTAGGACTGGCTCCAAATATATTAGTAAAGGTAGTTAACACATGAATCCTAAAGATTTGAACTATACAATGCCACCGGAATGGGGCAAGCATGAACGTACTTTTATCTCCTGGCCGGTGCAGGAATCTATGTGTTTCCCGGATAACCACGAGTCAGTGTGCCAAGGTTATGCTGACATTATCACAGCCATCGCCGAGTTTGAACCAATCACGGTCATTGTGAACCCGGAGGATGTGGAGCGGGTAGAGCATTTGGTCGGCGGACCGAATGTAACGCTGCTGCCTATTGCGCATAGCGATGCTTGGCTGCGTGATAACGGACCTACCTTTATTGTTAATAAAGAAGGACAAATGGCAGGTGTGAACTGGAAGTTTAATGCTTGGGGCGGTAAATATTCACCTTGGGATTTGGATGACGAAGTGGCTCCGCAGATTCTGGAGCATGCGCAGATCACCCGTTTTGATGCACCGCTTGTGATGGAGGGTGGCTCGATTCATACGGATGGAGAAGGCACTTTGCTTACTACAGAAGAGTGTCTGCTTAACCTAAACCGCAACCCGGAGCTGAAGCGCGAAGAGATCGAAGAGTACGTGCGGAACTATACAGGTACAGAAGCTATTATCTGGCTGAGACGTGGCCTTAGTGGCGATGAAACCGATGGTCATGTTGATAATATTGCTTGTTTTGCTGCACCAGGCAAAGTTATTATCCAGGTCTCTGAGGACCCGCAGGATGAGAACTATGAGATTACGCAAGAGAATCTGCGTATTCTGGAGAACGCTACAGATGCCAAAGGGCGTAAGCTGGAGATTATCAAGATTCAGCAGCCACCACGGGTCGATCATGACGGCAGTCGTCTGACGCTCAGTTATTTGAACTTTTATTTCGTGAACGGTGGAATTATATTGCCTGTGTTTGGCGGCACCGCGACAGAAACGGATACACTTGCTGAGAAAGTGCTGGCTGGTTTGTTCCCGGATCGCAAGATTCGTACAGTTAACGGAATGGCCGTTATCACCGAAGGCGGAAATGTCCACTGCACTACGCAGCAAATGCCTGCACAGCAATAATTTGAAGGAAAACTAAACGTCCAAAGGGACATTTATATACAAGGAGGACAGATACTTGAGAAATGTAAAAGTAGCTGCGACACAAATGAGTTGTTCCAGCAATATTGAGGAGAATATCAGCAAAGCCGAGACATTGGTCAGAGAAGCGGCAGCACAGGGTGCGCAAATTATTTTGCTGCAGGAGCTGTTTGAGACTCCGTATTTCTGTCAAAAAGAGAAAGCTGATTATTACGCATACGCAACAGAGCTTGAGCATAACAAGGCGATTAATCATTTCAAAGCAGTAGCCAAGGAGCTGCAAGTGGTACTGCCGATTAGTTTTTATGAGAAAAAGAATTACGCGCGTTACAACTCACTTGCTGTAATTGATGCTGATGGAACGGTGCTGGGCAAATACCGCAAGAGTCATATTCCAGATGGCCCAGGTTATGAAGAGAAGTTCTACTTTAATCCGGGAGATACTGGCTTTAAGGTATGGAACACTCGTTATGCCAAGATTGGTGTAGGCATCTGCTGGGATCAATGGTATCCAGAGGCGGCTAGAGTAATGAGCCTGATGGGAGCAGAAATTCTGTTCTATCCAACGGCTATTGGGTCTGAACCGCAGGATGGATCGATCGATTCCAAGGATCATTGGCAGACCTGTATGCTTGGACATGCAGCTGCGAATCTTATTCCAGTCGTGGCTTCCAACCGTATTGGTGAGGAAATTGATGAGGATTCGAGCATTAATTTCTACGGTTCATCGTTCATTGCAGGTCCTCAGGGCAATAAAATCGTTGAGGCTGGACGTGAGGAGCAAACCGTGCTGGTAAGCGAATTCGATCTGGATGCTTTGGAAGTTGGCCGGATCGAGTGGGGAATCTTCCGTGACCGCCGGCCGGATCTGTATAAATTGATCGGTTCTTATGATGGAGATATCACACTTTAATAGGTTTAAAGTTAAATATGCTAAAGGCATTGCTAGAGAGAATAGAATCTCTGGCAGTGCCTTTTTCTGTTTGATGGTATTTTTTTTGAGAGTGATGTACGCATAAAATGTATAAAATAATAATATTGTGTTATATAACCTTACATTATTTAGAAAAGTTAATTGTCATGAATCCTTTAATCTGTTAAAATCTCTTTAAGTTATTTCCAAAAATAGGGGGAATGGGGATATGAAAATAAAAGGTCGTGTTTTAATGTCAGTTTTTATATCATTTGTGGTGGTTGCATTGGTAGGTTGTGGAGCAAATAACAGTAAAGCTGGTAACGAATCCTCAGCGGAGAAAATTAAGTTTGCCAGTGATGCCAGCTACGCTCCTATGGAGTATATGGACACGGATAAAATCAAAGGATTCGACATCGATTTCATTAAGGCAGTTATGGAAGAAGCGGGAATAGACTATGGCGTAACGAACACAGGCTGGGAAACGATGCTGCAAAGTGTGAAGCAGGGAACGGAGTATCAAGCAGGGCTATCTTCAGTATCGATTACGGATGAACGTAAAGAAACCTATGACTATTCCATCCCTTATTTCGAATCTACCAATATGATTATGGTTAAAGAAGGCAGCGACATCAAAAACGCACTTGACCTTAAAGATAAAGTAGTTGCAATACAAGGGGCCACAACTGCAGATGACCTGATGAGCGGAATAATGGGTGTCGACAACCCTAACTTGAAACGTTTTGACAGCAATGCGGTGGCATTGATGGAACTGAATGGCGGCGGAGCCGATGCGGTTGTAGCGGATATTGCCATTGTACGTGAGTACATGAAAAACAATCCTAAGCAGAAGCTGGTGGGGATTGTAGACACGGAGAATTTCGGAGCGGAATATTACGGCATTCTTTACCCTAAGGGCAGTGAGTTAAAAGCGAAACTGGATCCGGCTATTAAGAAGGTATTGGAAAACGGAAAGTACGCGGAAATCTACAAAACTTGGTTCGGCGAAGAACCTAACCTGGATAGCTTATTGAACGCAAAATAAGGAAAAAACCTAATAAGCATGCGTAATGATAGCTATTGCGCATGCTTATTTTTTTAAAGAGAGATGACATAAAGAAGAGAAGGGGAGAGTCCTATGGATTTTAGAATGGACATTATCATTCATTATTTGCCCGTCCTTTTAAAAGGGACACTGCTGACTATCGGTATTTCTGTAGTTTCTATTTTATTTGGCTCTATTTTGGGACTGGGGATCGGATTTGGCAAAATGGCCCCAAAATGGTATTTGCGCTGGCCTTTTCATTCATATATCAATTTTTTTCGAGGAACACCACTGTATGTGCAGATTCTGATTGTTCACTTTGGAGTGATTCCCCCGCTTTACGGCAAAACCAATGCTCTAATTACTGCGTTTGTTGCTCTGTCGCTTAATTCGGCTGCTTATTCGGCTGAGATTTTTCGGGCAGGCATTCAGTCGGTTGATCGTGGGCAACGGGAAGCGGCTATTTCACTGGGGATGACTAGTCGGCAAGCGATGAGATTTATTATTTTACCGCAAGCGATCAAACGGATGGTTCCGGCTTTTGGTAACGAGTTTATTGTGCTTGTGAAAGACTCCTCTCTTCTGGCTTTGGTGGCTGCACCGGAAATAATGTATTGGACTAACACGATGAAAGGGCAATATTTGCGGATATGGGAGCCTTATTTGACAGCGGCACTTATTTATTTCATTCTTACCTATTCTCTTAGCAAGCTGCTGAATTACGTTGAACGGAGGCTGAAATAGGATGGAGCCTATGATTTCAGTACGGAACTTACATAAATCATTTGGAACAAATACGGTGCTGGCCGACATAAGTATCGATATTTTCAGTCAGGAGGTAGTGGTGGTTATTGGACCGTCCGGATCGGGTAAATCCACCTTTTTGCGTTGCCTTAATTTACTGGAGCAGCCGCAGGCCGGCGAGATTGTAATTGAAGGCACTTCTTTGATGGCGGCGAGTACGAAGATTAACGATATCCGTACAGAGCTTGGGATGGTGTTTCAGCAGTTTAATCTATTTCCTCATATGAGGGTTATAGAAAACATTATGCTGGCGCCGGTTCAGGTGCGTAAATGGTCTCCGGATAAAGCGCGGCAAAAAGCGCTGGAGCTGCTGCGAAAAGTAGGTCTAAGTGAAAAAGCAGAGATGTATCCAGCCTCATTGTCTGGGGGTCAGGCTCAGCGGGTAGCGATTGCAAGGGCGCTGGCTATGGAGCCCCAAATTATGCTCTTTGACGAACCAACCTCAGCGCTTGACCCGGAGATGGTGGGGGAAGTGCTGGCGGTGATGAAGGAACTGGCCCGTGAGGGGATGACGATGGTCGTGGTGACACATGAAATGGGCTTTGCGCGTGAGGTGGGGGATCGGGTGCTGTTCATGGAACAAGGTGAGATTGTGGAAGAAGGAAGTCCGGAGCAGCTGTTCGGAAATCCTATGCAAGAACGGACACGATCCTTTCTATCAAAGGTGCTGTAATTTAGTGGAAAGTAGAATCTTGTTATTTTATCAGGTATATTAGAAGAGTAACGGTTAATTCAGGGATTTATATGCAAAATCTGTCGGAACGTGGAGAGGAGGCTCTGGGGATATCTTTTGTTATCATAATCTTGCAGTGATAGAGGGAGAAATACGATGAGCACATTTAAAAACTGGTTAAACACAACCAAAAACGGACTAACAGATCAAGTGAAAAAATTCAAAAATAAAGACTTCATGAACGCGATAGTTGCAGGCTGCGCTTTGGTTGCTGCGGCTGACGGTAAAATAGAAGATGCAGAGAAGAATAAAATGGTCGGCTATATAAATCTAAGTAATGAATTGAAGGTATTTGACATGAGAGATGTCATTGCTCAATTCAACCATTATGTTAGTAACTTCGAGTTCTCTCCGGAAATAGGGAAACAAGAGGCTTTGAAAGCGATCGCTAAGTTTAGCGGCAAACCAGAAGCGGGCCGTCTGATCGTGGGCGTATGCTCGGCAATTGGATCAGCTGATGGTGATTTTGATGATTATGAAAAAGCAGTTGTGCGGAATATTTGTGGCGTCTTAGGATTAAACCCTAGCGAATTCAGTTTATAAATTAGGTGAAGTCATAGATAAAAGTTCGTTGAAACGTAATTTATTCTTTATCGTATCACTGATATAACACCTAAAAGCTAGACTAACAGATAATGATTTTTATCGGAAACGGAGGTACGTTGATTTGGCTGGAATTAATCTGGTAAAAGGTCAAAAGATTGATTTGACTAAAGGTAATGCGGGCTTGTCCAATGTAATTGTGGGCTTAGGCTGGGATCCAATTGAAGCCTCGCGGGGATTCTTTGGAGTCAAGAAACAGGCGAATGTCGACTGTGATGCCTCAGCACTGCTATTAAATGAGGATGGTAAACTAACTAAGAAGGGTAACCTGATCTGCTTCCACAACAAGCAAAGTCCTTGCAACTCGGTCATTCATTCCGGAGATAATCTGACGGGTGAAGGCGACGGAGATGACGAGCAAATCATGGTTAATTTGAAAGCCATTCCTGCCGATGTTCACAAGGTTCTGGTTGTCGTTAACATTTACGATGCGGTGAATCGCAAACAGGATTTTGGAATGATCAAATCAGCGTATATTCGGGTAATAAATGCTGCCGGGAATAGTGAGTTGATTAAATTCAACTTGTCAGACAACTACACAGGTTTTACGGCACTTATTTGTGGAGAGCTTTATCGCCAAGGTGGAGAATGGAAGTTCGCTGCAATTGGTGAAGGCAGCCACGCCGCTCATATCAATCAACTTGCAGAACGCTACGTATAATCCAAATATAAGAAAAGAGGTATGTAATCATGGCAATTAATCTATCCAAAGGTCAAAAAATCGATTTAACGAAAACAAACCCAGGTCTATCCAAAATCACAGTAGGTCTTGGTTGGGACACTAATAAATATGACGGCGGAAAAGATTTCGATTTGGACGTATCCGTCTTTTTGACCAATGCTAGTGGTAAAGTTGATAAAGAAACCAACTTCATCTTCTTCAATAACAAGCAAAATGAGAATGCTTCTGTTGTTCATACCGGAGATAACCGTACAGGTGAAGGCGATGGTGATGATGAGCAGGTTCAAGTGGATCTTCAGAACATCCCTGCTGATGTAGACAAAGTAGCTTTTACTATTACAATTTATGATGCTGAAGCAAGAAGCCAAAACTTTGGACAAGTCTCCCGTTCCTACGTACGTATCGTAAACGATCTGAACAATGAAGAATTGATTCGTTTCGACCTCGGTGAGGATTTCTCTATTGAAACTGGTGTCGTTGTAGGCGAATTGTATCGTAACGGTGCAGAATGGAAGTTCAATGCTATCGGCAGTGGCTACAAAGACGGCTTGAGCGGTTTGACTCGCGACTACGGCCTGCAATAAATTTCATTCTGCATGCTAAAGATGAATTGAATTCATAAATGAAAGAAGGTTTTGTCAGTGACGATCAGTCTCTCTAAAGGACAACGGATTGATCTTACCAAGACTAATCCGGGTTTGACGAAGGTAGTAGTAGGATTGGGCTGGGATACTAATAAGTATAGCGGCGGCCAAGATTTTGACCTTGATGCCTCAGCCTTTTTACTGCATGAAGATGGTAAGGCCAAGGGCTCCGATGATTTTGTATTCTACAACAATCCTTCGGGTGGCGCAGGTTCCTTGACTCATACGGGGGATAACCGTACAGGTGAGGGTGACGGAGATGACGAGCAGATTGTTGTTGATTTCAGCAAAATCCCTGCTCATATTCAGCGCATCGGAATAACGGTAACGATCTATGATTATGAAACTCGGGCACAAAACTTTGGACAGGTTTCCAATGCTTTTGTACGTGTAGTAGATGCGTCTAATGATCGTGAAGTGCTTCGCTTCGATTTAGGTGAAGACTTTTCAACTGAAACAGCTGTTGTATTCTGTGAGTTCTACCGCAATGGTTCGGATTGGAAGTTCCAGGCGATTGGAAGTGGCTTTGCCGGCGGTCTAAGCGCTTTATGCAGAAACTATGGACTGGACGCGCAATAACATCCAAGTGGGCGGGGTCATTACCGATCCTGCCCTTTTTATAAATATTTAGAGCAGTACAGACTCCACTTTGTGGGGTTCTTTTTTACAAAATTATTAGTTGGTTTACTCCATTTATAAAGGTGGCGTAAGAATGAGTGTTAACGTAGTCAAAGGGCAAAAAGCTGATCTGACCAAAGGCAATGCTGGACTTCATTCTATAATCGTAGAGATCGGCTGGAATGCTCCAGCTGCTCTGGAGATTGATAGCTCTGCTTTCCTGCTTGGATCAGAGGGTAAAGTAAGTAAAGACGAGGATTTAATATTTTATAATAATCCAGCCACATCGTATATTAGGTATAAGGATGTGCCAGGATTCAATGACCGCAAGCAATTCGAAGTTCAATTGGATAAGATTCCTTCCGATGTGATGAAGATTGCCTTTACGCTTACCATTTATGATGGGGAGAAAAGGGGTCAAAGTTTTGGGCAAGTTAGTCAGGCCTATTTTCGGATTCTCAATCAAGTGACAGGTGCGGAACTGCTCCGATGTGATCTCGACAATCTTTTCTCCGTGGAAACGGCCATTGTGGTAGGGGAATTATATAGATATAACAGTGAATGGAAGTTCAGTGCCATTGCAGCGGGGTTTGCCGGAGGTTTGAAAGAGATATGCAGCAACTTCGGTATTGAAGCGAATGAGGAGCCTGCTCCTGCTGCTCCACAGCCGGAGGTTAAGCCGCAGATTCCACCACAAATCTTCGCAACGCCGCCTGCGCAGCCAGTGAAACGTGAAGAAAGCTCTCCACCCACACCTCCGCCTTCGCCAATGAATCTCAACTTGAAGAAAATCGAGCTGAAGAAAAAAGGCGATTCCATCAATTTGAAAAAATCAGCCAGTGGTAATTTAGGGGAAGTGTTGATTAATCTCAACTGGAACCAGAAGCAGGGCGGACTCTTTAGTCGTAAAAATGGCGTAGATCTAGATCTTGCTTGTCTGTATGAACTGAAGAATGGCAGTAAAGGAGTGGTACAAGCGTTGGGCAATGCCTTTGGCTCATTGAATCAACCTCCTTATGTCATGCTTGATGGGGATGATCGGACAGGCTCCGTAACTACTGGTGAGAATTTGCGTATAAATGGTATCAAAATTTCCGAGATTGAACGCATTCTAGTGTTTTCCTTTATTTATAAAGGGGTAACCAACTGGTCGGAGGCCGATGGGGTTGTCACCATCAAACAAGGCGGAGGACCTGATATCATTGTAAATTTGGACGAGCATAACAACCGTAAAGGGATGTGTGCCATTGCGTTATTCCGGAATGTAAGCAATGAAACATTTAGTGTTGAACGGCTGGTGCAATATTACAGTGGTCATCGTGAGATGGATGAAGCCTATGGCTGGGGGCTGCGCTGGGTTGCGGGCAGCAAATAATCGATTTTACCGGAGGCGCAAAGTGTAATGGATTGGTTCGCAGATTTTTTTAGAAATATTAGTGAGAATTACGGGCATTTTTTCTCATGGAGTGATGTAGTAGGTACACTCTCTGATCCTGTGAGCTGGGGGATTATCGGGAGCTTAATTCTACTAGAAGGTTTGCTCTCTGCAGATAATGCGCTTGTGCTTGCCGTTATGGTTAAGCATCTACCTAAGGAGCAGCAGAAAAAGGCGCTTTTCTACGGTATCTTAGGGGCTTATTTGTTCAGATTCCTGGCCATTGGACTAGGGACATTTCTTATTAAGTTTACTTTGGTTAAGGTTCTTGGTGCACTGTATCTCTTTTATATCGCATATAAAGGTTTATTTAAAGGTAGTGGCGAAGAGCATACGGAGAATAAAGGCACTTCTTTTTGGAAGACGGTTCTCCTTGTTGAATTAATGGATATTGCTTTCAGTATTGACAGTGTTATTGCAGCATTTGGACTTAGCGATCAGGTTTGGGTTCTCTTTATGGGTGGTATCTTAGGGGTTCTGATGATGCGCGGAGTGGCGCAGGTATTCTTGAAGCTTATTGATAAATTCCCTGAATTGGAACAGGCAGCGTTCCTGCTTATCGCCATTATTGCGGGTAAGATGCTAGCGGGTGCTTTTGGTTTTGAATTGCCGCATGTCGTATTCTTTACAATCCTTATAGCGGTATTCGTGGGTACGATCCTCTATAGTGCTAGACGTAAGAAAAAAGATGCCCATAAAAGAGCATGATTAAAAAAGTAATTGCACCATAGAGAAGTCGGAGCCGATCATGCAAGAATAGAAACGCCTGCTTCTTTCAGGTAATCGTATATGTTATAGCGTAGGCCTTCACTTATATTTGAGAGAGCCAAGATGCCATCCCCAAGGGAGAGTATTGCCGGTTCTGACACTCTCTATGAGGAGAGGTCTACGCTTGTTTTGCTTGGCTTCGCAAAACTATAAGGGGGAACCGATTTGAGATACTTCGATTACCTGACGAAAGAACAAGAAATCTCTTTGTTTTACACTCCGCCTATCTCATTTGATCATACCACGAACAAGGAACTGTTAGCCTACGCTGTCGGCGCTGCCCTCTATATGCCGGCTACCCGTGCAAGTGTTGCAGAAGACATCATTAAGCTCAAGAATGCAGGTCTAGTGACGGTTATTATAGATCTGGAGGACGCAATCGGAGATGACCAGGTTGACAATGCAGAGGAGTCTATTATCCAGCATCTTATTTACCTAGCTGCTTACGCAGAAAATGAGCTGGATTCATCGAACAGCCTCCCGCTTCTTTTTATACGAGTACGTAACCCGGACCAACTCCGGCAAATGATTTTCCGCTTGGGATCCTTGGTAACGATGTTAACAGGGTTTGTATTTCCTAAGTTCTCTGTGGACAATGGAATTCAATATTTTGAAACGTTAGCTGAGTACAACAATACGCGTGGTTATAATGATCCTGTGCTTTACGGGATGCCAATCTTGGAAACTGCACCTATTATTTATCGGGAAAGTCGAGTGGACAGTCTGCTATCTATCCGTGATTTACTCCGTAATTACCGTGAACTTGTCCTAAACGTCAGAATTGGGGCAACGGATTTCTCCAGCCTGTTCGGACTGCGTCGCAGTCCTGATGTTAGTATTTATGATCTTACTCCTATCCGTGACTGTATCTCGGACATTATCAATGTGTTTGGGCGGGTTGAAGAGGGATATGTGATCTCAGGACCTGTCTGGGAGTATTTTGCGAATAAAGGTCATCGAGTTCTCCGGCCGCAGCTACGGCAGACGCCATTTGAGGATACTTACGGCAAAAACGGCCGTGATATGCGGAATAGCTATATCTCGAGCAGTGTGGACGGGCTAATTCGTGAGGTTATTTTGGATAAAGAGAATGGAATTGTGGGTAAGACGATTATCCATCCTTCTCATCTCAGACCTGTTCAGGCGATGTATACAGTGATGCATGAGGAATACGTCGACGCTTTAAGCATTGTAGAAAGTAATGATGGCAGTCTGGGCGTGTTTAAGAGTCAATATTTTAATAAAATGAACGAAATTAAGCCCCATCTGAATTGGGCAAGACGAATTTTACTACGATCTCAAATATACGGGGTGTTACATGAACAACAGCATTTTGTCGGATTATTACCCGAAAACGAATTTACGCACGTATAACATAGTCGAGAACCTGCAAGTGAATGTAACCGAAACCTTTAACCCCTTTCATATGCCTCTGGATTCTTTATTTTCTATGGCGGCGCGAATTAATAAAAAACGAACTTTTCTGTTTGTCAGTAAGGTGCTTGGCAAGCATATCCCCGTCGATCCGTATACTTCACTTCTAAGCGGAGCAGCGTTGGCGCTGCTGTTATATCAGGAGATGAACGGCGATTCCGTGGATAGTGATCGTATGACAAAGTTATTGGATATGGCGGTTCATGGGCTGATTCATCCTGAATTTGCTAAGGAAGCCTATCAACATTTACTAGCGGCCCGGCTGGTTTTGCCCAAGCCTGTGGTTTTTATTGGATTCGCAGAAACGGCAACTGCACTGGGTCACAGTGTGTACAACATCTTTGCTGAGCAGGCATCCTATATTCATACTACGCGTGAGCATATTCCTGATTTGGAGTCTGTTGTAAGTTTTGTAGAAGAGCATTCCCATGCAGTTGATCATCTATGTTATGCCTTGGATACCGAACTCTTATCTGGGACAGAGCCCATTATATTGGTAGATGACGAGATTACGACCGGGAAAACCGCGATCAATACAATTCGAGATATTCAGTCAAAATTCCCGCGGGAGGAATATGTGGTAGTCTCTCTTCTGGATTGGAGAAGCGGCAGCAATCTTCAACACTATAGTGAGCTTGAGCAGGAGCTGGGGATTCGCATTAAGTCGTTATGTCTGCTGCAAGGGAATATTGAAGTGATAGGTTCACCGGTGTTTAATAAGGATACTGAGCAGCTGGATAGAGAGGCCATTTTTGAGTGTGAGGTTGTAACTACTTATGCTCAAGATGGAATGGAACGACTGGAGGTATCCTCTATCGATTCCTATGGTGAGATCAACACAGCGCCGTATATGAAATATAGTGGACGGTTCGGAATGGAGTCACAGGATAATCTGGAGCTTGATCAGGGTGTGAAACGAATAGCTGAGCAGCTGCGGCAATTGCGTAGAGGACCGAAAGCCTTGGTAATGGGTGTAGGAGAATTTATGTATCTTCCGATGAGAGTGGCGGCGGAAATGGGGGAAGGGATTGCTTACCAGTCTTCCACTAGAAGTCCAATCCACCCTGAGCGTCGGTCGGATTATGGGGTACATAGTGCTGCTGCGTATCCTTCAGCTGGTGATCCGGAAATCACAAACTTTATTTATAATATAGCTCCTGGTCAATACGATGATATATTTGTGCTGATTGAGCGTGATGTACCGCATGAGCGTATGAAACCTATGCTTGATATACTGAAGAAACTGGCCCGCCATAAAGTGCATCTTATTGTACTGACCTCGGAAAGAAGAAGTGGAGGCCCTACCTATGAAGGGAACAGTAACTGAAAAAATTCTAAACAGAAGTATAGCCGAACCGGTCCCGCTAGGCAGCTATTCTCCGTCAGATGTTATATTTTTGCTTAAGGATCTGAGCGATGTTTCACTGGAGCGGGCGACTGACGAAAGAGAGGCCGCCATTCAATCAGGTGTACACTACTCTGAGATGCTGCCCGTGGAATATCAGCCTACTGAGCAGTATATTGAGTTATTTCACGAGACGCTGGAGCAATCTGCGGAGAAGGTCGCTCTAGCAGTAGCGGTAGTCTCTGAGATGATTGTCGCTCAAAGGGGACTTGATACGGTGTTAGTCTCTTTGGCAAGAGCGGGAACGCCAATTGGTGTACTGATTAAGCGTTATATCCAAGAGCGATATGGTGCTGATCTGCCGCATTATAGTATCTCTATCATTCGGGGCAAGGGGATTGATGAGAACGCAATCCTTTATATTCTGCAAAAGCACGGGCTTGACGCTGATTTGCAGTTTGTCGACGGATGGACGGGGAAAGGGGCTATTCGCCAGGTATTGATTGAAGCGTGCAACAGCCTGTATGAGAAATATGGCATTCGGCTAAATGATGACCTGGCCGTATTGGCTGATCCCGGGAACTGTTCAGGCACGTTCGGGACTAGAGAGGATTATCTTATTCCTAGTGCATGCCTCAATTCTACGGTGTCAGGACTGATGAGCCGGACAGTGCTGCGCGATGATTTAATCGGTCCGGAAGAATTCCATGGGGCTAAATTCTACAAGGAATGGCTCGATACGGATGTATCCAATGTATTCATTGCGGCGATCTGCCCGTATTTCTCCTCCGTTGCGGAAAAAGCACAAGCGATTGCTGAACAGATGCAGCAATCGCCGCCAGAAATTACATGGCAGGGCCTGCGTGATATTCAGAGTATTCAAGAAGTGTTCGGCATAGATAACATCAATTTGGTCAAGCCCGGAGTCGGAGAAACTACCCGAGTGCTGCTGCGCAGAGTACCGTGGAAGATTCTTGTCGATACTATGGATAATCCAAATCTTCGTCATATTATTCTCTTAGCAGAGGATAGAGGGGTTCCAGTAGAAGTATTCCCTGGACTCACCTACTCCTGTTGCGGGATTATTAAGCCGCTGAGAGGTGAGACGGAATGATCTATGCCAGTGATTTGGACCGAACGTTAATCTATTCCTTAAATGCAATCGGTGTCCCGGAGAATACTCCGGGCCTGGTTCCTGCGGAGGTTGTGGATGGTAAGACGGTTTCATACATTTCGCAAAAAGCATTGGCTGATCTGATGGAGCTTACTTCCCGTATTATCTTTATGCCCGTTACAACACGTACCATAGCGCAGTATAAGCGTATTAATCTGTTTCAAGACACGATTATTCCAGACTACGCGATTACTAGTAATGGCGGGAATATTCTGATTGGTGGCGAAGTAGATAAAAGCTGGAGAGCTTCTGTGGGCAGGCTTGTTCAAAATGAATCGGCTGCGGCAGAAGAAGTTAGAATGCACGTTTGGTCTGTAGTGCACGAGGAATGGATCATTAGTGAGCGGTATTGTGATGATTTATTTTATACTTTTGTAGTAGTTCGTGATTTATTACCTATGGATGAGATCACGAATCTGGCAGAGCGATTATATGATTTGGGCTGGCGGGTATCCTTACAAGGGCGCAAGCTATATGTCGTTCCTGCCGCTGTGAATAAAAGTGATGCGATTGTTCATGTGCGCCGGACGGTTCGTTCAGAACCGATGGTAGCATCGGGAGATTCCTTGTTGGATAAGAGTTTACTAGAAAGTGCGGACTATGCGATTGCTCCTTGTCATGGAGAAATATTTGCAGAGCAGCAGAGTGGTCTTGTAAAATCAAGGTATCCCTTTACGAAGCAAGCGGGTGTTTTTGCTGGTGATGAAATTCTACAGTATGTAAACATGATCTATAATAACTTAACCGTATTGGGAGTTGGGCCACTATGAAAAAGGTAAACATTTATTTCAATCGCTGGTTTTCCGTCGCTTACCATTATATGAATCTCATCCGCAATAATGAGGATGGCGTTCCTGTACAAATCTTCGCCACGCATCCTGATATTCACCATATGTCCCTTCAAGGTGCTGATGTTGCTGGGACTGAACCAGCACTGACTGGAATAGAATATGTTCAATTCTGCGTGGATTTCTGTCGCCGCAATGAGATCGATATCTTCATTCCACGGTTACATATGCTGGATATAGCTTTGCATGCTGCTATGTTTGATGCGATTGGCACCAAGGTTCTAGTCTGTAGAGATTTGGACTTATTGGAGACCATCATGGATAAGGGGAAGTTCTACGAAAGTGTTAAGGAAACAGGGATTATGACAATTCCTGATTATCATGTGGTGAGTACAGCAGAGCAGTTCAAAGAGGCTTATCATGATCTTGTAGCCAAAGGACACCACGTATGCTTTAAACCCACGGAGACAGAGGGAGGCCTTGGCTTCCGTATCATTGATAACACACGTAGTCCTTTACAGGAGCTGTTTGGTCATGTAACTCCGCTGATATCCTTCGATGAGGCCTATCGTATTCTGGGAAGTGAACCTACATTCCCTGAACTTATGGTGATGGAATTGCTGGAAGGTTATGAATACAGTATAGATTGCTTGTCAGATGAGAATGGCAGGCTGTTAGCGGCTGTACCCCGTCGTAAAGCTGGCGGTCGTCTGCGGCTGATGGAGCATATTCCGGAGCTGGAGGAGATCGCTTCCCGGGTAGCAGAGGTATATAAAATACCTTTCAATTTCAATATTCAAATGAAGTATAGTGGTGGAATTCCTAAACTGCTGGAGATTAACCCCCGGATGTCTGGAGGTCTTCATATTTCTTGTCTGTCTGGAATTAACTTTCCATACCTGGCTGTCAAAAGTGCACTCGGCGGAGAGGTCCAGCCTGCGGAGTTCGGCGATAATGTGCTTGCCAGCCATGTAGAGCAGCCGCTAATTATGAAAATAAACGGCGAATCCGTAATTCCGGATCCCGTGAATTGAGCGTTCGCAATCTCGCTCACAAGAGGTGAGAAAAATTAAATTTAAATCGAAAATATTGCTGTATGCCGGTATTGGCTATGTTGTCGCTGTATTAACGAGTTCTTTTTTGCCTGAGTTACTCTCCTTGCTGTTGCCTGTAGCGGGTGCAGCGGTAGGGGTTCTTGCAACGAGAAGTCCAAGAACCAACCTTCCGGCTGAGGTGCTGCCAGCAGGTCCAGAGACGTTGCCTGTTGCTCCAGCTCCCTCTGCAAATGCTCCGCAATTACCTAGTGTGGCAAATAATGCTGCACCAGGTAATCCGGGCAATAGTGGTAGAACTGAGGCCGAACCAACGAAGATTGGACCGGAATTTGCTCCAGTAGTTGAGTACCTTAGCATTTTGGAAGATATGATTATCTCCGAGGGGCAGAAGGATACACTGGACAATGAAATTGTCGAGAAATCACTGGCGCTTTTTGCGAGACTTCAACGTGTAATTCCGCTGCTGCAGGAGCTCAATAATGGCGATATTAATCATACGGTCCGCAGATTGATTCTGAAGGATTTAAATGGTGTGATTAACCCATTTTTGCGCCTAAGTGGTGAAGCGAAGACGAAGAATCGGAGAACGCTGCTGAACGGTCTAAGAGATGTTGATTCCAAAATATCGGATATTGCTTCGACGATCGAACATAAAGACCTGATGGAACTTCAGACGAAGGCGGAACTGATTCATCAGCGGTATAGCAGTTCCGAATTATAGGAGGGAAACCCATGTCCACGCAGTTGATCCAATTAAAAAAAGAAGATGAACAAAAGGTAGTCGAAGAAGCCGCACAATTGATCGAGAAGGTATCCCAGACAGATACAGTCACGTTGGATTCTTTAATGGATGATATCGGGAAGCTTGGGGTGAAGACGCAGGAAAAAGCAGGCCAAACGCTCAAGCTGCTGGATCGTCCGGTAAATGACCTGATGTCCGGTAAGCGTGTTGAAGTGCCTAACATGATTATGAAGCTGCGGAATGAGTGTGAAAATCTGCAACAGAGTAAGAATGTTAGCTTTTTCGGCAAAATGCTGCGGAAGAGTCCGATGAAGAACTATGTGTACAAATATCAGTCTGTCCGCACAAATATTGATGCGATTGTTACTGGTCTACGCGACGGCAGAGATACCCTCGAAGAGAGTATTGTAAATATGCGCCAGCTGAAACGTACCTCTATGGAGGAGATCTATAACCTTCAAACCAAAATTGCCTTCGGCAATAAGCTAAAAGAGCTGTTCGAGGTGGAGATTGCGAAGCCTGAGAATGAGTTCCGTAAAGCTTATCTGGAGCGTGGTCTGCGTAAAGTGATGGTTCGTATTCAGTCCATGACAGAGATGATTCTGCTCTACAATCAAGCGATTGCTGCTACAGATATCATCAATGACAATAATGATAAACTGATCGATTCCGTAAATAATGCGATTGATAAAACTTCTAATCTGATTACAGTGTCGGCAATGATTGCGATGTCGCTGGCCGATCAGGAGAATGTTATCAACGCTGTAGAAGCAACAAATAAGACGATTGAAGATCAGTTTAAAGAAAATGCACGCTTGCTGCGTACGACTACAGAAAAAACGACCGAGCTTCTATCCAAACCTTCCATGTCTATGGAAGCCGTGAATCAAGCGATCGGGGATTTGCTTAGCGCATTGGATACTTCGGAACAGTCAAACCGTCGTATTATCGAAAGCTGCCAGGATTATACATCCAAAATGACGACGATCAATACCCAACTGGGCAATCGTCTAGGACTCAATGAAGCGGACAAGCCTGAGGCGCTGAAACAAGGTGAAGCAGAGAGCCAACTGAGCAGCTTCTTGAACTAATTGTTTTAAAAAAAGTTCATAAAAATATAGCAGAGCAGTGAGTCTTCATTTCTGGGGGTTCGCTGCTCTGCTTTTTTTTGGATATGAAGTAGCTTACTTCAACTACATAGGCGTAAACGTGATCTAATCAAATGAAGTTTACTGTAGCCAAACATAAAGCCCTATTCAAATACATAAGTTGTCACAAGACTACATGTGGAGGAAGTGGGGATAGGCTATGGTTTTAGGCTGTTTGATACTCGTGCTTATCATCGTCGCCAGCAGTGAAAAAGCAGAAGCCATTGCTAAAATGAATGAAGACAATTAGCAAGAGGTAGCTTCGCTTCCCCGTAAGTATTCAGGGATTTTTTGCCGCGAGTTGGTTCAAGTAATTTCCAGCGGGTTATTGGGTATAATAACGCAAGGCTGTCGATTAGCCCATAATCAGCTGGAAATACCAAAATCCCTAAGGAGGTCACATGGAGAACGAGGCACTGCTTCAGGTTGAACAATTAGCACTTAAGAAACAGAAGATATTCCGGCAAAGCGTAATGCGCTATATTGCCAGAGCCATGCTGGCCAGTATGTTTATCGGATTCGGTGTAATTGTAGCATTTAAGACAGGCAACTATTTCTTTATGGAGCAATCCCCCTTTGCATATCCAATGGCTGCGATTACTTTCGGAGCGGCTATTATTCTAATTTCTTTTGGTGGTGGGGATTTATTCACCGGAGATACTTTTTATTACACATACACGGCACTAAGACGGAAAATGAAATGGTCTGAGGTTGTCCGCATGTGGATCATGAGTTATATCGGTAATATTCTTGGGGCTGCCGTTTTTGCCTTGCTGATTTTTTTGACAGGACTGTTCTATAGCTCAGATGTAAACGGTTTTTTGCTATATGTAGTGGAGCATAAAATGGAAGCCCCGGCAGGTCAGCTTTTCTTTCGGGCTATTCTTTGTAACTGGCTCGTTTGTATGGCTTTTTTTATACCGATGAATATGAAAGGCGATGGGGCCAAAATGTTCGCCATGGTCTTATTCGTATTCTGTTTTTTCATCTCAGGCTATGAACATAGTATTGCCAATATGTGTACCTTTGCGATTGCGCTTGTACTTGATCATCCCGGAACGGTATCGTGGTATGGCGTGGTGCATAACCTTGTCCCCGTTACGATCGGCAATTTAATTGGCGGTGGCGTACTGATGGGGGTAATGTATTATTATGTGAATAAACCTTTTTTGGATGACACTAAGCATTAACTGAAAAATAGAAAATAATAATTCTCCAAAACTTCGCTCTTGTATAGGGGTGGAGTTTTTTTGTGCAGAAAGTTATTTTTTAACATTGGGATTATTTGATTTTTAAGGATTGAAAAGGATTAGAGGGAGAGAGGTAGAATACATAATTATGCAATGCAAAATTGAAGATTCATACAGAATGGGGTAAGGGCTTTGGATGAGACAACAGGGATACTGACGGATGAGACCATTATTAAGGCTTCCAATCAGCATTGTATTGACCAAGGAATTGATCCTGAGCAACCGCCTGTCTTTGCAAAGGGATATTCTACTGATGAATTGGGGGCACAACTTAGCGTATATAGTGAAGTGATTGAGGTTATCGAATTTTTTGTCAAAAAATTTCTTTCCTCAGTCAAAGGGAACCCGATCCTAGTTACGATTTCGGATGATGCAGGTTATCTATTGGCGTTCCAAGGAGATGCGACGATTATTGATCTCGTAGGACAGGTAGGCATCAAAGAAGGCGTGCAGATGAATAAAGAGGTGGGTACCAATTCAATCGCTTTAGCCCTTGAATATCAGAGGCCATTCCAGCTGACAGGACGAGACCATTTCCATCATATTTTGCATCATTTAGTATGCTGTACAGCTCCATTTTATAAAGAAAATGGGCAAGAAATTTTAGGTACAATTTCATTTATGGCAGATATAGATGTAGCCCATCCCCATTTGCTGCCTCTGCTCTGTACGATGGCTGACTCGATTGAACGTGAGATTTTGTTGCGGAGAGGGAATTCTCAGCTGCAATTATTAAATCGGATTTTGCTAGAGACCAATTACTTAGGGGTAATCATAACAGATCAATTCGGAACAGTCGTGAATATAAATGAGAACGGTTTAGCTATGCTTCATTTGGGTGGTGAGCATCAAGAGTCTGTTGTTGGAACTAGTGTCTTTGAAATTAGGAATGTGGGCGCATACTTTCAACATGTCATCATACATCATGTCGCATGTGCCGGGTTAGAAGTGATTCAGGAGAAAAACGGGTTGTTCGAGCATTATATGTTAGATGTACTACCCGTTTACGATGCGAATGGTTACTTAGCGCGTGTGATTGGAAGTTTGCGCAACATCACGGAGATGAAAAGAACGGAAGAAGTGCTGCGCAATACAGAAAAGCTAGTGGTCGCAGGACAACTGGCTATGAGCATTGCACATGAGATCCGCAATCCCCTGACTACGGTGAAAGGGATGCTTCAACTGGCTAATAAAGATTCACGACTGCTGCATTATGATCTCATTATGTCTGAAGTGGAAAGAATGAATCTCATTGTGAGCGAGTTTCTTATTCTGGGTAAACCGCAGGCTGCGCATTATATGACTGAACAATGTAGCACGATCCTGCTGGAAGTATTGAATATCTTCGCGATTCAGGTGGAAATGAATAATATAGTGTTAAATACAAAGATCCATTATGATGCTGAGATCGAATGTGACCGCAATCAGATTAAGCAGATTTTCCTCAATATCCTAAGAAATTCAATGGAAGCTTTGCCTTTTGGCGGGAGCATTACAGTGACTCTTGATGTGAAGGATGAATTCCAGGTGATAACCTTCACCGATAATGGAGAGGGGATGAATAAGGAAGTTCTGGATAAATTAGGAGAACCTTTTCACACGACTAGAGGCGATGGGAATGGACTTGGCTTCATGATTGTCAAAAAAATCGTGACTGCCCACAGAGGATATGTGGCAATAGCTAGTGAAGAGGGAGTAGGCACGGCCGTTACAATTTATCTTCCGATGGCACATTCATACCACAAATAAAACAGCAATAATAATTCATAATTAAAAAGACTCTTCCGCCCATATAAGCGAAAGAGTCTTTTTGTATATCCATTTGCATCTAATGGTGAGGAATTACCACTTAGAGCCACCCGATGAATTTCCACCGGATTTGCCGCCGCCACCGCCCCAAGAAGAGCCGCCGGAGGATTTGCCGCCACTACCGCCACCACCCCAGGAAGAGCCGCCGGAGGAACGTCCCCTACCGAATCCGCCTGAAGAAGGAGGGCCAGAGGACATCCGTTTACGGGCTTGCGCACGCCGCTGTTGCTCTCTCATCATGGCTAGCTGGGCAAGCCGTTCTTCCTCTTCTTTTTGGCGAACGATTCGGTTCGCTTCATTCACAAAGGAAGTGATCTGAGCGTCATAAGCGCGGCCAATCGATTCCAGTTCCTCCAGGTTGTAAGGCCGGGATGACAACCGTTGCTCCAACTGGCTATATTCCGGCAGTAAGGATAACTCAAAGCGGATTCTGGAAGACAAGCCTCTGCTGTGCAGCATTCGCTGGGTCGTCTCTACCCGACTTTGTCCTTCGGAGAAGAGACGTTGTACTTTATCCAGTCTTTCATTTAATACATTTAGACTTTCAGAGACGCCGTCATATTGCCGGCCAGCTTCATCCTGCAAGGACAGCAAGCGCTCCAGCGCATCGTGGGCCTTGTCATATTCGCCCCGTTCATCACTGGTCCAGTTCTCAATTTGCGCCACTTCACCTGCGCCTTCCCGAAGACGTGTGCTCCACTCCGTCAGAATGTTCTCTACGCTAACTATATGCTGTTCTTCGAAATGTACACGTGCTTCTGTAATTCGGGCCTGCAGCTCGTCTCGCCGCTGCTTCAAGTGGCTCCATGTGGTGCGGAATGTCTCTAGATCTCTGCGGTTATTCTGCCGCAGCAGTGCTTGCTGCTCTGTCATAGCAACAGCTTCATCCAGAAGCAGATCTAGACTGGCGCCGATTCTGCGCACCTCATCCATATCTCCTATACGCAGCGGCGCTTCAAGAGTCAACGATTCTACGCGGGCCTGCTCTAGGTGGTCATATGGCTTAACCTTCATATTGTGCAGTGAATTCTGTTCAATGATCCCGGTGATTTTGGCACGTGCCGCAGCTAATACCGTAGGGAATTTGTTTAGCTTATCATCATAGAGATCAACATCCTTCAGATCCTGTTCGATTTTTTCCTGACGTTCCTGTGCATCCTCGGTAACCTCTTGAGCAGCAATGGGATCAAAAAGCTCCAATTGGTCTGCCTTAGCAGTTTCCTCCGCAAGCTCCTTAAGTTCCTCTACAATTTCTTGAAGCTCATATCCGGTTTCTTTAACTGCACCTTGCAGCTGTTCTTCAAGCTCTGGCGTATCCTCTTTCAGCTCTGTAATACGCTGTTTGACATTGCGGTCAGCTTCGTTAATGACAGCAATGTGTTTCTCTTCCTCTTCAAGCGCTGTGCGGAAGGCAGCTTCGGTCTGCTGCAATTGTTTCACGGCTGTCTTGAGGGCAGCCAAACGATAAAATGCTGGCTGAACGCCTTGACCTTCGCTTTGTAGTGCGGAGATTTCAACGAGCTTGGCGGACAGCCGCTTGGAAATACCTTCGACTAGCTCTCCCGTCTTCCCTTGAACGATCCCTTGAAAAGGGTTTAGCGATTCCAGTGCCCGATTTGCCTGGACCATTAAATTAGATAACTGTTTCTGTTGCTCGCTAAGCTGCTTGCGTCGACGCAGACCTGTAACCATTACAAAGAGTAGAAGGAGGATTAGAAGGGCTCCGATAAGAATCGCTGCAATCATAAACATGGAGCTGCTGGAGCGGTTTACATCATTCCCGACCCCGGCTGCGCTCCCGCTTCCTGCGGTTCCTCCAGTACTGCCGGCACGATCTCCGATGGAATGGATGGCATTAATCAAAGCCTTTGTCCCGCCAGCGAAGTCCCCTTTTTGGGCATAAGGAATGAAATAGGTGTCGAGCAGTTTTTGGATGGCTGAACTTCCCGAGGACCCTCCCTGATTCTTAGACCAAGTATTTAACGAGCTTTGAAAGCCTGGATTTAAGAAATTTAGCTCAATGGACTGGTCACCAGCGGAGATCAGCAGTAGAAGATCCCGCGTGGACAGTTTCCACGAGTCGTAAACCTTGTCTGCATACTTATCAGCTGGAGTACCGTCTGTGGAATCTACAGTGAGTACATGGATGGTCATGAGTTCTCCAGTAGCGGTAGCAGAAATAGACGCGGCTTCTGCGGAACTGAACATTTCAGCGTTATCGGTAACAAATCCCTGCTGTGCAGGAATTCCAGCGGCGTATGCACCAGGTACCCATAACAGGCTGAGCATTAAGAATAAAGCTATATACTTTTTCAAGCTGACACGCTCCGATCTGAAGGACTTTTTATTCAATATATTATGCTGATAATTATACTATATCATTAACCATCAGGTGACCTGGAGATACTCCAATTATTATATAGTTATGTCTGCATACCAACAAAAAAAGCCATGCCCCTAAATAAGGGAACATGGCGTATACTCGGAAGCATTATCTTGTCGGCAGACAGAGAATGTATTGCAATCTGGATTTAATTTCTTTTTGCCATTTCAAATCTCCAACTTTAACGGCAAGATTGAGCAGATCCAGATAATCGTCAACCTGTAATGTTGTTCGGGTAGAGGTAACGTTCATGGGTGATCAGTCTCCTTTTAACTTAAATATAGTAAATTGAAATTATTAACGCTTATAATAATGATAATCATTATCATCGTTTGTCGTTATTGCTATTATCCACATTTTCTATGTAAAAAGCAATATAAAAATCAAGACTTCGTAACTTTTATCATTTACAAATAAAAGAGTCCATCGAAAGATGGGGATTTGCGTATAATGTGTGGTTTTAGGAAAGAATTAGCAGGAATCTTACCATATTTTGTCGAATACTTTTTAGAATAATGCTTTAAATTCTAAATTTTAGCAAAAAGGGGAATTGGGCAATGAAGCGGTGCACAATGTTGCTTCTGATTATTTTTCTGCTTTTGCTCGTACCTCCTACAGCCGCTCACGCCGAAAGAGAGGATATAAGGTACCAAGTAGAACTGGAATATCCACCTTATAAATATGTAGAAAACGGGTATTTGACCGGGTTTGATATTAATTTGAGCACGATGATTTTTGAGAAGCAGGATTACCTTATTCACTACAGTACTGGGCAATGGGATGAAGTTTACAGTCGGCTGATTCAAGGAGATATTGAGATAGCAGGTCTTATGGCAATTACGGAGTCGCGTAACCAAGAGGTGTTATTTTCAGATCCAGTTATTAAGAATTATATTTCCATCTATGCAAGGCGAGAGCTTGAGGATGAGATCGATTTAAAGACGTTGGGAAGTTATAAGATTGGGTTAGGGAATGGACAGTATTCTGCAACCGTGCTGAACAGCAAGGTGGGGATTACAAATTACATAGAATATGCAACGACTCCTGAAGCTTTGAAGGCTTTAGAAAAGGGGGAAATCGACCTTCTATTTGAGAATCAGGAAGTGATTGATTATCTGATTGCAGAGCAGAAATTGAAGGGGAGTATTATCAAAAAAATGAGCAATCTCTACCCTAGGGATGTCGCTTTTGCAATAAGTAAATCCTCTCCGGAGCTAGTGACTTATGTTAACGAGAGATTGGATCGCCTGCATCGTTCAGGTGCTTTTGAAGAGCTGTATCAGCACTATTTCTTCGTTCATTCGGATTATTATAAAGTTATGATGCGCAATAGATTTATTGTGGGAGCCATTATTCTGCTCGGCCTTCTGATCATTAGTGCGGTTTTGCTAAAAATGTATATTAATCACTTACGGCGGGCGGTTTATTCGGAACAGCAATTTTTTGAAGATGTAATAGAGCATAGCGGTATGGTGGTTTGGGCTGTGCAGGCGGATAAAAAGGTAGTTCGGTTTAACAATTACGCTGAGCGAATGACGGGCCTATGCGAGAATGAAGTAGTGGGCAAAAACATTGAGGATATAGAGGGGCTGACAGGCAGTACGGCGGCTATTCGGAATCTGTTGGAAAGGGCCGTACAGCTTGAATATGTTGATAATATCGAGCATAAACTTCCAGACAATTCGCCAGCAGCGCGGTATTTTTCATTTCGGACCACCTTGTTGAAAGGATTGGATAAGCAGGCAGCTGATATTTTTGTGCTTGTAGGAGTGGATATCGATGAGCGCAAACAAAATGAGCTAAGGCTTCAGCAAAGTTATGAGGAACTGGAAGCTACTTACGAAGAGCTGTCAGCGACAGAGGTCGAGCTACAGGAGCAATTTGCTAAGCTGCAAGTAGGTGAACGACGGTTCAGTCTCGCGACAGAGGGTTCTGGTGCATACATGTGGGAGCTTGATTGGGAGACAGGACTATATAATCTATCGGATCGCTGGTACAAGCTCATGGGCTATACGGAGGATGAAATCAATTCCTTCGAAAATGGGGTGCTTAGTATTATTCATCCCGATGACCAGCCATCATCCCAAAAGGCAAGACATGATCATCTGGCAGGTTTAACACCTATCTACGAGACGGAATACCGCATGCGGACCAAAGATAATCAGTTCGTCTGGTTTGAGGTAAGTGGTAAAGCTATCGTTGATCCAAAGAATGAAGTTGTGTTATTTATCGGTTCGCTGATTGATATTAGTAAGCGGAAGCAGGTAGAGCTAAAGCTGAGCAACAGTTATCAGGAGCTTGAGGCAACCTATGAACAGCTTACAGCCACACAGCAGGAGCTTGTAGAGCAATACGATATGCTGGTGGAGAATCAAAAACACATGCATCGTCTAGCTTATGTGGATGAGCTTAGTAATCTACCCAACCGTGTATGTCTACTGGAATCTATGGAGAAATATCTGCAATGTTCAGGAGGCAAGGCGGCGCTGTTGTTCGTAGACACCGATAATTTTAAATACATCAATGATACCTTAGGGCATAAATCCGGTGATGTTCTTATTCAGAAGGCTAGTAAAAGGCTGCAGTCGGTGGTGCGGGAAGGAGATATGCTCTCTCGGCTCGGCGGGGATGAATTCGTGATTTTTATTAAGGATATAGAAAACCACGAGGATGTGTTAGACCTGGCGGAGCGGATCATGAGAGCGTTCAGGCAGTCCTTTTTAATCGGAGAGAGTTATTTGTACGTTTCCGTAAGCATCGGAATTTCCTTTTATCCGGAAGATGGGGAGACCACCGAGCAAATCTTAAAAAATGCGGATGTCGCTATGTACCGGGCAAAAGAGGATGGTAAGGGGACTTATGTGGTATATGACAAATCTATGCATACTGCGTTTAATGAACGGATGAATATAGAGAAACATTTGCGCAGTGCCATGAATAATAATGAGTTTGAGTTATATTATCAACCGCAGGTGGATATCCAGTCTGGATTAATCTCTGGTTTTGAGGCTTTAATTCGCTGGAATAGTCCAACGCTGGGCTTTGTATCTCCACTTTCCTTTATCAAAATCGCCGAGGATTCCAGGCTGATTATTTATATTGGAGAATGGGTGCTTAGGGAATCGTGCATCTTTATGAAGGGCATTCAAGATCGTATGGGCATTCCTTACAAGATATCAGTTAACATTTCCATTATTCAACTATTGCAGGATGATTTCGTCGAGATGGTGCAGGAAAGTCTGGCTGAAAGTGGGCTAAAGCCTAGTTGTCTTGAACTGGAAATCACCGAGTCTATTTTTATGGAATCGTTTGAGAGTATCGTGAATAAGCTTCAATTCCTCAAATCCCAAGGCATTCGTATTGCGCTGGATGATTTCGGAACGGGATACTCATCTCTTAGTTATTTGCAGCAATTGCCGATTTCTACGCTTAAAATGGATAAAACCTTTATCGATTCGCTTTCGGAAAAAGCTTACAGCCAGTCTTTTGTGCAGACCATTATACAGCTGGGCCACAATATGGGGCTGGAGGTCGTTGCGGAGGGAGTGGAAGAGATCAGCCAGCTGGATTTCCTCAGAAAATCGGGCTGCGATAAGGTACAGGGATATCTGGTTAGCAGACCTGTTCCGAAGCAGGAAGTGGTGGAGCTTTTGGAACCGCAGAAGCGTTACGGAATATAGCAGTGGATACACAGCCCTCATCTCAAGGTGGGGGTTTTTGGTATGAAATGCTTCTGAAATTAAGGCTTTGCAAAAAAAACAAGCTCCGACAGATAAACAGTGTCTGTGGAGCTTGTCACTAGCTGATGACAATTTTGTTCTTCCCGGTGTTTTTAGCTTCGTAAAGTGCATCATCAGCCTGCTGAAAAGTAGAATTTTTGGAGTCTGCACCTGTGTAATCATGCATCCCGATACTGACGGTTATGCTTTTCCCTTCCATTTCGGCAAAAGGGGTATCGGCGACTTTGGCTAGAATCTGTTGCATGATTTCATAGGATTGCTCAAAGGTTTTGGTTGTCAGAATGACAATGAATTCCTCGCCCCCGTACCGCGCGGCGAAATCATCAGGACCGATATACTCGAGCAGGATCGCTGCGACTTTTTGTAATACGATATCTCCAACGGAGTGTCCATAGCAATCATTTACTTTTTTGAAATTATCGATATCCATAACGGCAAGCTGCATGGAGAATGGATTACTCTGCTGATGCTCGATTAGCCAACCCAAATATTCGTGAAAAGTCTTGTGATTATACAGATCAGTCAGGGGATCTATCTTAGATAGACGATCCATGATTATATTCTGAATGCGTAATTCCTGTTCTGACTTGACGGAGTTCTGCAGGGATTGCATCAAATCACGTCCACGAACGATTACTGCAAAACCTGCCAAAGCAGTGCCTGCAAAAATAAGAGCGATAATGATTGTTTGGGTGATCGGGAAGTACTCGTGAATGGATGTCTTGGTGAATAAAATGATCGTGTACAGTAGAGAAATAGCAGAAGTGGCTATCATATAACTGCTCTTCAGATAGATCATCGAGACTAGTAGCGGGAACAGCATAATTAATGATTTAACATGCAACTCATCGCTGAGATTGACGATAATCAAAACCGCAAATAGATGGCTTGCAACCGTAATGGCGAGTTGGGCCCACAGAGGCCTCCATCTATAGATTACTTCTAGAATAATGATCAAACTCACTATGATGGAATCAGAAATCAACGAGTGCTCAATATAATCGTTCCTGGTTGGGGTTTCCGGACGCTGGCTCCATAAGGATAGAGAAACAATGAACTGAATACTTAAATACACAATCAGGATGATCCAGAATGAATTGAGAAGCACACGATTCCAATAGGTCTGACGAGGAGTTTGAGGTGTGGCGCGCATAATGTGATCCTCTTTTCCAGTGGCAATATGCTTATATATTCGACAATAAGCTCAGGTTTCCTCTTGATGGCTTTCTTGGAAGCGGGAGATCAACAAGCATCTTTATAAGGGGAGATTGCCTTGCCCGGGGAATGATTGATCGAAAAGGAATACTATAGAAAGTATTTCCTTTAATTAACTCTGCTGATATAATGTTAGAATACATAACATCAATCGAGTGGAGTGGAAGTAAAGATGCAGATCCGTCGAAACCAGATTTTCGTAGTCGTCCTGTTGCTTCTTGTCAGTGTGTACAGCTTATTGATTGATATGCTCTGGATGCATAAGCTGGTGATTATTCTGCTTATGGGTTCTCTAGGATGGTTCTCGCTGAATACATCCCGCTACGGTTATCGCAAAGAAGCGCTGCTGAAGGATTCACAGAACAAAGTGGAGCTTCTTGGCAATGAGATTGTAGTTACCTCAGATCGGCTGCATGGTGCGCTTGAAGAAATCAGCCGCCATACAGAGCAGCTGCAGCAGACAGCAGATTATTCACACGCGTATGAAACGGATTTAAGGATTCGCAGCAATGAAGCTAAAGCCAATATTGAAGGGGCCTATCAGACGATGGGCGGTGTAGCCTCAGTTACAGCACATATCGAAGAATTGACGGAAAAACTAGGCTCGAATATGCAATATGCTCGGCAAGGAATGACAGCAATGGTAGATTCCCTGAGCATTGCAGATGTGGTGATGAAGGATCTGCAAACACAGAGTGGGGACATGTTAGCTAAGTTTACTACCCTGAGTAATCATATTGCGATGGTAGAGGAGATCAATACATTGATTAACTCCATTGTGAATGAGACCTCGTTGCTCGCGCTGAATGCTTCTATTGAAGCGGCCCGGGCCGGTGAACAGGGCCGCGGATTTGCAGTAGTGGCCAGCCGGATTCGGCAGCTGGCTGATCAAAGCAAGAGCTCGGTAGACCGCTCCTCAGGCATCTTGCTTGACATTAATAATGGAGTACAGCAGGTGCTGGAATCCGTTACGAAAGAGCAAGTCTCAGTGGAGCGTGGGGTGAACGAGGTCGGCACGGTTAAGCTTCGACTCGATGATATCGCGTCGAGAGTAGATGAAGTAGGCAGCGCCGTGACGGAAACAATCGATGCTGCCGCGAAGCAGGGCAAGCTGATTGTAGAAGTGACAACGGAGCTGAGCGGTGCGGTGGCTATCGTGAATGAGACGATTGCCAATGTAGACCTTACGCTGGAGCAGGTGACACGGCAGCGGGATCAAATTGGGCAGCTGAACGAAGTCAGCGCCAATCTGTTAGCGGAGTCGCAATCCTTGCAGCAATCGGTTACTAGCATTGCGGGCAGAGCGGAAATTGAGATGAGCCAATATGCAGCCCGGCTTCAGGAAATGCAGAGTCTCTTGGAGACAATTTCCGCCAAGGAAGAACTTTACGCTCCAGATACTGAAGTTCATCAAGGTGTTTTGAACGCTTACATTAAGAAAATTCCAGATGTACAAGCCATTTGGTCCAATCGGACGGATGGAACCTTTATCTACTCCGAGCCAGCGGCTGGCCTGTTGAATGCTAAGCGGCGTGATTGGTGGAATGGGGCCATGAATGAGGGTGAATATGTCTCTAAACCTTATGTATCCGCGATTACGAAACGTTCTTGTATTACATTATCTAGAGCAATCCGGAATCGTCAGGGAGATGTAGTAGGCGTGGTTGGTATTGATTTAGCGGTGTAATAAAACAACAGCAGCAAGCCCTTCTGTAGCAGAGGCTTGCTGTCTTTTTTATTCCGATGCTAACACAACTTAGCTTTAGGTAGCGCTGACCTGCAATTGCTTCCACGTTGCCTGCCAGTTTTTTTGTGCAATTCGTTTTTCATAAATAGGGAGTAAGTTCGGATTATTGTTGAAATGAGGGGTAGCCCGTAACACTACATTAATAACATCTGCAATCCCATGCGGAGCGGTTAGGATAACCTTACCGTATTCATCTAAGGAAAGCCCAAGCGCTGTAGCTGTTTCCGGAAACTTGGAGATGGCATCTACAGATGACGTATAGGGCGCAAGGTTGTTAATGGTATGCATTCTTGCTTCATTCTTAACGGACCATGGCACATGGGGATTTAAATTTCTTAGTTTTGCCTCCCATTGCTTTTCCACTTCCTCATGAAGATTGCTGCCGTCATAATAAATAACATCAATATCTGGCAAAGGGGTCCGCTCTTCAAAGCCATGTAAGGTATCCCAGATTTTTGAACGTACAAACCCAGCACAAACCCACCAGTCAGGTAACTGTAGCGATCTGGCATTTTCTAAAATATCCATCATCCAGGGGTCATTATGTACAAGCTGAATGATATCTGCCTCGTGTTCTATCTTGTGCAAACTGCCACCTCCGAATATTCATGCTTCCAATCTGTTAATATCATACAACAAGAGTTTCAATAGAGGTATAAAGGGACAGGCTGAATGGACAGAGGCATGAACTATCTTTATAATGAATCGACATCGAGACCTTTGGAGGCGGTGACCGTGCAATATACGTTTACTATATTACTGCAATTGTTGGAAAGAGCTGCGTTATTGCTGATGTGTCTGTTTGTATTGACTCGTCTGCCGCGGTTTAAAGAGGTTTTTCAAAAAGGGAGTTACGCTCCGCAAGAGCTTGCTATTGCGACGATGATCTTCAGCTTATTTGCCATTTTCGGCACTTATAGCGGGATTAATGTGGAAGGTTCGCTTGTGAATGTGCGAATTATCGCCATCGTATCTGGCGGGATTTTGTTCGGACCATGGGTTGGACTTATAACAGGCATCATCTCAGGGGTTCACCGTTTTCTGATTGATATCGGAGGGGTAACCTCTCTTCCTTGTCTGATTACGAGTATCACCGCAGGCATAGTGTCTGGGATAATCTATCGCCGCACCTCTGGTGAACGTCGCTGGATAGCAGGGATTTTGGCGGGAATGGCCTGTGAGGCACTGACGATGCTGCTCATTCTAGCGATGGCTCAGCCGATGTCGCTGGGTGTGGATATCGTGTCCAAGATCGCTTTTCCGATGATTATGAGCCAGATTAGTGTTGGCCTGATTGTTGTGCTAGTGCAGAGCGTGGAAGGTGAGAAGGAACGGATCGCGGCTAAGCAGTCCAAGCTGGCGCTTGATATTGCCAATAAGACCTTGCCGTATTTTCGCAATATTAATCAGGAGTCGCTGCACACCATCTGCCAGATCATCAAAGAGGATATCGGTGCAGACGCTGTAGCGATTACGGATACTCGGTTTATTCGTGCCTATGTTGGCGTGGGTGAGGAGGATTATGAGACAACTAACGATATTATCAGTGAGGAAACTAAAGTAACGTTGTCCAGTGGTGAAATTACCATCCGTAACGATGATAGTGATTACGTGAATCCGCAGATCAAGTCGCTGATCATTATTCCTTTGAAGGAAAAGGGTGAGGTGACGGGAGCGCTCAAAATCTATTACACCAAAGCCCACAAGATTACCTATTCGCTTCAAGCTATGGCCGTGGGTCTGTCACAAATGATCTCTACCTTGATGGAAGTGTCGCGGGTGGAAGGCATTAAGGAAATGGCGAACAAAGCGGAGCTGAAGGCACTGCAGACCAGCATTAACCCGCATTTTTTGTTCAATGCACTGAATGCGATTGCGTCCTCGATTCGAATTAACCCGGATAAGGCGCGCGAGCTGATTGTGAATCTGTCCGGTTATATGAGATACAATCTGGAGCTTACCGATGAATTCATTGATATCAAACGAGAGCTACAGCAGGTCCAGCAATACGTAGAGATCGAAAAGGCGCGTTTTGGAAGCCGGCTTAACGTGCTTTATGATATTGATGAGGTTCAGGTTCGGATTCCGAGTCTGATCATTCAGCCGCTTGTAGAAAATGCGATTATACATGGCATACTGAAGGTAAGAGGGACAGGAACAGTAACGATTTCTGTAAAAGACCACGGGGATACCGTACGGGTGGGCATTCGCGATACCGGAGCTGGCATCAGCGAGGAAACGATAGAGAAGGTCTATACTGGCGATATGCCGGAGAATAAAATCGGGCTGTTTAATGTACACCAACGGGTAAAGCTGATATATGGGACTGGACTTACCATTCAGAGATTGGATAAAGGGACGAACATCTTTTTTGATGTTAAAAAGGAGGACCAATGAGAGCGATCATCGTAGAGGATGAAGAGCTGGCAAGACAGGAGCTGGCTTATTTAATAGAGACGCACAGCGGGATCGATATAACGGCACAGTTTGAAGATGGGTTGGACGCGCTTAAATTTTTGCAGAGTGATACGATAGATGTGATTTTTCTGGATATTAATATTCCCTCCATCGACGGAGTGCTGTTGGCACAAAATATCAGTAGATTCTCGGTAAAACCCTACATAGTGTTCATCACTGCGTATAAGGAGCATGCCGCTGAGGCGTTTGAGATTGAAGCTTTTGACTATATTCTTAAGCCTTATAGCGAGGTACGCATCAAAGCCATGCTGCACAAGCTGGAGAATGCGTTTGCCAGCCGTGGACGACAGGGGGAAGAAGAGCGTAATCCGGTCAGTGACAAGGTTAATCTGTGGAAAAATGAAAAGATTATCGTAGTGAATGCCGACGATATTTATTACGCCTCCGCGCAGGAAAAAAGTACAAGTGTGATGACTAAAGGTGAGGAATACAGCATGGCACTTAGTATTAGCGATTTCTTTCAGCGGCTGCCGCAGGATCGTTTTTTTCGCTGCCATCGTTCCTATATTGTTAACCTGTCCAAGATCAAGGAAATCATCCCGTGGTTCAACAATACGTATTTGCTGCGCCTGCATGATTTAGGTTTTGAAGTGCCGGTAAGTCGTAGTAAGGTAAAGGAATTCAGGCAGATTATGCGCTTATAAATGCAATTCATTCTTCATTTCCGTCATCTCATGCCGGATTTCTCTCAACATCGGCTGGTTTAGCTACAATAAAGAGGCGATAGAAGCTCTTGTAGCAGACAACGAGAGAGAAAGAAGGAAAAGACCATGACTACGACAATGGACAGCAAAAGCACCAAACGGTGGCTAATCGTATTAGGTACAGTAATTATGCAAATGGGCCTAGGTACCATCTATACATGGAGTTTATTTAATGCGCATCTGGTAACAAAATTTGGCTGGGAGCTTAACTCCGTTTCGATTACTTTTTCTATAACGAGCTTTGCACTCGCTTTCGCGACTTTGTTCGCAGGGAAGCTGCAGGATCGTTTCGGGCTTCGCCGTTTGACTGCTACTGCTGGGATTGTGCTCGGACTAGGATTGATTCTTAGCTCTCAAGCCAATTCACTCTTCATGTTCTATTTATTGGTTGGGGTGATCGTTGGTTTTGCGGATGGGACAGCTTATATCACTTCATTATCTAATTTAATTAAATGGTTTCCGAATAATAAAGGTTTAATCTCCGGCGTGTCCGTTGGTGCTTATGGAACGGGGAGTTTGATCTTTAAATATATTAACGGCGGGTTGATTGACTCAGTGGGTGTGTCTAATACATTTATGTATTGGGGTTTGATTGTTATGGGCATGATTGTAATCGGTTCCTTGCTCGTAAGAGAAGCTCCGGTTCAAGCGGCCCCAGCACCAGCGGGTTCAACGACAGCTACAGTAATGAGTTCACCGAAAGACTATACGGTCAAAGAAATGCTGCGGACAAAAGAAGCTTATCTGCTATTTATCATTTTTTTCACCGCTTGTATGTGTGGTCTGTATTTGATCGGTATTGTAAAAGATATCGGCGTGCAGCTGGCTGGACTTGATGTACAGACAGCAGCTAGTGCGGTGGCTATGATTGCGATCTTTAATACAGCGGGACGTTTAATTCTGGGTGCTTTATCTGACAAAATGAGTCGCTTGAAGCTGGTAGGCGCATCGCTTGCTGTAACTGCGGCGGCTATGCTGACCCTCAGCTACGCGACCCTGAATTTCGGACTTTTCTTCACTTGTGTAGCAGCCATTGCGTTCTGCTTTGGCGGGAATATCACGGTGTTCCCCGCCATTGTCAGCGACTTCTTCGGACTGAAAAATCACAGTAAGAACTACGGAATTGTTTACCAAGGTTTTGGTATTGGTGCCCTTTCCGGTTCGTTTATCGCCGTCTTCCTAGGCGGATTTAAACCAACCTTTGTTATCTTTGGCCTCTTGTGCCTGCTGGCCTGCATCATCGCGATTTCTCTGAAACCGCCAGTGGCGAAGTCGAAAGAGAAAAAAGCGCTGCGTCTCAAAGCAACGGAACGTACGGCTTAAGATGTAATTGAAGCTAGAACCAGGCAGTGATTCTCCCGTTAGTGGAGAATCGCTGCCTGGTTCTTTTGATTTGTGGTGGCTTGCTGAGCTGTGACTTGTTTGGGCGGATTATCTTCAATTGGGAGAAGGAGTTTTGCTGGGATCTGAGAAGTAACTGCATTCTGTGCAACTATTCCGTATGAAATAGTGAATCTTCGGATTTTAGTTGTATTCTGTACAACTAAAATCTCGAGATGTTGCTTAGAGGCGAAAAAACCAAGGAAATAGTTGCACCAAATACAGCTATATCTAATGGTGGCGTGATGCGTGAAAAAATAGTTGTATGAAATACAGTTAAACGTGACTACCCT
>NZ_JBBOWJ010000006.1:0-287068 GCF_038007025.1 Paenibacillus sp. FSL H7-0918
CAGCACCAACATCAGTACCTATATCAGTACCTATATCAGTACCTACATCAGTACCTACATCACTACGAGCACCTATACCAGTACCTGCATCTATACCAACATGTGTGTGCTTGCACCATCGCTTTTGCTATCCCTTTCCCTTCGTCTCTCTTTTGCGTCTAAACATTGCCTCTGTTACTGCTCAATATAGTTACTTAGAGGGTAGATAGATTTGTCGGACGCACAGCGGATTTTTTGTAACTAGGTAAGCAAGTACATCAATAGGAAAATGTGGTCGAAGCAGTGTTGGATATGACCTGATTCTTGCGGAACTCGGATGGGGACATCCCGCTAAGTTTATTGAATATGCGGTTGAACTGGGAGAAGCTGTTGAATCCGGATTGCCCGGCGATCTCGGAAATCTTCAGGCGGGTGTAGATCAGCAATTGCTGGGCATTACGGACCCGGGTCATCTGAATATATTCTGTCAGCGTGGAGCCGGTAATTAACTTAAATTGGTGTGATAAGTAATAGGAGCTGATAAAGAACTCTTTAGCGAGGAAATCAAGGGACAACTCGCTGTTGTAATGGCTATGGATGTATGCGGTGATCGAGTAGATTTTTTGCATAATGGCATTTCCGATCTCCTCTGGGACATAGCTGTTCTGGTCTCTACGCTGGTATAAAGCACAGAGGAACTGTTGGAAAAGGCTGTGAATCAGTACTGGATTTAACGGTGAAGTGCTGTGTGATAAGGTGAAGATAGCGTTAAGAGGATCAAACACGGCTTTGCGCAACTCTTTTGGCAAACGGTAGATCGGTATTTCTTCCCAAAATGAGAGAAACATACTTTTGTAAGCGTTCTCTAAACCGGGTATATCCTTGGGCATGGCGAAGTTTATGATCAGCCGCTTAAACGGCGGCCCTTCCGGATATTGTGTCTTATGCATCCGATAAGGACGCAGGAGCACGATGTCACACTGCTGGAGGGCGCAGACATTCCCATCGATAATATGAGTGGCTCGGGAATCCATCAAGATATGAATCTCGTAAAAATCATGAAAATGCTGAAACTCCATATTGATATCGTGAGAACGCTGGTCATAATCAAAATAATAAAAAAGGGGATCTACGGGCGTGTTGATACGTACGCTATACCCTTGTTCGTACAGTAAGTCGCTTTCAAGCAAATGCTCTCACCGCCTTATTCTGTAATATGCACTTATTATAGGTTCAGAAAAGCAAGATTTGCAATATATGAGGGTTATTACAGCAAATATAAAGTAGTTTTTGTATGGAATGGTTTGATATATTACGGGTGAATGGAACTACCCAACATGAGGGAAGACCCAAAATAGCAGGTGAAGGGGCGGGAAACAGATGAACAACAGCCGGATTAGTAAAGTTGAGATCATTGAAAAGCTGAACCGCGTGACGGATAAGCTGCTGAAGCTGGAGCGGCCGGAAAACGAAGCCGAACTGCAAAATTTAGGGGAGGATGCGGGACGACGGGGGTATTTTGCCCGTGATTTTGGCATGGAGGAATGGGATTGGCCGCAGGGAGTGGGGCTTTACGGACTTCAAAAGCTTGAGCAGCATTTCAAGGATGAGCGTTATCAAGAATATGCCAAGCTTTGGATGAGCAAGCAACTGGGCAAGGGACTGCCGAGCCGGAATATCAATACAACAGCGCCGTTGCTGTCATTAATGGAACTGAAGGAAGCGGAGGAATTAAGCCTGGAATGGGTGCAGTGGTTGATGCATGGCCTGCCGCGGACGGAGGAGTCTGGTTATCAGCATGTCACAACAGGAGCGAGCAAGGATGAAGTTACGCTCAATGATAATGAAATCTGGATTGATACGTTATTTATGGCTATTTTGTTCACGGCAAAAATGGGTGTGAAATACGATAATTCCGCATGGCGGCAAGCGTCGCTTTACCAACTGTTGCTGCATATCAAATACCTTTATGATAAAAAGACGGGGTTGTTTTTTCATGGCTGGCATTTTGGCGGCCGGCATAATTTCAGTGAAGCCTTCTGGTGCCGGGGCAATAGCTGGTTTACACTCGGCCTGCCTGAATACCTGGAGTTGATGGGGCCGTATCTGGACAGTGGAGTGTTTGAATATCTTCAACAGATCCTGAACGCACAGGCAACAGCTTTATTAGCCTGCCAGAGCGGAGACGGATTATGGCATACGCTGCTGGACGACTCTAGCAGTTATACTGAAACGTCAGGCTCAGCAGCTATCGCAGCGGGTATTTTGCATAGCGTACGCAGGGGGTTGTTGCCGGAATCGTATGCAGATCATGCCCTGAAAGCGATCCGGGCGGTGCTGGACAGAATTGACGATGAAGGCACGGTGCTTGTTGTATCCGGCGGCACTCCGATTGGTGCTGCAAAAGAAGATTATAAGGAAATCATTATTGCCCCTATGGCCTACGGACAGGCCATGGTTTTAGTCGCACTAGGTGAAGCGTTACATTACTGTTGAGGAGGAGTAGATAGCTAAGGAGAGAGTTAAAAAAGCAGGAGAAATATTTGCTTGTAACTTCACTTGTGCTTGGAGTATACTATTTTCGGGATGGTTAAGCGCTTACCTCAAAGGAGGATAAGCAAATATGGTAAATCCGATCGTAGTTGGCATTATTGGGGCAGGCAGAATTGGCCGGCTTCATGCAGATAATCTGCGTGTGATGCCGTCGTTTAAGTTGAAATCCATTGCGGAGGCTGTGGTAAGTGAGGAATTGCTGGTCTGGGCAGAGAGCCGGAATCTTGGCTCTGCATTTGTGAATGGGCAAGACATTCTGAATGACCCTGAAATCGAGGCTGTGTTTATCTGCACACCTACGGATACCCACGCCTCTTGGATTGAGCTAGCAGCCCGGGCTGGAAAACATATTTTCTGTGAAAAGCCGATCAGCCTGTCGTCAGAGTTTACCCACCAGGCACTGAAGATAGTGGAGGATGAGGGTGTATTGCTACAGGTCGGCTTCAACCGGCGAATGGACCCTAGCTTCCGCAAACTTAAGCAACTGGTTCAATCAGGAGAGCTAGGCAGTCCACATATTGTGAAGATCACATCACGTGATCCGCAGCCTCCGGGTGAGGCTTATGTGCGGTCTTCCGGCGGGATGTTTATGGATATGACGATTCACGATTTTGATATGGCCCGTTATCTGATGGGTGAGGAAGTAACAGAAGTTTATACCCGAGGTGCCAATCTCGTTGATCCGATGTTTGGGCGCTGCGATGATGTGGATACAGCTGTCATCACGCTGACCTTTGCCAGTGGCGCAATCTGCGTCATTGATAACAGCCGTAAGGCTGTATATGGTTATGATCAACGCGTGGAGGTGTTCGGTTCCTGCGGCTCAGCCACCGCCGATAACTGCCGTCCAACAACTGTAGAAGTTTCAACCGCTGCTTCGGTCACACGCGATCAGCCGCTTCATTTCTTTCTCGAGCGGTATAACCAGGCTTTCGTGGAAGAGGTTGCCGCATTTGCCCGGGCAATCCGCCTGCAGGAGCCTATCATTTGCAGCGGGCTTGACGGGCAACAGGCGGAACGGATTGCCGAAGCCGCTAAGGAATCCTATCTTACCGGGCTTCCGGTCAAGTTGTCTTCTTGTGCCGGAGAGGGAATATCGGCAACACAAGCTTTGTAAGCGGATGCAGATGCTGAAGGAAGATGGGGGAGGTCTGTGAAGATGTCCAATCTAATCATAAAAGCCGGAGCACCCGGCAAAGATGGACTTGTAGCGGCAGTTAGCAAGGAGAGCGCTGGATGGGAGTATGTAGGTTTTGAAGTGTACCAGCTGCAGGTTGGGGATACGCTGAGCCGCAGCGCGGAAGGGAATGAAATCTGTCTGGTGCTGCTGGCGGGCAAGGCGGATGTGAGAGCAGGCGCCCAGTTGTTCGCCGGGATCGGTGAACGTATGTCTGTATTTGAGGATTTGCCGCCGTATGCGGTGTATATTCCGGCGGGAGGGCATTATGAAGTTACGGCCTTGACGGAGCTGGAACTTGCGGTTTGCCTTGCACCAGGAACGGGCAAATATGCGCCGCGTTTGATCGCTCCGTGCGATACTGTGGCCGAAGCCCGCGGTTCTGGCAGTATGTCACGGCGAGTGGTCAACATTTTGCCTGAGCAGAGTGAAGCCGAGAGCCTGCTGGTCGTGGAAGTACGTACGGGTGGCGGCAATTGGTCCAGCTATCCTCCGCACAAGCATGACTGTGACAATCTACCTGCTGAGTCTTACCTGGAAGAGACATACTACCACCGGGTTAACCCGGCTCATGGTTTTGTAGTGCAGCGGGTGTATAATGACGATCGCAGCCTTGATGAGACGATGGCCGTGTCTGACAGCAGTATTGTATTGGTTCCGGAGGGCTATCATCCTGTATCGGCTCCGCCGGGTTATGATTCTTATTATCTCAATGTGATGGCAGGTCCGGTCCGCACATGGGTTTTTCATAATGATCCGGAACATGAATGGCTGTTCGAGATGCAGCAACACCAGAAGGATAAGAAGAAATAGTGTAGCAGCACGCACGAAAAGGGGGCTTCCGCAAGGCGGAGGCTCCTTCTTTGTGTCGATGTATTGACCAAATGATCGCCACAGTAAGAGAGTCTCTTGCACCGCTGAATAGACACTGTCAGAAGAGTTCCTTATAATCTAGGTATAGGATTGTACGAACGTAAAGGCGGGCTCACTAACGATGAAACCTACGATATATGATGTGGCACGGGAAGCGGGAGTCTCCATCGCTACGGTGTCCAAGGTGTTGAACAAGAACGGGAGAATTAGCGATAAGACACGGGAGAAGGTTCATCGGATCATGGAGGAGCTGAATTACCAGCCGAGTCTGGTGGCCTCTGCGCTGACGAGTCGCCGAACGGGAACGATTGGGCTGATGATTCCCGATATTTCCAACCCTTTTTTTGCTGAGGCGGCCCGAGGTATTGAGGATTATGCTCAGGAGCAGGGAAGCGACTTGATTGTATGCAGTACTGACCGGGATGATGAGAAGGCGGCCCGGTATATCTCACTGCTCCTGCGTAAACGGGTGGACGGTATAATCATTGCTTCTCATACAGGGAATCCAGATATGGTCCGCCGCCTGCTGGCTGATCACGTACCGCTTGTGTTATTTTCGGCTGATATCCGGATGATGGAGAGCAACAGCGTCACGGTGGATGACTATAAGGGAGGCTATCAGGCGACAGAATATCTGTTGTCCCTGGGCCATCGCAGGCTCGGCATTATCTCTGACAATTTACCGGGGAGTAAGCTGCGCGTGGAAGGCTTTATGGATGCGCTCAAGGCAGCGGGTGTTGGCTTTGACAATCCGGCTAATCTCACGCATACTTCAGCCACGCTGGAGAACGGCCGCAAAGCGGCTGCCGCGATGCTGGTTCAGGCGCAGGAAGACCGGCCGACCGCCATATTCGCCTGCAACGATCTGCTCGCGATTGGGATATTGAAGGAGGCGCGCAGCGCAGGCTTGTCAATACCCCGTGATCTGTCCGTGGTGGGTTTTGACAATACAATGCTGGCTGAAATTTGCCATCCCACCTTGACCAGCATTGCTCAGCCTCTGCGTGAGATGACGGAACAGGCGATGATTCTGCTGAACGAATCTATCGACAATCCCGATAGTCCTAAGCGCAAGATCATGCTGATGCCGGAACTGATCGTCCGCCATTCCACCGGACCGGCACCGAATTAGGAAGACACAAACTCTACAAACGGAGTAAGAACGCCGACTCCTATCTGAAGACCTGTACCTCGCTTAGCGGCGAGGTACAGGTCTTTTCTTTGTTTTTTTCTGGTACATGGGTTCAGTTCCCAACTTCGTTTAAGTTCAGGATTGCCAAACTCCAATTTCTAAACTATACTAATGGAAATTAGGTTAAGCGCTTAACCCATCCCCCGATGATTGTTGTATCTCATTAATCCATTTTACTGAAGTTTTCTCAAGGAGGCGTCATAATGAACGGTTTACAGTTCGATCCTGCACGACCGCTGGATTTAATTGCTGTCGGTCGGCTCTGTATTGACTTAAACGCTAATGAAACCGGAAGACCAATGGAAGAGACACTGACGTTTACCAAATATGTCGGCGGCTCTCCCGCCAATATCGTAATTGGAGCAGCACGGCTAGGGATGCGCACTGGCTTTATCGGTAAGATATCCGATGATCAGATGGGCCGTTTTATCCGAACTTATCTGCAACGGAATGGCATTGATGATAGCCAGGTGAGTGTTGACCAGACTGGTGCAGTGACTGGGCTTGCTTTTACTGAAATAAAGAGTCCTCAGGAGTGCAGCATTCTGATGTACCGGGATCATGTGGCTGATTTGCTGCTGAGTACAGAGGAGATCTCGGAAGAGTATATTCGGAAGTCCAAGGCACTGCTGATCTCAGGTACTGCACTGGCACAAAGTCCGTCCCGTGAGGCTGTGTTTGTCGCTTTGGAGTTCGCCCGCAAGCACAATGTCACTGTATTTTTTGATCTGGATTATCGCCCCTATACTTGGAAGTCAGCCGCAGAAACAGCGGTCTATTATAATCTGGCAGCTGAGAAATGCGATTGTATCATCGGTACCCGTGAGGAATTTAATATGATGGAGAGCCTGTACAATGTGACAGATGCAGATGACGAAGCAACAGTTAACCGCTGGTTCTCGCACCAAGCAAAGCTGGTCGTTATCAAGCATGGCGGGAGTGGTTCAATCTCCTACACGGCGGATGGGCAGAAGCATCGGAGCGGTATTTTTCCCGCTAAAGTATTGAAGACATTTGGAGCCGGAGATTCTTACGCCTCAGCCTTCATTCACAGTCTAATGCGGGGAGAAAGCGTCGGTGAGGCCATGCGCCGCGGCAGCGCGTCGGCATCCATTGTCATCTCCCGCCACAGCTGTTCGGATGCCATGCCAACCTTGGACGAATTGGAAGCGTTTTTATTGTCTAACGAGGAAATCACTTCAGGTGCAGAGTAAGTAGGCGAGGTTGGAGAGGACACAACTCAAACAACCCCAGATCGAATAGCTATGCAAGATTAGATTAGATTAGATTCGCGGGATCGCATTAATAGAGATGAAGGAGTGAGTAGAATGGCACAGCAAACCGTGCAAGTGCTGAACAACTATATTGACGGGCAGTGGGTAGAGGCGGCTACGGAGCACTCAGAAACGGTATACAATCCAGCGTCTGGAGAGGAGATGGCAAGGGTTCCGCTGTCCAGCAGAGTCGATGTTGATCGGGCGGTGGCTGCGGCAAAGGCGGCTTTTGCAGGCTGGTCCAAGACACCGGTGCCGCGCAGAGCGCGGATCTTGTTCAAATATCAGCAGCTGCTGGTGGACCATTGGGATGAACTGGCGAAGACGATCACGCTGGAGAATGGAAAAAGCTTCAAAGAGGCCTACGGAGAGGTGCAGCGCGGCATTGAGTGTGTGGAATTTGCGGCAGGTGCGCCGACGCTGATGATGGGCCGGCAGTTGCCCGACATCGCGACAGGCATCGAATCTGGGATGTATCGCTATCCCATCGGTGTAGTCGGCGGGATCACACCGTTTAATTTTCCGATGATGGTGCCTTGCTGGATGTTCCCGTTGGCCATCGCCTGTGGGAATACCTTTGTGCTGAAGCCCTCCGAACGCACACCGCTGCTGGCAGCACGTTTGGTCGAATTGTTAGAGGAAGCCGGGCTTCCGAAAGGTGTGCTCAATCTGGTTAACGGTGCGCATGAGGTGGTAAACGGCCTGCTGGAGCATCCTGATGTGAAGGCGATTTCCTTCGTTGGCTCACAGCCGGTGGCCGAATATGTCTACAAGAAGGGAACGGCGTGTTTGAAGCGGGTTCAGGCGTTGGCAGGGGCGAAAAATCATTCTATTGTGTTGGCAGACGCGAACCTTGAGGCTTCAGCAACACAGATTGTCAACGCAGCCTTCGGCTCGGCGGGAGAGCGCTGTATGGCTTGCTCCGTGGTAACGGTGCAGGAAGAGGTTGCTGATGAGCTGATCTCCATCCTCCTGCGTGAATGTGAGCAGATGAACATCGGCGATGGTTTGGACGACGACACGTTTCTTGGGCCGGTTATCCGCCAAAGTCATAAAGACAAAACGGTCGCTTATATTGAACAAGGCATGGCCGAGGGCGCTAAGTTGCTAAGAGACGGCCGGGCGGATGCTGCGGTGCAGGGACAGGGTTATTTTATCGGCCCAACGTTGTTTGATGGAGTGACCCGGGAAATGAAAATCTGGCAGGAGGAAATTTTCGCGCCTGTCCTGGCAGTGATCCGTGTCAAGGATGTAGAAGAGGCGATTGAAATTGCCAATACCTCTCGTTTTGCCAACGGGGCTTGTATTTTTACGAATGACGGCGGGAAAGTGCGCTATTTCCGGGAAAATATCGAGTCAGGCATGTTGGGTGTCAATGTCGGAGTGCCAGCCCCGATGGCCTTTTTCCCTTTCTCCGGCTGGAAGGATTCCTTCTATGGCGATCTGCATGCGAATGGAAGCGACGGGGTTGAATTTTATACACGCAAAAAAGTCGTCACTGCCCGCTGGCAGTAACAAAAACGGCGAAAGGGAGGTTTCACGTGGATACGATTAGATTAACGACGGCGCAGGCGCTGGTGAAATTTCTGGACCAGCAATATGTGGACTTTGGCAATGGATCGGAGCGTTTTGTACACGGTATATTCACCGTTTTCGGCCATGGCAATGTACTTGGACTGGGGCAGGCACTTCAGGAAGCGCCGGGTGAGATGACGGTCTATCAGGGGAGGAATGAGCAAGGAATGGTGCATGCGGCGACTGCCTTTGCCAAGCAGAGCCGCAGACGGCGAATCATGGCCTGCACCGCTTCGGTAGGACCGGGTTCAGCTAATATGCTGACAGCCGCTGCCACTGCGACGGCGAATCAGATTCCCGTGCTGCTGCTCCCCGGCGATACCTTTGCCACCCGTCAACCGGATCCGGTACTTCAGCAAATGGAGCACACCTACAATCTGTCGATAACGGTCAACGATGCCTTCAAAGCGGTGAGCAAATATTGGGACCGGATTTATCGGCCAGAGCAGCTGATGACGGCATTGCTGAACGCGATGCGTGTGCTGACTGATCAGGCAGATACCGGGGCAGTTACGATTGCGCTGCCGCAGGATGTGCAAGGGGAGGCCTGGGACTACCCACTTGAGTTCTTCCGCAAGCGCATCCACCGGATCGTTTCCTGTACTCCGCATCCGGATGAGCTTGCTGCGGCAGCTGATCTTATTGCCAGTAAACAGCGACCTCTGCTGGTCTGTGGGGGGGGAGTCCGGTATGCGGATGCAGGAATGGAATTACGTGCGTTTGCGGAGAAATTCGCCATCCCATTCGGTGAGACGCAAGCTGGAAAAAGCGCCGTGGCAAGCGACTGTGCCTACAATCTCGGTGGCATAGGAGTTACCGGGAATGGCTGTGCTAATACGTTGGCCGCAGAAGCGGATCTGGTGATCGGTGTGGGTACCCGGTTTACGGACTTCACGACAGGTTCGAAGAGTTTGTTCGCCCATCCCGAGGTGGAGTTCCTGACAATTAACGCTTCCCTTTACCATGCCTCCAAGCTGGATGCGCTGGCTGTGGTCTGTGATGCTGCCGAAGGTCTTAGGGCGCTGTCTGCTACGTTGGAGAAGCGCGGTTACCGCACCGCTTATACAGATGAAATTGTAGTGGCAAAAAAGGCATGGGAAGTGGAAAGAAAGCGTCTATCTGACGTGGAGTATACGGTGAATCAGGAGGCAGATCGTCCAGATCGTTCTTCAGTTTCCTTCGTGCCGGAAGTTGCCGGACATCTTGACGAGAAGCTATCTGAATATGCGACGAAGTTGAACACTTCGCTGGCGCAAACACAGGTACTCGGGATCCTCAATGAATATCTTCCGAAAGACGCCATTGTGATAGGAGCCGCAGGCAGCTTACCGGGCGACATGCAGCGGATGTGGAATTCCACTGTGCCGGATACTTACCATATGGAATATGGCTTTTCGTGTATGGGGTATGAAATCTCCGGTGCACTCGGTGTGAAATTGGCGGAGCCGGACCGGGAGGTATATGCATTGGTGGGCGATGGCAGCTATCAAATGCTGCATTCGGAACTAGTGACGAGCCTTCAGGAGAACAAGAAGATCAACGTCATTCTGTTGGATAACATGGGGTTCGGCTGTATCAACAACCTGCAGATGGAGCAAGGACTGGATAGCATGGCGACTGAATTCCGCTACCGGGGCCCGGAAGGTCAGCTGAGCGGCGAACTGATAAGCATAGATTATGCAGCAAGTGCCGCGGGATATGGTGTGAAGACCTTCCGTGCGTCAACGGCTGAGCAGCTGCGTGACGCTTTGAGGGAGGCTCTGCTGCAGGATCGTTCCACCCTAATTGACATTAAGGTGCTGCCCAAGACAATGACACATGGTTACGGAGCCTGGTGGAATGTTGGTGTTCCAGAAGTGTCCGGCAGTGAAGCCGTTCGGGCTGCCTACGAGCAGAAGCTTGAACAGCTTGGAAAGGCCCGCAGTTATTAGTATTAGTAATACTGTGAAACGGAAGGGGTAGAATCGAGGATGTTCAAAGAACATGCGGTCAAGCTGGCGATTGCTCCTATCGCTTGGACTAATGATGATATGCCTGAACTGGGAAAAGACAATACCTTTGAACAGTGCATTAGCGAAATGGCGCTTGCCGGGTTTCAGGGAAGCGAGGTGGGCAACAAGTATCCACGCTCTCCGGAACGGCTGCGCCGGGCACTTGAGCTTCGTGGACTTGAGATTGCCAGCGCTTGGTTCAGCGCGTATCTGACTATGCGGCCATATGAGGAGACAGTGGAGGCTTTTTGCGCGCATCGTGATTTTTTATATGAGATGGGTGCGAAGGTGATTGTCGTCTCAGAGCAAGGACGGAGTATTCAGGGACAAATGGATACGCCGCTGTTTGCTAATAAACCTGTATTCACAGAAGCTGAGTGGGCCGCACTTGCCGATGGACTGGGTGGGCTTGGCCGGCTGGCTGCTGAAAAAGGTATGGCGCTTGTATACCATCATCATATGGGGACAGGGGTGCAGACTGGGGCCGAAATTGCTAAGCTAATGGAGCTCACGGAACCGGAAGAGGTGTCTCTGCTGTTCGATACCGGTCATCTAGCTTTTGCCGGTGAGAATCCCTTAGAGGTGTTGCGCATCCACTTACCTCGGATTAAACATGTCCATTTAAAGGATATACGTCCGGAGGTTGTTCAGCGTGTGCTGCGGGATCAGCTCAGTTTTCTCCAGGCTGTAAAAGCGGGCGCATTCACCGTACCTGGCGATGGATGTATATCCTTTGCGGATATTTTCAGCGAATTGGCAAGTTACTCTTATACGGGATGGTTTGTAGTGGAAGCGGAGCAGGATCCGGCACTTGCCGATCCGCTGGAATATGCGATCAAGGCGCGCCGTTATATCAGAGATCTGAGTGGTTTATAGGCCGAGGAGGGCTACCACTTGGTGCTTGGCGGCTGCTCGGACAGATTTATATGCGGGGGTTCACGGCTATGGCTGTGCGCACCTCGCCTTTTTAGTGAGCAGGTGTAAAATACGAATGGCTTCGTTGGTCGGGCTCATGTTGTATGTGTTATAATGGCAGCAAATTAGGCGGAAGAGTTTCCATTTCCATGATGGTGCAGCCAAATATCTATGAACTACTCGTGCATTAACGGCTGAACCGTGGCCGGGTATCCTAACGGTTGTACAGAGGGGGTTATCTATTGTTCCGTTCCTGGTATCGCCGATTGCTGCTGTCCTATTTTCCTATTTTTTTGCTTACTGTGACGATACTGATTTTTGCCTCTTTTGTATTTATTAATGATATTTCACGAATGGAAACCAAAAAAGCGGACCGTATCACCGCCAGCTATCTTATGGATAATGTGGACCGAACGATCAAGGAAGCTGAACTGTCAGTGCTGGAGGCTGCTGAACGCAGCGATGCTTATAAACGTTATTTTAACAATCAAGACCAGATTGATATGGCGACCGTCTACGCTGTTGCCCAGAATCTACGCAACTTGACGCGTGAATCGCCCTATATTCAGTCCATCTATCTTTATGACAAGAGAAATGAAAGCGTTTTAACAGAAACTGGATTAAAGGACCTTTCAGGATTTGTAGACGAGGATTGGATTGGCCGCATCACCTCCGGCTCTTTATCGGAAGGCTGGCAGCCTGTTAGGGAATACAAAGATGAATTTCAGCGTACGTCTATACGTGTGCTTACCATAAATAAAGGTATGCCGCTGCCCTTCGGCTCGGAGGGAGTGCTCGTAATTAATCTCAAAATGAGCGGAATGGAACAGATCGTTGACGGTATGGTCAATGAACAGTTGTCCTTTCTGACCATATTTGGCGCAGATGGACAGGTGGTCTATCAGGCGCATTCGGACAGTGAAGGTGCCAAGAATGGGAAGCAGTTGAACACTTTATATATGGAAAGGCTTGGCTGGACGTTTACCAGCGGGATCAAAACGGGCAGTCTATTCAGCTGGGTGTCAGTGATTTCTTACCTTTGGGTAGCTATTGCCTTAGGTACGGTTGTGTGCGCGATTTTTTACCTGATCTATGTTACGCGGCGGAACTATAAGCCAATTCAGGTGATTATGAACCGGATTGAAGGTCATCAAATTCGCAAGCTGGACCAATCCAGCGACAGACCGGACGAAATGATGCTCATTGACGGAGTGCTGGAAGATCTAATCAACCATATGACGGATTATGATAAGAAAAGCAGAGAGAATTTGCTGTTACAGCGCAGCAAGCTTTTCAACGATCTCTTGCAAAGCGAGCGGTTGGACAATGTCGTTCAGCGGATGGAAGAGCTGTCGCCGCTCTCCGGAGCTCATTCCACAACCCGCTTTATGGTTGTGCTAAGCGAAATCAACCGCTACGACAAGGTTTTTCAAGATCGGTATACAAGGGGAGATCAGAACACGCTTAAATTTGCCCTGATGAATGTCTTTCAAGAATTGGCGCGGAGTGCGGAATTGCAAGCTTGGGCGGAGTGGATAGGGACTGACCGGGCGGCAATTCTCTTCCTGACCACAGGAAGTGATGAAGAGATGGCAGAGAAAATCCGTGTGTTCGCTGAGGACTGCCGCACCTGGGTGGAGCAGAACTTGCGCCTCTCCTTAAGTTTCGCTATCGGGCCATTGGCGGCTGGTCCAGGGGAGATCCGGGATTCCTATGCGGCAGCGGAGAATGTGATGCAGCACAAGCTTTTAATGCACGAAGACATCGCTTTAACGGAATTTGGAGAAACGCGCCAGCCGCTTCTTGAGACATTCAAGTATCTACAAATGATTGCCGAGTTTGTTAAGCAGTTCCGGATGTCGAGCGGCCAATGGCGGGAACTGCTGGAAGGTGTTTTTGATGGTTTTAAACAGGATTATTTACAAGATGATGATATCCGCTCTCTAATTCAGGCCATGCTACAGATGCTGAGCCGGGAAGTGGCTGTCATGTCTGAGCAGCTGCAGGATGAGCTGTCAGCAGAAAATGCGGAGAAGCAGCTGAAGCGGCTGGAAGAGGCAGAATCCATAGATGAAATGAAGGGGATTTTGTTTGAGTATTTGACTGATTTATTCCGCACTTATGTTTCTGTCAGTGAAACTAAAAGCTACCGGGCGATGGTAACCGAGATGAAGAATTATATTGAAGAGAATTTTACAAATCCCGATCTTTCCCTAAAGCATTTGAGCGACCGGTTTCAGGTATCCGGCAAATATGCCAGCTATCTATTTAAAACAGAATTTAAAATGAAATTTGTTGATTTTCTTACAGAGCTACGCATGAAGGAAGCCGAAAAGCTTTTAGTGGAAACGGAATGTTCGCTGCAGGATATCGCACTTCAGGTGGGGTATGCGAATGCAATTACATTCGGCAGGGTATTCAAACGAGTATTAGGAATCACGCCGGGTGACTACCGTTCTTTAAAGCGCGGGCGCGGGACCTCCAGACTATAGGCTGCCGACTTTATTAATCCAATAGCACGTGAACAATAGTTTTTATAACCGCATCTGTGCACGCCAACCTCTATGATGAGGGCGCGAACACCGATGCGGTCTTTATTTTCACACTTTTGAAAGCGGTTTATTCTACGAAAATGGTTGTATGGATAAACCGGAAGTCCGATTTTGCTGGGATATGAGCATCCGAAAGAGGTTTATTGTCAGACTGCCGGAATTCATGAAATACTGTGGGCATCCAGAACAACAAGCGACCCAGTAGCACGGCAGTAAAAAGCATCACGTGATATGGATTCCGCTGGGGATGGATAGAGTTAAGGCTAGGGGATCATAAATACACCATTAAAGCCTGCAAGGGCGAAGGGGATGGAAAAATGACAGTGAACGTACATCAAGGAGTTCTGAAGAAAGCAATCGGGATCGGATTAACCGCAATAATGGGCGTTTCTCTGCTAGCAGGCTGTTCCAATGATTCTAAAAACAACACAGCATCCGAGGGTGCCCCAGCCGGCGAAAGTGCCAAGCGCGTTACATTAAAGGTGGAAGTGTTTGACCGCGGCAACAGCCCAGCCCCTCATACCATTACCAATAACTACTTAACTAAACTAGTGCAGGAAAAGTTCGGAGATCCGAATAACATTGATGTAGAATTTGTACCTATCCAGCGTTCTGAGGAAGTTACCAAGCTGAATGTTTTGATGGCGAGCAATACGGATGTGCCCGATATCGTATTTACGTATGATTCCAGTGTGTTTTATCGGTATGCCCAGCAAGGTGGCTTGACTGATGTCGGAGAAATTCTCGATGAATATGGCCCGAATCTGAAAAAGTTTATTGGCGAGGATACGCTGGCGTTCGGCCAGCTTGAAGGTCAGCAGTATGCGATCCCTGGTAAACGGGCGATCACAGGCCGTTATAGCTCCTACATCCGTCAGGATTGGTTAGATAAATTAGGACTGCCTGTGCCAACGACGACCGATGAGCTGTACACTACTTTGAAAGCGTTTAAAGAAAAGGATCCGGGCAATCTCGGCAGCAAAAACATCCCGATGGGCATGGCACTGGCACCAGCCCAATTCGAGACGTTGATTTTCTCTTTCATGAAGCCGATCAGCGGCGATCTGACCTACAGCCAACGTTATGAGCTGCCGCTGCATGAGGGCTTTAAGGATGCCCTGCAATTTCTTAATAAGCTCTACAATGAAGGGATGATCAGTAAGGACTTCAGTCTGGACGAGGATAAAACACAGTTGGCCAAGGATATCCAGAACGGCAATGTAGGCTACTGGTCGGAGGATGTGGATGTCTTGTTCTATGCCGATGGTACCCTGGATAATCTCTACAAAAATGTAGAGGGAAGCAAGGTGCTGCCGGTAGACGTCTTAACCAACGCCAACGTTGATAACAAGCACATTAAATCCCGGTATGCCTCCAACGGCATGTACATCATGATTCCGAAGAGTAGTAAACGCGCCGTGGAAGCCGTTAAGTATCTCGATTGGATGGCTTCGGATAATAATCTGATTGATATCCAAAATGGCGTTGAAGGTGAAAACTACGACCTGGTAGACGGTATTCCAGTGGCCAAAACAGATGTTTCCCAGGAGTTCGCCGATCGTCTATTTAATGCTGGCGACATGGCCATTATCTCCAACGGCAAAAACATCGGTGATCAGGCCACTAATGAAAAAGCATGGGCGCTGGGCTTTCCGGAACGTAACCGGGAGATGCTGACTCAATCTATCGCTATCGCCAACGCTGACACGGTGGGGCCGCTCGTCTTCGGCAAGCCGATAGAAGCGGAATCGCAATATGGCACAACGCTCAAAGATAAGCTCAACGTAATTATTGTAAAGACGGCAATGGCCAAACCAGAGCAGTTTGAAGCGGTTTACGAGCAGGAAATGAAAGATTACATGACTTTGGGCGGAACCAAGCTGAAAGAGGAACTGGAGAAGTCGTTTAAGGAACTTTCGGCTCAATAAACAAATATATAGTGAAAACCGGGGGGAGATGGTGCTGCGCTCCACCCGGTTTTTCTCCTTAGGAGGAAAACGACTTGAGCAAAGCGACATACTTTAGACGGTATTGGCAATTGTACGCGCTGCTTTCGCTGCCTATTATTTATTTCCTGATCTTCCGCTATGGTCCGATGTATGGTGTGCAGATTGCTTTTAAGGATTTCAATTTGTTTCAGGGGATTGGAGGCAGCGAATGGATTGGCTTTGATGCGTTCCGCGAGGTTTTTGGAATGAGAGAGTTCTACACCACCTTGCGCAATACCTTTATGCTGAATTTTCTGGATTTACTTGTCTCTTTTCCGGCTCCGATTATCCTGGCGATTATGCTGTTCGAAATTCGTTCGGTGTGGTTCAAGAAAATATCGCAGACGATTTTGTATATCCCCCACTTTATTTCCTGGGTGATCATCGGGGGGATCGTATATCAATTGTTCGGCAACCAGTCCGGTATGGTGAACGGTGTGCTGGAGAGCTTAGGCCTTACTCCCATCCCGTTTCTGACTGAAAAAAATCCGTGGCTGATCACTTATTTATTCACAGGCGTCTGGCAAAGTGCCGGTTGGGGGACTATCCTTTATCTGGCGGCGTTAACCGGTGTCAACCGAGAGCTGTTTGAAGCTGCTGAAGTGGATGGAGCGACAAGGCTGAAGAAAATCCGCTACATTACGCTTCCTAGCATAAAACCAACCATCGTGACGCTGCTTATCCTCAATCTGGGAAAGATGGTCAGCATCGGCTTTGACCGCCCTTACATTATCGGTAACACTGCTGTGCGTGAGTATTCTGATGTGCTCAGTACCTTTGTGTACCGGGTGGGTCTAGAATCCGGACAATATACGTTGGCTACTGTAGTCGGATTGTTCCAGGCCGTGGTGGGACTGGTGTTTATTTTTGGCTCCAACTATATTTCGAAAAAAGTGACCGGAGACGGTATTTTATGATAAAGAAAGAAGGAGGCGGAGTGCTATGAGTGAACGTACCTCAAACCGGATATTCGATATCGTCAATATAACGTTTGTTGCCTTGTTCGTTTTGTTCTGCTTGGCTCCGTTTTTGCATGTGATTGCCGTGTCGCTTAGTTCCAACCGGGCAATTACTTCTGGAGAAGTAACGATTTTCCCCATTGAATTGAACTGGAATGCATACATTAATGTTTTTTCCAATAATGCGATGATCCGCTCTCTTGTCTTTACGGTTATTCTGACGTTTGCCACAACGGTGCTGTGTATGCTTTTCACTGTCGCAGCAGCTTATCCGCTGACCAAAAGAAAATTGAAGGGCCGTAAATTTTTTATGTATCTGATCGTTATCACTATGTTTTTCAGCGGCGGTATTATTCCTGAATATTTGTTGATCCGTGATTTGCATTTGATTAATTCGGTCTGGTCGCTTATCCTGCCAGGTCTGGTCAGCCCCTTTAACCTGATTATCCTGATCTCCTTTTTCAATAACATCCCTGCCAGCCTGGAGGAATCGGCCGAAATCGATGGCAGTTCCCATCTTCGTACCCTGATGAGTATTATATTGCCGCTATCCATGCCGGTTATGGCCACATTGGCGCTTTTCTACGCAGTGGGAAGGTGGAACGGCTTTCAGGATTCTTTGATGTATATCAATAATCCGGATTTGTATCCGCTCCAGCTCAAGCTGTTCCAGATGGTGCAGAACAACATGGTATCCGAACTGACACAAATGGAAGGTGCCAACCGGACCCCACTGACACCAGAGAGCCTAAAAGCGGCCACCGTTATCTTTGCAACAGTACCGATCCTTGCCGTATATCCATGGCTGCAGAAATATTTTGTCAGCGGTGTAATGCTTGGTGCCGTAAAAGGTTGAACCGTAAGCTGTAACAAGGGAGGAGAACATAATTATGGAGGACAAAGGCATATTTTCGTTCTCAACTTGCTGGAACATTAAGCGTCATTCCATCGGCAGTGAAATGCTGCGGGAAATCCGCGATCTGGGCTTTCAGCGAGTGGAGCTGAACTATAATGTGACTAAGGAAATGCTGGAAACGATCGAGCCGATGCTTGAGCGGGGGGAGATGGGGATCTCCAGTGTCCACAACACCTTCCCGCATGTGCAGGACTCCGATTATGGCACAGATTCCGTGCTGCTAGGTTTTGAGGATGAGGAGAAGCGGCAGCGGGCGATTGAGCTGCTGATTGGCTCGGCTAAGTACGCTCAGCGTTACGGAGGAGAGGCTGTTGTTGTGCATCCCGGTGAGGTACCCTTTCCAAATGATATCAGCAAAGAGCTGGAGCAGATTTATAACGGAGAGGGTAGAGATTCTAACGCTTATCGCAGCAAATGGGCGGAACTGATGGAGCGGCGGGAAGCCTATAGCGCCGGCTATGTGCAGAAAATTATTGAAAGCCTAGATGAAGTATGTAACCGGGCAGTTTCTGAGGGGCTAAACGTACGCTTTGGTATCGAAACACGTTCCAAACCGCAGCAGATTCCGACGCTTGCGGAAGCCAAAACGATTATTAAGGCGCTAAAAGGAGCGCCTGTGGGCATATGGTATGACACCGGGCATGCCATTATGATGGACCGTTTGGGTTTGTACGACAGTGTGGGGGAAATGGAAGGTCTGATGGATGATATTGTAGGTGTTCACATTCATGAGACCATCGGTCTGTCTGATCACTGGTGCCCTTATGTAAACAGCGGGAATATGGAATTCTATGATGCTTATCTGCCGATGATTGAACGGGCGCGGGTCAAGGTGTATGAGCTGAAGGCAGCTTGCCAGCCGGAAGAAATTGCTGAAAGTCATCGGCTGCTTATGGCCAAGTTGGCGCGTAGAGGGCAGGTCTGATGTTGAACGATGAAGACCGTAGGTTAGCTATGAAGTATGCTCCGCGCTTATTATTCGATCAGAACGAGCCATTTTTTCCGGTACGTCTCGGTATAACGGTGTTGCGGCAGGAGGGGGAGTCTCCTTCCTTCCGGCGCCGTCTAGCTGTGAACCATCCGGATGTGTTGACCGTTGTAGAATACGCGATTTATTACGATTATGATATTCAGCATTTATATGATCTGGAGCATGTGTGGGTTTATATCGGTAGAGACGGGGAAGTGGTGGATGCCGAAGCGAGCTTTCACGGGAAATTCCTTAAAGCGCTGCTGCGCGGGGGCAGCAATCTAAGCGGGACACGGGTAGATCTATATGTCCAACCCGGCAAGCATGCTCTTGCCCCGTTCCCTGAAGTCTTTGAGCTGTTACCGGGATTCGCATCCAGTACACAGGATAGAACAGGTGCGGAGGGTCTGATTTATGGCGACTTTTTTCACGGCATTCTGGCGTCCGATGGAGAAACTGACCGTCTTGTCCACCGTTATCTGCAAACCTGCGGGTTCACGCCTTCCCTGTCCTATTCGTGCTGGGAATATGCGGACCGGGAGGAATTGTTCGTTTCTTGGAATCAACTGTTCACGGAAATTCCTGACCGTATCCGACAAGAGCTGGCGCGGCTTCAGCTCCTGTTACCACCCAGACATTGAGCAGATTGTTAACATGGAGGGAATTATAATGTATAAGCAACTGGTAGCCAGTAATGATAGAGCGGCAGTGGAGGGATTATCCCGGCAGGTGCTTGATCCGACGAGCCGCTATTATGGAGGGACAATAGATCCGGGTACTGGCGTTGCCTGGGTTAATCATACGACCGGCACACCAACCGATATGTGTTATTGGGGAGCGGCTCTGGTTAACCCGGATTCCGCATTCTACCGTGATGAGCTGCTGCTGGCCCGCCTGCTGCTGGCGACGGAGTTCGTGCTGCGTGCACAACATGAGGATGGCTCGATCTCTCCGGGCTGGACGAACTATCATTCTCCCCCGGATACAGCCTTTGTCATCGTCGGCTATGCTCAGCTATACCAACTGTTGGCGTCGCAGGATTGGGCGCCACTGCAACAGGTGCTTGATAATATGCTCTTGTTTCTTAAGCGAACTATTCCCGTCATGCTTACAGGGGGCTGTCACACGCCGAACCACCGTTGGGTATTGTGTGCAGCACTGGGATTTCTGCATGAACTGTTCGGACTGGAGGAGGCTGTCCAACGGGCGGAACAGTGGTTGGCGGAAGGGATGGATATTACACCTGATGGAGAATGGACGGAGCGCAGCAACGGTATTTATAGTGCGGTCAGCGACATCATGCTGATTCATGCCGCTCGTCTGCTGGATCGGCCGCAGTTGCTGGAGCCAGTTCGTCTGAATTTACACATGATGGTCTATTTGGTGCATCCTAAGGGCGAAGTTGTGACCGATTATTCTGGACGCCAGGATCTGGGGAGCTTTCACGACCTGTCTCCATATTATTTACCGTACGCTATTCTGGCCCGTTCCGATAAGGAGCCATTGTTTGCGGGGATGGCCGAATGGGCAGGCAGAGCACTGGAAAATCCGGGGGTCTGCTCTGTCAACGTACTTGTACGTATGCTGCTGGAGCCGGAGCTTCAGCAACCTTTTGAAGATTCGGCAGCTCTGCCTGTAAAATATGAGAAAATACTGAACGGCGATTTTCCGCGACACGGCTATCTGCAGGATATGGAGAAGTCCGGCCATCAAGGGCGAATTTACCACAGCCGGCTGCATACTGATTTCGGAGCACCGGTTGCGCGCTACAGGGACGGGAACACTAGCGTGACCTTAATCACGGAGACGCCGTCTTTTTTTGCACTCCGTCACGGTGCCGTCAGGCTGCTTGCAGTGCAACTGGCTTCTTACTTTAATCCGGGATATGTCCCGATGCAGAAAATGATCAAACTACCTGACGGATACCACCTGTCAGGAGAACAAAAGAAGGGTTATTACGGTCCTGTAGAAGGTGAACTGCTTCCGCAAACATCTGGGGAGCCGGTAAGCCCTTGGTATCTGCTACCGCATCAGAGCCGCGCACTTACGCATGAACAGACATTCCGTGTGGAGACGGAGGTTCAACGCACGGACAGAGGGTGGACCCTGCGATTGCATGCTGAGGAACCTACGGAGGTTATGACTCAGCTGTCTTTTATTTTTGGACGGGAAGGATGTTTCACATCGGGTGAATTGCAGGCTGTCGGAGAGGACCATTATCTCTGGAACGGCGGTAACCTCCGCTATAGTTGTGAAGAGGACTGGATTGAACTGTCAGGGGGCGAGCTTGGACATCTGGCGGCTACGGTGCGTGAGGCGAAGCTGCAGGATAACTGCAAGGCGGTGTTGGTCAATTTTATGACCCCGTTCGATAAGACGATTACGATCACTCTATCTCCTTCCATGATAAGAGAGTAACCTTTGCAACAATTTACAATTTAGCAGACGTTGACGTTACACCTCAGTCTTAGAATAATAAGCCTTATTAAAAAACCTTCCATTAGAAGCAAACCTGGAGTTATCAGGTCTAATGGGAGGTTTTGTTATGCATCTGCTAAGCATAGACTCACCAGATTTTAACCGTGCATAATGGTATAAGTAAGAAATCCGGGGACACCAGCCGTCAGTGATTCAAACATTCTCCGAAGCCGTGACTGTCAGCTTTTATAAAATTTCCTTTAGTTTGGTTTACATAGGCACTTTTTTCGGTGGTCAAGTGTTATAGAGATATAAGGGTTAAGGAGGTGCTTACATCGCCACAGGATTCGCTAGACTCGACAGAGTTGGAAGAGCTAATCGTTAGGATTCAAAAGGGAGATTCCGAGCAGTATGCTTTAATTGTCAGGTCATTCCAAAAGCCGATCTATCGATATTGCTATCGTTTGTTAGAAAACAAGCAGGATGCGGAGGACGCGGTTCAGGATATTTTGGTAAAGGGTTATCAATCTATCCGGCAATACAAATCGCAAATGCATTTCTCGGCATGGCTCTATCGTATCGCATATCATCATTGCTTAAATCTGCTGCGCAGGCGTCGTCTGCATAAGCAAGTCATGCGTATTTTTCGTCCGGAAGTACTGTCTGCAAGTCCTGAACAGGAGCTGGATGCTCGGTTGTATAGTCCTTCATTGTCTGCGGCTTTAGCGGGATTGTCGCTTGAGGAGAGAAACATGCTTATTCTGCGGGTGTTTGAGGAACAAACTTATGCTGAGATAAGTGAGATTCTAGGGGTCAGTCCCAATGCGCTAACTAAAAGAATGAATCGGATCAAGCTAAAGGTTCAGGAAGCTATGAAGTCAGAGGAGGAGATCATATGGAAAGAAACAAAATCAGCAATGAATACCAAGATATAATTTATGCCTCGGCGGGCAATGAACTTTTGGATGAGGTAGATGTAGAAGAGAAGGTCATGGGGCGTATTACTGGCATAACAGGTCGAAAGCGATCGTTCTCGCTGAGGGTGATGAATAAAACAACAGCAGTGGCCAGTATGTTAACGCTGTTTCTGCTGATTTCTGTGACTGCGTATGCTGCGTCTGAATATATCCAAATCCGCAATAGTGAAGGAGTAGTGAAGGTCCAACATGTTGCGCCGACTGAATCTGCAGAAAGGGCTTCTTATGATAAATATGCGCAGCAAGCAGAAGAGTTCGCTAAACCGGGTGAATTGATCGCTTATCTTGTGAAAAATAAAGCAGGTGCAGCAGGCTTGGCGACAGAATTGCAGTTTAAGTATAAAGAGCAGCGGATAGATGCGTATTCTGATTTTTTAAAAGAAATCAAAAGAACAGGGGCGCCAATGCTTCCCGAAACGGCAGCGGGGTACGCTTTTAAATATGGTGTAATCCATCCTAATTCTCCGACTACGGATACAGCTAAGCTAGGTACTTTGTATAAGGAAACATTAAATGATCTTACCGCTCAGGCAAATAAGGACAAGGGGACCCGCAATTTGTTTATGAAGGCTATACCGTGGTCCGAGCCAGGGGGGCTAAGTGTAACATATTCGAAGAACAATGCTTTTATAGGGATCTCAGCAACGCTCATGCATGGCGGCAAGGTTTTCGTGGAACAAACGCCTGAGAATCAAGCTAATAAGCTCACAGTTGCAGGGACAGAAGTTATCTATAACAAGGTAGTAAGGGAAGAGGTCAGCTATGATTATCTAAATTGGTATAACGAGAAGCAGGATGCGTATTATACACTCACCAGCTATGGAGATAAGATTTTGACCAAGGAGCAATTTTTACAGCTGGCTGAGGAGCTATTGAAGTAGAGTTTTGAAGTTTGAAGTTTGAAGTTTGAAGTTAGTAGTTAGTAGGTGCATGCGCTAAGTTAGTTGTATTATGTGCAATTAAAGTTCACCAATAGCTGTATATAGGCCCTTTAGTTGTACTTGATGCAGCTATTACTGGTTAGATTAGTGGAAATAGACGTTTTTACGGATTTTAGTTGTAGAGAATGCAATTAGAGAAGAGGCTATGAGCGGATCAGAAATAAATAAGTGTATAAAATACAGTTAAATCGTATGCAGGGAAGGCAGCAATTGGATTCAGATATAAAAGAAGGTATCCCCAAAGCGAGAGCTGTAGGGATACCTTCTTAATATTCTTATATCTTCGAAAATTCGAAGAGCGTTAGCCTTCTAGCAGTAGTGCTTCCGGATCTTCCAGCAATTCCTTCACTTTGACCAGGAAGCTTACCGCTTCAGAGCCGTCAACGATCCGGTGATCATAGGAAAGGGCGATGTACATCATTGGACGGTTTACGGTTCTTTCTTCGTCCAGCGCGATTGGACGCAGTTGGATCTTATGCATCCCTAGAATACCCACCTGTGGTGTATTCAGAATCGGTGTGGATAACAAGGAGCCGAATACGCCACCGTTGGTGATGGTGAATGTTCCGCCTTGCAGCTCGGAGAGGCTGAGCGTATTGGCACGTGCTTTGGAAGCGAGCTCGCCAATCTGGCGCTCGATTTCCGGGAAGCTGAGCCGATCCGCATCACGGACTACGGGAACTACAAGTCCTTCTTTCGCTGCAACAGCAATACCGATGTCGTAGAATTTCTTAACGACCAGATCTTCACCGTCGATTTCGGCGTTCAGCAGTGGATAGGTTTTAAGCGCACCGATCACGGCTTTGGTGAAGAAGGACATGAAGCCTAGTCCAACTTCATGTTTCTCTTTAAATGCATCCTTGCGACGCTTGCGGATGTCGAGGATCGCTGTCATGTCCACCTCGTTGAAGGTGGTAAGCATGGCCGCGGTCTGCTGCGCTTCGACCAAGCGGCTGGCAATCGTGAGCCGTCTGCGTGACATGCGCTTGCGCTCCACGTTTTTGCCCTCGTCCGGCGTGGCTTTGCCCGCTGCCGGCTTCGCTGCCATAGGGCTCCGGCTTGCCTTGCGGCGCCGGAGCCACCGGTGCAGCGGCCTGCGGCGCTGCTGCACCATGACCGGACACATCGGCCTGACCAATCCGGCCGATAGGATCACGGGCGCTAACCTCGCCGAGGTCGATGCCGCGCTCCCGTGCCAGCTTGCGTGCGCCCGGCGATGCCAATGCAGCATGGCTGTCGCCACCTGCTGCAGGCACTTCGGGCGCAGCTACAGGCGCGGCGGCTGCTACTGCGTTGCCGCCTGCCGGAGCCGCTTTAGGCGCTTCGGCTTCGCTTGCAGCGGCCCGCGGCGTACTGCCGCTTGCGGCTCCAATGATGCCGATGGCTTCGCCAACGGCTACGTTCTCGCCCGCTTGACGCAGGATGGTGGAGATGACACCCTCCACCTCTGCACTAATTTCCAGATTGACTTTATCCGTTTCCAGCTCAGCGAGCACATCGCCTTGACCTACCGTGTCGCCTTCTTTAACCAGCCATTTGTAGATGGTTCCTTCGGATATGGATTCTCCCAGATCGGGTACTAAGATTTCTGACACAGGCCGTTTCCTCCCCAAACATAATGGTTTACGCTATTGTGATACCGTCCTCTTAAGAGGACGGTACAGCCGCTTGTACGTTCGAATTTGATTTTAGGGCTTCTGTTACAATTCTACGTTGTTCGAAGCTATGCACATCTGCATAACCACTGGCCGGGCTGGAACGTTCCGGACGGCCGATATATCTTACGCCGGCATTTTTCGGTGCGATGGCGCGTAACCGAGGCTCACTATAGCTCCAGCCGCCCATATTTTTCGGCTCTTCTTGCACCCAGACAATTTCCTGAAGGGAGCTGAAGGAGTTTAAATGTTCGCTTAGCTCCTGTTCCGGGAACGGATAAAGCTGCTCTAGGCGAAGAACATGCAGCCATGACCAATCCTTATCCGGTGCTGCTTCCAGTTCTGTTTGGATGTCGATAGCGACTTTACCGCTGCAAACTACGAGCCGTTTAACTTCACTTGGTTTCTGGCCAAGCAAAGATTCAGCTAATACAGGCTTGAATTGTCCTGAAGCCAGCTCGGTTCCGGCAGAAGTGCTGCGCGTATTCCGAATGAGACTTTTCGGCGTCATAATGACTAGCGGTCTAGCATCTTCCTGCCCGCATAACGCTGCTTGGCGCCGCAGCAGATGGAAATATTGCGAAGCGGTAGTCAGGTTAGCGACCGTCCAGTTCTCCTCAGCGGATAGCTGCAAGAACCGTTCCAGCCTACCGCTGGAGTGCTCAGGTCCCTGTCCTTCGTAGCCATGCGGCAGCATGATGACGAGATTGCTGCGCTGTGTCCATTTGGCGCGTCCAGCGGCAATGAACTGGTCAAAAATAACCTGACCCGCATTGGCGAAATCACCATACTGTGCTTCCCAGATTACGAAGGTTTCCGGTGCAAACACATTATAACCATATTCAAAGCCTAATACTGATGCCTCTGACAATGGACTGTTGTATACGCCAAAGGAGGCACGGGAATCGCTTAGCTGATGTAGCGGAGAGAATAAATCTCCTGTTTTACTGTCGTGCAGCACCAGATGGCGATGTGCGAAGGTTCCGCGCTGGGCATCTTGACCGCTCAGTCGGATGGGCGTTCCATTTTTCAGAATGGTAGCGAAGGCTAATGTTTCAGCCAGTGCCCAGTCGACCTTTTCACCCTCATTCAGTGCATCTTTACGACGTTGTAAAATGCGCTCCAGCTTCGGGTAAACCTGGAATCCAGCAGGAACCGTCAACAGTTCACGATTGATCTCCTGCAGGCTGGAGATGGATACCGCTGTAGTGTTTGCCGCTGCGCGGTCCGTTTGTAGAGGAATGAAGGCTTTGGGTTCTTTTTTCTTATGATTGCCTTCCTTCATAGTATCGTACGCACGCTGCAATACGCTTTCTGCTTCAGCATTCATCTTTTGTACGTCTTCGGCGGTAAGAACCTTTTCGTTTTTCAGTCTCTCTGCATAAACCTTGTAGACGGTTGGATGATTGCGAACCTTGCCGTAGACAATAGGTTGTGTGGTTTCAGGATCATCCATTTCGTTGTGACCATGACGGCGGTAGCCGATGAGATCAATTACGAAATCTTTTTTGAATTGATGGCGGTATGCGCTAGCTAAACGTACAGCTGCTACGCAGGCCTCTGGGTCATCAGCGTTGACATGGACTATTGGGATTTCATACCCTTTGGCGATGTCACTCGCATAATGCGTAGAACGGGAATCTTCACTTTCAGTCGTAAAACCAATTCGGTTATTAACAATGATATGGATCGTCCCACCATTTTGATAACCTTGAAGTTTGCCGATATTAAGCGTTTCTGCAACAATTCCTTCACCTGGAAAAGCAGCATCGCCATGCATCAGCACCGCCATAGCTTTACTGGTATCAATCTTCGGCAGTCCTGCAGTGCTCCGATCTTCTTGTGCGGCACGAGTGAAACCTTCCACGACAGGATTGACGAATTCCAAGTGACTTGGGTTATTCGCTAGTGTTATTCTTGTGCGTACGGTTTCTCCTTCACGGACAGCACGGTCTGCACCGAGATGGTATTTCACATCACCTGTCCAACCATAGTTAATGCCTGTGGAGCCTTCGGAAGGGAAAAGCTCCTTGTTCGGAGAATGATGAAACTCTGAAAATATGATATCATAAGGTTTGCCCAAAATATGTGCAAGAACGTTGAGGCGGCCGCGATGCGCCATGCCCATCAAAATATGCTCCGCACCGTCATGTGCAGCAGCACGTACGATTTCATCTAACATCGGCACAAGAGCATCATTGCCTTCAAGACTGAAACGCTTCTGACCTACAAAAGTCTTGTGGAGGAAGGTTTCAAATTGCTCTACCTGAATCAGGCGGTACAGGAGCTCTTTGCGTTCTGTATTATTTAGGGGTGCTGGTGAGCTGGTGGATTCTGCCTGTCTATTTAGCCATTGCAGTTCTTTTTCTTCATGCACATGCCCGAATTCATAGGCGATAGTCTTGGTGTATGCCTGACGCATACGTTGCACGGCATCCCATCCGGTATGCACATCATTCGGCGCATTTTCCCATATAAGCGTGGCAGGCAGTGCGATCAGGTCTTCGCGGGTCAGCCCATAGGTTTCAAGCTCAAGATATTTTGCCATGGGATTCTGATCGCGTACCAGCGGATCAATTTCAGCGGCCATATGGCCATATATACGAATATTGGCGATTAGCTTGGAAGCTCTTACTGCTTTTCTAAGCCATTCGGTGTCTCCCGAGATGCGCGGCTGAGGAGCCGGTTCGCTATCCGGAGTTAGGGGAGGAGGTCCCGAATTTGTAAAAAGCTCGCGATAATTATTTTCTACGGTGGAGGGATCTTTCACAAACTGTTCATATCTTTCTTGAATGTAGCCTAAATTGGGTCCGTAATACTTACTCCAAATGGATTCGTTATAGGGCTCTTTGGCTGCCATGAATACATCCTCCTTAACGGATGAACTCCATACGTGACATTTTGTGTCAACGCTTACTGGAGCTGTGATGATTGCGGTTTCATTTCTCATCTTATTGTGCTACTTTCGGCCACTGTAATCAATTCATTCTTTCGTCCAATACGTTCGCAAAATGGTATGGGTTAGCTTGTTCTAATGAAAAGAAGGGTGTTTCTTCTCATTACCCATTCTAAAGGCCTATTAAAATGATTCTATTATCCTTATTTTTAACTATTAGGTCAGTAAATATTTATTTTGCTAGTACAATTTATTTTATGTAACGGACGAGTATCGTGATAATCGGACAAGATCTTTGAAAAAAAATCTTTTATTTTTCGTTTTTAAAATAGAAAGTAACCAGGAATCGACACACTTTTCCGCTTTCTTTTTGTATAATGTTATTGCAGATAGTAATTTTATAGTTTTTTAAGTAGATCCTTTCGTGAAAAGGGTCCAGTAAAAGGTAAACTTGCCGAAAGGCAGGGGCACAAAGTCGCGGGTCTAAGGTAGAGATACTATGACAGCCGGATTGCCTGGGGACGTAAAATCTTAGGGGGAGATTTTTTGGAAAAGTCCAACCAGGGTAGCAACAGAGAACAGCAGTTTATTGATCTGGATCAAGAGTGGGTACATTTATTATTAGCAGCTAAGAAGGCTGGCATTAAGGCAGATGAAATCCGCCAGTTCTTTCATGAGAAAACTGTGCAGATCGTGCAGTAATACATTAGAGGGGTTACATATCGAAAAAGGGCACAGCGGTTCTTCGCTGTGTCCTTTTTCGATATGATTTAGTAGAAGAGAGGATCGTACCAGATTAGTAGGAAGTATTAATCCTTTTGATCGAGCTTCCATTTCTGATAGTCCAGAAATTCTTTGAATTCGCGTTTGCTAATGCCTGAGTCCATAGCTTCCTGCACCAATCGGAACCATTCCGAATCTAAATGTGATTCCTCTGCATCATTGGGTTCTCCATAGAGTAGGGCATGAATGGATACCTGAAGCGCGTCAGCGATTTTTTCGATAAACTGGATGGATGGATTGGATTGGATGTTTCTCTCCACGTTGCTAAGATACGACTTAGCCACATCTGCTCTGTCCGCAAGCTCAGATAGGGAGAAACCCTTGTCTAGGCGGAGCTGCTGGATACGTTGGCCCATATTCTGTGGCACTATGCTGACGCCCCTCCGTAATTTTTGTTATTAGTATAGCAAATATCAATAAATCGGACAAAGTTTATTGTAAAGAGAAGAGCAGCAATCTGCTTATCCGTGGCCGGATTCAGGATCTGCTGCTCTTCGAGTATTTTATTAAATTACTTTATTGATCTTAGTAGTCTTTTTTCGCACCTTGTTTAGCTACGAAATCCCAAGTCAGTGTTAAGCTATCGCCTTGGAAAATATTTTGATCTTGGTTATTTTCCACAAATTCGAATTGGACGGAGAAGCTGTCGTTGGTACCGGCTTTAATACCGGATGCTTCGGTAAAGAGTTGATCCCAACCTGTATTTTTTACGAGATCCGGATGCTGACTTTTTAAAGCAGCAAGTGTAGTCTCATAAACTACATTTTCAGGAGAGACGATAGGTACTCCTTTATCATTATTTCTAAGGAATTTAACTTTAATGAACTCGGCTAAATCCAGATAGTTATCTCCTTTAGCATCCGTGATTTGAGTCGATGTATTCAGAATAATAGATCCGATATCGAGCGAACCATCGTTTTTCAATTTGAAGGATTTAGTTACAGTATCACCTGGTTTCAGGTTAGGAATATTAACGATGACAGAAGGGTCGGAGTTCAGATCGAGCGTGCCCGCTGCGAATGTAGCTGTGCTTTGCGCAGTGTCGCTAAAGTATGCGAAGGTTCCTCCGCCGATTAATGATAAACCCAGTGCTGCAGATGCTACGCCAAGACCCAATGTTTTCTTGATACCCATAATAAAATTCCTCCTCAAATTTGTGTTTGAATTTTTTATAAAATTTATATATTGTATCTTCCGGTTCGTAAGCGGAAGTGGACAATCAACTTAGGGCTGTGTTTCTGTTGGGGGCGGTGAGGCTGGCAGTAGGGCAGCATTTTTCTTTTCTAATGCAGCTACAGCCTTCCAAGAGGTATACAGAGCATAGAGCAGAAGCATCAAGCCAGGCACGATCATGAGGACTACACTTCCAGCTTTGGAAACCGCGAAATTCATAGCGTAACCGACATAGGGTACAGTGACCCCGGTATACTGAGCTACAACATTCACAGAACTGGTAGGGTTCATGTCGGGCGCGTCGTTGTTATCGCCTTTAGTGCGATAAACAGCTTCACCAGTAGCGTTATTGACGGTCGCTTCTACAATCCGGTGAGTAATGAGCAGATTATCTTCATTCCTAAAGGTGATGACATCGCCTGGTTTGAAACGATTCATATCCCCTCCGGGTTTTAATGCGACAATTGAGCCTGTCTGAATTCCTGGTTCCATCGATCCTGAGAGTACGGTTTTGATCTCATATCCGAAGAAAGCAGGTTCACCGCCGGAGGCCTTGGATAACACTACGGCTGCCACCAGCAGAATAAAGATCACAAGCATTAAGCTCGATAGGGTATTATTGATAATTTTTTTAATTCGCATCTTATTCTCCACCTTTCTCAGGTTGAGGGTCCGAAGGAGCTTGGGTTGCTACCGGCGGGGTAGTCGTACTGTCTTCCGCCTTTGGCGTCTCTTGTGGAGCCTCTTGCTGAGGGACATCTTTTGGAATTGTGAGCTCTTCGTCAATTTCCGGCTTAACCGGATCAGTGGCTGGGGCTTCAGGTTGTTCTTTATTTGGGGTTTCCGGAGCAGTTTCACCTGATGTTGGAGGGGTTGCCTCAGCCTTCGCTTTATCCTCGGCTTCTTGTTGCTTTTTCTCCTCAGCCAAACGTTCTTCTTCTTTTTTCGCTTCTTCTTCTTTCTTTGCTTGCTCTTCTTCTAGCCGAGCTTTTTCAAGCTCTTCTAGTTTTTGCTCGCGAGTCTGACTGATCAATTGGAGTTTATCTTGAAGGGTAGTGATACCTGAGGTTGCCGATTCTTTATGGTTAGTCAATTCGGTATTTAGAGCTTCATAAGATGAGGTGAGGTCGCTAGAGATCACGCCGTCTGGTTGAGTGAAGGTAATCAGGAATGGCAGTGGCTGTGGGAACTCTCCTTCGCGTAATTCAAGTTGTCCATAAACATCACTGGTAACTACCGAAGCGAATGGAAGACCGACATCGTGTATGGAGGTTAGGTAACTAATAACTCCATTTAAGGAAGCATTCAAGGATTCCGAGATCACACCGCTTTGATTCAGGCTGCTTTGTAAATCTCTGAAAAATTGCTCGTCCTTGATTTCTAGACAGTTGGAATCTAGAGAAGTCATATATCCTCCTATCTGGAAGAGTAAGGCTGCTGCTGCACTTAGCTCATTGTGGATTTGATTCCAAATTTGGCTGTTAGCCGCCAGTTGCTCGTTAACGCTATCTATTTGGGATTGAAGCGCCGCTATTTGCGAAGAAATCTCTTCTGCAGCGACATCAAGCTCTTCCAGCGACATCCCTTCTATTCCCGAAACGTCCGAGTAGTTAGCTGATGAGGAAAAGGGCTGTAGTGATTCTTTTAAAGTGAGCGCTCGATTAACATGCTCTTTGAACTCTGTAAGCAGTGCCTTGATCGAATTCGGAAATACTTCGCAAAAGCTAATCGTGCTAGTGGTTTGCGTAGCGGCTCCAAAGCCTCCATAGGTACCACCAACTTGCTGCGAGGTATATAGAAATAAGACGGAGACAGCCATTCCTGATTGCAGTATACGTAATCCGATTTTCCTGTTTCTTCTAGGTCTTCTCCTTGCTGATCTGGGTCTCAGAGGAATACCTCCCCTCAATGTCTGTTTCTTTGGTTCGTTATTATCGTTCTTTATTAAGAACAACTTCTGTAATGAATCATACATGGAATAAATCAAAAAGAAAACTGCCAATAACGCGCATTTGTACTCTATAAAGAACGAAAATGATAATTTATCTCTAAATAACTCCATATATCGCTCGATTACTAAATATATTCTCAATAAAGAACGATAAGTTAGAGTGATTCGCAAAAAAATACCCGGCTCGCAGTAGTAACGCGAGCCGGGCATAAGCGGAGTAATGAAGTTGAGAATATAAATGTATATGTTACGGAAGTTTTGAACCGCGTGAACTAACATACAGGTCATACCATTCTTTACGGCTAAGCTCCAGCTTGTCCGCATCGGCACAGGCAGTAATACGCTTCGGATTCACAGTTCCAATAACAGGCTGAATGGCAGCTGGATGTGTCATTAGCCAAGCCAGTACAATGGCTTCGGGTGTTGTTCCTTTTTCATCTGCAAGCTGTTGGACCATAGCTGCTGTTTGGACGATATTCTCCGGTTGATCCTCTAATGAACGCCCGCTAAATAGACCTTGGGCGAGTGGCCCCCAGGCTTGAAGCTGAATGTTCTCCATTCGACAATGTTCAAGGGTTCCCTCAGGAAAGATAATATCCTTCCAGGGTTCACGATTTACACTGATTCCAGCATCCACCCAGCTGATCTTAGCCAAGCTCATATGCAGCTGGTTTACGATAAAAGGTTCATCGCAATAAGTCTGCAGCAGCTTGATCTGAGCGGCGCTCATATTGGAAACCCCGAAATGACGAACCTTACCAGCGGCCTTCAGTTGATGTAATGCGGAGGCTACTTCTTCGGGATCCATTAAGGGATCAGGTCTATGCAGTAGAAGAATATCAATGTATTCGGTCCCAAGTCGTGACAATATTCCATCTACACTGTTCAGAATATGTTGGCCAGAGAAATCAAACGTATTAGTGCTGTCTCCAGGCTCCATTAGCTTAATTCCACATTTAGATTGAATTATGATTTCTTCACGTAGTCTTGGACGATCCTTAAAAATCTGACCGAATACCTTCTCCGCCTTCCCACGAGTATAGATATCTGCATGATCAAACATGTTGATGCCGATGGAAAGGGCGGCATCAACCGCTTCATGTCCCTGTTTAACATTCTCCGCAGTAATCGGCTCATGGTCCCAGTCACCGCCTAGCCCCATGCAGCCTAAAGCAATGCGGCTTGCGGGAATCCCGCGCTTGTTTAAAGGTAACGCTTTCAACAATGTGATTCCTCCTTGGAAATTATGATTGCGTACTTGTAGATATTGTACACTCTCAGAAGCCCGTATGGTATTTTTTGTCGCTGGAAGAGCGGTGTTTGGTCTCTTCTTTATTCTTTTCTTCGTGCTTTTCCAGCGTCAAATCTTCCATCGGAATCGGGTCTACATTCTGCTCACTTTCATGAAGATCGAATAGACTTTCTTTCTCTGTTGGATATTGTTCCGGGTGATCCCGTTTGTCACTATTCCGCTGATGTTTTTCTTGAGTCATTTTTACCGCCTCGCCTTTCTTTGAGATTTAATGGCTATTGTGCTCGTTAATAAACGTATTTTGACTCCCTTAAACAGAAAAAAGAGGCCATTAGGCCTCTAAATTCAACGGTGTCCCTATGTCTTTTAGCTTGCGTGCTACAACATCATCGTATAGGCGCTGCAGCCATTTCAGCTCAGTCAGGGTGTGCTCATATGTACCGTACATTAGATGCAGGGCAGAACGAGGCACGATGGAGATATGCTCCTCGTATACCTGATAAGCCAGATTAACCTGATGTTCTGTTTCCCGGAGGCGTTCCTCGAGCAGCTTCTCAACCTTGCTCTGATCGATATGACGGGACATAGCCAGGGCCATATACATCGGATGATAGAAGGGTTCGTTTTTCTTAATCTGTTGCAGGATAAGCTGTTCGAATAAAGCTTTACCTTGCTCCGTTATGGCATAGATTGTTTTGTCCGGCCGATCACTGCTGCGGATGACCTCTAAAGCTTCTATATAACCATCTTGTGCAAGCTTATCCACAGCATAATAGAGTGATCCCATCTGCAGCTTCGTGATCCGGTCCATGGAACGTTCCTTCATCACTAATGTGATTTCATAGGGATGCATGTTCCGCTCCAGCAGTAAACCTAAAATGGCTAATTTCATGGACATAATGGTTACCTTTTGCCCTCGGACGCCTGAACAGCTTTAGCAGGAATGGTAAGACGGTCTTTTGGCATGAGCAGTACAAAGACTAGACCGAGCACTGCAGGAATCAAAGCCCACATAAAGGTTTGTGCAATAGAGGTGGATAACGCACTTGATATTTTTTCTAATATTTCAGCAGGGATCTTTGCTCTTGCTTCAGGTGTTAACGCAGCGCGTGGATCTCCGAAAGCTGCTGACTGTTCACTACCGCCAAAAGCATCGCTTAGACTGTTAGTAAAGCTATTCCGCTGAATAATCCCGAAGATCGTAATTCCCAGCGTCATTCCAAGGGAGCGCATGAAGGTACTGGTCGATGTTGCCGATCCCCGTTGGCGCATATCGAAATTATGGATAGCTGCCATACTCAGCACGGAGAAGGAAAAGCCTACGCCGAACCCAGTCAGAGCCATAAATACATTAAGCATGAGGCGGGAGGTATCTGGTGATAAAGTGCTTAGGCTGTAGACCCCTGCGACAAAGCAGACTGCGGATAGGATCATAATGTTGCGGAAGCTGGTTTTTGTTGTAAGCAGCCCCCCGGTCTGACTGCCAACGACCGTACCGATCATCATCGGCATAAGGATCAGCCCTGAGTTCGTAGCTGAGCCGCCAAATACACCCTGCACAAAGATAGGAATGTAAATAGTAGCTACGATAAAAGCAGAGCCATAAAATAGGCTGGTCACGCTGCTTGTTGCAAACAACCGTTTGCGGAACATAGCGAACGAGATCACAGGTTCAGCAGCTACTCTCTCAATAAGGATAAACGCCAGCAAGAGAACAGCAAAACCTACGAATAAGCCAAGGATGGCACTGGAATCCCAAGCATATTGATTACCACCAAGTTCCAGAGCGAACATTAGGCAGATAATCGCGCCAACCAGAGTGAAGGCTCCACCCCAGTCAATGCGCTGTTTAGCGTGGGAGATCGACTCCTTATAAGAAGTTGCAATCAGGAACAGTGCAATAATTCCTAGCGGCAGGTTAATGTAGAATACCCACTGCCAACCAACATAGTCGGTAATATAGGCACCGAGTAAAGGTCCAAGTACACTGGAGATTCCGAAGACGGCTCCAAAGAGACCGGTCAATTTTCCTCTTTTTTCAGGCGGGTAAATGTCGAAAACGATGGTGAAGGCGATTGGCATTAGTGCACCGCCGCCGATCCCTTGAATGGCACGGTAAATACTGAGCTGTGTGATACTGGTGGCAGTACCGCACAAAGCCGAGCCAATCAGGAATACAATCAATCCGAAAATGAAGAAACGTTTACGTCCATACATATCAGAGAGCTTGCCGAAGATAGGGGTTCCGGCCATTACCATTACCATGTAAGCGGAGGTTACCCATACGATTTTATCCAGACCGCCAAGATCTGAGACTATCGTTCCCATAGCTGAAGCTACAATGGTATTGTCCATTGCGGACATAAGAATACCAAGCAGCAGGCCAACCACTACGAGTTTAAGATTACTTTCTTTAGTATGCATGCTTCGCAGCTCCTTTTTCTTAATAGTGATAGTTCTGTTCGAAAAATGTTCATAATTAGAAGCAAAATTTATTATATTCAAATTTGAATAGGGAGGCAATAGTTTTTTTAAAAAAATAGAGATGTATAGCCAACCGTAGAAGAATACGGCGGTAATATAGGGACAAACTACCCTTGGAGATCATCTGTGGATGAATTAGGAATGCCTCTTGACATACCCTACGGGGGTATATTATATTATAACCAAGGAGGCTGATTCTTATGTCTACTGCCAAGAAAGAGCAAGCTGCAGAATCCTGCGACATAAATTGTCATTCTTCATCATCAGGAGAACGAAAAAGTCATCATTCGGCAGAATTCAAGAATAACTTGAATACGCGCCTCAACCGGATTGAAGGCCAGATCCGCGGGGTAAAGGGTATGATTGAACGGGATACCTATTGTGATGATGTACTCAACCAGCTCGCAGCGGTACAGGCGGCGTTAAATGGTGTCGGTAAGATGCTGTTAGAAGGACATATGAAAAGTTGCATTGTTGAGCGAATCGAAGCTGGCGAACATGAGGTTATCGACGAGCTCCTAATTACGGTTAACAAATTAATGAAATAATAAGCTAATGCTTCTAGAGCATAGCTTCACAACATTTATTGGAGGTTATATTAATGTCAAACGCTACATTAAACGTTGAAGGAATGTCTTGTGGTCACTGTGTTAACTCCGTAGAGAAAGCCGTAGGCAATCTTGGAGCCACAGCTAAAGTTGATCTTGCTGCTAAGAAAGTTTCCGTCGAGTATGATGAGAACAAAGTAAGCCTTGGTGCGATTAAAGAAGCAATTGTAGATCAAGGGTATGACGTAGTTTAATTTGAAGCACAGTAATAAGGCTTGGAGTGATATGGGGAAGCTACCCAAAGCTCCAATGCCTTTTCTTTTAGAAATTATCATACCCTATAGGGGTATGTGGAGGCGTGGAAATCATGGATAAAACCAAAACAACAGCTTCACCAAACGAACAGCAGGCAACTGTACAGATTACAGGCATGACCTGTTCCGCTTGTGCAACCCGAATTGAGAAGGGTTTGTCCCGAATGGACGGCGTATCTCGTGCGAATGTGAATCTAGCCTTGGAACAGGCTACAGTTGGATTTGATCCGACAGTATCAGGGTTGCCACAAATTGAGGATAAAATCCGTTCTCTTGGTTATGACACTATTAAAGAATCTGCGGATTTTGATATATCGGGGATGACCTGTGCTGCGTGTTCCTCACGGATTGAAAAAGTGTTGAGCCGTACACCGGGTATAGCAGCAGTTAATGTGAATTTAGCGCTGGAAACAGCACATGTAGAATATACACCCGGTAATATCAGTCCAAGGGAGATCATGGAGAAGGTAAGCAGTATCGGCTATAAAGCTTCTCTTAAAGAAGACCGCAAGGATCATGTGGATCGTCGTGGAAAAGAAATTCAGCATAAAAAGTGGAGATGGATCATTTCTGCAATTCTTTCGTTCCCATTGTTATGGGCGATGGCTGGTCATTTCTCCTTCACCGGCTGGATTCCAACACCGGATATATTTATGAATCCTTGGTTCCAGCTTGTACTGGCTACCCCTGTGCAATTTATCATCGGTTGGCAGTTCTACGTCGGTGCTTATAAAGCCCTTCGTAACCGGAGTGCCAATATGGATGTGTTGGTCGTATTAGGGACGTCGGCAGCTTATTTCTACAGTCTTTATCTGACCATTGATTCCTTAAGCATGAAGGGAATGAATCATACTGTAGAAATGTATTATGAGACGAGTGCTGTACTCATTACACTTATCCTTGTCGGTAAATGGTTTGAGGCGCTGGCGAAAGGCCGTTCCTCTGACGCAATCAAAAGCTTAATGGGTCTTCAGGCAAAAACCGCCCTCGTAATTCGGGATGGGCAAGAAATGAATATCCCGACAGATGAAGTTATTCCTGGTGATATTGTATTGGTGAAGCCCGGAACAAAGGTACCTGTGGATGGTGAAGTTGTCGAGGGGTCTTCTTCTGTGGATGAGTCGATGTTGACCGGAGAAAGTATTCCTGTGGAGAAAAAACCAGGGGATACCGTGATCGGTGCCACTATGAATAAGAACGGTATCTTGAGAATCAAAGCCAATAAAGTGGGTCGCGACACTGCGCTGGCTCAAATTATCCGAGTAGTGGAGGAAGCTCAAGGCTCCAAAGCTCCGATTCAGCGGATTGCCGATGTAATCTCAGGGATTTTTGTGCCGATTGTTGTGGGTATTGCCGTAATAACTTTTCTGATCTGGTATTTCTGGGCAGCCCCTGGCCAGTTCGCTGATGCCCTCGAAAAAGCCATTGCAGTGCTCGTAATCGCTTGTCCATGTGCGCTAGGTCTGGCAACGCCAACCTCCATTATGGCAGGATCGGGCCGGGCAGCAGAGCTTGGAATTCTCTTCAAGGGCGGGGAGCATTTAGAGGGAGCGCAAGGGATTCAGACCGTTGTGCTAGATAAAACAGGTACAGTGACGAATGGTAAACCCGTGCTTACCGATGTTGTGACTACTACTGGAATTGCAGCTTATGGAAAAGAAAACGCGGAAAACCGTTTGTTAGCTTTAACTGCAGCTGCTGAAAAGCTATCTGAGCATCCACTTGCGGAAGCTATTGTTGCTGGCGCTACTGATAGAGGTTTGGTTTTGCCTACTGCTGAGCAGTTTGATAATGTGCCCGGACGTGGAATTATGGCCGTTGTCTCCGATCAGCAGGTTATGGTAGGCACGCGGCGGATGATGGAAGATCATCAGCTTGATATCACAGAATGGACTCCAATTATGAAGAAGCTGGAGGAGTCGGGAAAGACAGCTATGCTAGTAGCGGTAGAGAGTGAAATCGCTGGGATTGTGGCCGTTGCTGATACGATTAAACCGACCTCAAAAGCGGCTGTAGCCGCGCTCCATGATATGGGTATTGAAGTCGTAATGATCACTGGTGACAATAAAATTACAGCTGAGGCTATTGCGAAGCAGGCAGGGATCGAAAAAGTGTTAGCAGAGGTTCTGCCAGAGGGCAAAGCCGAAGAGGTTCGCAAGCTCCAACAGAATGGGACTAAGGTTGCCATGGTTGGGGATGGGATCAACGATGCTCCGGCACTGGCTACTGCCGATACGGGTATGGCGATTGGGACAGGAACGGATATAGCTATGGAAGCAGCTGATATTACGCTGATGCGCGGGGATCTGAAGAGTATTCCTGATGCGATCATGATGAGCCGCAAAACGATGAGAAATATTAAACAAAATTTGTTCTGGGCGCTTGCTTACAATACAATAGGAATACCGATTGCTGCACTTGGGTTTCTAGCCCCATGGCTGGCAGGAGCTGCGATGGCATTTAGCTCCGTGTCTGTTGTTTTGAATGCACTTCGGCTACAGCGGGTAAAGCTGTAATATCACCATCACTATTTAGGGAGTGGCCACAGTGCAAGTAAATAACGATACAATTTCTCTGTTAATGAAACATGCATCTGTCCGCAAGTTTCAGGATAAGCCAGTAAGTGAAGATCAGCTTAGCGCTATTATTGGAGCAGCTCAGATGGCTTCAACCTCAAGCAATGTTCAGGCTTATAGTGTTATTGCAGTTACTGACCCGGCACTAAAGACGGAGCTTGCGGGACTAGCGGGCAATCAGGCTTATATAGAACAATGCCCAGTGTTTTTGGTCTGGTGCGCTGATCTGTATCGGCTGCGCGAGGTGACGAAACCTCATTTGCAGGGAGAGACTTCTTATGAAGATTCTGCTGAGAACCTGATTGTAGCTACCGTTGATGTTGCGCTTGCTGCACAGAATGCTGCAGTGGCTGCGGAATCACTAGGACTTGGAATTGTATATATCGGTGGAATCCGTAACCGGATCGCGGAGGTATCGGAATTGCTGGGACTGCCTGAATTGGTCTATCCGCTATTCGGGATGTGTGTAGGTTATCCTGACGGAGCTTCGGGCCTGCGTCCGCGGCTTCCACTAGAGGCTGTTCTGCATCGTAATCGCTACAATGTGGAAACCACTGTGGAGCAGGTCAAAACGTACGATAAAGTCTCCTCAGACTATATGCGTGAGCGGACCCACGGCGCCAAAGACACCCCTTGGTCGGCCATTATGGCGGAGCGATTGTCACAGCCAGCACGGCTGCATATGAAGGAGTTTCTGCTGGAAAAAGGATTCCTTCGGAGGTAACTAAACTTTCTTCACCTAAAGAGGCTGCCTTATTAGTAGTTTATTCTACTGATAGGGCAGCCTCTTTTTTTTTATTCGAAGCCAGGAAGGTGACAGTTGTCATCTTAAAGAAATGACAGTCCATACTAATGTCATGTCTTCTTTTTCCATATGATTGAAATAGATCAAACGCATTCGGAAGCGGAGGGATTACGTTATGGATAATATTATAGAAATGCACGGGGTCAGCAAAATATATAAGGATAAAAAGGCCGTAGATAATATCAGCTTTAACATTGCTAAAGGTTCGATTACAGCTATTCTGGGACCGAACGGAGCGGGTAAAACAACGGCATTAGGCATGCTGCTGGGGCTAATAGAGCCTACCGAGGGTACAGTGGAGTTGTTCGGTCATCATCCGAAGGATAAAGCAGTACGTGAAAAGACTGGAGCGATGCTGCAGGAGGTAAGTGTAATGGATCGGCTAAAGGTGCGGGAGATCATTGATCTGATCCGCAGCTATTATCCAAAGCCTATGGATATGGAGTTTCTAATTAAGGCTACTGGACTTGCGCCAGCCGATTTGAATAGATACGCCGAGAAGCTCTCGGGCGGTCAAAAGCGTAGTTTGGGCTTTGCGCTAGCCCTCGCGGGTAATCCGGAGCTGATCTTTTTCGATGAACCTACAGTCGGACTTGATATTACTTCCCGGCGGCGGTTCTGGGAAACGGTTCGTGGACTTGCGGAGCAAGGAAAAACGATTGTGTTCACGACCCATTATTTGCAGGAAGCAGAAGATATTGCGGATCGTATTCTATTATTCAGTAAAGGCCACTTAGTTGCGGACGGAAGTCCAGATGAGATTAAATCGCGGATTGTGAAGCGTTCCGTGTCCTTCCTGCCTGTGGGTGATCGCTCGCAATTGCGCAGAAACCTGCTAGATTTAGCTGCTATAGAGGATTGTTATGAAAAAGATGGCCGCATTCACGTGACCACAGAGGATACAGATGAGGCGCTTAAAGCGATTTTTGTGGCTGGACTTCCTGTGAAGGATGTTCGAATTGATCAGGGACGTTTGGATGAGGCTTTTGAACAATTGACCATGAACCAAGAGGAGGCTGTCTAACCATGAGACTAATAACTGTACAGTGTAAAGCGGAAATGCTGCGGATCATCCGTAATCCCTATTATGTGTTCTGGTCTTTGCTCATGCCCATCATGTTCTATTTCATCTTCACCCGGGTGGTCAATACAGGTAGCGATGACCTAACGTGGCGTGCTCATTATTTAATGTCTATGGCGACCTTCAGTGTAATGGGCTCAGCCATTATGACGCTTGGCATCCGGTTGGTGCAAGAACGAACACAAGGCTGGACCACCTTTATTCGGATTACACCGCTGCCGGGATCGATCTATTTTTTCGGAAAAATGTTCGGACAGACGATGATGCATCTGTTTTCGGTCATTTGTATTTTTATCGCAGGCTATTTAATCAATGGCGTCTCTTTATCCGCAGGTCAATGGGTGCTTAGCGGGCTGTGGATCCTGATCGGTTCTCTACCATTTTTAGCGATTGGTACGCTTGTAGGTGCTATGAAACGGGTGGATACAGCCAGTGGAGTCAGCAACGTGATTTATATGGCTCTTGCTGTAGCAGGAGGCATGTGGATGCCGATTGAGATACTGCCACGATTAATGCAGCGGATTGGTCATTGGTTGCCTTCCTATAACTATGGGAATGGAGCCTGGGAGATCGTTCGTGGATCAGCTCCGACGTGGAGTAATGTCTTGATTTTACTCGGATATTTGGTAGTTTTTATGTTACTATCGGTCTATATTCGAAAAAAACAGGAAGCGGTGTGAATGAATGGCTGAGCGTGCGAAGTTCCGGTTATTTCCACAAAAACAGGGTTTTTTCCCTTTTGTATGGGCTGTTTATCTGGTTTTGCCCATCCTGAATTTGCGCGGGGAGACTGGAATGAAGCTCATCCTGGGCGGGATTATGATAGCGGTGTTTGCCATCAGCTATCGCCAGCTGTATTGGGTGCGGGGTGGAGTGTTTAATGTTTGGTTATTTATTCAAATGTTAATCATCGTGGTGCTTAGTTTGTTCTATACCCCCTATAATCTGTACATGGGCTTTTTCACCGCAAATTTTATCGCATATTATACGGAGAATAAAGGGTTCAAAATTGCATTTGCTTCTTTTGTGATCATGATCCTTTCGGTGCTGGTCTTAGTGGGTCGTGAGATGGAGTGGGGAAGCGTGATGTTTTTAGCTCCGTTTATTATTATTATGTTGATTAGTCCGTTCGGAGTGAGGTCCATGAATCGGAATCAGAAGCTGGAGAAAGAGCTGGATCAAGCCAATGAGGTGATTAAAGAGCTGGTGAAGCGTGAGGAACGAATGCGAATCGCCCGTGACCTGCATGATACCCTTGGCCATACCTTGTCCTTGATTACGTTAAAGAGCCAACTCGTAGAGAAGCTGGTGACGAAAAATACGGAGCGAGCTCAAGAGGAAGCACGAGAAATTCAGCGCACTTCACGGGCTGCGCTCCGTCAAGTGCGTGAGCTAGTGTCGGAAATGCGTGCGGTCTCAGTAGCAGAGGAACTGGCTGAAGCTGGAGAGATGCTGCGGACGGCAGAGATCGCCTTAGAAGTGGAAGGGGATATCTCTCTGGAGGGGGTATCCGATCTGACGCAAAATATCCTCAGCCTCTGTATCAAAGAAGCAGTGACTAATATCGTAAAGCATAGTAGAGCGGACAAATGCTTCATAGGAGTGGCAAAGCTGGCTGGAGAAGTGCGAATTACCGTTAAGGATAACGGCATTGGTCTACAGCATGGGGAGAGAGGGAATGGTGGGCTTAGCGATGGAAATGGCATGAAGGGAATGGCAGAGCGTCTATCCCTGATTGATGGCTCCCTGTCGCTAAGCTCAGCTGAGGGTCAGGGAGCTACGCTGATCGTTACCATCCCGCTAATCGTAAAAGATGCACAAGGGGGTGAGACTGCATGATAAGCATTGTTATAGCGGAGGACCAACGTCTGCTTCGGGGAGCGATGGCTTCTTTGCTGGATCTTGAAGACGATATCGAAGTAGTCGGAGAAGCTTGTGATGGGGCGGAGGCGTTAGCTTTAATCGACAAGCTTCAGCCAGATGTCTGTCTCATGGACATTGAAATGCCGTTCAAGAGCGGGCTGGAGGTTGCAGAAATATTGCGGAGTAAGGGTTGTCCGACCCGAATTATTATTTTGACCACCTTTGCCCGTCCAGGGTATTTTGAGCGTGGAGTAAAGGCTGGTATTCAAGGGTATTTGTTGAAGGACGAGCCTGTAGATAAGCTAGCTGAATCTATTCGTCGTGTCATGGCTGGACATCGAGAGGTATCTCCTGAGTTAGTCTTCGGCAGTCTGCGGGAGGAGAATCCATTAACAGCACGGGAGCGCGAGATTTTAAAACTGGCTGGAGAAGGGCAAACCGCGAGCGAGATAGCCTTTTCGCTGCATCTGTCTTATGGCACTGTCCGCAATTACATCTCTGAAATACTCAATAAGCTGGAAGTGAAAAGCCGGATTGAGGCGGTACGGCTGGCGGAAGAAAAAGGCTGGATTTGAGGGGAGGAGGGCATTGTTATGCAAATATTTCTGATTCGTCATGGTGATCCGGACTATTCCATAGATGATCTAACGGAATTCGGGCATCAGGAAGCAGCGGCATTGGGAAAACGCATGGGATCTATCGGACTGGATGAATTATATGCTTCACCATTGGGTAGAGCACAGACAACAGCAAGTTATGTGGCCAAAGAGACGGGACTTGTAATTCAGACAGAACCTTGGACTTGTGAATTGGATTGGACAGGGGTTATGTTGGATGGACAAATGGCGCCTATATGGGATAGTCCCGGAGAACATATTAGTGAACTATCGAGTGGAAAAAGAGAATGGTCTGATCAAACAGATCATTGGTTAAAACAAGAGGAATACAGATTGCGGTTTAGCGAACTACAAGCGGCTTCAGATCAATTCTTGCTTCGCCACCACTATAAAAGAGAGGATGGCCTATATCGTATCCTCGAGCCTTCTACCAAGAAGATTGGAGTTGTGTGTCATGGTGGCTTTGGCCTTGCATGGCTAGCCCATTTATTGCAGATTCCTTTAGCCTTGGCTTGGTCCGTATTTTGGCTTGCTCCAAGCTCGGTAACGACGATCTTGTTTGAAGAGCGCAGCGAGCACTATGCAGTTCCCAGATGTATTGGATTGGGAGATGTCTCCCACCTCTATGCTGGGGGTATGAACTATCGCCCAAGGGGATTAATGGGTAATCATGTTTAAGGTGACTGATTAAGAGCGAGCAAGAACATTGTCTATGAAGTGAAAGGCCATCCCGCAGAGGATGGCCTTTTTTAATAATACAAGAAAGTATAAGTTTGGCACGAGACATTATCCTTCTATTTCTCGCATAAGCGCTTACTGTTCTTTAGGGACACCGAAGGCGCTTTTGCTTGCATATAAGAATCATGCCCCTTGCCCAGTTCCTGATTTCCACTTGCTATTGTGCTAACGGAATTAGATGCAGCTATTTGTACATTTTAAGCCTTTTGGAGGAAGTTGCGGACTCGAGAGATCTTATTTTCCATAAATGGAGGGAATATCGTGCTATTTTAGTGATATAAAGTCTCTGAAGTCCGTTAGCATCCCAGAACAGCGAAATAGTTACGAATAAGGGCTGTGGTGTCCAAACGCAATTCTGAATTCTGCTCGCAATTAAGCTACATTTGCTGATAGCAGCAGCTTTTTCATGAAATGGTCTACTAATTTTGGTTTTGAGCCTAAATTATCTGAAATTCCACTCTTCACCGTGGATTTAATTTCACCTGTGAACCTTTGCCGCCTGTCTGTATGCCAGTTTCCTTCGTTCCAACTTCCTTCAAGTCAGTCACTAGTCGTTCCAATACGGCCTTGGAGGCAGCAGCTTCCTTCGCACCGGATGCTTTGACAACTAATTGCACCGGCTTGCCGGAGCGTAGATGCTTCTCGGCCTGACGGAGCTTCGTATCGTAGTCATGCTCTTCAATATGAGCAGTGAAGCGGAGCTCTTTGACCTTCTCCTTGCTGCCGCCCTTTGCAGCTGAGCCACCACTGGCCTTGCGTGCTGAGGCTGCTTCTTTCTGCGCGGCCGCTTTTGCTTTGCCCTTTGCAGTTAGGCTGCAGGGCGGTGGGCTGCTCATTAGCGAGGTGCATACCAGATCAGCTCCCGCTGATCTGGCCATGGCCAGCGCCTCTTCCCGTGAGACGATACCCAGCTTCTCACCCCTAAGTCCTGTAAGAACTACTTCGGATGCTCTGATTTGTTCATTGATTAATACTGCCACTTCTATGAATCCTCCCCTGATAACGATGATAAAGCTATCATATATGGAACTAGCTTGAGGTTCAAATGTGGAGCGTAGGATTAGCATTACTAATCCTCTCAATTTCTTCTTTTATGATTTGTAGGATTAGTTCTTTAGATGATGTTGCTAGATATTCTCGGTTGCGCCGCTGCAATATACCCACTTGAATGAACGGCTCGCTTAGTTCAACATCTATTTTTACGATATCTGTCATTAAAGCTGTCGAATCAAGCACTACCCCCACCCCAGGGTTCTTTCTTACAAAATGAGGAATAGCAGAAATTTGGCTTATGGTGGATAAAGTGGGCTTTGATTCGAATCTCGAAAATTGCTTAGCTAACCGAAGGTAATATAAGCAAGTGCGTCCTCCAGCTATAATTGGATATTCAAGAATTTCTCGAAATGAAATATCGTCTCGTCCGTTTAAAGGATGATTTTCATCTACTATAAAAGCGATTTTCTCGTGATAAAGCGGTTCGAAATAAAAGAAAGACAGGTCGGACGGCTCACCGCAGATGGCGAAATCCAGTTCTCTTTGTAGAACAAGTTGTGAGAGGGAATCAGTGTTACCCTGAATGAAGTTACATGCCATCTTTGGTTTTTGCTCCTGAAACTTTCGCAAGGCGTTCGGTAGGACGGATTCCATCATGGATTCAATGCTTCCGATATGAAGTGTACCAATTTCGTCATGCTGTAAAGCTTTGGTGAGTTCTGTTACATAGTTCCAATGTTGAATAAGGTTATCGATTTCCCCTGCAAAAACTTGCCCGGCACTTGTCAGTTCTACTTCCCAGCCTCTGTGAAAGAGTTGTATGCCCAGTTCTTTTTCAAGTCGTTGAATTTGGTTGGTAATAGTAGACTGTGCATAATTCAACTTCTCTGCAGCGCGTGAGAAAGTGCCTTCTTGAAGAATGGTCTTAAAAGCCATCAGTTCTTTTAGATCCATCGATTGTCACCTCTATCGGTATAATTGATTAAGATTATTATCTTATTCAATTATATAAATCAAAATACTGAGAGTACAATAAAAGAATTCCAAAGAAGGAGTGAATTATAATGCCATTCATTAGAGTCAGTTATCTGGAGCAACAATACGACACTCATCAGCTAGAAGGAATATGCAGAGCGATTATGAGCGCGTTAATTCAGCATTTCCATGTACCGGAGGATGATATGTTTCAGGTTTTTCATGCGCATAAAGCGGGGGAATTTTTTTATAGTAAAGATTATTTAAATATTGAACGAAGCGACGGACTGATATATATCCAAGTTACGCTAAAATCCGGAAGATCAACGGAACAGAAGAAAAGCTTTTACGCGAGGCTAGCCGAGGAATTATCGATGACGCTAAACATCAGAAAAGAAGATATATTCATTGTGCTCGTCGATACGGAATTCGAAGATTGGTCGTTTGGTAACGGTGTTGCTCAAATGCTACAACCTCCGGTTAGGGAGGTGTAATATGGCGCATCAGAAAATCGTCACAAATGTACGGGAATCGTTAGGGGAGTTCGCTCCGGCATTCGTCGACTACTCGGAAAATGTGTTATTTGGGGACTTATGGAGACGTGAGCAATTATCACTTCGGGATCGTAGCATGATTACGATTTCTGCCTTGGTGATGGGGGGCATGACGGAACAACTCCCCTATCATCTGCACTTGGCTTTAGAGAACGGCTTACAACTTGAAGAAATCGTGGAGGCCATCACCCACCTTTCTTTTTATGTAGGTTGGCCGCGAGCCTCTTCAGCTCTAGAAGTTGCAAAGGATGTAATAGGAAAAAATAAATAACGTCTGACTTTTCAATCCCATCCGTAACCTTTAGGAACTTCATTGGCACTTGTATATAATACGGAAGAAGGGAGCGGAGGACAGATGCTTCAGTATATCGAAGAGGCTAAACAAGGAGACCGACAAGCTTTTGAACAGATTGTTAAGCACTTTACACCGATGGCCAATGCAGTTGCGTTCGAAAAGCTGCGTGACTATCAATTAGCGGAAGATGCTGTGCAGGAAGCTTTCACAGAAGCCTTTTTGCATTTGAATAAATTACGAGCAGTAGAGGCATTCCCGGGCTGGTTTAAAGCGATTGTGGTGCGGCAATGTTATCGCATCTTGCGAAGAAAGCAGCATCCTGCATTACCCTACGAGGAAGCTGCGCAAGCGACAGAATCTCCATTTTCTATAGCAGATATTATTGAGAAAAAGGAAACCCAACGGCTGGTTCACGAGTCTATAGCTGCATTAACGTCCAATATGCGGATTGCCGTTCAATTATATTATTTTCAAGGCTACTCACTACAAGAGATTGCTGACTTTCTGGGGACTTCGGTTTCGGTATTGAAGAAGCGACTTTTTGATGCCCGCCGCAAGCTGAAAGGTGCATTGCCTGTGGCAGATGTTCTTTCCGTATTCAACCATTTGTACGAAGGGGGAAAAGCTGTGCTTCACATTGTAAATGGAGATGTAGTGGGAGAGAAGCTGCGGCAAGGAATCGTGAAAGGTGATGTACTAGTGTGGAGAGAGGTATATTCGCATGGGCCGGTATTCTTGGATCCTGCCGATGGAGATAACCGCGCTGTTCGAGCGCAATATTTGGAACAAACGATGGGGATTCCGCAGAGGGAATTTATCGCCAATAGTGAGAGGCAAGAGAAGATTTTAGCTGATTTCCATAAATATGAAGAAGTGGTGTTATGGTTCGAGCATGACCTTTTCGATCAGACGATGCTCAGTTATTTACTCCATTGGTTCTCGAAGCAGAAAATGTTAACCACCAAGCTAAGCTTACTATGCATTGGAGAGTATCCGGGAATAAAGTTATTTCGAGGACTTGGACAACTTTCTATAGAGCAGATGGAAACATTATCAGGCACATGGAAGCTAATCGGAGCCAAAGAATTAGAAGCAGGTCAAGCACTCTGGGAAGCCTATGTATCACCGAATCCAGAATTGCTGCAACAACGATTAACTACAGATACATCGGCTTTACCCTTTGCACATGACGCCTTCCGGGCGCATTTATCGCGCTTTCCTTCTACTACAAACGGACTTGGCATCGTAGAACAAATCACGCTGGAGATGATCCGTGAGGGAATAAAATCACCCTATGAGCTGTTCAAAAATGTGGGTGATAAGCTTAACATCTTAGGAATGGGCGACCTGCAATATTGGCATATCCTAAGAAAGATGGTACAAGGCACGTACCCTTTGCTACAAACCCATGGATGCAATGAGTTCCCTGTTTATAACGATTCAGTAATGCAATTTAAAGACTGTGAGCTTGTATTAACAGAGCTAGGTAAGAGTGTAATAGCTGGAAACGAAGACTGGGTGCAGAAGAATGGCAGCGATGAGTGGTTTGGAGGTGTACATCTGCAAGGATTGACTCCGCGCTGGCGGTGGAATCCGTTGGTCGGTGCGCTTCAGGAGAGAAGTACCGAGGCGTAATTTATTAATCTAAATGTTTGCTACACAAGGCATATTGAGCATAAAAAGACTTCCACTAACTTGGAGATACTCAAACGCTCCAGAGGGGGAAGTCTTTTTTGTTGTATCCATATATTATATGAATAGTAAATATAGTATATATCATCTATTTAAAGGGTGATTGATCTTTGTTGGAGAATATTATCTATAGAATAAATAGTGAAAGTATTCACTTGATGATGCAAAGGGAGGAATATTCGTTATACGATAGGAGGATGATGTATCAATGTCCATACAGAATAAAACAGCAATGATAAGAATTGCAAAAGCAAATTTAAAAGCGGAAAAAACCAAAAATTACTTTGTAGGCAGTGTGATAGCTTTAGCTGCGTTTTTATTAACTGTTGTAATGACCTTTGGTTATAATTCTTTTACTAACCTACAACATGAGTCGAATTTCCAGGCTTTATTCTATAATCTCAATAACAATGAAATCTCACGATTGAAAGAAATAGAGGGAATTAATAAAATCGGACTCTATAAGGAAATAGGCAGAGAGAAAAAAGAAGAACGCTTATTGTCCATTCTCTACACGGATCAAGCCATGATGGATTTATCAAATGCCAATATCGTTCTGGGGAAGTTCCCTACAAAAGAAAATGAAATTGCAATAGAAAAAGACTTTCAGTTATCCGATGATCGAAGCCTGGGGCTTGGCGATTCTATTTCTTTGCAATTTAGAAACAATGCCAGCAAAGAATTTCAAACCAGCCAATTTGTGATTTCTGGAATTCTGCAAACAACCGCATCAGGTAACGAGAATCGAATCGGCTACAATGCTCTGGTATCAAGCGCGTTCGTTGAGGCAGATCCGTTTCTTTCCAAAGAGGATTACTCCGCGGCAATTAGCATCAACAACAGCAGCAGTTATTCCAACGAGGAACTGAAGTCAAAAATCAAAGAAATAGGGCAGCGAATGGGTATCTCTGAGAGAAATATTCAGATCAATAATGTAAATTTGGACAGTAATAATCTGTCAGGAAGCACTGTGATATCCATCCTGTCTATCATGCTGATCATCGCACTGGCTTGTTGGCTAGTTATCTACAATATCTTTTATATTTCAATTACTAAGCGAATTAAACAATACGGACAACTTAGAGCAATCGGTGCAACAAAAAAGCAGATAAAACAGCTAGTTCTATATGAAGGGAAAAATCTTTCAAGAAAATATATCCCTATTGGAGTTATCTTAGGATGTTTAATGAGCTGGATTTTAAGTGGCTTTCACTGGAATGCAGTTCCAAGTTTTTCACTTGCCTTTTTAGCCGGTTTGCTCACCAAAGTAACAGTTAGAGCTTCATTAAACGCACCATCTAAATTCGCATCAAGAATCTCTCCTATAACAGCGATTAGACATGTAGATGCCGATGTTAATACAAAAAAGGAGAAAAGAAACTCGAAAAGACTCACACCATTTTCTTTAGCTGCATTGAACTTATCAAGAAGCAGGAAAAAGACGGTGTTAACTTTGCTGTCTCTTTTTTTAAGCGGAACGCTATTTGTTTCCTTGGGGACATTATTAAACTCGGTCGATCCAATCTCAAAAGCAGAGAAATATTTTCCGAATCATGGTCGGTTTGATATTCAAATTAATAATGAGTTGTATTCTGAAACAACCTCATTAAGTGATCTTCAGACGGAAGGGCAACTATCTACTTCTTTAAAAAATAAAATCCTAGCTATAAATGAAGTTGAGGACGTAATCGAACATCAGTATATTGAAGCTGCTATCGAAGGAATAAAAACGGATGATGGGGCCGCGATAGTCAGTATTGAGAATATCCCTACGTTAAACAACGAAAGATGGAGTAGTCATTTGGCTGAGGGGAAGATCCCAGATGTTGATTCGTCGGATGCATCCTACATTCTCCTTAACAGCGCCAGTAGTGACTTAGATTATTACGGGGCTCATTACGCTGTCGGTGATCATATTTCATTCATAATTGCTAATGATCAGGAGAAGGTTAAACATGATTTTGAGATCATTGGAGATATTACGGATAAGAATTCAGGAACTTCATTTTATCTTCCACCCAAAGTAATGCAAACTGTAGCCCCTTTTAATAGCAATAAGAGCTACGAAGTTATTACTATGGATAAATCGAATGAAGAGTTAATAAAGAGTGAGTTAGAGGGTGTGATTCTCAATGAGGATACACTCAAATTATTGTCTTTTTCCGAAGTTGTGGAATCCAATAGAATTGCTTTTAGAACTATCACTATTTCAGTGTATAGTTTTATGGTTTTTATAGCAGTATTCAGTATGATCAATCTCTTGAACACCATAATCACCACTATTTCTGCAAGAAAAGGGGAGCTAGGCCTTATGCAAGCCATAGGAATGAGCCGAAAACAATTAATGGCTATGTTAACCTATGAAACAGGATTTTTAGTGGTTGGAAGCTTTACGATGGCTCTTTTTACGGGCAATCTAATGGGATACATGATAAGTAAGAGTGCAGGGAATATGGGGGGGCTTTCCTACATTCAATACCAATTCCCTTGGAGTGCTATTTTCCTGTATTTCTTGGTTATTTTACTTGTCCAGACTGGTATGGTTCAGTTTGTTAGACGATCAATATCGAAGCAGAGCATTATAGAGCAATTAAATTAACGATGCGGAAAGTTTAGCTATATTTAATAAATCCCTCGCCTTTATACGGGCCAAACGTGAAAATAAATAGTGAGTAGCAATTAACGTTGAAGGGTGATTTATATGCTGAAACTGCCGGTGTATCATTCCGTAATTTCTTCCCATGCCATAGTACCCGTAATTAATGATCTTTATGAAATCGGGGATGTTTTGGAGTGTAGTTTTTATGAGAACGGACTTAATGATACCTATTTACTAAAGACCTCTATTGATAAATACATTCTTAGGATCTATAAAGCTCATTGGCGAAATAAACATGAGATTGATTTTGAACTGGAGTTATTGAATCACTTAAATAAGAAGAATATCCCTGTATCGGCTCCGGTAATCAGCAGGGAGGGTGGTTACCTAATTGAGCTGGAGGCTCCTGAAGGAATACGTTACGCAGTTCTGTTTACTTTTGCAAAAGGCAATTATTCCGATGAAAAAGCTAGCTGTGAATTATACGGTGAACAAGTGGCTAAGATGCATCTGGCTATGGATGATTTCGAATGTGGGCAGCAAAGATTTACGCTTAATCTAGATCATCTGCTTCAAGAACCGCTTCAATCGATTCGCAAGCCTTTATCCCACAGGCAAGAGGATATCGATTATCTAGAATCTTTGTCGGAAGTATTGGCAAATAGCATAGCTGAAATCTCATCAGAGCTGGATTGGGGGGCATGTCATGGTGATCTTCATGGAGCGAACGTACATTTCTACGAGGATACCCTGACTCATTTCGACTTTGATTGCGGAGGTTTTGGCTGGAGGGCCTATGATGTTTCCGTGTTTCTGTGGTCAAGGGTTAGAGGGAAAGAACGAGAGCATTTTGACAATGAACAATGGACTGTTTTCCTGGATTCATACCAAAAGCATAAAGTATTATCTGAGAACGATTTAAAGGCAATCCCTATATTTGTTGCTATCCGGGAGATATGGTTGATGGGTCTGCACACAGGGAACGCACAGGTTTGGAGTTGTGGGTGGCAAAACGATCATTACTTCAATACTAATCTGCAATTCCTACGTAATTGGTGTGAAGTTCATTCTATCCAATAGACAATACCCAAACAAGAAGCCACTCCATATTTAGGGGTGGCTTTACTTCAGTCATTATTCATAAACGTCTTATGATAAGCGTTACGATATTGGGTGGGCGTCATGTTTTCGTATTTTCGGAAGAGGCGCATGAAATATTTATCGTCGGTGAATCCCGTCTCTGTCGCGATGTCCCTCACGCTTAATGCGGTTCTGGTTAGTAGCTCCTTCGCTTTAGTCACACGTACTGAATGGATATATTCCAATGGCCCCATGGAGGTATGCTGTTTAAATAGCCGAGCTAAATAGTCCTTGTTGTAATTGAATTTATCCGCGATGATGGCCACGGTAAGCGGTTCGCTTGCATGTATCCTTGTCCACTCAGCTATTTTGACGAAGGTGACATCTTGCTGTGCGCGGATCAGCTTACTGGCGAACGGCTGAAGTGCATGCTCAGACAGCTCAATTAAAAGCGAGGTCAGCAAATAATTAACGCTGGAATAGGTTAAATACCCCGAGTTGGCCACATGAAGGATTTGATTCGCCAGAATATGAATCCGGTCACTATGTTCGATTTTTATGATTTGGGGCAGATATAGATCATGTACGGACCATAAGCGCTGTGTGCGCGAAAAGATTTCTTCTGCCTCAGGCTTCATTTCCTCCTCACTCAGTAATAACCCCTCGGTTGTCAGTTCGAAATGAAACCAATAAAACTTAACCCCGGGTCGTGACTCTCTATAGCCGACATGTGTGCGATTAGGCATGAGCAGAAAAGCTTCGTCAGGACCTACTTCAAATTGTTTGTTCTCCTCACTCAAATATACCGTTTCGTTCACCCCAATGATTAGTTCGTAGTTCCCCATAACACGCTCCACATGCTTCCATGGTGTTTCTGAGATAAATTCACCTGCCGCTGTAAAATGAACAGGTACATCTGCATTTATTTTTAAGTAGGTCATGCGGTCCTCCTAGCAATCAATAAGTCGGGTTTGTCCACTATTTGTACGACTGATCTACCGACAAATCAACGTTCCGGTGTTATCTTATGGATACAAATATACACTTGTCATCTAACCCTGACAAGATTGCGAGGGAGCGATTTCATTGAAGACGCAAGCTTTTGATCTACAGAACGTACGAATTGATTCAGGTGCACTTCTCCATGCGATGGAGTTAAATACTGATTATTTACTCAAGCTTGAGGCAGATCGGCTTCTGTCGCGTTTTCGCGAATATGCTGGCTTAGAGCCTAAGGCTGCTCACTACGAGGGCTGGGAATCTCAGGGCATTAGCGGCCATACGTTAGGCCATTATATTTCTGGATGTGCGTTAATGTATGCCTCTACGGGAAATGAAGAGCTGCTACAACGCGTGAATTATGTAGTAGATGAATTAGAGCTATGTCAGGATGCGCATGGCAATGGCTTTATTTCCGGCATTCCTCGTGGCAAGGAGTTATTTGAGGAAGTGAAGGCAGGCGACATTCGCTCACAGGGCTTTGACCTCAACGGAGGTTGGGTGCCGCTTTACACGATGCATAAGCTGTTTGCAGGTCTTCGCGATGCTTATCGATTGGCCGGCAATCAGAAGGCGCTCGTTATTGAAACGAAGCTGGGGCTGTGGCTTGAGGATATTTTTGCAGGGCTGAGTAAAGATCAGATCCAAGAGGTGCTGCGTTGTGAGTTTGGCGGCATGAATGAAGCGCTGACGGATTTGGCAGAGGATTCCGGAGAAGATCGTTTCCTCGCGTTAGCGGAAAGCTTTTATCATGGGGAAGTGCTTAATGATCTGGCCGTAGAAAAAGATACCCTAACTGGAAGACATGCTAATACACAGATTCCAAAAATCATCGGAGCTGCTAGACAATATGAGGTAACTGGGCAGGAGCATTATGCAGGTATTTCCCGCTTCTTCTGGGATCGGGTCGTGAATCATCATTCTTATGTGATCGGTGGCAACAGCTATAATGAGCATTTTGGTGAACCGGATAAGTTAAATGATCGATTGGGTGAAGGTTCCTGTGAGACATGCAACACGTACAACATGCTGAAGCTGACTAAGCATATGTTCCAATGGGATGCGTATGCAGCGTATGCAGATTACTACGAACGTGCGATGTATAATCACATCTTAGCCTCTCAGGAGCCGGTAGATGGCCGGGTATGTTACTTCGTATCTCTCGAGATGGGTGGACATAAATCGTTTAATTCGCAGTTCGAAAGCTTTACGTGTTGTGTAGGTTCGGGAATGGAAAGCCATTCTATGTATGGCTCGGCGATATACTTCCATAGTGCAGATGAGCTTTATGTCAATCAGTACGTACCTTCTACAGTGGCTTGGAAAGAGCAAGGCATTAGCTTGCAGCAAGAGACCAAGTTCCCGGCAGAGGGACAAGGTGTACTGCGGATCAGTGCAGCACAGCCAACGAAATTCACATTAAAGCTAAGATATCCTTACTGGGCTGAGCAAGGGATGAGTGTTAGCGTAAATGGTGAAGATGTTCAAGTAAATGTAGGCAAATCTAACTACTTTACTTTGGATAGAGAGTGGCAGGATGGAGACGTTGTCGAATACGATATTCCGATGTCGGTGAGAATCGAGACGATGCCGGATAATCCGAACCGAGTTGCATTCCTTTACGGGCCACTTGTGCTCGCAGGTGATTTTGGGCCTATAAATGCAGAGGCCAATAGCGATCGCGCCCTTGCTTCCGTATTAATCGGAGATCGGGACACACTGACGGACAACCTCATCCAATCTAATGTGAGCAAAAATGTGTTCCGGATGAAAGGTTTAGGGTATACAGGGGATCATGAGCTTCGTCCGTTCTACCCTATGCATGATCATTGTTATTCCGTGTATTGGGATTTATTTACACCGGAAGAGTGGAAGCTGGCAGAGGCTGAATATCGCGAAGCCGTGGAGAATAACTTGCTGCTTGAGCAGTTAACTGTCGATTCGGTACAACCTGCTGAAATGCAGCCTGAACGCGATCATAATTTCACAGGTGAATTTGTAGGCTTAGGTAAAATCCACAATCGCAAGTATCGGGACAGCTGGATCAATGGCTGGTTCTCCTTCACGATGGAAGTTTTGCCGGATGAGCAAGTGGATCTGGTGGTCACGTATCTGAAGTCGAACGATACTTCGCTGGCATTTGATATTTTGGCGGATGGGGAGCAACTTGGTGTAGGCACTCTTGAGTCTGAGGAGATGAATAAGCTGGAGACGATTCGCTATGAACTCCCGCAGCCGATCACGAGCGGCAAATCAGCAGTTACGATCAAGTTTGCTTCTCATGAAGGACATAAGGTTGGCCAAGTGGCCGGACTACGTATCGTTAAACGGAACTCTTGAATAAAAAGGCTTACAGAATTATAATAGGAACAATTCTTTTAATTGAGGTGAAATGGATGTCTTTCCGTACCGTTACAAGGAACTAGTTATCGGGCTGGGTGAAACGCGTACCAGCTATCAAGGGGGGAATCTACCCTTTTGGTTACAACTAACTAGAGCTTTGAACGGTGCCATAGGCAGCTATTTTTGTAGAGCCAGGCACTTAACCTATTTAACTTAGAGAACCGTTTATTTGTGGATGGTTTTTTACAGTGGGATAGGGGCGCCTGGCTTTTTTGCATTCAATTAAAAGAGGGGATAAATGATATGTTAAAAAAGAGTCTAGCTCATCTAAAGTGGTGGGTATGTGGTTATATTTTATTGGGTTTTGCCATTCAGCTGTTAAGTAGTTTAGGGGTTGTTGTCTTTCAAAAAATATTAGATAAGGCCACGGTAATCAACAGTTTTGGTGAAATATCCACATTAATTATGGTGTATGGGTTTCTGCTAGCTGGGGTGGCGATCCTGAATTATATAGACGAATACCCGAGTGTGTTTTTATCGAACAGCATCACGGAGCGGTTAAAGATTCTTGCACTGTCCAAAATATCAAAAATGGATTATCAAGCGTATCAGGATATGGGAACAGGGCAGATGATTAAGGTGATCGAGAACGGGGCAGCGGCTGGAAACAGCATTATTTTTTCTTTTTTTCTCAAAACATTACATGAGTTGTTACCTACTCTTCTATTCAGTCTAGTCTTTATCAGCTTCTATGATCTAAGGATCATGTTAGTGATTGCAGCTGGCTACGTGGTTGTCTTTCTGATAACAAATCTGTTGTTGAAATTTCTGTATGCCATGAAGGCTGCCATTCTCCAAGAGCAAGAAAAGATGTCCAGATTCTCTATCCGCGGGTTTATGGAATTGGTCGTCTTTAGAACCAACAAGAGATATGAGAAAGAGATCGATAAATTAAGCCAGACTGCACGCACTATCATTCATAAAAATGCTCAGCTAAAAATGATCCATGAAGCTTTTTTTGCTATATTCGAGTTATTTGTCACGATCATTAAAGTTGTTGTCCTGATTTATGGTGTGAAAAGCATTGTCGCAGGCGAGACCTCACTAGGTATTGTGGTCGCATTGTTTATGTTCATCGATAAAATTTATACCCCAATTGCCATCTTTAATGTTTTATTTGTAGATTACAGACTGAATAAAGTGACCTACAGAAGATTCGAGGAATTTATTGCTGCCCCAGAAGATAAGAACTTGGAATCCGGAGAAGCCATCACTGAGCTCCAAGGCAATATTGAGTTTAGGGAGGTGTCCTTTACTTATGGGAATGTGCAGATTCTGAATAACCTGTCATTTTCGCTTACGCGAGGAGCTTCCGTTGCTATTGTCGGATTAAGTGGAGGCGGGAAATCTACGCTGATTAAATTGATTGTGGGGTTATTAAAAAAGGGCGAAGGTGAACTCTTACTGGACGGTAAGGATATCGATGAGATTCGTTTGAATAGCTACTATGATCATATTTCCTATCTATCCCAAGATACGCCGATTTTTGATGCTACGATAAGGGATAATATTGTATTTGATGAGGATACTCTGTCGGATGAAGAGCTATATGAGATTCTGGGAAAAGTTCATTTGCAGGAAAAAGTAAGCCATTTACCGGATCGCTTAGATACTTTGGTGGGCGAAAAAGGTCTCAAATTATCAGGAGGCGAAAGACAGCGATTAGCGTTTGCCAGAGTCATTGCCCAAAAAAGAAATATTCTAATTCTGGATGAGCCCGTGTCAGCGCTTGATAATATCACTGAGCAAAGTCTTATGGAGACGATTTTGAATGAATTTAAGGATAAAACTATCATCATTGTGGCCCACAGGCTTAATTTTATAAAAGACGTTGATAAGATATTGGTAGTGGATCAAGGATCAATTGTTGGGGAAGGGAAGTTTGATGATTTAATAGAACAGTGCGAAGCTTTTAAAGCGTTATGGAATAGAAAAATATCGTTTACAGATTATCGATAAATTGCTAGACTCTTCTAAAAAAAGAGGTGCTATCTATGGCTTGGCCAACACATATTGTAGCGGTGGGTGGAATTGCAATAAATGAAGAGGGAGATATTCTTTTAGTAAAAACACATCATGGTGGCTGGGTATTTCCTGGAGGACAAGTGGAAGTTGGAGAAAACCTAATGGATGCACTAATTCGCGAGATTAAAGAGGAAAGTGGAATAGATGTCGTTGTTTCTCAATTGATTGGCGTGTATTCGAATACAGGTATGCATAAATGGTATGACGGTGAGACGGATGTTCCTACCAAGGTCATGTTAGACTTTATCTGCAAGCCCGTGGGTGGAGAATTAAGTACTTCGGAGGAAACATCTGAAGTGATGTGGGTAGCCAAGGAGAAGGTGCTGGATCTGATTTCTGCAGCGGCTATTCGTACCCGCTATCAAGCTTATTTGGATTTCGACGGAAATACTAGGTACATGGATTATGTAACTGGAGGTGCGTTTGAAGTTAAATTGGATCGGACGGTGTAAAAAAAGAAGCTTTGAGGCTTTCCCGAAAGGGAAGGCCTCTTTTGTTGGGAATGAGCAATCATTCCGCTATATCGTATAAGGATTGTGTCGAATCATCTCAATTAAATTCACTGCGGCTGCTGATAAGGGCTCATTTTTACGTGTACAGATCGCAATGGTATTTTTCAGATGGACGCCTTCTACATATACTCGGCACAATTCTCCACGCTCTACGTATTTGCGTACGACTAATGAAGAAACGAAGTTTGCACCATATCCGGCGATAACGGCTTTGATGGCTTCATGTAGTCCATTAAATTGCAAAGAGATGATAGGAGCGGGTGTGTTGTATGTGCGGCATAAAGATAATAATCGCTCCCGCGTTGAACTCCCTTCTTCACGCATAACGAAGGGTTCCTTCATCATTTCGGATAGAGAAACTTGCTGATTGGCATAACGATGATTGGGTGCGACTACAAACCATAACTCGTCCTGAAATAACTCCTCTGTCTGGATTGTATCTGGATAAGCCTCGGCGATTCCTCCATAAATAGCTATATCCACATCTACATTTAACAGCTGCTTGAGGGCATCACTTGAGTTGGTAGTGGTGATCATCATCTCCACTTGTTCATATTGCTGCTTAAACTTTGCAATCCAGGTAGGAATGAGAAAGTGAGCAGGCAAATACGTTGCGGCTAGACGGATACTTCCGTTACTGCCGTTAACATAATCTTGAGCGAATTGCTCAATTTGTTGTTCTACGGCGAACAGTCGCTTGGCGAGTAGAGTAAGCTCTTCCCCTGCATCCGTTAAAGCAATTCCTCTGCCTTGAGGTTTAAATAGGGCAAAGGACAGTTCCTTTTCGAACTTCTTAATCTGCGCAGTGATGGCAGGCTGACTTATATTTAAAATTTCTGAAGCGCGTGTCACACTGCCTGCCGATGCGATTACATGGAATAAGCGTAAGGCATGTAGGTTCATGGTTAAACTCCCATTCTTCGATTCATATATTAAATATATAAATTAAATATAAAGATATATTATATTTATGATTATAACTGATTTACAATACAGATATAAAGATGAACTTGGAAAGATGAGATTAGGGAAAGGAATAATGGAGAGGAGGTTTGGAACTGTAGGAGCGTAGCGATCGCCTTTGTCTCCGGATTTCAACCATGAACAGTGTTTAAATTGAAGAAATCTGGAGACAACAGCGACCGGAAGTCCAAACACTCCTCGTAGTTACGAACGATCCCTAAATGTGGAATTTATAAGTTCATCTAAACCAAAATCAATACTAAAGGAGAAGTGATAAATATGTATCAAACGACTACTTGGGATAAAGTCGATCAGTATATTACAGAGCGCCTGATTCCACAGGACGTTGTGTTGGAAGAAGTGTTGGTCACCAATCAACAGGCAGGGTTGCCGCCCTTTGATGTTTCGCCTAGTCAGGGGAAATTCCTCAATCTACTGGTGCAAATGAAAGGTGCACGCCGGATTTTGGAGATTGGCACCTTGGGCGGGTACAGTACGATTTGGATGGCAAGAGCCCTGCCGTCTGACGGACAGATAGTTACCTTGGAGCTGGATCCCATTCATGCGCAGGTAGCTAAAGCTAATCTTTCGCTTGCCGAGGTGGATCATCTGGTAGAGCTTCGTGTAGGGGATGCATTAGAGCAACTGTCTCAGATGAAACAAGAGGGCGTTGAACCCTTCGACTTTATTTTTATAGATGCCGATAAACCGAATAATCCTAACTATTTAAAGTGGGCGCTGCAATTCTCCCAGCCCGGAACGGTGATCCTTGGAGATAATGTGATTCGTGAAGGCGAGGTCATTAATGAGAATAGCGAAGACGCTCGTGTAGTAGGCGTACGGGAATTTTATGATCTGTTGGCTGAAGAGTCTAGAATTTCGGCTACTGCCATTCAGACGGTGGGAAGCAAAGGTTATGATGGATTTGTATTGGGGATTGTGAATAGCTGAGGGATTCGACAGATCCTCTGAGCGTTACGGACCCCGTTGGCGTTATTTGCGAATTTTTAGCCTATAGAGCAGGGTTTCGGACTCCAGTGACGCTATTACTTAGAAAGAGGTTCATCTGTGTCCGATAGATGCCGGTGCCTCCTACCTGTAAATGATATCAAATCAAACAAAGGTGTCCCTAAGCCATGATGGCTTTTGGAACACCTTTGTTATTTTAAAGCGCCTCTTTAATTACCTTTTTGTAATAGAAGACGGACAATATTGCAAAGATCGAATACAAAGCAGTGTATAACAGCATCACCAGAATCATCGGTGTCCAAAGCTCTGTGCCGAATAAGAACCAGCCGGATTTAACGGCGAAGTAGCTGTGAAGCAGACCTATGACTAATGGAATACCGAAGTTGAACAATTGCTTCATCTGTATACCTCTGAGCAAATCACCTTGCGTGAACCCAAGCTTTCTCAGAATGGTGTAGTTAGGTTTTTCATTTTCACTTTCATCCATTTGTTTAAAGTATAGAATACATCCGGAGGTAATCAAGAAGGTTAACCCCAGAAAAGCAACGATAAACATAATGAGTCCCATATTTTGTTTTTGACCTTTTATCGACTCTAATTGAGAGTCTTGTTTGTTTTTCTCATCAAATTTCAAGGTCTTAAAAAGTTCATTTGCCTGTTCAACGCTTGCCCGGACTTTCATATCAATCCCGATATTAAGGGAGGATCCCCTTTGAAGGGCAGGATCTAAATCCTTCTTTAAGCGCTTAAAGATCGATTCGTCTACAACCGCAACCGGTAAGCCACCACCTGTGTAATACCCTGAAATGGGACTTTCGATATCTAATCTTTTATAATCCTGTGGAAAAACCTCATGTAACCCTTTGAGTTCAATCGCACCTTTATCTTTCATAGTAACAAAATTATCCAGTGCACTGCTTGATTTCGTAAAATAAGCTTTATCTGGAGTTAGATCAACGTCTTCAAGTGCATTTTCACTTATGATCGCCAGGGTCATAATATTTGAAAACATATTGTCTCCGTCCGGTTTTTTAACAAGAATCTCTTCAACATCTACATCGACCTGAAGGACTTGGGTCCTTCTTTCTGTAAATACTAAATCATTTGCCGTTAGGATCTTTGTAAATTGTTCAGCCTCTTGGGCATTCGTGAATACAAAATCCGTTGGGACATATTGCTTGGAAGTTTTCTCAGCAGAGTAAAAGGAAATGTAGCTAAGGGATAATAAACCCAGGGCTAGTGCCGATACCGTTGTAATGATGGTTAATAATACGGCATTGGATTTCATGCGAAACATAATGGAGGAAAGAGATAGAACCTCTCTAATGTTCAGATAGCCGTTTTTCCGCTTACGAATGATATGAAAAATAAAACTTACCGAGCCTTTATAAAATAGATAGGTCCCAATAATGACGGATCCCAAAATAGTAATCATGGATATAGCCAATTGATTCATTGAGGTTACGTCGTCGGTAAGTAATTTAGAGGAGAGCACATAGCCCAGTAGGATTAGGCCAATTCCGACAATCCCTATGATCATTTCAAAGAAGGATAACTTTTTCACTGTACCTTCTGTTGTTGAGGTCACCCGGAACAAGGATAAGATACTTTGTCTTTTAATAAATCCATAATTCATCAGCATGATCAAAAGATAAATCACACAGAATACGATCAATGTCTGAATCAAAGCTTCGATAGAGAAATGAAGGGAGGCTATAGCATCGACCCCCATTATTTTAAATAAGATCATGAGGATCAATTTTGAGATAGAAAAGCCTACTAATATCCCCAGGATCAAGGAACCGAAATATAGGATAAAGTTCTCTGCCGAAAGAATGCGGAAAATTTTATTTTTGGTCATTCCAATTAACTGAAATAAGCCAATTTCTTTGCCGCGTCGTTTGATAAAGATCGTATTAGCATACAACAGGAAAATAGAGACAATTACGACTAGTAAAACCGAGGCAGCCGTGATGGCTGCGCCCCCTTTGATAGAGCTTTCCAGCTCATCCATCGAGGGATCATATTGCAAGGTGACAAAGGCGAAATATAAGGCCACACTAAAAACTAGCGCAAACACGTATAGGTAGTAATTTCGGATGTTTTTTCGCAGATTTCGAATCATTAATACATTAATGCTCATTCTGCACACCGCCTAATACACCCTGTGTTTTTATAATGTCGTTGAAGAAAACTTGTCTTGATTGTTCTCCTTTATTTAGTTGCGTATAGATTTTTCCATCTTTTATAAAAATAACTCTACTGCAATAACTGGCAGCCACTGGATCATGTGTAACCATAACGATAGTTGCTTTTCGTTTTTGATTGAGTTCACTTAGCTTATTTAATAAATCAGAAGCGGATTTAGAATCCAGCGCCCCGGTAGGCTCATCTGCAAAAATAATACTTGGATCATGAATGAAGGCACGAGCTGCTGAGGTACGTTGTTTTTGACCGCCAGAGATTTCATTGGGGTACTTATTTTTTAATTCCAAAATCCCCAATTCCTTTGCGAGACTTTCGAATTTCTGATTGGCGGCTTTCTTGGGTGTATTGGTAATGGATAGTGGCAGCAGGATGTTCTCCTTTACCGTCAGCGTGTCCAAGAGATTATATTCTTGAAATATAAAACCTAAATGATTCTTGCGAAATTCAGCAAGCTGCTTCTCTTTCATATTGGAGATTTCATTGCCCTCGATGGTAATAGATCCGTTACTGATTTTGTCGATCGACGAGAGTACGTTGAGTAGGGTGGTTTTACCTGAACCGGAAGGCCCCATGATGCCAACGAATTCGCCTTCTTCTATACGAATATCGAGTCCGCTTAACACGGATTGTTTGTTTAATTTATTGCCATAGCTTTTATGAATTTTAGTAGCTTCTAGAATTGCCATAATGATTCACTCCTTCGTTTCTTCTTGTATAGCTTTATTATAAAAAAGTTTATTGTTCTTATCCTGCGATTGCCCGAACAAAATATAAAAGCATGTGACATTGTTGTCACATGCTTGAGATTTTAACGAATTCATTTTTGAGTGGGAAGGTTAGCGTAAATGTTGATCCCGCTCCGAGCTTGGATTGAACTCCGATGATGATGAGTAAGGATTGAGCTGCTTTCTGAGCTAAATATAAGCCCATGCCTGTGGCGGCATTGTCGCGATGTACAGTAGTGGAAGTAAACCCTCTGTCGAAGATGCGCGGCAGGTCCTTCGGATCTATCCCGCGCCCGCAATCCTTCACCTCAAGAACGATATGTTCAGCTTGCTGGTAGCTATTCACTGTAATATCAGAAGCTTCACTATATTTTACGGCGTTGGTTAGGAGTTGTCTGAGGATAAAAGCCAACCATTTAGCATCACTAAGCACTTCGGCAGCTTCTAAGTTCAACTCAAAGCCGATTCCCTTCTGAATACACCAAGACTGTAACGTCTTAATCTCACTAAAAATAACCGTTTCTATATCAATTTGCTCCATATACAGATCGTTTTCAATATATGGTATCCGTCTTTGATGGAGCTGCTGATCCAGCAGCAGGTGAATACGCAGCCACTCATAGGTCAAGTGCCCCTTCATAACATCATCTTCTATACGCTCAATCATTAGATGCATTGCGGTCAGTGGAGTCTTTACTTCATGAATCCAGGATAACAACTCATCCTTCTCTTGCTCCAAATTCATTAAATTGTCTGAAGCATTCCGCTTTAACAATTTCACTTGGTTGGTGATGCTCTCTTCGATGATTTTCTCAAAAGGACTTTCGGCAAGAGCGATGCTTGTCAGATCGAGATCATCGTCCCGCTCATTTAAGCTTTTATAAAATCTGGTTTCCTTAGGATAGCGAATGACTAGAAAAATTACGAAAAAAATCATCGATAAAGAGACCAGATAGAGCACTGAAGACAGGGGGATGGTCGGGTCCATAAAGGTGATAAAGAGCATAAATAGATGTACAAAGAGAAAAAGCAAAATCCAACCGAGTCTTTCGAGCAGGTACTTTTTAATCATAGAGAATCCTCTTCAATGGCTACGTACCCTTGTCCAACCTTCGTCTCAATAAACGCCCCTAATTCAAGCTCGTCGAGCTTTTTGCGCAGCCGATTTACGTTGACGGTAAGGGTGTTATCGCTAATAAAGCGCTTATCGTCCCATAAGCTATTAATTAATTCCTCGCGGGTGACAATTTTATTCTTTTTCTCAATGAGCAATTTCAATATGAAAATCTCATTTTTGGTAAGCTCAATCGTTCCCGTGTCGTTGGTCACTGAATTCCGCTCATAATCGACGGTAGCTCCGCACCACGTTTTGAGTTCAATGTTATCCGTATTGTAATTGTACACCCGCCGGAGAATGGCTTGCACCTTGGCAATGAGTACATCGAAATGGAAGGGCTTTTGGATATAATCATCGGCTCCCAGCTGCATGGACATCACCATATCTGTCGGATGATCCCGAGAGGATAAGAAGATAATCGGCAGATTAGAGTGAGAGCGAATCATTCTGCACCAATGAAATCCATCGAATTTGGGTAATTGGATATCAATTATCACTAAATCAGGTTTGATTTCCGTGAATTCCTGCGTAACATTGTTGAAATCTTGAATGCCATATACATCATAAGACCACTGCGTAAGCCGTTCTTTGATCTCATTAAACAGCGTTGTATCATCTTCGATTAATAAAAGCTTGAACAAATCGGTCACCACACTTTTAGTTTCGTGCCTTGCGTTTAGAATACGCTTAAATGATTGAAGCCATACTTTGATTGTGCTTAGAGCATTGCAGATAACACTGTCTGATAATGTGCAAATTCCTTCGTTTCATTAAACTGAGGGCACATTTTCAAGGAGAGCAGGGCGCTTTCGATTAAGAACTCTCTTGGTTCCTTATTGTTCATGATCTCTTCTTGGATAAAATATAACAGCTTCAGTGCATTGGACAGGCTGGGATCATCGGCGGCGAATGATTTATCTATGATTTTTTTTAAGCTTACGGTCGCAAACGATAAATCATTATTAAAAAAATCAGTGTATTCAGCAACAGGCAATAGTTTCCCTACATGATCGGGGGAGATAAGCTGCATTCCTTTTTCACTTAAGTCCTCAACAATCGTCTGGATAAGAGTAGTGCAATAATTAATGATTTGTTGAGAGGTAATGACTTCATTCATGGCACTGTTAATTTGCAGCATATGTTGCAAGATGCCTGTGAAAATGATGGCTCCATCCAGTAGATAGGGCTTTTTATCTTCAGAAAATATATGCAGGAAACGTTCATGCACCCAGGTTAATAAGGTGAATTTAGTTTTTTTGATGAACGTAATTAAGTCCGGATCATTGGAGACCAGGGCATCTTCAACCAGCTGCAACAATTTATTTTTTTTATTGATTTTCATAACCAGTTGAACTTGTTTAGCGAATATATCAATGTCAGAGGGGTCCTGGCCAATGAGCAGGCCATTTCTGCCTTCTTCCAGCTGGTCATGAATAGAGGTGAATACAGCTTTAAAGAGATCCCCCTTGGAAGGGAAATAATTATAAAAAGATCCTTTGGAGATCCGGCTGTGATTCAGAATGTCCTGTATGGATGTGGCGTGGTAGCCTTTTTCAATAAATAATTCATGTGCTTTTTGAATCACTTGCTCTTTCCGTTTATTTATCATCTTAGGTGCCCCTTTAAGCTGGACTCTTTTGTGCAAAAAAACACTTCACGTAGAATAGACTAGCTTATATTTCCACTTAATACAATTTAGTTTTTAAATGAATTCTGACTTGCCAAGCAGTAAATATAAGAGTAATATATTCTACATTGTAACATAAGTTCAAATATGAACCGACGGTATGATTATAGAATGGAGGATTCCAAAATGAAAACGAAAGAAAGTAAAGCGTCCTACGGGATTTTGGCAATCCTTATGATTGGTGCATTTGTTGCCTTACTGAGTAATACCTTACTCAATATAGCTTTACCATCGATTATGAAGGATTTTGATGTCAGTGCCTCAACGGTACAGTGGTTATCGACGGGTTATATGTTAGTGAACGGGATCATGATTCCTTCAACGGCCTTTTTAATTCAAAAGTATACAGCCAGACGATTATTCCTAATCGCCATTGGATTATTTGCAATAGGGACCTTCATTGGAGGCTTTGCTCCAAGTTTCCCTGTATTATTGATTGCGAGAATGGTCCAAGCCTCAGGGGCCGCGATTATGATGCCATTATTAATGAATGTATTGTTCACCACATTTCCACCTGAAAAACGTGGCTCGGCCATGGGGATGTTTGGTTTGGTTATGATTTTTGCACCAGCCATTGGTCCTACACTCTCAGGATGGATTATTCAGCATTATGAATGGCCTGTGCTGTTCTTTATGATTGCACCGATCGCCGTATTGGTGTTCATTCTTGCCTTCTTCAAACTGCATGATCCTAAAAAAGATGTGGCTATTAAAATTGATATTCTATCTGTAGTTCTATCAGCGATTGGGTTCGGGGGTCTTCTATACGGCTTCAGTTCCGCTGGGAATAAAGGATGGGATGATCCAATGGTCTACTCCACCCTTATTATCGGGGTTATTGGTTTAGTGATATTCATTATGCGCCAGATGAAGATGAAGGAGCCTATGCTTAACTTCAGAGTGTACAAATATCCGATGTTCGCTTTATCCTCAGCGATTTCGATTACACTGAATATGGCGATGTTCTCAGCCATGATGTTAATGCCGATTTATCTGCAAAATATTAGAGGTATTTCACCTCTGGATTCGGGACTCCTAATGTTGCCTGGTGCGTTGATTATGGGGGTTATGTCTCCAATCACAGGTAAATTGTTCGATAAATTCGGCGGCAAAGTCTTGGCGTTAATCGGTCTGGCTATCGTAGTGATCAGTACGTATTTCTTTAGTGATCTAACTGAAACAACGAAATATTCAACACTAATGATTTTGTATTCTGTGAGAATGTTCGGGATTTCAATGGTTATGATGCCTGTGATGACCAATGGTCTGAACTCCATCCCGGCTAAATATACACCACATGGTACAGCCATGAACAGTACGATTCAGCAAGTCTCCGGGGCGATTGGCGGGGCGCTGCTTGTAACGATTATGTCTAACAGTACCACATCACATGTCAAAGATATGGTAGCTGAAGCTGTGAGTAAATTAACGGCTAAGCCTTCTGCAGAGCAATTGCTTGGCATTCAAAACCAAGTCATCGCAAAAGCAACGATCGAAGGAATTAATGATGCGTTCTTAGTGTCAGTAGGCGTTGCCATTATTGCCTTTATCCTAGCTTTCTTCATAAAAAGAGGGATACAGCCTAAGGATACAGAAACAGTCGAGGAAAAAGTGGCTGTTAAACAAGTTTCATCCGCTAGATCGATGTAATTTGATATGTAGAAAGACGCTCACCTATGGTGGGCGTCTTTTTGTCTTAATTAAAAATAGAACTCTGAGTGAGTCTTGGTCCATCCTGAATGACCGTTATGGAGTCGTTTCCACCTACATAAATTCTATTTGTGAGCGGGTTTAGCACAGTGCTGCCTGATACGGAGGAGAATCTTGCGAGCCGTTTAAACGTGGTGGCGTTATAAACGGACATATGATTTTTATCGAAATTACCAACAAATAAATGATTTGTATTCGGGTTAATAATCGTGTTGGAGGAAGTAGGCAAAACCTTTGTGGTTATAATTTTGTTGTTGCGCCCGTCTATGACAAACAGCCTGCCCTTACCCTCCACTTGTGCACTTGAGACATAAATACGATTCGTCAGCGGATTTATAACGACCTCACTTTGCAAACGTCCCAGCTGTACATTACGCAACAATTTATTGGTTCGGCCATTGATCACAGAAAGAAACCGGCTCAAGTTATTAGCGACATAAATACGATTGGTAATTTTATTAAGTGCTGGCGCTATCACAGGATTACTTCCGACTTTTATTGTCGTAATGATCGCCTGTGTAGTTCCGTTAATGACGGTGACGCTATCATTTACTGTATTGGTCACATAGACACGGTTGGTAAGCTCATTGATAACAATTCTGGAGGGGCGTCCACCGATTTCAATCTTTTTACGGACCTGATTTGTTTTCCCGTCTATGACGAATAGGGTTCCGAATGCGCTAGTTACATAAATCAGATTGGTTCGAACATTTACTCCGATATTGTCTGGGAATCGGCCTACTTTGACAGTTTTGATTACTTGGTTTGTCCGCCCGTTTATGACAGATACGTTTTCGTCACGGAAGTTAGGTACATAAATCCGGTTGGTTTGGGGGTTGATTCCGAGCTGAGACGGCAGTCTTCCTACAGGGATCCGAGCGATAATGCGATTAGTTCTGCCCTCCAATACCCCGATAGTTCCAGCCTCGGTGTCTGGGTTTACAAAGTATACTCGATTCGTGACGACATTTACTTTTATATCTCCGATCGGTCCGGCAGAGCGGACTGTAGCAATCACTTTTGGCTGCGCCATGCTTTTACCCCTTTCCAAGTAAATAGATACTTCATTATATTTAGGCTTAGGCAAAAGGGTACTTCATTTATCCTTGCAAGATATATATTAGGAGTGTAGAATGGTACTCCATTATCCAAATATTAGGTTAGGTGTAAGCGTTTTATTTTTTGAGAAATTGAGATTGATTGGAGGTTGGGGTTGAAATGGTGAAATCAGTGTTGTCGGATATTTTATTAACACCTGATAAGATGCAGGTTCATAGCGAATTATTAGAGGAAATTGGGCAGTATATCACACAAGAAATTCTAAATCATCCGTTAATGAAAGAGGAGAGTCAGCGGGTAAGTATTCTCCTTGATGGATCGACCGCACTTGGTGTGGTGGATGAGCAGTCGGATGTGGATGTAATCATTATTTGTCAGGACGAGTATTATAGCAGCATTAATCATCGGTTCGAGCAAGCGGGGCTGATCCCGGAGCAAAGTAGTTTTTTTATGGATTTACGACTTCCCAGCGGCAAGACCGGACATTACACACTGCATAAAATATCAGAAATCAAAGCGGCGTTAATGAGCGGAAATATGGAATGGCTGTGGAATGCTTCTATTTCTTATATCTACTATGACCGATTGGATGTAAAGTCACTTTTTGATGCCTATGTGCCCCTCCAACCTGGAGTCCTAATGAGATTTCGTAAGAATTCATATATACAATTAAGAAGTTATGCCAAAAGCTTAGATAATCCGGTAGTGCGTGGCGACGCCTTTCCTATTTTATTTTTAGCGGTTTCTCTTTATAAAGAAGCATTACGCTGTGCCATTACTATTGAAGGTTACCCCTACCCCTATGACAAATGGCTGGTACCTGTAGCCAAACAAACGGCTGTCGGCCGAAAGATTATGGAGTGTGCGGGCGATTTTTGGAGTTTTATTAGAGATGATGAATCCTTTGCCCCTATGTACCAAGAGGATAATAACTTTGTCAAAATGGAAAAACGATTCCGGAAGATACTTGTAGAGGAATTCCGCATGCGGGGGATCGATGAACCTTGGTTAGTAGAGTGGTGGAAGTTTATGGAGGAGTGAGTGGAGCTATAGGGTGTTTGGGTGAGTAGAGTAGCTGTGGTGGCGGGGTTGCTGGGATGGCTGTAGTAGGCTGAAATGGTTGAAGCGGTGGAATGGCTGAAGTGTTTGGGTAGCGTAGTAGCTGTGGTGATTAAGTAATTTAAATGACTCTCCTTCCTCCTCTTGATTATGGTAAGGTATATTGAAGTGGAATTTTAGTGAGAGGTGATTATATGGACGGGACAGTTTCAATATTAGGAGTTCCCTTTTCAAAACTAACACTACATGAGACAACACTTCATCTAACAAAACATATTCAATCTGGGGAATCGAAACTTTTCCATTTGATCACGGCTAACCCGGAAATTACGATAACAAGTCAATCGGACGAGCTGCTACGAACCATACTTCAAGAAGCGGATTTAATCACTCCTGACGGGATTGGCATTGTGATGGCATCAAAAAGAAAAGGCGATCCTATTGCTGAGAGGGTAACTGGATATGAGCTGCTTCTTGAGCTTTTGGAGCAAGGAAATAGCTTGGGATGGAGTTTTTATTTCTTGGGAACAGATGAGCTTACCAGCTGTAGAGCGGTCGAAAAGATCACGGAGTTATATCCGAATGTGAAGATTGCAGGAAGACATAATGGTTTTCTTACCAAGGAAGAGGAGCCTGCCATTGTAGCAGAAATACAGCGCGCACAGCCAGATTTCCTGATCGTTGCGATGGGTGCGCCATACTCTGACAAATGGGTATATAAGCACAAACAGGAGCTTACGCAGGTAAAAGTTGTTTTTGGCGTGGGGGGCAGCTTAGATGTAATAGCGGGAAAAGTTACTCCTGCACCAGCGCTATGGAAAAAACTCAATCTGGAGTGGTTGCATCGACTTTTGTTCGCTCCCGTTGCGAAGGGACAAAAGTCGCGATGGCGCAGACAGGCAGTGCTGCCCAAATTCGTGTTCCGAGCTATGATTAGGAAATGAAGAAAAGGCCTCGTTTATGGGGCCTTTTTTAGGTTCGGTTGGTGGGAGAGGAGGAGGGGGCAGATGTGAGAGTAGGAAGTAAGGAGTAGGGGGAAGAGTAAGAGAGATTAGTGGGAGTAAGGTGAGGAGTATGAGCAAGAGTGAGTAGTCAGTAGTGGAATTGAGGAAGGAGTAGGAGTAAAAGTGAGTAGTGGGAGTATGTGTAAGAGTAGTGAGTAGAATGTAAGTGCGACTATAGCTGTGACCTTTAAACAAATTAATAATAATAAACAACACCGATTCTGGTTGATGCCATAGCCTCGTATTTATTCAAACTAAAAGCTAAAGAGGAACAATAAGGGCAAAAATGCCCTAGATCGGGTGCAATACAACCCGAAGTGGCAAAAGAAAGGCAAAAATGCCCTGGATCGGGCGCAATACAGCCCTAAGGGGCAAAAGAAAGGCAAAAATGCCCTAGATCGGGTGCAATTCAACCCGAAGTGGCAAAAGAAAGGCAAAAATGCCCTAGAATCGGTGCAATACAGCCCGAAGAGGCAAAAGAAAGGCAAAAATGCCCTTGAATCGTTGCATTTCAGCCCGAAGTGGCAAAACAAGGGCAAAAATGCCCTAGATCGGGTGCAATACAGCCCGACGAAGCAAATCAACGGTATAAATCCCGCAGAATGAGCCAAATCCGGCCCGACGAAGTGAATCAACGGTATAAATCCCGTAGACTGAGCCGAGTCCGGCCCGACGAAACAAATCAACGGTATAATTCCCGTAGAATGAGCCGAAACCGGCCCGACGAAGTGAATCAACGGTATAAATCCCGCAGAATGAGCCAAATCCGGCCTGAAGCAGCAAATCAACGGTATAAATCCCGTAGACTGAGCCGAGTCCGGCCTGAAGCAGCAAATCAACGGTATAAATCCCGTAGACTGAGCCGAATCCGGCCTGAAGCAGCAAATCAACGGTATAAATCCCGTAAATGTCCCCAGCCCGCCCGGTTACTATCCATTACCAACAGGGAGTCGGTTTTCGCCACACATTTAATGTGATCCCTACTATGATGAGTGAAATTTATTTAATTGAGCAGATACATCCGCGTTAATTGAAAATAGGGTAGGAGTTTATCGCTGCAAAATAAAAAAACTGACACCGCTATACCAGCGATATCAGTTTACAGAGCTTAGCGATTAAGCTAGCGGCTGCCTATTTTTAGCTTGTTCCTCTCGCATCCACTGTGACAACTGGCGTTTGAGCTTAAGGAACTCGGGAGAGTCCGTAATCTCATCACGGCGTGGCCGCGGAAACGGCACATCGACTGTATGCAGAATGGAGCCGGGGCGGCCGGAAAATACATAGATACGATTAGAGAGCAGCAACGCTTCTTCGATGTTGTGAGTAATGAACAGCACAGAGCGGCGATTCTCTTCCCACAGCTCAAGCAGCCAGCGCTGCATTTCACTGCGAGTTAGTGCATCCAGTGCGCTGAAAGGTTCATCCAGCAACATTAGCTCCTGAGGAGCGAGCAATGCTCTGAGAAAAGCTGCACGCTGCTGCATCCCGCCAGACAGCATATGCGGATAAGCATGTTCGAACCCGCTTAACCCAACCTTGGCTAGCCACTGGCGCGCTTCCTCGCGGGCTCCATCCCGCAGTGCGCCCTTGATCTCCCCAGCAAGCAGCACATTATCCTCAATCGTACGCCAAGGAAAAAGCGCAGGCTGCTGCGGCATATAACTAATTTCACCGCGTTGACCTGTAACGGCCTTACCGTTCATGAGGATCGTGCCTGCATCGGGTTTCACAAGGCCGCCAATTATATGGAATAAGGTGCTTTTTCCGCAGCCGGAAGGACCAACGATCGAAACGAACTCTTGTTGCTCTACCTTGAGAGAGACATTATTCAGAACGTTCGTCTCACGGCGACGATGGGAAAAAGATTTGGAGATGCCGCTCACTTCAAGGGCGGGTGCCACGGTATGAGCTTCAGGAGAGCTTATGACTTCTGTTGTTCTGTGTTGCATTTGCGTCGCTTGAGACATACAGGCATCTTCCTTTCTATGAGTTACGGCGCGGCTTCCAGCGAACCAGCCATTTTTCCAGCAATGCAATAATAGCAAAGAGTACAAGACTTAAAAGTACAATAATAACAATAGCAACAAACATCCGATCCGTACGATATGCGGATTTCTGCAGAAGCATATAATAGCCAATACCTTTATCCGCGCCAATCCATTCAGCGACCACGGCGCCCATAACCGCATAAGTAGCAGATATTTTTACGCCGGAAAATAGTGCCGGGATAGAAGAGGGCAGCTCCAGCTTGGTGAAAATTTGCCACTTGCTTGCGCCAGCCATTTTCATATAATTCATCATGACCTGATCACTTTGGGCCAGACCGCCCATCGCAGCGACAGCTACCGGGAAGAAACATACTAGTGTAATCAGCACGATTTTGGGCAAAAGACCAAAGCCGAACCAGATAATGAGCAGGGGTCCGAGCGCGATGGAGGGAACATTTTGACTCAGAATAATAAGTGGATAAAAAGCCCGTCTAGCCCAAGGCAAAAGATGCAAAAGCAAAGCAACGATCAGGCCTACCCCCGTACCAATGGGAAAACCAATTAAAGTGAGCCGCAGCGTAGCCATCGTATGAGCCCAAAGACCAGAAGCGTTACTGGTGGATTCACGAGCAATATCAGCAGGACTCGGCAGAATCCAGGATTCAATATGAAATACAGATACAGATAGCTGCCATACGGTTAAAAAGAAGACGACCGCCACAAGGGGCGGCCATATTAGCTTCCAGGTCGATCTCACGGCCGATATTTCTCCGTCAATTTATCCATGCTGATTCCGTTAGGATTATGAGCGATTTTGATCTGCGAAATTACGCTTGGACTGCCTGCTTCGATCAACGCCTCCTGCATCTGACGCACAACCTCCAGCAGCTCGCTAAGCTCACCTTCCATTGTGGTTTCCAGCGGATTCACTTGATGTTTAACACCGGATTTCTGAATGACCTCAATCGCTTTATCTACGTATGGGATGGAATCCTCGTTGTTCGGAGTTTTTGGAATTACTTGAATGCTTAGTAGGGTGTTAGCCACAATAATCAATCCTCTCATTTTATAAGGTAAGTTCAAAAAGCCAACTTTGATAACGAAGTAATTCATTACAATTGTTGTTTACTCCGCCGGTAAAAAATCATTACTGAATGCACTAGCAGCATCCAGCGGTTTATCCAGCAACTTCAGATCATACATCCAGTCGCCGTAATTTTGCCAGACCTCGGTTTTTTGCTCGCCCCAGCGGGCAGCATCGTCCTTGTATTTTGGGCTAAGCCATTTTTGGCTAGCTAGGACAAGGTCGGCGTCCAGGTCAGGAACGGCCTTCGATAACATACCGGCAGCCTCTTCCGGATGATCTATGGCATATTGATAACCTTTTGATGTGGCTTTCATGAAGGCCTTCACCAGATCAGGATGATCTGCAATTTGCTTCTCACTCGTCGTCAGCACAGGCGTGTAATAATCGAGCTGCGGCGCATAATCCTTTAAGTACAGCATATCCAATGGCTCGCCACGCAACTCAGCCTCAACACCAGTCCAAGCGTAGAAAATCCAGGCGAAATCAATGTCACGTTTGACGGCGGTAAAATAATCAGCTTCACCGATACTGATCAGCTTCACCTTTTTCACATCGCCACCTTCAGGATCCATGATAGCTTTCATGGCTGCTTCTTCGGCCGGTGAGCCCCAGCCTCCGTAGGTTTTACCTTCAAAATCCTTTGGTGATTTAATATTGCGATCTACTGGAGCAGCGAATCCCGACGTATTATGCTGAATAATAGCTGCTATCGAGACAAGGGGCACGCCTTGTAGACGGGCTAGCGTTAATCCTTCTTGGGCGCTGATGCCAAATGCGGCTTCGCCAGAAGTAACCATAGTATCAGAACCCGCTGCGCCTGGCTGAACGATCTCGACGTCCAGACCTTCTTCAGCGTAGTAACCAAGATCCTTAGCTACGTATAGACCGGTATGATTTGTGTTCGGTGTCCAGTCGAGTGCGACTTTAACTTTGGTGAGCTCTTTTGGAGCATCCGTCCCAGCCGAAGCAGTTGGATCAGTAGCATTTGCTTTGTTTCCGGCTGTATTCCCATTGTTGCTGCCGCATCCGGCAATGGCAAGAATGAGTACACAGGTGAGGCACAACGTAAGTGCTTTTTTAAGGTGCATGTCTTCTTCTCTCCTTTAAGGTTACAAGAATCCCGTCTTCACAACATGAACCGTAAGTTGTAGTATGTACGTTTTTCTACATCTTTTAGTGATCTTACAAAAAAAGCGCCCCGAGTGATCGGGACGCTGGCTTGGCGCAAGGTTAGTTAAGGTCACAGGGACCAGAACCAATTGGCGATTCCTACGCTGGCATTATCCAGATCAGGTATAAGGGTCAGTATCTTGTGGGATACAATCTCAGCCGGCCAATTCCAGCACCCCTGGTTCTATGAAGTTAACGGGTATTTCTATGTGCAATATAAGTAAGCATAAGTTTTGTACCCATACTTTATATCTTATATTTCTCGCATACGGTGTATTATAGACGGCTGTACTCGGAATGTCTAGTAGTGCACTCCTGAATTTTTCCAATCCAGTAGTTTCTTTTTTGCTAGTCTAGATCTTTATATTTCTTGCGGTGACGCCGTTTAAGCTCACTAACCAGCGCCCCTAGCGTGAGGACAACGCTGATCAGAATCCCGCTCATGATCACGAAGAGGGCAAGAAATTCAAAGGGAGAATAACCAATCATTTTACTCCATTGAATCTTTCCATCCAGATCGTCAATGACCTGATTCATGCCGTAAATCCCGCTTACTACCGTAAATACAGTAAGAATCATCAGCAGATTATCCCGTCGCTTGGATTGAAACTTATCCTGATACTGAAACAGGTCATTTAAGGTTTCTTTCACTTCCTCGAACAAAGCATCGTTTCCGTATACTTTACGCAGCTGAAGAAATATCTCCCGGCCCTGCGACTGGGAAATCAACTCCAAGAAGTAGAACTTTGCCGAGAACTTATTAATGGAGTAGATTAGATTGTCTATTTCCTCATAATCATGATTAATCCGAAGTCGGGAGTGCATATTGGCTAGCTTTAGCAGAACGATTTTGTGGAAAATATTGAGTAAAAATCCGTAATAATATTGCCCGTACATCTGGTTGGCTAGACTAACAGCAATCTCCTGTTCAGCGCGGGTCATGCAGCAAAAGGTCTGCTCATTCATCATATAATACGTGTCTGGACCCCAGCGATTATAGGAGTGTTCATGACAATAGTTCGCAATATATGCTGGATCGCTGGCACTGGCATAGGGCTTTCCGTTCAGATCAATTCCATCAAGCTGTGAGGCACGATAGCGCAGATTTACACTAATCTCATCAGAGCTTTCTTCATTCTGAAAGCCATAAAAAGCTTGCACCTGCATTCTTTCATCTACGAAAAAAGGAAGGGTCTCGAAATAAGCCCCATTGATATCCGATTGATCCAGATATGGCTCCAGTCCATCCACCAAATTTCGGAAGACAAAATCCTCTACCATCTCATAGGTCTGTTCCCCGCAATGAATATAAGTGTAATCATCCTGTATGAAGGTATTCTCTAGCGCACGGAAACGATCTGCGAATTCTAGGGCAATACTAAAGGGAATTGAATCCCCCTCCAGCTGGACACGTATCGTCACGAATCCAAGCTGAAAAGGACATATGAATATATCCGTCGAGAGAATTTTGAAAAATATAGATTGCTGCGGAATCTCCAGAATGCAGTCGAGATTATTTACTCTGGAAAAACGGCGAAACGAGTCGGCATCCTTCCTGCGTGGAAAAAGGACATGTGCAGCAAACGGTAAATAGGTGCGCTCCATTCGTTCATGGGAAACACAGTAGCCATCTCCGTAATAGGCAGCTTCAAGCTCTTTATTATCCAGAAAAAAACGTGTGAAGCCGTCGTTCTGTAATTGCTGGATAAGCTGCTTAGAATCGCCCTTTTTTATAGAAAAGGGAAATATAAACTGCATGAGCGCAGTATGTAACAAAGGCTCAGTTGAAGACTCATTCATTCATCGTCCATCCTTGTGCTCAGAATATGCTTATAGATCACATTACCCTAAAAGGATAACGTTGATACTGTTCTAAATACGGGAACTCTTTCCTTTCACCGCTTGCATGGACTGGAACCTCCATGCGGCAATGCTTAGCAGAAACAAGAAGGCGGCAAAAGCGGCGAGTAATCCGGCTGTTTGTGCCACTTCTAAATGGTCCATAGACCAGCCCATAAACAGAGGTAGCAAAGCACCGCCAACACCTCCGGAAGCAATCATAATGCTGGGTGTTGACTCTTCGGTGCCAGGCAGCATTTTGCTGGAGAAGACTAAAGCAATGGAGAAAATACCGGACATAAACAGCCCCAGCAGCAGAATTACAATGAAAGCAGCCATTCGATTGTCAGTGAACGGAAAGAGTGTCAGCAGTAACAAGGTAAGTAAACAGCTGCTGAGAATGTACACGCGGTAAGATATTTTTTCGGCAATTACACCCGCAAACAATCTTCCTGTAGACATCGCCAGCCAAAAGAAAGTGACTGTCAGTGCTGCGGCAGACTCCGTCATCCCTAGCTTGGCAATAAAGATAGCCGGCATAAAGTTGACTAAACTCATCTCTGTGCCTACATAAAGAAAAAAGAAAACGATGAAGATCCCTAACAGAATCCATTGCTTACCTTTATACGGAAATTTTTTGTTAGAACGTGAGCTTGAGGATTGCGAATTGTCTGCTCCTTGGACAGAGGCACGTTCATCCAGCATTCGTTGTAGATTACCGAAGTGCCCTCTTGTCCAGAGGATAAGAGAAATTAAGGAGAAGGCAGCGACGATTAGAAAGGCCAATCTCCACGCTCCGGCAGCAATGAGTGGACTGGCGATAAGCGGCATCACGAGTGCGCCTATCCCGAATAGCACTTCAAGCCGGCTCATTGCAATAGCAGTTCCTTCGGTTACAGCACCAATAATAATGGTGCCGATAACCGCTTCGATCATCCCGAAACCAAAACCTGCGGCAACAGCGATAACATACATCCAGCCCCAAGGCGGTAGAAAGGCGTAGGCAATTTCTGCAACTAGTAGAAGACTGGTGGCAATGAGGATGCCTCCACGTTTTCCGAAGCGGCGATTAAGCAGGGGAGAGACCAACACGCCTGCTAAAAAACCAGCGAATTGACTAAAGATTAATTCACCGCCAGCACTATAATTTTGATCATAATGTTGCAGTAGAACGGGCAGAATAGATCCCAGCACAACATGTGCCAGACCGATAACGAAGTAGGAAAGACAGCCGATCCAAATCAGTTTTTTCACGAAGTAAGCTCCTTATCTTGAAGTAGTTTATGAAGTAAGGTCGGATTCAATGTGAACCTGAAGGGTACATTATAATAAGCACCATTGTTATGATAAATCCAAACGGTGAGCTTGGATATATAAACTTTTGTTTACATGCTTGAAGGGAGAGATTTACGTAATGGATAACAAACAACTGGAGCAACTCATTATTAAAGCATTGGATGACAACAAGTTCGGTTCCTTTGGTACGATCGAAGAAGGAAATAAGCCGAAAGTACGTTATATGGCCATTTTCCATGAGGGTTTGAAGATTTATTTGGCTACAAATCGCAAAACTCATAAAGTGGAGGAGTTATCCGATAATCCGAATGCTTTTGTACTGCTTGGCTATGAGGCAGGCGGAAGCAAAGATGTGCTGGAGATTGAAGCAACTGCTACCGTCTCTAAGGATGAAGGCTTGCGCTCCAAGGTATGGAATAAAGAGCTGGAGCCATGGTTTACAGGACCTGATGATCCTAATTATGTAATTCTGGAGCTTACTCCAACACGTATTGAGTATGTAGGCAGCAATAAAGAGCATGGAGTATGGCAGCCGTAAGCTTTAGCGTTGAATTGATCAAACAGCCCTCCTATCCCATATGGGGTAGGAGGGCTGTTTGATGTGTTATAATGACTTCAACTTTTTAGGTATTCATATCGGGGAGGAGCTAAAGCTACATGAGCGTTACTCTGTTATATATTGAAGATGATCGTGAAATTGGCAGTGTAGTGTCTGCTGATTTAAGCGAAAGAGGATATAGTGTCCGCTGGTTACGGAGCGGCGAAGGAGCGATGGAAGAAGCCGGCGCCTGCCAACTGGCTATTCTCGATGTTATGCTACCAGGTCTGGACGGGTTTACGATCGGGCAACGTTTGAAACGTTCTTACCCTAAGCTGCCCATTTTGATGCTCTCCGCCCGGACCTCGATTGATGATAAGCTGCAAGGTTTGGAGTTCGCAGATGATTATTTGACCAAGCCTTTTCATCCGGATGAATTGGCCGCTCGAATCGAGGTGCTGCTCCGAAGGAATGGGGCATCGGTTCAGGATTCACTCACACTTAAACATCTAGTCGTATATGAAGGGGATAACCGCGTGATGAATGCTCAGACTCAGGAAGAAATCATGCTTACAGGTAAGCAATTTCAGATTTTTTCCTATTTGCTGCGTCATCTTAACCAAATTATGACGAAGGAGCAGATCTACGAGGCCGTGTGGGGTGAGGCTTATATCGAAGGAGATAAAACTCTGATGGTACATATTCGTTATTTGCGTGAAAAGCTGGAGCTTGATCCGGGTAATCCGGAAATTATCGAAACTGTCCGTGGGATCGGCTACCGGGTAAGAGCATGAGAGGATTAGAGCGCATTCGCAAGAAACGTAATTCCTCTTTGTTATCAGGGTATTTGCTAATTATCGTATCTGCACTGCTATTTATCCCTGTGGTCCTTCCGTTGTCTTTTGTTGGCTACAATATTCTTAACGAAGTGACCAAAGGTGCCCCGCCTGTAGATACATCCCTGTATTCGAATATTGCACCGCTGGAGACTATGTGGCATAAAGAGGCACTTCACTTAGAAAATGCTTCTTCGGAAGCCATAAATCAGCGGCTGCATGAATTGAGTCGAAAATACACTGAGGCTACTATGTTTTGGGTAGACGGGCAGGGAAAAACCCAGTTGATTCTCACGCCTGAAGAAGGGGATAAGGATAAGATTTACCCTGAAGTTCCTGATCAGTGGACTGCGGCTGAGGCTATTTCATTTATGAAAGAAAGTACGAATCGTGATCCTTTAGCCATCGTTGCTTTCGTGGGGGACAAAGTGGAGGCAGACAAGGGATTTATGGTGATGCAAATTCCAAGCAAGCTGCTGAACAAAGGGGCTTATGGGGGATTAGGGGCTTGGGCTTGGTATAACTTTGTGTTATTTACCCTTTTTGGAGGGTTCGCTCTGGTTTCATGGATGTTCTTTAGAAAAATTCGCAAACGGCTGCTGCAACTGCAAACCGCGATGACGATCACAGGCCCGGATAGAATGCCTAAGTCTATAGTGACAGGAAAACTGGACGAGATCGGTCGCTTGGAGGAAGCTTTTAATACGATGGTAACTAAACTGGATGAAAGCCGACGCAGGGAAATAGAAGAGGAAGAGTTGCGTAAGCGTCTAGTCTCGAATTTATCTCACGATTTACGCACACCCCTAACCGTCATTCGCAGCCATATCCATGTTATGACCAAAGAGGATCTGACCTCAAAAGGTAAGCAGTCCTTACAGCTTATGGATGAGCGTATTGCGGATCTTAGCGTCCTGATCGAGAATCTTTTATCTTACAATCTGCTCAATAGTGGACGGGTAACCTTAAAGCTGGAACGTAAAGATGTTTTACGCTTGTTACGGGAAAGTGCGGCTGCTTGGTACCCCGTATGGGAAAAAGAGGGCTTCGATATTGATATTAACCTGGAAGCCGAACCGCTATTCTGGAGGGTGGATGAGGTCTGGTTCCGCCGTATTCTCGATAATTTGTATCAAAACATTGTACGACATGCCAGCAGCGGGCATTATGTCGGGATCTCAACGGAGCAACGTAATGAACAACGTGCCATAATTATTGCGGATCATGGTCGAGGCATTCAGAGTCCATCCGATTACAAGGGGGCAGGTTTGGGATTGTCTATCGTCGATCTTTTGATGAAGCATATGGAGCTGGAATGGGTTGTGGAGAGCACAGGCAAAGGCACTTCTATTGTAATCTTTGATCCGCGTCGTGAAATTTAAACAAAACTTAAACTTGGCACTTCCTTGTTCTTAACCTTGGGACGTTATGCTGTATACCGAGGTGAAGAACATGGAAGAAACAGTGATTAAAACTAAGGATTTATTGAAAAAATATCGTGGCCGGGCTGCGGTAGAAAATTTGAATTTAAATATCCGTAAGGGAGAGATTTATGGTTTTCTGGGCCCAAACGGAGCTGGGAAAACTACAACAATCCGTATGCTGCTTGGCCTAATTACACCGACATCTGGAAAAATTGAAGTGTTCGGCCAGGATCTTCGGAAGAATAAGCTGCAAATTTTACGGAAGGTAGGGTCGCTTGTCGAATCCCCCTCGTATTATGGGCATCTGAGTGCTGTGGACAATCTCGAAGCGATCCGCCGCATTCTGGATGTTCCGAAGTCACGAATCGCTGAGGTGCTAGATATTGTTTCTCTAACCGGGGAAGAGAGACGTCCGGTCAAAGGGTTCTCCCTCGGGATGAAGCAGAGACTCGGTATCGCAGCTGCCTTGCTAGGGAATCCAGAGCTGCTTATTCTGGACGAGCCAACGAACGGACTCGACCCGTCAGGGATTCAGGAAATTCGTGGGCTTATCAAACGTTTGCCACAGGAGCAAGGAATTACGGTTGTAGTATCCAGTCACCTGCTTAGTGAAATTGAACAAATGGCAGATACCGTGGGTATTATTCGCCAAGGGCAAATGGTATACCAAGATACAATAGCTAATCTGCAACAACAGGCTGCTGGCGAGATACGCCTTGCGGTTTCGGAACCAGAGTCTGCGTTACGTCTCGCTGGAGGCCGGGGGTATGAAGGGACACTACAAGAGCAAAAACTGATTTTTTCAAGAATGAACGATGCAAGAGTAGCGCTGCTAGTCAAGGCTTTGGTAGAGAATGGGCACGCTGTCTATCGTGTAGAGGAGCGGAGACAATCGCTTGAGGACTTCTTCCTACAGGTTGTGGGAGGCGGGGAATCATGATGTGGCGGGCGTTGTCAGCGGATTGGCTTAAAATCCGCGGCAAAGGAATTTGGTTTCTAGTGTTTCTAGGACCGATTGGTCTAGTAGCCATGCAGGGCCTTAACTTTGGCCTTCGTTATGATTATCTGCGTCAGCAGTATAGCGCGGATTTATGGGGAGGACTTCTGGATAATGTGTCCGGGTTTGTGCCCACAGCTCTTTTTCTGGGAGGCACTTTAGTATGCTCGTTGATTGCAAATGTCGAACATCAGATGAGTTCATGGAAGCAGCTCTTGGCACTGCCTATCTCTCGTACCTCAGTGTTTATGGCTAAGTTAATGCTCTGTCTGCTGCTAGTGGCAGTTTCCTGCTTGTTGCTCTCAGTGGGGATAGTTGTTTTAGGGCTTATTTTGGGCTTCAAAGCGGATCTTATTCCTTATGTGGATGTAGTGCGGATTGGCTTTATGTCCTATATTGCGGCTCTGCCGGTCATCGCGCTACAGCTGTGGCTTTCTCTGGCTAATCGTAATCAGACACTGCCAGTTGCCCTGGGGATCACATTATCTTTGACGTCATTTTTCTCCATGTTCCTTTCGGAGTGGGTGCCTTTAACATGGCCATATTTGGCGTGGGACTCTTCTAATCGCCTTTTGTTCAGCGGTGCGGGTCTGCTGCTGGGAATGCTGGTGTTTTTGCCGGGTGCAGTGCATTTCGCTCGAAAGGATGTGGATTAAGATGATGTCATTTTGGAGAGTATTGTCCTCAGAGCGATTAAAAATGTCTAAATCATATGTTTGGCTTTTAGTCATAGGAAGTCCGGTTTTATCACTGGTTCCCGGATTGTTATCGGATAATCAAGGTGAGAAGATGTCTTGGGAGCTGCTGTTAAGTGTGATGTCAATGATGCATGCTTTGCTGTTTCTGCCTGTGCTTTCAGGCATTTTTGCGGCCCTGATCTGTCGTTATGAGCATCATGACGGTGGTTGGAAGCTATTGTTGTCTCTGCCTGTAACCCGGTTGTCGGTGTATCTCTCAAAATATGTGATGATCATCGGATTGCTGGCAGCTGTGCAAATAACGTTCCTCGTTATGGTGCTGGGAATGGGCTTGTTCCAAGGGGCTCCAGATCCAATCCCTTGGGCGCAACTGCTAAAATCAGTATTTGGCGGCTTTGTAGCCTGTCTACCTCTCGCCGCATTGCAGCTGGCGATCTCGCAAAGCTGGAGCAGTTTTGGCGCACCGCTGGCGCTGAATGTGAGTCTGACCATTCCCAATATACTGATCGCTAATTCTTCAACCTACGGCCCCTATTATCCTTGGGTACAGCCGTTGTTGGCCATGAGTCATTATGGTGATGACGGATTTGGTGCCTTTAATCTGCCTTTAGAGACACTGATGATGATAGTGGGAGGAAGCTTGATTGTCTTTTTTGCCGCAGGACTAATCTCCTTTTATCGTAAAGCAGTCTAATTCACAATCAGAGGCTATAAACTCCTCCTCAATGGACATCCCGTGCTGTTTTTCTTATAATTAAAGAATATAATTAGCTAAGATGGAGGAGGGCGAGAGCATGGAGCCAACGGCATTAGAGGACTGCGACAATACATGCAAGGGTTCAGAGCTTGAACCGGAATCCATTGCATTGATCCTGCCAGACCGTGGGATTACTGATAAAATGGCAGAAATGTTCAAAGCGTTGGGTGATCCAACACGAGTGCGGCTCATTTACGCTTTGTCACAGCAAGAATTATGTGTACATGATTTGTCCGTGATCCTTGATATGGGCCAATCTGCGATATCCCATCAGCTCCGTTATTTACGGAATCTACGGATCGTGAAGCGGCGTAAAGAGGGGAAAACGGTATTCTATTCGCTGAACGATGCGCATGTGGAGCAGATCTTTTTGCAGACCCACGAGCATGTCCGACACGAATAGCTAGTTGCAAAAAAAGAGGGACTCCCAGCAGCCATTGAATGGCTTTTGGGAGTCCCTCTTTTTATTATGCCGACGAGTCCCAACCATCCACTACAGCTTACGGACCCAGCTGACGTTATTTGCACAATAATCGCTTTTTGAGCAGAGTTGCGGACCTCAGTGCAGTTATTCTTTAGAAAGAGGTCTTATTTTGCTCTTTTTCATGCCAATAGCGCCTATGGGGTCCGATAATATGCTAAACCGGGGATAATACTGCTTTTAGTGTCAATTGGGTCCGTTAGCTGTGTGGTTTGCGACAAATATTGCTCTAATGAAGCTAAGTGGCATCTCAGCTTAACTAAGTAACATCTCAACTAAACTAAGTAGCATCCCAATTAAACCAGGCTGCGTCGGGGTTAACCAATGCGTTTAAATCCACTGAAGCCTTGTATTTCGAAGTAAGGATTTAGCTTATTAGCTGGCTTGATTTAGGTTCTTCGTTAGGTTTGGTTTTCTAAAGGACAACACTAGCCAGACACATTGCACAGCAAGCACTAGCAGGATAAATAGATCGATTCCCATGTATTCACTCGTATTATCGTTGCCCACAAACTGAATTAAATTATGTATAAAGTGAAAGGATATCAGCGGAAGAATATTATTATTTTTTAGCATCAACAAGGCTAGCGCAAAACCGATCAGAAGCGCATATACGAGTTGTAGAAGAATTTGTGTGATATCTGTGCTGGATAATGCATTAAGTAAGTGGGTAATAGAGAAAAGAATACTTGAAGTGATCACTGCTGTTTTAGCCCCTTTAGGAAGCAAGGTCTTAAAAATCAAACCGCGATAGATACTTTCCTCCACAAAAGCGACCAGCAGGGTGAAGAAGATAAAGAACAGTACCTCAGATGCACTGATCTCACGAAATCCCTTAAAGGATATGGTAATCAGGACCACTACTAGCGGGGCATAATAGATCCAGTTGCCCGAGGATATGGTGTTTAGAGGTCGGAAGCCAAGCGTGCTCCATTTGCGCTTAACTGTAAAGTAGATGATGAGTACAAGCGCGATTGGGATGAAGGAGATAAGTACAGGGGCGGTGTACGCAAGTTCCTTAATTGTTGCGTAAGCCCCGGCGGCAGTTACGGCTACAAGTAATAACACCTCGATAATAACTACGCTCCAAATAGGGTGTTTCTGTGAAAAAGAAGACGTTTTGGCTAGCTTTGACATGTTCTAAATTCATCCCTTCTGTGTAAATCATTTGCCCATCGAGCTTCATTGATAATGGGGTCATTCGTATGTAAGAAACTTACTTTGGGTCATACATGATTTTACATATTTTCACGTAAAGGTCAATTGATTTAATTTTTAAGATAATGTAGAAAAATGGTGTATATCGCGTATTGACCTTGAAATATAAAGGGAATATAATAGGGCTAAGATAACATATGAACAAGTGCTCATATATGGTTTTTATTTGAGGAGATGTGCCGTATGGATACAATGCAAGGAAAATTAAAACGTCAGTGGGAATTAGAAGGCTTGGATTGCGCCAATTGCGCGATGAAAATTGAAGATAAGGTGAAGAAGATTGAAGGTGTATCGTCTTGTTCCGTTAATTTTGTAACAAAAACAATGACGTTGGAAACTGCCGCAGGGTATGAGGAGTCAGCGATTGTAGAAGCGAAGAAGACGGTGAAGGCACTTGAGCCCCACGTAAATGTGAAAGAGAAGGTTGGGGGCAATCACAAGGCGCGCAATAGTGGCGCTCATGAACATACGCATGATCACGAGCATGGTCATGAGCACGGCCATCAAGCTGCTGGACATCATCATGGTCATGAGGATGCTGAAGGTCATGGTCATACTCACGAGCACGGGGAAGGTGATACACGCAAAATATTGCTGCGGTTAGGCGCTGGTGGAATTCTGGCTCTAGCTGGGATATTCCTGCCCGTGAATGGAGTAGTTGAATTGCTGATCTTTTTGGCAGCCTATCTTATCGTGGGTGGTGAAGTTGTCTGGCAGGCGGTTAAGAACATCATCCGTGGCCAGGTGTTTGATGAGAATTTTCTGATGGCTCTGGCAACTATCGGTGCATTTGCGATTGGTGAGTATCCAGAGGGCGTGGCAGTAATGCTGTTTTACCAGATTGGAGAACTGTTCCAAGGTCTGGCTGTGAATCGTTCACGCCGATCTATTACGGCACTTATGGATATTCGCCCCGAGTTTGCCTATCTCAAGCTTGGAAATGATCTGAAGAAGGTCTCACCTGAGGAAGTAGCCATCGGAGATTTGATTGTTGTTAAACCCGGTGAGAAGGTACCCCTTGACGGAACAATACTTGAAGGTAACGCCATGATGGACACATCTGCACTTACTGGAGAGTCGGTACCACGATCAGCTGGTCCAGGAAGTGCGGTGTTAAGTGGTTTTATTAACCGGAACGGCGTAATTACTGTGCAAGTTACTCAGACCTTTGGAGAATCGGCCGTATCCAAAATACTGGAGCTAGTGCAGAATGCATCAAGCAACAAAGCTAAAACCGAGAACTTTATTACTAAATTTGCACGTGCCTACACGCCTGTAGTAGTGATCACAGCAGTTCTGCTGGCCATCGTTCCTCCACTGCTGATCAGTGGTGCGACTTTTTCGGATTGGATTTACCGTGCACTTGTATTCCTCGTAATCTCTTGTCCTTGTGCGCTTGTGGTCTCGATTCCACTGGGATTCTTCGGAGGGATTGGTGCAGCTTCACGCAGCGGTATTCTGATTAAGGGAAGCAACTACCTGGAAGCCCTAAATGATGTGAAGGTAGTTGTCTTTGATAAAACAGGAACGTTGACCAAGGGACAGTTTAAGGTTACGGGGATTTATCCGTCGGGTGGCAAATCTAAGGATGAATTACTGCGGACAGCCGCTTATGCGGAGAGCCATTCCAATCACCCGATCGCTGAGTCGATTCGGACGGCTTATGGTGAACAGATTTCTAAGGAAGCTATCTCCAATTACAATGAAATCTCTGGTCATGGTATCGAAGTAACTATCGAAGGCAAGACCGTATTTGCAGGTAACGCACGTCTGATGGAGCGTGAGGGAATTGCTTATGAGGTCCCAGAGCAGAGCGGTACCGTTGTTCACATTGCAGTAGATCATCAATATGAAGGTTATCTGGTGATCGCTGATGAAGTGAAGGAGGACTCACTGCAGGCCATTCAGCGCCTCAAAAAGCTGGGTATACGCAAGACGGTGATGCTGACAGGTGATGCTTCCGCCGTAGCTGAAGATGTAGGGAAGCAGTTAGGGGTAGATGAGGTACACGCAGAGCTTTTACCACAGCATAAGGTAGAGGCCATCGAGAAGCTGGATCGTGATAAGTCTCCACGCGAGAAGATTATTTTTGTCGGAGACGGAATTAATGATACTCCTGTACTGGCTAGAGCCGATGTCGGCATCGCTATGGGAGGACTTGGTTCCGACGCTGCCATTGAAGCAGCAGATATTGTAATTATGACCGATGAGCCTTCGAAGATTGCTGTAGCTATCGGAATTGCCAAGCGTACTCGAGCCATCGTATGGCAAAATATTATTTTTGCTTTAGGTGTAAAAGCTATATTCCTTCTGCTCGGTGCATTTGGGATTGCCACGATGTGGGAGGCAGTATTCTCAGATGTAGGGGTAACCGTACTTGCCGTACTGAACAGTATCCGAGCTTTAAAAGTGCAAGACGAGGGTTAAGAATCTTTGGTGTTTAAATAAATGATTTCAACAAAAGTAAGCTTTAGGATTCCGGTTTTAGGGGTCTTAGGGCTTATTTTTTTTATTCTCCAGCAAAGAATTTGTCTATTTTTGCCGATATAGAAGATATATCCACATCAGGAGATATTATAACAAATGGAGTGAGGAGGCTATTTCATCGTGAATGAAAATGAAATGAAAGGAAACAAGATGAAAAAAATGAGAAAAAATGTAACGAAGAGAAAAGCGACGTCAATTCAACTTAAGTGGTCATCTGTTATATTAGCTATTGCAATCGTGCCGCTCATGGTGGCGACCATATTTTTACTTGATTATTTCGGCAATGTCACACGCACAGACAGTGAGCAAATGGCGCAGGACACCATTAATACGAACACATTCCGGATGGATGAGTGGCTATCCAACAAAACCTCGTCCGTAAAGGATCTGGTGTCCCAGCATCCTGAGTTCGATTTTACAAATCCGGCAAGTATCTTCCCTGTGATAGAAGTGCTGGAGGAAAGTGACAGTGAGACAGAAGGTTACAGTGTCATTAGTAAAGACGGCCAGTTAACCAATATGATGAACATGACCGCAAATGTAGCAGATGCGAGCTATTTCTTGAAAGCGAAAGAAACACATGCGCCTGTGTTGGGGGAAATGTCCTATCTGGAGCAGCTTGATAAATATATCATTCCAATCGTAGTTCCTGTCATGGATAAGGATAAGCAATTTATGGGAGGTATTGTCTTCTCAATTACTCCTGAAGTTCTTGCCCAAATGAGTAATGAAATTACTATGGCGGATACCGGATTTGGATATGTAATCTCAAATGATGGCATGTATTATACTTATCCAGACGTCAGTCGTATGGGCAAAAAAATTACCGATTACGCTAAAGAGCCGGCTCTTCAGAAGGTCGTTGACAAGATTTTGAGCAACAAAGAGGGGTCCGAAACTTATAAGGGCGAAGATGGTAAGAAAGTCATTACATACTTTAAGACAATTCCAGATACTGATCTGAAGCTTCTTGTAACAGTGCCGGAGAAAGAGGTTTTTGCTAAAGTGACCTCTGCACAAAGAACAGCAATGTTCATCTTACTGGCAGTTATACTTGTCATAATTTTTGTTTCACTGTACCTTACTCGTCTTATCGTTAGACCCATTAAAGCTATTTCCTCGACTATGAAAAAGGTGGCAGAGGGTCATCTGAATGAGAGGGTTAAAGTGCAGTCCGGAGATGAGATCGGCGAGATGAGTCAAAATATCAATGATATGATTGAGACACTCTCCGGTATTGTCAACAAGATTGATACAACAGTAGTGGAGGTTACTTATTCCTCAGAAGGAATGCTGAAATCGGCTCAACGTTCGTCCTATACTTCAGCAGAGGTTGCCACAGTTATCCAAGAAGTAGCTCAAGGAATGGAAGAGCAATTTAGAGGGTCCGAGCAATCCGCAAGAGCAACGGAAGAGATGGCCGTAGGTTTGCAACGTATTGCTGAGTCCTCTGCAGCGGTATCAGATCAGGCTGAGACAGTCAACTCAGAAGTAGAGAGTGGTTATTTGGAAATTCAATCTACACTGCAACAGATGGCTGTTATCAGTTCCACAGCTAATCAGACTGCCGAGATGATTGGGAAATTAAGTGAGCAATCGGAACAAATCGGACAAATTGTGGATGTAATTTCTGAGATATCCAATCAGACAAGCTTATTATCTTTGAATGCTTCTATTGAGGCTGCCAGAGCTGGAGAACATGGTCGTGGCTTCGGTGTAGTTGCGAATGAGGTGAAAAAGTTAGCAGAGCGGACGAACAGCTCCATCATTAGTATAGTGGAGCTAATCGGCGGCATTCAGTCTTCAACAACAAGTGCAGCGGATTCCATGAAGAAGAGTATTGAGGAAATTGGCGATGGAATGGGGAAAATGCAAAACGTCGGTGTTTCCTTTGATCATATCCGTTCTTCGATCCGTGAAGTATCGTCGCAAATACAGGATGTGTCAGCAATTAATGAAGAGATGTCAGCCGGCACGGAAGAAATAACGGCTTCTATATCCGATATGCTCGGAATAGCTAAAGAATCTGCTGAGAATGCTCAGGCGGTCTCCTTAGCTTCAGCGGAGCAGACAGAGATTATGAAGGATGTCGTGTCCTCCGCGGAATCACTTAATGAAGTGATGTCTGTGCTGAAAGAAGAAATCGAAAAGTTTAAAAAGTAGGAGATAAACTGAGATTCATCTCCTAATAATACAAAAATCGCTCTCTGGGAGCTGGCGGGTGATCTCACCCATTCCCAAAGTAGCGATTTTTTTACGAATTAAACGCTGTCTTCCAGCTGTAGGCTCTCGATGCCTGCACGTACAATGTTGCAGGAGTGGTTCAATTTCTGGGTTTCCTCTGTATTTAAATTAAGCTCCAGCAGCTCTTGAATCCCAGTGTTGCCTATGATGGCGGGCACGCCCGTGCATACACCGCTATGTCCGTACTCTCCATCCAGAATGGCCGATACGGCGATAATTTTGTGCTCATCATTCAGGATCGAACGGGTAATGTAGGCAAGTGCGCTGCCAATCCCGAAATGTGTGGAGCCTTTACGGGTGAAAATTTCCCAGCCGGCATCTTTTGTCTTGCGGGAGATATCCTCCAGATCCAAATGCGGGAACCGCTCGCGATGCTGATCTAAAATTTGCAGAATAGGCTTGCCGCCAATTGTTACATGGGACCAAGCTACAAATTGGGATTCGCCATGTTCACCTAAGGCGTAGCCATTAACACTGCGCGGGTCAATGGAGAACACATCGGAGAGCAGGGTTTTTAGGCGCGACGAGTCAATGGAGGTCCCGGTACCAATAATTCTGTGGCGAGGCAGACCTGATATTTTCCAGACCATATAAGTGACAATATCGACCGGATTAGCGGCGACTACGAATATTCCATCAAATCCCCCAGCCATGATGTTGGTAATGATTTCTCGAGTAATAACCGCAGAGGCTTCCAATACGTCAAGTCGGGTCTGCCCGGCTGTTGGATTAGCACCAGCGGTTAAGATAACGACATCCATTTTTGCACAATCGCTATAGGTTCCGGCATACACCTTTGTGCGTGTGCTTGTGAAATCCATACAGTGCGAGAGATCAAGTGCTTGTGCCATAGCCCGATCATAGGTGCGGTCGATCATCATAATTTCGTCGCAAATGGCCTGATTAACCATGGAGTAAGCACAGCTTGAACCCACCATTCCGGCCCCGACGATGGCTACTTTTCTCGATTTACTTTTCAATTGCCTTGTCCTCACTCTCTAAAAGTTATACGCAGTATAGGCTTCCAAATGATATTTATTTCAGCATTAAGGTCTTTTGGAAGCTTATCGTTAGGTATGCTTATAGTTTAACGTATCCCTTCGCAAGTTACCTGACATCGGACTTGCAAAGATTATATTTTTTCTGTTTAATGCTGAATAGGTGACATGATGAGTTAGTTATTTCAGGAGATCTATCCCTATAGTGTATGTAAAGTGCTTAAAGAGGATGTAATAAGAGGATGGCTAATTGATGTCAGAAAAGGGTGGAAAGTAGAAAAAAGCAGAGGAGAACATAAGCTTGAGTTACAAGAGGTAAGAAGTCATCTCAAGGATATCGGGTAAGAACCCTGAGATGGCTTCTTAGGATTATTATTGATAATCATGGCTGCGGCAGCAGACTTCCCGAGGAGGTCATAGCCTTATAACGCTTGAACATAAAAAATCTCCAATGAACAATCATGCCGAAGGCTAAAATAAAGAACAAACCACCGGACTGTGGAATAGACACATAACGGTTAATAAATTCATGGAGTAAAGTGCGGACTAGAAGAAGTCCGAGCAGGATAAACGCAAAGCTCTTGGAGCGTTGAGCGTAAATTTGTCCATCACGTTGTTCAAAGTGGGTGCTGCGTATAAGAGGATACGCGAAGATGAACCAGCCAATCAAAAAGGCGACTGCCGCCCACCATAATGGGAATCTGACCGCAGGTGCCACAAACATGGCAAAACCCGTCGACATACCGAGAGGTGGAATCCATATTTTTCGAATAGTAACCGGACGTGCGCTTGCTTTTAGACGAATGAAAATAACCATCAGCGCCATGAACAAAGCCCCTAATGTGGAGCCAATATGTAGAAGCGAGGGGTTTATGTTACCCATGATACACGACCTCTCTATGATTTCAGTCACTTGTATCTTCATTATAACAGAAAAACGATGGCAAAACATTGAAGTGTATTGGCTCCATCCCCGCAACAATTCCAGCAGAGGAATTTTTTCTTAAAGGAACGATACATACAAAAATCCCCGCCAGAGCATACTCTGACGAGGATTTATTGATGTGAATATTATTATCTCAGCCCAGACTTACGAACGGCTGCGTCCACTTGTCGAGCGAAGAATAAGGCTCACGATAAAGATCAGCACAACGGCACCGATCAAAGAAGGGAAGAAGTAGAAATCACTTACTTTAGGTCCCCAGCTTCCCAGAAGCACGCCACCCAGCCATGAACCGATAATACCAGCGATGATATTACCGATAACACCACCAGGAATATCTCTGCCCATAATCAGACCAGCCAACCAACCAATAACCCCACCAACGATTAACATCCATAGAAAACTCATGTTACTTCAACTCCTTCGTTTTGTTGTTTGCGATGTCTACTATTAACCTTTGTGACCATCTTTAAACCACATGGAAAAACTTACTTCTTCCGGAATGGTTAGGAAGTAGGCTCTAAATGCAGTTTCGATAATGTATTACAACTATAAACATGCTATAGTGAAAAAATATTATAAAATTATGAGTAAACCCCTATTAGTAAAGGGTAAGTAAGAAGTAATACAATACATAAAAGATAAAGGAGCCACTATTATGGAACGGGCTAATGAGGCATTGTTTTATGTAGGAACGTATAACTCTGAGAACGAGAAGGCGATTCAGTTATGTGCGCTTAGTCTTTTGTCGGGGGAAATGAGAATTCTTGAGGGTACCGAGGGAATTGAAAATCCATCGTTTTTAGCTGTGAATAAAGCAGGCAGCGTGTTGTATGCAGTTAGTGAGAAGGATCAAGGTGAGGTTTACGCATATGCAATTGATCCTGCAACTAAAGCGTTGAAATCACTTGGAAGTCGTCCTACGGAAGGTGGCGCTCCTTGTTATGTCTCCATTAGTCCTAAGGAAGATTACATATTCGTCTCCAATTACTCGGGAGGCAATGTTAATGCTTTTCCTGTAAATGAAGATGGTTCGCTTCAAGAGATGTCCGACCAAGTAAAACATGTGGGTTCAGGCATTCGTGAAGACCGTCAGGAGGCTCCGCATCCGCACTCTGTCATTCCGGACGCAAGTGGTAGACATGTGCTGGTGTGCGATTTGGGACTGGATCAAATTGTGATCTATCGCCCTGAAGAGGGCAAACTGGTAAAACATCGTGAGCTTAATCTGCCACCTGGTTCAGGTCCACGTCATCTGGCGGTGCATCCCTCTGGACAATGGATCTACCTGGCGAATGAACTGAATTGTACAGTAACGGCATTTGCTAATGATGAACAGGATGCAAATCTAAATGTTTTACAGCATCTTAGCACGCTTCCTGATAATTATACTGCCGGTAGTGACGATACAGCTTCCGATATTCATGTCTCCCCTTGTGGCAGATTCCTGTATGTCTCCAATCGGGGACAAGACAGTATCGCCCTGTTCCATATCGATGAATTAACGGGTCTGCTTGAAGCAGTGGATTGGCAGGGTACCGGCGGGCGTACTCCGCGTAACTTTGCAATTATTGGGGATAAGCTGCTTGCTGCTAATCAGAATAGTGATAATATTACCTCGTTCTCCATCGATAGTGAGAGTGGCAGATTAATCCCTACAGGAAATGAATTGGAAATGAAGTCACCTGTTTGTGTGCAAGCGTTGTAGGCTGAGACTAGGTTATTGTATGTCGTAAAAATAAGGGCTATTCCCGTATCCATTCATTTTTTCGTGAGTGGAGGTTGGGAATAGCCCTATTTTGCAAATGAAGACCTAAGGATAATAGCAAGTGATTTTTTAAAATGTATTTCGGATACCTAAATCGTAAAAACCGATGTCATCCAGCATGATCCGGTCGCCTTCTTCATCAAGATAGAAGGTGATTTCCGTCAGGTTGTCAGGATCCAGCTCTGGTTCTTCCTCTTGAAATTGTTCGAACGGCATCTCGTAGGTTTGAAATACAGCTTCGGAAAGGTCACCGTATTTGCCATCGTTTATCCGCTCTTCAAGCCATGGGAATAACGTGAACTGAGTTTGTGGAAGCGGCAGTATGTCCATTACTTCATCCAGCGTCAAGCGGGCTGAGGTATCATTATGGTCAGTTAACTCCACCTCAACCTTTGGAGGTAGTGGAACATCCATTTCTTCACTAATGTCACCATTCAGATTTGCCATAGAGAACGTAAGGCCATCTGCCCCTAAAAGAGCAGTTTCAGTACGGACACTGTCGTTAAGCTTAATGTTGTAATAAGCTTCTTCGTTTTTGCTGGCTGTGCGTTCAAGGACAACACCATAGGTGGCTTTGCTTTTTGACTCCCGGTCTTTAGCCAGCTCTTCTGACCAAGAAACACCCGATGCTTCTGCTGTTCCCAGTTCTACTGTGTTTTTGTTACGGTCATCGTCGAATGTGGCTACAGGACGATATCCCCCGCTTTGGAATTGATTGTAGTAGGCGGTATCTGGTAACCACTTCAGCCCGCTGCGATAATCCCGGAACAAGCTTTGGTATTCCTCCTTTTTATGCAAGGTGGTCTCCAAGAAAGCTGATACATAGACCTTAGCGATTTGCCGTTGTTTGTCTGCATCCATGATTTGTGCCCGATTTAAGAAGAGTCCAGCTGGCAAGGTCTGATCATACCCGCCCCAATCGCTGTTGAATTGACTGTGATTGGCGTCCGCAATATACAGCGAGCTTTTGAAAGCAGATGATCCTTGGGAATAGGAGGTACGTATATACTGCCGATCACCATAGAAATCATGTACATCTCCATCGCGGGCTCCCTGCAGGGTCAAATAATTGATGTCTTTGAGACGGGCTTGCTGGTCATCTATCGTTTTGTCCGTTGGTGCAAGCGCGATTACAGAGGTTATATTAAAGCGATTAACTGCCGCCATCACCGGATCATCCTTGAACCAACGAGTGGCATCCGCGGCCATAGCTACGGCTTGTCCTCCGCGGCTATGGCCGAGCAGGGCGGTTTTTGTGAAATCTATTTTCTGATAAAAAGGACTGCCCGGATCATCTGAAAAATCTGCTAGCTGCTCTAAATGTTTCAGTAGGATCCAAGTCCGTACTTTAAAATCATTGTCCGGAATACCGGACCAAGCAGAATAATTCAGGAAATTCTCATCGAGCGAGATCGCGATAAATCCCCGGCTTGCCAATAGTTCGCCGAGATAAGCGTACCCGCCATCAGAGTAATCTTCCATCATATGGTTGCCGTGCACCATCAGTACTACTGGATAAGGACCTTCACCTTCTGGCATCCATACGCGACCATTCAAGGGAAGTGCCTTATAATCGAAACCCCAGAATAAAGTGCGCAGCTTTGACCAATCCTTAATATAAGCAGAAGCATCGGCCGTAGAGGATATCAAGCTTGTATCCTTACCGTATTCGGCACGATGTAGATCGGTACCACTGGCATAGGTGAAGGTCTGATAAGCTAGATTACCTGGTTTTCCAGGATCGGAGGCTGTAAGTGGAACAACTTCCGTATCGTTGATGTCGACCGACTCTGAAATAGGCAGTTCTTGCACTCCGCTTGCCAGCGCAAGTGGGGAAAAAGTCACTGCCACTGTTAGCAGAAGTCCTAATGTTATTCTTTTGCTGCGGAGCAGGCCAATGGCTAATCCGCCTAGTGCTCCTAGCAGTGCAAGCACGACCGCAATGACAACCGCAGCCTCAATCTCAAAATCCGCATAATATAAGATTAGTAGAATAGCTCCAAAATCACTCAATACACAGCCTGCGAATAATCTTGGGATACGCAGTCCGGTCAACGCTAGCAGAACAGCCAAGATATTGCCAGAAATCGCCAGCAGGACAGTGCCTGCACCTGCAGCAAGAGCGATATCGGTAGGTTTACCTAATCCAGTAGGAATGCCTAACACGGCAGTACTAAAGGCTAAAAAGCATATTATCCACAGACCGGCTATTGCTGTTCTCCAAACTGCTGTATCGTAACGGTAGGTTCCCCTAATTCTTCGTCCAATTTCTTGAGCCATACGTCTGTGGAGCCGCGGTTTCAACGGCACAGGGACGTACTCTAAATCCATACCCATGACTCTCTCCCCTGACATAAAGCGGTAATTTCTCTTAACCCATAAGCTGTAGCAATAATATTACTTTATAGCATCAATAACAAGTGGATCTTACAGGAACCGACCCCATAGCTTGTATGGTGTGGTGTGTGGGAGTTTTCTTTGACATAGGCTGGAAAAAAAGGTTTGACACAGTTAAAGGGTTTCAGTATTATATCCATATAAACCAACTAAGTAGATAGGAATAATTGAAGAAGGTTCTTACCGTACGAACGGAGGAACGCCTGCATTAGGCTCGCAGACACGGTCTTAGGACCGGTTTGACCTGCCATACGTAGGCTTTCCTCCGTTCTTTTTGTGTTACCCAAGGGTTTGTCTGGTACGAAAAAACATGGGGGAGTGGAAAAGATGAAGAAAAAGATGAATAAAGGGCTTCTTGTAGGGTTTAGCTTGTTGCTGACGGCAGGGCTTACTGCTGCTTGCGGCAGCAATAACAATAACGGCAATAGTGCTAGTCCGGCAACAGACGCACCAGCAACAACCAATTCAGCGGAGGCCACAAATGCGGCTGAAGCCACCAAAACTCCATCTAAAGATCCAGTAGAACTACTGAACGTATCTTATGACCCTACTCGCGAATTGTACGAGAATTATAATAAAGCTTTTGCTGCCTATTGGGAGAAAGAAACAGGACAGAAGGTCACCATTAAACAATCCCACGGTGGATCGGGGAAACAAAGCCGTGCTGTGCTTGATGGCCTGGAAGCGGATGTTGTGACATTAGCACTTGGTTATGATATTGATGCCTTGCAGGAAAAGGGACTAATCAACGAGGGCTGGCAAAGTAAATTCGATCATAACAGCTCACCTTACACCTCGACTATCGTGTTCCTTGTACGCAAAGGGAATCCGAAAGGAATCAAGGATTGGCCAGATCTGCTCAAAGAGGGCGTAGAGGTTATTACACCAAACCCGAAAACATCAGGTGGAGCACGCTGGAACTACTTGGCGGCTTGGGGTTATGCACTAGACCAGAACAATAACGATGAGGCTAAGGCTGAGGAATTTGTAAAAGAACTGTTCAAGCATGTGCCAGTGCTGGATACCGGTGCGCGTGGATCTACGACAACGTTTGTGGAGCGTGGAATTGGTGATGTGCTGATCGCATGGGAGAATGAAGCCTATTTATCTGTGGAAGAGCTGGGACCGGACAAATTTGATATCGTGAATCCTTCGGAGAGTATTCTGGCTGAACCGCCAGTAGCTATAGTAGATAAGGTTGTGGACAAAAGAGACACGCGTGAGGTATCCGAGGCGTACCTGAAGTATCTCTATAGTGAAGAGGGACAAAAAATCGCGGCTGAGAATTACTACCGTCCTACATTAGATAGCGTGAAAGAAGAATACAAAGATAAGTTCCCGGAAATCAAGCTGTTTACATTGGCTGACAAATTCGGAACCTGGAAAGAAACGCAAGAGAAACATTTTAATGATGGCGGGATCTTTGACAAGATTTATGTGCCAGGTGCCAAATAACAGATGAATGAAATGCAGAATATGATCATTGAGATTTGTCCCGGTAGGGGCTGATCGGCTAAAAGGCCGAAGGCGAGAAAGGATGAATAGGGGATGAATGTCACCACTACGGCTGCACCAGCAGCAACGCGGCGCAAAATACTGCCCGGCTTCGGGCTGACGATGGGCTACAGTGTTTTATACCTGAGTCTAGTGGTTCTACTGCCACTTTCGGCGCTACTGTTCAATTCTACAGGTCTGAGCTGGGCGAAATTCTGGGATGTAGCTACGGACCCGCGGGTATTAGCTTCGTATCGTGTGAGCCTGTCGACAGCTGCTGCGGCTGCTTTTGTAGATGCAATTCTAGGTCTTTTGCTGGCGTGGGTACTGGTACGTTATGAATTTCCGGGCAAAAGAATATTTGATGCGCTGATCGATCTCCCGTTTGCCTTGCCGACAGCTGTAGCTGGTGTCTCCTTGACGGCGCTCTATGCAGGCAATGGCTGGATTGGGTCTTGGCTTGAGCCGCTGGGATTAAAGGTGGCATTCACTCCGCTCGGGATTACCTTGGCTTTGATGTTCATCGGCATACCGTTCGTTGTCCGGACGGTGCAGCCGGTGCTGGAGGATTTGGACAGAGATATGGAGGAGGCTTCGGCAACCCTTGGCGCAGGCCGCTGGAGAACCTTTCGCTCAGTAGTTCTGCCTGAGCTGTTTCCGCCACTGCTAACAGGTTTTGCTCTAGCTTTTGCTCGGGGCATCGGTGAATTCGGCTCCGTCGTGTTCATCTCCGGTAACATGCCGATGAGGACGGAGATTGCTCCGCTGCTTATTATGTCTAAACTGGAGCAATATGATTATGCCGGAGCTACCGCCGTTGCCCTGCTATTGCTCCTCATCTCTTTCTTAATGTTACTTGTTATTAATACACTTCAGCGCTTGGTTCGTAAGACTTCTCGTTGAGGGTAATCGCCGTGACAGCAGACGTCCGAACATGTTCAAACTTACTCGGAGACACTCGATATCTGCCGTTGATATTGAATATTCCAAGCTATCTTGTCTTCGTAAAACCCTTTAAAGGAGGAATAATTTTGGCCGGTACCGTCCCTCTCCATACCCCCCGGCTACAAAAGAATGCGTCCTCGTCCGCGACAACGGAAACCCCAATTGTAAAATGGGTGTTGATCGGAGCGGCTGGGCTAGTCCTTTTTTGGCTGATTGCTCTGCCATTAGTTGTTGTGTTAACCGAGGCACTTAAGAAGGGCTGGGACGTATATATTGCTGCCCTGACTGATCCGGATGCCCGCTCAGCGCTGCGATTGACGCTGCTTGTTGCGGCGATAACTGTGCCTCTGAATACCTTTTTTGGTGTAACAGCGGCGTGGGCTGTAACCAAGTTCCGTTTCCGCGGCAAAGGGTTTCTGATCACCTTGATTGATCTCCCTTTTGCAGTCTCGCCAGTCATCGGCGGCCTAATCTTTGTACTCGTCTTCGGAGCAAACGGATGGTTTGGCCCTTGGCTGAGCGCCCATGATATTAAGATCGTATTTGCGCTTCCGGGTATCGTGCTAGCCACGTTGTTTGTGACGTTTCCTTTTGTAGCGCGTGAGTTAATCCCGCTGATGGAGGATCAGGGTACACAGGAGGAAGAAGCGGCAATTACACTCGGCGCACATGGGTGGCAAATCTTTTTCAGAGTCACGCTGCCTAATATTAAATGGGGGTTACTATACGGCATTATTTTGTGTAATGCGCGGGCCATGGGTGAGTTTGGTGCGGTTTCTGTGGTGTCCGGGCATATCCGTGGGGAGACGAATACGCTGCCGCTGCATGTTGAGATTTTGTACAACGAATATCAATTTTCAGCATCTTTTGCAGTAGCTTCTTTGCTCCTGTTATTGGCTTTGGTAACGATGATTATTAAAAGCTGGTTGTCGCGAAAAAATGCCCATTGACATGACTTTTAGTTCCATGCTAAGTTAATTCATAGTATACTGGTTGGTAATAACGGAATTGAGGAAAAAAGGAATTTAGGCGGATATAATCCTTTGGTGAGAAAGGGAGGCTAGAGAATGGCTAAACCGCTGAAAGTGGACGATTTATGGCTTACGCGGATTGCAGGACTTCTGGATGATATGGAATTTGGCTCATTGCATATTGTGGTTCATGAAGGTCAGATTGTTCAGATGGAGCGTACGGAACGCAAACGGTTTGAGAATAGCAGTGGCAACGCAAATGGACGTTATATTGGTGAAAGCGGCAGCCGGCGGGCCGATTCTCAATCGGCGGGACGTTGATTCAATCTCTGGGCAATTATAAAGGTATATATCATCTTTTTGGATAAAAGATTATGGAGTTGTCACATAAGCCACAAAATGGCTGCTGGGGCAACTCCTTTTTCTTCGTATGCTTGATATTTGGCACGTATGACGCACCATATGACGCACCCCATCGGACTCAGTTGACACTAAACGCAGTATTATGCCACATTTGCCCCGCTAACGGACCGCATAGCCGCTATTGGCATAAAAAACACCACATATGGACCTGATTCTAAGCAATAACGTCCCTGGAGTCCGAAACCACGCTCCAAAAGCTGAAAAGGCGCAAATAACGTCATCTGGGTCCGTAGGTCGCAGGAATGATGAGTGATGAAGCAGACCGCCCCGAGTAAAAACACAGCAATATGTCATCTGGGTCCGCAGGTCGCAGGGAATGATGATTGTTGAAGCAGACCGCTCATGAGTAAGAACACAGCAATATGTCATCTGGGTCCGCAGGTCGCCGGGAATGATGATGATTGTTGAAGCAGACCGCTCATGAGTAAAAACACAGCAATATGTCATCTGGGTCCGTAAGTCGCAGGGAATGATGATTGTTGAAGCAGGCCGCTCATGAGTAAAAACATAGCAATATGTCACCCAGGTCCGTAGGTAGGTCGCAGAGGATGATCTGTCTTTTTACGACTTTTACAAATGATTCGGCCCGTGGGATAGCTACATATTTTGATGACGCAGTACGTTTGTTAATAACGAGGGGCTTGGCGTGAGGCGGATACGCCCTCCATCAACAGGATGAACGCAGTAATGGCGTGCATAATCCAACCAACGATCGGAATAAAAGCTAAAATCGAGGTGATAATGCCCAGAACGTTCCCCATGAATGGTTTATGTTCTCTTTGCAGCACAACAACGGCTACAGCATGAAGCAAAAAGGCAATGGCCAAAGGGACCCAACCATTAGCAATGATAAAGAGTCCGCCAATCAACGGCAGAGCCAGAAAAGCTTCATAAAGGCATGTTCCCCATTTAAACAGCTTGGCTACAGGAGACATAATGCTTCACCCACCCTTTTAAAAATATTGTTACAGATACTATTCCACACAGTCAGTAAAGGAATTCAAGAATATAATGCTTATCCCTCAGTTTCAAAAACATCCCTAGCAGTGAGCCTTGCCTGTGAACCATGCAGTCGTATATAGTGGGAACAGCAATGCTGAACGGAGGAGTGCGGATGGAAACAACAAGTAAGCTTGATATACGCCATGAACAGCCTTCAGTGGAACAGTATTTGGCGCTGAGAAAAGAAGCTGGGCTGAGTGAAATGAGTGTGGAAGGTGCAGCGATCGGTTTGCCTCGTTCTATTTTTGCGGTAACTTTGTATGAGGAGAATAACTTAATCGGGATGGGACGGGTGATTGGCGATGGGGGATGCTTTTTTCAGGTCACGGATATCGCGGTCAAGCCTTCACATCAAGGACAAGGTTTAGGAAAGTTGATCATGCAGGAAATCAGGGAGTTCCTTAATACTGTACCGGACAAGGCTTATGTAAGTCTGATTGCAGATGGAGAAGCCTCAAAGCTCTATGCACAATATGGTTTTGAATCGGTTATGCCACGTTCTCAGGGAATGTTTTTGCGTCGCTAAGCTAAGGCAAATTCATGCTGCTTTTTTAGTAGAGAGTGCCCCTTGTATTGGTTAAGGGGTTTTTGGTCTGGAAGTGGAGTAGTAGGCGCCATCTGGTTTCGATCGGATTTGAGCGGATAAATAATGTTTAAAGGCTGTAAGGGAAAGCTATTCAGATGAGCATCAAAAAAATAATTGAGCAGAAGGCTGCACGATAATGGTCTTGCTCGTAGAATGTGAGGAACAACAAGATGGATGTTGTAATATTGGGCGCTTCAGGAACGATTGGAAAGGCAATTGTACAGGAGGCATTAAAAAGAAAACACGAAGTAACAGCTGCGGTACGGAATCCAGAGTCAGTAACTCTCGAACACGAGCGTTTACATGTCACAACGGTGGATATTCTTGATCCGGCTTCAGTAGCGGCTGCGGTCCGTGGCCATGAAGAGGTAATCAGTGCTTATGGACCAGGAGCGGGCCACGAGCTGGATCTGATTACGGCGGCAAAAGCGTTGGTGGAGGGTATGCAGACGGCAGGGTTAAATCGGCTGTTGGTTGTTGGAGGTGCAGGTAGCTTAAAGACTGAAACTGGAGAGCTGCTGATGAATACACCGGATTTTCCGGAAGAGTTTAAACCAGTTGCAGAGGCGCATGCACAGGCTTATGAGATTTACAAAAATACAGAATTGGATTATACGTATCTCAGTCCTGCTGCGGTAGTTCATCCAGGTCGTCGTACAGGAAATTTCCGCATCGGATTGGACCGTCTTATTCTAGATGAGAATGGTGAAAGCAAGATTAGTGTGGAGGATTTCGCTGTAGCTATGGTGGACGAGCTGGAGGAAGGGAATTTTAGTCGGGCCCGATTTACTGTCGCTTACTGATATCAGACTTGCGCCGGACTTGCGCTCGGACTTGTATTTGGAATTGCCTGTGAAGCTTTGGAACGGTAGATAGCGGAAAGGGGCTAAATCATGTATCTGGTAACTGCTGAGCAAATGAGGCAGCTGGACAGCGAAACGATCCAGCAGCTGGGGATTCCAGCGATTGCGCTGATGGAGAATGCGGGAAGAGTTATCGCAGAGGAGATCATCGCGCTTTGCCGGGAGAGAGGCGGGGCAGGCTGCAGGAATGCAGCCAAAGGGAACGATGCCGGGCTAAAGCAGGCCGCGCTGGGTGACCTAGGCAAGGCATTTAAGGTCAGCGCAGATCATGCGCTGACGCTTGCCTCTGCCGCCGCCGAGCGATGGTTCATCCTCGTCGGCAAAGGCAACAACGGCGGCGATGGCCTCGCCGCCGCACGGTACCTTCGCGAGACCGGCATCGCCGTCACGCTCGTCTATGCGGTGCCGCCGGAGTCGCTCTCCGGCGAGGCCGCCCTGCAGCGCGATGCGGCTGCAGCCATGGGCCTGCCTGCCGTAGTATACGGCAGGGATCGGCTGGACCTTGCCGAGTGCAGCGGCATCCTGGATGCGCTGCTCGGCACCGGCGGCGCGGGAGCCCCGCGCGGCGCCTATGCGGAGCTGATTGCCGCAGCGAACAGCAGCGGCAAGGTCATTGTGTCCGCGGACATCCCCAGTGGTCTGAACGCGGACACAGGAGAGACGCATGAGCCTTGCATTCATGCGTCAGTGACGGTATGCCTCGCGTTTCTCAAGCGAGGCCTCCTGCAATACCCCGGTGCAGGCGCAGCGGGGCATGTCAAGGTACGGGCCATCGGCATTCCGACTGCTCTGGCTCTTAACAGCGGTGTGCAGGTTCACCTGCTGACACCGGAAGTGCTGCATGCCCATCTGGGGGTCGATCTGGCCCGGCGGCGGTCGCCAGAAGGCCATAAGGGAACTTATGGGCATGTACTCCTTACTGCCGGCACCTTACGGATGAGCGGCGCCGGACTACTGGCAGCCCGTGCTGCGCTGCGCACGGGCTGCGGACTGGTGACGTGGGCGCTTCCTAAGAAGCTGTTACCTTCCGTCATCGGTGTTGTTCCTGAACTCATGCTGGCTGATGTAGGTGGCAGTGAAGAGGGAAACTGGGAGGCTGAGACCGCGCCCGAGCTACTGAAGTTAAGCGAAGAGCGAGATGTAATCGCTGTGGGACCAGGTCTTGGACGGTTCCCGGGTGATACAGATTGGCTTCGCAGTCTTTGGGAAGGCAGTGATTGCCCGCTGGTTATCGATGCGGATGCTTTAAATATTCTGGCTGACTCCGATTATAAGAGTTGGGCGCGGCGCCGTCATTCTGTAATTCTGACACCTCACCCAGGCGAAATGGCTCGCCTGGCTAACCTAACTACGGCTGAGGTCCAACGTGACCGAATCGGTCTGGCTATGGACTATGCCAAGGAGCATGGGGTTACGCTTGTGTTAAAAGGAGCACATACCGTGATAGCAACTCCTGAAGGGCAAGCTTATGTAAATACCACAGGCCATCCCGGCATGGGCACTGGTGGAGCTGGTGATGTGCTAACGGGCATGATTTCCAGCCTGCTGGCTCAGGGACTTCATGCTACGCAGGCAGCAGCTTTTGGGGTATACCTGCACGGATTAGCAGGAGAGGAAGCAGCCCGTCAGCGGAATAATCCGGCGGCTATTATTGCCGGAGATATCATTGAAGCGCTTTGAGTATCCCTAATAAAGCTTATGACAGCAGTAAGCAGAGCAGTGGCAGAAATAGGGCGAATACTGGCAGCAACAGAGGAAACCTTTCTACACCAAGCTGGGTCACTCTGAGAAGGAGTAGTCCCAGGACTCCACCCAGACCCCATAGCAGATACTCTGCACCTTGTTCCGCTGCCAGCCATAGACCTGCACCAAAACCCGTGACGACATATACAGCAAGGGGCAGGATAGGGGATTTGGAGCGCAGAATACGCAGCAGTACATCTGCTACTAACGCCGCAGGCAATCCATAAGCATAAATGGCATAAGGAATCGATAGTGGCCAGCCTTCAGGAATTCCATCGGATTGTGGAAATCCAAGCATAAGTAAGGTAATAAGGACGTAAGTTAGCCCTGCGCAGGCTAATTTGGTTAATGCGTACATGCCACTGCTTAGGCGGACAGAAGAGATATCATAATCATTTATCTTATTCATTTGATATACATTCCTCTCGTGGTGTAATGCATCAGCTGGTGACCATGTCTCCACCATTGACATGAATACATGTCCCGGTAACATACGAAGAATCCGGTCCCGCTAAATAAAGATAGGCTCCTGCTAACTCATATGGCTGTGCGGCACGTTTAAAGGGTGTATCCGTCCCAAATACACTAACCTCATCTGCAGAGTAGCTGGAGGGAATTAGTGGTGTCCATACGGGTCCGGGAGCTACGCTATTGACACGAATGCCAGAGTCTACGAGTGATAAGGCTAAAGAGCGGGTAAAGGAGACGATCGCGCCTTTAGTTGAGGAATAATCTATAAGCTCTTTATTTCCTTGATAGGCAGTAATGGAAGCAGTGTTGATGATGGCTGCGCCTTTTTTTAGATGTGGAAGTGCGGCTTGTGTCAGGTAAAAGAATGGAAATATATTCGTCTGAAACGTTTGGTAGAGCTGTGCTTCCGTGATATCCAGAATACTTTTTTGCGGGTACTGGACGCCATGATTGTTGACGAGGATGTCCAGCTTGCCAAAAGTGCGAAGGGTATGCTCCACAGCCTTGAAGCAGTTTTCCTTATGGCGTAAATCAACTTCGATCCGCAAACAACGTTGCCCTAATTCTTCAATTCGCCGCTGAGTGACCTCTGCATCTGAAGCTTCGTATAAATAAGCTATAGCGACATCTGCGCCTTCCTTTGCAAAAGCAATGGCCGCCGCTTTACCAATTCCGCTGTCGCCTCCGGTGATGAGCGCAATTTTTCCTTTTAGCTTTCCGCTGCCGGTGATCTCCGGATTTTCACTGATGGGGCGAGGATTCATTAGACTCTCCAGACCAGGCTGACGGTCTTGGTGCTGTGGGGGAAACGCAATAGGCTGTTCCATACATATCGTTTGTTCCCCATAATAGGGGTAGGTGGGGTTCATTTTTACATACACTCCTCCTTGCCTTCTATCTTCCGTATATTTCTATGCATGCGCCTAGAAAAGCGTGCGCTATTATCCGGTCCTGCCTGTGTTTATAACCTAGTTCGAGGGAGCGTTTGTCAGAGATGAATGATTGGCGAAACATAGAGTATCTGAATCGTGGAACTCCAGTGCAAAAAGAGGTCTATACCCTGTTAAGAAAATTAAATATTATGAGTTTGCTGGCCGACTATAACCCGGTGCTGGTTGGCACAGTGCCGCTTGGTATTCAGGTGAAGGGCAGCGATCTGGATATTATTTGTGAGGTGCATGATTCCGTAAAGTTTACGGACATTGTTAGTCGATATTTCGGAACCATGGATGAGTTTACTAGTGTATCGCGTGTGGTTGATGGGGTCCCACGAACGAAAATTAACTTTATGGCCGGTGGCTGGCCTATAGAACTGTTTGGGCAGCCGCGACCCACAGCTCTGCAGAATGGTTACTTACATATGATCATTGAAGCGGAAATTCTAGCTCAGCTGGATAATGATTTTCGCCAGCAGATCATTACAATGAAAACAAACGGGTGGAAGACCGAACCTGCCTTCGCGCAAGTGCTGGGCTTGGAAGGCGACCCTTATGAAGCGCTGCTGATGCTGGAAAAGCTTCCGCGGAGTGCTCTTTATGCTTTTTGTCATTCTATACAAGCGAGGGGATAGACATGAATTATCGAGAGATGATTGCGGATGATTATGAAGCTGCCCACCAGCTATGGGAAAATACAGAGGGAATGGGACTTAGTGAAGCGGATTCGAGACTGGAGATTACGCGTTATCTGGAGCGTAATGCTGGCTTCAGCCAGATCTGCGAGAATGAAGACGGCCGGATTGTAGGAACTGCATTGTGTGGACATGATGGGCGAAGAGGTTATATGTATCATGTTGCAGTTAGTAATGACTGCCGAGGCATGGGCATCGGGCGTGAGCTTGTAAAGCGTTGCCTCGGTAATTTACATACAGCTGGTATCGCAAAATGTCATCTGATGGTGATTGGAACCAATGAACAAGGAAGAGGATTCTGGGAAGGGATAGGCTGGCAGTATAGAGGTGGAATTATGTTATACTCCCAGGATATCTTGTGATACATAAGATGCGAAATGAAAATACTATCTAAGTAAAATATCATTAGATTAGAAGTGGATATATCACAGCAAATGTAACGGTGAACTCCGACTGCCAGTGCAGTATACTATATATGAGTTTGATAATTGCCTATTTTGCAGGCAGGAGGTCTTTTATGCGTTTTAAAGATGTGTTTTCAATTATTGGTCCGGCCATGGTCGGGCCTTCAAGCTCGCATACAGCCGGTGCGGCACGGATCGGAAGGGCTGCAAGGCAGGTGCTGGGTGAAGTTCCGCGTGTGGCAGAAGTGACGTTTTTTGGTTCTTTTGCAGCTACTTATCAGGGCCATGGCACAGACAGGGCTATTGTCGGAGGACTTTTGGATTACGCTACCGATGATCATCGGTTACCCGACTCTCTGGAGTTAGCGGCTGAAGCTGGGATGGACGTATCTTTTGAGCAAGGAACGGGATTGTTTCCTCATCCTAACACAGTTAAACTGCATCTTATCGGACAAGAGACAGGAAGTGAGCTGACTTTAACGGGGACATCCATCGGTGGTGGAAACATTGAGATCGTCGATGTGGATGGTTTTGGAGTAAAGCTTACGGGAATGTATCCGACGGTATTGATTCATCATATGGATTATTTAGGTGTTTTGGCGAGTGTTACAGAAGTGATGCGTAACGGACAATTTAATATAGGGCATATGTCTCTGGATCGGAAGAATCGCAGCGGTGCAGCCTTAACGGTGCTGGAGCTGGATGAAGCTGCTACTCCAGAGCTTATTGAAGCGCTTAAAGCGCTCACTGCGGTGAAATCGGTGAAATTGGTTAATTTAAACGAGGGTAAGCAAGATGAGAAGGGGAAGGAAAGCTTAACATGAATTTTCAAACACTTAGCCAACTGGCTGTATTATGTGAGGAACGTGGCCTCACCATTGGAGCCCTTATGCTTGAAGAGCAAAGCGCGGAATCGGGACGTTCCAGTGAACAGGAATTTGCCACTATGCGTGAATATTATGGGGTGATGAAAGAGGCTGTTCATCGTGGGATGCATGAAGATACCACTTCGCGCAGCGGTCTTACGGGAATGGATGCCCAGCGTGTAGGAGCCTATAACGCAGCAGATGAACCATGCCTAGGTGGACCCGCTGGTCAAGCAATGGCCTATGCCTTGGCTGTGTCCGAGGTTAATGCCTCAATGGGCCGCATAATTGCTACACCTACCGCAGGTTCATGCGGAATTATTCCGGGTGTATTTCTCAGCTGCCAGGAACGGTTTGGCTGGGATGATGACTATATGGTTACCGGTTTGTTCGCTGCAGGAGCGATCGGTTATGTCATTGCCAACAATTCGTTTGTATCTGGTGCAGAGGGTGGCTGTCAGGCGGAGGTCGGGTCGGCCATCGGGATGGCGGCAGGAGCTTTAACCGAACTGCGTGGAGGAACGCCTGCACAAGCAGTGCATGCTGTTGGACTGGCGCTTAAGAACACCTTAGGACTGATTTGTGATCCGGTGGGAGGACTTGTAGAGATTCCTTGTATCGTTAGAAACGGATTCGGTGCAGTGACCGCGCTCGCCGCCGCCGATATGGCACTGGCTGGCGTACGTAGCGTGATTCCTTCAGATGAAGTAATCAAGGTCATGCTTGAGGTAGGCTCAGCTATGCCAGAAAAACACCGCGAGACCGCAGGTGGCGGATTAGCACAGACACCTACCGGCCGCAAGATCATGCAGGATTTACGTAAAAAGAAGTGATTTTAGAGCATTTTGAAACGTTCCAACTGTTCCCATAATCCTTCCTTCCGAAGGATTTCTGCTTGTTTGGGTCCCAAAAGGTCAAAGTGGGGGAATGGCGAACGATTATGAATATATTTAGCCGGCAGTCCATTTTCCTCACACCAATATGTTAGTCTGGTTAGGTCACTACAGCCGACCTTGGTGACAGTAGTCATGCCGGGAAAACGCGGGTCTAGCCAGTAATGGGTTAAGAAAGCGATCTCTCCTGCGGAGACAGCCTTTTTCCAGCGGGTTAATTCTTCTCTGTTGATGCCGAAGGCCATTACGTCTCCTCCTTATGTAGTATAGTTGACAACATTATAACCCATTGAAAGGGGATTACATCATGAACGGACAGGTAAGAGCCGATATTCGTCCTGGGCTTGAAGTGGATATCGTGCTTAAGCAGGATCAGCCGACGGGTAAGCTAACACATGGAACGGTAAAGGATATTCTCACGAACTCACCTCGACATCCGCATGGCATCAAGGTGCGTTTAACCAGTGGACAGGTAGGACGAGTTAAGAATATTGTTGCTAACTAACAACAATAAACTTTACCTTTGATTTTTATAAAAAAGCGCCCCTAATCAACAGAGATTGGGGCGCTTTTCTTTTTTATCTGCTCATAAAATCCTCAACGGACTGATCGGCTTTGGTCTGATTACATAACGTACAAGCGCAAACGCAATTATCCGGAGTAGTATGGCCACCTTTAGCACGGGGGAGCAAGTGATCTATAGTGTCTCCATAGGAGCCACAGAAGTAGCAAGTATAGTTGTCTCTGGTCAATATATAAGCACGGAAATCCTTATTGCTGTAAATCCGGCGGATGGTTCGACGATTCACTACGATAGCGGCATGTTCTCTGACTAGAGTAACTGCAAGCTCGTAGTCAATTTCCTGATGCCAGCGCCGTCCTTTATCACTGTGGCCACGCATTAGAATTTTCCCTTTGGCAGAGGGAATCAATTGCGTTGGATCTTCGGGACTCAGTTTCGCGCCTTGAGAATGAGAATGTTTCCTTCGTTGTTCCAAGCCCCGTATGCGCTGATTTGGGTTGGATTGCGGTGAAGAAGCAACCGTGGAAGAAGGCTTTCCTTGTTTGGAGCGTTCCTTGACAGCCAAAGAAGGGGATTGAATGGTATCAGGTTGTACTGGAATGGGACCTGCTGCAAGAGTGAGATCTATGTTTTGTCGTTGATTGCGGCACTCCCGACAAGCGCCACGGCGAGACTGACCTTTGGAACGTTTGCCGGTACGTTTACGAAATTCAGAGAGCGGCTTCTGTTGCTGGCAATAGGTACATTGTTTGGTGGATAAAAGATGGGTATCGTTCATAGATATGTTAGGTTCAGCGCAACTTAGCGCCCGTCCTGTCTCCTTGTTTTTTAGGATCCAATGTATTTTATTTATTAGATTCAGTCGGCAGGGTTAACATTTCGTTCTAATCTTAGTATAGCGTAAAATACAATCGTTCACATCGCACTCAAAAAAAGCTTAAATACGGCTTTTTGTGTGATATCTGTCTTGGTGACATTCAGGAAAAACATGTAAAATCGAAAAGAGCTGTAAGGAATGCTCTACTTTTTAAACATGGGAAGGGGTACTGAAATGAAGCCAACCAAAAGAAGGCCGTTTACGGTAACATTGCTTTATATTTTTCATATATTTTTGGGGGTTGGAGCGTTAGCAGGAGGCGGGTCAATGGTCATAGATCCTAGTGGTGATCTGATACACATACCCACATCTATGCTGGAAAGATCGCCATTTTCAGATTTTTTAATTCCGGGTATTTTGCTATTCATCGTATTTGGTATCCTGCCCATGCTCGTGTTATATGGGTTGATCAAGAGACCAGAATGGCATTGGGTGAATACTTTGAATCCCTTTAAGAAATTATATAGCTTCTGGGCATTGTCCCTATATATGGGCTTTGGTCTAATTATTTGGATTATGGTACAGACGTATATGCTCGACAGTGTGGTAATCATACATCTGGTCTATATGAGTCTAGGGCTTTTGATCCAAGCTGTTACGCTGCTTCCTTCCGTACAAAGTTACTTTTTGCTGGACGGCGGTACCGAAAGACGTTAAAATTGCAGTGAACAGAAGGTATTTCATTAGTCTGGGCAAGGAGTGAACCGGATTGACAACTATATACGATATTGCCAAAAGAACCGGTTACTCTCCTACAACGGTATCCAAGGCGTTTAATAATTATTCCGATGTACGGGAGAAGACTCGCCAGGAAATTTTCCGGGTTGCCCAAGAAATGGGATATTTGCCGAATTCCCATGCCCGTACACTGACTACTAAGAAATCATGGACCATCGGTGTATTATTTGTAGAGAATACGGGATTTGGTATTCGCCATCCCTTTTTTAGCGCTGTGATCGAGAGTTTTAAGAAGGTTGCTGTGGATAAGGGGTATGCCCTCATGTTTATTTCCAAGGATGTTGGGGGTAAACAAAGTGGGTATTTGGAGAATTGCCGAATCCGTGGTGTAGATGGTGTTGTCGTTTTCTTGTCTGATTACGAGGACCCCTATTTCCGTGAGCTGCTAGAGAGTGATATTCCTACTGTGATTCTGGATTTTGAGACTACGCAGTCGCATACGGTATGTTCGGATAATACGGCTGGAGCTCAGCTTGCGATAGAGTATTTAGTTTCTTTGGGTCATCGCAAGATTGCTCATATTTCCGGGGGGATGAACACTTTTCCCGGTAAAACTCGGGAGTTAGGGTATAAGAACGCTATGAAGCAGCAGGGGCTTGAAGTGCCGGAGTCCTATGTTGTGAATGGAGCTTTTTATTCTCGTGAAAGTGGTTATAACGCGATGCTGGAGCTTCTTAAGCTGCCTGATCGGCCAACCGCTGTTTTTGCTTCGGGTGACATGTTAGCTTTAGGGGCTATTATGGCAGCAAAAGATAGTGGACTTTCCGTCCCGCTGGACCTTTCAGTTGTGGGATACGATGATATTGATCTAGCTGAGTATGTTACACCTGCATTGACAACCATTCGTCAGGATACGGCACTTTTAGGAAGCCGGGCAGCGGACATTCTTTTAGCATCGATTGAAGGGAAACAGTTGGATAAGGAAGCGGTTTTAGTTCCGGTAGAAGTGATCGAACGGGAATCCTGTGCACCTCCGGCTAGCGGGGATTAGGGCTGTATCAAATTCCATAACTACAGAGAGCGGGCTGCTATCCACAGGATAAATCTTGACGTAGAGAAAAGAGTCCTGATAAAGTAGAGGACATCATAGCTTGAATTTTTTCTATGCGGTATTTGCTACAGCGTATTCAGAGGAATAGGGCTATAATGGGCATATTGTTATGCCGCTTTTTACCTGCTCTCGTTAAATCATTTTTTTTCGCTATAATCGAAACCGGTTTCGATTATAGGTTTCGAATTGAGATGAAATCAAAATTTACCGAGGGCTTCCTTGAATTTTCTCAAACGTTTCAGTGGCCCATCGCTCCGAACCCTAACATCGGATGGTGATCCAGTAAAGGCAGTGCTTGTTGTTAGTAACAAAACAATTAGAGGAGATGGATGAAATGGCAAAAGTTCAAACTGTAGTAACTGCAAAAGATACAGGGGAACGCTTAACTCCGAAAGAGGCAATTGTTTTTAGCACAAGAGTAGATTCTGGATCTGCCGATGTAGAGCTTAGGCCAGAGCAGGAGTTCCAAAAGATGATCGGATTTGGCGGCGCTTTCACAGAAGCTGCGGCCTATACGTTGTCACGGCTCAGTCCTGAGAAACGGGCAGAGGTTATTCACCGCTATTTTCATCCGGTAGAGGGATTAGGCTATAACATGGGTCGTGTTCATATCCATAGCTGTGACTTTGCTCTTGGAAATTATACTTATGTCGCTGATCATGATACGGAGCTGGCTACCTTTGATATCTCTCATGATCATAAGTGGGTGCTTCCGCTGATTAAGGATGCAATGCAGGTAAAAGGCGGGCCGTTCACGATGTTGGCGTCTCCTTGGAGCCCTCCGGCATGGATGAAAACAAATGGTGAAATGAATAATGGAGGATCACTCAAGCCAGAATACGCTGAAGTTTGGGCACGCTATTATACCAAATTTATCGAAGCTTATGGGAAGGAAGGCGTACCTATTTGGGCGGTTTCTGTGCAAAATGAGCCGGCTGCTGTTCAAGTCTGGGATTCTTGTATTTATAGTGCGGAAGAGGAACGCGATTTTGTTAAAAATCATCTCGGTCCAGTGATGCAGCAGGCAGGCCATTCCGATGTGAACATTGTCATCTGGGATCATAACCGCGATATTATGGTCGAACGTGCTTCGGTCGTGTTGTCTGATCCTGAAGCTGCACAATATGTGTGGGGTACAGGCATCCACTGGTATGGTGGTGAGGAGTTCGACAAGGTAGAGAAGGTACATGATCTATTTCCTGACAAACATCTATTGTTCACTGAGGGCTGTCAAGAGGGCGGCGTCAAGCTTGGCGAATGGTTTACAGGTGAACGTTACGGCAGAAATATGATTGGGGATCTCAATGCATGGACAGAAGGGTACCTGGACTGGAACCTGGTACTGGATGAGACCGGCGGGCCCAATCATGTAGGGAATCTCTGTGATGCCCCAATTATTGCAGATACAACAACAGACGAATTGCACTATAACAGCTCTTATTATTATATCGGGCATTTCAGTAAATTTATCGCGCCAGGTGCGGTACGGATTGGCTTTACTTCTGAAGCGGAAGGAATCCTATCCACAGCATTCCGTAATCCGGACGGCAGCATTGCTGTCATATTGATGAATGAGAGCGAAGAAGTTCGCACAGTAACCCTGGGGCTTGGCGATGAGATTGCCAACTGCGAGCTATCCCCTCATTCTATCGTAACGCATCTGATTTCATAAATAAGTAACAGTTTAGGAGGACATTAACGTGAGTAATTATTATTTCCAATCAGGTAACTTTGTAATGGAGCAGTTTGATACAGGAAAGCCTTTCTCTAGTTTCCTGCCAGGTCTTGCAGGTCTTAAGGGAATTCCAATGTGGACTTTTTATGTAAACCGGGGGCAAGCGATTTGCAGCTTTGGGGTACGCGACAAGAACTCGCCAATCATGGAATTCTCTCCAGCAAATATCTCTTATAAAGACGTAGGAACCACCGGATTCCGAACCTTTATTAAAATAAAAGGCGAGCAAGAGATTTATGAGCCATTTCAATCGGCACGTCCAGATTCTGCCGCCAAGCGGATCATGACCATTTTGCCTAACGGACTGACCCTTGAAGAAAGCCATGCCGGGCATGGGCTGAAGACGACTGTACACTATTTCAATCTGCCTAATGATGATTATGCCGCGTTGGTACGTCGGGTGGAGATTGAGAATATCGGTGGCAAAGAGATTGAGCTGGAGCTGATGGATGGTCTGCCTGAGATTTTGCCTTACGGAGTAGAAAACAGCGGCTACAAGGAGATTGGTAACCTGCTGCGCAGCTGGATGGACGTATACAATCTGGAGAACGGTATTCCGTTCTATAAGCTGCGTTCCAGCACCAATGATAGTGCACAGGTTAGCGAAATCACAAATGGACATTTCTATCTGTCGTTTACTGGAGATGGAGAAAAAGTCGCGCCAATCGTTGATTTCGAACTTATTTTCGGCGGCAATACCTCTCTTACTTACCCAGACCGCTTTGCGGGATTAACGCTTTCGGAGCTGAGTGAGCTTCCACAATATCCAGTCAATAAGGTTCCTTGCGGCTTCAGTGGTGTGGCTAGACGTTTGGCACCCGGCAGCAGCTTGACCCTGAATACTTTGGTTGGGCATGTAAATGACATCGACAAAATCAATAAAAAGGCGGAGCAGTTATGCCGGGATGAATATATCCTGTCCAAATCCAAGGAAGCCGCAGGTCTGACAGAGGAATTAACAGAAGACATTGCCACGCACACTTCATCGGCTGTATTTGATGCTTATTGCCGTCAGTCCTATCTCGATAACTTCCTGCGCGGAGGCTATCCTTTTATTTTTGACAATGGCGGAGATGGCTTTGTAGTTCATTTATATTCCCGCAAGCATGGCGATTTGGAGCGCGACTATAACTTCTTCTCACTTGCCCCAGAATACTATTCACAGGGGAACGGTAACTTCCGCGACATGAATCAGAACCGCCGGAATGATGTGTTTTTTAATCCGAAGGTGGGCAGCTTCAACATCAAAATGTTCTATAGCTTGATTCAAGCAGATGGCTACAATCCACTAAGTGTTCAAGGAACAACCTTTGAAGTGAAGCCAGACAGCAAAGCGAAGGCTGCGGAATGGATCGGAGAAGCGGCTGCGGATCATCAAGCTGAGCTTGTTAAGCTATGCAACAGCCGGTTCACCCCAGGCAGCCTGATCAATTACATTGCGGATCAAAACGTTACGCTGAAGGTTAGTGAGCAGGAGTTTCTGTCGGGTCTGCTGGCTCTTTCACAGCAAAACATTGAGGCTGCTTTTGGCGAAGGCTTCTGGTCTGATCACTGGACATATAATTTGGATCTCGTAGTAGGTTATTTGGACATTTTCCCTGACAAGAAGCAGGAGCTTTTATTTGGGGATAGTACTTATGCGTTCTATGACAGCCCAGCATATGTGCTGCCCCGTAGTGAGAAGTATGTAATTAGTGACGGAAAAGCCCGGCAATATGGCGCCCTCCTTGAGGATGAGGAGAAGCTGCATAAGCTGAAATGGAAAGCTGGAGATACCCATTGGCTGCGTACCAAAGGTGGGCAAGGTGCTATTTACCACACCAATCTGTTCGTGAAGATGTTGTCTCTTGCTTTGAATAAATTTGCTACGCTTGACCCTTACGGCATGGGTGTGGAGATGGAAGGCAACAAACCGGGCTGGAACGATGCTATGAACGGTCTGCCGGGATTGTTTGGCTCCGGAATGAGTGAGACTTTTGAGCTGAAGCGTACTGTAGTCTTTTTGCTAGATGTGCTGAACGGTGCTGAGAATGTACAGGGAGCTGTAAAGCTGCCAGAAGAAATCGCGGAGCTGCTTGAAGCGGTATATCACGCGGTAACTGCTGTCCTAGCAGGAGAAGTGGAACAATTTAACTATTGGGATACAGTAGCTTCAGCCCGTGAAGCTTATAGAGCAAGTATCCGGTTTGGAATTACTGGTGCTGAAACTGAAGTAACCTTGGAACACATCCGCGAAGCCCTTTCCAAGTTCCTGGTTAAAATTGATGAGGGGATCAACAAGGCGGTAGAAATGGGCAATGGACTTACCCCAACCTATTTCCGTTTTGAAGCGGAGAAATTCCATCAGGTAACAGATGCTGAGGGTCAGCCAGTCATTAGCGGATACGGATTGCCAAAGGCTGTGGTAGAGGAGTTTAAGGCTTATGCCTTGCCTTATTTCCTTGAAGGACCTACCCGCTGGTTGAAGACGATGAAGAACCCGGTGCAGGCAAAAAAAATCTATAATCTGATTAAGCAAACAGAGCTGTATGATCAGGCAACATCTATGTATCAGACCTCTGTTAGTCTAGAAGGTGAATCGCATGAAATCGGACGGATGAGAGCCTTCACACCAGGCTGGCTAGAACGGGAGTCTAACTTCCTGCACATGTCCTATAAGTATTTGCTTGAGCTGCTGAAGGGCGGGCTGTATGAGGAATTCTACGGCGAGCTGAAGACGTCGCTGGTGCCATTCCTTGATCCTGCTGTTTATGGACGCAGTACACTGGAGAATTCATCATTTATCGCAACTGGAGGCAATCCTGATCCAAATAACCATGGTAGAGGGTTCGTAGCGAGACTTAGTGGATCGACCGCGGAATTCTTAAGCATGTGGAGAACAATGATGGCTGGAAGCCATGTTTTCAGAATGGAGGATGGAGCGCTTACGCTGTCTCTCGATCCGGTATTGCCAGGATGGCTGTTTGATGAAGAGGGCAAACTGTCTTTCACTTTCCTAGGGAATACGGAGGTAATCTATTCTAACCCAAAACGTGAAAATACCTTTGGCGAGAAGAAGGTTAGCATTCAATCTTTGATGCTTGTATACCGCAATGGAACTGTGACTAAAATATCTGGAGCGTTCGTGCGCGGTGCAGAGGCAGAGGCTCTGCGGCGTGGAGAAATCGTGCAAATTCAAGCAGTATTAGCATAAAAATAGAGGGGCGAGCTGCGGCTCGCCCTTAAATTTTCACTCAATCCGAAAAATGGTACCTATAATCCGAAATTCAAAGCCTTACGGAGACAGGCAAAAGCAAATACAATGGATACATAAACATTGTAAGCGCTTTAGATTAAATACAGATATAGAGCCTGGAGGTCCAAAGGATGGAGAACAAAAAAAGCATGGAAGTAAGCTCAACGATGAAGCCGTTAATTCCTGGCAATTTCGAAACCGGTAAAGTAAATCGGAGCCCGCTTTGGAAGAGGTTCATTGCCCAGCGTCATTTGCAGACAATGGCTCTACTCGGCATTGCGTGGATGATAATCTTTAACTACATTCCCATGTATGGAATTATCATTGCTTTTAAAGATTACAACATCGTTAAAACGATTGCAGAAGCCCCATGGGTGGGACTTACACATTTCAAAGAGTTCATGGATGATGACAATCTCTCGAATGTAATTAAAAATACGCTCGGCATCAGCTTGTTTAAGCTAATTATCGGATTTCCATTGCCAATAATATTTGCTCTATTTCTGAATGAAGTTCGTTCAATGAAATTCAAGAAGACCATACAGACGATTTCGTATTTGCCCCACTTTCTCTCATGGGTGGTACTCGGAGGGATTTTGGCTACATGGCTTGCTGATGTAGGAATTATCAATAACATTTTGCTAGCGCTTCATCTGATTGATCAGCCAATTACATACTTGGCTGAGCCTGGTTACTTCTGGACAATTATTATCTCCTCTGATATCTGGAAAGAACTTGGATGGTCAGCGATTATCTATTTAGCAGCAATTTCCGGTGTATCTCCTGAAATGTACGAGGCGGCGACAATCGACGGCGCGGGCAGATTTCAGAAGATGTGGTATGTTACCTTGCCGGCGATTAAATCGACAATCAGCATTCTCTTCATTCTCGCGGTCAGCGGAGTGCTGAACTCCAACTTTGATCAGATTCTGGTCCTGCGCAACTCACTGAATGATAGTGCAAGTAATGTAATTGATTACTATGTGTACTATACAGGGATTCTCTCAGGCCGCTTCTCTTACTCAACTGCAGTTGGATTGTTAAAATCGGTTATCGCTCTAATATTGCTGCTGATTGCCAACCAAGTATCTAAAAAAATCAACGATACATCGTTGTTCTAGGATAAGGAGGACCATATATGTTTGCACTTAAGCGTAAAACCAAGGGCGAGGCCCTGTTCGATATCATCAATAACCTCATCATGTTATGTATCTGCTTCATAACGCTTTACCCGATCTGGTACGTATTGGTTAACGCCTTCAATAACGGTAATGACGCCATGCGGGGAGGAATCTACTGGTGGCCGCGGATGTTCAGCTTTGAGAATTTCGAGGCCGTGTTTGCCAGCCCCGGCATCATGCAGGCGATGTGGGTTACTGTCGCCAAAACACTTTTGGGTACTGTACTGCATGTATTTTTCACAGCGATGGTAGCTTATGCATTCTCCAGAAAAAACCTCATTGGCGGTAAGTTCTACATGCTGATGGGTACAGTGACTCTCTTTTTTGGCGGGGGACTCATTCCTACCTTCCTGCTGATGAAGGACCTTCACCTATTGGAGAATTTCCTAGTCTATATTATTCCGGTTATGTTTAGCTTCTTTGATCTTATTATCTTCATGACCTTCTTCCGGGAGATTCCCGATGGGCTGGAAGAAGCGGCACGGATTGACGGTGCTAATGATTGGTCCATCTTTCTAAGAATCGTACTTCCAGTATCCATGCCTGTAATTGCTACCATTGCGCTGTTCCATGGCGTGTATCAGTGGAATGATTACTTCACGGGTATGATCTATATCAATAATACTGATCTACAGCCGATTCAGACGTATTTGTTCCGGGTCGTCGCACAATCGAGCTCTAGTCAAATGATGGTCGCTGTACAAGGCAGCAGCGTTACGAGAAGCGTAACGTCACAGTCCATTAAGCTGGCGACGATGGTAGTGACCACACTGCCGATAGTATTCGTGTATCCGTTCCTGCAGCGTTATTTCGTTAAAGGGATGATGATCGGCTCCATTAAGGGCTGATGTCTAGCAGTGATAACTCCTCCGGTTGCCTACAGCTGTAGGCACTGGGGTTGAGCTTATAATTAACATTCATAGAAAAGGGGTAAACAAGCATGGGCATGAAACGTAAGCCAAAAGCAATGGGAGTTCTGCTTCTCGCAATAATGATGTCATTGTCAGCCGCAGGCTGCTCCAGCGGGAATAATGCTGGCAAGAATGCCGAAGGTAATGCTAACAGCGCTAAAGCTACTAATACGGAGGCAAGTGCTGAACCGACTGCTGCTGCATTATCAGCAGATGAACCGGGATGGAAGATTGATACTTCACCCATTACATTTGACTGGTACCTGAACTTCTCATGGTTCCCTAATAAATGGGGCGTGGACCCAACCTCCCAATATGTAACTAAGAAGACCGGAGTTGATATTAATTTCATCGTTCCGGCTGGTAACGAGAATGAGAAGCTTAACACGCTGATTGCATCCGGTAAATTGCCTGATTTCATCACTTTGGGCTTCTGGGAAGATGCGATTAAGAAAATGGTCGAAGGTGAACTTGTTCTTCCATTGAACAAACTTGCTGATGAATATGATCCGTACTTCTTTAAAGTATCCGATGCTGATAAGCTGGGCTGGTATACACAAGAAGACGGCAATGTGTATGGCTATCCTAACTCTTCTTCCTCTCCTGCCGACTATGAGAAATATGGAGAAAATTACGTATCCAACCAAGTATTCGCTGTCCGCAAGGATATGTATGAAGCTATTGGAAGTCCAGATATGCGCACACCAGAAGGTTTCTTGAATGCGCTTAAATTAGCGAAAGAGAAATTCCCTGACGTAAATGGACAGCCGCTTATTCCACTTGGTTTGCATGAATTTACCGAGAACGGTAACGATTCTTTGGAAGGTTACCTGCAGAACTTCTTGGCAATCCCAAGAGAAAAAGATGGCAAGGTATATGCTCGTGAAACCGATCCTGAATATATCCGCTGGATGAAGGCACTTCGTCAAGCGAATCAAGACGGTCTGCTGGCTAAAGATATCTTTATCGACAAACGCCCACAAATGGAAGAAAAAATTGCCCAAGGCCGTTATTTCGCAATGCTGTATCAACGTACAGACTTTGCAGCACAACTAGGAACGATTTACCAACAGGATCCAACTAAAACGTATATCGCTGTTGACGGACCTTCCAATACGAACTTGGATAAACCAACCCTTGATGGCCCTGGTATCTCCGGTTGGACGGTAACACTGATCTCCAAAGATGTTAAGGATAAAGCACGTGCTATCCGCTTCCTCAGCTACTTGAACAGTGAAGAAGGCAACAAAGACTTGTTCTTAGGCGAAAAAGGTGTCAGCTACGATACGATTGATGGAAAAGATCAATTTAAACCAGAAGTGTTTGATTTGATGAATAAAGACCGTTCGACGTTTGATAAGCAAATCGGATCTTCCTTTACATTCTGGATGCTGCAAAATACGAATATCACAGACCAATGGGCTCCTAAATCGGTAGAACCATTTAAGCAATTGGAAGATTGGACTAGAGGTAAATCCATAGGCTCCTCCGAGTTCCAACAAATCGAACCAACAGGAAACTCTCCTGAAGGCATCATCGCTTCGAAGCTGAAACAGCTGCGCGGTAAAACTATGCCGAAATTGCTCATGGCTTCCTCCGATGCGGAATTCGATAAGATTTGGAATGAGTATTTAGAGAAGAGAAAGAAGGAAGGCGAAGATGTATTTGATGCCTACCAACAAAAGAAATATGAAGAGAATAAAGTGAAGCTGTCCATAAAATAAAAAGTATGACCCAAAATGCCCGCTAACTGCGGGCTTTTGGGTTATTTTCGAATTATAATAAGGAATAGATATTAAGTATTTGAATATTCACTATTTTAGCGAGGTGGACAGGACAGAAGTGTATAAAGTGAATAGGCGAGATCGAACCAGAGCATTATGGCATTCTTTTAGTTATTGGTGGGGGCGAAGATCACTTCAGAGCCGTTTAATTGCAGCTTATGTTTTTATTGTTTTAGGCCCGTGTATGCTGGTTTCTGTCTACTCCTATAAAGCCATTAATAATACCTATCTCCGCGATGCCGTCGAGAAAAATGATTATTTGTCGCAAATGGAGAAGCTGCATATTCATAATCAGATCGAAGCGATGGAACGGGCGGCGCAAATGGCTTATTCTGATGCCGAAGTAGAAAAATTCTTAGCGAATGAAACCGAACCGCAGCTAGTAGATTTGGTTGATTTTAATACAAATGCTTATGTGAATATGACTCGTATTCAATTTAATAATCCGAATATTGAGCATTTACGGCTGTATTCGAGAAGTAATAAGGTGCATGAAATTTGGCCGATTATCTTTCGCGAAGAGCGGGTTTCTTCCACCCCATGGTTTCAGAAAGCGCTTCAATTGAAGGGGCAGGAATACTGGTCTTTTCAGAAAAATGATCCGGATTTGATGCAGAGATACTTGGGAGCACCGACGGAGAGTCTGCCAAAGGTTTCTTTGCTGCGTGAGAAGAGTCGGCCAGCAGACAATCATATCGGCATGGTGCAGGTGGATATGCTGCTTAGTCGATTTACACCCAAGACGTATACAGATGTACGGGATAATCAGACCCAGATGTTTCTTGTGGATAGTGAGCTGCAGCTTTTCACCAGGCCGGACAATTCTTTTTTGCAGGATAATCTAGAGATGGCTGATATGATTGCAGAACGGTATAAGCAGTTCCGGGAAACTAGCGAATGGGACAGTAATTACTCGGAGAATGGTAAATCGTTTTTGTTAATTAACACTCCGCTAGAACGAATTGATGCTTATTTGTTAAATGTAGTGTCAATGGAAGGAGTGATGAAGGATATCTCCCGCACGCGCAACTTAATCATTGGAGCCAATGTTGGTTTTATTACTTTACTAACGCTGATCGCTTATGTGACAAATGCCTTTATTCTAAAAAATCTGCGTAGATTGACCGAAACGATGAAAAAAGTGCGTAGAGGTGAAGCGTACACTGGAATAATGATTCGTGGTGGAGGGGAAGTCGGGGAGCTTGCCCATCATTTCTCCAAGCTGATGAACACCATCAATACGTTGGTGGCTCAGGCAGTGAGCAAGCAGGCGTTGTCTAAAGAGGCTGAGCTGCGTACGCTGCATAACCAGATTGACGCACATTTTTTGTATAATACGCTGGAAAATATAAAAATGCTGGCTGAAATTGAGAACCAGCGAACGATCTCGGACGCACTGACCTCGCTGGGTGGGATGATGCGCTATAATTTTAAATGGTCCGGAGAGTATGTGAAGCTGCGGGATGAAGTCCGCCACATTGAAAATTACATTGAAGTGATGAATATTCGTTTTGAATATCCGGTTAAGTTAGTGCTTCATATTGAACCTCGATATTTGGAGCTGGAGGTGCTGAAAATGTCACTGCAGCCTATTGTAGAGAACAGTGTTAAGCATGCTTGGTGCGACGAGAAAGAGAATTTACAGGACCCGAACATTCATATTCATATTTCGGAAACGGAAGGTGATATTTGCATAGAGCTTCGTGATAATGGCATCGGCTTAACTCCAGAGCGTTTGGTTGCTTTGAACGAGGCGATTTATGCGAAAGATGAGCGCTGTGAGAGTGCTTCAGAACAGAGGGATGTTGACCGCCGAACAGGTGGTATTGGACTGAGAAATGTACATCAGCGACTGCAAATCTTTTATGGTGATGAATATGGGCTTGTAGTACAGAGTGAAGCAGGGAGTTGGACGATGGTACGTCTGACCTTGCCGAAAGTTCTTTTGACAGGAGAAAAACAACTATGAAGAAGCTACTGATCATTGATGATGAAAAGAATATCCGTTACGGTCTCAAGACTATGATAGAAAGAGAATTTCCGTCCGTGTATACCATCACAATGGCGAGTAATGGCGCAGAGGGTTTCGAGATATTTAAGACCGAAGGTGCAGATATTATTATTACAGATATACGTATGCCAGTGATGGATGGAATTACACTGTTGGAGCAGATATCTAAGCTAACAAGTGGTGAGAAAAGCCCAGCAGTGCTGATCTTAAGCGGGTATGATGATTTCGAATATGCCAAAAGCGCGATTCGTTATCGCGTGAAGGATTACTTGCTGAAGCCGATTCGCCGAGATGAGTTGTTCGAAATTTTGAAGAATATCGATAAGGAACAGGAAGAACAGGATCTCAGCGCAAGGCAGCTGGAACAGGAAACGGAACACTTCCGCAGGGAACTGCGGTCCAGTCGTTTACGGGGACTGCTAATGCAGCAGGAGGTTCCGCTGGAGCGTGAGCAGCAAGAGTGGCTAAGTGATCTGCAAGCACCTTTTACAGTTGGTGTGTTGAATTACTATTACAATGACGGAACAAGAATGAAGTCGGGGGATGTTCAGGGACTGGCGGAACGATTGATCGGACCGCTTGAAAAGTTTTTCTCGGAAATCACAACGGATTGGGATGGCAAATTAGTCTTGATCGGGAGCAGAAAACAGGATTTTATAGAGCTGTCCAGACAAGCTGAAGCTAAGGAAATAAAGGGATTATCGATTGGGATTAGCAGCGAAGGAGAAAGTCTTGAGGACCTCCGTTCCTGTTATAAGGAAGCATGCCGGGCACTGCAATATACTTTTTTATATCCGCAAGTGAGTTTGTTGGATTATGGGGATGTTGGTCAGGGACGGTCTAACTTTCCGTTACCTAAGGAAGAGCTTCGCAAGCTGCTCAATATGCTGGGAACAGAACGCGAGAAGGAGATGAAGCATCTTCTATCTGTGATTTTTCAAACTGAGCATTTGAAGGAACTGGACCTAGCTTATCTGGAGTCCGTGGGACAGAATGTAAACGAACTGGTGTTGGATGAAGTATTTCGGGTACATGGCGAAGCCTCGGTAGAGGTATTGAAGCTGTATCGCACGGTAGGCAATATGTACAACTATCGTCATTTCCACGAATATTATCGTGCGCTGGAGAACTTACTCTTGAGTGTGAATGAATACATTGTAGGCGTAAGGTCCGCGCATACCGAGCATGCGGATATGGAAGAGGCACTGAGCTATATTGAAGCCAACTACGCCCGTCCACTGAATATGGCTATGGTCAGCAATCATGTATCCTTGAATTATTCTTATTTTAGCGAAGCCTTTAAGGCATATACCGGTGAGAATTTTGTTATTTATTTAAAAAAGGTCCGTATCCGTCACGCTAAAGAGCTATTGGCAAAAGGCTGCAGTAAGCTCGCAACAGTCTCAGAAGAGGTAGGCTTCGAGAACAGTAAACAATTTGCCCGTGTTTTTAAAGAGCTGGAGGGAATTTCTCCAGGTGATTATAGAGCGAAAATAGTATCCGAAGAGTGTTGAGGCTATTGAAGGTGCATTTAGAAGCGGCCCTCCTATATAATGGATTTGAGAAGATTCATTGGAGGAATGAAGGGTGGAAGAAATACAAGGCAATTTGATTACGGTTCAGACATTAGCAGCGGATTTTCGTCGACTGGGCGTTAAGGCGGGCATGACGATTTTATTGCATTCTTCTTTTAAATCGTTAGGCCAATGGGTAGCCGGGGGCCCGGTCGCTGTTATTTTGGCATTGGAGGAGGTCCTCGGAGAATCTGGCACGCTGGTAATGCCCACTCATTCCAGTGACCTGACTGATCCCGCAGGCTGGAGCAACCCACCGGTGCCGGAGGCGTGGTGGCAGAGTATCCGCGAGCAGATGCCGGCTTATGATCCAGACCTGACCCAGCTTAGAGGAATGGGGGTTATTCCGGACTGCTTCCGTAAACAAAAAGGAGTAAAACGCAGTGACCATCCGATTCATTCGTTTGCCGCTTGGGGCAAGCATAGAGACGAAATTATGTATGGTCATTCGCTTGAAATGGGTCTGGGGGAAGATTCTCCGCTGGCTCGGATTTACGATTTGGGCGGACATGTACTGTTGCTGGGTGTTGGCAATCTTAATAATACTTCTCTGCATCTTGCCGAATGCCGCGCATCTTATGCTGGCAAGAAGGAAACCCTTGGCGGGGCGCCCATTATGGTGGATGGAGTTAGGCAGTGGGTGGAATTTAAGGAGCTGGATTGGGATTCTGACGATTTCGTTCAGCTGGCAGATCAGTTTGGACAAGAGACGGGACTTATTACATATGGACAGGTTGCTTCCGCAACCGCTCAATTGATTCCGCAACGGGAAATCGTAGATTATGCAGTGAACTGGATGGAACAGAACAGGAAGTAAAACCTCATTGGATAGGGGAAACGGAAGGAGAAGCTGGCATGAGTACAACAACGATATTTTTAACCCGGCATGGTCAAACGGAATGGAACGTGCAGCATCGGATGCAGGGACATATGGATTCTGAACTGACGGCTCTTGGTGTGCAACAGGCAGAATGGCTGAGCCGGGGAATGCGCACTGAACAGCTGGATGTCATCTATGCAAGCCCCAGCCCAAGGGCGCTGCGCACAGCTGAAATTATTCGAGGAGAGCGGAGTACTCCGCTTAAGACCTCTGAGGCGTTCAAAGAGATTGGCATGGGGGTATGGGAAGGCCGTGATTCTACTGAGCTGGAGAGCGAGTATTCGGAGCAGCATCGCAATTTCTGGCAAGACCCTGAGCAGTTTAAAGTGGAGGGTAGTGAGACCTTTGCAGAGGTGCAGGCACGGGCGCTGGGCAAGCTTCAGGAAATTCTCATTGCCCATCAGGGTGAGACCATTCTTATCGTCACACATACAGTAGTGATTAAGCTGTTAATGGCCTATTTTGAGGGCAGAGCGTTGCCTAAGCTCTGGGATCTGCCTTACATTTATCCGACCTGCTTATGCAGGGTTGATTTTACGGATGGTGTGCCGGAAATCCTGCTGCATGGGGATACGAGCCATTACGAAGAGAGTGAAGCTGGGATGGAATCATAACACTTCCTACAGATCAGATTGGGTTTATAAAAAAAGGCGGTTCCTCGGGTGCATTACGCACTCGAAGAACCGCCTTTTTGACTTCAGAGCTGGAGATCAGCTTTTGCTAGTTGATAAACTGGAGAGATTTCAATGTCTTCTCCAGCATCGTAACCGCTTCGGCACGAGTTGCCAGCTTCTGTGGAGCAAAGGATCCATCTGTTGCTCCTTGGATAATTCCCTCAGCAGCGATTTCTGCTACTGCTGCTTGGGACCAAGCTGGAATGCTTGCTGCGTCACTGAATTTAGCCAGTGCTGCAGGGTCGGCATTTAAGGTTTTCCCTGTGTACTTAATAGCTTTCGCTAATACCGAGGCCATTTCCTGACGAGTGATTGGGCTACCCGGCTTAAAGCTACCATCGGTATAACCGGAAATCAATCCGGCTTCTGCTGCGGTGCGAATAGCATCAGCATACCAAGCACTTGGGTTTACATCTTTAAATGTGGTCTCACCATTAGCTATCGCAAGTCCCAGAGAACGCGTAATTATTGCCGCGAACTCAGCACGTGTGATCGACTGTGAAGGAGAGAACGTATCGTTGCTTGTTCCGCTGACGATTAGTTTGGTAGCTAAGAGATCAATGGATGATTTAGCCCAGTGTCCGTTAGTATCTGCGAACGTTTTGGAAGACTTAACAACGGTGTAGTAGCTGTTGCTGTTCCGTTTAATCGTAACGTCCGTTGTTCCATCTGCTTTAGGAACAAAGATAGCAGGCACGAAGGAGATCTTACCTGAAGCAGGATCGAAGACCACTGCCGTTGCGTTATTTGAATTTAAGACGGCAGGTACATTGATCGTGCGCTTCACGTAAGTGCTGCCGAAATTGTTCAACTGCACACTCTTAGTTCCGGCTTGTGCTGAAACGCTGAATTCGATTACTGGAGCAGCTAAAGTAGCATTACCTAGCTGTGAGGCTATAGCTTGGTTTGTGCTGCTTAGTGTTCCCGAATTCGCTACTAGAATGGATACCGTAATTGTAAAGTCGCTGGTGCCTAATTGAGCGGCAAGTGCTGCGCTGTTTACAACACGGAGTGGCAAGGAATAAGAAGCACCATCCGTAGTAAAGGTAAGAACTGTGTTAGGTTGTGCTGCTGCTTGTTTTACAAGCACACTGCCTGGAAGCACTACTTGAGCGCCGCCTGTAGTGGCTTTAACCGGAATAACCAGCTCTTGGCTACCCGTTGGCAGTTCAGCAAGTTGTTTGGTTAGATCAGCAGCATCAATTGTTGTTACTTGTGCTGAAGCAATTGGAGCCACAGTTGGAGCAACAGTTGGTGATGGTGTAGCTGTTGGTACTGTTGGAGCCGATGTTGGTACTGATGTTGGTACTGAAGTTGGTACTGAAGTTGGATCTGGTGTTGGTACTGGTGTTGGGTCTGGTGTCGGAGTTGGATTTGTCTCCGGCAGTGGTGCACCTTTTAGATCAACAATCCGGCCTTCAACGGCGGAAGTGTTCGCAGTGACCGTTCCAACCTTCTGCAGATACTTCGTAAATACATCAAAGTCCGGTAGGTACAGCAGATTCACGCGGCCTTCTTTATAGGCCTTTTCAAGTGAAGTATAGAAATCTCCACCCTTAGCTGTGAAAGCATTAGTAGCTACTTCATAAGATGCTTTTAGATCTAGAGGAACGTATTTATCCCCGTTTTTCACTTCAATACGCAATACACGTTCGTTCACAGGTTTCGTAGAGTCGTAATAGAATTTCAACCCTGCAACGTGTGGGAAACGTCCGTCTGCTGCCGGCGTTTTGGAAACCCCGTTCTCCATAGCATCCTTAATTTCTTGTCCAGTCAAAGTGATCGTAACCAGATCGTTGTTGAATGGAAGTACACCGAGTACTTCGCCTTGTGTGATCGGTCCTTCGTTGATGGATTCGCGAATACCGCCGCCGTTTTGCAAGGCGATTACGGCATTAGTGCCCGCTTTTTGAGCTGCATAAAGCATGCCATCGGCAATCAGGTTACCAAGATTAGTTTCCTTTGTGCGCACATTATCACGAACGCCGTTTAGAACAACCTCTGAATTTCCTACTACCTCATTGGTTAGTTCTTGAATCCCCGGCTTATACTCGGTATCCAGGATCTTTTTAGCTTCAGGGTCCTCTGCGATAACGTAGTTAGTACCGTTTTTAGCATCGATGGAGATTAATTGGTCTTTCCAATCGGTCAGTACGCCATCTTTGTTAAATTTAACTTCAAGTTGGCCAAGGAAAAGACCTTTTTCACCAGTTTGTACAATTAGCTTCGGTGCTTTTGGATCGGTGTTATCAACAACGGCTTGATTCAGTTGCGTGTGGCTGTGACCCCCAACGATAATATCAATGCCGTTAACGGCTTTGGCTAGCTTGAGATCTTCTTCATAGCCAAGGTGAGAGAGAACAATGATCTTGTTAACTTTCTCTTTTTCAAGCATAGCGACCGTTGCTTCCGCTTTAGCGAAGGCATTCTCAAAGGTCACTTTACCTGGTGAAGCAATGTTCGCCGTATCTTCTGTCGTCAGACCCATGATACCGACCTGTTGGCCGTCTACTTCTTTGATCAGCGCAGGGTAGATGGTTCCAGCATTACCTGACCGGCCGATTTCATTGGTGAACATTTTGCTAAGAATATCATCCGCTGAGAAGTTCACATTGGAGGAGACAAATGGGAACTTTGCGTTGCCGATGAATTTGGACAGTACATCTGAATCTTTATCAAACTCATGATTACCGAAAGTCATAGCATCATATTTAACCAGATTCATAAAGGCCAGATCTGCTTGACCCAGATACTTATTGAAGTAAAGCGTTCCGGAGAACACATCACCTGCGTCTACAAGAATAGGATTCTCTGTAGTCGCCTTGGCATCTTTGATTGCTGTTACACGGCGCAAGATGTTGTTTGGCGAGCTGACAGTATCTAATCCTGCATGTGTATCATTGGTGTGCAGAATGGTTAGTGGGAAGTCTTCAGCAGTATTAAAATCAATCTGTGCCAAAACCGCATCATGATCGGATACCCGACCGTTCGATGGTGAGAAGTCGGCATTTAGATGAACGACATCTACTTTAGAAGAAGCCGTTAGATTTTTACTGACAAGAATATGATCTAGCACTTGAGAGTTTCCATCATAGGTGTACGTATACTGCTCATTTAAAGGTAATGTATCGATCAAATTGTCTAGTTCTGTACCTTTTAAGAGGGTTGCAGTTTTAGTAAATTGGAAATCATTCAAATCGCCAAGAGCTACGATGTTGGCTTTAGGATTTGCAGTCAGAACCTCTTTGACAAATCCGTTTACGACCGCCGCGATTTTATGGCGTTGTGTTTCACTGGACAATACAGGGGGCTGAACGTTTCCGAAAGGACCGGTATCGCCGCCTTTTGAATTGAAATGGTTAGCGATCACAATTACTGTTTCGCCACCGAATACGAACTGTGCAGCAAGGGGTTTACGTGAACTTGCAAAGGCAGAGTTTGTTGGATCAATTCGTCCTGGATTGTAGGTCAATTGATCTGCCGCTGCGTTATATCCAACGGATTGTGTAGCTGTACCTTTTTGTCCGCTCACACTGTCCGCAAGCTGTACTCTTGCTGGATTGTACAGGAATCCTACGCGAATGTTTCCGCCTGGGGCACCGCCATCCATATTGTTCTCCGGAGCGATATCTGTGTATTTATATACAGGACCGCCAGCGGTTTCAATAGCCTTAATCAATTCGGCTGCACTTGCTTCAGTGATACCATTATTGGCTTCACCATTGCTGTCCTGCATTTCGACAACGCCGATAATGTCAGGTTTTTTCATATTGTTTGTGATGGAGTCGGCTAGTTTCTGGATTTTTGTTGCTCCGACACCCGGGTAGAAGTTTTCAATGTTGTACGATGCGATCAACAACTTACTATCATTGACTTCAAGAGTAGTTGTTTCTTGCTTAAAGGTACTTGGAGTGATGGCTGGAAGCTTACCGTTTTCCGGAATCACTTTGAAGTTACCGTTGTTGTATCCGATGACGCCAGTTACATCTCCCGCGAACTTATCTCCGGTGATGACTTCTTGACCCGGATTTCCGTAAGCAATGATGAGGCGCTGAGGATTGTATTGGTTGTATTCTTTGAGAACTAATCCACCAGCTGGTGTGATGACATCAGGTGTTTCATTTTCTACTCTTGTAGGGATGTTATACAGCATGGAATTTCCGCTACCACTTGTCCAGTAAGGACTGATAATCGTAGGGGTAGGGAGCTTGACGAGCATACCTTCTAACGATTCGTAGAAATCAATTGCATCTTCATTAGGCTCAAAATCAGCCATGCCGTCATTGTCAATTATGGAAGACGGAATGGCTCTCCCGCCTTTACCAAGTACGACAGGCTCTGGCACAGTATAACTTGAAGAGGAGTCTACTTTTATTGAAGTCATAGTAATTTGAGTAGAGGTTAAATTACTTGCGTTACCTTCGTTGTATTCGGAAACAGCTCCACTAACTTGGACTAAATCTCCAATTTGAGGCTTAAGGGATGAATTAGTGCTGTATACAAAAATACCTTCCGAAGTGTTTACATTATCGTCTGGCTGAGGGTCTTGCATAAAGAAACCTCTATAAGCGCCAGTGGCGAAGGTGTACCCATATTGGGTAACGATGCCTTCTACATCGGAAACGTTCTGACCTGCATACTCAGAAGTATGAGATTCTCCTTGAATATCATGTATACGAGGGAGTTCAGATGCTTTATATGCAAAGGTATAAACCTTACTTGTCTTGCCATCTGCTACGACAATTGCATGGATGGTAAGATCTTGATTAACTGTAATCGGATCTGAATAAAGCTTACTTGCTGTTGTTGGTTCAGTTCCGTTGGTCGTGTAGTAAATCTGTGCTCCAAGAGTAGGGCTGGATAGGGTCACAGAACTTCCTTTGATGATGCGACCTGCGCCAGGGCTGGCCATAACGGAAAAAGTTTCTTCCACCAAAGCATTTTCATTAAGTGGAATGAATTGATAAGTCGTACTATATTGCTCGATAACTCCAGTGATATTGTCAAAGGTTTTACCCTTAACTAGTTTAGGCAGGGTTGAAAAAATTGTGAATTGTTGTCCACCTTGGCTAGCAGTCACCGTGCTGCCATTTACATTGTCTATGGTCACATTATTCATAGTTACCAGCTGAGCTTCGTGGCTTTCGCCGTTCGCGGCAGACAAGTCGGTTGCTGTAATCAATTTTGGTGCAGGCACCCCAACATTTTTTGCAGCTACATTGTATTGAAGTCCACTTTGGAATTTGATTTCTTGCAGGTTGCTGTAGATATCCATTGTGCCGCTTACTTCAACACGATCTCCAACGTTTGCGAACTCTGGGAAACCATAAAGTACGATCCCGCCGGATTCATCCTGAATATACATTTTTGCTGCATTAATGTGAGTTACGATACCTTCTGTTAAAATATTCTGACCTTTACTAGCAAGGCGTGCTGTTGCAACAACTGTTTTGGCCAGAATAGTGTAATCAAAAGTCGATATAGGGCTGTCTGGCATATTTGGTTCTGAAGCATACGCTTTAATCGTAGTGTCCTCAGTTAAGGTAATAGGCCCTGTGTAAGGTTGGAAATTAGTTGAACCACCTGATCCATAAACAGCTGCATAGACGGATGCTCCAACCGTTGGAGAATTCAAAGATATTTCTGTACCAGCCGGCCAGGCATTAGGGGCTGGTAAAGCTACTGCGGAACTAGCAGTTTCCGGTAATTCAGGGAACGTACCGTAGGTGCTGTTCCGTGGACTTGGTGCTTGGACAACAAAATCCGTAGAGTTGTTATCCGTATCTAGACCGCGGCTGTCTGCTGGTGCACCAGCCGCAGCTTTACGGATAGCGGCTGTCGTATTGGAGAGAGCAGCGGTCGCACTTCCCTCGACATTTGTAGCTGTTCCGTAGCCAACTAAATCAATTGTTGTACCTGATTTATCAACGAGGTCGACTTTGCCGTTTGTACCACTCATAGCAAGGATTCCCTTGCTAACATCAGGAGTAGGCAAGTCGGTAGTTCCTCCCGTTCCAGCGGCCTCCTCAATAAGGAAGTATCCATTTGCCGGGATGGTTCCATTTAAGTCTGTTCCGCTACTAAAGGTTCCGGCCGCTGAGGTATAGCGAACTTTCCATCCAGTCAAATCTACTGGATGATTTGTAGGATTGTATAATTCAATAAAATCATTTTTAAATTCCGCTCCGCCGTTTCCACCACCACCATAGACCTGCGAGATAACAATATTGCTATTATCCGGTGCTGCCTCGGCGGTCTGGACAGCTGGTAACACACTGCCGGCAACCATTAACATTGCCAGTCCAGTAGCGAACCATTTCCTTACTCTTGAAGAAATAATCATTTGGATAAGTCATTCTCCCCTCGAATCTTTTATTTACAACCTATTAAATCTTAGCATTCAAATGTAAAATGAAAGGTTGTCTTTCATGAATATAAATTAAAGTTTGCATCATTTAAATCTAAAAATTGAAATGTTGTGATTTTAGTATAAAAACAGTGCATAAATACAATATTAATTATAAATTTAGTGTTTTTATGGTTAATAGATCACCGATATTTTAATTTTATGTTATATATATTGTTGAATTTATTATGGATTGCGACAAATTTATTCTAGAGTTTTGTTAATTTTTACATAGGGAAAACAATAGAGATTAGAATTATATAGAATGTATCGGAACAAAAATAATGCCCCTCCAGCTTCTTATCGAGAAGTGGAAGGGCATTATTAATTTTAAATCTACTTGGACAACACATCACTGCTGGTGCGGAAGCTCAAGCCGTTCAATTCCATCCATATATTTACGCAGTGCCTGCGGAATGTAAATGGATCCATCCTCCAGTTGATGATTCTCCAGCAGCGGAATTAGGATCCTTGGTGTAGCCACTGCGGTGTTGTTTAGGGTGTGGCAGTATTGCAGCTTACCGTCGGCATCCCGGTAACGAATGCCCGAACGACGAGCTTGGAAATCGAGCAGGTTGGAAGCCGAGTGTGTCTCTCCGTATGCCTCTCTGCTTGGCATCCAAGTCTCGATGTCATACTGCTTATGTGTCTTCAGGGACATATCTCCTGTGCAGACAGACATGATCCGATAGGGAAGTTCCAAGAGCTGTAGAATATGCTCTGCATTCGCAAGAATCTCCTGCAGCATGCCCTCTGATACGCCCTCATCATTCCGACATAAGATAACTTGTTCAATTTTTGAGAATTGATGAACACGGTACAGGCCACGCACGTCTCGTCCCGCCGATCCTACCTCACGGCGGAAGCAGGCCGACATTCCGGCGAGTCGCATTGGCGAATCCAGTTCGACAATTTCATCGCTATACAGCGAGACAAGCGACACCTCCGATGTGCCTACCAGCCAGCGATTGTCTCCGTTTAGCTCATAGGTCTGATCCATCCCGCCGGGGAAGAAGCCCGTACGTTCCAGCGCTTCCGGACGGACAATCACGGGAACATCCATCACCGTGAACCCGCGGGCAGTTAGTACATCAATGGCCAGCCGCTGTACAGCGAGATGTAACAACAACCCTGCACCCTTCAGCACATAGCTGCGTGGGCCGCCTGCTTTGACGCCACGGGGGATATCGATGATATTGTGGAGCTCGCCTAGCTCTACATGATCACGCGGTTTAAAGCCGAATTCCGGCAACGTTCCGGTTCGTCGCAGTTCTACATTATCTTTATCATCATGGCCAATCGGTGTATCCTGCGATACAGGGTTTGGTGCGAGCAGCATGAGTTCTCCACAGCGCCGGTCTGCCTCAGTTAGTTCTGCCTCATAGAGATTCAGGCGGTTGTTCAGTTCTCTTACTTGTTCTTTAACTGCTTCTCCTGCCACGCTGTCACCCTGTCGTAAAAGTCGTTCAACCTCTTTGGTCAGCCCGTTACGCTGGGCTCTCAACTGTTCCGTATCTTGGCGCAATTCGCGCCGTTTCTCATCCCATTCCAGCAGTTCATCCAGTGGGAAGTCGACTCTTTTCCAAGCCGTAATGTTTCTTACAAGTTCCTGATTGTCTTTGATCCAGTTCATATCCAGCATACCGTTTCGCTCCTTTTTGGTTAAAAAAACGCAAAAAACGCCCTCATCCATGGGACGAGGAGCGTCAGCTCGCGGTGCCACCCAGGTTGATCGAATCTCCTTAACTGCAGGAACAATCCGACCCTCTTTGGTCTTCGCGGTAACGGGCGAAACCCGGTGAACTTAGGGAGTTGTTGTAGACTCCGGTCGCAGACGCCTCACGGTTGGATGCCGATCATTGGCCTGATTGTTGGATTTAATATTGTTGCTTAGTATAACGTAAGAGTGGGAGGAGCGCAAGTGGTTATGGTTTGACAAAAATATCAATTCTACGTTAGGATTAGTATTAATTTAAAGTAATTTTGTCGGGATAATAAATAAAGCAGTGAGAGCTGCTTAAGTGGGATGGAAGAGGTGGAGAAGTGGCTAAAATTGTTGTGATTAACGGAACGCCTTCCCTGGTATCGCGTATCAATGCAGCTATAGAATATGCGGAGGCCAGCTTAACCAATCAGGGCTTCGAGGTTGAGCGTATTAACGTAGCAGAGCTACCAGCGGAGGATTTGATTCACACTAAGTTTGAAAGTGAGTCTATCGTCAAAGCCAATGGCCTTGTAGCGGAAGCTGATGCGGTAATTGTGGTTAGCCCGGTTTATAAAGCTTCTTATACAGGCGTGTTGAAGACCTTTTTAGATCTGGTTCCACAAAAGGGATTGGCCGGAAAAGTTGTACTCCCGCTGTTCATGGGCGGCAGTCTTGCACATCTGCTCACAATTGATTACGCATTGAAACCTGTGTTGTCTGTACTGGGCGCGCGTTACATTCTTGGCGGCGTCTATGCCGTGGATTCTCAAGTGGTTCGTAATGATCACGGAGTGGTAGAGCTTGCTGAGGAGCTGAAGCTGCGCCTGAACGATGCATTAGATGAGCTTGCAGAAGAAACTACACATCGTGTGGAACGCAAGGCATAAGACTAAGTAGTAAGCCTTCTGTGCTTAGTGCTAATAACAAACGTATAAGCGTCTCTTTCATCCCTGATACCAGGGGAGAGGGGCGCTTTTTGCATTATATAAGCTATAGCAAAAAGGCCATCTCACTAAGAAAGTAGAGAATGGCCTCTTTTTTATATAGGGATTGTTATATATCCGGTCTTACAAATCGTCGAATCCGTTATCGTCGCCAACCTTACCATAGTTGCGGGATTTGGCTTCGAAGAAGTCAGTTTTGGTAGCATTAAGCGCATCATCGGAGAAGGGTTTGATCCAAGGCATACAGTTAACGTCAACACCTTGATAAGCTTTTTCCATACCCATCAAAGTCAGACGCTTGTTCGCTGTATATTTGATGTAGTCGCTAAGCTCGTTAAGATCAATACCACGCACGTTAGTAAGTGTGTAATAAGCCCAGTTGGTTTCGAGCTCTACCGCGCGGTCGATGGTACGGTATACGTAATCCATGTTTTCTTTGGTGTTCAGCTCAGGGAAGTCTACAAGCAGCTGCTTAAATACTTCTGCGAAGAAGTAGCAGTGCTGATTCTCGTCACGTTGAATATAAGAGATCATTTGGCTAGTTGCCATCATCTTCTGGTCACGGGCCAGATTGTAGAAGAAGGCGAAAGTACTGTAGAAGAAAATCCCTTCCAAGATGAGATCTGCTACCAGCGCATGGAAAAAGGTCTGTCTCGTAGGGTTATCACGGAACTCTTGATAAATATCAGAGATAAACTGATTACGTTCCAGCAGGACAGGGTCTTTTTTCCAATATTCAAAAATTTCCTTCTGCTCACTCTCCGACACGATAGAGGAAAGAACATAGGAATAGGATTGGTTATGCACCACTTCTTGCTGCCCGATAATAGCGGAGATAGCTTCCAAAGAGGAATCGGTGAAATAACGCTTCACGTCGCTCACGAACATCGTCTGCATCGAATCCAGCACAGCGAGTAGGGAGATATTAATCTTAAATACGCGTTGTTCCTCGGCATCCAGCATCGGGAATTGTTGCGCATCCTTGGACATTGGAATTTCATCCGCGATCCAGTGATTAAGCAGCAGTACCTTATACAGCTTGTACATATGAGGCATGCGAATATCATTCCAGTTCAGAATACCTGAGCATTCACCGTCGATAATGCGTGTGGATTGGTTAGGTGCTTCAGTATTAAAAATCTTTTGTAATTGCATTTCTTATCCCTCCATTTTTTGCGCGGGTAATCTTTCTTGGTGTCTTGTTCATAGAAAGACGGTGATGGAGTAACGGAGAGGAAGTTTGGAGCTGTAGGAGCGTCAGCGTTCGCCCGAAAGCTTTCCGTAGGAAAGCTCGCATCGAAAGCATATGCTGTCATCGGATGTCATCCGCTAATAGCGGTAAAGATCAAGACCTCTGATGACAACAGCGGCCGGAAGCCCAAACATTCCTCGCAGTTACGAAATTCATCATCGTTTTTCTATTTAGGGCACTAAGATAATTAGCTAGCGCAAGATTCACACTCTTCTATAGTCAAAGCACGGCTACGCACATAATAAGTTGATTTCAAGCCGCCCTTCCAGGCATTCAGATGCAGTTCCAGGAACTCGGTAGCCTTGATGTCAGGACGGACATACAGGTTGAAGCTTTGGCCTTGATCGACGTGACGCTGGCGAGCAGAAGCCATGCGGATCGACCAGTTTTGGTCAATCGTAAATGCTGTCTTATAGTACCAGATCGTTTTGTCGGACAGATCCGGTGCTGGGTTAGCAATCTTATAAGTTGTTTTTTCTTCATAGGAAAGCAGTTCATACAGCGGATCAATGCTGGCGGTGGAGCCGGCAATAATCGATGTAGATCCATTCGGCGCAATGGCGAACATCCAAGCGTTACGTACGCCGTCCTTAGCTACTTCTTCTTGCAGCTCGCGCCATTGCTCAGTCGTTACATATTTACCTTCTTGCTCACCGCTAACATAACCGCGGGAAGTGAAGTATGCGCCAGTCTCCCAATCGGATCCAGCAAATTTCGGATAACGGCCTTTTTCACGGGCAAGCTCCATGCTCGAACGAACCAACAGGTAGTTGATATGTTCATATAAATGATTGTTATATTCTACGGCTTCCTCGGATTCCCAACGAATGCCCTTGAGTGCCAATAGGTGATGCAGGCCGAATGTGCCGAGACCTACTGCGCGGTACTGGCTGTTCGTGTATTGTGCCTGCAGAACTTCAATATTATTAATGTCGATTACGTTATCAAGCATACGAACTTGGATCGGAACAAGTCTTTCTAATACGCCAGCTGGAATCGCCCGTGCTAAGTGAATCGAATTCAGATTGCAGACTACGAAGTCGCCAGGGATTTTGGAAATAACGATCCGGGTCTGGCCATCTTTAGTTACTAATTCTTCTTGCTCAATAACTGTTGCAGACTGATTCTGCATAATTTCTGTACACAGGTTGGAGGAGAAAACCATACCTTGATGACGGTTTGGGTTGGTCCGGTTCACGGTATCGCGGTAGAACATGTACGGTGTACCCGTCTCTAGCTGTGATTTCATAATCCGTTTCATGATGTCGATCGCAGGAACAGTGATCCGGGATAATTCCAGGTTCGCTGTAGCCTCAGCATATTTTTCACGGAAAGTACCTTTGCCAAGCTCTTCATCGTAGAAATCTTCCAATCCTAGTGGACGGCCATTTTTATCTGTCCAGCCCATGACCTTTTTCACCTCATGAGGGCAGAAGAGGTTCCAATGGCTGCGCGATTCTACAGCTTCCATGAACAGGTCAGGCAGGGAGACGCCATGGAACACGTCATGTGCACGCATGCGCTCGTCACCGTTGTTCAGCTTAAGATCGAGGAAAGCGAGAATATCTTTATGGAATACATCAAGATAAACAGCTACAGCACCTTTACGTGTGCCCAACTGGTCTACACTGACTGCTGTATTGTTCAACTGGCGAATCCAAGGGATTACGCCGGAGCTTGTGTTCTTGTGGCCACGGATATCCGAACCACGTGCCCTTACTTTTCCGAGGTAAACGCCGATGCCGCCACCCATTTTGCTTAGACGTGCTACGTCTGTATTGGAGTCAAAGATTCCCTCTAGGGAATCGTCTACAGTATCAATAAAGCAGCTGGATAGCTGTCCAGCGACCTTTTTGCCGGCATTGGACATTGTAGGTGTAGCAGCAGTCATATAGATGTTGCTCATAGCCCAATAAGCTTCTTTTACAAGCTCAAGACGTTTCTCAGCTGGCTCACGGTGCATCAGGTACATAGCAATAATCATATAACGTTCTTGTGGAAGCTCCATTACACGGCCGTCAAAATCATGCGCCAAATAACGGTCGGATAGCGTAAGCAGACCGATATAGTCAAACAAAAGGTCGCGTGTATAATCGATACACCCGCCTAGTTCGATAATTTGTTCTTTGGTGTAATGACTTAGAAGTTCTTCGCGATAGATTCCTTTTTTCACGAGATCCGTAATTAGTGGATACAATTCACCGTAAGGCTCTTCTGGATAAGCTTTGTAGCGGCGATGGACGGCAGCTTTTTTATAAAGGGTAGTCAGAAGGGCGCGGGCAGCTGCGAACTTCCAGTTAGGCTCTTCTTTTGTTACAAGCTCTAGAGCGCTCATGGTGAAGGCGTTGCTGATTTCTTCTCCGCTTACCGAGTCACGACGCAGTTTGGAATTCACTCCACGCAGCAAAGTTTCTTTATTTAGTTGATCGAGACCTTCCAGAATACGGTCAGCGTAGACGGAAAGACGGTTCTCATCAAAAGCCAGTTGGCGATTATCCGGTTTTACTACGAATTGCGGCATGTTTAGTTCATCCCTTCTTATTTCAAATTAATTTTTCAATATCAAAAATTGATATATTATAGCGCAGCAGGCTGCCACAGAAAGACCTCCGAGCCGTTCATGCTGGCCGGAATGTCGATAATGCGTTGGTTGGAGCTTCCCCGGTAGAGAAGCGTAGTATCTTTCAGTTCTTCTACAAATCTTCCATCTATTAACACCTGACACTGTTTAAGTAGATTCCACTCCGGCGTACCGGGAAGGGCTGTAAGTTCTTCGTACGTATAACCACTGTAAATCCAGATTGAGAACCCTGGCAGTACAGTGCGAAGCTCATGAATGAACCCCAGCAACTCTTCTGCTGAGAAAAAAGGATCGCCGCCTGCCAGTGTCAGACCATCCAGCAAAGGGTTAGCGGCGATTTCTGCAATGATTTCATGTTGTCGTTCTAAGGTGAAGACTTCTCCATATTTAAAGTTCCATGTCTCGGGATTAAAACATCCCGGGCAACGATGGCGGCAGCCGCTGAGAAAGAGGACGGCCCGCATGCCCTCTCCCTCGTTAATCGACTCCGGATAGTAACCGCAAATATTCATAGATGCTTAACGCGATCCCGAACTTCAGCTTGTTTGGCGGCATTAAAGCGGGTCTGATAGTCGCCGGTTAAATAACCTGTAACTCTGCGCAAACGGCGGATGTGCACATCATTCTCATTTGCGTTGCAGGAAGGACAGTTTGTCCCAATTACGCCTTCGTATCCACAGCTGGAGCAGCGGTCAATCGGATGGTTAATGCTGAAATAACTGACCTGTTGTTCGAGCGCATATTTAATGATTTTGATAAAAGCCGATGGGTTGTTGCGGGCATTGCCGTTTAATTCGACATAAGAAATAGCCCCGGCATTGCAGTATTCATGGAAAGGAGCTTCCAAGCTGATCTTCTGAGCAGCACCCAGATCGAAGTATACAGGGATGTGAAAAGAGTTCGTATAATATTCACGGTCGGTTACGCCCGGAATGGAACCCAGTACCTTGCGGTCAACTTTGGTGAATTTACCGGACAAACCTTCTGCTGGAGTAGCGAACAGGGTGATGTTAAGATCCAGTTCCTCACTTTTCCGATCGCAATAGTCCCGCATATGACGCACGATAGCCAGCGCCTTGGCATGAACTTCCATATCCTCGCCATGGTGTTTGCCGTACATAGCTTTCATACATTCCGCCATACCGATGAAGCCAAGAGACAGACTGCCATGCTTCAGCAGATCGCCTACAGTGTCATCGGGTGCAAGATGTTCGCCGCCTTCCCAAACGCCTTCTCGCATCATGAAATCGGAAGCTTTAGCTTTTTGTGCGGTTTGGATGTGGAAGCGATGGAGAAGTCCTTCCAGCGCAATATCCATATAATGATTTAGATCTTCATAGAAGCCAGCTTCGTCTGCGACGGTACGTCTGCCTGTTACTGTGCCGTGTGCCAGACCTAGCCGAACCAGATTTAGTGTATTAAAGGAAAGGTTGCCCTTCCCAGAGCAATGATTACGCCCAAAACGGTCACCGAGCACTCGGGTTCGGCAGCCCATTGTAGCGAACTCCGTATCAGGATCACTTGAATCATAATACTGCAAGTTGAGCGGAGCGTCCAGATTAGCGAAGTTTGGATATAGTCTGCGCGCAGAACATTCAGCTGCTTTTAGGAACAGTTCATAGTTAGGATCGCCTTGCTGTTGATTGATTCCTTGCTTGCATTTGAAGATTTGAATCGGGAACACTGGTGTTTCTCCGCTGCCAAGTCCGTTCATAGTTGCGGTTAGCAGAGAACTGATCACAAGCTGACCTTCTGGTGAAGTACAAGTACCGTAGTTGATGCTGGTAAACGGTATTTGTCCACCGGATCGGCTGGACATGGTATTCAGATTATGTACCATACTTTCAGCCGCTTGCAGGGTTTCGATTTCGGTTTCCTTTAGTGCAAAACGGAACGCTCTTGGATATGACTCCGCCAGATCGGTCCGGCTCATCGTAATCTCGCCCAAAGATTCGTCAGCTTGTCCTTCTTCAAAATAATCCAGACCCTTGCGGAACAGCTTGGCGAAGGATTTGGTTACATAAGGTGCCAGATCGTAATCGAGTTTATTGGCGGATACACCACCATATTGAGCATTTTGCTGGGATTGGAAAATAATCGCTACCAGAGACATAGCTGTCATTATTGAGTTCGGAGGACGAACGCTGCCGTTGCCGGTATTGAAACCTTCACGGAGAAGTTTATCAAACGGGATAAAAATACAGTTCGTCGTTCCAATCGCGTATTGATCCAGATCATGCACATAGACGACATTGTCATCAATAGCCTGCACTAGCTGTGGCGGCATCGTAAAATTGCGGGCGTACCATTTTGAATATTCACTGCCGAACTTGCTCATTTTACCGGAGAAACTCTCTCCATTCAAATTGGCATTCTCGCGCAATAGGTCCATATCCCGACTGTCGATAATATCCCGGCCTAAATCAATGAGCTCTTCTAAAAGAACTTCCCGTGCATTTTCTACTCCATTAAATTGTCTCTCCAACAACGTCATTGTACAGCTCTCCTCTCAGTATAAAAGAAAAACATCTATCATCAAATCCATATATCCATAAGAAGTTGGACTGCTATAAGCAGTCGTATATTTGTTCAGATTACATAAAAAAAAGCATCCCCTACCCGAGGATGGCAGAAAATGCCCGATGCGTTATGTAAATATCCACACGGATATTTGCAGAGGTCTCTACGTAGATGACCGCATGCGGACACCATCCCTGTTCCTCGCAGGCATCAATAGTTGGTGTCGTCGAAACAGGTAGGTCTCCTGGCTTCCGTGGGATCTCTCGGCGCCTTCCCAAGGGTGTTCCTAACCCTCAGTGGCATTTGCCGGGAGATGTGGATTCTCAAGCTTCCCAGAAGCTTAAGAAGGCCATCCGGTTACAGTGGCGGGACCGCAGCGGATTCTCACCGCGCTTCCCTATTAAGCTCTAAATCCGGTTAAGGATCAAAGCGCCTGTCTCCACTATATTTTGTTGTCGTTAGATAAAAATAACCCAAGATGTTGTGTTTGTAAACAGTTTTTTAGAAAACCCGCGCGGGGAGCGGGTTCTTCAAAAGTACTCCACAAATGATCCACAGGCTGTCCATAAGTAATCCACAATTGATCCACAGGGAGATGCGAAATGATTCATAAATTGTCCGAAAAGATGCCACAAAGAGTCCATAAATATAGTGCAGATGACCCTAGAATTTGCTCATGAGAAAATACTCTTAGCCCAAAGTCATATTTTGGAGTAATCAGAAGAAATAGAAGAGATAAGGGAGGATAATCTTGCTTAGTTTGTGACAGAGCGGTGGAATTGTTACAATGGAAGGAGACAGCTACTATAAAATTTCGAGGAGGTATTCTCATGCCTATCGCTGAAGTTACAGTTATTCCAATTGGAACAGGCAGTACCAGTCTTAGCAGCTATGTTGCGGATATGCAGCGGGTGCTGAAGACAGTAGAAGGGATTACTTATGAACTTACGTCTATGGGTACGATCATCGAAGGGCCTCTGCAACGCATTTTTGCCGCGGTAGAAGCTTTGCATGAGTCTCCTTTTGCCGCAGGTGCAGAACGTGTCTCTACTTCACTTAAAATAGACGACCGCCGCGATAAACCCTCTACTAGCCGTGGAAAGTTAGAGTCTGTGGAGCGTAAGCTACAGGTGGATTAGCAGTTTAGGAGGGCGGAAAACAGGGAGAAATAGGCTTGCGTTTCTGGCTGAAAGTTGTATAATATTTTTTGTTTGACAGAAAAACAGCGTTAAGCTGGTGTAGCTCAGGGGTAGAGCAACGCACTCGTAATGCGTAGGCCGGGGGTTCAATTCCCTTCACCAGCATCCTTACAAAGTCGATAGTGGCGCGTGTTCCCGGGTTTTTGGAACTGCGCCTTTTTTTTGTACAAGCATCAACTTCTAACATTCTTCTAACCTTTAGTCGATTAAAGTGGGTGTCTCGTCAATTTTCTCCACTTCTTTTCGGGTTCCTAGAATAGAATCTCCGATACATCGGGGCACCGCTTCCTGCAGATTGGGGAGAACATGTGAATAAGTATCCAGAGTGATATTTATTGATGAATGGCCTAATCTTTCCTGAAGTCGAATATGATGGACAGCCCCTGCTGTTCCCTGTTCTTCTGGAGAAACGTATCAAGGAAGATAAGACATGGCGCGAAATCGGTAATGAAAACGGTATGACTAGTGGTCACTGTCGAGCAGATGGAAGGCGTGTCGCAAGCTGACAGCAATCAGAATGAAGGATGTGGCGGAGGTGCAGCATAAGCTGCTTTTCTCTTGCGGGGGCAGATCGGTTAGATGGTAATTACTATAAAAATAAAAAAGACACCACAAGGTGTCTTAGTACAGATACTTTTCGCTCGAATTTCACGAGCTCGTCAGTGAACTGAGTTCATAAGCAAGACTGGCTACGGCTAACAGATGAAGAGATAAAGTAATATCAATGTTAAAATGTGCGGTAATATTAATTTTCATAGATAACCACGCTCCTAAAGTATAAATACACATAAAGAAAACTTTATAAAGCGCTTGGCCTGCCATCATCAGTGCCAGGTAGCCATCCTGTACAGACGCCTTAGCGTTTCGACAATAACATTATACTTAATATTTTGTGTTTTGCCAAAAAAAGGACCCCCAATTCTTGGTCGGGGTGGCGGTTCTGTGTGGTTTCTCAGCGCTTTGGAATCATGATGGTCATTGAGGCTCCACGCACGCGGCTGCAGAATGATCAAATGGAAGTTACGTTTCGGTGTTCATATCTGCTGCATGCTCTGAAATTGATTATCCAAATAACGGGCAGCAAGTTCAGAAGGTTAACGGATTTTTTATTGATACAGGTTGAATTTAATGTTTGATACTGTTGTTATGCTAACGGGAAAGGATAGTTTAATAAAGGAGTTACTTAAGACTGGAATAATGAGCAATGTGACAATTATGTCATTCTGAATTGAATATTGTTAGGTTAATCGATGGGGAAGTTTACTTGTCTCCCTTATACTGGAAATTAAATGATTTTATTTCCGAAAGGGGACAATGCACTGATGACTGATGTAATTAAAGCAATAATACTTGGCATAATAGAGGGCTTAACTGAATTTTTACCAGTATCATCTACTGGACATCTTATTCTAGCAGGCGATTTGCTTAGCTTTGAGGGAGATGCTGCAATAACTTTTAAAATTGTTATTCAGTTGGGTGCAGTGATGGCAGTTTTAATTCTTTATTGGAAAAGGTATTTGGAGATTGGGGTTAATATGATTAGAATGGATTTTTCCAAAAGCAAAGGATTAAATGTCATTCATATGATTTTGGCTATGTTACCAGCATTAACCCTATATCTTCTCTTCAAGGACACAATAAAAAGCCAATTATTTGGCCCAACCCCTGTTTTGATAGGTCTAGTTGTTGGTGGCGTGTTGATGATCATTGCAGCGCGGAATAGGCGGACTGAAACCGCTGATACTATCGATGGGATTAATTATAAACAGGCTTTCGGAATTGGTCTGTTTCAATGCTTGGCGTTATGGCCGGGATTTTCGAGATCAGGTTCGACGATTTCAGGTGGCCTGTTGCTTGGCACTAGCCAAAAAGCCGCTGCAGATTTTACATTCCTTATTTCTGTGCCTGTTATGTTTGGTGCAAGCTTGTTGGATTTGTACGATAGTCGTGATTTGCTGAGTTCTGACGATTTGCTTCTAATGTTAATTGGCTTTGCGACATCCTTTCTTGTGGCAATGATTGCAGTAGTGACGTTCATCAAACTGATTAAGAGACTTCGATTGGAGTGGTTTGCTCTATACCGGTTTGTTTTAGCAGCTCTCTTCTATTTAATTGTCATACAGTAATTGGATTAGTCAATATGAACATCATGGGAAAGAAGCTTTTAAAAAGGCTATACATCATATCCTGCACAGATTTAACTAGAGGTTAAAACAAGGGGAAATCACCAAACAAGACAAAGCTCAAGTAGTCTATGAACTAAGGAATGAATTTTCGGTGTAAGCACTTCTACAGCTAGCCATTATCCCTCGTTTGTTTCTTCTACCATTAATATCACAAAGTGATTATACAAGTGTTTGGGAATATGAAAATCCCCACCAGTTTAAGGTGGGGATTTTGCTTACCAAGTATTATAGTTCGACTGATACTTAACATGTTTGTTCTCATAGCTCTCATTTGGGTAATCACGTCTGACAGACTGCAAGTAGCCTGAAATTGCAAATGCTGCAATAAGCCCTCCTATAATTCCTGTGATTAAGCTGAATGTTGAAAATCCGAATGTGGCAACTACTCCAATGGAAGACAATGCTACAAGCAATAGACTGAATATTTTCATCTTTATACACACCTTCATTTTGTATATATAGTAATTTGGAAATTAAGATTGATACGTTACCTTGTTTGATCGGTTTCGATAAAAATAATAAAAATTCAGCAAATCTTTAGACGGGCTTCATACTTATTTAAGCTAAGAGGATTATAGTAATTACATAACCCCCTTATAATATAGATCTAGACCCTGCCGGAAGTTGGTGGGGTCACTTTTTTGCACAGAGTAATTTTATAAATATGGTTGCCCAATATAGAAGAGAAACAAGAAATATAAAATGTAGAGAATGGGTAGCTTTATTTTTAATTTCTTGCAGGAATTTTTGAATTTTTCTGAGGTCTTGGACAGATTCTTCATCACATATCCATAAATGAGGAATTGTCCAATAACAAAGAAAATGAGCTTAAGGGGAAAGTTGCCCATTTTTATCTCAGTGAAAATAATAGTGAATGTGACACTCACAAAGGTTAGTGATACAACTTTTAAAAACTGTTCATAACGATCTTGTGGTTCTTTGATAGGATCCTGCTGCCCCCATTTTCTCTCATCAATTTCTGTCATGGTAAACCTCCAATCTACTGAATGTTATTAGTATTTCACCAGATTGAGATGCTTTTTGAACAGGGAGAATTAATTGGGAAACCATTATGAGTATAGTTGTCTGTTGCATCTTGTTGAAGGCTTACTTGTTGTGGAGATAGTACACTTGAATTTGATTGATTTGCTGATGCGAAAGGAGCAATTGCGGTAGTCAATAAAGCGATTGATAAAACTACGATTAGTTTTTTCATACTTTGATAATCCTCACATATGAAGTGTTTACTTACATGGATAATAGTAAATTTAATGGTTAATGATGTATATGAGCTATAAGATCGATTTGAAAAATGAGATGTTTTGTAAGTTTTTATAAATAAACGTCGAATATTATAATAAGAGAGTTTTATTGGTGTAGATGACCTAGGACTAATTAATTGTGATGAATTTTAAAAATACGAAACCCGCCGATGCATGTCTCGCGGGTTTGTGCTGATCCTGTATCTTCAAGTAGATCCTTCGTGTTATTAGGTACATTGCCAACAACTGTAGGGACTTTATAAGCTCCTATAGTTGTTACATGGTAAGGTTTCAGTAATTCCAACAAAGAGTAAATTCCCAAATGCTTGGGATTATGCCCACTGGCTTCGGTAGGTGAGCTTTTTTTGTTTACAGAATGTTCCAGAATTATTATATTCAGATTATGTAAATGTTTCGTCCGGAAGAGATTATTCATAGTATATGTTCGGAAGGGTATTTCTGCTTCAGGAATTCCCGTAACAGAGATGTTGAGAGTATATAATGTTCCATATTATATACTCTGATTTCTCCTTAAATCTACACAAAGAAGCGCCGTCCCTTTGGAGACGCCGCTTCTTTATAGTAGATTCTATTCTTTTTGCTCAATTCTTGATTTTGGTGATCTTTTTGGCGGTAACTTGTGCAGGGAATGAATCATCACTTACTTCAAAAAACACTTTAATCTCATCTCCTTTTTTATATTTAGAAGGTGCAACTTTATTTACCCAAATGGCTTGAGAGTACTCATTAGATTCGAGAATTTCCTTGTATTCCTTGTTCAAGTCTTCTTCTTTTAATTCAGAAATTACTAAAATTCTTTTATTTTCTACATCTATTGTGTGTACAATTCCTTTCAAAACTTCATCATTCTTACTACAGGCGGTGACTAATAACAAAAAAACAAAAATAAGAGTCCATTTAATAGTAGTACGTGGTTTTTGAATCATGGACCTTCCCCTCCAGTGGTTACGACATTAGTTTAAAATCGGTTGCACAGGCATAGCAGTTAGTACATTACCAATATAAGAATAAACAGCAGCCTTTCCATTATGACGACCTTTATTGATTCTGGGGAGTTACAGGTGAATGTCTGTAGTATTGATATTTTCATAAGAACTTTTGTTTGTATATAATAAAAATAAATGTTCTTATTTTAGAGGCGATCAATGATGGAAATGAGTATCGACCAAACGGTTGGGATTATTTAATTTATCAGGTCAAGGTGAGCAAGATTACACAACGCGAGATCGAGATCCGTGCATCCGTGACAAACGTCCAACATAAACGAAGGGGATAAATATCATGCGGTGTATAACAATACGGCAGCCTTGGGCGACTTTAATTGCTCTTGGTGAAAAAGAGTTTGAAACTCGTTCATGGAGAACAGCCTACCGCGGCGAGTTAGGCATCCATGCCGGAATGAGGATTGACAAAAAGATTTGTGAACAGGAACCGTACAAATCAGTATTGGCGAAACATGGCTATACAGCGAATAATTTGCCGACAGGAGCTATTATTGCTACAGGTCAGCTCGCGGGATGTTATGTGGTTACTCCAGAGGTGGATTTAAGGGAATGGATCAATGGGAACGAATATGATTTTGGCGACTATAGTGAAGGACGGTTTGCCTGGAAGCTTGAACGGGTTCATCCATTAAGCCATCCAATTCCAGCTAAAGGTCGGCTAAGCTTGTGGGAGCACTCTAATCACTTCTGAACGGCGAACAATATTTTTAATGTAATTTTTATGTGCCTATCAGCTTTTTTTCAGGTTCGAGGTATATATTAGAGACACCAAACACCCCCCAGTGTTTTGTGGTATATCTCTCTCAGGTCTTGCCAACTCCCATGGTAAGGCCTATTTTTTTGTTCACTAATTGATTGGGGGGAGAGAGCGCAGCGGCTTCTATACAGCTTTACTTAATCTGGTACTGTTCTTCGTAACTCTTAAAAGATGAAATATCCAGCCCTAGGTATCTGCGCATATGGATGGCAGCCTGAGCCGCAACAATGTCATTCAACAGCAGCATTCGTTCATGATAGCCACGACATATATACTTGGCTTCAATTCCAGTATTAAGTCTGTTTTGCTCATACACCTTGATTCCCCGTCTTCTCATTTCTGCACGAACATCCCTTAGATCTGTTGTAGCTACTGCAGCAGCTGTTCCAAGCACCTCCAGATAAGGGGCGGGTGTTCGTAAGTGTGTAGATAAAATGGCGGAGTCCCGTTCGAAAGCTGATAAAATCATCGGAAGCAATAAATAAGATTTCACCAGCATGTTGTCCCTGCTTTCTGCTCTATGCATGAATCTCATCACCTCTAATAGGAACGTATATTCGTATTCTACCCCGATATTCCAAAAATAATCAATGGTATTTCTAAACAGTTTATCCAATGTGATTAAATTCACAACTTAATAACGAAGAATAAATTATATTAAAAATTGTAATAATAAAAATTAATGTATCGAACGCAAATAAAGGAGAATTATGATGGAAAAAGAGGGCAGCCTCCAGCGTGGATTGTTTTTTGGTTTAATTCTGAGTGTTCCCTTATGGATATCCATATTGGGCTATATACAGTTACTTTAAAATTTAATGAAAAACCTTATGCGAAGCGCCTTTAGGCGCTTTTTTTGTGTGGTACTAATGCGGGGAATTATCGAAAGGAATTGATTGACAATTGTGGGTGTCGGGAGCTAAACTGTTATTAATTCAAAAGTATTAAAAGTCATAGACTGTTATTGGATAGAATGCTTCAGCTACCAGTTCTGGACTTGCAGTGTAATACATATATATAGTCATGATAATAGCAAACCGTCTGAAAGGGCGGGACGCAAAGTCCAGGAGTCTAAAGTGTCTTAAAGGCACAATGACCGTCCGACTGCCATGAGAAGGGAATTTCACTTCTTTTTGGCGGTCTTTTTTGTTGTTAGGTCCTTTAGAGTTTCTGGTAATTATTCTGATTAATATAAATCATAGTTTTAGGAGGTGTGCCATTTGAAAAGAAGAATAAAACCGTTACTCTCGCTTGTATTAGCTGGGATTTTGACGGTAGGTAGTGGGCTTTCCTCATTGGGAGCTGGAGTTGCTGGAGCTAGTAGTTCTTCTACATTGGGAATTGCAGCGGTCTACAACGTGTTTATTCTAGGGGATATAACGACAGTTTCGGATACGGAAGGAAGGTTTGCTGCTGGAGGTAACGTTAACTTAACCAACTATAGTGTTGGAGATAGGTTGACCGCAGCAGAGGTTTCCCTGACTGACACACTTGTTGTTGGAGGGAATCTTACTTTCAACGGAGGTACTGTTTATGGGAATATCGTGTACGGGGGAGATTTTTCAGGGAATGTAACGCTCCTCAAGGGTGGTGCAAAAAGACAGGGGAGTACGATTGACTTTTCAGCCGTAGGTCAGTCTTTGAAGGACAAATCAGCAGAACTTGCAGCATTGCCGGCGAATGGAACAACAGTGTACCAATATGGCAGCCTTACCCTGACAGGTACAGATCCTGCGGTCAATGTTTTTAATGTTTCAGGAGATAACGTCTCTAATACCTACGGAATTACAATAAATGTTCCTTCAGGATCTACTGCAATTATTAATATTGATGGTTCTAACGTAAAAATGAAAAACTTCGGATTTCTACCTAATAACGTGTTGAACAGCAAGAAAATTTTGCTTAACTTTAGCCAAGCTGCGTATCTTGATATGGCAGGCATAGGTGTAATGGGAAGCATACTTGCCCCCTATGCTCATGTTGATTTTATTAATGGTCAGATTAACGGTACTTTAGTGGCGGCTTCACTCAAAGGTACTGGTGGTGGTGAATTTCACCACTATCCATACGATGGTGATGAACCTGGACCAACGCCGACACCAACACCAACAGTGACACCAACGCCGACACCAACACCGACACCGACGCCGACAGTGACACCAACGCCGACAGTGACACCAACACCAACGCCGACAGTGACACCAACACCAACGCCAACACCGACGCCGACGCCGACAGTGACGCCAACGCCAACGCCGACAGTGACACCGACGCCAACACCATGTCCCACGCCGACAGTGACACCAACGCCGACACCAACGCCGACAGTGACACCAACGCCGACACCAACGCAGACACCGACACCAACACCAACACCGACACCAACACCGACGCCGACACCAACACCGACGCCGACAGTGACACCAACACCGACACCAACACCGACGCCGACAGTGACACCAACACCGACACCGACGCCGACAGTGACACCAACACCAACGCCGACACCGACACCAACACCAACACCGACGCCGACAGTGACGCCAACACCAACGCCGACGCCGACAGTGACACCAACGCCGACAGTGACACCAACGCCGACAGTGACACCAACACCGACGCCGACAGTGACACCAACGTCGACACCGACACCGACGCCGACACCAACGCCGACAGTGACACCAACGCCGACACCGACGCCGACGCCAACACCGACACCGACAGTGACGCCGACACCAACACCGACAGTGACGCCGACGCCGACACCGACACCAACGCCGACGCCAACAGTGACACCAACGCCAACACCAACGCCGACAGTGACACCAACGCCGACACCAACGCCAACACCGACGCCGACGCCAACACCGACGCCGACAGTGACACCAACACCAACACCGACGCCGACACCAACGCCGACAGTGACACCAACGCCGACAGTGACACCGACACCGACAGTAACACCAACGCCGACGCCAACGCCAACAGTGACGCGAGCAGACCAACGCCAACACCGACGGTAACGCCAGAGGTAACACCAACACCAACGGTAACACCAGAGGTAACACCAACACCAACGGTAACACCAGAGGTAACACCAACACCAACGGTAACACCAGAGGTAACGCCAACACCAACGGTAACACCAGAGGTAACACCAACACCAACGGTAACACCAGAGGTAACACCAACGTCGACACCAGAGACTTCGGTGTTCCCGACACCAACGCCATCATCCGTAATTGGCACTATAGTTCTTGCAGAAGATCCTGTGCCGCTTGGGCCTGTAGCTTCGCCGACACCATCGCCAGTACCAACACCAACACCGTCGAATAGCACAGAAGTACTTGTTGATGATGATGAGATCCCATTAGGTCCGGTACCGGCAGTGACACCAACGCCAACACCAACACCTGATGAAATCATCGTAGTGGACGATACGATCCCATTAGGTAAGCCACCTGTGAAGGAATTGCCAAAAACGGGTGAATCAAGTCCTGCACCTTACTATGTAGCAGGTTTAGGTTTTGCACTTATCGGATTATTAATGAGAACCAAGTTCTCCAAAAAGAATAAATAATAAAGGGTAGATCAACATAGAGTCGCTTTCGGGAGTGTTCCGATGGCGGCTCTATTTGTATGTCATGATTGCGATAGTTTGGTGCATTCTAAGTAGATGGTATACTCTTGTTGGAAAAGAAATGTAGAGGGGATGGCGAAGGCGAATTGATATGGTTCATTATTAGCGCTGTAATCATCATAGGGATTCTAATCTATGTGGGATTTTTCTTCTATGGTATTGCTATTAAACGAGCGCCAAAGGTATTTCTAAGTAATAATCCTAATCTGAAGGCTGATCCTCCGGTTGCCGGAGCTTCTTGGGGGGAGGGGAAGGATTGGGTCTCTCGCCAGAGCTTCGAGAATATTGAGATCGTATCTGCAGATGGACTTAAACTAAGGGGTTACTTACTCCAATCTAATCGTGCTGCGGGACGCACAGCCATTCTAGCCCACGGTTATTCAGGTAAAGCAAAGGATATGGGGGCGTACGCCAAAATCTACTACGAGAACTTAGGCTTTAACATCCTAATTCCCGATGCAAGAGGGCATGGAGATAGCGCAGGGGATTACATTGGTTTTGGTTGGCCGGAACGAAAAGATTATTTGCAATGGATTGAATACATGATTAAAAAGACTGGGCCCAGTGCTCAAATTGTGCTTCACGGCGTCTCTATGGGCGGTGCTACAGTGCTAATGACCTCAGGGGAAGATCTTCCGCCGCAGGTAAAAGCTATTGTTGCGGACTGCGCTTATACCTCAGTAAAAGCACAATTATCTTACCAACTACGACGCATGTATCGCTTGCCAAGTTTCCCTTTCGTTCAAAGTGCAAGTCTAATCACCCGCTTGAAGGCGGGGTATGGTTTTGGTGAAGCCTCTGCATTAAAACAAGTGCGGAAAGCGAAGGTCCCGATTCTTTTTATTCATGGGGATGCGGATAACTTTGTACCTTTTGCTATGATGAATGAATTGTATGAGGCATGCCAGAGTCCAAAAGAGAGACTCATAGTGCCGCAAGCGGGGCATGGATTGTCTTATGATACGGATAAGGCGGGGTATATAGATGTAGTAACAGCTTTTGTAAGTCGATATGTAAAATAAGTCCTGAACGTAGACAGCGCCCGATATCCGCTAGGTAGCGGTTATCGGGCGCCTATATTTTTCCACACATGACGTAGTCCTTGAATAAGGATCGTACCGTCATGCTTTCTCGTTATATTCATCCCCCGCCGTTCGTGAGTAACGGGTGTCTTAATTCCTTGTTATTTCCAGCAGCCGTGTGGCGAGAATAATCCTTCCAATACGACAAAAGCCCTACCTCTCTTTTGCCCTTGCGGCTCCATTGACCGCGCCAGTGTGAATCGGAATGCTATATTTCGAATTTAATCTCATAAAAAGGAAGAGTACTGCAAGAAAACATAAAGCCTCTTTGTCCAAAATGCCGATGTGTATAATAGTCGGCCTGACATCTTCTTGGTGGGGATATTCAATATATCGAAAAACAAATACCATATAAATATAACACACTATTGTTTAAAAGGCAAATATAATAATGAATTCCAAGATAAGGTTTATTTGATTCTAGAGAGGAACAAACCTCGATAAGGGGCGCTTAGATTTTGAAAGTAACTTAAATTGGGTTAATTGTGAATTATTCCGGAAAAGCTAGTAAACCAGAGGAGATGGGCGATCTCGGTGCAAATGGGCTAAAATGTAAGTTGGATATTTTTGCAAACGCTACAAACTTCAACTGAAAATGCCAGAGACGAATGGGTTGTGTCTGCTGGGGTTATTTTGCGTGCCTATTTTGTGAACAGCTCTCTAAAACTGACAATAAACTCCAACATTGATTGAAGGATTGAGGGTAGACCGTTATAATTAATAAGTCTGGATTTTAATTAAAAAATAAGGGAGATTTTTATGAAACGCGCAGATGTGTGGCTGATTTCCATCGTATTGATTGCTGCGCTCGCTTTTCTCGTACCGAGATGGTTTTCGGACAATGATGACAAAGGTGGGGCCGGTAAAAATCTCATAGCCAATGTAACGGTGGACGGTGAGTTATTTAAAACGGTAAAGCTTACAAAAGAAGAACAAACCATTGAGGTCCGCACGGAACGCGGCTATAACATTTTGAAGGTGCATGATTACGGGATTGAAATGTACGATGCCGATTGCGCTGATAAAGTTTGCCTAGGTTTTGGTTTTATTACCCTGCCCAAACAGACGATTGTCTGTCTACCGCATAGAGTATTAGTCGAAATCACCAGTGCGTCGGGGGAGGATGATATAGATGCCTATGTCCAGTAGTGAATCTGCAACAGCTTTAAAAAGAACAGTGATTATTGCGATTTTCGCCGCAGTGGCAGTAGTGTTAAGTTTAATAGAGGCACAGATTCCGTTATCCGGGATGGGACTGGTGCCGGGTGCTAAGCTCGGACTGGCCAACATTATGATTTTGACTTGTATTTACTTTTTACGTGGACGGGATGCTTTGCTGCTTGTCATCCTCAAAACACTGCTTACTGCATTTCTGCTAGGTACCTTCTCAAGCTTGCTGTTTAGTTTATTTGGTTCACTTTTTAGCTTTGTTGTTATGTTTGTGCTGATGCTGATTAGTGGCAAAGGTAAGAGTATAAGCTTGATCGGAATTAGTATAGCCGGTGGGATTGCGCATAATATCGGTCAGCTGCTGGCAGCTTCTATGGTATTTGCATCACTTAGTATTTTTTATTATCTTCCCATGCTGCTGATCACTGGGGTAGTAACAGGAATTGCCGTGGGCTATGCAGTCCGTTATTTGGTGGCGTCATTGTCAAAAATATCGCTGTTTGAAGAATTTTTGGACTGATTAGTCACATCAGCGGAAGGATGACTAACATGAATGAATCATACGAAGGTCAAGACTTAGAGGGAGAAGGACAAGCAGTCATCTCTCTGGATGGGGTATCGTTTGGCTATGATCCCGAGCATCCGATTCTTCAAAATATAACGTTATCTATCTCTCAAGGACAATGGGTCAGCTTGGTTGGTCCTAATGGCTGCGGGAAGTCTACGTTGGTCAAGCTGCTCAATGCTCTGCTGCCTAAGGGGGCTGGTGAGATTGTGGTTAGTGGCATGCTGCTTAGTGAGGAAACGATCGGAAGCATTCGGCAATGTATCGGAATGGTGTTCCAAAATCCGGATAATCAGTTTATTGGAGCCACTGTAGAGGAAGATATCCTATTCGGCCTGGAAGGGCTTTGTTTGCCGTACGAAGAGATGGCTGAACGTTTGCACTCCTATACGACGAGACTAGGAATAAATCATCTGTTGTCCAAGCATCCGGGTGAGCTGTCGGGAGGTCAAAAGCAGCGTGTTGCTATCGCTTCCATTCTTGCTATGGAACCAGGCATCGTCATTTTTGACGAGGCCTCTTCTATGTTGGATGAAGGAAGCAGAAATGACCTTCTCGGTATTCTGCAGGATATGCGGGCAGAAGGGAAGTACACGATCCTCATGATTACACATGATGCAGATGAGATTTTGGCATCGGATCGGGTGCTTGCACTGCATGGAGGTGGTTTGGCTGCAGATGTTACACCGGCGGAGTTGTTCCGGAACGAGGAGCTTCTGGAAAAATGCCATCTGCGTGAACCTTATCCTTGGCGCCTTGCACGCGAGCTGCAGAACCAGGGTATTCATGTGGATGTTCCGACCAGTGAAAAGGAGCTTATAGACACGTTATGGCCATAGAATTACAGCAAGTAAGTTACACCTACGCTGACCGAAGCCTCTGGAAGCTGACGGCGCTCCGGGACATTAACCTCAGTGTACCCATTGGCTCGATGGTTGGTATTGCGGGGGCGACGGGCTCAGGTAAATCGACGCTGCTGCAATTGTTTAACGGGATACTGAAACCAACCGAGGGTACGGTAAAAGTGCTTGATGTAACTATTCAGGCTGGTGAGAAGTCACCTAAGCTAATGCCACTGCGCCGCCGAGTCGGATTGGTATTTCAATTTCCGGAGCAGCAGATGTTCGAAGATACGGTCGAGAAGGATCTCATTTTCGGTCCCCTTAATTTCGGCATGAGTCTCGAAGAGGCAAAGTCACGTGCACGTCAGGCCATGTCAGATATGGGGCTGGATCTCGCACTGCTAGAGCGGAATCCTTTCCAATTGAGCGGTGGACAAATGCGTAAGGCGGCTATCGCTTCCGTGCTAGCTATGGACCCTGAGGTCATCGTTCTGGATGAGCCCACGGCAACGCTTGATCCCATTAGCCGTGCAGAGCTAATCAGCTTGCTGGAGAGATTATGTCGTGAGCAGGGCAGAACGATCATTATCGTCACGCATCGGATGGATGAGTTATTGCCCTATGCGGACAGCTGGGTTGTACTTAAAGAGGGCAGCACGGCGTTTCAGGGCAGTGTAAAGGTGCTTGCAGATGATCCTTCAATTCTGGAACAGTGTGGTTTGACGGTTCCACAGTCCCTTCGTTACTGGCGTGCAGTTGCTGATCATTTAGGTCTTGTGGATGAAGCCCCCCGCTTGACGGCTGAGAGTCTGGCAGAGCTTATAGCTTCGCTGCCAGCGGAATCAATAAGCACTGGTAAGCCCGATGGAAAGAGGGATGACCATGAATGAGAAACTGATCTTAGGTAGGAGTATTGAGACCGGTTCGTGGGTGCACAAACTGGATGCTCGTGCCAAAATCACTGGCATGCTATTATACGTAGCTGTTATCCTGCTCTCACGTTCGTGGATGGCCATGGCTGTGCTGGCTATTTTTTCGATAGCCGTTATGGCTTCAACGAAGATTCCGCTTAAATACTTCCTGAAAGCAGCTAAGCCTTTACGTTATTTAATGTTGTTTATCTTTATTGTGCAATTGGTGTCTGTAAAGACAGGGGAGGTAGTGCTGACTCTTGGTTCCTGGTCTATCTATGAGGGAGGGCTAAGATTAGGGGCATTTTCGGTCATCCGCATGTTCTTTCTTATCACCTTTACAGCGCTTCTGACCTTCACAACAACGCCGGGGAAGCTGAATCAAGGGCTGGAGGGGATCTTGACACCCTTCAAAAAGCTTGGCTTATCCCCTGACCGTATCACGCTGATGATCAGCATTTCACTTCGTTTTATTCCTACGATTCTAGATGAATCGCAGATAATAATGAAAGCGCAGGCCTCAAGGGGAGCCGATCTGAAAGAGCTGCCTTTGAAGGAAAAGGGACGGATGTTAGTCTCCCTGCTGGTCCCGATTATCGCCAGTGCTTTTAGGCGTGCTCAGGATCTGGTGTATTCCATGGAGGCCCGCGGTTTTCGCATGGATGCTCCCCGCAGTCGGTATCACCGCCTAAGGTGGGGCAAATTCGATACTGTTTTTATTGGGATGTTTGTGGTCATGGGAATTGCAGTAGCTTTGTTATAATACTCATTCCCTATTAGTAGTATCAACTTGGGAGGGAACTTGAATGGCACGTTATTTTAACGGTAGAGAAGTCGAATTACTCGCACCCGCAGGAACGTTTGAGATTTTCAAGGAAGTGATCCAATCACGGTGTGATGCAGTTTATTTTGGTGGACCTGTATTGAATATGAGAATGATGCGTAAAGGTTATAATCTTACTCATGAAGAGATTGTAGAGGCACTTGATATCGCGCACCGTCTAGACAAAAAAGTGTATATCACTGTGAATAATCTTTTTAGTGAGGAAGATGTGGAGGAAGCTAGAGAATACTTGCGTTTCCTTGATGGTGCTCGGCCAGATGCCTTGATTGTTCAGGATATGGCAGTGTTGGAGCTTATTCGGGAGATGGAGCTTAACCTTCCTATTCACTCTTCCGTAATGATGAATGTTCACAACCTGGAGATGATCTATGCGCTGCGTGATCTGGGTGTAACTCGTGTAGTTACCTCGCGGGAAATGGACCTGCAGACAGCTAAGCTGCTTGGTCAGCGGAGTGGCATGGAGCTGGAATATTTTATTCACGGGGATATGTGCTCTGTGCATGGTGCAAATTGTTACTTCAGTTCCCATGTCTTTGGTATGAGCAGCAACCGGGGGAAATGTATGAAGCCTTGCCGCTGGGATTATCGGGTTAAAAAAGACGGATATGTATATCCTGCTGAATATCCACTGGCTGTCAAAGATATGTTTATGTATGAGCATCTTCCGGAATTGATTGAATCAGGCATTACTTCCTTCAAAATAGAAGGCCGTATGCGTGATAAGGATTTTATGGTGATGCTGGCGAATAGCTACGGCGAAGCCATTGACCGATATATCGATGATCCGATTGGCTTTGATCGTACGGTTGATACTAAAGAGCTGTACAACAACCGCAAGCGTGACTTTTCGACAGCTTATGCTTTTGGTAAACCAGGGTTAGCTAACATTAACCGTCGTTATGAAGGTACGGGCAAATTCTATAGCACTGGAAAAGTATTTAGCACACCAACCGCAGAACGTGAGCTATCTGAAAAACGTGTAGAGGAATTGCGGGAACGTTTGGCGCAAGAAAAGAAACCAATGGCAACAAAAGCTAAGCTGGCTGTACGTGTGAATAATATGGAACAGGCGCGTGTAGTATTGGAGCTGGGTGTGGATAGTTTATACTTGCCGGGGGATGTATTTGAACCGGACAGACCTTTTACAAAACGTGATATTAAGGAACTTGGTGAGCTAAAAGGCGATAGCAAAATCTATTTAGGGTTGCCACGTATGATGACCGAGCTGCATTTCGATCAATATGATCAATTGCTTGGTGGAGAACGCTTGCCGATCGACGGTCTAATCGTTACTAATTTGGGAGCGATTCGCAGATACAGCTCTACAGGTTATCCGTTAATTGGAGATGGTAGTTTAAATGTCTACAATCATCTTTCAGCCCAATTATATGCGAAATTAGGTTTAACTCAGCTTTCGGTTTCACCGGAAATGACGCTGGAGCACTTTGCTACCTTTGCCTCGCGTTGTGACACACCTTTGGAAGTTGTTGTACATGGTACACCTGCACTAATGTATATGGAACATGACCTTTATGAGAATACTGAAGTAATGGAGCCTATCGCTGAAGAGGATAATCAATATGTGCACAATAATGTATTGGTTCTAAAAACAGACAAAGGTGAAAATCCGGTATATCGTGATCAGCACGGCCGTTGCCATCTTTTGTTCGCGAAAGAGCTCTGCTATTTACCGTTGCTTGGTGAGATGATTGATCTAGGCATATCTAGTTTCCGTATTGAAGGAGCGACATATAGCGCTCAGCAGTTGCGTGAAATTATAATTTCTTATCAACAAGCTATGAATCGTACTGAAGTAAAAGTTGATATGCTAGGTGGTCTTGAGCCCATTTATGCGGGTTATACTCTAGGTTCGCTGCAATTTAACTAATTCTATTTTTTGGGGCAAAATACCGTCTGCTAGTAAGAAGAATGCACAGTACTCTATGAATAAGTTACTATTTTCACAAGAAGAGAGGGAATCAATCATGGAACAACAAGAATTCATCGGAAGAGAAGCCGTAGCGGCAAAGCGTAAGCAATATTTCTATCCGTGTACACAGCATTTTTACCGCGATGCGCCTCAGCTTGTGCGAGGTTCGATGCAGTTTGTGTATGATGAACATGGCAAACAATATACAGATTTCTTCGCAGGTGTATCTGTAGTTGCCTGTGGGCACTGCAATCCAGCCATAACTGAACGTACGATTGAGCAGCTGCAGCAGCTGCAGCATACGTCTACGATCTATTTAACTCAGCCAAATGTGGATTTGGCTGAACGTCTGGAAGAGGTTATGCCAGGCGGTCTACGCCGAACCTTTTTCGTGAACAGCGGCTCAGAGGCTAATGAAGGCGCACTGCTGCTTGCCCGGATGTTTACAGGACGCAAAGGGTTCATTGCACTGGAAAGTGGTTTACACGGCCGTACCAATCTAACTATGAGTGTGACAGGTCTGCCGATGTGGCGCACCGATAAATACTTGGATCATGACGTTGAGTTTATTCCTCGTCCATATCATCCAGAACTATCTCTGGAGGAAGCCGCTGCACTATCCCTGGAATCTCTGGAGCGAGTGCTTGAGGAGAAGGGGAATACTATCGCCGCAATGATCGTAGAGCCAATCCAAGGCAATGGTGGTATGATTATGCCAACGCCAACCTATTTCAGTGAGGTCAAAATGTTGCTGGAGAGATACGGCGTGCTTCTGATCGCTGATGAAATTCAAACTGGATTTGGTCGTACAGGCAAAATATTTGCTATGGAGCATTTTGACGTAGTGCCCGATATTATAAGTATGGCCAAGGCACTGGGGAATGGAATTCCGGTGGCAGCCTTTGCGACAACGGATGAGATTGCACTCGCGCTGAACCGTCCGTCGGCTTCAACCTTTGGAGGCAATCCGGTATCTGCTGCAACGGCGCTGGCTGTGCTTGATTATATTCGCGATGAACGGCTTCCTGAACGCTCAGTGCTGCTCGGAGAACGATTGAAAGCAGGGCTAAAGACCCTTCAAGACCGTTATCCTTCGCTTATTGTGGATGTACGGGGAATTGGGCTTATGTTGGGAGCGGAGCTTGCTGGTGAGGATGCAGAAGGCTCTGCGGCGCTTACAGATCAAGTACTGGAAGCGATGAAAGACAGAGGATACCTGATCGGCAAAAATGGCATAGGACGCAACGTACTAGCCTTTCAACCGCCGATGATTATTACGGAAGAGGATATCGACGGGCTGCTTTACAACCTGAATGAAGTCCTTGCGGAGCTTAATGACTAATATAATGAATTTCAAGTAGCGAAGAAAGAGGAAAACGAATGGCTATTCTAAACATTTTTAAAACTGCAGGCCTAAAGCTTAAAATGTTCAGTGAACTGGTGATGTTCTCTCATACGCTTTTTTCGCTGCCGTTTGCCATTATCTCGATGGTGTGGGCTGCTGGGGGCTGGCCATCAGGGCATGTGATGATCTGGGGTCTGATTGCATTGATCGGTGCCCGTAATGGCGCTAATGCATTCAATCGGCTGGCAGACCGTACGTTTGATGAACAGAATCCTCGTACGGCACATCGGCATTTGCCACAACGGTTATTGGCAGAAAAAGAAGTGGTTGTCTTTGTTATTGTCAATTATGCCATCTTTATTGTGGCTTCAGGCATGCTGAACTTGCTCTGCCTGCTCTTATCGCCGGTAGCAATCGTGTTAATATCGACTTATTCTTATACAAAACGTTTTACCTTTCTAAGCCATTTATATTTAGGCTTTGTTATTGCTTCCGCACCGATTGGTGCATGGTTTGCCGTAACCGGAAATATCGCATTTACCCCGTTTGTGATCGGGACGGTAGTTATGCTCTGGATTGCCGGATTTGATATTATCTACGGCACTCAGGACATTGAATTTGACCGGCGGCATGGGTTATGGTCTATTCCGAGCTTCTTTGGATTAGAGAATGCGCTGCGTATCGCCAAAGGTCTACATTTCATTATGATTATGCTGCTATTATTTCTATACGTATGGCAGGATCTCGGCTGGGTGTATCTGGTTGGGATTGGCATCGCTACATTGCTCCTGATGACCGAGCATAAGATTATAAAACCTTCGAATCGTAAGCTGATGAAGGTGGCTTCTTATAATCTAAATCAGGTAATTAGCATAGTGATATTATTGTGTACGCTGATTGATTTTTTCTATGTTAGTTAGGGAGCTGGCTTTGGTGAGCCGGCTGGCTGAGCATTGGCGCATTGCCCTCAAACTAACAACAAAAGACAATAGCCTACCCCTTTTGGGTAGGCAAGGGAATTGGAAAGCTGGCTACGCTAGCTTTCCTTTTTTGTGTTGACTCGGGTCCCCGCTCTGCAAGGGGGAAGCTACGAGTTGAATGCAAAGATTAGGGAAAACCTCCCTAATCTTATTGAGTTTTTTATCCTTTGACTCTGTTTTAGGGAATTTCTCCCTGAAATATAGCTGGTTACTCTTAAAAGCATGCTAAAGTGGACTTTATTAGGGAGGAATTCCCTAATATCGTGGTTTTCGAACGATTATTAGCTAATTTTAGGGAGGTTTTCCCTAATTATATCCGATGGAGTAGAATGACTGAATTAGCTCATGTGCGCTACGCTGCGTTTGCGTGTTTAGCTTGTCCTGTTGAAGCGGAAAAATAGCAGTTGAATTGCGACAAGATCAATAAAATGATGTGTCTAAATCAAAAAAACGGATACCCCCAAGTGAATGGGAGGTATCCGTTTTTATTTGTATTAGAACGTACGCTTTAGCGATCACGGTCCGCAAAATATTGCAGCAACGTTTCCAGATCAGCATGCGCCGGGTAGGAGGAGAGCTGCTGCACAATAGCTGCAGCTTTATCCAGATAGTTCTGGCTGACCCGTTCAGCGCGAGCGAGGGCATCGCTATTGTTAATTAGGGTGAGCACATGTGCTACTTCAGCGTCGGAAGAATCCGGGCCGATTGCACGGATCACAGGCGAGAGCTTAGGGTCCTGCAAGGCGTACAGCACTGGCAGGGTGACCTGACCATGTCGCAGGTCGCTACCGGCAGGTTTGCCTAGGACATCGGCGGACTGTGTGAAATCTAGCAGGTCATCTTGTATCTGAAAGGACATCCCTAAGGCTTCTCCAAAATTATAAAGGAGATTGGCAACTTCTTCGGTGCTTTCAGTGGACAGTGCACCAACCCGTAAGCAGGTTGCCATAAGAAGAGCGGTTTTGTTTAAGGATTTCTCCAAATACTGATCCATTGTAATTTCATAATCAAAAGCATGTTCCATTTGCTGATATTCACCCAGACACAGCTGAGCGGTGGCTACAGAGGATAAGTCATGAACGTATCTGTTTTTATCTCCTGTATATTTGCTCAGCAGCTCGATGACCCGAGCGGACATGTAATTACCAACATGTACTGCTGACAATGTCCCCGTCTTAATATGTAAGGCGGGTACGCCCCGCCGTAACTCAGAACGGTCAATGATATCATCATGAATTAATGAGGCGGCATGAATAAATTCAGCAGCAGCAGCTAATTGAAGCGCTCTGCGACCGGTATCCTTACGGCCAAACCGACTGCCAACAATGACCATGAGGGGACGAAGGCGTTTACCACCGGAATTTATAAGCTCTAGAACACTTTGCGCGAGCTGAGATTTCTTAGGTACATCTTTATCACGCGTCACAAGGTTTACGATTTCGCGGTTGATTTCATTTATGTCTATATTTAAGGCCTCATGCAGCTTCATTTATGGATCCCACCTGTCAAATGGCTTTGCTTGTGCGACTACGCTGTCTGCACTCTTGAATCAAGAACTCTTCGATTCCAGTAGCTGGATCATGTTCCGCGAAGTCTCCATTTGACCGTCTAATCTGCATTTTTTTGATCGAAGGAGCTAGATAAGCAACTAAGTCGAGCTCACGGCATTTCACCGCAAACTGCAGGTAAAAGCTATACAAATAATCTCCATCCAAAATGTTGCGTGTAAGGTCGGGATGATGTGGGATACATTCCATATGGCGCTCTGCTGCCAAAGTGAGAATAGTGTAAATACCCAGCAAATTGACTTTGCGGCTGTATTCCAGATCATGGCGTTCCAGTACCGAGATTAGCTGTTCACATGCAGCCGGAGAGGGCTGAAGCTCAATTCCGGCAATAGGTGACATTTCAGTATGCAACAACCGGAGGGTATCTTCTATGAGTTGTTTGTTCACAAGATTCTCTCCTTCTTGTCGGTTTTGCCGGAAGAAACCATACCCCGATCATCCCTACAAAACCATTCATTCAAGAAAAAACCACCATTTCCTAGGATTAGGAAGGTTATTTTCTTCTTGTAAATAAGGAGAGTAATGTGTCCTAGGGACACATTACTCTGAAGTATATCCATATTTAACCCTAATAAAATACAATTTGCACATATGTTCTATATGATAAATTACACAAATTCAGGGTTTTATTATCAGTCGGTGTATAGATACCATCGTCTGACGAGCGGAATTCTCTTCCACTGTTTCTTAAGCCAAGGAAGTACATAGTAGTCTAGACCAAGTGTGCTTCCCGATCCGCCGATGCAGGCAATACCAGCAGCAACGTACCATAACATTTCTGTCGAGGCCATTTTGGTTGACCAAATCATGACCGACATGCCTACGGTTGCTATAGAAGCAAGTGCTGTGAAGAGACCAACGATGAGCATAATACCGAAGACGATTTCTGCACATACCATACCGATTTGGAACCATTTCGCGAGGAAAGTATAACTTCCGTCGTTGTTGTAGAACATCAAATCCATGAACCAGTTTGTAATGTTGTATACGAAGTTAGGTACAGGCAACGCTTCAACTGCTTCTTTTGCAGTGGATACTGCTGAAGCTGCAGATTGTGCATCTACGGTGTCTTTAACTGCATCTACTGCAACACTGGCTGCTGATGAAGCATCCGTTGCAAAAGGAGCAGCTGGAATCAAGAAAATCTTATCTGGATCTTTCCAAATCTTTTGGATCTTCTCAATACCTTCGTATAACCACATACCCCCAAGTAGAACACGAAGTGGAACGAGCCAGAAATTAGGTGAACGTTTGGAGAAGTGACCACCCAAGAAGCTCTTGCGGTTCTCAACATGGAAGAATTCATGCATCATATATGTCCATACTTTATTGAATCCGACAACCTGAGACAGGTAGAACATATTAATAAAGTGTTTGGATAGCATTGCCATGAATCCAGTAAGCATAAAGAACTTACCTGGCAGACCAACGTTAGCTACGCCGTAGCGGCTACCAATGGAGACCATTGTACCGTGGAAACCTGGTTTGTAAGCTTTTTTAGCAGTGTTCTGAATGTCGGCGGCAATGTTGCCAGCAACAATCGGAGCGGCTTGTTCAGCGTTCTCAACCATTTGTGGTACAGGACGAGTTTCACCTTCAGGAATGTAGAAAATGTTGTCCCCTACTACGTAGACGTTCTTATGATCTACACTTTCCAGGTTCTCATTCGTAACAATCCGTTTGCGGCCTTGTTGTTGAACTTCAAGTCCACCAACGATTTCGGAGCCTTCAACACCAGCAGTCCAAACAATTGTTTGGGAATCAACGACGTTTTTCTCACCAAGGGCAACACTACCATTGCCTACTTCGGTGATTTTAGCGCCAGTAACGATTTCCACGTTCAGCTTACGAAGGCGAGCTTCAGCTTTTTGAATCAGCTTATCTGGAAGGATAGGCAGAATCTTCGGAGCCATATCAGCCACAATCAGTCTTACTTCGGATGGGTCGATAAAGAACTCCTTGCATAATTCCTCGCGTTGTTCAGCCATTTCACCAACCAGCTCGACACCAGTAAAGCCGGCACCGATAATAACGAAGGTCAGCATAGCACGGCGTACAGCTGGATTTTTCTCCATAGCCGCTTTGGTATACATATCGCGGATTTGGCGTTTCAATGCTACCGCATCATCGTAAGACCAGAAGGAGAAGGTGTTTTCTTCTGCGCCTGGAATGCCGAAGAAGGTTGGTTTGCTACCTGTGCCGATTACAAGGTAATCGTAAGCGTAGGTAGCTTTATCGGACTTAAGTTTTCTGCTTTTGAAATCGATATTGCTGATCTCATCAAGAACAACATCTACTTTAAGGCCCGCAAAAATTTTCTTAAGATCGATCTTGATTGAATCCTCTGGAGCACGGTTCGCGGCAACCTCATGCAGCTCAGTCAATAGAGTGTGATATGGATTCCGGTCGATCAGTGTAATTTCAACATCTTTGTTTTTCTTAAATTTCTTTGCCAGTTTCTTAGCCGTGAGTACGCCGCCGTAGCCGCCGCCCAAAATGACTATTTTCTTCAAGAGAAATTCACCTCATTCGTCTGATTAGCTGCAGAAGGTCCTGCGAAATTATTTCGCGCCTTCGAGTGCTTTTTCTGCAAGTGTAAAATATTCACCAACATGAATACTCACGCCGGAAATTGCATCAGTTTTGCCTTCAGCATCAAGCGTTGGAGCAGTACCTTTGTTTTCAAGGAAGTATTTTTCAGCCAAAGCGATTTCTTCATGCCATTCAGCAGAAGCGCCGCCAGCTTTCATACCATATTTACCATCAACGGAGAATTGCTTCTTGTCATCGCCAGCAGCATTCAAACCACTGAATTTAACAGCTACAACATTACCGTTAGCAACAGTCAGGTCAACAGTGGATTTCCAACCGGATTCAGCGTCCATTTCGCCTTCAGCATGGTAGCCTCCGTCTTTATATTGACCAGCTTCTACTGGACCAGCAGCAAGAGCAGCTTGAGCAGCTTTTACAAAGTCAGATACGTGTACGGATACACCAGAGATGGCATCAGTTTTCCCCTCAGCATCAAAAGTTATAGCTGCTGGATCTTGTTTTTCGATCAGGAATTCTTCAGCTTTAGCTGCTTGCTCGTGCCATTCAGAAGAAGCACCACCAGCTTTCATGCCATATTTACCATCTTCAGAAACCTTTTTCTTCAGGTCGCCTGCAGTGTTAACGTTAAAGGCATCCCAGTCAGCTTTAGTGATCTTTCCACCTTCTACAGTTAAGAGTGCGAAATATTGCCAGCCAGTTTTAGCATCAACGTCAGCAGTACCGTAGTAAACTCCGTCTTTGTACTGTCCAGCTTCAGTTCCAGCGTTACCGGAATTTGTTGCAGGAGCAGTTGTTTCAGCTGGTGCGTTAGTAGGGGCTGCGGCGTTGTCTGTGTTGTTACCACAACCTGCGAGCAATCCAAGGATAAGTGCGCTCGACAAGATAACAGAAGCTTTTTTCATTTCAAATGACCTCCAAAAATATAGTTTAAAATATATATATTAAAATGTAAAACATTTTAATAGTCGAGCGAAGTGATAAAAATCACTTTATAAATGATATTTGTCACTTTAATCTCATACCTCATTACCCGTTTGTAACAGTATCATGACTTATATCGGCATAGATTAGAAAAAAATTTAATGATGTTGTTTTATCTCCGATGGCATTCTAGCATATGGACTAGGAAAACATTTGTGAAATAAATCACTTAAAAAATTAAATATTTAATTTATATCTGGATTATATCAAATTTTAAAAGATTTGAATACATAAATTAAAAAATATATGTGACAGAATACGACTTAATTTGCTAATGCCATGAATGGCGGAAAGATTCATAGCGAATGGGGAAGGGTAAGTAAAGGTAACACGGGATAACGATCCTACCCTAATTAATTCAGCTAAGGAGATGAGCTAATAATGGACAACAATGTATTTAAAGGGAAATGGAAACAGCTCAAAGGCGAGGCCAAGAAGCAATGGGGCAAGCTTACAGATGATGATCTTGACGTAATTGATGGTGAAAAGGATAAATTAGTAGGTAAACTACAAGAACGTTATGGACACACGAAAGAAGACGCGGAAAAAGAGTACCAAACTTGGGGACGTTCCTACCGCGATTAATTCGTTACTAATGACGTCTATAATAAAATTCCAGAAGAAGAGCGCAAATCGCATCTGATTTGCGCTCTTCTTCTGCGTCCGTGGGCGGTTAGTTATCGAATAGGGCTTTAGTATGGTAGTATTATGAGATGAAAGTTGTAATTTATTTTGCCAAGGTGGGAGTGAATCTATGGGTTATCTTAAAATATTTTTTGGAAACACCGCGATGCTAATAGCTGTAGCCTATTTGGCTAATCTTATATATAAAAGCACCATTTCAAATGCAAGTGTAAGAATAAAGAAAGTAAGCTGGGTATTACTAGCCATCTTTGCCGGGTGGATTAGTACTCTTTTTGGATATAGGCTGGATGAGCATGTGATTTTTGATTTACGTTTTGTGCCACTTATTATTTCAACGCTGGCTTATCCGCATCCTTTCATTCTTGTTTTGATTGGTATAGGAACAGGTCTTACACGGTTAACTTTTGGAGTAAATGAGGCAGCAATGGCTGGTACAATTAATTTGTCCATTCTAGGATTTATTTGTGCTGCGCTTAGCTACTGGGTCAGACGATCTAGCTTATGCATAGTGAACAAAGGTTTGATCGTGATTCTAGTCGTAAATGTAATGAATGCAATCAACATTATGGTGTTTGGTGTGATTCCCGCCCCAGAGTACATAAGAGAGATTATGCCGATTACTTTCCCTGCGGGGTTGATTCTAAGTGTTCTATTCTCCTTAATTATTCGTGACTTTCAATTAGGACTCTTACGGAATGTGCAGATTCAGCGTGCTAATGAACAACTGTCCGCCCAGACGGAGGAGCTGCATAAGAATAAGATAGCGCTTGAAGAACGTGCCGATCAGTTAATGATGGCTTCGCAATTTAAATCCGAATTTCTGGCCAATATGTCTCATGAGCTTCGAACACCACTGAATAGCATCATTAATTTATCGCAATTAATTGAAGACAATGATAATTCTCTTACGGAAGCAGAAATGAGTGAGTATGCAGCCATTATTCGCCGTTCTGGTGAAGAATTATTGATGATAATTGGCGATATATTAGATCTGTCCAAAGTGGAAGCAGGTCGATTGGATATTATAAATGAAGATTTAAGTGTTATTGAGATCCCAGAGATCCTGGCTATGCAATTCGCTGTCACGGCTAAACAAAAGGAATTAGAATTTACTATTGCTATGGAAGAAAACATCCCGCAAATGATTCATTCCGATCCACAGCGGATTCAGCAGATCCTGCGTAATTTGCTCTCTAATGCTTTTAAATTTACAAAGTCTGGCCATGTCGCACTCCGTATTCGTCAAGAGGAACGTGGGGAAAGAGCTATTGTGAAGCATTGGATTGTATTTGAGGTAGAAGATAGTGGGATAGGTATTGCACCAGAGAAGCATGCCATGATCTTTGAAGCCTTCCAACAGGCGGATAGAACAATTAGTCGAAAATATGGCGGAACAGGATTAGGACTTTCTATTAGTAATGATTTGGCCAGACTGCTCGGAGGGTTCATTACTTTAGAAAGTGAGGAGGGTAAAGGGAGTCGTTTTTCGCTTTATTTACCCCTCGAATTCATAGAAGAGTAAGCTCCAATATTATTTGTTAATTTGGCGTATTGACAGTAGATTGATGCGGAGTAGAATGAAGCAAATGCCGCATCAAAGGAGTGTTACCCCTTTCTATGAACAACATGGAAACTAAGCACACAGTTACTAGTTCAAAGCGTGTCCGTAAAACCTCAGTACATCGCAGGAATTTGCGCATTGCTACCTGGGAAGGTGTGCCATCGACCATTTTCCAGGTCCTGCTGCAAGGGCAGTTTCTAACAGGATTCCTGCTATATTTAGGAGCCACTTCAAGTCAAATTGGATTTGTGCTAGCGCTTACCACTTTGGTTAACGTGATGCAGATCGGGGTAGCTTTTTTGATTCAGAAGCTGCCAAGCCGCAAATGGGCTATGGTTACTTTTATCGGCCTGCATAGGATACTTTGGAGTTCTACGGGGCTAATTCCGTTTATTTTTCCTAAAGAGTATTGGGTCATGGCTTTTATAGCCTTATATACTACTGCTTTTATTGCCAATACGGCGGGTGGTGTGCTGTGGAGCTCTGTGATCAGCGATCTTGTTCCGGCACGTGTGCGTGGACGTTATTTTGGGATTCGTAATACGTTCCTGAATGCACTCGGTAGTCTGGTGATGTATGGTGGGGGTATCGTTTTGGATCGTTATCCCGGGAGCCATGGCTTTCTGATTCTTTATATTGTTGTGTGGATCTTCGCGATCTCTAACGTCGTTGTATTCTTTTTTTATCCCGACGTGCCTTTCGAGAAATCGGAAGAACATAAATTTTTACCGATGTTTAAGAAACCGCTTAAAGATACTTTATTTATGAAGTCTACTTTGTTTCTGGCCGCCTGGTTGCTGCTGCAGAATTTAACTGTTCCGCTATACTCGTATGTCATGTTGCAGTTACTTCATATAAATTATGAAACGTTATCACTGCTTAATGTGTCCCAGACTCTTTTTATGATGGCTAGTTTCTACGTTTGGGGTAATCTAAATGCAAAATATAGCAATAAACGTCTGTTGTTCTTTACGTTGCCGATTATTGCCTTGTCCTCGTTGATGTGGGGACTCTTGTCTGTGTTGCCGATGCTGTTGGTGTTGTTTGCCGCTCATATTGTTTTTGGTGTAGGTGTAGGCGGTTTCAACCAGCTGGCCTTTAATTTTATTATTGGAGACACGCCGAAAAAAGAACGGCCTATGTATATGGCGACCTATGCGGCGCTTACGGGTTTATCATCCTTTTTTGGTCCGCTTATTGGGGGACAGCTGTATGAAAAAATTGCCCACTGGCCGCAATGGACCCAAGTATACGGTATGCAGTTGGTAGTGGGAACGCTTATGATCGCTCTTGCCTTCCTGCTGGGCCGTCGTATTCTAAAGGACGAATAGAAGTAAAGGGGACTATTCCATGTTAAGGATTGCGTTGGTATTAGGGGCTACTGGATTAGTAGGGAAAGCGGTTACGGAGGAATTGCTGAATCGTGAAGGATGGGGTGAGGTGAGAGTGCTTGTACGGACTCCATTAGCTTTAGAACATCCTAAGCTTAAGCAAATCGTTGTGGATTGGGAGAGCCTGGCGGAGTATAGCGATTCGTTCGAAGGCGTTCATTCCATCTTCTGTTGCCTCGGGACTACGATCAAGAAGGCAGGTTCACAAGAGCAGTTCGAACGTGTCGATCTGGATTATCCGCTTGCAGCTGCTGCTATTGCGAGAGATCACGGTGTTAAACAGTTCTTGGTTGTTTCATCCATGGGGGCAGATGCCAAATCGCGCAATTTCTACAGTCGGACTAAGGGGAGAGCAGAGGAAGCGTTAAGCAAAATCGGTTTTCAAGGGCTGCATTTGTTTCGGCCATCCTTGCTGCTGGGTCATCGTGAGGAATTCAGACTGGGAGAACGCGTCGCGGCTAGATTGATGAAAGCACTGGAGTTTGTGATGGTTGGCAAAGCGGCTAAATATCGTGCCATACCTGGTGTAACTGTGGCGAGAGCTATGGTTAACATTGCCTCTGCTGACACGCATGGTTTGCATATCTACACGAATGAAGTAATACATGTGATTGGAAAACGTTAAGTTTTTCAGGCTGCTAATAAATTTGCATTACGGTGAGAACAGGACTTACAATGGACAATAAATGATCAGCGTTTAATGGAGAGGGGTAACAAGATGAGTAAAAAACAAGTAGCTACTACAAAAGCACCAGGAGCCATTGGTCCTTATAGTCAAGCCATTACCACCGGTAGTTGGGTATACACTTCAGGACAACTGGGCCTTAATCCCGAGACAGGGAATTTGGCTGAGGGCGTTCAGGAACAAGCTCGTCAAGCACTTAGCAATGTACAAGCTATTCTTGAGGAAGCTGGTGCATCACTGGATCATGTAGTGAAGACCACCGTATTCCTAAAAGATATGAATGATTTTGCAGCAGTTAACGAGGTTTACAGCACTTTCTTTAAAGAACCTTATCCTGCCCGCAGTGCCATTGAGGTTGCTCGACTTCCCAAAAACGGACTTGTTGAGATCGAAGCGGTAGCACGTAAGAAATAAATATGATTTCGCACTTCTAGATTATTCTACAAAAAAAGGCGGGTTAAGGAGGATCACCTTCTTAGCCTGCCTTTTTATATTATCAAGAGGACAATCAGTATCTGCTGTATCTTCTGCGGCGTGGTGTGAGCAATAGCCAAATGCTGTAGAGCAGCAGAAGACCTGCCGTTACTGTGCCCGTTACAAAGACTGCATTAGCTTCTCTATGTTCCAAGGCGATCGCGATGAAAGCCCATACGAAGACCAGAGGATAGATGCTGTCTCGGTTAGGGTAGCTGACTAACACCGCAAGCAGTGTCCCCACGCAGAGCATGATCACGGCCCAGGTTATCCCGCTAAGTCCAAACCCATCCCAATGATTTTTCTCCAGAACAACGCTAACATTCACGATAGTCGCCACAGAGATCCAGCCAAGGTATATACTAAAGGGTAGCTTGATCAGCCATTTCTCACCTGAAGTAGGATTTGCGATCTGGCGCGTTCGGCGATAGATAACAATGATGGAAATTAACATTAACACCATGGCAATCAAAGAAAGCTCGATGTATAGATACTGCCAGAGGAAAAGCCAGCTCATATTAAAAACACAGCTCAGGATAAACCAGAACGAAATAGCTCGTACAGAATCCCTAGAACTTGTATAGGAGCGGAATTGATAAATAACGAAACCGGCTAACAAGAGGTAGATCAGCGACCAAATGGAGAACGCGTAGCCAGCAGGAGTCATGTAAGTCTTATATTTGTCAGAGATTTCTCCTGTACTGTTTCCGCCCAAAGGCAAGGTTACCGCCAGCACATTTACGATAATTACACCCACAAAGAATACGAGGTTCCACCATTTATAAGGATTATAACGTCTCAAATAATTCACTCCCTAGCTTTTTTAATAGGGTGTTGCTTATTTAGAATATACCCCTTTTTGACCTAATTAAGACTATTAAAAGAAAAGAAGTGACTAGTGAGTCATAACATTCTTGGATAGTAGGGCAGTAGTGCGGGGTATTTTAAATGAATCAAATTACTGGGTGTTTCTATATCCTTCAACTTTATTTCATAAAAATCTACAGAAAATATGCAGAAATGTTTTTAAATCAGCGCTTTTTCGTATAAGATGAAGAGATGAAGATTCAAGAAAATATAAGTTTTGTCCTAGTTCTTTATCCTTATATTTACCGCAGGACCGCATTCCCTCTCTAAAAGAGGAAGAAGCGACTTCTACTTGTATAGCTTCAAAATTTATTTCTCGCGGAAAAGGTTGCAGTTACCCTTCCTGATGGTAGGGGGCTGGTTCTTTTTTTGCTTGCTTAAAAGACAGGAGATCACCGATGACTAAGCATCTGTATGCAATATGGTTAGGGGACGTTTTATTTTGCTTCTCTGGCGAAACTTCGGAGCCGAAGGTTGACGCTTGGACTCGCGTAGTGAAGCGGATGGAGCTACAGGGAGGAGTGCGTCCTTTTGCAACTGCTGCTCTGCGTCTGGCAGAAGTGAAATATCCGGCTCCCCCTGTAGAGGGGAAGCCAGCCCGGCGCGGATTGCCCGGACGAACGTTCGAAGGGCTCGCCTTGGTTCCTAGCGATGCATTTCAACTGCTTCTGGCATGGGATGAGACGTTATGCCGAGATCAGGGAGTGGAGCCAGGCGGCGAACTGCGTTACTGGGCAGCAGCGGCACGTTTTGCGCTGGAGCTGATGGGTACGGGCGGGATTACGCCGGGGGCCTTGCCACCACGCCCTGTGGGCTCACGTCGCCGCGGCGGCGAACAGGCGGCGACGGTCTGCTGGTCGCCAGCTTTCCGAAAGCAGGAGGACAAAGAGATCTTTCTGCAGCTGGCAGCATCCATGCCTGTTCTTGCACTAGGAACGCATATCGCAGAGGCAGGGGATTTATCCTCTCGTGATGAGGCTGGAGCATATGTGCTTTACTCCTTTATGCAGGCTGTAATGACTGCTGAGATAAAAAAAGTAATTGCGGGCATTGAAAGTGAGTTAATCCCTTATAAAGCGAATTATCGCCGGGGTTATTCCCCTTTAACTGAACTGTGGTGGAATAGCCTTCTCACGGGAAGCCGAGATATACCCGTGCAAGGAACTCCGGCAGAGGTGACAGACCTTTTGGTCACTGTGAACGAGACCGCTGGCAGCGATGTGCCACATTCAGAGCCAGAGGAAGCACGGAGCGGGCAGCTGGGTCTTGGGCTACGGCTGGAGCCGCCAGAAGACAATGAAAACAATAATGAAGTCTGGCGGTTAACCTTCTGGGCGGAGAATAAGGAAGAAGGGGAATTCTGGTTTCCCGCCAAATCGATCTGGAGTAGTAAAGAACGAGAGTTTACGTTATGGGGTAAACGCTATCGCAATATCCAGCAGCAGCTGCTTATAGCGCTGGGCCGGGCTGCGAAGATATCGCCGGATATTCAGCGCGCTCTTGCTAAGCCTGCGCCTACGGGGGCGGATTTGGAACCGGAGCGTCTTTATTTCTTTTTGAAGGAGACGGTGCAGCAGCTGCGCGATCGGGGAATAACGGTGCAGATGCCTTCGCGCTGGAGCCGTGAGGGACGCCGCCGCATTGGCATGAAGATGAAAATGCAGCCGGGCGTGAACGGGGGCGATAGTCCGGCGCCCGCAGCTCTGGGTATGGAAGAGCTGATCTCGTTCCGTATTGAGGCCTCGCTTGGAGATAGTACGATTAGTGAGGAAGAATTAAATGCATTAGTAGAGGCCGGTGTACCTTTTGTACGTTTCCGCGGGGAATGGATCGAGATAGATCCTAAAGAAATCCGCCAGGTTCTTAGATATATGAAACGCCATGAAAACGGAGAAATGACTGCCGCGGATTGGATGCGTCTAGAAGCCGAGGATGGTGAAGATCGGCTCTGGAAAGGAATGTCCGTCACTGGGATGGAGACATCCGGGCTGTTGGCATCACTTATGCGCGGAGATGTATTACGTAATCTTCCGGTGCGTCCTGTACCTGAGGGTCTGCATGGAACTTTAAGACCTTATCAGGAGCGGGGTTATCAGTGGCTGGCCGAGCTCAGTGGTCTGGGTTTTGGGGTATGCCTCGCCGATGATATGGGTCTAGGTAAAACGGTGCAGGTTATCACCTGCCTGCTGGACCGGGCGTTAAGTGCTCCCCCTGAAGAGAAGCAGGAGCCTGTACTGATTCTCTGCCCAACATCGCTTCTTGGCAACTGGCAGCGGGAGCTGCAGCGCTTTGCACCTTCGCTTAATGTACACATACATCATGGTGGACGCCGTGTTCGGGGAGATAGCTTCTTAGAACTGGCAACCAGTCATGATATCGTACTGACGACCTATCATTTGGCAGGCCGTGACAGTGAGGATTTAGCCAATGTTCAGTGGTCAACAGTGGTGCTGGATGAAGCTCAATATATTAAAAATCACCGTACGAAGCAGGCGCAGAGTGTGATGAAGTTATCAGCGCCGCATCGCATAGCTATGACAGGTACTCCGGTAGAGAACAGACTTGGCGAGTTATGGTCTATTTTCCACTTTTTAAACCCGGGCTATTTAGGAACCTATCATTCCTTCCGGCAGCGTTATGTGTCTGGTGAAGGTGGGGAACGCCTGCGGGAGCTACATCGCTTGGTATCCCCCTTCCTGTTGCGGCGTCTGAAGAGTGACCCGGATATTTCTAAGGATTTACCGGAGAAGCTGGAGCTGAAGTCTTATTGCCCGCTGACCGAGACCCAAGCTGCCCTGTATCAGGGTGTCGTGGATGAAATGCTCGGTGTGATCGGGGAGAGCAGTGGTATGGCTCGCCGTGGACTGGTGTTATCCTCTCTGACGAAGCTGAAGCAGATTTGCGATCATCCTCAGCTATTCCGGAAAGAAGAAGGACGGAGTCCACGCAATGAATATTCCGGTAAAATGGAGGTTATGTTCGAGGTGCTGGACAGTGTCGCTGAAGTTGGCGAATCTGTGTTGATCTTTACGCAATACGTAGCGATGGGGGAGCTGCTGGTGAGCAAGCTTACTAAGCGTTATGGTACATCGCCGCTGTTCCTTCATGGGGGGATTCCAAAACGGGAGCGGGACGAGATGGTGCATGATTTTCAAGAGGGCAAGGGGCCAGCCTTCTTCGTGTTATCTCTTAAAGCGGGCGGAGTAGGTTTGAACCTAACCCGGGCCAATCATGTTATTCATTACGATCGCTGGTGGAATCCGGCAGTGGAGAATCAGGCGACAGACCGGGCTTTCCGAATTGGGCAGGATAAGAACGTACAAGTTCATAAGCTGATTTGCCAAGGAACGCTGGAGGAACGTATTGACGAATTAATTGAGCGGAAGAAAAGCCTTTCGGAGCAGGTTGTTGGTTCTGGTGAAACATGGTTGACCGAGATGTCTAATCATGAACTGAAGGAGCTTATTGAACTGCAGGATCAGGATTGGATGTAAAGAAAGACATGAGCAATACGGAGGGATCGAACAATGAGTGAACTGTTAGAGATGCGGCTGGAAGTTGTGCCTGGATTAGTAAAAGCAGCATGGACGGCTTCGCCCGGGAAAGTGACGGGAGGGTCGCGGGCAAAAGGTGAATGGAATGTCGGTACTTCTGCTGTTCCTCAGGGACAAAGAACGGAGCAACCTCTCTCTCTGAAGGTTCCAGTATGGCATGCTGCCCGTAGAAAAGAAATATTGCGGCGTCTGGCGCTAAGTCCGGATGAGGTATTTGCTTTGCTGCAAGGGAGATTGACGGGTGGGCTGGCGGAACTGGAGCTTCTGCCTACAGATACTGAGCTGGAGCAAGCCCTCTTTGAGGGGGAAGGGTTAGAGAACCAGGCGGAGACTCTGCAGCTTATAAAAGAACGACTTGCTGAAGAGCCGCTGCTGGCGCTTTCTCTGAGAGGATTTACTAAGGGAGAACTCCTGGATGGAATATTTGCCCTTTGGGCTGAAACTGATATAGCTGCCGATGATTCTGAGACAGAGGCAGCCCCAGCTAGTGAGCTTGCAACAGAATTAGCACGGCTAGAGCGCAAGGGCCCCGCAATTTCTTCTGGGGAATGGCTTGCAGAAGCGGCTGCTGAAGGTTCGCTTCACCAGCCGGGACCGCAGTTCCATGAGATTACGGCTAGGCCATTTCCCTCATCGCCGGTAGTAGCAGCGGTAACGGAAGACTGGGGAGCTTTGCTGCCTCAGACACCTAAGGCTCTAGAAGGCCTAACTTTGATTATGAATCGAGTAGCAGAAGCTGCTGCCCGTCGTGCAAGTAAGGCGTAGTTAAACAGCAGTGGAGTTTAGAGAAGCCGCTTCCTATCTGAGGAGGCGGCTTCTTCTTTGTGTAAAGCTTCTGTAACCTTTTACTATTAAACTCTGTCTATGATTATAGAATAGAAGGAAATGGAAAAAGGAGGGTTTCATTTGAGACTATATGCCGTTTTTGCCCCGATAATCATTGCTGGGTTATTTCTGCAATCCTACATGGTAAATGATAATCTTGGTTTAGATTCGAGTATGGGGATAAATACCGCTGAGCTGAAGACGGATATGAATTCTTTGCAGGGGTATCCTGCTAAATTTAGCATGAATGACATAAAGCATGGGTGGGGAATAGATAAGACTGGATTATGGACTACGAACGATGGAGGAAGTAGTTGGTACCATCCGGACAGCAATATTGTTCCTATTCCACAAGAAACAGGCATCTTTGCCGCAGCAAGCTTTTTCCTGAATGCCACAAATGGCTGGATTATAAGTAGTCATGGTATAGGGCAACCTGTCCTGATCTATCATACCTCTGATCAGGGCCAGACCTGGAAGGAGACAAAACTTCCCGTCACGGAGGATTGGGAGCAAGGATACAGTGGCGGTTTTATTCATTTTATCGATGTGAATAACGGGTATGTGCTGCTGGATTCAGAACCTGGTCTCGGGATGATGGAGAAATCCTTGTATCGCACGGCTGATGGCGGGAACAGCTGGAAGCGAATCGGAAATCTAACGGAGAGTATTAAAGCCTATCCAACAGGGATAACCTTTCAGGATTCCCAGAATGGCTGGATCACCTCCAGCAACCATGGGCAAGAATACATTTTAACATTCAGAACTACGGATGGCGGGAAGAGCTGGAAGCCGGAGCAATTAAAGAAGCCAGCTGCTCTGGCAGCCTTTACTTACAGTAATAGTTATCCGCCTAAATTCTCAGGCAAAGACAATATGAAAGGCATCCTGCCGCTGGAGATCGTTGACGATGGGATTCGAAGTATGGTGTTTTACACAAGTGATAACGGAGGCAGGACATGGAAGCTTGGCCCTCAATTGCTCGGTACTGAGGCAGCGAGAACAACATGGCTGAACGCTCGTGAAGGTTGGACTTTGCAGGAGGGCGGCAAACTGGTGGCGACTGTCAACGGGGGTGTAAGCTGGAGGTTGATTGCGACATCACAGCTATTCGCGAAGGCAGAAAACATTCAGTTCGTTACGCCGAAAAACGGTTGGTTGGCGGGTCCAGGATTTCTAAAGACCACTACAGATGGCGGCGTTACATGGAAGCCTTTGGTTAGTAAGCCTTGAGGCTGAATACAGCGGAACGCCGGGTCATGATTAGCCGTTGGTTGAGGTTTAGGGACTCAGGAGGCGTTATTCACACATTTATCGCCTATCCAGTATGTTTTCGGACTCCAGTGCAGCTATCCTATATAGGAGGGCGCAGATCCGGAGTTTTTTATGCCGTTAGCGACTTTGGGGTCCGTTAGTATGCAAAATGGAGGATTATTTTGCGAATAAGATAGGCTGTGTCCGATAGCACCTTGCTTCGGCGGCAAATGGTAACGATCAAACGGCCTAATCGATTAAAAAGAAGGGGGTGTCCCAGCAGCCATTGTCATGGCTTATGAGACATCCCCTTAATTTTTGAGAAATGTAGAAATATGAAAGCTTAAACCTGCCCGCCGGCAGGGGATTCCCCTTCTGCAAGTTCCAGAATCTCGCGGCGTAGGCGCAGCATTTTTTGATCCAGTTCATCGGCGGCGCGTGCGGCATCCTTCAATTCTTCCGCAACATGCGAAGGAAGCTGCTTATCGAATTTATAATACAGAATATGTTCCATACTTGCCCAGAAGTCCATGGCTAGGGTTCGCAGCTGTATTTCGGCTTTGACCCAGCGTGTTCCTTCCAGCAGGACGAGCGGAATTGCGACGATAAGATGCAGGCTTTGATACCCATTCGGCTTGGGATGGGCTATATAATCTTTGATCTCCAATACGCGAATGTCTTCGCGTGTGCTGAGGTGATCAACCAGACGGTAAATATCTTTAACAAAAGCACATACAATCCGCATACCTGCAATATCGTGAATGTGCTGCTCCATATTTTCCAAGTTGAACTCGAAACCTTTGCGCTCCATCTTTTGAAGGATGCTCTTGGGTTCTTTAATTCGGCATTTAACATGCTCGATGGGACTGAAGCCGTCACGGACCTGCCATTCCGTTTTGATCACATCGATTTTATTCTCAAGATCGTTTAGTGCATGGCGATAGAGTGCTGGCAGAGACTTGAACTCATTGATAAGATTTGTGAAATCCTCGTTATCTTGCCAATGTTGCAGATCCTTAACGTGTACCTGCATCTGTTTTAGCGTAAGCTGTGTGCTGTCATGTTCTTCCACTGAAACTCTCCCAATTTCGTTATTTGTGATTAATTCTATTTTAACCGATGTAGAACCCCTGACGCAAAATAACGTCTGAAATCAGGGAAAATAAGAATTTATAGGAACATTCTCCGCTAAATCGCGTATTAAAGCACATTAATGAATCTGTTCGATACATTTGGTATGATAGAAACACGTATCGCTGGAGAGGGAGGAACTGTAATGAGTTTTATGAAACGAATCAAAGATAGTGCGAGCCGGGTTACCGAAAAAGCACAAAGCTCTGTTGAGATCGGCAAGCTGAACGGGCTTATTTCCGATATTGAACGTGAGATGGAAGTGGAATTCACGAAAATGGGCAGGCTTTTTTATGAAGGGTATCGCTCTAAGGATATGTCTGTAGCTGAAGGCAAAATGGTAGAACTGGCACGGACCTGTTCCAAGCTTCAGGAAAAAATTGAAGTCCAACGCGCAAGAATTGCTGAACTGAAAAATGAACGGTTATGTTCTTGTGGCAATGTTGTGGCGCTCGATGCAAATTTTTGTCCAAAGTGTGGAAGTAAGCTGGAGGAGCTAACCACATCAAGAAAGATTCCGTCACCGCCGGTATTCGTCAAAACTGTGGATGAGGACGAAGAGGATGAGGATCAATACTATGGTGCGGATGAGCTAACGGATGAAGAGAAGGAGATTGCAATGAAGCTCCATCCGCAAAGTGTGGTGTATTCTGAGATCCTGCCTTCAGAGGATGATGAGCTGCCATTGGAGGAATATGCGGCGAACGAACATGACATTGAACGGGATCGCAGACATGCTGATCAGCTGGAACGGGAAAGACAAAGACAGCTTGAGCTGGATCGTCGCATCCGCGATTGGAACGCGAATGAACATCAGGAGGAGACCGCAGTCACCCAGGACAGTGGTGTTCGTGATATGATTAAGTGTCAAATCTGTCGGAATGAATTGCCAAAGGGCTCCTTATGGTGTCCACGTTGTGGATCGGAGCAAATATAGTACAGATATCAGTCAGCTTAGGGCTTAGGGGGACAACAAGATGGAACAGCTGCTGCTGCATCTGCGCAATCTGGGCTTCACGGAGATGGAGTCCAAAATCATGGTCGAGCTTGCGACTAAAGGTCAGGCTTCTGGCTATGAGGTTGCCAAACAGCTCGGAGTTTCAAGATCAAATGTGTATGCGGCGCTTCAGCGCCTAACACAGCAGGGATATGTACGATGTGGTGAAGGAGAGCCTGCGCGGTATAGTGTTCTTAATCCGGAGGAGCTGGCGACGATGATCTCGGGAAGAGTTCAAGCTTCGCTGGCTTATATGGAAAGTGAGATGCCTCGCGGGGGACCTGTTAGTCCTTCTTTTTATAATGTAGAGGGCGACCGCAATGTAATGGGGGCGCTGATTCGCCAGCTTAACATGGCAGAGCAGGAGATTGTAGTGGATATGTGGCGCGAGGAAGCGTCGCTTCTGCGGAGCGAACTTGAACAGGCCGAACTGCGTGGCGTTAGGCTTTTATGGGCTTTTGACGGTGGCAATGCTGCTGCTGCCTCTTACCCGGTATGGCCGTCATTCGGAAAAAATTCGCAGCGGGCGGATGGACGGAAGTTCTCATTTGTGATTGACCGGAGCTGGTGTATGTTGGGGATGCGTTATGATGATGGATCCGCGCAAGCAGTGGTAACAGAGCACCCGGTGTTAGTGGAGCTGCTGTTGAATCATTTTACACAGGAAATGGTCTTGTTCGAGCTGGAGCAGGATATGGGCGCAGAATTAGTAGAGCGTTATGGAGAACGTTACAGCAAAATTCATAGCAAATATGTTATGTATGATCAAGGCGATGATGGGGAAGAACAGGCGCAGTAGTTATTATCATAGGGAGGTGAGAAGCATGGAATGTATCGTTCATTTTGAAGTGGTGCACAATGATGGTCCTAAAAAATTGCGTGGACTGTTGTTTCTGGATAAGGGAGCATCTCCTGGAGAAGCAGAATTAGTCGAAATGTTTAAGGATATGAATTTTAACGTGAGACTGGAAGACCGCGAAAAATTGATTTTTAAACCGGTAAATCCGGGGGATTTCTTGGAGATTCGAATTACGGGTTATGATAACGGTCAGGAAAAGAGCAAGGATGATCATAATTTAAAATCGATCGTTGGAAATTTATTGCCTCAGAAGCCGACAGGTCTGTAATGTGGGGAGAATGGATTCAATGATGGGAGAAGGAGGAGCACTATGGAGCTGTTGAGACAAAAAGTGTTGAAAGAAGGTATTGTACTCGGGCAAGGAGTGCTCAAGGTGGATTCTTTTCTGAATCATCAGATGGACCCCTTCCTGATGCGTGAGGTTGGCCGTGAGTTTATCCGCCGGTTCGCTGGCGAAGAAATTACGAAGGTGCTGACTATAGAATCCTCGGGGATTGCTCCAGGGATTATGACAGCATTAGAGCTGGAGGTTCCGCTGATTTTTGCCCGTAAGCAGAAATCGCTGACGCTGACAGAAGACATTTACGTGGAGAAGGTCTACTCCTTCACGAAGAAAGAAACGAATGAAATTACCGTTTCGAAGAAATTCATTGCTCCCGGAGAACGGGTACTGATTGTTGATGATTTCTTGGCGAATGGTGAAGCCGCCTTCGGACTTGCCCGTATTGTTGAGCAGGCGGGGGGAAGTGTGGTTGGAATTGGTATTGTGATCGAAAAAGCGTTCCAGCCAGGGAATCGGCTGCTGCAGGAAGCGGGATATCGCGTAGAGTCACTTGTGCGTATTGCTTCACTGGAGGACGGAAGAGTCACTTTCGTGGAAGACGAGGAAGAGCCTCTTGTTTGAGGCTTTTGGAATGCATTCTCAAACAAAAGCTATAGGATATACAAAACAGCAAGCGAACTGGTAATGAACCAGTCGCTTGCTGTTTTTTGTGTGTATGGTATGCACGGGTCAGGTTACCCGTTGCTGCCGCATGCCGCTGCAGTGTCGACGGGCAGCTGTACGCTGTCCGCCGCCAGCGGCGATAGCACACGCAGCGCCCCCGGCTCGCAGCGAACGGCCAGCGGCCCTTTGCCGAGGCTCTCACCGTCGCCGATCGCAGGCCGGGCCTCGGCAAAGCCCACAGCTACGCTACGTCCGCGCAGCATAGACACGAAGGGCAACGCCACATGCTTGCCCTTCAGTACCGTGGGGAACAACCGCAGCAGCTGCCCGCGGCTGCACCCATGCACGACGCAGACGTCAAGCTGGCCGTCATCGGCCTTTGCCTGCGGGCAGATCAAAAGCCCGCCGCCGTAGCTGGGCAGGTTGCAGATCGAGACCAGCCATGCCTTCTCGAAGGCGTGCTCCGTACCGTCGCAGACTACGCTTACCCGGCAGGGCTTGAATGTCATCAGCGTATGCAATATGCCGATGATATACGCGAGCTGGCCTGCTCCAATGGCATTGCACAGCCTTTTGTATCGGCTGGCATTCACATTCTCGGCCACTTGAGCATCAAAGCCATTGGCAACGGCTGTTACGGTCAGTCCGTTTGCTCCTGAAAGCAGGTCTGCTTCGATATACCGCTCGCTAAGGGCGGCCTCCAGCGCGGCTTCTATGGAAAGTGGAATGCCGAACCCCCGGGCGGTGTCGTTGCCGGAGCCGGCAGGAATTACGCCCATGGGGATATCTTTGCCGCAAAGTGCACCCAAAATGCTATGGAGCGTGCCGTCACCGCCGATTACAATCACGGCTTTCCAATCCTCGCGATGCTTTAGTGTATTTAAAACAAGGGCTTCTGCACCCTCTACGCTGTGCGTAAACAAGGACATGAAAGGCAGCGAACGCTCCTTCATGAGCGCCTCTACAGTATGCCAGGTCCGGCCGCCTGCTCCCCCGCCGGAACGCGGGTTTATGATAAATAGATACATATGATTTCCTCCAGCCTGTAGAATTCCATTGATGCCCTTTCTACATTGTAAGGAGTGGATGGGCAAAAGGGAATACTTTTCAGCGATCAGAGGGGCTGCTTTTTGGGGGATTACAGATGGCGAATCTGACTTTCTGCGATATCACCTGCCCAAGGAAGTTTATACCACCTGCCACTTAAGGCATGGTAGATCATTAACAGCCACACCCCAAAGCTGCAAAGAGAGACGAGGGCACTCATCAAGGGGCCGAGGAATGGGACCAATCCGGTTAGAACGTGGAGGATCATCAGCACCCCGAAGGTAATCAGTGATTGCAGCGAATGGAACAGCACAAAGCGGCTGCGTTTCTCCAATGCGAGAAAGACGACGCCGCCGAGAAAAGGGAAAAAGTAACATAACGCGCCCGCTATATTATCGGGCAATCCGGTGGATGATTTAAAAGGGGACAATGGGCTCACTCTCCTTCTGCTTGGAGAAGAAGGGGCTTGATTGTTCGAATCCTTCTTCCTTACAAGCCTATGACTTGTCAGGAAAAAGTATGTTTAGCTCATTGAAGGGAGAACATACTTTTCAAGCAGCCTGCGAGGGTTCTTCCAGTTGTTTGTCTTGCTCTCTGCTGTAAAGACCACTACAGCATCCAGATTGGGAAAGAGCAGAATCTGCTGCCCGCCATGCCCGTGGGCGAGCTTGTAGGGCTGCCCGCTCATCGTACCGATCCAAAACTGATATCCGTAATCACCAAACGCTGGATATCCCTTAGCTTGAGCGGTAAGTGCTTCCTGCAACCAATGTTCTGGGATGATTTGCTGCTCTGCAAACACTCCATTATTCAGCAGGCAGATTCCGAATTTAGCCATATCCCGAGACGTTAGGTGCAAACCGATATGACCCATGCTATGTCCTTCGGGGCTAGGTAACCAAGCGGTATTAGCCATTCGGAGTGGAGTGAATAAATACTGTGCTGCATAGGAAAATGCATCAAGACCTGTAGATTCACTAATCATTATCGAGATTAGATGTGAGTCGATGCTTCGATATTGGAACTGTCCGATTTGTTCTGGAATAATGTTCAAGCTAAGGCCAAAGGAACCCCAGCGGCGGCTGCGATGGAGGTTCCGAACAAGCGGTTCACCAAGCTTCTTCCCTGTGATCCAGCTAAAACCGGAAGTCATGGTAAGAAGATGACGGAGTGTGATTTTTGAGAGATGTGGGGAGTGAAGGTATGGAATATGCTTGCGAAGGACCTCGGACACAGAAATATGGAGATCAGGCATCTCTCCACGGCCGATAGCGATTCCCGTAAGGGCACTGACAAAACTTTTGGTGGCAGAACGGAGATCATTTAATGCTCCAGCATGATGGTCATTATAATAATGTTCGAAGATAAGTTTTCCATGACGCACAATAAGCATGCTATGCATCTTGGGGTATTCTTTTAGGATAGCTTGATGGGCTTGTTCAAGACCCTCCCGGCGTGTATCGGTGTCTTCTGGCGTTGCGGTAGTCATTAGGGGAATTGCAGGCTGGGCCATAAAGATCTCCTTCTCATTTGTTGATAAATACAATTTCGCTTGCTGTATAGGTTATTGTATTTTAACCAGTTTGGAGACATCTGACTTACGAAGACAGCTGTAAAAAATAATATTTTCCAAATAGTACATTTTACAAGGAAAGGTGGAAGTTAATCCGGAATATGATACAATATAACGATAAGGCCCGAAAGGAGTGATTCAGTAAGTGGCTCTTCGGGTAATAAAAGTGTCAAGGAGCTATCGTTCATCAGGCGTCCTTACTCTCAGCCCAAATCACGACGAACCTGCTTCACCGGCAAGGCGGTGTCTCAAAGGCTAGATTTAGCTTTAGATTCCACGTTTTGACGGATAGTGCAAGCCACGTATGTGTACTGGATACTTCACTTGCATTCGAGGTTACGGCGTACTTTTCATCATGCATTCTCTACAACGGAGCATTCATTTTCAATGTTTTGGGAGGGAACTGATCATGGCAAGTAAAGGTCATAACGAAGTCAAGGAAAGTCTACGGGAAATGACACGCATTTTCCGGCCCAAAGATCCCAAGAAATTCGTAAAGGAGTACGTCCGAAAGTATCGGATTACAGGAGGCTATGAAGAAGAACTGACCATGGTCGTGGAACACGAGTTGGTACGGATGAATTCATCCGTCTCCTAGCTAACAGATACGTTTGTCACTTGCTTAACTTTAGACATCATTTTGAGTAATAACATCCACGAGGATTCTTATAAACCGTGCCCGAGCGACTTTTGTTGCTGGAATCGGTTTTTTTTGTATGCCCATTTACGAATAAGGAAAAGTCTTCCTCATAGAATAGTCAAATGAATTAATAGACACATTTTAAATTGAATGCGCTTTCTTTATTATTTTTTATTTGTTTGCGTTTTCATAAAATGCTATAAAATCCAGATGGGACAAGGGTTTATTGTGTCGAAAATTACAATGTGAACTAGTTGTGAACGATTGACAAAACTTTCCCTTAAACTTATATTAATAGTGATTGTTATAATTGACAGAAAAAAACAGGAATCTACGAAATCGGGAAAAGCGGGGTAGATCAATGATGAAAACGTGGCAGGCTGTAAAGCGACTCCTTCCCATGACCGCTATGTTTGGACTCTTTCTTGCCGGGTGCGGTCGTGAGGACTTGTCAGTACTCAGACCACAGGGACCTGCAGCAGACAGATCTTACGGATTAATGGAGCTGTCGATCAGCATTATGATCGTGGTGTTGCTGATTGTCTTTACGATTGCAGCTTATGTACTGATCCGCTTCCGCAGAAGACCGGGTCAGAATGAAATCCCTGAGCAGGTTGAGGGCAGTATGAAACTTGAGATTCTCTGGACAGTCATTCCGCTCATCCTTGTTGTAGTACTGGCCGTGCCAACGGTGAAAGCTGTGTTTGCCGCTGGAGATGATCATTCCAATGACAAGAATGCGATCAAGGTTAAAGTAACCGGCCACCAATACTGGTGGGAGTTTGAGTATACCGACTATAAGGTAACTACAGCGCAGGACTTGATTATTCCGGTGGGCAAAGATATCGCCTTTGAACTGGAAACTAAAGATGTGCTGCACTCCTTCTGGGTCCCTTCTCTTTCCGGTAAAATCGATACCAACCCAGCTGGAACGATTAACCGCTTTAGCTTTAGTGCGCCTAATGAAGGCGTTTACCGTGGGAAATGTGCGGAGCTATGTGGACCTTCTCATGGATTGATGGAATTTAAGGTGAAATCAGTTAGTGAACAAGAGTTTCAAAAGTGGATTGATTCGATGAAAGCACCTGTAGCTGTGCTGCCAGAGGATCCTGCTTTAGCTGAGAAGTTCAAAGCGGCATGTCTGACTTGCCACGCTGTAGGCGATCAAGGGATTAATAATGCGCCGAACTTGACCGGAATTGGTTCTCGGGAATCGATTGCTGGAATTCTGCTCAACGACGACACGAGGGAAGATGGTGCGCCGATTGAAGAGAATCTCAAAACCTGGCTGCACGACCCGCAATCCGTAAAACCAGGCAATCTGATGCCTAACCCCAAAGATCTGGGCCTGAGTGATGCTGAGATTGATGGCATTGCAGAGTATCTGGCCAACTATAAGCTGGACTAATGCCTTAGCCTAAAGGCGGGCGGAACTTTCGAAAAGGGGGGACGAACTTTGGCTCAAGCAGCGCATACCTTGAATTCATCCAAGCCTCTGGGGCACGGCCACAGTGTGAAGCGCCATACAGGACTTATGGATTGGCTAACAACCGTCGATCACAAAAAAATCGCGATTTTGTACCTATGGGCCGGAGGATTATTTTTTGGCATCGGGGGAATTGAAGCGCTTCTGATTCGTTGGCAGCTCATCAAGCCGATGAATAACTTTTTGGATGCACAAACGTTTAATGAACTCATAACCATGCATGGTACGACGATGATCTTCCTCGGCGTCATGCCAGTCATCTTCGCACTCATGAATGCCGTCATTCCGCTACAGATCGGTGCACGTGACGTAGCCTTTCCTTTTCTAAATGCACTTGGTTTCTGGACCTTCCTGTTCGGCGGGATTCTACTGAATCTTAGCTGGGTTATGGGTGGTGCTCCTGATGCCGGGTGGACCGCCTACACCCCACTATCTACGAGTACATACAGCACTACACACGGTGTAGACTTCTATACGATCGGCTTGCAAATTGCCGGATTAGGGACCCTCATCGGGGGGATTAACTTTCTAGCCACGATCATTACGATGCGTGCGCCGGGAATGACCTATATGCGGATGCCGATGTTCGCCTGGACTACATTTATTACTTCCGCCATTATTTTGTTTGCTTTTCCAGCAATAACAGTAGGTTTAGTACTGCTGACATTCGACCGGATTCTAGGAGCCAATTTCTTCGAAGTCGGAGCCGGAGGAAGTCCAGTGCTATGGCAGCATATCTTCTGGATATTTGGTCACCCGGAAGTGTATATTCTCATTCTGCCTGCCTTCGGGATTATTTCTGAGGTCATCCCAACCTTTTCGCGTAAAAGACTGTTCGGATATAGCTCCATGGTGTTTGCAACCATCTTGATCGCCTTCTTAGGTTTTATGGTTTGGGCTCACCACATGTTCACAACTGGACTTGGACCTGTAGCTAACGCGTTGTTCTCCGTATCAACGATGTTAATTGCGGTTCCGACCGGGATTAAAATTTTTAACTGGTTGTTCACGATGTGGGGCGGGCAAGTACGTTTCACAACCCCTAACCTGTTCGCTGTAGGATTTATTCCTACATTTACTATGGGGGGAGTAACTGGAGTGATGCTGGCGTCCGCACCTGCTGACTTTCAGTTCCATGATACGTATTTTGTTGTAGCGCATTTCCACTATGTTATTGTAGGTGGTTTGGTGCTTGGCCTGTTCGCAGGTCTGCACTACTGGTGGCCAAAAATGTTCGGAAGGATGCTGAGTGAGACGCTGGGCAAGTGGACTTTCTGGACGTTTATCATCGGATTCCATCTGACCTTTTTTGTACAGCATTTCCTTGGGCTTATGGGGATGCAGCGCCGCGTATTTACTTATTTACCAAATCAGCAATTTGATTTGCTAAATCTAGTCAGTACCATTGGTGCAGGACTTATGGGTGTTGGTATGATTATTTTCTTGGTGAACATCTTCCTGACTTCCAGAAAACCAGCGGATGCAGGCAATGATCCGTGGGAGGATGGACGTACATTGGAATGGACCATTCCTTCACCGCCGCCAGAATATAACTTCAAGCAAACACCTCTTATTCGGGGGATTGATGCCTTCTGGAAAGAAAAAGTAGCAGGGAATAAAGGCATGACACCAGCAGAGCCGGTGGGCTCAATTCATATGCCGTCAGCAACGATTTTACCGTTTACGATGTCTATCGGAATTTTTATCGCTGGGCTTGGCTTTATGTTTAGCCGTGATGAATTCGGCAATGCTTTTATGAGCTTCCTGTTTAATAATTATATCGTTACAGCCATCGGTCTTATTATTACATTTGGATCCATGCTGATGCGTTCGCTGTATGATGATCACGGATGGCATATTGAACCTGAAGAGCTGGAAGGAAGTGAGCGGACATGACAACGGCACATGCAGAAGCTTCTAAGGATACCTTTCCGCACGAGCCGGAAAAAGCTACGCTCGAAGGACGCAACAAGGTTCTTGCCTTTTGGCTGTTTCTAGGCGGCGAAGCGGTATTGTTCGGCACGTTGTTCGCTACTTTCCTCGCACTGCGTAATCAGACGAATGAGGGGCCTTCGGCGAATGAACTGTTTCACCTGCCGCTTGTAGCCGCTGCAACATTCATCCTGCTGGTAAGCAGTCTGACGAGTGTATTCGCTATTCAAGCGATGCACAGAAATCGGCCGGCACTGCTACGGAATTGGCTTTTAGTTACTGTAGGTTTAGGTTTAGGTTTCCTGGTTTTGGAGATCTATGAGTTTACTCAATATGTAAGACACGAAGAATTCGGAATGACCACAAGTGCATTCAGCTCGGCATTCTACACACTGGTAGGATTTCATGGTGCGCACGTAGCTTTCGGGATCGCTTGGATCTCCATCTTGATCGGGCAGCTCGCCCGCAAGGGGTTAACGGTAGTTACTGCACCAAAAGTGTATGTGTCAGCCATGTACTGGCATTTTATCGATGTAGTATGGGTCTTCATCTTTACGGTTGTATACCTACTCGGAAAGGTGGGCTAGGCACTATGACGACGGATCAGCATATGCCAGATAGCGGCGGGTATAAGCAACGTCATCGGCATGAAGGACCACAGAAACATATTGTTGTCTTTATTTTCTCCATTGTCTTAACATTGATTGCTTTCGCTGCTGTTGCGGCTGGGGGCGTAAATGCAACCTTTGCGATTATTTTGCTGCTGGTAATGGCTGTTCTTCAGGTCATTGTGCAGATGGGCTTCTGGATGCATCTAAAAGATAAAGGGCATCTTCTGCCGATTCTCTTCATGCTGGGTGGCTTCTTTATCGCTGGGACCTGTATTGTTATGTCGCTGTATTGGGTTTGGTGGAATTAACGGACGATAATGAAAGAGGTGGGCTGCGATGCCCCCTCTTTTTGATGTTTAGATATATGAATTCCTGCGCTAGGAGGTTGGGATTATGCTGGGATTAGAATACTTTAGTTTTGCTGAACTATGGAGTCCGCTTTTTCTAGCGGTAATGCTGCTGCTGACAGCAGGTTATTTTGTGTGGATTGGTCCGATTGCTGGGCGTTATGCCGATTCATTACCGGTGCCATTTTGGCGTAGAGCGTTATTTGTCTGTGGGATGCTTGCCCTTTACCTGGCACAAGGAGGACCCATTAGCCTTTTAGGGCATATGATGTTTTCCTTCCACATGGTCAGTATGGCCTTGTCTTATCTGGTAGCGGTGCCGCTGATTATGCTTGGAATTCCAGATTTTATCTGGCGCAGGATACTAAAGGTGAATCCGCTTCGGCGGTTATCTTTTTTAGCTCATCCGGTAGTAGCTGCTCTATTGTTTAACGGACTTTTTTCCTTGTACCATATTCCTGTTATTCATGATTATGTGATGCTGCATTTTACTGTTCATCGTATTTATTACATTGTTTTGTTCCTGACTTCTGCTTTAATGTGGTGGACACTGATTAATCCGCTGCCGGAACATCGTATGGCGAGTGGGCTTGGGAAGATTGGATTTATTTTTCTGAACATGGTATTGCTGACGCCGGCTTGCGGGCTGATTATATTTGCCGATCATCCGCTCTACGCCACTTACAGTGATCCAGAGACTTGGGCGCGTGCTATGGGCTATTGTATCTCGGGTGACCCCTCTGTTTTACTTCAGAATTTTGGAGGTCCTGCATTCTTTGAAGTGATGTCGCCGAAGGTGGATCAACAGGTAGGAGGCATCGCGATGAAGTTCATTCAGGAATTTATTTTTGCCTCTATGCTTGCTTATGTGTTCTATCATTGGTATAAAAAAGAGAACGGACAAGACGACGATGAATTGTCGACGCCATCCTCAACACTTCAGGAGAGCAACTTGAACCGTGCATAACTGGTAGACTGCCGAGGGGGAGAATCATGGATATTTTCACAGTGTTTCCGACTATTAGTACGTCATTCATCGTGATCAGCGCGGTGCTGGTGGCTATAGGTTGGTGGCTCATTATCAAGGGCAAACGCGAGGCGCATAAGAAAACGATGATTGCTGCCGCTATCGCTGCGCTGCTGTTTTTTATTGTTTACGTATCGAGAACGTTGTTTGTGGGAAATACCTCATGGGGTGGACCGGATGAACTGAAGACAATTTATCAAGTGTTTTTGATCTTCCATATCGTTCTGGCAACCGTAGCTGCGGTATTCGGACTTACTACGTTAACTCTTGGTTTCAAGGCGAAGTATTCCAAGCACCGTAAGTGGGGCAGAGTGACATCGATAATTTGGTTTATCACAGCGATTACAGGCGTTATGGTGTACGTGCTGTTGTATGTTTTGTATCCAGGTGGACATACCAAGCCGGTGTGGGAAGTTATTTTGGGAGCGTAAAATAAGTGCTTGAATAGAGCACAGAGTTTAGTGCGTTGAGCGAATGAACAGCACTAAAGTAGCAGAACCGTAAATAGTTATGAAATAAGCCTATATATCTGCATGTTCCTGAGTAGGGATTGCGGGTGATGGGCTTATTTTGGTTTGTAGAGCTTCGGGATCTGTCCTGAAATTGAACGAAGTTAGCACGAAAAAGATGTAATTGGGGAAAACCTCCCTGGAAATGAACGAAAATAGCTCAAAAAGGCCATAATTAGGGAAATACTCCCTGAAATTGAATGGATTTAGCTCAATAACGGAGTAATAGCTGAATTTTTAGGGAGGATTTCCCTAAAAACTAATAATCTAAGCTCGGTTGGGCAGATTTTAGGGAGTTTTTTCCTAATGTTAATCCGTCCGGCAGTCGCCCATATCCCATACCTGAAACTGCACTAGCAGCCGAAACGGTATCCCACACCCGAAACCTGAACCAGTCAGCAGCCGAATCAGCACCCCGCCCCTGATACCGCACCATCCGCCATACCCGCCTCCCTCAACACACATTACACCAACACGTTGCATAGAAGCAGAGAGTGAGCGCTTACTACTTCATTTCCAGAATGAATTATCTAATAAACTCAATTATCCCAGTTACATTCGCCCCGTAGCATTCTGCCTCAATTCCCCCTCATTGTAGTTAATCTCAATTAATAAGCGTTACCTAACGTTCGAGAGTGTCTTCATAAGCTTGAAGTGTGAGGTTACCTAAACCTCCTATTTCTTTTGAATAATTTCCAGTTACAGGATTGACAATGTAAAATCAAGGTCATATACTGTGTATATAGATATATACAGTAAGCACAGGGATATGAACACCTGCTTCTGCTAGACGCTGAAGACATTGTAAAGCGAGGTTAGCATTAATGAGAACATTAAAAGATTCATGGTTTATGTTGCGCTCTGATTTTCGTGGAGACAAATTAAAAATATTAGGGACCCTCGTAATAACAGTTGTTTTTATGAGTTATCTTGGTGGACTGACTAGCCTGATAGCAAATGATGTACTAGGTGAGCAGGATCGGACGATGCTAGCGGATTTCTTATTTCTCTCCTTTATCCCCTTATTGGGATTAACATTCTCTCGCCGCTCCATGAAATATTGGAGTGAAGACTCTTACACAAAAATGTTGGTTTACTTACGAACTTTACCGATCCCAGCTGCAGTAATATTATCGCGGAGGAAACTTCAGGGTGTGGGCTCCTTTACTCTAAATGGTACGTTATTCTTCGTTATTATTTACTTGTTAGGAGAGAATTTCCGGGCAGAGCTGGCGGTTCCTTCGTACATAGCTTTTGCGATTACTTGGCTCGGCTTCGGATTCATGGTCTCAGGTCTATATATTTTTATTGAATATCTTTTTAGCGGCAAAGCTTATCTATGGCTAACATTGCTTATCGTAGTTTTATCGTGGGCAGCATCGTTCTTAGTTACACTGGGCGGAGGCAGTTTGTTCTTATACAGTATCTCCTATTCGAAGGAGTGGGGGCTGTTATCTCCGATCATGTGGGGGTCACTTCTGCTGGGAACAATATCTGTACAGTTATTCTCTAAATGGACTATACATCGGCTGAAAAGTCGCAATCTCATATAAAAAATCGGAAATGGCAAGGACTGCGCTCTAGCACGCTAGAGTGGAAGGCGAGGTGTAAATAATGTGGATACCGGTACAAATCAACGAAAATAGTGCAGAGCCCCTCTATCATCAAATAGAGACTCAGCTTAGATCATTAATCATTAGCGGAGTCATTACAGAAGGTACGCTGCTGCCCTCGATTCGTGAGTTCGCAGGAGATCTGAAATGCAGTGTAATTACCGTGCGGCGGGTATATCAGGATCTGGAGAACGAAGGTTTGCTGCGAACGCGACAAGGAACAGGTACCTTTGTATCCCATGTAGGTGACGGAGCCATGGAAGAATATAAACGTGAAACGGTTGGCAAAGCACTTGAAAGTGCAGTGGATATCGCCCGATCGGTACATTGCAGCAAGGATGAACTTGAACAGATTTTTATGGAGATTGTAGAACGCAAGTATAGAGAAAAGGATTGAGAGGGGGCGCTTACTCATATGGTACAGATGGCTATAGAATTGCGGAATGTACTTAAACGGCGGCGAAACAAAACGATAGGACCGCTGACCCTGAATCTGCCTAAAGGATATATTACAGCTTTGGTAGGTCAGAATGGATCCGGCAAAAGCACGCTGCTGAATCTGCTGATGCAGCTGACTAATCCAGAGGAAGGCGAGATTTATTGGTTCGAGAACAGGTATGATAGCGGGTTGTCTCTGGAGCTTCGCCAGACCATTGCCTATGTTCCTGAAACGTCAATTACTGAGGAGAACCACTGGAATGCAGAGGAGGCAGCTCGATTTCGGAAGTATTGGTATCCAAATTGGGACGATCAGTATTTTCACGAGCTGATGGATCGCTTTGAGGTTCCGTATCATATGAGACTTTCGAAGATGTCTAAAGGGGAGCGCCGGAAATTCGAAATTGCTGTAGCACTTGCGGCACGGCCAAGTCTGCTGCTATTGGATGAACCTTCATCGGGTCTTGATCCTTTTGCCTGGAAGATTATGATCGAGACACTTCGTAAATATATGGATGAGCACAACGCAACGATTATCATCTCCACACACATTGTGGATGAGGTGCGACGGCTGGCGGATTATATCGTCCTTATGCATCGGGGAGAACTGCTGGGTATGGCTGAAAAAGACAGTCTGTTCGGTGCTTGGACCGAGGTTTGGGTGAATGCTGCGGATGAAGAGGAGCTTGCGGAGTTATCGGCTGAGTTGCCAGGAGGCTTGCACTTTACCATGGATACACCGGGTGTAGCTTCTTTTATCATAGAACAATTTTCTGAAAACGAGAAACGCATTCATGACTTGGGCGTAAAGGTTATCAAGAGCCGCAGTTTGGAACTGGACGAAATATTAAGTTTATGGACACAGGGTCATCGTCCTATTCTAATTGACCACAAGAGAGGGGACTAGAGAAATGGAAGCCTTAAAGCTGGAAAGTGTAGTTAAGCAATATGGAGAAAAAACCGCAGTAAACGGAATTAACCTAACCGTAGGTAAAGGGGAAATTTACGGATTACTGGGGGCGAACGGCGCGGGGAAAACAACCACGATGCGTATGGTGCTCGGCCTAATCTACCCTGATGAAGGCAAGATTTTGTATAACGGAAAACCTTTCAACAGTGAACTGCAGCAACTTATGGGTTATCTGCCCGAAGAACGTGGACTATATCCTAAGGTGAAGATCAGCGATCAAATCGTTTACTTGGCCCGCCTGCGTGGGATGTCAGCTAGTGATGCAGATAAGAGCTTGCGCTATTGGCTGGATCGATTCGAGGTTCCGGATTATTACAATAAAAAAATAGAAGAGCTTTCCAAAGGAAATCAGCAAAAAATGGGCTTTATCGCCGCTGTCGTTCATAAGCCGCAGATTCTGATTCTAGATGAAGCTTTCAGCGGGCTGGATCCAGTAAACGTGGAGCTGCTGAAAGATACGGTCAAAGAATTACGTGATTCGGGAACAAGTATCCTCTTCTCTACGCACCGGATGGAGCATGTGGAAGAGCTATGCCGTAACATTACGATTCTCGATCGATCCAATACGGTCGTTCAAGGGGATATCCGCACGATCAAGAATGGCTACCCGCGGGAAGAAGTATTGCTGCGTACAGCTAATGAGGTAAAAGGTTTGGAGTCCATCGCAGGTGTTACAGCAGTTAAACGGCTGGAGCGTGGGTATCTGTTATCGATCAGTGAGATCGGTGCAGCACAGCGTATTTTACAGCAGGCGATAGCACAGGGTGAAGTGGAGCATTTTGAAATCAAGGAACCTACGTTAAACCAAATCTTTATCAGAGCGGTGGGTGAATCTAATGAATAAGATGGGGACAATTATCGGCTTTACCTTTAAAAATAAAGTTAGAACGAAATCATTTATGATTACTACTTTGATTCTAGTATTATTGCTCAGCATAGGGATGAATCTTCCCTATATCATCGATCAGTTTAAGGGTGATTCGGCCAAAAGTGAAGTTACTCAAATTGCTGTGATTGCTGAAGAGGGAAATCAGGTTGCAGAATTGTTGAAGGCTTATACTGCGCCAGAGGGCATGCCACAGGCTAAGATAGTACAATATGCTTCTGCGGAGGATGCCGAGTTAAAGAAAGCATTAGATGAAGAGACCGTAGAAGGTTATGTTACTTTTGCGGAACCTACTGGTGAAGGGCTTCCACCCGTTACTTATCATAGTAATGATGGGGAACTAAACGGAGATGTGCAAGTTTATCTCCAAAATGCACTTCAGCAAGCAAACACACAATTCATCGTTGGCGACAAGCTGACCTCTGAACAGATTGCTGCAATGTCAACGCCTGTGCAGATTACTACACAACAGCTTAACGCAGGCGGTGGCAGTGAAAGCTCTCAGGAGGACACTCCAGCCATTAACTACATTATCGTATATGCCATGCTTATGTTGTTCTTTATGTCCATTATGATGACAGGCAACATGATTGCCGCAGAGATAACTTCTGAGAAAAGCTCGCGGATTATGGAGATTCTGATTACAAGTGCCTCACCTTTAGCGCAAATGTTCGGTAAAGTTATCGGTGTTTTCCTAGTAGGAATATTGCAAATTGGGATCTTTGTCGCAGCGATCGTCGTCAATTTGACGCTCCCGCATAATGCGACTGTATTGGCTGATTTTGATCTCGATTTAGGCCAGCTCAATATTAACTTGCTGCTCTATGGATTTGTCTTGTACGTATTAGGTTACTTCCTCTATGCCTTGATGTATGCGGCTGTAGGTTCGATTGTCAGCCGTACGGAGGATCTCGGTCAGGCGGTAATGCCAATCATGATGTTAGGCTTCGTAGCGTTCTATGTTCCACTGTTCAGTATCTCCAATGCAGATACTCTAGTGGTTAAGATAGCGAGTTATGTGCCTTTCACCTCACCATTGACGATGCTGCTCCGAATTGGTGTCGGCGAGGTGGCGATCTGGCAAGTCATTGTATCGCTGCTGATCCTGCTTGTGACTACCTTCATCTTCGGATGGCTGGCAGCCAAGATCTATCGTACCGGCGTACTGATGTACGGCAAACGCCCAAGTATTAAAGAAATCAGAAAAGCAATGAAAGCTTACAAGATCTAAGATGACCTCATATAACTTTTAAGGAGTGCTAATGATGTCTACAAGCGAACAATATACCATTATGCTTTTAATGAGTTCTGTATCGCTGGCTACGGTTAGTAGAATGCTTCCGGATGGCTCCACTTTTATGGATTTCGTTCAAGGCCTATTGACTGGTATTGCTATAGTGGGGATGTTGGCGGGATTGTGGATGTACGGTAAGGCGCGTAAGAGTAAAGCGTAATAGTAAGCACTGAGTTTTCGGGGGTATCCTAACAGCCGTTTATGGTTGCTGGGATATCCCCGTTTTTGAGTTGGCAATCTCTTTGTATACGAGCTGATATAGCTAACGGACCCAGCAGCACTTAAATGCAGCAATCATCGAGATTTAGCAAGATATCGGACACTATAGTCGCTATTGGCATGAAAAAGGGTGAATTAGTAGCTCTTTTAACCAAATAGTTGCACTGGAGTCCGATACTATGCTCAAAAGGCGATAAACGTGCAAGTAACGTCATCTGGGTCCGTAAGGCTTGTCTTGGTGGAAGATGATTAGGGCTTGCTTTAAGACGATCCAAGACGTTCATCGCTCGGGATTTCTACTGGAGTCCGAACGCCGGCCATATTTGTGGAAAAGCTTCAATTAAAGGCTCCTGAGTCCATTAGTCGCTTCATGCGCTCAAAGATCGTTTGAATTCTAGTCAGAGACTAAATTATAGAAAGATTTGCGCTCGTTAGTATATCCGTTTGGGTGGTCATCTGCTCCCGTAGAGCTCTAAGCTGTGTTTTCAGTGCGGGAACACTTTTTTGCAGAATAATGCTTATTTGAGAAAGAGGCAGCTTTAAGCCGTACCACAATACCTTCACAAGCTGTTCCTCCCAAGGTAATGCCTTAGCCGATAGAAGCGAGCGCCGGGCAAAAGAATCAGCACACTGGTGAATACAAGTGCGGTAAGCGTGGATAGAGAATAACTGAGGATCAAAATCATCCTGACGATATATTTTATGAAGCTCTATGAAGGTGCGGATAGTAATCTTGTCTGCCTCATTAGATTGTTCTAACAACATGGAACTAAGTACGTAGACTTCATTAGTATACTTTTGAACACACTCTGCAAATTTAGTACTGTAGGTGGACTCGGGAGGTAAGGGGTCAGGCATGGTGAACACGATCCTTTCAGATTGAGAGATTTGCTTGAATCTATAATATAGAAAAGTAAGAGATGGATTTATTGATGAGATCGGCGGTGTCTGGTTCCGGGCAACTGTGTTTTTGCTGGGAGGCAGTGGATAAAGCTTTTGAAGGCTTGTAGTAGAGCCGTTCACTTCTGGAATTGCTCCCCCCTGCTGCAACACTGTACAGACGCCCTTGCTGAATATGCCCTGCCAAGGATTTACCCTGGAGCTTGGCCTTTAAATCCTGCAAAGCACCCTGAACTAGCTCAAGCTTAACCTGCTCCCAATCTGAACCTTCGCGGCGGACCTTATCCAGCGCTTCTTCAAGACGGCAATGACAGATGGCCCGTAAAAAAGAACTCCATTTAATGAGATCGAAATTTTTGGTGTTGGCAGAGATCAGACAAGCCCCCCAACTGCAGCCTCCCTTACAGGTGAGCTTCAGAATACCATAACGGCAGCCTTCAGCCCCTTCCATTCCATAGTGAATAGGCTCGGGTTCATCCAATACAAATACTTCAATGCGGGATAGTCTGCGCTGGTCCATAGTAGGGTTCCTCCTTAGATTTCCAAAAGCTTTAAGTCTACATGATGAGTGACACTAGCCCTTTCTACACAAGCGAGCATTTCCATTTTATTCTCACAGACTGCGGTATGCTCTAGCCATAGTCGGAACTTCTCTTTTCGTATAACAGATAGATGTAAGGGAAAGGTGCTGCGGGATCTCAAGACATACCAACCGGCGCTTACATCTTTCCAAGGCTCCTTGAAGGCTGTAAACCACGGGAGCTTTTGGTGTGATGACCAATCCTGCTGCTGCTGTTGTTCTCGAATATTTTTATATATCTCATATACAATCTTAGAGTCTAAACAGTCTTTACAAGAAGAAGGTGTGCTGAACTGGCGAAGGGCTTGGATCTGGTTCTGGCCAAATGCATAGCCTACAATGTACCTGTGATTATGTTCTTCGAACCACAAGGCCCCGAAACAAACGTAATTTAGACTTATCGGCTCAAGCAGCCCTTGATGTATCCCTAAATAATAGTGCTTCAAAACATTCACCCCATCCAGCGTGCTATCACCTAATAAGCTTAGGTAACGCAAAAACCGCAGCAAGAGGAGGACCTCTGCTGCGGTTTTGGATTACAGGCAGATATACCTGGGCCAAAGCGTGGCGGATCAAGGGTCTCTCTCTTTACGCTTACGAGGTTAGCTGTCGGATTCGGACGGTGAGAGTCGCCCTACCTATTGAGACTTATGCAGTCTCCTTTGGATTCACCCCAAGTAGGCCAGGTGGCCTGATGGTTCCCCCGTTCCCTGCGAATGCAGGAACTCAGCGTTGATTGTTTTTCATGAATTAGATTCAACCCGAATCATACTCTTTTCAAGATTTTCTGTAAAAAACGGAAAATGTTCTTTTAGAGCAATTTTAACCATATCCTGCCGACTACGACTGAAAAACGAGGTAAATAGGTATTTATGGCGTGTTATCGCGCCTCTTTCTCGCTCAGCCTCAGCTTCTTGCGTTTCTACCTATAATGGGAATTTGCAGTATTTTCGCTCTAAAAAGGTGAATAAAATCACATGTATTATAGATAGCGATTAAACGCTCCAAACTCGAGTAAACAAGAGATATAGAGAGATTAGATATCAAGTAAGCGCTATCTAATGGGAAAATAGTTTTTAATTTGCATTATTTTGGCATCATTCAGGTTTTACAAGTCTTCGTGCATAAGAGTATGATTACTCCTGTTTCAACGACAATCGAATATTTGATCCGCTTAATTTCCGATAAGGAAAGCGGGGGAACCAACAATCGGCAGCCGATGTGAGAGTCGGAAGCCGATTATGGGGTGAATCCTGTAGAGGGTGTGAGTGAGCTCGCATCTATACAGGTAGGGCGACTCTCACCGCCCGAATCCGACAGCTAACCTCGTAAGCGTATGGAGAGAGGATGAGTGCAATGTGACCGCTAGCGAGCCACAGAGGAGATCCTTTGTGGCTTTTTGCTGTGCTCTTAGAAGCAAAGCATTTATGGAGGCCTCCCCTAAGAGGTCGCTAAATTCATCATTAGCGGTATTTGTAAGGCAGCGTCTAATGACGTGACACAACCGAGCTTTAGGTTGTGCCCGAAAATGACGATAGGTCAACATCCTTTCGGAGATTTTCGTTGCCTCCTTGTTGTAAATGAGCAGGAGGAGAAAAAAAGATGACGGATCAGAATGAATATGTGCTTGTATGTGCGCCTACAAAGGCGGGAGAACATTTCATTAAACTTCTGAAGTTCAGGGGTATTAAGATGGCGGGATTAACCAACAATGTGGCTGAGAAAGCTTTACTTGAGGAGCTCGGGATTGAGCAGGTTATTCTAGTGGATACCCGCCATCAGAGCACTTGGTTTCGCCCATCGTTCCCGGTAGGCAGGGTATATCTGTTTGAGAGCAGCTTTCCGCTTTGCTGCCGCTATATTCAGATGTGCCGTACCTGGACGACACAGCCGATTTTTGTGATTACAAGTTCAATAAATCCTAGATTGGTCTATAAAAGACTTGGTGCGAGCTATGTAATCTATTCCCATAGTGGTGATGCTGATTTTCTAATCGATAGATCACCTCATCAAGGATAATGGAAGGAGTGCGGAAGATATGATGGATCTGTATATGGTGGCTTCGTTAGCTGTAATTTACGGGTTATTTTATGGCTTTATGCGCTGGTGCGCAGGTGTAGTTGAGGATACGGGGAGGGATAAGCTGTGATTCTAGTAATCGCTGTTACCCTACTGTTGTTTATATATCTGGTTTACGCGTTGATTCATCCTGAGAAATTTTAAGGAGGGGCATTCATGGGCATTTTGCAAATAGTCGTCGTAATTGTAATTCTCATCTTGCTGGTCAAGCCGATGGGAACGTATTTATATCATGTATTTTCTAACGAACCGAATCGTACGGATCGCTGGTTTGCAGGCACAGAGAAAGGTATTTATAAGCTGATCGGCCTGAAAAAACGGGACGGAATGTCCTGGAAGAAGTATGCACTCAGCTTTGTTTTAACTAATATCGTACTGGTTGCTTTCAGTTATATTTTTCTAAGATTACAGCGGGGATTGCCGCTGAACCCGAATGGAATTGCCGATATGGAACAGACGCTTTCATTCAATACGGTGATCAGCTTTATGACCAATACGAACCTGCAGCATTATAGCGGGGAGACGGGACTATCGTATTTTTCACAAATGGCAGTCATCACGATGATGATGTTCACGTCTGCAGCGAGCGGATTTTCTGTTGCGGTTGCTTTTGTCAGAGGGATTACAGGACAGAAATCAGTCGGGAACTTTTTCGAGGACTTCGTAAAAGCACATATTCGTGTATTCATTCCATTAGCTCTGCTAGTTTCATTGGTGCTGGTAGGATTGCATGTGCCACAAACGCTCAAGCCATCGCTTGAGGTCACTACACTTGAAGGGCAGACGCAACAAATCGCTATCGGTCCAGTCGCTTCTTTGGAATCAATTAAACACTTAGGTACGAATGGTGGCGGCTTCTTCGGAGCCAATTCAGCGCATCCTTTTGAGAACCCTAATCCACTTACGAACGTTCTGGAGATTCTCTCTATGTGGATGCTGCCAGCCTCTTTGCCATATATGTACGGATTGTTCGCTAAGAACAAACGTCAGGGCTGGGTGATTTTCACAGCAATGATGACCTTGTTCGTACTACTGCTGGGATTGAATTATTATGCGGAAACCAAAGGCAATCCAGCTATCAATGCGCTGGGGATCGAGTCTTCGCAAGGCAGCATGGAAGGTAAAGAGGTACGTTTTGGTATCCCGCAATCTTCGCTGTTCACTTCGGTAACAACGGCAGCTACGACAGGTAGTGTTAACAATATGCATGATACGCTGACACCGCTGGGTGGCATTACCCCTCTGGCCCTAATGATGCTCAACAACGTCTTCGGGGGAAAAGGTGTCGGACTAATCAATATGCTGATGTATGCCATCATGGGTGTCTTCTTATGTGGACTAATGGTTGGCAGAACACCAGAGTTTCTCGGGCGAAAGATAGAAGCCAAGGAGATGAAGCTAATTGCGATTGCTATCCTTGTGCATCCGTTCATTATCCTTGTACCAACAGCAGGTGCGTTCTTAACGGACTTGGGCAACGGTTCCATCACGAATCCCGGATTCCATGGACTTAGCCAAGTGTTATATGAATATGTCTCTTCTGCCGCGAACAATGGTTCAGGATTTGAAGGGCTTGCGGACAACACCACCTTTTGGAATGTTACAACCGGAATCGTAATGCTGCTTGGCCGTTATGTCTCTATAATCGCGATGCTGGCAGTTGCAGGCTCACTGATCCAGAAGAAGCCAGTTCCTGAGACGATTGGCACATTCCGCACAGACAATGGTCTGTTCACCGGAATTCTGATTGGTACCGTAGTAATTATCGGGGCTCTGACGTTTCTGCCAGTCATTGTGCTCGGCCCGATTGCAGAATATTTGACCTTACGGTAGGAAGAGGGAGAACAAGATGAGTACTGTAAAAAGAAAAAAGCTGCTGACGGGACCCATACTCCTAAGCGCTGTAAAGGATAGCTTTATTAAGCTTAACCCGGTGACGTTAATTAAAAATCCGGTCATGTTCGTAGTCGAAATCGGTACGATTATTGTATTGCTTATGGTACTGGCCCCCGGATATTTTAATGCAGAGAAATCGGTAGGCTTCAATATCACAGTGTTGTTCATTCTGCTATTCACAGTGCTGTTTGCCAACTTCGCTGAAGCGCTGGCTGAAGGCCGCGGGAAAGCCCAGGCGGATTCACTCAAGAAAACGAAACAGGATATCACAGCTAACAAACTCGTTGGAGGGTCTGTGAAGACCGTTTCTTCTTCCGAGCTTCGTAAAGGAGATATTGTCATCGTCAGTCAGGGAGAACTTATCCCTGGCGATGGTGAAGTAATTGAAGGGCTGGCCTCCGTAGATGAATCTGCAATTACAGGTGAATCTGCACCTGTTATTAAGGAAGCCGGCGGAGATTTTGGCTCAGTCACAGGCGGCACCCGGGTAGTCAGTGATGAGATTAAAGTCAAAATTACCAGTGATCCCGGTGAGTCATTCCTGGATCGGATGATCTCCCTCGTTGAAGGGGCGAAACGTCAAAAGACACCCAATGAAATTGCACTAAATACACTCTTGATCAGTCTGACGTTGATTTTCCTGATTGTAGTAGTGACCTTGCGGCCAATTGCGACTTATCTGGGCGTTGATCTAGATATTCCTGTTATGATCGCCTTGCTGGTCTGTCTGATCCCGACCACAATCGGGGGACTGCTCTCCGCTATCGGGATAGCAGGGATGGACCGCGTCACACAGTTTAATGTCCTTGCTATGTCAGGGAAGGCCGTTGAAGCTGCCGGCGACATTAATACAATGATTCTAGATAAGACAGGTACGATTACTTTCGGAAACCGGATGGCGAGTGATTTTGTGCCTGTTGGAGATGAAACGGAAGCTGAGCTTACGGCTTGGGCAGCTATTAGTTCGCTAAAGGATGAGACTCCGGAAGGACGTTCGGTTATTGAGCTGGCTAAGAAGCTGGAGCGCAGCTATGACAGCAAACTTGCTGAAGGCGGAGAGTTCGTAGAGTTTAAGGCTGAGACCCGGATGAGTGGTATAGATCTACTTGATGGACGATCTGTTCGTAAAGGGGCAGTCGATTCCGTGAAGAAATGGGTACAGTCGAAGGGCGGAGTCATTCCCGCGAACCTCGACAGTAATTCCGATGCTATCGCTCGGATGGGGGGGACCCCGCTTGCTGTTGCGGTAGACAACCGGATTTATGGACTTATTTACTTAAAGGATACGGTTAAGCCAGGCATGAAAGAGCGGTTTGATGAGCTGCGAAAAATGGGAATCAAGACTATCATGTGTACAGGGGACAATCCGCTGACCGCAGCTACTATTGCCCGTGAAGCAGGGGTAGATGATTTTATTGCAGAGAGTACACCTGAGGATAAAATAGCGGTTATCCGCCGTGAGCAGAACGAAGGCAAGCTGGTGGCAATGACTGGTGATGGTACGAATGACGCACCTGCCCTTGCCCAAGCTGATGTGGGCTTAGCGATGAACAGTGGGACTACAGCCGCTAAGGAAGCAGCAAACATGGTTGATCTGGACTCCGATCCCTCGAAGATCATTGAGGTTGTAGCTATTGGTAAACAGCTACTGATGACGCGGGGCGCGTTGACAACGTTCAGTATTGCGAATGATATCGCTAAATACTTCGCAATTATTCCGGCAATGTTCATGCTCGCCATTCCCGAAATGGAAGCCCTGAATGTCATGGGATTGGGTTCACCTAGCTCGGCAATTATATCTGCATTAATATTTAATGCGATTATTATTCCGCTGCTGATCCCATTGGCTATGAAAGGTGTCTCGTATAAAGCGATGAGTTCTACGAAGCTGCTGGGACGTAATATTTTTATCTATGGTTTAGGTGGAGTAGTCGTTCCTTTTGCGGGCATCAAGCTTATTGATTTGCTCGTAAGTGTATGGATATAACAACGGATTGACTAATCATTGAAAGGGTGAGAGCATCGTGAATAACAGAAAATCGATTGCGGACGCTGAAGAACAGTTGTCATCATCGAAGGGTGCTAATTTCTTTATTATATTACGGCTATGTCTAGTGTTTATTGTTCTTTGCGGAGTGATTTATCCTCTGACTACTACAGCGATTGCTCAAGTTCTGATGCCATCGCAAGCGAACGGCAGTCAGCTGAAGAATGACGCTGGAGTAGTTGTGGGCTCAGAACTCATCGGGCAAAGCTTTACGGACCCGGCATTATTCCATGGCCGTGTATCCAGCATTGATTATAAAGCGGAAGCCTCAGGTTCCAATAACTACGGCCCATCCAACCCGGATATGCTGCAGCGGACGAAGGATTCCATCACACAGTGGCAGCTTGATAATCCGGATGTGCCTGTAAACAAGCTGCCGGTTGATTTAGTAACCAACTCGGGTTCAGGTCTTGATCCGCATATCACTCCTGCGTCGGCAATTGTGCAGATTCCCCGGATCAGTAATTTGACTGGGATTCCAGCCGCGCAGCTGGAAGAGCTAGTGAATAAGCAGACCGAAGGTCGCGATCTAGGGCTGTTTGGTGAAAAGCGGGTAAATGTTCTTAAGCTGAACATGGAGCTGCAGAAATTAACGAACAAATAAATATAGCTAATATCCCTGCCCGATTGTTCAAACTGGGTCAGGGATATCTTGCTTTCTGGCATAGAAGAGTGAATGGATGAACGGGTTATTAAGGAGTGGTCTTGATGGGAACATATCGGAGGAAGACGCCGGAGGAACTGCTGCTCTCTATTTATGAGCTGCATCGTGGACGCCTGAAGATCTATATAGGTCCGGTCAGTGGATCAGGCAAGACCTATCAGATGCTGCGTGAGGGTCAGGCGCTGAAAGCACAGGGCATCGATGTTGTAATCTGTGCGGTTTCAACCAACCAGAGTCCAGAAACAAGGGATCAGCTGGGTGACTTGGAACGGATTCCAAGTATTCATTGGTTTCAGAAGGAGATCGAGAAGAAGGATCTGGACGTGGAGGCCATTGTGGCACGTAATCCAGAGGTTGTACTGACCGATGGATTGGCTCATCATAATCGCGAGGGTGCGGAGAGATCAACTAGGCTGGAGGATATCAAATATTTATTGGGCTGTGGAATTAGTGTCATCACAACTGTAAACGTATACGAGCTGGAGGGCGCAGCAGATCTAGCGCGGAAGTGGACGGGGATTGAGGTGGAATATTCCTTGCCTGCGGAAGTGCTCACCCTTGCAGATGATATCGTTCTAATTGATGTGACTCCGGAAAAGATACTTCAACGTTTGTCCGAAGGACATTTGGGCAAGAAGCAGCGGACTTCGCTTTTTAACAAGGGGAATCTAAGCAAGCTGCGGGAGCTGGCGCTGAGAATGGTTGCGGAGGATGTTAATGGTTCGCTGGAGAAGCATCGGGAGGAGCAAGGATTGCTGGGGGCTTCGGGGATTGCCGAAAAAGTGTTGGTGTCTGCACAGTATTATTGGAATGGCTCGATTCATATCCGCCGTGGGCAGCAAATCGCTAAACGGTTAAACGGAGATCTGGCGGTGGTATCCTTCTGGAAGCAGGGCCTGACGCCCTCTAAGGAAGCAGCAACCTTCAAGCGATCCCTATGGAAGCTGACTGAGAAGATTGGGGCCTCGATGGAGGAGATTTCTTTTCGCTCGAAGAGGGAGATTCCGGGACTTCTAGTGAAATACGCCATCCAGCATAATATTACCCGTATCGTTATGGGTCACTCTAAGCAAACGGCGTGGCAGGAGCTGTGGAAGGGTTCGATTGCTAACTCATTGTTAAAGCAAATCCGTGGAGTAGATGTGTTTTTCGTGGCTGATCGTGCTGAGCGTGAGGGAGAACGTGTTCTTCCTACCCGGCAGAGCCGAAATGAGCGGAAAGCTGATGCCTATCACAGATTAAGCACTCAGGAAGTAAAGGATAAAATCGATGCGATTCGTGGGGGCACATTTAAAGTGTACATTGGTGCTGCTCCCGGGGTGGGCAAGACTTATAAGATGCTGCGAGAAGGAAATGATCTCTTAAAGAGAGGGATCGATGTTGTTATTGGACTACTAGAAACGCATGGACGTAAAGAAACCCTTGAACAGATCGGTGAGCTGGAGATCCTTCCGCGACTGAGCATTGACTATCGGGGGACTGTCCTTGAGGAAATGGATACGGCAGCTATTATTAAGCGTAATCCGGAGGTCGTACTGGTAGATGAACTGGCACATACCAATATGCCGGGCAGCAAGCATAAGAAGCGGTATATGGATGTTATGGAGTTATTGGATGCGGGGATCTCTGTAATCTCCACAGTGAATGTTCAGCATTTAGAAAGCTTGAATGATGCAGTAGAACAAATTACCGGAGTTAGAGTTAGAGAGACTTTCCCAGACAGCATTCTGCAACGGGCCGACGAAGTTGAACTTATCGATGTATCCCCCAAAACACTGCAAGAGCGGATGAAGGATGGAAAAATATATGCGATGACCAAAGTGGATCAGGCGCTGGGTGCTTTTTTCAAAATCGGCAATCTAATCGCCCTCCGTGAACTAGCGCTGCGGGAAATTGCTGATGATGTGGATGAACGTCTGGAGGCCTGGGAACGTGTCGGGTCGCTGCGGGGACCTTGGCGGCGGCAGGAAGTGATCTATGTGTGCATCACCTTAGGAGATCATGCGGAACGTCTGATTCGGCGCGGTTTTCGGATTGCCTATCGTCTTAAAGCTTGCTGGTATGTTACGTACGTACAGGAATATAAGCAGAGCGGGCCTTCTTACGATAAACGAATTAATGATTTGAAAGAATTGACGGAACGACTGGGTGGAACGTTTAAGATGATTCCTAACGTGCTCCCGGCACGAGTGTCTTCCTTGCTGCTTGAAAGGTCTCAAGCCTTACAGAGCACACAAATTATTATCGGCCAGTCCCAACGCTCATGGGTACGTAAATGGCTACGCGGGGATGTCACTAAACAGATTTTGCGTTCGGCCAGAAATGTAGATGTACTGGTCGTGGCAAATCTTATGCGTGAGGAACCCTAAGCTTTAGAACAATGAAAAAAAGGGATTCCTTGCCGAGTGGCTGCTGGAATCCCCTTTTTTGTAAGCATATATCAAGTGCTAAATGATTAAACGGATGAATTACTGAGCAGCTTCGAGAAGTGCTTTCAGCTCGGGGAGATTGAATCCTTTGGTGGCGTGATCCCCTGCTACAGTAACAGGAACACCCATGAAACCAAGCTTTTCGACTTCCTCTTGATAGACTGTGCTAGTCATAACATCTCTTACTTCAAAAGGGATACCTTGCTCCGTAAGATATTGTTTGACCAGATTACAGTCGCTGCAGCCTGCTGTTGAATAAACAATTACTTGCTGGCTCATTGGTTCACAGCCTCTTTGATAGCATCTCTTGTGATCTTCCAGTGGGAAGTGTTCCAGCGAACCTCATTATCCTCAAGCAGGAAGAGCTGTGGAGATTCATGCTTAATCCCGAAATCCTCGGCAATTTGATTGGAAACTGGACGATCCTCGATGACTAGAACTACTGCTGCTGCAGTATCCGCATCCTTTAGATAAGCCTGGAATTCTTCATTAGCTTTGGCGCTAATCGGGCAGGTAGTGCTGTGTTTGAACAGCAGCTTCTTGCCAGGTTTAGCCACATACTGCTCAAGATCTTCCAATGTATGAAGTTGTTGAATAGACATAGATATCACCCTCCTGGGATCGTTATTTTACTAACCATTGTGTTGTTAACAACCTGTAATCATGATTGTAACATATATTAAATTTAAAACAAAAAGGATTCTGGAGCAGCTAATCCAAGGATGACCAAACCCTCATTTTAGCGCGTTGAAAAAAAGGGGATGGCATGCTAAGGTGAAAGGAAGACAACTTGCTTCAATAATTCTTACTAGGTAGGAGTGTTGATAAGAATGAACAGAGTCGCATGTGTGACTGGAGCTGATCGGGGTCTTGGATTGTCTCTTGTACACTCTCTTTTAGAGAAACAGTTCTCAGTATTTGCTGGACAATACATGAGAGATACAGATGAATTGAAAGCGCTTAAAGAGGAGTATCCGGAACAGCTGGAACTTATTCCACTCGATATTGGTAGTAAGGACAGTGTAAAGCAGGCAGCAAGGGCTATCGCCAGCAGAACGGGGCATGTTGATATTCTTATTAATAATGCCGGAATTATTCATTCCGCAGATGATGCTACGATGCTGGTGGATATGGATGATGAGGGCATGGCGGAGATTTATAATGTGAATACGCTAGGCGCGTTGAGAGTCAGCAATGCACTTATGGGACTTTTATTGCAAAGTAAGGATAAATTGATTGTTAATATTTCTTCGGAAGCGGGCAGCATTGGCAGAAATAAACGTATTAATATGTACGGCTACTGCATGTCTAAGGCGGCTCTCAATATGCAATCCTCCCTGATGCACAATCATCTAAAGACGCTTGGGGGTCAAGTGATGGTGTTTCACCCCGGCTGGATGAAGACTTATATGCATGGCGAAAAAAATGAGCAAGCGGATATTTCACCTGATGTGTCCTCAGACCAGATTATAAGTCAGGTTATGGAGTATAAAAAGCATCTAGGGGATGAGCCGGCCTATCTTGATGTGGATGGAAATACATGGCCTTGGTAGATGGTCTTCCCGTAATCAAAAAAGTACACGAAGAAAGGCGATGATAGGATGTCTACACTAAAAGCACTGGCACTCGGAAGTTATTCGGAGGTTAAATATCACCCATTTGCGGGAGTAGACCGGGAGATTGAGCAGATCCTTGCCAATGACCTGCAGGTATTCTCCTCGGAGGATTATGGGCTGCTTAATAAAGAAACATTATCTGATTACAAGCTGGTAATCTCCTATACCGAATTCTCCGATGATAAAATACCGGCGGAACAAAGCAGCGCATTGCTCTCCTATGTGGCTAACGGTGGTGGATTACTAGTGGTACATAACGGAATCTCCTTACAGCGTAATCAGGAGCTAGGCGCTATGCTGGGAGCGCATTTCACTCATCATCCAGAATTCACTTCGCTCCAGATGTCTATACCGGCACGGGAGCATCCCATTATGCAGGGGATCGAAGAATTTGTGATCGATGATGAGCCTTATTATTTTGAGCAGCATCCCTATTTCGAAACAACTGTGCTTATGGAATATCCTCATGATGGGGCAATGAGGCAGGCGGCTTGGTGCCATGAATTTGGTCTAGGCCGGGTTGTTTATTTAATGCCTGGTCATCATTTGCCGTCATTTTCCGTAGAGCCCTTTCGCCAGATGATTCTTAGAGGTGGACTTTGGGCGGCAGGATTATTGTAGGATATAAGCGGATATACCTGTTGTAACATAAAACACGAGTCCAACTGCGGGTTAGCTGCGGTTGGATTTTTTTTGTTGACTCTAACATTGGTGTCAGGGTTTATACTGGTGTAGAACAATTCTCATGAACCCCGGGGAGAATGCTATGAAAATAGGTGAACTTGCTAAACTGACGGGCGTAAGCGTCCGTTCACTTCGTTACTATGAGAGTCAAGGATTAATCTCGCCGATCCGTCAGGCCAACGGATATCGGGAGTATTCTTCACTTGCTGTAGAGACGGTAGAAACGATTAAACTATATTTGAACCTGGGTCTGTCGACAGAGCAGATCGCGGGCTTTCTACATTGTGTCTTGAAGAACAAAGAAGCTTTCTGCGCAGAAGTGATGCCACTATACCGCAGTAAATTGGAAGATATTGAACGTCAGCTTGTAGAGCTGAATCAGATCAAGAGGAATTTGGAAGAACGAATGGCATCTATTCTGCAGGAGCAGGATGAGAGCAAGTTGGGAACGTGTCCACTGGAGAACTTGGAATAGTACTGCTGGTGTTGAAAAATATGAGGAGGAATGGCAAATGTCTATTATAAATGCCGATAGTGCGGATTGGGTGCGGTCAGAAATACGTGGTGGAGGAACGGTACTGGTGGATTATGGTGCGCCATGGTGCCCCCCTTGTAAGGTGCTGCTGCCTGTTCTGGAAGATCTTCACCAGGAATATGGAGACGATGTTTCTATTGTTAAGGTGAATTGTGATGAACTGCCGGATTTGGCTGGAGAAGCGGGTGTTATGGGGATGCCTACAGTCATTGTATATAAAGAGGGGCAGCCCGTGGAAAAGCTGGTCGGTCTGCGTCCGAAAGCAGCCTACCAAGGCATACTGAACAAGGTTCTTCAAGCATAAGGCGATAATTTTAAAGATGAAATTAGGGAGACTCCATATTGTGGGGTCTTTTTTGCGTGCATGATTTACCCATCTTCGGTAAAAAATACGAACACAGCTATAAAGGAGGTGATGAGGGTGTGGAATATTATTCTAGAGATAATTCCTAAATGGAGTGTGATTTTCCAAGCTATTATGATCTTTTTCGTTCCGTTTATTCTAATCCGGATAATGAGTTGGGCTAATGTAAAGGAAGATACGATAAGTACTAGAGCAAAAAAAGCTGCCGGCAGCATAGGTGGTGGGGTTCCTTACGGAGAAGCATCTCTAGGTTCTAGCAATACGAAAAAGGTTACTAAGGCGGACGATTCCGTTGGAATCAGTGAAGAATCTCCTACAGAAGCAAGCTATAGCGGTCAATTTCGGGAGGATTTGCAAAGATTTAAAGAGATGAGCACAGATATGCATGATGTGAGTTTTCGGGAGTTGCGTATCGGAGGTATAAAGCTGCAAGCGGCCCTTATATTTGTAGATGGACTGACAGATAAAGATAAAATGGATCGGAATATTCTGAAGCCTTTAATGGATGCCTATAAGGTTTTTAAAGATCCCCATACGATACCGGAAGCCAAGGATCTAAAAGATATTCTCATTCATGAGATCGTGCTTATTTCGGAAGTTGAGTTTACGGATAAAGTGAAGCTCTCCCTTCAAAAGGTATTGTTCGGCTCTGTAGTGCTGTTAGTAGAAGGGATACAGGAGGCTATTGTGCTCAGCACCCCGAAGGGGAACACAAGAGGGATAGAGGAGCCTGAATCAGAAGCTGTCTTGCGGGGATCTCGAAGCGGATTTAATGAGACGTTAAGTGATAACACGGCATTACTGCGCCGACATGGGCAGAGCACAGAGCTAGCCATGATTTCTTTTACTGTAGGAAAGAGGATGAAGAAGGATCTGGTTCTAACTTATATCAAAGATATCGCGAACGATGAACTTGTCGAAGAAGTCAAACGAAGAATTAGGACGATTGATATAGATGATGTGCAAGAATCTGGTTATGTGGAGCAATTAATCGAAGATAATAGCTTCACGCCATTCCAGCAGATTCAGAATACGGAAAGACCTGACCGCGTAATGGCAGCGTTATTGGAAGGGAGAGTAGCTATCCTGCTGGATGGCACACCCTTTGCCTTGATCATGCCCGTGTCCTTCGGGATGCTGTTGCAATCCCCAGAGGATTATTACGATCGGTGGATGGTGGGGTCGTTGGTGCGCTTACTGCGTTTTCTCGCCGCATTGATATCAATGTTTGCACCGGCACTATATATTTCCTTCCTCTCCTTTCAGCCGGGATTGATTCCGACAAAGTTGGCCATTTCAATCATCAGCTCCCGCCAAGGTGTACCTTTTTCGGTATTAATCGAAGCTTTGATCATGGAGACCTCAATCGAAATATTACGGGAGGCTGGACTCCGGCTGCCTAAACCTATCGGTCCCGCGATGGGGATTGTTGGCGGTCTAATCATCGGCCAAGCCGCGGTAGAAGCGGGAATTGTGAGTCCAATTCTAGTCATCGTTGTTTCAGTTACAGCAATCTCCTCCTTCACCATCCCTATGTATAGTGCGGGAATGACGCTGCGTATGCTCCGTTTTATAGCGATGTTTTCTGCAGCAGTCTTTGGATTATATGGAGTTGTGTTATTTTTCCTTTTCCTGAGTGCCCATTTAATCAAGCTAAAAAGCTTCGGCATGCCTTATCTTGGCATGTTTATACCGTATAAGATTAAGGATTGGAAAGATTTTATATTCCGTATGCCACTGCAATTTCTAACAGGCCGCCCTACGCTGTTGAAGCCGAAGGACCCCCGACGCAAAGGGTGAGAGATCGAAGTAAAGGAGGAAGCGAATATGAGTACCGAGGTGAAGGACCGAATTACTGCTGTTCAAGCGACGATCATACTAGCCAATTATACTATTGCGGCAGGGATACTTACACTTCCTCGGACGATTGTAGAGGCTAGTGAAACTCCAGACGTGTGGATCTCCGTTTTTTTAGGGGGAGTAATTACCTTTTTAACAGGTTTAATTATAGTGAAACTTAGCCAACGGTTTCCAGGTCAAACTATTTTTCAATTTAGCGGGAAAATCATTGGCAAGCCACTTGGAGTGATGCTCTCTATATTAGTGATTGTTTATTTTCTGTGTATAGCCAGTTTTGAAGCACGTTCCGTACAGGAAGTGACCTCTTTTTTTCTGTTGGAGGGAACCCCTCCTTGGGCTATTGTTGCTGTGTTTATTTGGATAGCCTTCTATTTATGCAGAGGAGGACTTAATGCTATCACTAGCATGTGTAGGTTGATTGTTCCGATTACTTGGACAGTTTTTGTTGGAGTATGCTTGCTTAGTATTGAAGTTTTCGATATCGATAATTTGCGGCCTTTCCTTGGAGATGGTTTAGGACCGGTATGGAAGGGCATCAGGCCAACCATTCTGACTTTTACTGCTGGTGAAGCGATGCTGTTCGTTGTTGCTTTTATGGATAAGCCACAAAAAGCAGTAAAGGTAATTATTGCTGGATCATGTATATCAACGTTCTTTTATCTTTTAGCTGTTGTAATGACTATTGGTGCGTTTTCTATAGATGGAGTGGTCACAAGAACTTGGCCATTTCTTGATCTAGTGAGAAGCTTTGAGGTGAATTATCTTATTTTTGAGAGGTTTGAATCGCTGCTACTGGTAATTTGGATTATGCAAATTTTCTGCACCTTCTGCATCACTATTTATGCTGCTGCTTTGGGAGTTTCTCAAATATTTCATAAACGATTTAATAGCTGCTTATTGGCTATACTTCCAGTAGCCTATGTAGTTTCCAGAATGCCACCAAATGTGAATGCTCTATTTGCATTAGGAACAGTCGTAGGTAATTGGATGATCGTTTTATTTGGATTAATTCCATTGCCGCTGTTGATCATCGCACATTTCCGGAGGGCGGCTTCATGAAAAAATGGAGAGTGTCGATTACATTTCTTATAGTATGTATTCTGTTGACCGGTTGCTGGAGCAGCACACCTGTTGAGGAGTTAAGTATGGAGATTGGTGTTGCCCTGGACAGTGCGGAGGAGACAGGGGATGAGGAGGCAACCCAGCAAGGAGGCGGGGGAAATCCTATGCCTGCCCAAATAATGAGTACCTACCAGTTTACGATTCCTCAAGGCTCAGGAGGGTCAGGTATGAAGTCTGGGGCTTCCCCATCCTCAACCAGAAATTACTATAACATGAGTGAAGTAAGTGATTCGATGTTTGAAGCATTACGGGCACTTTCACTGCGTACTAGACGTACTCCGATCGGACATCACCTTAAGGTCATTGTGATCGGTGAGAAGCTTGCACGTTCTACCAAGTTTTCTGAGTTAATTGATTTCTTTAGCAGGGATAACGATATCCGTCCCAGTGTTCTACTATATGTCAGCAAGGGAAAAGCCAAAGATGTATTGGAAAATGCGCTGCCGGGCCAAACCCCTTCATTTGTACTAGAGGGGATTTTTGTGAATAGAAGTCGGAGCACGAGGATATGGGAGCCGGTTTCAATAGCTAAAGTGGCGGGTCCTTTGCATGGTAAAAGAAGTTTCATGTTGCAGAATGTAATTTCTTTAGAAAAAGAGAAGGAGACAAAGCTGGATGGAGCAGGCGTAATTAAAGGGAAAACGGGAAAGCTCGTTGGTTTTTTAGATGCATCGGAGCTGGAAGGTATGGTCTGGCTGACTGGAAAGGGAGAGGGGGGTGCTCTCAAAGCATACGACCCGTCTAACAATAAGCTCATTACCTATGAAATCAAATCCCTGGGTAGTAAGTATAAAGCTAATGTGAAGGATGGGAAGATCTCTTTTCATGTGAAAATAGAATCTACGGGGAGATATGGTGAGGCTTTTGCCAAGAGTGCAAAGAAGTTACATGACGGCATTGTAAAGGAGGATAAAGCAGTGCTAGAGAAGCATGTCTTAGACATGCTTCAGGTCACTGTGAAAAAAATGCAGAAGGAGCTGCATACAGAGGTTGCAGGTTTCGGCAACGCTTTACGTATTCAACATCCAGCCGTATGGCGGAGCGTAGAGGATAACTGGGATGAAACCTTTAGTGAGATTCCGATTACCTATGAAGTGAAACTAAATATTGAAGAGTATGGTGCATCAGATACATCGGCTGAATAGAAAGGACCATTTGCAATTTACTTCGTTTGTGTCTGGATAGGAATGACATCATTATGATGCAGTGCATCGAGCACTTCATCCTTTAATTGCGACGTGAAGGCATTCCATGCTTTTTTACCGATGTCCAGCTCTTCACGTCCAATAGCATTCAGTGTTTCCAGCCATAGACGTTTGTCGTTAATCAGCCCAAGTTGATCTTGAATCTCCTTATAGATCTCCTCATGCGCATGAAATTTCTGATTTAACGCAAAATCGGCCGCACTCGCGGTATAACGAAGTTCCTTAGCAGCGATTCTTAGCTGGTGCAAAGCGTCGAAGGCTTCTTTAGATTCGGCATTGTCTTCATGGAAAATAGCTTTACAGGTTTTTTTCTTCTGCTCATAAGCGATCTCAAGCTCACGCATAACAACGTTAACATTCTTTTTGGCGGCTAGGGCTTCAAGCTGCTCGCTTAGGAAGGTCTTCCACTTTTCCTCGAGGTCTTCATTGATTAGTTCAGGCAGCTCCTTAGCGAGCTTCTTGCGGTAAGTTTTGCGCTTGTCCTTTTGGTAAGCAATCACTGCCTTTAACAGGTCTGCAGTTTTGGAATCTCCGTTCTCCTTCGCTTGCTTGCGCTTGTTCTTGAAAGATTCTATTAGAACATCTGCATCTCTCACTTTACCTAATCTCTTTTGCGCTTTTTTGAAAATAGGGTACAGGCCTGAAGTGTGCCGCGGATCAAGAATGGATAATAGACTTAGCAGCTTACGGCAGTTCACTCTTGCCTGGTGGATATCTTCATCAGCGAATTTATTTAATGCGTCATGGCTGTAATCCCAAAAGTTGATATAAAGGTAGTTAAGGGCTTGTTCCCATTGCTTTGTTTTGGTTAGCTGTCGTTCTTTGGTCAGCTTGTCTCCTGTCATGCAGCATCACTCCTTAACGTTTGGGATAGCATGAATTTAGGGCTTCCCCTATTATGCTCTGGGGTAAGTCCATTTACTATAAGAATAGCGTTATCATAACCTCATTTCAATTCTCTGCTCACAGCATGGAGACAGATCGGTTACAATATTACTATCATTATTTATACGGATAGGCTTGGATCTTTAGCTGGTAGAGAATAGCAGGTCTCGTGGCTCATATTCGGGAAAGAGGGGCTTTGGTGGATACTCGTGAGTATGATTCAATATTTAGTAAACTTCCTTCAGAAATGGGGCTCTTTCAACATCTGAGTGCAAGGGATGAGAGCAAAGGTACAGAAGCAGGGAGCTTAGAGGATATGCTGGTCCCGTTCGCTTTTGAGGAAACCTTATGCCGGGATGTTGGAGCGGGACTTATACCTCCTAGCTTACATCTGTGGAGTCATTCTGGTGGTGTGGCACTTGGACTTCGGGACAGTAAGCTACCGTGTGCAGCTCAGGCGATGCTTACGCTTGAGGCGCAAGGGATTAGAACGGCGGTTAGGCATTCCGGCGGGGCTGCGGTGCCTCTGGATGCAGGGATCATTAATGTTTCTCTAGTTCTGCCCAAAGGACGTGGAAAGCTGGACTTTCATGATGACTTTAGGCTTTTGGCTGCTTTGATCACGGAAGCGGTTGCTATAAGTCATCCACAGGCTGCGGCGCAAATTGAGGCTGGTGAGATTGTTGGTTCTTACTGCCCTGGTGATTTCGATCTGGCCATTGGTGGCCGGAAGTTTTGTGGTATTGCTCAGCGTAGGCAGAACAATGCTTATTTTGTACATGCATTTGTTGTAGTTTCTGGCTCGGGACAAGAACGCGGTGAACAAATCCGCGATTTCTATGCGCGAGCCTCCGGAGGAGACTCCTCATTAGCTTATCCACGGGTTCGTCCAGAGACGATTGCTGGACTGGGTGAACTCGGTGGACCTGAAGTGGCGAAAGTGTTTGTGGAGGGGATTATTCAGGCTTTAATTCGTCGTGGGGTCTCTCTTAGAGCATCCCGCATTTTGCAGCAAGAGACAGGATACAGCTTGGACTATGATGATCCACGTGTGCTCAATGCAACGCGGGTGCTGCGCGAGCGGTATTCCTAAGGGCTGAGCATGGGTTGGAGTCTGTTAAAAAAGGACGTAACGGAAAGCTGGATAATGCCAGCCTACGTAACGTCTTTTTTAATATTCAACAATGACGCTCTTTTAATTATACAACTCAGGACGTCTGTCCGAAAAAATCGGAATTTGTTTCCTAATCTCACGCACCTGATGTAAATCGATCTCTCCGGTTAGAATTTGTTCCTCTTCAGAAGCCTCACACACAATATCTCCCCAAGGATCAATAATCATTGAATGCCCAGCAAAGATATTGGCAGGATCGCTGCCTGCACGGTTGCAGGCTACAACAAAACATTGGTTCTCGATGGCCCGGCTGATCAACAGCGCCCGCCAGTGGGACAATCTGGGCAGTGGCCATTCAGCGCAGACGAACAGGATTTCCGCCCCTTGTGCGGTATGGGCGCGAACCCATTCCGGAAACCGGATATCATAACAGATTAGCCCTGCACATAACGTATCGTCTAATGTAAATAGTCCTTTGGCTTCTCCCGGCTGCAGATACAAATGTTCATCCATCAGCTGGAACAAATGCAGCTTGCTGTATTGTCCGACGAGCTCACCTGATCGATTAAATACATACATGCGATTAGTTACACCAGTATCATTTCGGCTAGCGACAGAACCAGCGATGATATTGATGCTGTATTGTTTAGCCAAGCTGGAGATAAATGCCTTGGTAATTTCTCCTTCCGGATCGCCAATATCTTCTAAGCGAGTTAGATCATAACCAGTGGTCCATAGCTCAGGGAGAATCAGACAATCGGGGGCAGCGACAGCGGCTTCTTTTATTTTCTGGACAACAGCAGCATAATTCATAGCGGGATTGCCAAATGCTATATCCAGCTGAATCAGGGATATTCTCATAGGTATCCTCCTCTTTTGTTCAAGCGTATAGCACCGGATGAGGATAAGCAATGTTGATTTTTTAAAAATGATTTGATATATTAGTTGACGGGTCAATGATTATGCGTTAGTATAATTTCATACAAAACAATTGCATGCAATTAAATATAGAAAGGAGGTATATTTTGACGGAGTACTGTCCTGAGGAAGAACATATATTTGAACTGCTGCAGGCCTTAAACAAAGGAATCTCTCCAAAATTCGAACGTTGTGCAGGGATCAGTCCCACACGGCTTCGCCTCCTGCATGAACTGTTTCGGGTAGATGAAGTCAGCCAAATCAGTCTGCAAAAGGAAATGGATATTGATGCGGCAGCCGTCACACGTCATCTGAAGGGATTGGAAGAGAGTGGCATGATCGCTCGCCGCAATAACCCAGCCGATAACAGGGTCACATTGGTCTCATTAACCGATCAAGGTCGGGAAAGAATGGTTAAATATAGCGAAGAGAAAAGGCGGTTTATCGCTACTCTGCTAACAGGTTTTAACGATCAGGAGCGAGCAGTGCTCATTGATATGCTCAATCGTCTGCAATCTAATATCATTCTGTTGTAACTTACAAAACACACTCAAAGGAGAATTAATCATATGAACGCTACACAAACAAATGATTTTCAAGAAATTATTACAGGACGCCGCTCTATCCGCAAATATGATCCATCCGTTAAAATCAGCAAAGAAGAAATGACACAGATCCTTACCGAAGCTACACTTGCTCCATCTTCAGTGAACATGCAGCCTTGGCGTTTTCTGGTCATTGAAAGTGACGAAGCTAAAGCTACTTTAGCGCCTCTCGCTCGTTTTAATAACGTACAAGTAGAGACTTCTGCGGCTATGATTGCCATCTTTGGTGATTTGAACAACTTCGATTACGCTGAAGAAATTTACGGTACGGCTGTTGAACGTGGACTTATGCCTGCTGAAGTAAAAGAAAATCAATTAACCAGATTATCCGCTCATTTCGCTAACCTGCCACGGGAAATTAATAGAGACACCGTGCTTATCGATGGCGCACTTGTTGCTATGCAGCTGATGCTGGTTGCTCGTGCACATGGTTACGATACAAACCCAATTGGTGGATTTGAAAAAGACCAAATCGCTGAAGCGTTTGGTATGGAAAAAGATCGTTATGTTCCTGTAATGCTGCTCTCCATTGGTAAAGCTGTTGATGCAGGTTACCCCTCTGTTCGTCTGCCTATCGATAAAGTTGCTGAGTGGAAATAATTATTAAAGTTAGTAAGCCAACACGCTACCATAAACACTAATCTTAGGAGGAATATACAATGATCATTATTCATGCTGTACTTAAAGTTAATCCAGAGCGTCGCGAACAGTTTTTGACGGAGTCTAAAGCATTACTGGCTGCTACTCATGCTGAAGAGGGTAACCTTTCTTATGAGCTATATGAGAATGCTGGAGAAGCCAACTCATTTATTATGATTGAGCAATGGCGTGATGCTGAAGCAGTATCCAGCCACAATACGAGCGCTCATTTCACTGCTTTCTCAGCTAAAGCTGGCGAATTCTTGGCTGCTCCTCTAGATGTTAAAGTATTTAGCGCAGAACAGGTAAAATAAGCTGTCTCCATTCTTAGCGAATTCTATTTAAACCTAAACAGGGATGATCCATAGCCATAAAGGCTGTGGGGCATCCCTGTTTTGCATTTCACCCCGTTTATAAAAAGGAGATCTAGGGTATCTATCCTTACCTTGATTCAAAGGCATGCAATATAAACGATGGGGGACTTTACATATGAAGACACAGAGAAATATGATTGATTTCTTGAATTATTATCTATCCGGCGGATCGCTTGCCCGTATTATGGGTGTAGCAGGAGAAGAGGTGGAGCGTAAGCTTGAGGGGATAGACCTAGAGGCTGCCAGAGCCTATCGTCAGACGCTTGGCGGAGTCATTACGACAAGTGAGCAGCTATTCCAGCTTCCTGGATTTAGCCCAAGCTTCCTGGAACAACTTACTGAAGTATTGGGCAGACTAGACTCAGGCAAGCTAAAGGTTCTGGCTCCGCAGACTACGTGGAATAATCAAGTAACACCTTACGTGAATGGTCCAGAGTGTCTAGGAATGATATTAGAGGAGATCAGAAAAGCGCAGCATTATATCCACCTGTCTGTCATGCTTTTTTTTAATGATCGCTCGGGCAATCTGGTTGCAGATGAACTGTTTTATGCTCTTAAGCGTGGCGTTAAGGTAAGGGTTATGGTCAATTACACATTGACGGCTTTGGGGTACGGAAATAATCTGGAGTACGGCCAGTTCTCCAAGATTGCTGATCAGCTTGAGAATGCAGGCGCCAAGCTGCTGAATACCTTCAATTCGTATTATACAGCCATTGAATGGCGGGTGAAACGAAAGGCGCTGGAGCAAGAAGGAGTGCCGGAAAGTATCCTGTTTCTGCAGGATAAAGTGCAAGAGGATGTTGAGGTCACAGGACTGAATGTCATCGATCATCGGAAGTTTATGGTCATAGATGGGGTAACCACGATTATAGGCAGTGTAAATATTGGTGACCAATATACGTATGAGACCCCAGTGCAGGCATCCTCTGCAATGAGTATAGATGGACATCCACAGGGGATTCCTAGTAAAGAGGCTGAGTGGCATGATGGCTGCTTCCGGATTCGCGGCGCAGCAGCGCAGCCTTTGAATGCGATGTTCTATTCTCGCTGGCTGCTTCTAGGCGGAGATCATTTTGATGTGAATGATGTCTTTTATTATCCGGATGTGGATTATCATTTTGGTGAGGAAGAATGTACGCTGTTAGCAAGCTTTCCAGGTAACCCGGTTAACCTGATTCAACAATATTATCTGGATTTAATTACTTACGCGGCTGAAGAGACTATCATCGTGAATCCTTATTTGATTGATCAGGATTTTTGGGATCGGCTTGGGCTGCTTGGTCCGGAATGCTCGTGTAATTTGAACATTTGTAACCCGCTGGAGGTTAATGATCATCCTACAAATCGCGCGGCGGTAAGAGGCAATATGTATATGCCGTTTATTAACGGTGTTTCCTTCTATGACTACAGTGCCACCGGTCGATTTTCCCATTGGAAAATTACCTATGATCATAGATCACAAGCCGTTTTTCATGGTTCATATAATATCAACGAAAGAAGTGCCTGCCACGATTTTGAGCTGGGAATGCTGGTAAAAGGGGAGGCCTTTGCAGAGCAGATAAAGTCTATGATCGATTATGACCTGAGTGTTTCGCGGAAGATTACCAGTAAAAGTGAGTTCTTTAAGCATCCTTGGTTACACCCTAGTACTTATCTGAATAAGGCAACCCAGAATTATACTTGATAAATTGGGCTAATTCTCATGATATAATGATCGTTATAAATCATTAGGGTGGAGTATGGGCTATGCAAATCAAAATTACAAAAAGTGGTTTGAAAAAGGACGAGGTATTTTTTCTCACAGAATTTGGGGAGGGCCGGGGAATCTGGTGTGGTGCTCCTGTGAATCCAGGGGCAGAAATGGATGTGGAATTCGAGCTTTCGGAGCTGCTTATGAGGTGGGTGGATATCCATCCTGTGCCTGCAGGTGAGTTCAACATCAGGCTCGAACAGGATAGGGTTATTTTTACGGGCGTGTTGGAGAATATTGAAGAAGATGGCACAGGATTTTTACGAATAGGTGAAGGGTTAGTGATGTTCGAGTGTCTCGGTGAACCTATGGCACTGGGTGTGTTCGTAGAATTGCAGGTCCGTGATGTGCGAATCTATCCCTTCAGTATTTGACGCTTCTTAGGGACTAAGATAACATACAAAGATAACATTAGATTCAGAAAGTTAAGCATGAGGAGTAGAAAGCTATGAACACCGAAATTCAGCAATTTAAGACCGAATTCTTCAAGGCGCTGGCTCATCCGATGCGTATTCGTATTCTGGAGCTGCTTAGCGAAGGTGAGAAGAATGTGAATGAACTGCAGGCTATTCTCGGCTCGGAAGGTTCTGCTGTATCCCAGCAGCTAGCTGTTTTACGCGCCAAAAATGTAGTAACCAGTGTGAAAGAAGGCACCACAGTCATTTATGCCTTACGTGATCCTCTGATCAAGGACCTTCTGGTTGTGGCCAAACAAATATTTGATAACCATCTCGTGAATACCATTTCATTGCTGGAAGGCATGCGCGGCGAGTGAAAATGGAATAGATTAACGTTATTTTGGCGTTGACAACAGTCGCGTCCTAGAGTAATGTTCTTCTTATATTCAAATAATCAGATATTTAAAGAAAAGAAGGTTTGAACATGACAGGGCGGGGTCGTTATAAAGGCTACAACATGAACGCTTTTCGCAAGGATTTGATATCAGGGACAATCGTCGGGGTTATTGCCATTCCTTTAGGGATGGCATTTGCTATTGCTTCTGGTGTAAAGCCGGAATATGGCATTTATACGACAATCGTTGCCGGCATATGTATTTCATTGTTCGGGGGATCGAAATTTCAGATTGGTGGACCGACAGGTGCATTTATTCCTATCTTGTTTGCCATTGGGATGCAGTATGGTTATGAGAACCTGCTGTTAGCGGGGATGATGGCGGGGGTTATTTTAGTCCTCATGGGATTGTTAAGGCTGGGTGTACTGATTAAATTTATTCCGAAGCCGGTCACGATTGGTTTCACAGCAGGCATAGCGGTTATTATCTTCACCGGACAGATTGCTAACTTCCTTGGGTTAAGGGATATTGAACGGCACGAGAGCTTTGTAGATAACATGAAAGAAATTGGACTTCATCTATCGACGATCAATGGATATAGTATCCTGACCGCCGCGATTTGTCTGGCCGTTGTTATCCTAGCGATTCGCTTCGCTCCGAAGGTGCCGGGTTCATTGGTCGGTCTTCTTTGTGCGACTGTCATAGCAGCGTTATTTTTTAGCGGTAAGGTGACTACGATTGGTTTGGCCTATGGGAATATCCCTAATACACTGCCAAGCTTCCGTTTTCCGACCATTACCTGGGAGCGGATTACACTGCTGATTCGTCCGGCCTTTATCATCGCGATGTTGGGTGCTATTGAATCCTTATTGTCAGCTGTCGTAGCTGATGGGATGACAGGCAGCCGCCATAACAGCAACCGTGAACTGATTGGTCAGGGAATCGCCAATATTGCAGCTCCATTGTTTGGAGGAATTCCAGCCACAGGTGCCATTGCCAGAACCGCCACAAATATCAAAAGCGGCGCAGTTTCTCCGATCTCAGGGATCGTTCATGGGGTAGTGGTATTCCTAATTCTTCTGTTGTTTGCACCCTATGCTTCTAGTATTCCGTTGGCAGCGATGGCTCCTATCTTGATGGTAGTAGCTTGGAATATGAGTGAGCGTAAACAATTTCTTCAATTGCTTAAAATCAAAACAGGCGATTCTTTGGTATTATTCATCACTTTCTTGTTGACGATATTTGCAGATTTAACGCTGGCCGTAGAGGTGGGATTGATTCTTGCGGTGATTTTGTTTGTGAAACGGATGGGAGAGGTTCATCTGGTATCCAAAGTATTGCCTGATCCTAATTCCGTCAAGGTAGGAGCACATATGGTAACGGAGAGTCATGATTGTCCGCAGATTGGGATTTATACCGTGGAAGGGCCGCTGTTTTTTGGCGCTGCGTATAGATTTGATGACACCATGCCGGGTTATGGCTCCGATCAGCCGAAAATTATATTAATGCGGATGGGAAAAGTGCCATTCATGGATACTACGGGTGAATCCAATCTGGCGGAGCTGGTGCGGCATCTCCATGCTGTTGGAGGGAAACTGATGATCTCCGGTGTTCAGCCGCAGCCGCTTGAGCTTCTTAAGAGAACCGGGCTATATGACAAAATAGGAGAGGCACAGTTCTATCATCATACCGGTGAAGCGATCAATGAAGCTCTTAGCAGTATTAATCACAATAAATGTATCGGATGCAGTCATGCGGCGTTTAGGGAGTGTACGGCATTATCCTGTCAGGAGGATGCAGGTGGACTACGAGGTCTGACAGGACGCAAGAAGCCAGCATTGCCTCTGAACTAATCAGCGGTACTTGAGCTTAATAAATAAAGTCGGCCTGGGCGCTATTCTTGCGTCTGGGCTTTTGTATTAAAATTGGACTTCGGAATTCTGAATTTGTACAATTGGGTATAAGTTTAATGTAATTAATATCGATAAGGAGAATATAAGCTCATGAAGGAATTGAATTATCCGAAGGTGTTTATGCTCTTGGCGGGATTGTCTGTCGCTACATTGGCGGTATATCGTGTAGTGTCACTTCAGACGGATTCGTTTTACGCTTTTTTAATTTGGAATTTGTTCTTAGCTTGGATTCCGTTTTTATTCTCCATGGCTGCTTATGAGCTAGACAAAAGGAAGATAGGCGGTTTATTACTTCTTCCTTTGGGTGTCGCGTGGTTGCTGTTCTTTCCCAACGCGCCTTATCTCATGACTGACCTAGTGCATTTAACGGTAAGAAAAAGTAGATATATCGTGGAGGGGGCCATTCAGAATCGCTACTGGTATGACTTGGTCACTCTTTTATTGTTCACCTGGAGTGGATGGTTGACCGGTTTTTTCTCATTGTATCAGTTCCAGACGGTCATTTATCGCAAAAGCAACCTGCTGTGGTCATGGGTATTCGTGCTTGCGGCATGTATGCTCGGGGGATATGGTGTACTGCTTGGCCGAGTCTACAGACTCAATAGCTGGGACGTCCTGACGGACAGGCATCAGTTGTATCAACTTGTTCTGGATAGCCTGAATCTCCAGTCCGTATTTTTCAGCTTGTTCATTGCCTTTGTCCTGCTGGTCATTTACGCGACGATGTATTGTCTACTCAATGCTCTTGGCACCGGAGAAAGACGAAGAGTTACCAGAGGGTACTAATCGGCACACTCCGGCTCAAACTGGAATTGCTTCAGATCTACCACACCTTTTTCATTAAAACTAACTCCCTCTCCCTGTAGATAGAGTCTCTGGAGGGAGTTAGACTCATCCTCAGTTAGTGCGATCATTCCCTTAGCATTAATGACCCGATGCCAGGGCAGCTTATATTTTTTGCTCATGGAGTGAAGGATGCGAACGACCTGCCTCGCTCCTCTTGGGCTGCCTGCCGCGCGGGCAACTCCTCCGTAAGTCATCACTTTACCTTCTGGTATAGACTGTATGATATGAATAACTCTCTCAGTAAATGGTGTCATAGCAAGCTCAAGCTCCTATATCTTATTTTTATCCAATGAACAACAGATAAATCAATTCTAAACGAAACGGGGGACGAACAGGAGGATTTTTTGAGAATAGCAAAAAAGGGGTTGCAAAGCAATAAATACGCGTGGTATATTTTAACTGTAAAAATAATCTAAACGTTTAACAACGTGATTGAAAGAGTTCCATAATAAGATAGGAGAAGGTGTAATGAGGAAAACCAGCATTAAAGACATAGCCGCAAAGGCTAATGTTTCGATTGCTACAGTCTCCTATGTGCTTAATGGTACCCGCAATGTACGTTCCGATACAAGGGAACGAGTTGTTGCAGCCATTGAGGAGTTGAATTATAAGCCGAATGCTATTGCGAAGAGTCTCAAACTCAACCGTACGAATACAATAGGTGTTATTGCAGAAGATGTGACGGTATTTAACACCCCCGATATTATCGATGGAATTAATGATTTTGGAGATCGTAATGATTTGCATATTTTACTGGTGAATCTTCGTTTGGACAAGCGTATCGGCCGTAACTTCTCGAATACGGAAGACTATCGAAAGTATGCCGCTAATGCGGTTGCCGAACTGCTCAGTAATCAAGTGGATGGGATTATTTATATCGGTGTTCATCCCCGTGATTTAACGGGTTTAATCGATACGGAAGGTAAGCCTATTGTGTATACCTACTCTTACACACAGGACGATATCTCTATCCAGTATAATGATGAGCAAGCTGCTTACCAAGCCATGTCCTACTTGGTTAACCAAGGACATAGCAGAATTGCTGTAATCAGTGGGTTGATGGATTCAATCCCTTCCAGATTAAGACTGAACGGTTATTACAAGGCCGTTACTGAATATCAATTACCGTTCGATCCACTGTTAATTAAGATGGGAGACTGGGAGAGGGAATCAGGGTATCGTCTTACCTCCGAGTTGCTCGCTTTGCCGGAGCCTCCAACCGCGATTCTTTCCATGAATGATGTAATGGTTGTAGGTATTTTGCAGGCGGCAGAGGAAAAAGGGTTTAAAATACCGGATGATCTGTCGGTTGTCGGTTTTGATAATCGTGAATTCAGTGATTACTTACGCCCGCGTATAACAACAATGGGACTTCCGCTACATGAGATGGGCTATCAAGCTATTGAGGTGTTGTTCAATTTAATCAAGGGGACGAAGATGGATTCACTGACCATGCCGGAGTGCCGGTTGATCGAACGTGATTCTGTGGCTACGTTAAAAAATGCTGTGAGACAAAAATAAGTTTCACAGCTCCTTTTTCCTCATAAATCTAAACGTTTAACTTAAAATATTGAAGAGGTGCTAGGCAATGACGATTCTAGGCAACGAAAATTTCAGGATGGAGTTAAGCGACCGCGGAGCGCTTCAGTCTCTGATATTACAGGACGACCCTAGTGAAATGAATTGGGTAGTTGATCCGTCTTATTTGAAAGAGGCAGGTTATGCGGATACAGATAAGCTATTCGGAGAATGGACAATAGAGCTAGACGGGAATATCATAAAAAGCACTGATCTGTTGCCCAAAATCACGCCAGAAGGAAAAAACCGTGTATTTGTGGATTTTGAAGGTGCGCCGATTGCAATCAGACTTACATATTCTTTGGAAGATGAGCGACTAAGATGGACTATTGAAGCTATGAACCGCTCAACACAGTCTGTAAGAATTAATGGACTTCATGTGTGGTTTTCGCTCGCTTATGTCATGTACAGAGATGAAAATGTGCAGCGCAATATGAGTCAGTCCTGTGCAGTATTCCCCCATCTTGGTGGAGATTTCGCTAAAATTGCTGCCATTCGACGGAGCAACGAAGCACCACATCTGGGTGTTTATGGTGTTCAGGGCAGAACAGTAACCGTAGGTACTTATTGTAGTTATAAGAATCGTTTTCTTGAGCAGGTTTCCCCTTCTTTGGATGGTCTGCTGTATCATCGGCTATCGTTGGTGGAGGACGGATCATCTATGACCGAATCTGCAGCTGCCGACTGGATATATGGTGGCGCTTACAGTCCGCTGGATCTTGACGCTGGAGAGACCTCCAGCTGGGAATACATATTCCATCCCTGTCAGAATCGAGATGATTTCTATAGGCAGGGTATGGCCTATGGACATCCGCGCTGGAGCTATACGCCTGTATTAACCCGGGGAGGAAGGTTCGAAGCTGTTGTTGATCTGCCGCAGGGCCAGGCTCTACGTGAGCTGCGTTTGTATAGCACTTCAACGGCAACGGAGCTGATCCGCCAGGAGAATATTACGAACGAAGCTGTACGGTTGGAGTCAGGCAGCAGCTACACTATATCTTTACAGCGTTTGGAGCCGGGAGAACATAAGCTGGAGCTGGGGCTAGAAGATGGACGGACCGATATCCTGGTCTGGAATGTACTGGAGTCGATTGACCGGATTCTGGAAAAGAGAGCCGAGTGGTTGGTAAATAACAACTTTGGAGGGACAGGTGAGGCTGAGAGGCCATATGCCTTCCGTCCGCTATCGAATCAGGGAGAATCGCTGGGTAAGGTTGCTTTTCTTCTGATGAAGAATAGCATGGCCAAGGCTGTCCCCGAACAAGTAGCTAAGGCCGAGATTGCCGCAGTATTGGATGTGAAGGAGCATTGGTTTGAAGGCGGAGATTTCAATCATCCGCGTCCCTTGTATGGAGAATTCTACCGCATTTATGATCTGGATTATATTGGGCATGTCTTTTATCTATTGTCACGAATGGATGGTTCATTACTTAAAATTCATTCTCCTAGAGAATATCTACAATGGGCTGCCGAAATCATGTGCCTTCGCCTAGACCCTGATCGGCATAGTGGGCAGCGTGAACAGGATGAGAGCCGTCTAAATGGTATATTTGTGCTCTATATTCTTGATTTATTAGAGGCACTGAAGCAGAGCGGTCTTTCAGAAGAGTATAAACGTCTACTTACCTTATGGGAGCAATTTGGCAGAAATCTGGAGACAGGGATACAGCAGTATGAGGGAGCTATAACGGAGCATTTTTACGATAATGCAGGATTTGGTCCTACCTGTGAAACATTGTGTCACCTTGGAAATAAAGAGGAGGCTCAGCGTTATGGGCAACTAATTCTGGCAAATATCGGATTCAGCAATGATTACAGAGTGCAGAATCCGGATCGTTGGTGGGAAGCTTTGTCGTATATGATTCATTCCCTTTGGGGTGGATTGGTAGCAGGTGCATCCCGGGTTGCCTATGAATTCCTTGGAGACCCTGAATATTTGGAAGCCGCTTACCGTTCTACGATGGCAGTATTCAATTGTTACGATTGGAATGTACGCTCTACTCCACGCCGTTTGTTGCCTGGAGAGGCAGCCTCTACATATAGTGTGGCAGCTCCTAACCTGAACATGCCAGAATTGTCGCGAAACCGTTTTGGGCAATCCGTATTTGTGGGGGCAAGTGATTCCTTGTTTGCTTCGCTGTTCTCGGGTGTGACAGGAGATGATTGGGATATGGGGGAGGAGCTAGTGGCCTATCTAATGGGCTTCGGGACAACCACATATTTGTACAGGGATCCACGCGGAAAGATGCGCTGTATTAACGGTTATATTGAAGAAGACTCGGAGGGCTGGATCGTAACAAGTTACGCTGCATATCCGTCAAGATATGTGCTGCTTGAGGATAAGCTCGAATATCGCACAACTGAGGGGATACTAGAGCCTCGCGTAAGACTGGCAGGCGGAGGAGTATTCAGCCCTTGTCTGTAATCGCTAAGAATGACAAACCATGATGATTTTAGGCTAAAGCTTTAAATGCTTGGCTTGAAATAAATAGATATGAAAAAAAGGGAGGCAACAAACATGAAGTTTGGAAAACGTACTCTAGTTCTATCTTTAGCATCAATGATGGTTTTTTCCGCACTGGCTGGCTGTTCGAGCAATTCCAACAACGCGGCTCCAAAGGCATCTGAAGGGTCTGGAGCAGCCAACAAAGAAACTACGCCTGATAAAGATGTAACCTTGGAATTATTGTATTGGGGTGATGATGTACAGAAAAAGCTGGTAGAAGCGGCAGCAGAAAAATATACAGCCGACACCGGAGTGAAAATCAATGCACAAGTACTTCCAGCAGATGGCTCCTTTGATACATTTATTCAGACCCGGCTCGAATCCGGTGAACTTCCAGATATCAGTTATATGGGTGAAGGCGATATCCAAAAGTACAATGAAATGGGAATTATCGAAGATATCAGCGATTTATTAGCGGACGGAAGCATTCCTGAAAAACTATCAGCGATTACAATCCATTCACCTGAGCAAAAAGTGATCGGAGTCGGCCTATCCAACCAGTTGGAGCTGCTTTACTATAGCAAGTCCAAATTTGATGCAGCAGGCCTTGAATATCCACCCTCCAAAGTTGAAAATGCGTGGGATTGGGATACATTCGTAACAAACGCGAAAAAGCTAACGACAGATACTAAAGGAAAAACAGCGGCAGATGAAGGCTTTGATGCTGCTCTGACCGAGAACTACGGGCTTGGTATGACAGCGGGACGGGAGTTCCACCATTTCTGGGCAGCTTATGCCAACGGTGGCGGGATTGTTTCCCCGGATGGAAAGGAGTTTCAATGGGATTCTCCCAAAACGGTTGATGCCATCCAGAAGCTAGCTGATCTCGTTAACAAAGACAAGGTTGCATCCGCTTTCAATTACACTTGGAATTCTGGAATTGGTTCTGCGGTAGACGCTTTGAGTGGTGGTTATGCCATGGCAATCAGCGGCTCTTGGGATCTAGCTAATATCAAAGGTAATGAAGATATCGGCGTTGGCGTTCTGCCTAAGATGGAAAAGGCAGTAACGATGAACTGTGGTGCTCCGCTTGTTGTGTACAATACATCGAAGCACATTGAGGAAGCCAAGAAATTCTATGCTTACATGGTAAACCCTGAGAACAGTCTGGAGCTGCTGAAGAGTGGTGCGTGGTTGCCGAACCAGGCAGATTGGTATACCGATCCTACCTTGGTTGAAAAGTGGACCTCCGATCTTCCTGAAAGCGCAAAAGAAACTATCCTTAGTTATTCCACAACGAAAGACTCTATCGCACAATGGCCTGCATATTACGTTCCTGCCTACCTCAAGATGAATACTGAATATGAGAAATCTATTGATCAGGCGTTGGCAGGTAAGAAAAGTGTTAAAGAAGTCTATGACGCGATCATGCCAGCGATCAAGCAGTTGTTCGAGAGCGGCAAGGTTTCCTAATTAGAGCTTATATTTGAAAAGAGGGCTATTGCTTATGAACCCAGAGAGCAAAACCGAAACGGCTGCGGTCTATGTTAAAAAGCATGCCAGAGGTGTCACCAAAGAGGCGGTGGCTGGATATTTGTTTGCAGCACCGGCCATTATTGGATTTTTGGTATTGACGCTTTATCCGATGTTGGCCAGTTTGTTTTACAGCTTTCATAAAATAACGATTATGAGCGGAAGCCAAGTTATGGAGTGGATTGGACTGGATAATTTCCGGTACATATTCACCAATACCAGCTCCGAATTCAAAAAATCCATAACGGTAACCTTGATTTATGCCTTCATTAACGTGGCGCTTGTAATCACCTTTTGTCTGATTGTTGCACTCTTATTGAACCGTAAATTTATCGGCAGAAACTTGATGCGGGCTATATTCTTTCTGCCGTCTGTAGTTCCGATGCTGGCGACAACAATTGTGTGGCAGATGCTTCTACAGAACCAAGCCAAGGGTGGATTGCTTAACTGGATTTTATTGCAGATAGGAATAGCCCCTGTTGATTTCCTGACAGATCCCATCCGTATTTTTGAGACATTGTTTATCATGAGCTTGTGGACCTGTGGTGGGACGATTGTTGTGTTCATCGCTACGCTGCAGGATGTTCCGGGAGAATTGCTGGAAGCTATCGAGATGGACGGGGGAAATGCTTGGCACAAGTTCCTCAAAGTAACCTATCCGACGATCAAGCCTGTCCTCTTTTTCCAATTGATTATGTGCATGATGACCTCTATCCAGATTTATACGCAAAGTGTGGTGTTGTCCAGAAATGGTGCACCCGATCGGATGACTTATTTTATCAACGTTATGATCTATGACCATTCATTTGTTCAGGTAGGGATGCGCGGTTTGGCGTCTGCTGAGGCATGGGTCGTCTTCCTAATCACTATGGCCATTACTGGTGTGCTGTTCTACTTCCAGGGCGCATTTAAAAGGGACGATTCGATGGGCAAAAGAAAGAAGGCGAGATAATGGCGGCTACCGCAATTATGAATTATACAAGTATCCAGAAAAAAAAGAAAAGAGCTAAAGCCATCAATACCGGGCTGATTCTGCTCTCCTGTATACTCGCAGTGGTGTTTGCTTTTCCGCTTTATTGGCTGCTGCGAGGTGCCTTCGTGAGCCATACAGAAATACTGGCGCGGCCGCCTGTGTTTTTCCCCGAGTCACTAAATGTCGATAATTTTCGGCTTGGATTGGAACGTATTCAGTTCCTGCGGCAGCTCTGGAATTCAGTTTCGATTGTAGTTCCTTATGTGATCGGGACGGTGCTGACGACAAGCTTTGCGGGGTATGCCTTTGCTAAGCTGAACTTTCCGCTGCGCGGGATGTGGTTCGTGCTGGTCATCAGTACGATGATGCTGCCTAGTGCCGTAACCCTGCTGCCACAATATTCTCTGTACACTTCTTTGGGACTGGCTGGCAAACCTGCTCTTATTATTCCGGCCTTTTTCTGTGCAGGCGGCAACGCGTATTTTGTCTTTTTGCTCCGGCAATTTTTCATGACGATTCCGCTAGAACTCAGTGAAGCTGCCAAGATTGACGGTGCGGGTTACTTCCGTATCTACTCCCGCATCATGCTGCCGCTTATACGTCCCGCAATGATTGTTGTGGCGTTGTTCAGCTTTATCAACTGTTGGAATGAATTTTTCTACACCATGATTTATTTAAAGACTGAAGCAGATTATACGCTGCCTATGGGCTTGTATATTGTGAACGGGATGCGCATTCCGAACTATGAACAGGTCATGGCACTGGCGCTCGTCGTTACAGCTCCTTGTCTAGTATTTTTCTTGATCGGCAACAAATATTTTGTTGAGGGCATTACATTAACAGGAATCAAGGGATAAAAAGGAGGAATTCATCCAAATGACAAGTCATAAATGGCCCAGAAGAGCTTCTGTAGCGGCATTATGCGCGGCTGTGGTATTAAATGCAGGGATTGTTCCCGTATCGGCTAACTACACGACTGATTTCTATCATGAAGGTGTAGGCACCGATTACGGGCAGGCGAAGTGGAAGGATAATTCTATTGTTAAGGAAGGCGTTAATTTCAGCGATGTCACCGTCGGAGAAATGATGCAAGCGATTGAAGCTTTTGATTTTGAGGCTTTTGCAAAAGATAATTCCGATTTGCCTTGGCTTGACGCCTTGCTAGTTAACGAAGGTGTCATTCCGGATGATGTCAACGACGAAGTTAGCGCCAATACTCTGTTCAGCCGGGGAAGCGCTTTGTACATGAAGACTCAGGATAATACCAAGCTGGGTTTTGTGGGAACAGTGCATTACGCGGATACTTTGAACAAGGACACGATGTATAACATCACCCTTTCTACAGGAGACTTGGCGGAACAGAAAAATGTGCGGAAGAACTACCCGAGTCATGAGAATCAGACCTACACAAGCGGAGGCCTGGAGATTAACCAGCGGAAATTTATTTCCAGCTATAACAGTGCTGTAACGCTGCTTCAATTGAAGAATCCTACAGCCAGCGATATAACGTTGACGATAAAGGTTAAATCACCTTTTGTCTCAGCGGCTGAGGGTGATGAGCTGGTGGGTTACAGAGTGGCTGCTCCGCTAATGATAGGCAAAGCTGGGCAAAAGGTAGTTGAAGCAATGTCCTACGTGGATGTTCACCTGAGCGGAAACGGCATGAGTCCTTCCGGAAATGAACTGGTTAAAGAGATTACAGTGCCCGCCGGTGGCTCCGTTGACCAAAAGGTAGTCATGGGTTGGCTCGCGGATGAAATACCAGGCTCAAAGCTGCATTATGAGAGCTTTAAGGCTGCTGACAGCAATGATACAGCCTTCTCCGCACAGGTGCGGGAGTACAACGAGTGGTGGGCAGAGAACATTCCATATATCGATGTTCCCGATGAGAATGTGAAGAAGGTACTTTATTATCGTTGGTGGTGTAACCGCTTTAATTTGCTGGATGCCAACATTCCGGGCAATGACTGGCAGTTCCCGATGAACATGGAGGGCGTTCTTGGCTACAACAACGGGATTACGGTCAGTGTACCTTGGGCGATGCAGGATCTGAAATGGCTGCGTGATCCTTCCTACTTGTATGGAACCTGGCTGGCTCAAGGGGAATATTCCGAGAATAAGAACTATAAAAATAATCCCGGACGTCCTAACATCTGGACTTGGGATATGATGCAGAACACGTCGCAAGTAGGCTGGGATGCTTACAAGATTTACGGTGGTGGTCAGGAAATATTGAAGAAGTTCGCTGATTTTTCCGCCACTGATGTTACCGGCACACTTGAACATTTTAAAGGCACTAATCCAAATCTTGTTTATTATAACCATGGTCCGATTACAGGTAATGACGGAGATACCGTATCCATGCACTGGAATGGCAGTGGTAACTATGCTAGGCTGGATGGTTCTTCTACTACCTACGCCAATGCAGTGGCAACAGCGAAGATGTACGAGCAGCTTGGGGATACTGCGGGTGCAGCTAAAATGAACACTGTGGCGCAGAATATTAAGAATTCAATTCTGAATGAGATGTGGTACGACAAGGCTGACTTTGATGGTGACGGTGTGGCAGATACGAATGGTACAGGCAGCTTTTTGCACAAAAAAGTTGTGGGTGGTACCGATGTATTCAACCCTTGGCGGGATAATAACATGTTTGTCTTTAACTTTGGTGTAGTACCAACTGAAGGTGAAGAAGGATATGAGGCGAAATATTTATCCCAGTTGTCTGATTACGCAGATCCGAATTATTATCCGATCTTTCCTTTCTTTACAGCGGATCAGAACAGCATTATGAAGCGGGTGGAAGATTTCAAGAATGGCAAGACGGATGCCTTCGGTACAGACCAGTTCGCATGGTGTAACTTCGGCAACTATATTAATACCGTTCGTGCCTCTCTGCGCTATTATCCTATAGATAACATCAATAGTGACGTTTACAAAACACTGTTTGATTGGGGCGCTTGGTTGCATACAGTGGAGCCGGGCAATACGGACCACCTGGACTCTAATGAATTTTTCTGGCTGGAGGATTACTTCTTCGGCACGCCATGGACAAAAGACAATCCTCCTAACCCTAGTGGAGATATGGTACGGGCATGGATTCACCACGATACGCTTGGCATGATGAATTACACTGTGGTTGAAGATATGGCGGGTATTCAGCCACGGACAGATGACAAGATCGAGCTATGGCCGATTAATGTTGATTATGACTATTTTGCTGTAGATAACGTGCGTTATCATGATGCTAACTTATCTATCGTATGGCAGGATCCTGCTAAATACAGCGACAATCCTCATTATCAAGGTATTCCAGCAGGTTATTCGCTCTTCATTAATGATGAACTCGTAATGACAACTAACGAAATGTCCCATCTGATTTATGATACAGCTACTGGTAAGGTGGAAAAACCTTCAGGTGATGTAACTGGGGCTGTTGGCGATAACTCGAAGACACAGGTGTTATATGAAAAAGGCAGTGCTACGACACTTGCTGCGGCAGATCAAACATCCCTAGCTAGCAATGAGAAGACTGTCGATATGTTTAATAAAGCAGGCGTAGATATTGTTAATGACGGTACGAATCTGGCTGTTGCTTCAGGCACTACTGTTGAATCGACTTATATCAAGAGCGGTTCGAACATCCGCAACCTGGCGGACAATTCGACAATCGCATCGATTAATCATACCTCAAACACAGCTTTATTCGGAGGTTCGCCGAATTCCGTCGATACGGTTACGTTCAAATTTGATGGAGTCCAGGCTGTGGACAATGTAAAAGTCTATTTCTATAATGACCGGCTTCTGAACGGTTATGGTACACCACAGACATTCGGTGTCGAATATCAGGATGCTGATGGAAGTTGGAAACCAGTGGAGGGGCAATTCCGCTATCCGGAGTATATTGCTTCCAACTATAACAATGTAGAGTTCCAAAAGGTTAACACTGCAGCGATTCGCATTCATGTGACGCATTCGCTGGAACTTGCGACCGCCATCAAGGAGATTCAGATCTACAACAATAATCTGGAGGTTAAGGCGGCTGCCAATCAGGCACCAAAGGTTTATCTAGAAACACCATTGAAGGTTGAGCAAAATGTGCCTCTGACGATTATGCCGCAAATCGTTGATGATGGATTGCCAAGTGGCAAGCTGACTTATACCTGGGAGAAGATTTCAGGTGAAGGAGAAGTAGAGGAGACAGGGCTTGATAAGGCCATGCTGCAAGCAACCTTTAAGGCGACTGGTGAATATGAATACCGCCTGACTGTTAGCGATGGGGAACTTGAAACTGTCGTGAAGGTTCCAGTCACCGTATTTGTAGCTACTGCAGAACTGACAGAGATGATCGCGAAGTTTGCGGATCGGGATTCCGGCAGACTTGTCCGGAACAAGGATGATTTTACTGCGGCAACATGGCAAGAGCTGCAAGCTGCACTGACTGCTGCCAAGGCATTGCTGGCTCAGGGAGAATATACACTGGAAGAGATCAAAGTGGCAACGGATCAAATGCGGATGGCGGTGGATAACCTTAGATACAGAAATGCTGCCCTTTTGGCTACGCCTAGTGCCTCTTACACTTCGGCATGGGAGTCTGTGTATGGCGTTAATGATGGTTATATCCCTTATACTTCAGCAAGTATTTACAATAGCGAAGCAGAAACTCAGTATGGGAACTGGGGCGGTCCCGGTGAAAGCCACTGGCTACAACTGACCTGGAAAGAGCCCGTGACTTTGTCAGGCAGCTCCGTGTACTTCTATGATGATGAAGGCGGTGTACAGGTACCGGGAGATTATAGCTTCGAATATTGGGATAAGGATGCCGGAAAATATGTGCCGGTAACGGGCTTGAGCGAGAAAGGCAAAGCAAGAAATGCATTTAACGAGGTAACCTTTGACGAGGTGAAGACGGATAAACTCCGTTTGATTCTTAATAAGCAGTCCACTAGTATTTGGACAGGCGTTAAGGAATGGCGGGCAATTTCGTCTAAGCCAGAAGGAGAAGTTCCTGCTCCCGGCGACCATGGTGCGATTGTAAGCATTGAACAGATTGCGGTGAGTACGACAGTTAACGTCGTGCCTAATCTTCCAGCTAAGGTTACGGTAACTTACGCCGATAAAACGACAGGCTTGGCAAGTGTGGTATGGGAGGAAATTCCCCTTAACAAACTCACCATTGCTACAGACTTCACTATATTTGGTAAAGTGGCGGGCACCGATATTGCTGCCAGCTGCCGCATCAGTGTGAGGTACGATAAATCTAAACTTAAAGCAGCCATTGATACAGCGGAAGATCCTTCGGTAAATGAAGAGAATTATACCGGAACGCCTGAGCAATGGGAGGCACTACGCATTGCACTAGAGGCTGCTAAAGCCACTTATGCAAATGACGGTGCTACCGATGGTGATATTAATGTGGCATATTCCAATTTGAAAAATGCCTTTGAAGCCTTACAGCCTGTCGAAGCTCATGATGCAACGATCAGCGGAATCACAATTCCGGGCGGATCTATTGATCAGGTAGCCAAAGAAATTATTTTACCGGATACGACTACACTTGATGAGCTGAAGGAAGGACTTACTGTTCCGGTAGGGGTTACCTTCGCTGTGTATGAACCCGATAGCATTACTATTGCGGGAGAAATTCAAACGGGTTACAAGGTCATTGTGACGGCACTGGATAAAACAACGACCAGAACGTATACCTTAACATTAGTTTCTGTAAATCCACCACTCATAACGGCAGCCTTGGAGGAGAAGCTTAGAGCAATAGAGGCTCTGGATAAGAGCCTTTATGTAGAGGAGAGCTGGAATACTCTTGAGAAAGAGGTAGCACGTGCAGTGATGTTGATGGAGAGTGGAACTGCTACTCAGGCAGACATTGATGAGGCATTAAGTCAGCTTACTGCGGCGGTTGCGGGCCTGAAGTTGCTTTCAGAAGCTACGCCAACACCTACGCCAACACCTACGCCAACATCAACACCTGCACCGACAGCGACACCAACGCCAACGTCAACACCTGCACCGACAGAGACACCAACGCCAACGTCAACACCTGCACCGACAGAGACACCAACGCCAACGTCAACGCCGAAATCAACAGAGGCACCGGGTACTTATGTGCCGGTAGCCACGGCAAAACCTTCGCCTAGCGCGTCTGCGACAGCTGCCCCTGCTGTAAGCAATGGTAAAATCATTGTCCAGATGGTTATCGGAGCAGATGGAAAAGCATTGGCTGAACTCACTGCCGCAGATGTTGAAAAGGCAGCAAAGGATGCAAAGGATGGTATGCTGTCCATTGTCGTGAATCCTACCGGAAACGCGAAACAAATTGTAGTTGAGCTGCCACTGCAGTCACTGGCAGCGGCGGGGCATGTTAAATCCCTCAAGATTGATACAGGAACAGCAAGCATAATGCTGCCGGAAAGTTTCCTGAAGACTTACAAAGATGCTAAGAACAGCAAACTTAAGCTTATTGTGGGCACTGGAGATATATCCGGATTGCCACTTTCGGTAAGCAGTCAGATGAATGCAGGTACAATTAAAGACATCAGTCTTAGCGTAGATGGTGTGGTTATTCCAGGCGATGTACTGAAGACATCGGGGATCAAGCTGGCACTTCCTTATACGCTGAAGTCTGGTGAGAAAGCTCATAAAGTAGTGGTTTATTACTTGAACAGTAATCAGCAACTAGAGACCGTTAAGAACGGAAGATTTAATACAGGAACACAGATGCTTGAGTTAAATTTGCAACAGCTTGGCAGTTATGTAGTGGTTCACTCGAATGTTTCATTCAAAGATACCGCTACAGCTAATTGGGCGGTAAACAGCATTGAAGCACTCGCAGCACGAGGCGCAATCCAAGGGATGGATGCTGAACACTTTAATCCAAGTGGAAATGTGACCCGTGCAGAATTCATCAAAATATTGATGAACGCTTTTGATTTACTAGATGAGACGGCTGTAAGCACATTTACAGACGTTAAGGATGGGGCATGGTATGCCAGTCCGATTGCGAGCGCTCAAAAGCTCGGTATTGTTAAAGGCAAAGCGGATGGCAACTTTGGTGCAAGCGAGGAGATTACTCGTCAGGAAATGGCGGTCATGATTTATCGTTTGGCTCAGACGATTAATATCCCATTGACCGACGGAACTAAGGCTTCTGGTGAAGCATTCTCTGATGTGAACCAGTTGTCTGCGGATGCAGCCAAAGCTGTAGAAGCGATGCGTATTAGTGGAATTATTAACGGTATGACATCCAACCAATTTGGACCAAACGGCAAGGCTACAAGAGCGCAAGCAGCGACCGTGATCTTCCGCCTGTTTGAGCAGCTTCAATAATCATGCAGCAATACAAGATATAAAAAAGACGCAGGTGTCCCGTAGTCATGATCATGACTGCTGGGGCACCTGTGTTTTTTTTGCTGCCAACCCCAAACGCCTAATCTCATGCTCGTATCCACCACGCTCTTAAAACAAACTTTGCTTCATGGTATGTAATTTGCACGCAAGAGATCGCTAACGGACCCAGGAGCCCCTAAACGTTGCATTTATCGACTTTTGGTGTGCTATCGGACCCCATAGTCGCTATTGGCATGAAAATCGCCCGATTAGAGCCACTTTTGATGAGATAGCTGCACTGGAGTCCGAAAATGTGCCCAAAAGGCGGTAATTGAGCCAATAACGCCTCCTGAGTCCGTAAGCGTCTGAGGATGCGTTGGGTGTTATTGTGAGAGGTCAGTAAGCCCAAAGGATGAGTGTGACTCGACGGCAACGGACCCAGTAGCCCCTAAACGTTGCATTTATCGACTTTTGGTGTGCTATCGGACCCCATAGTCGCTATTGGTATAAAAAACGGCCGATTTGAGCCACTTTTGATGAGATAGCTGCACTGGAGTCCGAAAATGTGCCAATAAGGCGATAAATGAGCAAATAACGCCTCCTGAGTCCGTAAGCGTCTGAGGATGCACTCGGTGTTATCGTGACTGAGTCCGTAAGTTCCAAGGGATGACTGGGATGCGGCGCTACGGACCCAGTAGCCCCTAAACGTTGCATTTATCGACTTTTGGTGTGCTATCGGACCCCATAGTCGCTATTGGTATAAAAAACGGCCGATTTGAGCCACTTTTGATGAAATAGCTGCACTGGAGTCCGAAAATGTGCCCAAAAGGCGGTAATTGAGCAAATAACGCCTCCTGAGTCCGTAAGCGCCTGAGGATGCACTGGGTGTTATCGTGTCTGAGTCTGTAGGCCTCAGGGGATGTGTCCGGTGTTATTGCGCTAGGTCAGTAAGCCCAAAGGATGAGTGTGACTCGGCGGCAACGGACCCAGTAGCCCCTAAACGTTGCATTTATCGACTTTTGGTGTGCTATCGGACCCCATAGTCGCTATTGGCATGAAAACCGCCCGATTAGAGCCACTTTTGATGAGATAGCTGCACTGGAGTCCGAAAATGTGCCCAAAAGGCGATAATTGAGCAAATAACGTCTCCTGAGTCCTTAAGCGTCTGAGGATGTATTCGGTATTACGTGGCTGAGCTGAAAGCGCTTGAGGATGCATGCGGTGTTATCGTGGCCGATCCCGAAATCGCCTGATGATGTGTTGGGTGTTATTGTGCTAGGTCCGTAAGCGCCTGATGATGTGTTCGGTGTTATTGTGCTAGGTCCGTAAGCTCCCCGGGGAGAGGGTGTTTTGGCGCTAACGGACCCAGTAGCCCCTAAACGTTGCATTTATCGACTTTTGGTGTGCTATCGGACCCCAAAGTCACTATTGGCATGAAAAACGCCCGGTTTGAGCCACTTTTGATGAAATAGCTGCGCTGGAGTCCGAAACTGTGCCCAAAAGGCGATAAATATGCAAATAACGTCTCCTGAGTCCACAAGCGCCTAAGGATGCATTCGGTGTTATCGTCCTAGATCCACAAGCGCCTGAGGATGCATTCGGTGTAATCGTCCTAGATCCGCAAGCGCCTGATGATGCATTCGGTGTTATCGTCCTAGATCCGCAAGCGCCTGATGATGTATTCGGTGTTATCGAGGCTGAGTCCGCAAGCGCCTAATGATGTAGTGGGTGTTATCGTACCTAGATCCGTATGCGCCTGAGGATCTAAAGCGTCTGAGGATGTATGCGGTGTTGCGTGCCTGAGCCGAAAGTGTCTGAGGATGTATGCAGTGAGTCGCTATTGGCATGACCCCAAGGGCTGATTTAGTGACTTACCTGCGGAATCCAGCCTATGGAGCAGTCTCATTTTCTTTCTTGTTGATCCCTTTTCAGTATAATTTTGGCGGATAGGATTTGGAGAGACGGGGGATAATTTCTAGGAAACCTAATTCTGACAGGAGTGACTACTGTGGAGGAACGGCCAGCAGGTGGGAACAGCAATACGTCTCAAAAAAACACAAAATCTGAGCAGACTCTGAGTACGTCACTGGATGAAATGATGACTTTGTTTAGAGACATATTCAAGAACGATGGAACGCTTAGAATCAGAGTGTTTAGCAACATGTTTAGTGATAGTCTTCGCTTTGGATTAGTCTATGTTGACGGAATGGTTGACAAACATATGATCCAAGAGGGGATTATCAAGCCCGTCATGGCATTTGATTTTACCGAAAAGGATTGTGGCAATAAAGCCGAGCTGATGGAGAACATCCGGACGCAGGTCATTAGTATTAGCGATGTGGTTGCCTCTGAGAATTTTGATGAAATGATCTATGCGATTATAGCTGGCAAGACCTTACTGTTGATGGACGGTTATGCCGGTGTTCTGAACATTGGTGCACAGGGTTGGGAGACGAAAGCTCTTGCGGAACCGGTTACCGAAAAAAGTGTGAAAGGTCCAAGGGAGGGATTTACGGAATCACTGTTAGTAAATCTCACTCTTATTCGGCGCAGGGTACAAGATTCCGAGTTAAAATTTGTTTTTAGTTCACTGGGAACACGGTCCAAAACACCGATATGTATCTGTTACATGGAGGGGTTAGCATCACCGGCTATTCTCAAAGAATTACAGAATCGAATGGAACAGATTGACATAGATCTTATTCTAGATACGGCATCTCTGGCGGAATTAATTAGAGACGAGCCCTATTCGCCCTTTGAAATGACAGGAAGTACAGAGCGCCCGGATGCCGTAGTCAGTAACATGATGGAGGGCAGAGTTGCCGTGCTCATTGAAGGCAGCCCGTTTGCAATGACTGTTCCCTATGTATTTGTAGAGAATTTTCAAGCCAGCTCGGATTATTACATTAACTTTTATTTTGGTTCCTTCAATCGAATGTTGAGAGTTTTTGGAGCTTTTTTGTCGATCAGTATACCTGCTCTTTACGTAGCTTTAGTTACCTATAGCCAGGAAATGATCCCAACCATGTTGTTGCTCAGTATTTCTACTGCAAGAGTAGCAGTCCCTTTTCCTACAATAGTAGAAGCGTTATTCATGTTAACTATATTTGAAATATTAAGAGAGGCGGGTGAGCGGATACCTACCTATATAGGACAGGCTATCAGTATCGTAGGCGCTCTCGTGTTAGGACAAGCAGCAGTGGAGGCTAGAATAGTTAGTGCTCCAATGATTATTGTAGTCGGTTTAACAGGGATCATGACGCTACTTAACCCTAGGTTGACCGGTCCTTTAATTATCGTAAGAACATTGCTGCTGGGTGCGAGTTTTTTTCTAGGGATATATGGTTATTTTCTTGGAATGCTTGGTTTAGTAGTTCATTTGATGAGTCTGCGTAGTTTTGGGGTTCCATACATGCTTGGAGTAGGCTCAATCCGTCCTCAGGACATTAAAGATACAGCGATCAGGGCGCCGTGGTGGCATATGTATCTGCGTCCGGCGTTAATTGGGGCACGAAATATGAGGAGAAAAGGTTCCAATAAAATAAGGAGAAGACCATGAGCAAGCTGAAAAGGATACTTCTGATTGTTACATCCATGATGCTTCTGATCTGCAATACAGGCTGCTGGAACTACTTTGAAATTGACGATATGTCGATTGTTGCCGGGGTCGCGATTGATAAGGGGAAAAAAGACGGTCAGTTATTGGTGACAACAGAGATTGTAGATACAAAGGAAGGAATGAAATCAAGTCAGGCTGGCTTCAAAATGATCACGCTCGCGGGCGAGACCATGTTTGATATTGTGAGGGGAATGATCTCGATCACTGGAAAAAAGTTATTTTGGAGCCATTCTAAGGCGATTATCCTTAGTGAGGAGATTGCAAGGGAGGGAGTCACCAAAGTAATAGATTGGTACAACAGGGATACGGAAACCCGATCGGATGTGTATATTTTTGTCGCTAAAGAGAAGTCGGCTCAAGAAATCATAAGTCTCAGCAGTTCGACTGAGAGTATTATGTCCTATGCACTTGCACAGCAGATGAGGACTGAGAAAAATGTAAGTACAGCGCCGGTTGTGGAAATTTGGGACTTCATAGATAAGCTCGAGGCTTCTGGTGAATATGCCATCGCTCCATTAATTTATGTTCATGAACAAAATAAGACGAAGAATGCACGAGTTAGCGGAACAGCTATTTTCAGGATGGATAAAATGATCGGTATGATCAGTGGCGAAGAAACGAAATACATGTTGTTTGCCAACAATCAAATCCAGGGAGGTGTGTTAATCGTAAAGGATGAAAGTGGAGAACCTGCCTTTTCCCTCGAAATTTTATCCAATCGTACAAAAATAAAACCTGTATGGATAAACGGTAAGCTCCAAATAAAGCTTAATACACTGACACACGCAGGACTGGACGAGGTCAAATCTTCGGGGGAATTCAATAATCTGGACAGCAAGAAGACTATAGAAAGGTGGGCTGAAAAAGAACTGGAGGAGCAGATTCTCTCCGTTATTCATAAGGTTCAGAAGGATTACCAAGCAGATATTTTTGGATTTGGAGAGCTTCTTCATGAGAAAATGCCACGGACCTGGGAGAAAATCGAGAAAAACTGGGGGAAGGAATTTTCCAACGTAGAGATAGTAGTGAATTCCAAGGTGATTATCGAGAGCAGTGCACAAACGTCAAGGTCTATCAAGATTCATCAAAAATAGGTGATAAAATTGGTTGTTGTGGTCATATTTATCTATGCGGTAATTGTTTTGAGTGATCCTTATGGTCTATGGAAACAGGGGATGAAGCGGGATTTTTATGTTTCTTCCGCACTATGTCTGGTATCATTCTGTATTGCTTTTGCATTGGCAATGAGATGGTCACTCCCTAGTCCTTCACCATACCTAGAACACTGGATTAAGATGCTATTTTAGGGGACAAGCCTAAGGGAGAATAGAGTATGAACAAAGAGATCGTATCAACAGGGCATGCTATTAGTATTGCTGTCTTGTTTATTATGGGGACTTCAATATTTATGGGTGTGCCGGGAGAATCCGGTAACAGTAACTGGATCGCCGTATTATTAGCCATGGTACTGGTGGTCCCACTGCTGCTGATATATGCCAGACTACACATCCTATTACCAGGCAAGGATCTATTTGATATGTTGATTACCGTGTTTGGAGGCGTCTTGGGTCGAATCATTTCTTGTCTCTATATTTGGTATACCTTTCATCTAGGGACACTAATTCTTAGGGTTTTTGGAGAATTCAGTAGATCCGTTACTTTAACCGAAACACCAATGATAGCACCTATGGCATGTCTTGGACTGTTGTGTATATGGATAGTTAAGGCTGGGATTGAAGTGCTGGGGAGAAGTTCTAAGCTTCTATTACTGTTCGCAATATTTGTTAATCTAGTCATTGTCACCTTAGCTTTTTCCAAAATGGAATATCATCACTTACTTCCGCTGTTGGATAAAGGCTGGAAGCCATTATTTAACGATACGCTGGGCACATTTTCTTTTCCATTTGCAGAGGTTGTAGTCTTTCTGGGGGTATTCGGTAATTTATCGAAGAAGAGCTCAGCGAAGAAGGTATTATTTGGTGGCGTAGCGATTGCTGGGGCAATTATTATTATGGCTACACTACGGAACCTATTGATGCTGGGTCCTGAGGTCTTGTCTAGTTTATATTTTCCGGCTTATGTGTCTGCAGGGCGTATTAATGTAGGAGATTTTTTGACCCGAATTGAAGCGTCATCGGCAGTGGCTTTTGTAATCACAACATTTATAAAAGGAAGTTTATGCCTTTACGTATCTTGCATTGGAGTAGCTAAAGTATTCAAGCTCAAGAGTTACCGCTCCGTTGTGCTTCAGATGGGACTACTCATGATCTATTTTGCCGATTTTGTGTACAAGGATATTATGGAAATGTACTATTTCTCTTACCATATTTATAAAATATACGCCTTTCCTTTCCAGGTGATTATTCCGTTGATATTATGGATTTTCGCTGAAATTGTTGTGAGCCGAGGTAAAAATAAACAGATAGCACCGCAGTCGCAGCAATAGCTCTAAATAGGAGGATACAGGTGTCTCGTGAGCCATAAAAGGTGGCTGTTGGGATGCTTGTGTCCTTTTTTGTTATGAGTAATTAGGTGAAATCCCACATTCGGAATCTTAGCGGAGCGCATAGTTGTTATTGATTAGCGTCCTCTGAGTCCGTAAGTTTCAGGAGAGGGCGATGATGCTATAATGATAGATACATAGAATAGAGGTTACTTTTTTTGAGAACAGGGGAGCTGATCCATCATTGAATACATATATTCTTATATATGATAGCTTTGTGCAGTTTGAGGTTACATTGGCAGCTTATTTTATGAAAACAAAGGGTGAGGTTTATACCTTAGGTTTGGAAGATAAGGCGTTAATCTCCTGCGAGGGTTTTTCTGTGAATCCATCCGTATTGGTTGAAAATGTGGACGTTAGCACCATAGATTTATTGATTATCCCTGGTGGGGAAACAGATAATTTAATAGGGCAGGAGGCTCTATTAGATTTAATCAGAAGCCTGAATCGAGCAGGCAAAGTCATCGCGGGCATTTGCGGTGGGGTATCCATTCTTAAGGCTGCCGGAGTACTGGATGGTAAGGTTTATGTGGACAATGAATCCGGCGTATCTAACGTCGTTGTCGATGGAACAATCATTACCGCTAAGCCGAATGGATATGTAGATTTTGCGCTTGAAATTGGGCGAGTAATGAGTATCTATAAAGATGAGGCAGATTTGCAAGAAACGATAGATTTCTTTAAACATTTTAAATCCGTCTAAGGAGCAGAAGAGGGGAAACATGTATGAACGTTAGCAATATCATTATGTCCTCTTATTGGGGTAGAGAGGTTAAACATAAATATATCACCCAAGGTTCCAAAGCGCTGGCTGTTATTTTTCCGGGTAAAAATTATTCAGCTGATCGCTCTCTTCTGGATTATGCGGCTAAAGCTGCCCGGGAGCATAATTGTGATGTTCTGCTTTTAGAATATGGTTACCAGAGTGCTAGGGTGGATTTCAAGCGTGAAGAAATGAGTATTATCATTGAGGAATGTAAAGCCGTGATTGCTTCTCTGCCGGATTATAAGAGGTTTCTTTTTATAAGTAAAAGCATGGGAGCTGTTATTGCAGGTAGAATAGCTGATGAGCTAGAAATACAGAAGAAGACGTCTCATCTATATATCACCCCGTTGCCTGAGGTGGTGCCGCTGATTCAGCGGAGTCGGGGGACTGTAATTTATGGAGGCAGTGACCCCTTATTTGGTGAAGAGCATTCGGGTGAAATTAGTGGGCTGAATCATTTGAAGGTGTATAGAATCGATGATGCCAATCATTCGCTGGAGGTAGGCAGTGTCAACGAGTCACTAGCAATACTGCTGGTCATCATTAATTTCTATCATGAATTTTTCCGGGATGCTTTAAATCCATAACTTTAGGAGATGATGAGTGTGATTTTGGAAGCTGCGATGCTGCAAGTGAAGCCTGGTTTGACTACCGAATTTGAGCAAAGCTTCAAGGAGGCATCAAGTTTAATCTCCTCGATAGAAGGTTATATGGGCCATGAATTACAACATTGCTTGGAGGATGATCATAAGTATCTGTTGCTGGTGAAGTGGAGAACGCTTGAAGACCACACTGTTGGGTTTAGAGAATCCAGCCAATATCAGGAATGGAAAGCACTCCTTCACCATTACTATGACCCATTTCCGGTAGTTGAGCATTTTACCCGCATTAATCTGGACTAAATGGAGGATGCCGAATGAAGGCGAAGCTTGTTGGGGAAGGCAGAACAGCGGAGATCTGGCAGCATGACGATCAGAGGATTCTTAAATTGTACCGGGAGGATATAGCAGAGCAACACGTCAGCCGGGAATATAAAATCAGCCAGTTTGTACATGCGCGGGGTGTTCGGACCCCCCAGCCTTTTGAGCTTATTTCTGAACATAATCGACAAGGTATCGTTTTTCAACAAATTCAGGGTCCCTCTTTACTAAAGGTGATGGGTGAGAAGCCTTGGAAAGTTACCCAATATGCCAGGCTGATGGCGGGGCTTCATTGTGATTTACATAAGCTTGAAACTACAGAGGAAATCGGCCAGCAAAAGGATATGCTGAAAAGTCAGATCATGGTTGCCCCTATGCTGAGCGAAGAGGAAAAATCCGTCATTTTGAAGTATCTGGAGAAGCTGCCGGAAGGCACTCGTTTATGTCATGGGGATTTTCATCCCGACAATGTGCTTATGGATGGACAGCTCTGGGTGATCGACTGGATGACGGGTGTAGTGGGAGAACCTGCTGGAGATGCTGCGCGTTCCGTAGTGATGTTCAGTTTGGGAGCTATGCCTCCGGGAGCTTCGGCCTTCTCCAAATTAATGTTAGGTTTTATAAGAAAAAGATTAACTAAGGGGTACATTCAAGAGTATCTCAGATTATCAGGACACACTTATGAGGACGTAGACCGCTGGATTTTGCCGATCGCTGCCGCACGTCTGGTGGAGGGGCTTTCGCCTCCAGAGAAGGAGCTGCTGGTAAAAGAAGTTCGTAAACGTCTACACACCTTAGCCGCAGAGGTAAGCTGATCATGGCACAAAAACGGAGGCGTATTCTATGATTACCTATATAGCGCTGCTGCGTGGAATTAACGTGGGCGGGAACAAAATTATTAAAATGTTGGACCTGAAGGCGATGTTTCAAGCGCTTGGATTTGCAAATGTACGAACGTATATTCAGAGCGGAAATGTCGTGTTTGAGAGTGATGAAGGTTCGGTGAGCCTGCTTAGCGGAGTCATTGAACGTCAGATTCATGAGGTTTTTGGATTCGAGGTCTCTGTTATTATCCGTACTTTAGCAGAAATGGAGAATGTGATCGCTAACGATCCCTTTCAGCTGTCCGAGCCAGAGGAATTCAAAAGATGGTATGTTACTTTTTTATCAGCCGAGCCTTCAGTGGAAGCATTGGATAAACTGCGCACTTATGAGAATGGACCGGATAAAGTGCGTTTTGACGGCAGAGAGATGTATATATTATATGAGGTCAGTGTGAGCCAATCGTCGCTTTTTAAAGTCCCTTTTGACAAAATACTCGGGATGCCCATTACCGCACGCAACTGGAACACGGTGAATAAGCTTGTTGCCATAGGCAAGATGGAATAACATAGTTTGGATTGAACAGGGTACCGAAAGGCTCCACATTGTGGGGTCTTTTTTGCGTGCCGGCAGCCTCATTTATTCAGCAAACATTCAGCTTGCACTCATTGAGAGTTAAGGTATGGATGAAATAATACACCTACGGAAAGCTTGGGCCGGAGTTACAGAACTGCCGGCATATAGAATGATCAAGGGATAGGAGTGAAATGGAGATGAGTTTTGCTAGAAAAATAAGCTCGGATCTTATACTGTGGCTCATTTTAATACTCGCTGCTTTTTTGTACGGTTATGGAGTTTGGAATGACCACTATGTGAATACATACTACACCACTGCCGTGGGAAGTATGCTGCAAAACTTTCATAATTTCTTCTTCGCTTCACTCGACTCTGCAGGTTCAGTCACGGTGGATAAACCACCAGTCACCTTTTGGATTCAGACTCTTAGCGCACTCATTTTCGGGCTGCATGGCTGGAGTGTGATTTTACCTCAGGCGCTTGGGGGCGTGGGCTCCGTGTTGCTCGTATACCTTCTGGTAAAACCCACCTTTGGTAAAGCAGCAGCACGTTTAGCAGCGCTGGCCATGGCAACAACTCCAGTAGCGGCGGCTGTTAGCCGGACGAATAACATTGATGCTCTGTTAGTATTCACGTTACTGTTGGCGGTTTGGTTTTTATTTAAAGGAACGAAGAGTAATAAGCTGGGCAGTCTCCTTGCCGCATTTGCTTTAATCGGTGTTGGGTTTAATGAGAAGATGCTGCAGGCTTATATGGTTTTGCCGGCTTTTTATCTCTTTTATGTCTTGGCTGCGAAAGTGAACTGGAAGCGGAAAACCGGAGTATTAGCGGCTTCGACAGCTATATTACTCGTGGTCTCGTTATCCTGGGCAGTGATAGTGGATTCAATTCCCGCTAGTAAACGACCTTATATCGGCAGCAGCGGTACTAACTCCGTGCTCAATCTTGCCTTTGGTTATAATGGTGTCGCCCGATTGACGGGTGATCGGGGGACAGGTGGTGGCGGAGGTGGAATGCCTTCAATGAATGATGGTGAGATGCCGAACATGAATGGCGAGATGCCAGCTATGAACGGTGAAAGACCCGCTATGAACGGGGCAGATGCTGAAAATGGTACGGATAGCGGACGTGGAGCATTTTCGGGTCGGCAAGGTATAAATTCAACCTCAGACAGTCAAAATGGCGCCGATGATGGAGGTTCTCCAGGGCAACCACCCGGCGGTGGAACAGATAATCAAAACCGGCAATTTGGTGGTGAAGGTGGGGGCCAAGGACAACGCGGCGGCATGAATGGCGGCGGTGGCGGAATGTTCAATACTGGAACCGCAGGTCCACTGCGCCTGTTCCAATCAGAGCTGTCAGGTCAGGCAAGCTGGCTGCTGCCTTTTGTATTGTTTGGTTGTATTGGATTATTCGCTAATCTGCGGAGAAGGAACTTTACGCAAGGGCATAAAGAAGCTCTATTCTGGTTAGCATGGCTGGTGCCGGTGATGGGATTCTTCAGTATTGCGGGATTCTTCCATCAATATTATCTGGTGATGATGGCTCCGCCGATAGCCGCGCTGGTCGGTGCAGGCTGGTCAAAGCTCTGGAGTCTGTATCGCGAGCACTCTGGTTGGCTGTCATGGCTATTGCCAGTTGCAACGCTGGTTACAGCAGCTTTTCAGTGGTACATTATTCATCCTTATGACGATACGATTGGCAGTGGCTGGTCGATTGGTATTCTGGCTGCCGGTATAGTTGTTTCTCTGGTGCTGGTCGTTCTTAAAGGCAAACAGAAGCCATTTGTTTTCTCGGCAAGTATTGTTGCTGTACTAGTATTGTTAATTGGCCCGCTCTACTGGGCAGCTACCCCAATTACTTATGGCCTGAACAGTCAAACCCCTGAAGCAGGACCAGGCAGCAGTGAGGGCAGAGGAGGAATGGGCGGCAATTCTAGCAACTTTGGACGTAATAGCGCCACAAGTGCGAATGAGAGTCTGTTGTCCTATCTGGAGGAAAATAATACTGGGGAGCCTTATCTGTTTGCCGTATTGGATTATGGCACAGCAGCTCCTTATATCGTCGATAAGGGGGCATCGGTTGTTATTCTGAACGGGTTTTCCAATTCGGACACAGTATATACCACAGATACCCTAGAGGCGTTAGTAAAGAGTGGAAAGGTGAAATACTTCCTGCTGAGCAGCGGCGGTATGGGGGGGGGACGTGGAGGGAACTCTACGCTATCTACCTGGATTACTGACAATGGTACAGAGGTTCCAGCAGCGGATTGGGCAGGAAACGATGCTGGTAACAGCGGAACGTTATACAAAGTTACAGTTAACTAGTTCAGTGTTTTAGAGTACGAAGCGTGCTAATACATTTGCAGGCACGCTTCAGCATTCAAATTAAAGGAGGAGCTGCTCATGAGCATCAACGTGCGCTATTCCATTATTATACCGATGTTTAATGAAGAGGCAGTCATTCAGGAAACGTATCGCCGTATTAAAAAAGTGATGGCAATGACGGAGGAAGTGTATGAGCTGATCTTCGTGAATGACGGCAGCACCGACAACTGTGCCCAGATGATCGAGGAATATAGCTACTGGGATGAGAGTGTGAAGCTGATCGATTTGTCACGTAACTTTGGACATCAGATCGCTATTACTGCCGGAATGGACTATGCCCTTGGGGATGCAGTTGTCATTATTGATGCTGATTTGCAAGACCCGCCTGAGCTGATCTTGGACATGATTGCGGAATGGAAGAAGGGGTATGAAGTTGTATATGCTAAACGGGTGAAGCGTAATGGTGAATCCTTATTCAAAAAGTGGACGGCCAGCCTCTTTTATAGAATTCTGCGTTATTCAACCGATATTTCTATCCCTGTGGATACGGGTGATTTTCGGCTCATAGATCGTAGGGTCTGCGAAGAGCTCAAACGTCTACCGGAGAAAAACCGTTTCGTGCGCGGACTGGTCAGCTGGGTTGGTTTCCGTCAGAAGGCGATTGAATATGAACGGGATGAACGTCTGGCGGGGGAAACTAAATATCCACTAAAACGTATGATCAAGCTCTCTTTGGACGGAATCACCTCCTTTTCCTATAAGCCGCTGAAGCTGGCAGGATATTTGGGCGCACTGCTGTCGGCTTCTGGTTTTCTGTACCTTATGTATGTTTTGTACCTGGTGATTTTTACAGACTCAGTTGTTAAGGGCTGGGCTTCGATGATTGGAATTACGCTGACCTTCAACGGATTTGTACTCATTATGCTAGGAATACTAGGTGAATATGTCGGCCGGATTTATGACGAAACTAAGGGACGTCCGCTTTATATTGTCCAAGAGTTCTATGAAGGTAAGGGGCAGCAAAAGAACATTCGTGAGCACCCTGTGACCCATCTCCGTAAATAAACTGCAAGGGAGGGATTCATGATGAAGATTAGAAAAGCTGTCATTCCCGCCGCGGGCTTAGGCACTCGTTTCCTGCCTGCCACTAAGGCTCAGCCAAAAGAAATGCTGCCCATTGTGGATAAACCAGCGATTCAATATATCGTAGAAGAAGCCGTCCGCTCTGGTATTGAAAGTATTATCATCGTGACCGGCCGCAATAAGAAGTCGATTGAAGATCATTTTGATAAATCGGTGGAGCTGGAGCAGACGCTTTTGGAAAAAGGGAAAGAGGATCTACTTCGTGAAGTCCAGCTAATCAGTGAGCTAGCGAGCATCCATTACATTAGGCAGAAAGAGCCGCTGGGACTAGGCCATGCCATCCTTTGTGCGGAACAATTTATCGGTGATGAACCTTTTGCTGTTTTGCTTGGTGACGATATTATGGTTTCGGAGGACCCGGCGCTGCTGCAGATGATGAGATTGTATGAGCAAGAAGAGCAGACTATCGTCGGTGTGCAGCAGGTGCCACGGCAGGAGGTTAACAAATATGGGATTATAGCCTCCAGCGGCTCACTAAATGGAGTTCATGAAGTAAAAGGATTGGTAGAGAAGCCCTCGCCTGAAACAGCTCCTTCAGAATACGCCATTATGGGGCGATACATTTTGGAGCCTTCGATATTCTCAGTGCTGGCTAACCTCAAACGTGGAGCGGGCGGTGAATATCAACTGACGGATGCTTTGCACGAGGTATGCCGGCAAGAAGGATTGCTGGCGCTGGATTTAATCGGCAAACGTTATGATATTGGTGATAAATTTGGTTACATTAAAGCCACGCTGGAGGTAGGTTTGATGCGGGAGGATTTGCGCCCATTATTGGTTCCGTATTTGCAGGAGCTGGCTGCTAGTCTTAAGGGAAGAGAAGAAGAAGTGGATTCCTTGCATTGGAGTATACACAGTTGAGGGAGAGAAACTGTTTCAAATGATCATAACATCGGCTTCGGTGGTGGGATGAGGTTTTGAAGCAGTTTTTTTGCGTGTGGTGTTCAAAGGACGGTGAGGGACGAGCAAATAAGTGTACTTTATACAATTAAAAGTATGGGGGGACAGCTGCAAATCGATTTAGTTGCACTTGATACATCTATATCTTTACATTTTAGCTAGAATGCTCAGTTAGCCTGTTTTTAGTTGCATAAAATACACTTAAAACAGCCGTGTGGGTGTTATTGTATGAAATAGCTGCATCAAGTGCAGTTATTTTAAAATTTCGTAACTTGTTTCTCCTGGGTGACGAAAAAATCCGAAAGACCGATTCCTAAGAATCATCCTCCGGATTTATGTTTTGAGTATAGATTAAGCTTTCAGCACATCATGATCAACGTAACGCGTACCATTTAACTCGCTAATTACATTAATAGCTACCTTCGCACCATCGCCTGCGGTAATAATGGCATGTACACTTACTCCAGCAACAGTACCAGCAGCCCAAATACCTGCGATATTCGTTTTGCCTTCAGCATCAACGGCTACTACAGTTTTGATTCTTGGCTCTGTACCATCCTTAGTCTCCACACCAGCTTTGGCAGCTAGATCTGTAAGGGCGCCTGTGGCAAGAATGACATGTTTTGCTTCATAGATAATTCCATCTTCAGTTTCAATGACAAAACCATTGCCGCTGGAGGTGAGGTTGATAGCCTGTTCGGAAACCAGCTCAGCGCCAAATTTAACGGCTTGCTTATGCCCGGTTTCTACCAGCTCAGGACCACCTACTTCGGAAATTCCATAAAAGTTCTCAAACCAACCTCTGCGGGTCATGCCCTTATCGTTGTCGATCAGCAGCGTTTTTTTGCCCGCCTTGGCGGCGAACAGGGCTGCGCTTGCACCGGCAGGACCGGCGCCAATTACGGCGATTTCGTACATGTATTTACCTCCTAAAAGTTTTGTGGAGCGATGCTCCTTAGAATGGACTACATAGCAAAACTGGCAACGAAAGCATACGCTTAAGTTTTGTGGAGCGACGCTCCAGTTCCTCTTAATTATAACGGTTGTTACTCTTCCTTGGCTAATCCTTCCTCGCAAGGCAGGCTAACCGTAAACGTTGTCCCCTCGCCAACGGTGCTATTTACACTAATCTTGCCGTGATGTGCCTCGACAATAGATTTTGTGATGGAGAGACCCAACCCTGATCCGCCGTATTTACGTGTGCGAGAGGAATCACTGCGGTAGAATCGATCAAAGATATGTGGGATATGCTCCGCGGCAATTCCGTAGCCATTATCCCGCACGCTTAATAGAGCTTGATTTCCTTCCGCTTGCAAAGAGAGATGAATGCTCCCTGTCGTGGCATCGGTATGCTGAACTGCATTGTGGAACAGATTCAGAATCACCTGCTTGAGCTTATAGGGATCATATTTACCACGGATGCCATAGGAGATATCAAATGTAACTTTCCGTTGATCTGCGAGCAAAAGCAGATGCGGCTTCATTTCGTGAATCACCTCGCTGAGAATCAGATCAGTCATCTGCAGCTGTGGAGCTCCATCCATTCGAGCGAGCAGTAGCAGATCCTCGACCAGCTTATTGATTCGTTTCGATTCACCATGCATGCTTCGCAACGAGTTATATAACTGTTCTTTATTATCGGCGGCGCCCCGCAGCAAGACCTCAAGAAAACCGTGTATTGAGGTAAGCGGAGTTCTAAGCTCGTGGGAAGCATCGGCAGCGAACCTGCGCATCTGCTCCTTGGCCTCCCGTTCATTATGAAAGGATATTTCGAGACGTTCGAGCATACCATTGAATGAATGAGCAAGCTTGTCGATCTCGGCCTGTCCTTGGTCAACTGGAAACCGAATGTCCAAATTACCGGCATTAATGATCTCAGCCGATTCTCCCATATTAGATAGAGGAACTAACGTCTTTCGCAGGGCCGGTAAGTATAGGAATAATCCAGTCAATAAAGCAATCACTGACAAACCTGCGTAGATCAGCAGCTGCTGCATTATCACATCCGTCAATGGCCCTGTGCTCACACTCATTTGCAGCAGCAATCTAGTATTTCCAGGTCTATAAAGATTCATGAATATAGCTAGATGTTCAGTTCCGTCTTCAGCTTGGATGAGCTTGTAATTTCCTGTTGCCCTATCCGTGGTGTGAATCAGCAGCGCATCGTATTGCTCATTGGTCAGCCTGGGTGCTGCTATATCTGAGAGGGTTAATTGCTGTAAATCCCTGAAGGTGCCATCCGAGCTGTACATGGCGAGAGTTGTATGGGCATCAAGCAGAAGCGGGCGCCGGTTCTCGCCAGTTCGCAGCCCACTTGGCATTTTATTCATGTCTTCTCTTTCCAACGGGAAATTGCTGTTAAACTCGTTGTTCGTGTCATTTATACCTGTGCTGTCCTCGTCATAGGAATTAAAAAAGTTAAAAAACATCTCACGGGGGACAGAACGTATTTGCGCTTCCATAGACTCGGCTCTATTGCTGTATATAAAATCTCGCATAAGGATATATTGTAAGACTCCAATTAGCAGCAGCAATCCTGATAGAATAAGCAGCGATGTGGCAAGCAGCTGTTTACGCAAGGAACGTGGTGCAGGCAGTCTGCGAAGCCATCTGAAGATGGGAGTGCTCATAGATCCACCCGGTAGCCTGCGCCCCGCAGGGTACGGATAATACGGTGCTCCTTATCTCCGAGCTTCTCACGAAGCGAACGGATATAGACCTCAACAATATTTTCCTCACCGCCAAAATCATAGCCCCACACTTTATCAAGAATCATAGGCTTGCTGAGTACAAGGCCGTGATTGATAACGAGATACTGTAATAACTCGTATTCCGTAGGGGAGAGTTCAAGTACTTCCTCCCTGAAGCGAATTTCCTTTCGCCGACTGTCAATTCGGAAAGGACCGCAGCGGACCTCACCTAGCAGCCCCGGAAACTGATTCCGCAGCCGCGCTTGGATCCGCGCTAGTAATTCATCAAAGCTGAAGGGCTTGACCATATAGTCGTCAGCACCAATAGATAGTCCTTTTACGCGATCATCCACTTCGTCTTTTGCAGTAAGCATGATGACAGCTACCTCTGTCTCTTCTGAGCGCAGATAGTGACATACCTCGAATCCATCCATACCCGGCATCATAACATCCAGGATAGCTACATGGGGCTTGAATTCAGCTGCAATCGAAATGGCGCTTAGCCCGTCCGACGCGGTTCGTACTTCAAAACCTTCGTTAAGGAGACCCAGCTCCAGGAACTGTAATATATGAGGCTCATCATCTACGAGCAGAAGTCGAACTCCTTGTACTGCTTTCATCATAGGTTCCTCCAAATCGGTGATAGATAGCTTCATTATGCCATATCCGGTTGAATGTTTGCTGAAGACCGAATGATTCTTTTTCTAGAATAAATGAGTGAATTTCTTTCACATGGCTTTAAATTGGTTAATCTAGTTATAAGGAATATTAACGTGTTTAATGACAAACAGGGTTAAAAATTCCGGATTTTCGGAATTGCGATAAAGGGTTTTGACGAAGAATATAGAACACTTTACAATAAGGATAATCTCCTGATTCAGGCTCCTGATTTTGGAGAATGCTCTCCCTATTTTAGGTTAGATCATCCGAACGTGTAAAATTTCCTTCCTCGTTTTTTCAACTTTGTCATCTTCCTATCAAGGCTCATTTCTTTCTGGTGTATTTCTTTTCTAATTCACTTCTTTTTGGAATTCTGTTCATTCATCCTAGGTTTGCTGAACTTTATATTACCCATAAGTCAAGGGAGGCTTTTCCATGAAGAAAAAAGAAATGGTAGCCATGCTATTGGCTGGAGGCCAAGGCAAAAGATTGAAAGGTTTAACCAAATCGCTTGCCAAGCCCGCTGTCTATTTTGGGGGCACTTATCGGATCATCGACTTTCCTTTAAGTAACTGCTCCAACTCGGGTATTGATACTGTCGGTGTATTGACACAGTATGAGCCACTTATACTACATTCTTACATCGGAGTAGGCAGTGATTGGGATTTGAACCGTAAGAATGGTGGAGTATTCGTATTGCCACCGCATGAACGTGAGAATGGAAGCAGCTGGTATCGGGGAACAGCCGATGCGATTTATCGAAATCTTAAATTTGTAGATCAGTTCGACCCTGAGCATGTTCTTATTCTATCCGGTGATCACATTTATAAAATGGATTATCATGCTATGTTGCAATACCACAAGGAGAGAAATGCAGATTGCACAATTTCTGTGATTGACGTTCCGCTGGAGGAAGCAAGTCGATTTGGAATCTTAAATACGGAGGATGATCTGAAAATTTACGAATTTGAGGAGAAGCCTGCACAGCCAAAAAGCACGCTAGCTTCTATGGGTGTGTACATCTTTAAATGGGAAATTCTCCGCAAGCATTTACTGGAGGACGGAGAGAATATAGGGTCATCTCACGATTTTGGTAAAGATATCATTCCTTTGATGCTGGAAGATGGGAACTCTTTATTTGCGTACCCTTTTGAAGGGTATTGGAGAGACGTTGGTACGGTAGCAAGCCTGTGGGAAGCGAATATGGATTTACTGAGCGATAATCCACCGCTTAATCTAAATGATCCCAGCTGGCGCATATTTACACGCAATCCGAATCAACCTGCTCAATATGTTGCACCTGGGGCGAAAGTGTCAGGATGCATTATTAATGAAGGCTGCATTGTGCATGGTGAAGTGAAGCACTCGGTTCTTTTTTATGGCGTAGAGGTAGGTGAAGGCAGTGTGATTACGGACTCCGTAATTATGCCTAAGGTTAAGATTGGTAAGAACGTACGCATTCATAAAGCGATTATTAGTGAGAATACGGTAATCGACGATTATATGGAAATAGGCATCGAGCGGGAGAACGAGAACGAAATTCTGCTGATCGACAATAAAAGCAAAAAACGTAAATCAGCTGTGGCCAAAACCATATAATCAAGCTAAAACGCCTTCGGCGTCCTTCTAGGGACGGTAAGCGTTTATGCGAGATTTATAAGGATAAAGTATATAGTGAAACTTATACTTTCTTATAAATTATAAGAGGACGGTGGATTCCGATGAAGCAACTCATGGGTGTAATTAATCTGGATCATGAACTCGATAAATTAAATGAACTCACTTATTTCCGCTGTGGTGCAGCCGTACCTTTTGCCAGTCGTTATCGGTTGATAGATTTCGTGCTTTCCAATATGATGCGTGCGGATCTGGAGAGCGTGGGCCTGTTTGTTCGCCGTAAATACCGTTCTTTAATGGACCATTTGGGTGACGGGAAATCTTGGGATATGAATCGCAAGCATGGGGGACTATTTATTTTGCCTCCGGACTGGAATGATCCCACCGATACTTCTCTTGGCGACCTTCAGCATTATCATAATAATCTGGATCTTTTTAAACGGGGATCTGCTAAATATATTGTGTTTTCCGGCAGCCAGCATATTAATACTATCGATCTCCAGGACTTGTACAGCTACCATTTGGAGAAGGGTGCCGATGTTACAGTAGTATACAAAAAAATAGAGCAATTACAGCCAGAGCATGAGTTATGCCAGCGTATTGAAGTGGACGAAGAGAATAATGTGACCAATATCCATCATGAGAAGGATCATCCCAATTTATATCTCGATATCTTCATTATGGAGAAAAAACTGTTCCTGGAGCAGGTGGAACATTGCATTGCACATGGGGAGAGTTACTTTTTCCGTGATGTGATCCAGAAAAACCGCCATAAATTCAAAATCGCTGCTTATGAGTATCATGGCTATCATGCCGTAATTAATTCATTGGAAAGCTATTATAAGAATAGTCTGGAGCTGCTTCAGCAGGAGAATTACTTTAGTCTGTTCAAAGAAAGTCCAGTGCAGACGAAGATTAAATATGAGGCTCCTACCCGATATTTAGAGAGCGCAAATGTCAGCAATTCACTGGTGGCTAACGGCTGCATTATAGCGGGAACGGTGGAGAACAGCGTGATCTTTCGTGGGGTTCAGGTACGTAAAGGAGCGAAGATCATCAACTCTGTAATTATGCAGAAGTGCATTATAGAGGAAGATGCTGTTATTGAGAATGTGATCATGGATAAGGACGTACATTTAAGTAAGAATCGAATTCTCGTCGGGGATAGTAAACGTCCATTTGTCATCGCCAAGAGCAGCAAAATATAAACCAACTGGATTAGATGAAACGAAACAGTATAACCTATCTGATCTACAGGCATAGTCTAATGCATCCCTAAAAAAAGCTTTTGTCAGGAGGAACCTGCTGTTGTTTAACGATAAAGAAACTTTCAAACAGGTGTTTCGCGAGACGCTCATCAGTAAATTGGGCAAACCTTTGGAGGAAGCCTCGAATGCTGATGTCTATAAAATATTAGGCAACATGATTCGCGAGAATGCCGGGAAAAATTGGGCGGATACCAATCAAAAGTACAAGACGGATAAGGATAAGCAGGTATACTATTTTTCTATGGAGTTTCTGATCGGAAGACTTCTGGGGAACAATCTGCTGAATATGGGCGTGCTGGAGGTCGTGCGTGAGGGATTGGCCGATCTTGGTTTCTCGCTGCAGGATATTGAGGAGGTAGAAGCCGACGCTGGGCTTGGCAATGGAGGACTTGGACGTCTAGCTGCTTGTTTCTTGGATTCACTGGCCTCCCTGCAATATGCGGGGCATGGTTGCGGCATACGTTATAAATACGGCCTGTTCGAGCAGAAAATCGTTGACGGGTATCAGGTGGAACTGCCCGATTACTGGCTGCAAAATGATAATGTATGGGAAGTGCGTCGTGAAGACAAGCAGGTAGAAGTAAGGTTCTGGGGCGTGATTGAGACTCGGGAGGAGAACGGGCGGCTTATCTTTGAGCATAGTCAATATGAGGCCGTTCGTGCAGTTCCGTATGATGTGCCTATCATTGGTGCAGATCGGCGGCATGTGAATACACTGCGCAACTGGAGCGCGGAGTCCATCACCCAGCCTACCAGAACCTTTGGCTCTTTTGCCGGATCAGACTATCATAAATTCCTGGAATATAAACGTTCCGTAGAATCCATCTCGGAGTTCCTGTATCCGGATGACTCTCAATACGAAGGCAAGCTGTTGCGGTTGAAGCAGCAATACTTCCTCTGCAGCGCTGGCCTGCAAAGTATTCTGCGAACCTTTGGAAAGCTTGGACTCCCTATACAATCGCTGCCCGACAAGGTTGCACTTCATATCAATGATACACATCCGACGCTTGTAATTCCTGAATTGCTGCGGATTCTGATGGATGTACATGGATTAGGATGGGATGAAGCGTGGAGTATTACAACTCGTATGGTGTCCTATACAAATCATACGATCTTGAGCGAAGCCCTGGAGAAATGGCCTATTCAAATGGTCAGGGACTTGCTTCCACGTATTTTTCTTATTATTGAAGAGATCAATGCCCGCTTCTGCGGCGAGCTGATGAGTCGTTATCCCGGTGATCAGGACCGGATTTCACAGATGGCGATTATTCATGACGATCAGGTTCGCATGGCCCATCTGGCGATTGTGGCGAGCCATAGTGTCAATGGGGTAGCGGCGCTGCATACAGAAATATTGATGAAACGCGAAATGCGGCTCTTTAATGAAATGTACCCGCACCGCTTCAATAATAAGACGAATGGGATTACTCACCGGCGCTGGCTGATGCATGCCAATCCGGATCTGGCTAACCTTATCAATCAATCGATAGGAACCCGCTGGATGAGCCATCCGCAAGAGATGATTGGCTTGATTAAATATTGTGAGGATGCATCTTTCCAGGAACAAGTGGCCAGCATTAAACGGCGGAATAAGCTCAAGTTGGCTGAATACATCTACAGCAAGCATTCGGTACATGTAGACCCCGATTCTATTTTTGATGTTCAGGTGAAGCGCCTGCATGCTTATAAGCGGCAGCTGCTAAATATTTTGCATATTCTGCATATGTACAACCAAATCAAAGATAATCCTTCGATGGATATGGTACCGCGCACATTTATATTCGGAGCAAAGGCGGCACCAAGCTATCATTTGGCGAAGCGAATTATCAAGCTGATCAATACTGTGGCGGAGGCTGTCAACAAGGATCCGGATGTTAAAGGCAAGATCCGTATCTTTTTCCTTGAGAATTATTCGGTATCCTTGGCCGAGAAGATCATTCCTGCTGCGGATATTAGTGAACAGATCTCTACTGCGAGTAAAGAGGCCTCCGGCACGGGGAATATGAAGTTTATGATGAACGGTGCATTAACCGTAGGTACGATGGACGGTGCTAACGTGGAAATGCATGAGATGGTAGGGGACAACAATATGTTCCTGTTCGGTCTTCGTGCTGAGCAGGTAATGGATTATTATCAGCATGGCGGCTATCACGCACGTGATATCTACAATGGGGATAGCCGTGTGAAGGAAGTATTGGATCAGTTGGTTAATCCGGGACCTATATGCTGTCATGGTACGGAGTTTGAGACCATTTTCCATTCTCTTTTGGATAATAACGATGAATTCTTTGTGCTTAAGGATTTCGCAAGTTATGTCGAGACTCATGTCGAGATTGACCGGGCATACCGCAACCGTCAGGAGTGGCTGAAAAAGTCTGTTATAAATATTGGTCATTCCGGTAAATTCTCAAGTGATAACACGATTAGCCGCTACGCCGCGGAGATTTGGAATATCAGTCCGGTACGGCTATAGGCTCAACAAGAATAGGCTGTCTTATAAGTAGGAGATTCCTACAGATGAGACAGCCTATTTCTTATGCTCTATAGAGCTGCTTTAGATAACTTCCGATACCAGGGCTGCGAACCGCTCCAGGAACCGGCGTTCCTCATCATCAAAACGATCTTTCAGCGGACTGTCGATGTCGAGTACGCCAAGCAAACGATCATCCTTGATCAGCGGGACAACAATTTCACTGTTTGAAGCGGCGTCACAGGCGATATGTCCAGGGAATGCATGCACATCTCCAACTACTAACGTGCGTCGTTCCGCAGCAGCCGTTCCGCAGACTCCACGAGATAACGGGATGCGGATGCAGGCAGGAAGACCTTGGAAAGGCCCGAGCACAAGCTCCTTGCCATCAAATAAATAAAAACCGGCCCAATTCGTATCCGGCATAGCGTGTTTAAGCAGTGCCGAAGCATTGGCCAGGTTGGCCATTGCACTTGGTTCGTCCTTTACTAATGCTTCTAGTTGGATTAGAACCGCTTCAAACTGCTCGTTGCGTGTTCCATCGTAAGGCATAGCTTGAAACATGAAGCATCACCTTCCTGTACTTTAAATTCAAATATGAACTCCTAACTGTAATTATCAACATAGTACAGCTAGACATAATACGTCAAGCGACAATACCAATCTGTAACAATATGGAATCTTCCTTGAAGTCCATGAAATGCGGAACAGCCACAATAATGTTTCCGGGGATCGGTCAGAGGGTAATGCTAGTATAAATACCGAAGGCTATATAGCCGGAAGAGGTGGAATATGCGCGCTGATGTACAGAACTTGTTCATAGGAATTCATATGCTTTATTGTGCACGGGATAAAGATGTGACGATCTCAGAGATGCTGCTCGGACTTGAAGATCTGGGGTATCGTGTAGGAGAACGCGAAGTGAAACAGGAATTGGAAAAGCTGACACTGGACAACTTTCTGACTGCCCATACCGAAGGGTATAGTATTACGGGGACTGGAATTGAAGAGTTCAAGGATATTCGAGCCAAACTTCAGGTGTTATGCAGTGAAGTTATTCATGAAGCGGAATGAAATCATTGTAGTTAAGTTTAATAAAAAGACGTCTGCATTTAGGGAGTGTTTGCTCCCTGCTGCAGACGTCTTTTTACGTTAACGCGTAGAATTTGTTCTTTTCAATGTTAAAGAATTTAGAACTTTTATCTTAAGGATATACTCTTGAATGATGTATAATTGATAAGTTGAAGGGGGGCAGAGACTTGTATATCTGCAATGGAGTGATACCCACACTGGTCGGCAGTAGAGTGAAGCTGTGTGCTATGACTACTGAACATGCTTCAGCATTGTATCAGATCTGGTCTCATCCAGAGGTCACCCGCTGGCTGGGGGCTCCAGCATTATCCTCTATCGAAGAGACTAAGCAACTGATTGCATTTTTATCACAGATGGCTCAGGAAGAGGACAGCTTACGCTGGAGTATTGTAGGACCCGGAGGTGAAGTTATAGGGAGCTGCGGGTATAACTATTGGCAGTTACAGGGAGCTTACCGCGGGGAAATTGGCTGCGATCTGGCGCCTGCCTTTTGGGGGCTTGGATATATGAAAGAAGCGCTTGGTTTAGTGCTCAACTTCGGCTTCAATAGGATGGGGCTGAATCGGATAGAAGCGCTGTGTCATCCTGATAATAATCGTGCGGAGAGGCTGGTTCAAACGCTCGGATTTCAGAAGGAAGGTATACTGCGTCAATATCGTCAGACCCCTTCCGGCTTTCAGGATGTGACTCTGCATGCGCTTCTGCGTGGGGAATGGCAATGATTTGATTACATAAAGAGAGGGTTTGGAACATTGAAGTCAACAGGGGATTTAGAACGTAAATTAATACTGATAGGGGTGCTGCTAGCTACCTTTCTGGCTGCGATTGAAGGAACGGTAACAGGACCAGCGGGTCCAGCTATCGTAGGTGAATTTCAGGGAATGCAGTGGCTTAGCTGGATATTCACTTCTTATTTGCTGGCAATGGCTATTACTACTCCTATTTTCGGCAAAATCAGTGACCTCTTTGGACGCAAGCCTGTGTTCATGTGGGGGGCAGCTGTTTTTTTATTAGGCTCATTATTATGCGGTATTTCGCAAAGTATGGAGCAGCTGATCCTGTTCCGGGCAATACAGGGGATTGGCGCGGGTGCGCTCATTCCAATGACCTTTACCATTATCGGGGATATTTACAGTATTGAAGAGAGAGCGAAGACACAAGGATTACTTAGCTCTGTATGGGGGATTTCCTCTTTGGTAGGCCCTCTTCTTGGAGGATATGTTGTAGATTACCTAAGCTGGCGCTGGGTATTTGTCTTTAATCTGCCATTTGGTTTACTAGCAATGGTATTTATTGCCCGTTATTTGAAGGAAGAGAAGGTACGCCGGAAAGCACAAATTGATGTGGCAGGGGTGCTGCTGTTCGCTGCTGGTATGGGCGCATTACTCTTCGGTCTCTCCACAGGAGGACAGAATCTGGAGTGGACATCCCCACTGCTAATTGCAACTCTAAGTGTGGCTGTTATCCTGCTAGTCTTATTTTTCTTTGTGGAGCGTCGTGCTCCTGAACCTATGTTGCCGCTGGGTCTATTCTCGAACCGCAACATAGCGGTGTCTACTGGGGCTAACCTGCTGGTAAGCACATTAATTATTGGGCTTTCTACGTATGTGCCATTATGGGTGCAGGGTGTATCCGGAAAAAGCGCCGCCATCTCAGGTTTGCTACTGGCGCCGATGTCGGTAGGCTGGATGTTTGGTTCGATCGCCGGAGGGCGGATGATTCTAAAAGCGGGTTCGCGTCGAACCGCAATGCTTGGATTGATTATGATCGCTGCCGGGGCTATTGGTCTGGCTTTCTTAACAGGGGAGTCTTCACAGCTGCTGCTCTTATGCTTGATGCTGGTCTGTGGAGTTGGCTTTGGGTATTCTTCTACAGTCTTTACGATTATCGCGCAGTCCTCTGTTGCGTATGAGCAACGGGGAGCATCTACAGCGCTTAATGCGTTCACGCGTTCTTTAGGACAGACTGTTGGGGTGGCTATTTTTGGTTCCTGGCTGAACTTGAATATTGATAAGCTGTTAAGAAAACAACCGGATTCGAACATCTCAGGAGATGATATTAATAAGCTGCTTGGATCACATGCAGGAACCAACCTGTCTGGGGAAGTATCAAACAGTCTGCGTGATGCCCTTGAAGGTGGTCTTCATTCATTATTTATCGTAATGGCAGTTTTCGCTGTTTTGTCGCTGATAATTTCCTGGGGTTTGCGCAAGGGTGTGCCTTCAGTAGAGGATGCTTCATCGTCCTTGAAAAAGGCATAACTTAATAGGTAGATAGCGTTTAAATGTGCTTGATCCATACGAATTGACTCCCTGGAGAGGCGTACGGAGTGACGCATGGAATGACCGACGGTGTGGCATATGGAATGACGTATGGAGTGACGCATGGAATCACGCACGGAAAGACGCACAGAGTGACGCATGGAATGACGCATGGAGTGACGCACGGAGTGACGCATGGAATGACACATGGAATAACGGATGGGTGGCACGCCAGATTGATGTAACCTCTTGAGTAGAGCGTCGATGGAAGCAGTCGTTAGACATATTTAGTTGTATTTAGTACAACTATAATCCTGCCGTTAACTCTTCAATGGATATAGCTGTATTTAGTACATCTATTTTCTTGATTTACTCGCCTAGGGGTACTTTTTCTGGTTTTTAATTGTACAGAATACACTTAAAGTTAGAATAATCCGATTTGCATACGAAATAGCTGTATAGAATGCAGTTATTCCTTTAGCTACTGCTCAGGTTCCCATCAAGATCGGGCGCTGAAAATATAGCGGTTTATATCAAAAGTGGATTTTACTGAGAGTGGTAGTTACGGTCAGCTAGAAGGGACGTCCAATCGGAAGCGTGCACGCCAAGTCCAATCGGAGGTGTGCTACGCCAAATCCAGTCGGAAGTGTGCTCGCTAGTCCTGCCGAATAAGGATGACTATGATCCGAGGTTTGCCAAAAGCGGACCTCAAGGTCCGTCTTCGGCATCGACTTACTGCCCTAACTGATCAGTTCCCAACTAATGTTCGGCTAACGGAGGCTGTAAAAAGGCACTCGAATTTTGCTCAGAGAGGTCATAAGGACTTATATCATCTGCTCAAGTAAGCTGCCGCAGAACAAAGAAAACCAATGGGCGATTCTCAAATAAATCGGAGAATCGCCCATTGGTTTTCTTTTTACCATTAACAGAAATCAATAACAGCTTGTCTAAAACACATAAATAAGCGACTCTTACTTACGAGGAAGAGGGGATAGCTTCTCAGCTTGTAGACCCATCTTTTTGAGCAGAACAATCATTTGTTCCTTCTCATCATCATTCAGACCGCTGAAAGCAAGATGCAGGCGTTCTGAATATTTCGGATACATCTCATTCATGAGACGTTCACCTTCCGTAGTCAGCTCCGCAAAAATCACACGGCGGTCGCTCGGACAAGGCTTACGCTGCAAATAGCCGCGTTCCTCAAGCTTATCGATTACGTAAGTAACGTTGCCGCTTTGCAGCAGCAGCTTGGCGCCAATTTGTTGAATGGGTTGTGGTCCCTTATAATACAACACTTCCATAACGGCAAAGGCAGTCGGATTAAAACCTTCAATTTTGCTGCCGGTAACAGCATGTTCATTAATGCTCTTAAAAGACTTGGCAAATACCCGGTACAAATGTAGTGTTAATTGCGTATCACGTTCGTAAGATTGTATCATGCTTCTCCACCCTCTATCGTTAATCATGTGTGAACTCATCGCACAGTTTGCAATCAATAGTCATTAGTGCACGGGTTACCTGTGCAACGAACCTTGAGATAACCTTAGAATACGTGAAAGAGCGAATGAAGAACATGTGATTTGTCACAATGAGCACACTTTTAATTATTAAAAATCAAACAATTTTTTGAATACGATAAAAACGAAGGTTTTTTTGATTTCAGTCTTTGAAAGGATAAGAATTTCAGTCTTAGGTTCAAGCGCTATTTACGCCTCCAGACGGATGATTGATGTTCTCCAATATTTTACTATTACTTCATCGAGAAATAGTAACGGGGAGTGAAGTAAGATGGAGGAACAACTGGCTCATGATTCAAAAGAAGGAAAGCTAACGGCGAATAAGCCCTTTATGCTGCTTATTGCCGCACAGCTTGTATCGAATGTGGGAGACTGGTTGCATATCCTAGCGCTACTGACAATGGTAGGTTTTAAATGGAATGCGACACCGTGGGAAATTACGGCTATATCTTTATGTATGGCTGTGCCGTTGCTCTTAGGAGGACCGTTCGCAGGTTATTTAAGTGATCGTTTTAACCGCAAGGCGCTGATGATTGGTTCGGATCTAGCTCGTGCCGGAATCGTTGTTTGTTTGGTATTTGCAGGTTCTCTCTGGCAGGTATATGTCCTGCTGGTGGCTAAAGGGATCATGGATGTACTCTTTTCACCAGCCAAAAGCGGAAAGCTCAAGGAGCTTGTCCCTGCGGCCCAGATGGATAAAGCCATGGCGCTTAGCTCATCTATCGAACAAATAACCAAAATTGTAGGTCCTGCTCTAGGTGGACTGCTGGTTGCCGCATTTGGTATTGCCGCTTGTTATGTGATTGACTCGGCTACCTTCATTTTATCGGCGGTCATCTTAATAGGACTGCCGCGTGCGGCTGCACTGAAGAAAGATGCAGCAGAGGATAGCACAGGGGAGAATGGTGCTCGGAAGTCTTTTCGCCAAGAAATGTCGGCGGGTCTGCAGGTGATCGTGGGAATGCCAGTAGTACTTTGCGGGATTGCTATGCTGGTACTGGTGCTGCTAATGCTGCAAATTGGTGATTCGCAGATTGTAACGTTATTCCGGGAAATTCCGGGTGTGAACGGTGATCTGCTGGGTTGGTGTGTGGCAGCCAGTGGTCTTGGCACCTTACTGTCAGCCCTGCTTGTAAGCCGTATAGGCAGTGGTAAACATACGCTCGTCTTCATGGGATTGGGAGCTGTAATTATGGGGGTTGTTTTCTCAAGTGCAGGAATTGTAACTGCCCACGGTCAGGCCGGATTATGGATGAACATCGCTTTGTTTGGTTCTTTTATGTTTGCTGGTGTGGGGGCAGGTCTTGCGTTCATTCCCTTCAATTCAATGCTGCAACAGCGGACCCCTGCGGAATACACGGGCCGTGTATTTGGGACTATAGGCAGTCTAACAAGTGCGGCTGTTATCTTGGGACCTGTAGCCGGTGGGGCTTTAGTTACAGCGTCAGGACCTGTCCCGGCTTTCATTCTCTCTGGTTTGCTTACAGCCCTGCTCGGAGTGTTACTGTTAATGCTGCGTGGTAAAATCGAGCGTAGAGATGAAGCGGCAATTAAACGTGAAGAAGAAATTTCAGCAACAAATAACCTAGAGCTTCTCGGACAGACCTCTCTTTAATGGGAGGTTTCTTTTTTAAATAGGAGAGTAGTTCTCTGAGCTGTGAAAAAATCAGTTTGCTTCCTTGGAGAAAGTATATATAGTACGATTAGAGAAGCTATCTTTCTGGATTGGAATTTCGATAATAATATTCATTAGAAATATTTAGGAGTTGGCGAATATGGAGAATGTAGAAATAACAGGGGATACCGAGAGCGACGAAGAGATTGTACTCGATGTTGAGATCGATGAAGCAGGCTATGAAGCAGGTGCCCCGTGCATATTCGATATTTCATTTCAGGTGCGGCGTGGACAGCTGCTCGGACTGATCGGACCAAACGGTGCGGGAAAAAGTACTACAATCAAAACACTGCTCGGTTTGCTTAAGAATACCAAAGCTAAGGTCTCCTTTAATGGAGTTAATAAATCCTATGCTTATGTACCGGAGCAGCCGGTGTTTTATGAGGACTTGACCTTATGGGAGCACTTAGATTTGGCTGCTGCTGCTTATGGACTAAAATATGAGCAGTTTCAAGAAACGGCGGAGAGGTTACTGAAGCAGTTCGGCATGAATCATGTCCGTGATGATCTTCCAGCTGGTTTCTCTAAGGGTATGAAACAGAAAATGATGCTGATGCTTGGCTTTTTGGTACAGCCGGATGTTTATATTGTGGACGAGCCTTTTATCGGCTTGGATCCTCGGGCCACTAAAGATTTCCTGCGGCTGCTGGAAGCGGAGCGGCAGCGCGGAGCTGGTGTATTAATGTCTACGCATGTATTGGATACTGCTGAGAAAATTTGCGATGATTTTGTGCTGATCTCGGGTGGCAGGGTTGCCGCTGCTGGAACGCTCGAAGATATACGTGATTATGCTGGGTTGCCGGAGGCGTCGTTGTTTGATTGCTTCGACGAACTGACATGAGTAAGCAGAAGCAGCGAGGGTTTGCTTTTCCTACCTCCAAAAAGCTATTCTGGCGGCGATTATTTTCTCATTGGCGTGAGCAATCTGCTATTATCCGTACGGCTGCCGATTGGACTGTGCTGTTATATATACTGATTCCCGGGGGATTTCTGGGAGGACGGTTATATTACGGGTTCTGGAACGAGGCATTGCCAGCTTGGAGTGGAGATTTGCCGTTTATGCTCATTCCTTCATTATTAGTGCTCCTGCTCTGTAGAGGGGGACTGGTGCTATTATTGCAGGAAGGCGATCTATTATTTCTAAGACAACGGCAGCGATGGATAAATACGATTATGTTTCGCGGGTTGCTGTACAGCCTGATCGTAACATCGTTGAAGTTCTGTGTAGCTTTTGTGCTGTTATTACCTTTTCTGGTTCGGGGATATGGAATGCTGTCATCCGAGGTATGGGCGCTGTTCGCTCTGACTCTGGCATGTAGCTGGTGCATTAAATTACTGGGGCATATTGTAAAAGTACAAAAGCAAGGCTGGCGGCGCTGGCTGTGGCTGATTCTGGCCGTCTCCGTTCCTTGTGGGATTTATTTCCGTGCAGCTACGTTTTGGAACAACAGTCCAGTTTTTATGCTGCTGATTGCAGCACTCTTTGCAGTCGTAGCGGTAATCGCTCTTCGGCGGCGTATGGTGATGCGTGGGACATTCATGAACGATGTGCGTGAAGATTATAAGCAGCGGATGAAAATAGCGGCCCTATTACTCCGCGGCGTACTGGATAAGCCACGTCCGACCCGCCATAAGCCGTGGATTTTCCGGAAATCACAGCCTTTGCTAAAATCAAAAACTGCCGAGAGCCGTTTCTCTGCGGCAGCGATTAAGGCACTTGTACGGAATCCGGCTCATTTAAAGCTCTACTTATCGTTTACTGCTGTGTCCCTTTTAGCGATATTTATCATTCCATCAGGGTTCAAATGGCTGGGCTTTATAGTTTTAGTTTCTCTCATGACCAATTGGCTGTTGTCGTTCTGGTCGTTATTCGTGGGAGATGATTACATCGGAATTCTGCCGTTTTCAAAGGAACAAAAAGCCGAAGCGGGGCTGCGTGCGGTCCCTATCTTACTGCTTCCTTTTTCAATCATTTGTTCTGCGCTGATCTGTATTTCCTTATATGGATGGTTTGGGATTATCCTGTTCATCCCGCTAGGTTATATCGTTGCACTGTTTAGCTCTAGAATATTTGGAACATTTCGCTTAGCGAAATAAAGATATAAATAGAACGGAAGAGTGCCTCATAAGCCGTGAAAAGGCTGCTGGGGCACTCTTCTTTTTTTGTCTTGATTCGATCTATTGCACGCACGTACGTATGAGGTACCTAGCTAGCCTATCGGTCACAGCTGCCCCTAAACATACTATTTTTCCACTTTTGGGATGCTAACGGACTCCATAGTTGCTATTGCCATGAAAAACACCATATATGAGTCTCGTTATAATGAATAGCGTCGTTGGAGTCCGAAACACTGCCCATAAGGTGATAAATTCGCAAATAACGTCATCTGGGTCCGAAGCCGCAGTAGCTGATTAGGACAGACGCTCCACATAGCAGCTGAGGAACCCAAAACAGAGGAGCGATTCTCCAATTAATGAGAGAATCGCGCAGACCGCCATTTTCAAAGTAGTAAGCTGCTTGGAGGATATTCACGTTGCATTAGAGATTATTCCAGTCGAATGTCAGCAGCGTGCTTGCCTGCTGTATATCCTGTTGAGAAGGCCGCTGTTATATTGTAGCCTCCTGTATAGCCATGGATATCGAGTACCTCGCCGCAGAAGAATAACCCCGGCATAAGCTTCGATTCCATTCTTTTGGGATCGATCTCCTTCAGGTTTACCCCGCCCCCGGTAACAAAGGCCTCGGATAGGGAACGGGTGCCATGCACATAAACCGGCATGCGTTTCAAAATCCCAGCTAATAGAAGCAACCCATTCTTGGAGACGTGATGGCCAGTTGTATCCCCATCTAAGTCAGCTTTAGTCAGCAAGAGGGGGATGAGACGTTCTGGCAACAGTCCTTTCAGCGAATTGCGGATCGCTTTCTTAGGTTCCTGATCCAGCTTATCCTGCAACATAGATTCTACTTCCTGTGTGTTCAGATCAGGGAAGAGATCAATGGACATCTCCACCGTATCTGTGCCGGATTTACGTTGGACTTGTCTCAGAAATTGGCTGCACCGCAGTGCAATGGGCCCTGATAATCCAAAATGGGTGAATATCATATCTCCTCGATGAGAGATGACCTTCTTTCCTTTAGGATTCCACACAGTGAGGGCTACATCACGTAGCGACAGGCCTTGCAGCTCGCCGGACTTAATCCATTCTTCCCGTGAAAGAATCGGCACCTCTGTCGGAAACAGCTCGGTGATCGTGTGCCCTGCGGCTTCTGCCCAAGGGTAGCCATCTCCAGTGGAGCCGGTCTGTGGTACAGACTTGCCTCCGGTGGCGATGATAACAGCAGTGCAGGCGATCGTCTTGCCCGAGCTCAGCTGGACTCCCTTAACAGCCCCTTCGTTATAGATTATTCTTGAGACGGGACTGTCGGTCATAATCTGCACGCCTAGACTCCGTACTTTGCTAATTAAGGCAGATACGACACTAGAGGCCTTATCGGAAACGGGAAACATCCGCCCGTTATCTTCTTCTTTTAATGCAATGCCTAAACCTTCAAAAAAGGCGATGATATCCTGGTTATTAAAATGGTCGAAGGCACTATACAAAAAACGCCCGTTTCCTGGAATATGGGCGATTAGCTCGTCTCTTTCCTTGACGTTGGTAACATTGCAGCGTCCGCCACCAGATATTCCGAGCTTTCGGCCTAGTTTTGCTCCCTTGTCGATTAGCAGAACGGATGCCCCGTGTTCTGCAGCGGCCACGCTTGCCATTAGACCCGAAGGGCCGCCTCCAATGACGATCACATCGTAATTGCTCATGAAATTTTACTCCTTTACATGTTAAGACACGGAAGCGATTTCCGCGGGTATTCCTAACGGAATCATACCATTCTGATTCACATGTAACCAGTCTTGTCCAATCATTAGGTGATTATCGTTGTCAGGAGAGTAATCCTGTGCTTTAATCTAAGCATGTAGGGTAATTTGTCCATTTTGGGGTGTGATTGTAATTATTGGTGCGGTTAAGGATATCTTATTGCAAATATCGGCAGCATGCTCCTTTCTTTTTCTTTTTCAATGGTGGGTGGACCGTAGATTTGTGACTCGGAAAAAGGGGAAGCTCCCAAATGATCAGACCTTTTTAATTTTGGCATGTACGTTTAGTCTTATCCTGTGCTCTCTTCTTTCGACAACTCTGTTTGGTGTAGCCTATTTGAATTTAGGATTAATCCCTGCGTATATTGGTATTTTATATGGAACTACCCGTTCGGGCATTTTGCTGTCCATTTTCTTGCTTATCTGCAATGTAATCATTGCGGAGCCTACAGGAATCAGTAACGTGATATTGAATTCAGGGGTTTTATTATATCCGCTACTGTTTGGACTGGCCAAACCTTTTAAGAAAGGTACAGTAGTTGAGAAGATCGGTATGTTATGGATGATTCTTTGTCCAAGCATGCTATTTATTGCGTTAGTCCCGATTATAGGCGGGGAAAATATATATGAATCAAATTCCGTACAAGCATTTCTGATTACGGTGTATCTGTTTTTTACCATCGCGCTAGGTGGTGTTTTTGTATATTTTGTTGAGATGGTTAGAAGTAGATTGCGGGATAAAGTACAAATGGAGAGTATCAGTGAAAGTTTCCAGTGGGAGTCCGAGAAGCTGCAGCAGATTACCAATGTAGTCCCTCTGAGTATTATGTCTCTGGATGAACACGGAGTTGTAACTGATCTTAATGATTGTATGTTAGGAATGATGAGGACTCATTATCCCAATTTGCGAAAAGAGGATATTATTGACGAACCGGTAAAAAAGTTTTTTCACAGCTCAGTGGATACACAGGCATATATGCGGGTAAGTGATAATATCCGCTCTAAACGGCGTTCCAGTGAAAAAATGATTCATGAGTCGCGCATCTATCAGATTTATTCAGCGCCGTTAATGCATAAGAGCTCAGGGGTAACAAGTGGTGCTGTAATTATTGTGCAGGATATGACCAATGAGGAAAAACTACGTGTAGAGCTGGATCATGTGGAACGTTTGAGCTTGGTCGGGCAGATGGCTGCTGGAATTACCCATGAGATTCGTAATCCTATGGCGGTAGTTCGGGGTTTTTTGCAGCTGATGAGAGAAAAGAGTGCTCAAGAATTGGATTCTTATTATCAGATTGTGATGGAAGAGCTGGACCGCGCTAATAGTATTATTAATGATTTTTTATCCTTGGCACAGAGCCGGGTTTCTGATAAAGAGAAGGTGCTGCTGCACCATATTATAGAAGAAGTTAGTCCATTGCTGTGGGCTGATGCTAATCTTCGCGGTCAAAGTGTGGAACTGAAGCTGAGCCCATCACTGCATGAATTGGAGCTAAATGTCCGGGAAATCAAGCAGCTTATTCTCAATTTAGGACGTAATGGTATGGAGGCTATGGGACCCAAGGGGGTGCTGACGCTGGAGACACGCAGTACTCATGATAAAGTGGAGTTGATTGTCACCGATAGCGGTGTTGGTATGTCAGAGAGTCAACGCGAGAAGCTGTTTTTACCCTTTTTTACGACGAAAATTCAGGGAACAGGTCTAGGCTTATCCTTGTGTCTTAGTATTGTGGAGCGGCATAACGGTAAAATAAATGTAGAGTCTGTAGAAGGAGAGGGCACGGTATTTACGATCTCCTTCCCATTGAATAAGGAGGAACCCAGCGAGGTTCGCTCTTAGATTGAATCACCCTCTACAGCATCTCTTGCTTTCACAGAGTATGAATGTATAATAAAGTTAGTAAGTACTGCTGTAATATTATCTGACAAACAGTTGAAAAGTGAAGGAGAGTGCAGAGAAATGTCCATGTCTTTTAATCAATATATGAGAGATTCAATTCAGCCTATGCGTGATGACCTGACAAGTATCGGGTTTCAGGAGCTTATGACTCCAGAAGAGGTGGAAGCTACTCTTCCAACCGCAAAAGGAACATCGCTTGTAGTCGTAAATTCGGTCTGTGGTTGTGCTGCTGGACAATGTCGTCCAGGTGTAGCTCAGGCTTTGCAAAATGAAATCACTCCGGATCACTTGTTCACAGTGTTTGCAGGTCAAGAGAAAGAAGCTACTGCTAAAGCACGTGAATATTTTGCTCCTTATCCGCCATCCTCACCTTCCATCGCACTGATGAAGGATGGAGAACTCGTTCACTTTATTGAACGTCATGGCGTAGAAGATCGTTCGGCTGCTGAAATTGCTGCTGAATTGAAAGAAGTCTTCAATCGTTTGTGCCAGTAAAAACAGTTATTCCATATAATCTCGCATCAGCCGGCAAATCGGCTGCATGCGGGATTTTTCAAAATATAAGAGCAATAATGGGATAGAATATGCTTAGAAGCATGAGCTTCGTTTGGGTGGATATTTTGATGGATATGGAACCATTTCTGATGGAACGAGGTGTGTTTGGTGAGTTTACAGAAAGAAATTATTGCTGATCTTGGCGTGAAGCCAACGATTGATGTAGAGGTTGAGGCACGAAAACGGGTTGATTTCTTAAAGTCGTACGTGCTGAACGCAGGGGCTAAAGGATTATTGATCGCCATTAGTGGTGGAGTGGACAGTGCGGTAGCCGCGGGTCTTTGTAAACAGGCTACGGACGAGCTGTCGGCAGAAAAAGGCACAGAGTATATGACGCTTGGAGTATTCCAGCCTTATGGGGTTCAGGAAGATATTCAGCACAGCTACGATGTTGCCAAAGCTTTTAATCTGACTCATACTGTGGAGACCAACATTGAGGAAGCGGTAAATGAAATTGCCCTTGAAGTTGAGCATGGTCTGAAATCAATAGGCCAACACCGCCATATGACGCATCAAGGCAAAGGAAATGTTAAAGCCAGAACACGTATGGTTATGCAATATGCACTCGCTTTTGAGAACAATCTGATTGTAGTAGGAACGGATCATGCTTCTGAAGCGATTACCGGCTTCTACACGAAGTGGGGCGATGGCGCTGTAGATATTACACCACTATCCACACTTAATAAACGTCAGGTACGTCAATTGGCTGCACATATCGGTGTGCCTGCGGATATTGTCACAAAAGCACCTACGGCGGGCTTATGGCCGGGTCAGACGGATGAAACCGAGCTGGGCATTACTTATGACGATAACAGCGACTATCTGGAAGGTAAACAGGTTAACCCTGAAGTAGCTGAAAAGCTTGAGAATTATTACCGGAGAACGGCACATAAGCGTAATGTTATTCCGGGGATTTAGAATAGGTTGAACTAGAAATCGCCACGGGTCTGCGTAGCAGCAGAGCTCGTGGCGGTTTTTGTGAGTTGGATAGCTGGATAGACTAAGAAGAATAATTATTCTGTAAGCGTAAGTGTCTGATCGATAAAATTAGTTGTCGCAGCAATCGCGAACTCTAATTGATGAGTCGTGCCAGCAAAAGGATGCACAGTGTTGAACGTATGATTACCCTCAGGAACCTGCACCCAGCTAATATCTGGCCGAAGTTTGATGAGATGCTCAGATCCTTGGCGGAGATGTACTCCATCTTGACTGCCTTGAATAAGGACAACTGGGAAGGACGCTTTCTGTATGCGTTCAAGGATGTTATAGCGTTCTTTGTTGTTCTCCATATCTTCTAAAATTACAGCATCCAGCGGCATTTGTTGGCCAGTACGTCCATTAAGGACATAGGTTCTTCCTGTTTCCTTCATCTGCTGCTTTTGTTCTTCCGTCAGCAAATCGAGTTTCGTAACCCCGTTCCAGGAGATTACTCCGCTGATCTCATTGGGATGATCAAGCGTGTAGACCAAACAAATTCCCCCTCCGAGACTGTGGCCGAGAAGGAATAACGGCAGGCTGCCGAATTTCGGGTGTTGACTAAGATAGGACAACAGGATTTCCATGTCCTTCAAGCTGCGGCGATAGGTGTTGCGGGCGAACTTCTCAAGTTCAGTGAAATGCAGCAGATCTTCCCCGATGCCAGCATGAGAGAAGTTAAAAGTAATTACTTCATGCTCTTGGCTGAGAGTTGTGGCTATGTAAGGAAACATTCCCCAATCTTTAAAACCTTTGTAGCCATGGGCTATAACTATAACGCTTTTGGCTTTGCCTTGGGCTGGGAAGTGTGAGCAGCGGAGAACAGCTCCGTCTCCGGCAGGTATTTCAAAATTACGATGATTCATAGGGTAATCCCCTCTCCATATATAAAAATGAAGTAAATCAGCTAGTCTATCGTGAAGTCGCTGGATAGTCTTATTAGACTTAGAGCGCATTTTCTTTTAAGATAGCAGAAAGAATCTTGCAGGACTATTACTTTTAATAATACTTCATATGATTGATCATACCATTATTGAAGCAAAATGGGATACACGTCCATAAGGAGCGTGAAGTGTTGATTTACGGAATCGGACATGATGTGTTAGAAATTGAACGAATCTCAGAGGTAATAAATAGAGGACTGGGTAAGAAATTTAACCAGCGGGTCTTAACAGAGCAAGAATATCAACTTGCTGAAGAGCGAAGCGGGAGGTTGGCTGAGTTCGTAGCCGGACGTTTTGCTGCCAAGGAAGCAGTTGTGAAGGCTTTAGGCTGTGGCATCGGCAATGTAGTTGGGTTTCAGGATATTGAGATATTGCCTGATGCTAAAGGAAAACCAGAGGTAACTTTATCGTGTGAAGCTTGGAGCAGACTAGATCTGCCAAATGGACAGAGGTACACCATTCATCTTACGATAACACATGGTCGTGATTTGGCTTCGGCTTTTGCTGTCGTGGAAGGGCCAGGTTCATAAATTGAACCCTGATTATAGAAGGGCAAGGAGCGTTATAATGACACAACAAGATATACAAGTTCAAGACGAACAGGAGCTGCGGGAGGCTAAGCAATATTTCAGCTATCATTTGCTGGAGTGGTATCAAGGGCAGAAACGGGATTTGCCTTGGCGTCGGCACCGCAATCCTTATTATATTTGGATTTCTGAAATAATGCTGCAGCAGACAAGGGTGGATACGGTAATCCCGTATTTCAATCGGTTTATCGAAAGGTTTCCTACCGTGGAGTCGCTCGCCGATGCACCAGAAGAGGACGTGCTTAAGTGCTGGGAAGGCTTAGGTTATTATTCTCGTGCTCGCAATATACAGCATGCGGCCAAACAGGTCAAAGAGCTGTATGGCGGGCAGGTGCCGAATGATCGCGAGGCTGTGTTCAGTTTAAAGGGAGTGGGACCTTATACGGCAGGGGCTATCCTTAGCATTGCGTTCAATCGGCCGGAGCCAGCGGTCGACGGCAATGTGATGCGGGTGTTGTCCCGATACTTCCTGATAGAGGATGATATCGCCAAGGGACCCACCCGCGTAAAAATGGAGCGCCTGGCAGCTGAACTGATCCCGGAGGGGGAAGCGGCATCTTTTAATCAGGCGCTGATGGAGCTCGGGGCGCTCGTATGCACTCCTAAATCACCGCGCTGCTTAACCTGCCCGGTGATGGAGCATTGCGCCGCGCGCCTGGCGGGCTGCGAGACCTCGCTGCCCGTCAAGACCAAGGCCAAGCCGCCGCGCCCTGAGGAGCGGCTGGCGGCCTTAATCGAGGGCCGCGGTGCCCACGCGGGCCAAGTGCTCATCCGGCAGCGGCCACAAAGCGGGCTGTTAGCCCGCATGTGGGAGCTGCCGCACTGGCAGGCGCCGCCTGTGGAAGGCGGCGCCAAAGGCGCGCGGCTGCCGGAAGCGGCGGCGCTGGACCGGCTGCGCCGGTCACTGCGGGAGGCCGGGATCTCTGCCCGGCCTGAGAAGCACTGGATGGCTGCTGAGCATATCTTCAGCCATATCGTGTGGACGCTGCAGGTGTACCGCTGCAGCGAAGAGGACGCCCTTCCGCTGCCGATAGCGGCAGAAGGACGGGCGGTGTACAACGCGGATGCGGACTTATTCTCGGGGATCGACAGCAGCATGCCTATCGAGAGATTTGAGGACGGGACCGCTAGTCCAGAGGATGGCGGAGCAGTGCGCTGGATCAGCCGCGAAGACATGGCTAACTATGCGTTCCCTAACGTTTTTCTGAAGCTACTGAACCTTTATTTTGATGAGCAGGAAGAGCGGGCGAAGCTAGAGAAGTAGGAGATTCGCCGTGTTGCGTTGCTAAAGTACTAAATGTACAAAACCTGAGTTTGGTGTAACCTAAGTATGGTCATATGCACCTAAGTAGGGTCGTATGCACTTAAGTAGGGTCGTATGCACCTAAGTATGGTCAAATGCACCTAAGTATGGTCATATGCGCCTAAATAGGGTCATATGCACCTAAGTATGGTCGTATGCGCCTAAGTAGGGTCGTATGCTTCAGTCTCTTCGTAGCAAATATTTGTTTATTTGGTTCAGATTAGTTCAGTCTTGTTCCAACTAAATTCTTCTGGTGTTCTATGGCTACGAGAGTGGTAAAGATTTAATTAGGGAATTCTTCCCTGAAAATAGGTCGATTTGGCTTGTAATTGATCATTTTAGGGAAAACCTCCTTAATAATTGGGGAAATATCAGTTTTATGCCCAAAAAGGATGATTTTTAGGGAGTATTTCCCTAATTACTCGTGTTTATGGAGTATATCGCAGAATTTTAGGGAGTTATTCCCTAATCTATTGCTCAGCTACTCCAAACGCAGATTCTCGTAAGCCGAGTATAGATTTATTGCGATTTATTCCGATTTATTCTGATCTATACCGATTTATTCTGATCTATACCGATCTATTCTGATCTATACCGATCCAGTTGCATCCATTTAAGCGACGCAAGCGGCGTGAAATGCGGTGTCTGGGAGGATCTCAACCAATCAATCAGTCAATCTCTGTCTTTATCTTTATCTCTCTATATCTCCAACCTAAACAAAGAAGGTATCCCTTAGCCTATTCGGCTCTGAGATACCTTCTTTTTTAGTTAAATGGCATAAGCCAAATGGAATTTCTTATTTTGCGCTTTCGTAACGTTTGCCAACTTCTTCCCAGTTTACTACGTTCCAGAACGCTTTGATGTAATCAGGGCGTTTGTTTTGGTAGTTCAGGTAGTAAGCGTGCTCCCATACATCCAGTCCGAGGATTGGAGTAGCGCCTTCGCTGATTGGGTTGTCTTGGTTAGGTGTGCTTGTTACTGCCAGTTTGCCATCTTTAACAACTAGCCAAGCCCAGCCGCTGCCGAAACGAGTAGTTGCTGCTGCTGCGAAATCTTCTTTGAATTTTTCGAATCCGCCCAGTTCTTTATCGATAGCTTCAGCCAATGCGCCAGTTGGTGCGCCGCCGCCGTTTGGTCCGATAACTTCCCAGAACAAAGTGTGGTTAGCGTGTCCGCCACCATTGTTGCGAACAGCAGTACGGATAGCTTCAGGTACAGCGTTCAGATCTGTAAGAAGCTCTTCAATGCTTTTGCTTTGCAATTCAGGTGCTTTTTCCAAAGCTGCATTCAGATTAGTTACATATGTGTTATGGTGTCTGTCATGGTGAATTTCCATCGTCAATGCGTCGATGTGTGGTTCGAGTGCGTTGTTCGGATAAGGAAGTGCCGGTAATTGAAATGCCATGGAAAAATCCCTCCTGAGTTATATTAGAATTTTGTTATAGATAAAGAATTCTGGCGAACTAACGTCAAAATCCTTTATTGTAAATATGTACTATAGGGTTTCGCCCAATAGGATACTTTAATTAAACCGTATCTAGACCAATAATGCAACACTAAACAAACATAAATGTTTATAAAGTATAATTGGAGAGGGAAAGGGTTTTACAATTGTATTTAGAATGTTAAAATAAATAGTCCCTAACCTATAGACATATATCCTTATTAATACCCTTTTAATGAAGAAATGAACCCCATCCGAAATGTAAACGCTTGATATTAAGCGCTTTCAAAAGAAAAATGATGATATCACGAGAAAAGTGTGCTTTAATAGATTTAAAAGCAGGTATTCCTCGATATTTGATGCTTTTTTTTATTTTCTCTATGTTAAGGGAACCCCTTCTTTTTGTTAAATTCATAAGCCATAGACAAGGGAGATTTTAAAGAATGCACGTTCGTTCCTTTCAATTAAGCGACGTTAGCCCTGTGACTGATTTGCTGCAAACCGCATTATCGGAAGAGTGTTTCGAGAACACTATCGAGCCTTTCTCCAGGCAGCTTTCTTGGGATTCAGATCTCATTGTAGTTGCGGAAGATGAAGAAGAAATTGTTGGAGCACTGATTGGTACAATTGAGAAAAACCACGGTTGTTATTTCCGGATTGCTGTACATCCTGATTATCGCCGCAGAGGAGTCGGTAGAAGTCTGGTATCAGCTATGGAATCCAGGTTTCAAGCTCGTAAAGTCAGTGGTATCTATGTAGCCGTCGATGAGCATAATTCTTTTGCTTTGCCATTGTATGAAGCTATGGGATATAGCGAGAATCAAATCTTCAAATCTGTCCGGAAGCTGAGCATTGTTGGGTAATTTTGATCACTCAGCTGCGAAAGCGGAAACATTTTCTAGAAAAAAGAACTATAGCTGACGATATAGTCTGTTTCATTCATACTCGAGCGTATTTTCCAGAAGTCCATTGCTAATGGCTGGGAGATATGCTTTTTTATTGTTATAATATCTGCAAGTATAGACTTCAATTATTGAGAACAGAGGTGACATATTGAATCAGGAGCCCCAAGTAGATTACACGAGAAATAGGAAACAAAGACATAGATCCTCCAGATCCAAGACTACCCTGGGCGGTCGTTTGGTCTCGGAAATGAAGGATTGGCTGCTTACAGCTGTGATTGTTTTTGCTGTGATGTCTGTTCTTAATGTTTTTGTGTTCAATATATCAACGGTTAAAGGTCAGTCTATGCAGCCAACGCTCTGGGAGGGTGAGAGGCTCTTCATTAATAAAATTTCATTGCTCTTCGTAAATCCAAAACATGGTGATGTTGTCATTCTTCATGATCCAAGTACTGGACCTAGTCATAAGGAGTATTTAGTGAAGCGAGTGATTGGCATACCTGGAGATATCATAGAGGTACGGAATCATCAGTTATACGTGAATGGAAAAATAGTGAATGAGCCCTATATCGATACTGAGATTGAAGATCCGGATTTTGCAGCGTTAACCGTGGAAAGTGGCAATTATTTTGTAATGGGCGATAACCGTCATGCTTCAGCCAGCAAGGACAGCCGTTACTTCGGCTCTATTTCACAGGATATGATTGTCGGCAGGGCTGATTATATATGGTGGCCTCTGTCAAAACTGAATAGATTATAAGAAAGTCAGCGAAGATATGAAAGGAGAAGGCGGAAATGACCAATACATTTCAGTCATCGTATGCTCCCCCGCCTTCCAGGTGGGCACAGCTTAAAGCAGAGATTCAGGAGGCTGCGACATCACTCGGTATTGATGATATCGGGTTTACAACAGCAGAACCTTTTTTATATTTAAAAAATATACTGCAAGACCACCGGGACAAAGGATATGAATCTGGCTTCGAGGAACCTGATCTGGATAAAAGGACTGTTCCAGCATTGTCTTCTGGAGACAAGCCGTTATCTATTATTTCGATTGCAGTGGCTTACCCTTCTAAAATGGAGAACCCTCCTAAATCTGAGCCGGGTGCACGTAGAGGCATCCTCGCCCGGGCATCTTGGGGCAGGGATTATCACCATGTGCTGAGGGAAGCCTTAAGTAAGCTAGAGGAATTTATTCACGAGCGTGTACCAGAGGCTGTGCTGGAAAGTATGGTGGACACTGGTGTTCTAGTAGATAGAGCGGTAGCGGAAAGAGCGGGAATAGGCTTCAGCGGCAAAAACTGTTCTATCATCTCACCCAAATGGGGATCATGGATTTATCTTGGGGAAATGGTTACGAACATTCCTTTTGCTCCGGATGAACCTGTTGAAGAAGGATGCGGGGAGTGTACTAAGTGCATTGATGCTTGTCCGACCGGAGCGCTTGTGGGTCCGGGTCAGCTTAACGCACAGGCGTGTATTTCTTTTTTGACGCAGACTAAAGGGTTCCTCAGCGAGGAGTATATGACCAAGATCGGCAATCGTCTATACGGCTGTGATACTTGCCAGATTGTATGTCCCAAGAATAGAGGTAAGAACTGGAATCATCGCCCTCAGATGCAACCTGATCCTGAAATTGTGAAGCCGCTGCTGCTGCCGATCCTTGATCTTAGCAATCGTGAGTTCAAAGAGAAATTCGGCAATAGCTCAGCAGCCTGGAGAGGCAAAAAGCCGATGCAGCGAAATGCGATCATTGCCCTAGGCAATTTTAAGGAAGCCGGGGCTGTGCCAAAGCTATCAGAGATTGTTCTGAAGGAGCCGCGGCCAGAGATGCGGGGCACTGCTGCTTGGGCGCTTGGACGTATTGGCGGTGATGAGGCTCTAGCGGCTGTAGAAGCGGGTTTAGAGCGCGAGGAGGATAGCACGGTGAGGGAAATGCTAAGCCGGGCGCAGGATGTGCTCCTTACTGGGAAGAAGGCACGAGAGGACAGCGATATTAATGGAGGAAAAAGTTCATAGACAGGTTGCATATTGCCAATTGCTGTCCAGTTCCTGAAATGCTATGATAGATTCGCGTGCCATATGGCGATGCAGACAATAGAGTGTAGAGGTGGGCTTTAGATGAGTATCGCATTACCTATTATTACATTGGTCGTAGGTCTCATCGGTGGTTTTTTCATCGGTGTATATTATCTGCGCAAACAAATGACAAACATGCAGAATGATCCTGAAATGCTGCAAAAGGTTGCAAAGCAAATGGGTTATAACCTGAACGGGAAGCAAATGCAGCGTGCCCAGCAAATGATGAAGACTCAGGGACAGCCAGGTGCGCGCCCAGGAGCAGCTAAAGGGAATAAACGTAGAAGTAAGTAACCGGGTCCGGATAACATGTATACGGGTGCGGAAGGGGGAGACATCATGGGGAACATCAAGGAATATGTGAACGGTAAAGTTGCAGAGAACCGTGAGCAAATCGAGTATCACGTTGAGAAAATATTAGAATTAATCGGTGAAGATACCGGCCGCGAGGGACTGCTGGAAACACCGGCACGTGTTACGCGGATGTACGAGGAGATATTCGGCGGTTATTCGATAGATCCCCGCGAGGCGCTCGGCGTTACTTTTGATGAGTCTCATGAAGAGCTAGTGATTGTTAAGGATATCGTCTATTACAGCCAATGTGAACACCACATGGCTCCTTTCTTTGGTAAAGTGCATATAGGATACATTCCGAGCGGACGTATTGCTGGACTCAGCAAATTAGCTCGGCTTGTTGAAGCAGTAAGCCGGCGTCTACAGGTTCAAGAACGCATTACGGCGCAAATTGCTGATATTATGACGGAGGTGCTAGGCCCCCACGGTGTTATGGTTGTTGTGGAGGGAGAACATCTGTGTATGTGTGCACGCGGAGTGAAGAAGCCAGGCAGCAAAACGGTAACTATGGCTACTAGAGGGGTCTTCCGTGAGGATGCCGCCGCTCGTGCGGAGTTTCTAAGCTTGATTAAGGAATAAATATCGGGGTGCATACCTCGAAATTGGAAGGACCCATCGTTCACGTAATGTGAATGATGGGTCCTTTTTGGTCAGGGTGTGGGAATAAGAGTGATGTTCACTGTGAATTGAAATAATATCAAAAAGGCTTCCAGGCCAGTTTACTGGCAGCAGCATAACGTTCTGAGACGTAAGGCCAGTTAACGACCTTCCACCAATCCTCAATATAATCGGCCCGATTATTCTGATGTTTAAGGTAATAGGCATGCTCCCATACATCCAGAGCCAGTAACGGAACCACGTCCCATTGTGACAGGTTCTGATGTTTCTCCGCAGTCAAAATCTCCAGTCTATGACTGCGTGGACTCCAGACGAGAATAGCCCAGCCGCCACCTTCAACCTTATTCGCAGCTTCTGTGAACTGTTTCTTGAAGCTGTCATAGCTGCCGAAGCTTTGTTCAATGGCTTCCAGTAAGGCTCCAGTTGGACGCCCGCCACCTTGTGGAGACATTACGTTCCAGAAGATTGTATGGAGATAGTGGCCTGCCCCATTAAAGGCTAGCTCCCGCTCCCAATGCTTAACGAGATCGAAATCTCCTTTCTTGCGAGCCTCAGCTAGCTTGTTCTCCGCTTTATTTAGTCCATCTACATAACTTTGATGGTGTTTATCGTGATGAATCCGCATGGTTTTCTCATCGATGTATGGTTCCAGCGCATTATAAGCATAAGGCAATGGAGGCAGCGTATGTCCGCCAATTGGCACAGCACTCATTTCACGAATATCTAGGATAGTATCTGTAGAAGGAATAAGTCCCTCATTCCGCGTGACATTGTCCTCTTCTGTTCTTACGACATAGTCGGCTGCTGTATAATCTCTCATAATTTGCGTGAGCTGTCCGGGCGAGCTCAGAGTGTGCAGTACGGCAAGGAAATACTCTGATTCGCGAATAATATGCAGGATCACAGTGGTAGCAAGGGGGACGGCTTTGACGGCTGCGCTACTTTCCATAATGGCAAAAAGCTGCCGAACAAATTCTTGGGATTGGGTACAGGAGATATGCAGCAGTTTTTCTGTTTCCGCAGTGAGTTCAGCCTGACTTGGTGGAGAAGCAGAGAGGGCAGAATTCAATAACTGCTGAGCGGCCATCTCTGTGGCACCGAAGACCACTGCCCATTCATCCAGCAGTTTAACATAGGGTTCCTCCAGGTTAGGTACGATTGCTTTGATAACCTCGGTATGCTCTTTCTCTTGTGTTTTCCAGAATACGATTTCTTCTAAAATACGTACTGGCAGCATCGGCCCGTATACATATAACATTCCAAGAAAACCTCCCGTGATATGTCTTCATCAGTCCATTATATGTGTGCTCATGATAGCTTATGAAGAGCATAAGAACGCGATAATAATATCGTTGACAACCGTTTGATATGGTGAAATAATACAGGAAAATAAAGGCAATGATACCGAAAGGTACAACCTCGCGAAAAGGAGGGTGTACCTTTTTTTTGTCGTGTGGACCGATTAATGAAATCCTATGGGGTAGTAGAAAAACTTTGAGAAATGAGATGAGGGTATGAACAAGCTTGAGAAGAAGCAATTTTATAATCAGCTGTTAAAATTAGCGGTACCGATATCCCTCCAAAGTCTAGTCATGGCGGTGCTGTATTTAGTAGATCAATTGATGGTAGGGCAGCTTGGGGGTGTAGCAATCGCTTCGGTTGGGATGGCTAGTAAAATCTATAGCGTGATTTCAGTGGTACTGGCGGGTCTTGCTACGGGTCTTGCTATATACGCGGCTCAATATTGGGGGAGTAAAGACCGAAAGAGCATCACACCACTACTGGGATTAAGTCTTGGAATTGGCCTGATCTTGTCGGGTTCATTTACGATATTTGTTTTTTTCAACCCTCGGCTATGTCTGTCTATTTTTACAACGGATAAAGAAGTGTTGGAGAATGGGTACATTTTTCTGAAAATCGTTGCCCTCAGTTATATTCCAACGATGTTGACGATGCTCTATTCGGCGGTTCTACGAAGTTCAGGACATGTAAAGTATCCAATGATTGTTAGCATAGCTGCTGTAGGAATGAATATTATTTTAAACTATGCGCTTATTTTTGGGCATTGGGGATTTCCAGAGCTTGGACTTGCAGGTGCGGCATATGCAACGTTAATCTCACGTATAGTCGAAAGTGCTTTGATTGTCGGAGCCATATATCGTGGAAAGCTGCCGGGTGCCGGGGGTATTAAGGAACTCAGTTCGTTTTCGAAAGCGCTGTGCATACCTTTTTTAAGAACGATAGCACCTATTGTTTTAACGGAATTGGTTTGGGTCTTAGGGGAGGCTTGTTATTCCGTAATATATAGCCGTATGGGCACAGCAGAGATGACCGCTATGACAGTGACCTTTCCGCTGCAGGGGTTGACGATTGGGCTTCTGGCAGGGCTTTCTGGTGCAGCTGGCATTATGGTCGGACATAAGCTGGGAGAGAATAATAATGCAGGTGCTTTTCAGTATGCTCGTTTTTTTGTTCGAATAGGAGTAGGGATTTCATTGCTGCTTGGTGTTCTTATTGCTGTTCTTGCCCCGCTCTACGTCTCAGCCTTTAACTTAACAGTGGAAGAACGCCGAATGGCCACTTCCGTTATCTGTTTTTTTGCTCTTTTTTTATGGATAAAGGTGGGCAATATGATGATTGCGGGAGGGATCCTGCAGAGTGGTGGCGATAGTAAATTCGTCTTTATTATGGAAGGCTCCACAACTTGGTTACTTGGGGTGCCTCTAGGGCTACTGTTGTCATGGGGATGGAAACAGCCTCTTCCCTGGGTATACTTCTTTCTGTCCCTGGAAGAGGCTGTTCGATTGGTTATAGGTTACGTGCGTTTTCGCCGTGGTAAATGGTTGAAGCAGCTGACCCATCAGGGGACAGAGGCGGATTGTAGTGCTTAACTAGTTACTTGCGATCGCCGGCTGGTTGCCATTGTAGGTTTTGGCTAGTTGAACATTTCCTAAGAAAGCAGAGACTCGCCGCAAATACTCACGCGGGTGCTCACGGAATAGCAATTCATGATGGCTGCCCTCTACGACCCAGGAATCTGAGAACGGATTGCTTTGGTTCGCGGCCAGCTTTTCGGCAATAGGATAAGGAGCTTTATCATCTTCGGTTCCATGCATGAGTAGAATAGGGAAAGGATAATCTTCGGATTTGACCTTCGCATAAGGAATTTGATTCAGCCCCGTACCGTTTAGAACTGGGAACAGCATTTCCATAATCGCCAGGGAAGGCTGGCGGGGCAGATCAATATTTTGCTTAATATTATGATACAGCGTATCTGGCTCTAACAAAAAGGTGCTGTCCAGAATCATCGCGTCAATGTCCTCTGATACTAATCCTGTTTGCAGTGCTGTGCCTGCTCCCATGGAGAAGCCCCATACCACTAACTCCTCAGCTCCACGTTCCTTAGCAAAATCAATAGCGCCTAGAAGCTGCTGGGATTCTTTTTTACCTCCGGTTGCAATATCCTTGTTGCCTTGGGCAGCAAAGCCGTAATCAAACATCACGACATTGAAATTCAGACTGTGTGCATAGTGAGCGAGATCGTACATAGGTACCCAAGATTCTTCCCGGTTGGCGCCATAGCCATGGCTGAACACGATAGTTTTGGTAGCCCCTTCGGAGGGAATATACCAGCCGCTCATCATCCGACTTCCATCTTTAGCTGGAAACGTCACATCCTCGTATGCGAGACCTTTGGCCTGCATGGGATTGGAATACAGAGGTGCGACCGTTGGATTAGATAATACCCAGGCGATATAGCCATGAAGTGAGACAAAGCAGAAGGCTAAGAAGAAAAAAATAGATAATAGCAGTGCAACGATAATATGCTTCACACGAATCATCCGCAGCGATAGCCGGGACGAACTGCCTTGTTTAGGTAGTTTAGGTCGACGGGAGACGGTTGTGCCGGTTTGGCGAGTTGCCAGATCCATATGGTCCCCTCCTAGAATGATGTGAGTACTAGTGCCTAGAAGAATTTGTAAAAATGATTCTAAAGCATCAGTAGATAATTTAATATGTTAATCGTATGAAAAAGCCCTTACAAAGTCAATGAATTAGACGCTTTTGTAATGTAACTGTAAAGTGCGGCCCAACCTTTTCCGGCACATTTTTGGCACAACTCCGGCGGAGTGAATATACTGGACTTACCATAGAGTTTTGCACTAAGATAGAGTTAGTTATAATGTAACCGAGTTTCATTTGATGAAACACGAGGGGGAGATTATCATGGAGGACCGAAAGCTTACAGTGCGTGCGGTAGAACGTGCGCTTGATATATTGCTTTGTTTTACGCAGGACAGAGATTTAGGGTTGACGGAGATCGCTTCAAAGATTGATTTACATAAAAGTACCGTCCATCGGCTACTGGCAACCTTGGAGGAAAAGGGCTTCCTCATTCGTAATCCGGCCACTGAGAAATACAGCTTGGGTATACGAATTTGGGAATTGTCTACGCATTTGCCTGCTTTTGATGAGTCGGCCGCGGTATTATTGCCGTCAATGGAACGGCTGCGGGATCGGCTAGGGGAGACCGTTAGTTTATACTTACGCGACGGCATAGAACGTGTGCGGATTCAGGCGGTTCAGAGCCAGCAGGCCATCCGGCGAGTGGCGCAGATCGGTGCGAGATTGCCTTTATCTGTGGGGGCATCAAGCAAAGTGCTGGCAGCCTATGCTCCTCCAGAGGTGCTGAAAGAATTGCTGGAGAGTTCGGGATGGCCGGACTACGTTGAGAAGGGTGTCTATCAAGAGCAGCTTAATGACATTATCCGGCTCGGATATGCCACTAGTTTCGAGGAACGCGAGCCCGGCGCGGCCGCGGTGGCGGTGCCTGTTACGGGCCGCAGTGGAAATGTGATTGCGGCGTTATCACTGTCCGGCCCAGTTAGTCGCCTATCCCGAGATACGCTAGTGGAATATGCCGCGGTACTGAAGGAAGCGGCTAGTGAAATGGGCATGATGATTCCTTAATTCGCTGGCTGAGACATACCTTGTTAAACAGCGAAGCAGCGATCTCTCCGTTATTGGAGGATCGCTGCTTTGCTGTTTTGGGGAGGGACTAGCCTATTGTGGGTAAGTGGCTGAAAACTGATGGCTGATGGGTGAATGATGGGTAACTGATGAGTGACTGATGGGTGAATGATGGGTAACTGATGAGTGACTGATGGGTGAATGATGGGTAACTGATGAGTGACTGATGGGTGAATGATGAGTGAATGATGACTGACTGACGAGTGGCTGATGAGTGAATGATGAGTGACTGACGAGTGGCTGATGAGTGAATGATGAGTGACTGATGAGTGACTTATGGGTAACTGACGGCTGACTGATGGGTAATTAACGGCTAACTGATGGGTAATCAACAGCTAACTGACGGCTAGCTAATGGCTAACGGCTCCCCTACCTTGCGTTGGTTTGGTGAGCTTCAGTGAATATACGTTTCTTTGGAATCCTCAGTAACTCGTAATGCTGAGGCTCGAGCGTTTGAACCCCGGGTCTAGATAGGCGGAAAGGCAGAGCCACAGAGAGGGGAGGCTAGAATCCACGAATGCACGAACCCAGGAACCTAGGAATGCAGAAACCCACGAACTCACCGAACCCAGGAACACAGAAACCCACGAACTCACGAGCCCAGGAACCCGGGTTCCCGCGAACGTGCAAACCCGCGAACCTAGGAACACAGAAACCCACGAACTCATGAACCCAGGAACGCAGAAACCCACGAACTCACCGAACCTAGGAACAC
>NZ_JBBOWJ010000007.1:0-148542 GCF_038007025.1 Paenibacillus sp. FSL H7-0918
TTTTGCATCGCGAGTTTGTGGCGATCTGCTTCCGTAAGTTCTTCAGGCGCTTTAGTGCGTCCTCTACCGTCTCGTAACGCCTCTTCACCACCAGCTTCGTACTTCTTTACCCAGCTATATACTTGTTGGTAAGACACGTGAAAATGGCTTGCCGTCTTCGCATAGTCTTCTCTGTTCGAAAGGCAGTACAGCACGATATTTATCCGTTCCTGCCAAGTGGTTACGCGTCCTTTGGTCATAGCTTTAGTTCCTCCTGAATGAGCTGTTAAGCTGTTGCTATGACCATTATACTTCCTAATCCAGTTGGCAAGTTGGGTTGAACTTGCAATCTTATACTTGCAGATGATTTGGTTTTGCGACAATCCTCCCTCGAGATAGTCCTTAACGGCATGGAGTTTAAGTTCTGCAGAATATGTACGATTGTAGCTTCGGACTTCCAGCCCTTCGTATCCATACAATTGATAACGTTGCCGCCACTTCACTAATGAGTTTTTGGATATTCCATACTTCCGGGCCGCAGTTTTCAAACCAATGTCGCCCCGTTCAATTTCTTGGAGAATCGTTAACTTTTCCAGTGCTGTAAACTTCTTTTGTTCCATAAAAATGCTCCCCATACAGCGACAGGTTTTTATTATTCACCTGTCTACTATATGGGGAGCATATCATTGGAGTGCCCTCTTATTGCGCAAGAATTAGAAAAATTCTGTCTATTCATTCTAATCTTTGCCAAAATGCTTAATTACAACATTATTAAAAATCGCGGTGCCACCTTCAGAAAACAAGGTAATGCCTTGATCCTTTATTTCCGGGAAGATTTCATTAGAAAATACAATTTCACCATCATCTATAAAAACTTCAATACTTGTTCTATCCACAAGGATCTTCAGATGCACTTTTTTCTTGTTCACATCAAAGGGGGCCTTGCTTTCAAGATATCTGTCACTCTCATCAGGTTGTCCAGTGAAGGCTCTATTAACATAAGAATATTGTCCTTCAACAAACACTCCTACGTCCACGTGGCGCGTCTTATCTGCGGATTCACGAAGTCTTAAGCCTACATTGGTATTCTCTGACCAAGATAGATCTGCATCGAGCTGGTAATTTTCGCCTGTGATATCAAGTGTTGACGAGCCGTTCACTTTTATTTGTTGCAAGGAATCCGTTGAAGTTACCATTTGATCTAATGCTTCGATGGGCTGTGATACTAACTGATACGACTGCTCTTCATCTCGTGTTAATTTTATTTGACGCACGATTGAATCCATTCCGTTAAAACCTTCGTTAAGATTGGGGGTAACATGAGGGTAATCCCAATTATTCATCCAGGCCAAAGCATATCGATGATTGTATTGATCCTTGTCCTTTCCTTCTTCAAAAGTTACAGCACCATACCAATCAAATCCATAATCTAGCCACTGTGGTTCATGATGATCCGCGATAAATTCATTCTCATTAAAATTTCCAGTCCAGTAGGCATACGTGTTAGGTTTACCTATCGACTTACCATTTGCACTGACCCCAAGAACCCATTTATAAGTGCCATCATTCGCCCGCATCATATAGAAGTCAGGACACTCTACAATTCCGATATTTTCTGTTTCGAAGCCGCTTGTATAGTGCCAATCTTTTAAATTGTCAGACTCGTAAAAGCCCACTTTCGTACCTTCGGCTAGCGTCATCACCCATTTATGAGAATGTTGATCCCATATTACCTTCGGGTCTCTGAAATCTTCTGTGCCCGGATTTGGCAAAATAGGATCATCACTATAAGATTTAAACGTCAGCCCACGATCCGTACTGAACCATAAATATTGTTCTTGCTTCCCCGTCTCTGCAGAGGGCTGTGTTAAAATCGCCACAATAGCCCCTTCGCCAAAACCTGCTGTATTGCTATCGTCAACAACAACAGATCCTGACCAGGGATCGCCATTGGGTGTTGTATATTTTGGAATCGCGACCCCTTCATCTGTCCAGCTCACCAAATCCGTTGATGTGGCATGTCTCCATTCTGTACCATTTCCATCCGGGTAATCAGCATTATAGAGATAATAGTAATGATATTTACCATCAAAATAAATGGGTTTCTGCGGATCGTTTTTCCAATGCTCAGGTACAGTGAAATGATAGCTAGCCCGAGTGGTAGGTTTATGATCAGGAACGTCGGTCCCCGGCTTCTTCTTCTCTCCAGCGTAATAAGTTACTAATACTATCGTCACAAAACAAATTAAACAAAGGATTAATATATTGATTCCTATCATTTTTTTCTTATTCAAAATATACCTCGCTTTTTTCACATTGCTAATCTCAGCTTATAAAAAGAAAAGTAAACGCCAACTACATTGGCATTTACTTTGTAAATGATTAATACGGTTTGTTACCTTTAAGCGTCAATTGCCCTTGTTCCAAAATGCTGTTCGGTACAACTGAAGTCTTGGAGCCTTTAATATTCAGCACAAAGCTTGGGGCAAAAGTGGAATGATGATCCCCAAAGTAACCTCTATTCGTCATGTAACTTGTGATGACTACATTATTACCTTTCGCTTGCGGAATCGCAAAGTGAGCATAAGTCCAGGTAATATCATAAGGATTAAGATCTTGATGGAGGACAAGTCCTGTACCATTTAATGGTTTATACGGTCCGGTTAAAGAATTAGATACGTACCCGAGCATATAGATGTCTTCATCATCAATGCCATCAATGAACATTTTAGAACCTCTTGAGCTTGTGAACAGATACCACTTGCCATTCAATTTAAATATGTTCGCACGTTCAATTTCATCTGTCACGGTGTTGGAGGCAAGTAGCGGCTTCATTTCTTTTTTGAATGTATAATCATTATTTAATTCAATGATACCGAGCGCACCATTCGCAGTTTCCGCAGATGTTTTGTCAGCACTGCTTAGTAATTTCTTTTTCTCCGCTTGGAAGAAGGCATTGCTATTACCATAATAAGCTTTGTTAAAGAGAGATTCTTCACCCTGGTAACCCGTAGTTGTCCCTGTATTTGCTTCAAACACAAGATACTTGTGGCCTTTATCCTCCACATAGTGAGGATCTCTTAAGGTATGATTATCGTCGTAATCGCCTTTGCTAAAACCGGTGATATCAACACTTTGATAAATTTCACCTTGATTACCGTCATAGATGGATTTCATATCTTCTACGCCATCAATCTTAAGGGTATCCCCATCCGGGGCAGAGACATTAATTTGAGCTGTAGTTAAAGTTTGTTTCCCGTAAAATCCGCGATCTGGATCCCAAGGATGACGATTAGTGTAAAACAAGCGAACTTTGCCATCAGATGTCATGGTTGCTGAACCGGACCATTCTTCGGCTTGATTGTTTAAAACATAATCATCAGGAACAAGTTTGTCACTATCCTTAAACACTCTGCCGGCATTCTTCCAGCTGCTGATAGAGTTGTCTCCTTCTTTCTTATAGAACAAATAAATAAATGTGTCTGATCCATTATTAGGGTCGCCCGCCAGACCAAAAACAATTTGATACCCCTTATAACTGGCTACAGTTCCATCTGCATTTTGCAGCGGCCAAGTATCCCAAACATCCATTTCAATTTTGTTTCCATTCTCATCGAACTTAATGGCTGCAGGAATGTTCTCAATCGTTGAAGCATCAAATTTGGGGACTTGGAATTGTTTACTATTTTGTTGTTTGGGTAATTTCAACATGTCAGCGCGAGTGATATGAGAGAAACCATAGTCATTGTACTCCGGCTTGTTCGGCTTGTTATTTCCTTTCGCAAAGGTTTGAGTAGCTCCACCTAACATTAAAGCAGCTGTAAAGGTTAGGATTGTTGTTTGTTTAATCATTTTCTTGAAATTCATCATCTAACTCCTCTTATACTTTAAATTTGGGTTTCGATCTTCCTTTGTGCTGTTCCCCTTTTAAATTCTAATGAAGAGTAGACGTTATGAGTATGTCGTAAATTGATGCATTTACAGGGTTATATTGATTTGGTTTTATTACTTCACATGGGTATCCCACGATTTTTGAAGCTCTTGAAGCAATTGATCCCGATTAATTTGCTCTCCTACATAAGCTTGCATAAGATAGCCAAACTCCTCTCTTGCTCTGGGAGGGAATTTGAACCAATTCCAAGATAAAGTTTTCTGTTCATCGACGTATCGCATAAGATCTTTTACAAGCGCTCCCGAACGGTCCGTCTCTATATTTTTAAAAGCTGAAATAAAATGAAAGCGATCCTTCATGAACTTTTTCCCTGTTTCCGAGGAAACCATCCAGTTCAAAAACTTTTTGGCTTCCTTCTTCTTTTCTGGCGAAGATTCTTTATTAACAGCCCAATTATTAGATACCCCTACTGGCAACGCATTGTTTTCGGCACTATCATTAATAGGCATGGGTAAAAAACCGATATTCATATTCGGCGATATTTGATCAATTTTAGACTGAACCCAATTCCCTTGTTTTAGAATCGCCGTTCTCCCTGTTGCAAATAACTCAACTTCCGAATTATAATCTGTTGTCAAAAAATTTTCGTTACCATATTGTACGGTCAAATCCAGCATCCGAATGACATCTTTAACTTCCTTATTCTCTCGAAAAGATTGTGTTCCGTTGTTTAACCCTTGAATAAAAGCATCCGGGTCCTCCTGTTGTGCAATAGCAATATTCAACAGGAGTACAAAAAACCAATGATCGGAATACCCAACAGAAAAAGGAGTCACACCTATAGCCTTCAGCTTTTTCGCCGCCACTTTTAATTCCGTAAACGTTGTTGGGAGAGGAGTAATCCCAGCCTTTGCGAATAAATCCTTATTATAAATAAAACCGTAGCCTTCAAAATTGATTGGCATCCCGTATATTTTCCCGTCCATCTTCATCGGTTCTAGCGCCTCGTCATAAGCCTGTTCCACCCAAGGTTGATCTGATAAATCCTCAAGATATCTACTCCATGCCTTCGCTTCTTCATAACCGCCATTTGGAAAAATATCCGGACCAACATTGGCCGCAAACCTCGCCTTTAGCTCATCAAGGTAGTTAGCTCCCCCGCCAAAGGTTAGAATTTCTACGTTAATATTCGGGTTTTCCTTTTCATATTCCTTAACCATCTGCTCGAATTCTATAGAGATTTCCACTTTAGGATTCAGTACCTCCAAAGTGACTGCCTTATCCGCTACCTTCAAATCCGCTTCCTTCAGTGGAAGTGTATTCGCACCCCATGAAGAAAGCGTTAGCGTAATCAACCCCACGATAATCATTTGAACCCTTTTTATTTTCATAATTCCCCCAGATGCATTCAACAATGAACTTATGTATTGGCTATCCTGACTTCCGCGTCTATTTCTCTTGCTCCCTGTGAATTACGATATTCAGCAGGCGTCATACCGACGTTTTTTTTGAACAGCTTAGAGAAATAAATCTCATCTTGATACCCTAGCTTTAAGGCAATCGAGTACATCTTTTCATCCGATTCTAGTAACCACTGTTTCGCTTGATTTATTCGTAAATGAATGACGTAATTAGTAAGAGTCATCCCTACTTCTTGCTTAAATCTCCGCGAGATATGTTCTCGGCTCAGAAAAAAACGGGTGGATAATTTGTCCAAACTTAGCTCTTCCATATAATGCTCATCAACAAATGCGACAATATCATTCATACGCCTAACATCATCTAAATCCGCCAAACGATGGATTGCTCTATAATTTTGTTCAGCCATAGACCTTTGTACAGATTGAAAAGATAACGATATCTCTGCGAGCGATTGGATGGAGGGACCACTAACCAAACGAACAGGTATATCAAAATGCTGGGTAATCCATTCCTCTATCGGGAAAAACTGTCCATGAAGGGACAGAATCACACAGACATTAGGATCATTTTGAAGCGTAAATGCATTTCCCCACTCCCGTGTAGCCAGTTCTTCGGTCAAAAGCTGAATGTATGGCTCCGAATAATGAGATTGGTAAAAATACATCATGGTGAAGTCGTATACTTCTGCCTGTGGGAGAGCCGAGGCAATTTCGCCTGCATCAAAAGCTTCACCGTTACAAGCAGCAGTAATCTCCCTGTTTAAGCGAAACATTTTTACCTCTTCATAAAATCCGGACTCCATATTGCGACGTTCTCCCTCTTCTTGTTCCCAGGCTCTCAACGCCCCTTCTAAAGTTTCATTCAGCATTTTCTCTTCAATTGGCTTCATCAAATAATCAAAGCATCCCAGCTTAAACGCTTTACGCATGAAACAATAATCGTCAAACCCTGAAATCATAATCACTTTTCCCGGATAGTCTTTAGCAGCCAACCACTCGATTAACTCCATCCCGCTATTTTTGGGCATTTTGACATCTGTCATTATGATTTCTGGAGATTTCTGCTCAATCAACACCTTAGCCTCGAGACCATTTCTGGCTTCCAGCACTTCGGTAATCCCGTATTGTTCCCACCGTCCCAAAAATCGGATGATTTTTCTAACATTAGACTCATCATCTACAATAAGAGCTTTCATAAACGTTACTTCTCCTTTAGGTAGAGTGGAATTACTAGCCGTACAGTGAACCCTTGTCCCTGCATCGAATCTAGTTTGATTCCCGCTGTCTGATCGAAATGAAGAACCAAGCGATCATGAATGTTTTTTAACCCGATATGTGCAAAAGAAGGATTGCCTTCGTTAACCGATGTGTAGAGATTATTTTTTAATGCCTCAAGTTCATCATCCGTCACGCTGTTTCCGTTATTTTCTACGACTAGATTCAAATATTCACCTTGTATTTCACCATAAATATGGATGTAAGCTTGTTCATAGCCCTCGTCATAACAGTGCTTAAAAAAGTTCTCAACGAGCGGCTGCAAGATCATACTAGGAACCGGAATATCAAGAATATCTTTAGGCACATCAATGGAATAGCTAAAATCAGTCTGAAAACGTTCCGCTTGAAGATTCAAATAAGCCTGTACATAATCCACTTCGCTTTGAACCGTCGCCTTCTGATCCACACGAATCGAGTACCGCATCATTTTGGATAAAGAGGTAATCAGTTGATATACTTTTGGAGATTCAGAGAGTAGGGCAACTGCAGCAATGGATTGTAAAGAATTAAATAAAAAGTGCGGATTGATCTGCGACTTTAGCGCCCTATGCTGATTTTTCCTGTTCTCTATCTCAAGCTTATACTCCCGGTCAATGTGACGGTTGATCCGATTCATCATCTCCTTGATGTGACTTTCTAGAATACCGATTTCGTCCTCCCGCATATCGTCGAATGGGGCATTCATATTCCTCCCCTCGATACGCTGGACTTTTTGACTAAGCAGTTTTATCGGCCGTGTAAATCCATAAGAAATGATTGTTATCATTATCAAGCCCAGTCCACCTACAACCACACCTACGATGATGTTTGTATAGGCAGTTTTCCTTACATCTTCAAATAAAAAAGAGCTCGGGGTTACCTTAGCAAAATGCCACGCTTTTATCGGTTCCTGCAATGTTCTAGTAAACACAATATCTCCTTCTGGAGATTTAGTATCTGCCTGTATCGGACTTATTTTCCTTTGCAGTTCATCGGGAACGGTTTTGCCTATCCATGTTTCATCACTTGCGTAAATGACATGATTCTCCGCATCGGAAAGCCATACGCTCTCTTTATTTTTCTGTAGAAAATGATTAGCGATATGAGCAATCTTGTCCAAATCAATATCTATAGTGATGACGCCCAGAAATTCCTGTGTTAGGACATCCACAATTTTGTGATGAACCGTCAAGACCATCGTTTTATCCGAAGGAGGCATAATGGAGGTATCGTTATAGTTCTCAATCGGATGCGGAGCTTCAATAAGATCATTGCTATTAGAGCTCATCAGCTTCTGAATGGAAGCTTGCTGTAATAAATCCGGATTCCTTTTACGGGAACTTAACATGGCATTATAAACTGTAAATGAGCTTTTCCCTTCATTTATGAATAAACGGATCTGACGAATTTCACTCCTCATGAGATAGAAGTTAGTCATACCCTTATTAATTTCAAGCTGCTTGTAATAAAAATCTTCTTCTAACCCTTCTTCAAACACCCTGAATAAGTCTGGATTTCGGTATAAAATATATGGAAGATTAATGATTTCATCAAAATATTGCTCTAGATCGGCTGACGCCTGCTGAATTTGCTCTTGGCTGTTCTCAAGTTCATGTCGTTCCACATTCTCTTTCGTCTGCCGATAGATCAACAACACGGATAAAAAATACGGTAGAATTATAAACACAAGCAGCAAGAATAATAAGCGCTTATGAATGCTTTTCAAATAAATACTCCTCTGTAAAAATTTCGGTTTTCAGCAAAAAATCTAATATCAGGTTTTATATTTTCACAAATATCCAACACAAAATCAAAATACTTGTTGCTGAGCAACAAGTATTTTTGCCGGATCAATATATGACAAACGCCAATCGTTTATTACCCAAATTATATCCATATGAAACAACCGTAAAGAAATTTCCGCAAATTAATCAGCTATTTGAAGATTGAAATAATTCCCTGCACAATGGGCTTCCAAAGATGTGGATATTCTTGCTGAATTAACTTTCTTACCTCCTCCCCCTTGATATCGTTGAAATTATTATCTTGAGTAATAAAGGTATAAGCACCTTTTACGGTATCCCCTATAGCTATATGCCCGCTTGCATATCCACCCATTGCAATATGGGAAGCGATAGAGAGACCACCCAAGGAGAACATACCTACAGCTAAACCTCCAACAGCAAATATCCCCAATGCTATTCCACCAACGGCCATTGTACCCGCCGCAATGCCCCCAACGGCTAACAAAAGCCCTAGAGCCAGACCTGCAAAACTGATGAGTCCTAAAGCAAGCGCACCTAAACATAATCCGCCCAAAGCAACAATACCAATGGATACCGCACCAATCGCAACATTACCTATGGCAATAACCCCTTTGGCAACGTATAGCCCCCGCCCGATATGGATATGAACCAGAGGAATTCCAAAGCATGTTCTCTTACTTTTGTACTCATAATGAAACAAGGAATTCAGATCTACATATACGGGGCTTGCGACATGCTCCGCTTTGGTATCGCTTGAAGCATCCTTCACCAGATGATCCAAACTTACGTGAAATAATTCACTTAAACTAATCATCTTATCCATTTCGGGATAGGATTGACCTGATTCCCACTTAGACACGGCTTGCCGCGAAACACCAATCACCTCCGCTAAGTTCTCCTGGGACATTCCTCTCTGTTTCCTATAGCTTTGCAATTTATTTGCAAAGTCCATTCGCCATCACCTCATGCTCATCATATTATAACGTTCTGTAATTGACTACCTATCTACCCTTACATACTGTCAACCACTGGTTGCACAGCTGATTTTGCGGGCTTTTATCCTCATTAAACGTTCTTGATTCCCATTCTCCCTGTTTCCGGGCAAGACGATAGCGTATAATATACGAAATAGAATATTCATCAGAGGAGACTATAAAACCATGAAATTGAGTATGAATTGGATTACGCTTCGGGTCCGCGATCTGGAGGCTTCCCTTCATTTTTATAACCGGATACTGGGTCTACCCATTGAGCGTAGATTTGAGAGCAGTGGAAAACAGATCGTCATGTTAGGTCTGGAAGGGCAACCCAAGATCGAGCTTATTCAGGGAAGTGACCCGGCTTTGAAGCCGGAATGTGGCGTTTCTGTGGGTTTCGAAGTGGAGTCAATTGATGAAGCGATGGAGAGTTTAAAAAGCCAAGGTATCCCAGTAGCGCGCGGACCAATCGCACCCAATCCCCACCTGCGGTTCTTTTATATCCTGGACCCGGACGGGTTTGAGGTGCAGTTAGCGGAGCATAACTAACGTTTATCAAGCGTTATTACCTCAAAAAGAAATAGACCGCCCTAACCAAAGGTAGCGGTCTATTCTGCCGTAAACCCAACCCCCACACTTAAAGCAAGGCTTTATTCAACAGCTTTAGTTGATCTTTTTTCAGTGAAAAAGTAAACCAAAGCCAATAGCGGCAGGATCACTCCGATGAGTGAAGCGAAGGTCCATCCCCCATAGGCATAAGCCCAACCACCCAAAGATGATCCAACGGCTCCACCCACGAAGAAAATCGCCATAAAGATCCCATTAAGACGTCCCCTCGCTTCACTTCCCAATGAATAAATCACACGCTGTCCGAGTACAAGATTTCCGGATACGGCCATATCCAATGTAATCGCGGAAATAAAGAGCAGAACGAGAGCAAAAGTTGAGTGGCTATGGAAAAGATGAATTAGTAAAAAAGACAAGGTGGCTATGATCATGGCCAGTCCGGTTAACCATTTGCTCCAACCTTTATCTGCCAGTCTTCCAGCAATCGGCGCGGCTACAGCCCCACCAACACCTACTAAAGCAAACCAAGCGATACCTTGCTGCGACATTCCAAAATCATCCGCCAACCGCAACGGAACCACCGTCCAAAAGAGACTAAAAGCTCCAAATAAACAAGCTTGATATAAGGCACGTCGCCGCAATATAGGCGTTTGTTTTAAAAGGGGGCCTAAAGAGACAATTAATTTACCATAGCTTACCGAAGGTGCAGGTTTACGTTGAGGAAGAAATCGCGACAGAAGAATGGCTAACAACGTGATAACGACCGCTGAAAAAATAAACACGGCTTGCCATCCCCAGATGCTGGTGATAAAGCTTGCCACGGGCCGGGCAAACATAATACCAAGTAAAAGTCCACTCATAACATTACCAACCACACGCCCACGCTGCTCTTCAGACGCTAAATAGGTGGCATAAGGCACCAGGATTTGAGCTACCACAGAACCGGTTCCTATAAACAAAGATGCTGTCAGGAACAAAGGCGCATTAGCTGCGAAGGCTGCAACCAGCAATGCACCGACTGCAACCATTAACGTGATTATCGTGAGACGCCGATTCTCAACAATGTCACTCAGCGGCACGATAAATAACAAACCTACAACATAACCGATTTGAGTTAAAGTGACGATCAAGCCTGCGGCTGTAGAAGAAAGTCCTGTCGAGACACTGATAGGTCCGACAAGGGTTTGAGCATAATAAAGATTGGCCACGATAAGCCCGCATGCCGCTGCTAACATAAACATCATCCCACTTGAAATGTGGTTCTCTTTCGCCGCTTGTTCTTTTTGCATGTGAATCCTCCTCAGATGGTCATAATAATTTAAATACTATACGTTCAGTTCACTAATTCATGTTTAAATAATATACTGAACGTATCGTTTTGTAAATAGGCGATGGTCATTTATTTTTCCAGATTTTTTTAGTATACTGAACGTATAGTTTATATTTTGATTGGAGACAGATTAACGAAAGGGTGATTTCAGATGGAGATTAAACGAGGACGTCCGCGTAATGTTGAGACGGAGAAGTCTATTCTTTCCGCTTCCTATGATTTGTTATTGGAAAATGGTTTTGGAGCAGTTACGGTGGAAAAAATAGCGGATCGTGCCAAGGTCAGCAAAGCTACGATATATAAATGGTGGCCTAACAAGGCTGCCGTGGTGATGGATGGATTCCTATCCTTCGCTGCGGACAGACTGCCCGTACCTGACACAGGTTCAGTATTCGATGATATTCTCATGCATGCAACGAACTTATCCCGGTTCCTGATTAGTCGAGAGGGTAAAATCATTACGGAGATCATTGGAGAAGGACAGATGGATTCAGGCTTGGCGGAAGCTTATCGGACCCGATATTTCCAGCCTCGTCGGCTTGAGGCACGGCTGCTTATGGAACGAGGTGTTCAGCGCGGGGAATTGAAGGATACTCTCGATATTGAAGTTGTTACCGATCTTATTTACGGGCCGATATTCTACCGCTTGCTGGTGACCGGCCAACCGATAGACGATGCTTATGTGCAGCAGTTGGTGAGGTACGCTTTTGAAGGAATACGGTAACTAACGGGAACGGTAAAATAGACCGCCCTCTCTCACAAGGGATCGGTCTATTTCTGATCGTAGTACTAAAAAATGTCGGACTGGCGGAATGTTGAGATACAACGGACCGAGGTGCTCTTATTTTCTCATAATGGGGCGTTTTCCCAAGCTATCGGACTCCTACGCACTTATTTAGTCTTTTCAAAACAAAATACTGCTACTGGAGAGGAAATAAGTGCGCTACGGTCCGATCACTCGACTAATTTCACTAAATAAAGAAAATAAGAGCTATACAGTCCGCAGGATCATGAATGGGTGATTCGAACGGACATGAGGTTAGTTCCACTAATTAAATCAGTTTCCAAAGAAACCTTTCTGCTGCAAAATGTCTCGCGTATCGTTCCATAATTTATTTTCCATTACCCTATCTCCTCCCGGTTGGACGGGTACAATGGGATTGCCTGTCCCAACGTTAAAATATCCCCCACTGCTCTCTTGATACTTAGGATCGGTCATTAAACAAATAATGATCTCCGCTCCTTTACGAGGATGTTATTGCACTGCTCAACTACCTCAAAAAGAAATAGACCGCCCTCTCGCAAAGGAATGCGGTCTATTTCCTGACTAAACTTCCGAAGCCGCCGCCCTTAAAAGCGGCTATTGCACTGGGAGTCGTGTTTCCGCACGACTCTCTTTGCATTGTACGTTTTATCTACCCAAACAACAAAAAAAACGGCATTTCTGCCGTTTCTTTAGGATGGACTCTCAGGGGCTCGAACCCTGGACAAATAGATTAAGAGTCTACTGCTCTACCAACTGAGCTAAGAGTCCATATGATGTTTGGTGGAGCCAAGGGGGATCGAACCCCTGACCTCATCGCTGCCAGCGATGCGCTCTCCCAGCTGAGCTATGGCCCCAAACTGAAATTTCAGATGTATGTAATCATACATTTTTTAATTTTAGTTTGGTCGTAATTGAGTTGTTCCGATAAACTCAAGCGTCGTAGGCGACTTCTATATAATATAAAAAATCGCCCTCTATGTCAACACTTTTTTTAAAATTCATTTTTCCACTCAAATTCCCCGCTCAAAACTCAGAGGAAACAAACCAGTACAAGCACTCCTAACAGACTCTAGGATTGGCTGTAACGCCCTAACTGGACAAAACCCTATAATCCCTCTAATTCTCCCGTACTCTTGGATAGCAGCCCCTTGAGTTCCTTCATGAACATATTAATATCCTTGAACTGGCGATATACGGACGCAAAACGAACGTAAGCCACTTCATCTACTGGGTAGAGCTGCTCCATCACGAATTCACCAATCTGTTGGCTTTCCACTTCCGCAACGGCGATGCCGCGCAGAGATTTCTCAACCTCGGACACGATCTTTTCTAGACGTTCCACAGAAACCGGCCGTTTCTCACAAGCACGGATGAGACCACGGAGTATTTTATCACGACTGAATTCCTCACGGCTGCCGTCTTTTTTAATTACAATGAGTGGCGTTTCTTCAATCATTTCAAAAGTAGTGAAACGTTTGCTGCAACGCTCACATTCACGCCTACGACGGATTGACTTATTTTCATTCGCTGGTCGCGAGTCCAGCACTTTAGTATTTGTGTGATCACAGTAAGGGCATTTCATAAGCTTCATCACTTCCTAATACATAATGGTTTGGTCCCGGAACGTTATAAATCCGGCTTTTGAACGGCTTTTTTATTATTTCCAGAAATCACCGTTTTTTTCTTGTAATGATAATGGCAAGTCCGGCACATAATACAGTTACCAACAGAGGAGGTGAACAGCAATGAGCCAAAGCAACAACTCCAATAACCTTGTAGCTCCAAATTCCCGCGGTGCCTTGGAACAACTTAAATACGAAGTTGCCCAAGAACTAGGAATCACGCTTTCCCCAGATGGTTACCAAGGCAATAAAACTTCTTATGAAAATGGTTCGATCGGTGGTTACATCACTAAACGTCTTGTAACCCTGGCAGAACAACAACTGGCAGGTCAATACAAATAACCTGACCAACATAAGCTTTTTGAAGAAGTATTAAACGACCTACAGGTCGTTTAATACTTCTTTTTATACATAACACGGTAGAAATTAAAATTCTTTGTAAATGTCCGTGTACTGATCATAGTAATAATTAACGCGCTGTACATAATGCCTGGTTTCACCAATGGGAATATCTTTAATGGTTGCATCTGTCCCATCCCAGACCCCTTCGTCCAACCAGCGTTGAACTTTTCCGGGCCCAGCATTATAGGCTGCGATAATTGCTGTACGTTTACCTTCGAACTGACGGGATAAAGTTGAAAGATACCATGTACCCAGTTCAATATTAGCCGAAGGCTCATGCTTGAGTTCTTCCATAGATACGTTTGGAAGCTTGGCCTTTTCCAGCGCCCACTTCGCGGTATCCGGCATAAGCTGCATCAGCCCTAGTGCGCCTTTTTTGGATTCTCGTCCAGTTTTGAAGTTCGTTTCTACACGAATAATCGCGGTTACAAGAAACGGGTCTATCTCATAAGTGATGCTGTGCTTGCGAATCTCATCTTTAAAATGGATGGGATAAAACCACGACATCCAGTTAGTGCTCAGAAACAATATTGCCGTAAAACCCACAAATAGCAGAAGCAGTACTCTTTTTTTACGTAGCCATTTCATGATAAACCCAGCCTGTCCCAAAAAACAGCAACCTGTTGCTCAGTGTACGCAAGATCGCCACTGTTGTCGATGATGTAGTCCGCTTTATTACGTTTCTGTTCAATATCCATCTGTGCATTCAATCGCGCTTCTGCTTCTTCTAAAGAGAGCCTATTACGTTCCATTAATCGAGCAATTTGCATATCACGGGGAACGTACACTACTACAATCTCATGGAACAGGGTCTCAAGCCCTGATTCAAAAAGAAGCGGAATATCCACAATAATAAGCCGCTTCGGCTCTTCCTGCTCCATGCTGTACATACGGTCTTTGATTTCCTGCCGGATGGCAGGATGCGTCAAATTGTTCAAGGTTTGCAGGGCCACAGGATCTTGAAAGACGATTTCACCTAATTTGGCCCTATTCAGTGTTCCATCCGTAAAAAGGATCTCTTTTCCGAATTGCTTAGCAGCAGCAGCCAACACTTCATGCCCGGGAAGCATAACTTCTCTGGCGATCACATCGGCATCAACCAGCCTCGCTCCCTTGTTCACAAGCAGTGCAGACACTGTGCTTTTTCCGGATGCGATTCCTCCGGTTAAGCCTATAATCATGTACTCACCTCATAATAGCTTCAGTATTCCCATTGCAATTAATAATAACGCTGGTAATGCGGCAGCATGCTTCATCCAGTAGTTCCCGGCAAATCTAAGTCCAGTCTTCATACCCAGCAATAGAAATGTACCACTAAACAAAGCTATTGTAAGTGATGTCCATATCGGGTTGAAGCCAAGCAGCGCTGCGCCAAGTCCAGCCCCAAAAGCATCCAGAGAGAGCGCAATCCCCAGTATCATCGCTTCCATCGAAGAGATGCTTCCTGAGGCATCCATATCCGCAGAAGACGGGGTACGCAAGATCTGTACTACGATCCCCAAACGGCGAAGCTCAAGTGAAAAAACAGCTGATTTCAACGGTTCATCATTCATAACAGGTTCTGTACCCGCTTCAGAATCAGCAGCTACCTCTGCCCAAGCCTGCTCGGAAAATGAGCCCTTATCTACCGTTTCAGCTTTACGTCCGCCATCTGCATCTTTCTCTTTCTGCATCAGCATCTGAACAAGCGACCAGCACCCCATTAGCACAAGTATAACTGCACCAACTATAGAAGCTGCATTCGGAGACACTACCTTGGCAAGCAAAACCCCAACCTGCATCGATACACAGATAACTACCCCCGAACAGAGCGAGATAATCAGAACGGAGAGCAGTGGTATTTTCATTTTACGCAGCCCATATGTAATTCCTACACCAAAACCATCCAAACTCAAGGCAAACGCTAGCAATAACAGTGAAAATAATGGGCTGAGCACCCGCAATCCCTCCTGTGAAGAACCGGAAAACTGAAATTTTATCGTTTCAGCTTCCGTTCTCTATTAAGCATTCTTCACACAGTATATGGGCGGGACAAGTAGTGGGTGCCAACCTTATTATTTCAACAAATTCAGTGAACAGTCGGACGCTGGCAATTTGGACAATAATGCGTGCCACGACCGCCTACAACCGTCTTCTCAATCATCGTTCCGCAGTTACTACACGGCTGATCCTTACGACCGTAAATCAATAGCTGCTGCTGATACGTACCGCTCTCACCTTGGCCATTAACATATGACTTAACAGATGAACCTCCGGCGTTAACCGCTTCGGCCAGCGTGCTTACAATAGCATGATGCAGCTTGTCCAATTGATTGTCCGTGAGCGCTTTGGCGCTGTCTTCAGGATGGATACCCGCACGGTGCAACGACTCATCTACATAAATATTGCCGATGCCGACGATATATTCCTGATTAAGCAGCAGCGATTTAATTTTGGTGCTTTTAGCGGACACGATCTGCTTAAACCTCTCCGGTGTAAAAGAAGGCTCCAGCGGCTCCTGCCCCAGCTTATTTAAAGGCGGCAGCTGAAGATCTTCTCCCATCTGAAAAAGATGCATTGTCCCGAATTGGCGAACATCCGTGTAACGCAGCTCAGTTCCATCCGTAAAATGAAAAATCACATGTGTATGCTTGTCCAGTGGGTCATCATTTGAAAAAAGTCCGTAACGGCCTTCCATCCGTAAATGTGACACAAGCACCAGACCATCCAGCACAATACGCAAAAACTTTCCTCTTCGTTCAACTTTTACAATGCTATGACCTGCCAGCAGGTGGGCAAAAGCCTGAATATCATCCGGACGCTGAATAATCCGCGCCAACCGGACGGTTACATTCTCTATCTGCTTTCCATTAACTAACTCATTAAGTGTTCTCTTGACTGTCTCTACTTCCGGTAATTCCGGCATGATGTCTTCACCTCAACTACATTATAGCTGATATGCACACCTTAAAGGGAGTCTATTTCGCCTCGTACCAGTTACTTCCAAAGCTGACCTCTGCCTTAAGCGGCACAGATAACTTCAGGGCTCCACCCATTACTTCCGGCAAAAGCGTCTTCATAAGCTCCATTTCATCCTCTGGCACCTCGAATACAAGCTCATCGTGTACTTGAAGCAGCATACGGCTCTTAAGCCCACGATCAAATAATGCCTTGTCCATATGCACCATCGCCAGCTTGATTATATCCGCTGCTGTTCCCTGTATAGGTGTATTCATTGCTGTCCGCTCCGCAAAAGAGCGCAGATTAAAGTTCTTCGCATTAATCTCCGGCAGATAACGGCGACGTTCGAGCAATGTGGTCACATAACCATACTTTCGTGCCTCCACTACAATATCGTCCATATAGCGGCGCACACCCTGATAAACCTCAAAATACTGTTCAATAAATTGCGCGGCTTCCTTACGCGGAATATTCAGATTCTGCGAGAGACCGTAATCACTGATCCCGTAGACGATCCCAAAGTTAACGGCTTTTGCGGCACGGCGCATATTACTGTCCACCTGTTCTGCGGTCACACCGAACACATCCATCGCTGTCTTCGTGTGAATATCCATATCATGCAGAAAGGCTTCCTTCATCCGCTCATCGCCGGAAATATGTGCCAGCACACGCAGTTCGATCTGCGAATAGTCGGCTGCTAAGATGGACCAGCCCGGTTCGGACGGAACGAATACCTTGCGGATTTTGCGTCCTTCCTCTAGACGAATCGGGATATTTTGCAAGTTCGGGAATTGGCTGCTAAGCCGTCCTGTAGCGGCAATTGTCTGCCGATAGAATGTATGCACCTTCCCTGTGTTCGGGGAAATTTCTTTAAGCAGCCCCTCTACGTAGGTAGATTGCAGCTTTGCAATTGTGCGATATTGCAGAATCAAACGCACCACATCGTGGTATGGCGCCAGTTTCTCAAGCACTTCGGCATCCGTGGAATAACCCGTCTTCGTCTTCTTGACGACAGGCAGACCTAGCTTTACAAACAAGATTTCACCCAGCTGCTTTGGTGAGTTCAAATTAAACTCAGTGCCACAAATCTCGTATATTTCACTGACCAATTTGGAAATTTGCGCCTCGAATTCTTTTCCAAGCTCTTTAAGATCACCAGCATTGACTGCAATCCCCTGTTTCTCCATATCCGCCAAAATCCGTGACAAAGGCATTTCCAGATCCTCGAATAGCCCTGTCATTGCGGTCTCCACCAGCTCCTGCTGTTGCTTCTGTGCGATTCCAAGAACCGTTGCACTCTTTCGTGCAACGTGATTTCCTAAAACTTCAAGCTCAGGGATTTTGTATTTGGCACCTTTACCAAATACCTCTTCATCAGGAGAGAGCCGCGGCAAGCCATATTTAGCAGTGAGATCATTTAGATTCTGATTAGCCTCCGTAGGATCAAGCAAATAAGCCGCCAGCTGCACATCATGGGCTGCACCTGCAAAAGCAATTCCCTGCCAGTGTAGAGCCAAATCAGCGCGGTGAAGATCATATCCACTTTTCGGAGCCTTTTCATCTCCTAGCCAATCACGCAGCTTCGCAGCGGCCGGTTTATGCAGTAATTCAAACGGCACATAGTAATGCCGCTCCAGAGAGGACAATCCTATTCCGATTACCTCGGCACGATGCGGATTATCTCCATACGATTCCACATGCAGCGCCGAAATATCAGCCAGGGCTTCACTGAGCCCCTTAAGTTCTTCTTCACTTACGATCGTAATATCAAGTGCCGCAGCTTCTACTTCAGCAGTACTCCCCTCACCCTCGGCAACAGGAGCGTAGGCACTAAGTGACAAACGTTCCAACAATGATTTAAATTCCAGCTTGGCAAGCGCTGGTCCAGCTGTATCTGCTGAAATTCCATTGAAGACCATGTCTTCCCACGAATGCTCAAGCGGTACTTCGCGATAGATGGTCGCTAATTTTTTGCTCATCACCGCATCTTCCGCATGGGTTTCCAGTTTCTCTTTCATTTTACCCTTTAGCTCACCGGTTCCAGCTAAGACACCTTCCACTGATCCAAATTGATGCAGCAGCTTCAAAGCTGTCTTCTCACCTACGCCGGGTACTCCCGGGATGTTATCACTTGCATCGCCCATCAGCCCTTTAAGATCAATGATCTGCTCAGGGGTTAGGTCATATTTCTCCCGGATTTGTTCCGGCCCATAAAGCTCAACTTCGGTGACCCCTTTGCGGATTAAGGCAACGGTCGTATGTTCAGAAGCCAGCTGCAACATATCCTTGTCTCCCGACACGATCATAACCTGCCGTCCCGCTTCATCCGCCTGGCGTGAAATGGTGCCAATAATATCATCAGCCTCATAATTGCCAATTTCAAACTGCGGTACACCTAAATTAGTCAGCAATTCCTTCAACAAAGGGAACTGCTCGGAGAGTTCCGGCGGTGTTTTTTGCCGGCCGCCCTTATAATCTTGATAACCTTCATGCCGAAAAGTAACTTTCCCTGCATCGAAAGCGACAATCATATGTGTCGGTTTATGTTCTTCGATTAAACGAAGCAGCATCGTTGTAAATCCGTACACCGCATTTGTCTGTTGCCCTGCTGTATTCGTCAGCGGGGGCATCGCAAAAAAAGCACGGTAAATAATATTGTTTCCATCTATAAGTATCAACTTGTCCATAGTGCACCTCGCCTTTTTCATGCTTACTCCTTACATCTTACCATATGCCCTGTACAAGTAGAAACGGCTTTACCAACCTAAACAGTGGGATAAGCTGATATGTTAAGGATATACAACAAGTAGCCGCCCTTTTAAAAGGGCGGCTACTTAGTTTAACTAAAGATATAACAAAAGCTGTGTAAGTGCAAATTACTGATTCAAGTCCGGACGGCTGCCTGTGACCAGATAAACAACACTCTCACCAATGTTAGTCGCATGATCGGCAATCCGTTCAATATAACGGCCTACCAGCGTTAATAACATAGCTTGGGATACAGAATCCGGTTTTGCCACCATATAACTATATAGCTCATTGATCATCGAACCATATAATTGATCGACCTGATCATCATCTTGTGCCATTCTATAAGCCAGATCCGTGTTCTCATCCAGATAAGACTGGATAGCCTCATCAATCATGGTCGTCACAATTTCCGCCATACGTGGAATGTCTACAAGCGGCTTGATCAGCTGCTGTCCATGGATGCGCATAGTTGCTTTCGCAACATCAATAGCCAAGTCACCCATACGTTCCAAATCGCTAGATATTTTGAAAGCAACGATAATGCGGCGCAAATCTTTTGCTACAGGCTGCTGTGTAATAATTAGCCGTGAGCCAATTTCCATGATTTTATCTTCCATGGCATTCAGCTGCAAATCTGCTTTAATGATTTCCTGAGCGCGCACAGTATCAAGATTCTGTAAAGCAACAATTGCTCCACCAAGAGCATCTATTACATGTTCACCCATCTGCTGCAGCAGACTGCGCAGCTCTTCCAAATCTTTATCAAATTCTTTTCTGCGAATCATAGTAAGAGCGATCCTCCTCATTAATGTATGGTCAGCTTGCCATTTCCAAGGACGAGCGCCCTTGTAGCCCGTATCAGCCGAAACGTCCAGAAATATAATCTTCGGTGCGGGAATCCTTAGGAGTAGAGAACAACACCTCTGTATCCGCCGCCTCTACAATTACACCATTCAAGAAAAACACGGTTCGACCAGATACACGTGCCGCCTGATGCATGTTATGAGTAACCATAACGATTGTATACTTACTTCTTAATTCCTGTACAAGCTCCTCTATCTTGAGCGTAGACACAGGATCAAGTGCAGACGTTGCCTCATCCATGAGCAGAATATCCGGCTGCACTGCCAAAGCTCGGGCGATACACAGCCGTTGCTGCTGTCCGCCGGACAAGCTAAGGGCAGATTTTTTCAGAAAATCTTTAACTTCCTCCCACAGCGCGGAATGACGCAGACTTTGCTCTACAATCTCATCCAGTTCGCTCTTTGAACGAATGCCGTGCAGGCGAGGACCATAAGCTACATTGTCGTAAATCGACTTTGGAAAAGGATTGGGCTGTTGGAATACCATGCCCACCTGCTTACGCAGGCTTTCTACCTCTACCTCGTCACTATAAATATTTTTGCCACCGATGTTTACAGTTCCTTCAATACGTGTACCAGGAATCATATCATTCATACGATTCAGCGTGCGCAACAGAGTGGATTTTCCGCAACCGGAAGGTCCAATAAAAGCAGTAACCTGTTTCTCCGGAATTTGCAGATTCACATTCTTCAGTGCGTGAAATGACTCATAGTAGAGATCAAGTTTCTCTATGTCAATGATGGATTTCATTAGTATTTACGTCTCCTTCTCATCATCTTCGTTCTCCATAATAAGCTTTTAATGTAAATACAGTTGGAGAGAAATGTTAACGCAATGTAAAATTGGTGAAGATGAATTAGTCCACGTGATAGTATTCCCTACAATTCGGCGTGTAATCTCACCTGAATCTTGTTTATGAACGGGATAAAGAAGAAAACTCCAGTCATGCTAAATGACCGGAGCTCTCTTTTTGTTAACAACTAATTTATAACCTACACCTCGAATGGAATCGATATGGACGGATTCTGGATCTAGCTCAAGCTTTTTACGAAGTGAACTTACGTGCACATCAACGGTGCGCTGTCCACCAATATAATCAAAGCCCCATACAGCGTTCATAAGATCATCTCTTGTCAGCACTACCCCTGGTTTACGAGCCAAATATAACAATACCTCGAACTCTTTAGGTCGCAGGTTAATGCTATGTCCACCTAGGGAAACTTCATACCGCTCAGGATAGATTTCTAGTTGTCCCAGAATGATCGTAGAAGCAGATATAGGTGTCTCTTGTGGAGCCTCCTCAGCAAGACCGGAAATCCGCCGCAATACAGCGCTCACTCTTGCAAGCAATTCGGATACCCCAAAAGGTTTGGTTATATAATCATCAGCACCGGATTTCAGCCCTCTAACCACATCTTCTTCAGCATTTTTAGCAGTTAATACGATAATAGGTGTGCGGATACCTTGTCCACGCAATTTATCAAGGATGTCAATGCCATTCATTCCTGGCAGCATCAGATCCAATACGATCAAGTCAAAAGGTTCCCTCGTCGCACGATCATATCCTGCCGTTCCATGATCCTCTACCGTCACCTCGTAACCTTCCTGCGTTAAGTTATAGGACAGCAGCCGGGCTAGTGTCGGTTCGTCTTCAATGACAAGCAATCGTTGAGCCATAGGTTCCCCCGTCTTTCATATAGTTTGATTTTTACAAAACAGCAACAAAACCATCATATCACCGTAATGTTAACTTAGTGTAAAATTGAAAAAGTGAATTTACAAAAATCTAATCGGTCTTTTCTTCCTGCAGCAAAGGCAATTCAATCACAAAGGAACTGCCGATTCCCAAATCACTTTCAACTGAAATCACTCCATGGTGCATATCTACCAAATGCTTCACAATAGACAGCCCCAATCCCGTTCCGCCGGAGCTTCTGGATCTTGCCTTATCCACCCGGTAAAAACGTTCAAAAATACGCGGCAGATCTTTTTTAGGAATCCCCATACCTGTATCGCTAACAGTAAATTGAACATTTTCGGAGCCGTCTGGTTTCAGTAGACTCTTAACGTAGACCTTTACGTTTCCGCCTTCATGTGTGTAATTAATCGCATTAGAGAAAAGATTCATAAAGATTTGACGCAGCTTATCCTCATCCGCCTCAATGAATAGCTCCTCAGGAACCTCTACATTAAGACTAATGTTTTTCTTCTCAGCGACTTTACTGATGGTTCCCAGCACGGAATCAAAGAATTCAATGATATGAACCGGTGAGCAATCGAGCTGCACCCGTTTAGATTCGATTTTAGATAATTCCAGAATATCTCCAATCAAGCGATTTAAACGCTCGTTCTCATCATAAATAATTTGCAGGAAGGATCTCGCCGTCTTTTCATCTTTAACTCCGCCACCCAGTAAGGTCTCGGCAAACCCTTTGACCGCTGCAACCGGAGTCTTGAGTTCATGCGATACATTAGCTACAAACTCACTACGCATCCGCTCCAAACGGCGAATTTCCGTAACCTCTTGCAATAGGAAAAGCATACCTCTGTACGTACCATCCTGGATCATCGGAACCGCGTCCATCCGTACAATTCGCTCTCTTGGGTTATAAATACTTCGTTCTTCATGAATCGGCTCCCGGCTTAACACCCCTTCTTCAAGCAGACGGGTTAGCTCATAATGCCGTTTTAACTCTTTGTACGAATGACCCGCCATTTCACCGTTACTGACATCAAGCATTCGCTCTGAAGCTCGATTAAGCAGCGCAATCTCTTCTTCCGCATTGATCATTATGATGCCGCCCGTCATATTATCCAGCACGCTTTGCAGCAGATCCTCATTATCACGAATCGTCTTAAGCTGGTCTTGAAGACTGTCTGCCATCGCATTAATCGCTGTAGCCAGCTGTCCAACTTCATCTTTACGCTTCAAATGAACTCTGGCATCATAATCCAGATCGGTAATCCGCCGGGCAACTCTTGTGATTTGCTCCAGCGGGGAAGTCATGCTTGAAGCTACTTTATAGCTCACAATAGTTGCTGACAAGAACAAGATAATTAGACCTGCAGCCATGATCATCCAAGCATGCTTAAGACCTTGCGTTACAGCATCAAGTCCCATTGAGACCCGAATATAGCCGTCAAATCCCTGATCAGAAGTTACCTTTCCAGCCACATATAACATCTCATGCTTTAGAGTTTCGCTGTAACGGATTGCCCGTCCAGTTCCCTCTTTCGCAGCCCCTATCTCTTCTTCACGATTGGAGTGGTTGTCCATTTCCAAGGGGTTTTTCTCAGAATCGCCAATTACTTTACCCGACTTTGTAATAAACGTTATCCGAGAATCTAAAAGTTTAGAAATATGCTCCGCCTGTTCAGTGTAATACGGGATCGCATTTGAAGAATTCATATCAACAAATTCCAGTGTTCCTGAGAGCAAGCTTATTTCCCGGGACATATTCTCTTCCAGAGCAGTTATATGGGAGCTCTTAAACAGATGAGCCATCGTAAATCCAGTACCAATCATGGAAATACCGATTAAGGCCATAAGTATAAACGTAAGACGAGCGCGAAACGGTTTCATCTGAAATTTGCCTCTCCCTTTATCATTGTATCTTTTATCCTAACTTCATTTTCTTCAAAATACCAGTACGACTATGACCGTGACATAAGCCCCCCAGAGTAGATTATATAAAAATAACAGCCCGAGTTGATTAACTCTGGACTGTTACTTTGTATTACTTTTGTAAAAACACATGAGTTTATTCTGTACGGGTGGCAAGAAACCACTGATTACCCTGACGGTCTCTAACCCCTGCTCCTCTTTCTCCATAGGATTTATCCAGTGGTTCTTCAATAATAGAAGCCCCGGCATCCAGGCACTTGCGGTAGGTCTCATCAACATTTCTTACATAAAGATGAATGGCAAGCTGTACCGGTGAATACTTTTCATTCGCTTCGGAAATCTCAATGATGGAATCACCGATTCTGACCTCGGCATGCCTAATCCTTCCCTCATCATTTCGCAGCATATCAATAATTTTGGCATCAAAGCAGTGCACAACAAAATCTATCAATTGGTCTGCATCTTCCGCAATAAAATACGGCGTAACGTTAAGAAACCCATTTCTAATATAATGTGGTGCCATTCGTTGTCCTCCTTTAGACAGGTAAAAACGCCTTCGGCGTTCCTTAAGGATCATTTATAGTCTGGACACATAAATCCTTATAATTTGATTAAAACCCATGGAAAAGCCATTCAGAGAATCTGCCCTCCTCATGACTTATCCACCGGTTGTAACCCCATTTATTTAAACACTGGCTCCTTGAATTGAGTCAATTTAGCTGCAGAATCTTTTTCCACATCCGCATGCAGACTGTTGCCGTGAGCATCCATCGTCACAATCGCTGCAAAACCCTCCACATCGAGATGCCACATCGCCTCAGGAATACCAAATTCCATAAAATCAACAGCGTTGACCTTCTTAATGCACTCTGCATAATACTGGGCGGCTCCACCAATCGCATTGAGGTATACCCCGCCGTGCTCCTGTAACGCTTTTAACGTTTTTGGACCCATACCACCTTTTCCGATGACTGCACGGATTCCAAATTTTTTGATAATATCGCCTTGATAAGGCTCTTCACGAATGCTCGTAGTTGGTCCCGCAGCTTTTACATGCCAGCCTTCCTCATCTTTCATCATCACAGGACCACAATGATAAATCACAGCCCCTTCCAGATCTACCGGAGACTCATGATCCATTAAATATTTGTGCAAAGCATCACGGCCTGTATGCATTTCACCGGATAAAATAACCACGTCTCCAACACGCAGACTACGGATATCCTCTTCACTTATCGGCGTTGTAAGACGTACTTCCCGCGATTCAGAGGCTGGGCTGTTAGCTCCCTCAGCAATTACCGCTTCAGATTCATGTGCCCCTTCATCATCTACAGATATCCCTGTACCACTCTCATACAACCAATCCTCTATATTGCCTGTGGATGGATCAACCAGCACCCCTTGGCGGCGGAAGGCCCAACAGTTATAAGCAACAGATACGAAAAAGCTAGCTGGCAGACGATTCATTACGTCAACCTTACAGCCCAGCAGCGATACTTCACCACCAAAGCCCATCGTGCCAATTCCAAGCTTGTTAGCATTCTCCATAATATAGTCTTCCAGCTTACTAAGGTCTTCTATTGGATTAACATCCTCCACTTTGCGGAACAGCTGCTTCTTAGCCAGCTCGTAGCCAGTCGTACGGTCACCGCCGATACCCACGCCAATAAAACCGGCACTGCAGCCTTGTCCCTGCGCCTGATATACCGCGTGTAAAATACATTTACGGATTCCGTCCAGATCCCGACCCGCTTTGCCGAGTCCTTCTAATTCTGCCGGGAGACTGTATTGAATATTTTTATTCTCGCAGCCTCCACCCTTCAGAATAAGTCTAACGTCTATTTTATCCTCTTCCCATTGTTCGAAATGAATGACTGGTGTGCCTGCACCCAAGTTATCTCCGCTATTCTCACCTGTTAATGAATCTACAGAATTGGGACGAAGTTTACCATTCTTGGTCGCTCGTACAATGGCATTATGAATATCTTTTTTCATCTCAATCTGATTGATTCCCACAGGGGTGTGAATGATAAATGTAGGCATTCCCGTATCCTGACAGATCGGAGACACTTGCTGCTCAGCCATTCCGATATTTTGCGCAATCGTGGTTAAAGCAAGACCGGACCGGGTAGCCCTGTCTTCCAGCGCGCGACCTTTTGCAACTGCCCGGCGTACATCTCCCGGCAAATTCGTGGAAGTTTCTACGATAAGGTTATAAATACTGTCTTCAAAATGCTGCATCTTCATTCAAGCTCCTCTCGGCAGTTCCAGGTTATCTAAAGTTTGATACAATTAGTATAATAATATCATACCTAGCACCGCATGAAAGGGGTTACTTTAAAATTGAGCTACCATTTTTCTGCCTATCTATATCGTCTTCAGTATATTCAGCGCTGGAGCTTGATGCGCAGCACCGCACCGGAGAACGTCGCTGAGCATTCTTTTCATGTTGCATTGCTCACACATATGCTCTGTTCCATCGGTAATGTTCATTTTGGACGTTCACTAAACGCAGAACGAGCAGCAACCCTAGCTCTGTTCCATGATGCCAGCGAAGTGTTCACAGGTGACATCGCCACGCCGGTAAAATACAACAATCCTCGCTTGCTCACCAGCTTCCGCGAAATGGAGAAAGTTGCGGCTGATCGCTTAACTGGAATGATTCCATCAGAGCTGAAAAGCATCTACACTCAGCTTATACGGCCGGAAGACAGCCCTCCCGATTCAGAGGACATTCTGCTGCACAGCTATGTGAAAGCCGCTGATCGGCTGGATGCTTATTTGAAATGCGTATGGGAAGTTGCTGCAGGAAACCGAGAATTTGCCGCCGCGAAGGAGCAGACAGCAGCAAAACTTCGTGGGCTTGACCTGCAGGAAGTGGATTATTTTCTGACTCATATGGCACCGAGTTTCGAAATGTCTCTCGATGAGCTCTCTGCCGGAAACTAAACACCCTCTATACAATAAAAAATGGACCTCCGCATGAATCTCGCAGGGGTCCATTTAGTGATTAATAATTGATAATACAAGCGTTACGTTGTTGATTCGGTCAGGATATCCCAGTCTTTAAAAATGGGCTGCAAACCCTTCGTATATAGCATTTCCGTAATCTCCTGCACACTACGGCTATCGGATATTTCGAATTGCGGAGTTCCCCCTGCATTAGTGTGACCGCCCACCTCAGTAGTGACCCCGGCTGACATCTTAGTTATTCCTAGATGAATTAAATGATCGCGTAGAGAGGCAGGCTCTCTTGTAGATAAAGTAATGCCCGAACGGGGTAAAAATAACCGGTATGCCAAAATAATCTGCACTAGCGATCGGTCGGTAACATCACACTCCGGGTTAAATTCCCCTAAATAAGGCCGAAACCGCGGAGGTGACAGACTGATCTCGCAATCTGGATACCGATCCTGCAAATAGCGGGCATGCATGGCACTTTGGAATGCCTCTTGCCGCCAATCATACATCCCGAGCAACGTACCAATATTCACAGAACGAAAACCTGCCTGACAGCCGCGTTCAGGTGCATCCAGGCGATTCCGGTAGTTTCTTTTAGGCCCTTTAACATGCAGCTTTCTGTAAGTCTCCTGGTGGTACACCTCTTGGTATAGTGTTAATCCATCCACCCCTGCTTGAAGAAGCTCTTTATATTCTGCAGTTGATAGAGGATTTATCTCAATACTGACAGAGGAAAAAAATTCCCTGAGTACATCTACGCAATCCTTAATATATGAGACAGGATTCTCCCGGCGCGATTCACCAGTCAAAATGAGGATATGCCGCAGACCTGTAGCTGCAATCTTCTCAGCCTCCCTGCGAACCTCCTCCAAGGACAGCTTTTTGCGCGGAAAATCATAAATGGAGCTGAAGCTGCAGTAGGTACAATGATTCACACAAAAATCCGCAAGATACATCGGTGTGAACAGCTGCATCGAATAACCAAAATGTGCACGGGTCAGTCGCTGTGCAGCCAACGCCATCTCCTCTAGCAGCGGCGTTGCTGCCGGAGAGAGCAATGCCAGCAAATCATTTTCGTTCAGCTTGTCTTTTCCAAGCGCCCGCCTAACGTCATCCTCCCGGAACTCCTTCCACAGTTGCTCATAAGGATACTGCTCCAAGCGGGCCAGTGTGTCAAAAAAGCTCATGCTAATCTTCCCTCCTTTCGTGACCTATCAAATTCAGTTCAAAAATCCAGTCAACGGTGACGAAGCAAAAGCAACTTCTTCTACAGGACCGAGTCCTGCCAAATAAGCTTTGCGGCCAGCGGATATCGCCTCGCGGAACGCTTCCGCCATGACGAGCGGATTACGTGCCGTTGCAATAGCCGTATTAAGCAGAACAGCAGCGGCCCCCATCTCCATTGCTTCCGCCGCTTCCGAGGGCTTGCCAATTCCGGCGTCTAAAATAATCGGCAAATTCACTTCTTGAATAAGAATACGCACAAGCTCCTTGGTGCGCAGGCCGCGATTCGTTCCGATCGGCGCACCAAGCGGCATCACAGCAGCAGCACCGGCATCTCTCAGACGTAAAGCAGCCGAAAGGTCCGGACTCATATATGGCAATACTACAAAACCCTCCGCTGCTAAAATCTCTGTAGCTCGTATGGTCTCCAGATTATCTGGAAGCAGGTATTTCTGATCATTGATCACTTCGATCTTGACCCAGTTCCCCAGTCCCGCAGCTCTTGCTAATCTTGCAATACGGACTGCCTCTTCCGCTGTACGCGCTCCTGAGGTATTAGGCAGAAGAGTCATGTGGCCGGGAATATGGTTCATGATATTTTCTGCTCCACCTTGCGGGTCCACTCGGCGAAGCGCTACAGTAATCACCTGAGAACCAGAGCTTGCGATCACTTCGGGGATCAGCGTATTCCGGCTATATTTTCCGGTTCCGATAAATAATCTACTGGTTAATTCGATGCCGCCAATATGTAACGGGTCATGCATGAAATTACCTCCCTTTGGTTCGTATAAATTTCTCAAAATTCTATACCGCTCCATCTCAACCCCCACCAACAAAGTGCACCAGTTCCAAACGATCATCCTCGCTCAGAGCAGTACTTTCATAATTCTCCTTACTGACAATTTCTCCATTCAGCTCAATGATCATCAGACGACCCGACCACTCAGGAAGACTGATCAAATCAGCTATAGTTTGAATACCACCAGAACACTCTGCGGATTTCCCGTTAATCAACAGCTTCATTCTGAATCACCCCCTTCGCCCATGCTGTTACCTCCAGGCTATGAATGAACCGCCTTATGAATAGCTTTGGCGGCCTCATAAGGATCATCCGCTCCGCAAATACCGGACATCACAGCAACTCCTGCCGCACCTTGTCTAATGATCTGCGCCGCATTAGCGGGGCTAATTCCGCCAATCGCAATTACAGGAATAGAGCTGGTCTTCACCGTTTCTGCAAGCAGCTCTAACCCACGTGCGGGCAGCCCTAACTTGCTATCCGAGGGAAATACATGACCAAACAAGCAATAATCAGCTCCCTGCTCTGAGGCATTCGCCGCTTCTACCGGAGAATGAACCGATCTCCCCAGCCGAAGCTGAGGTGCAATTCGCCGGGCTGTAACCGGACTCAGACTGTGCCAAGCCAACTGAACCCCCGCGGCACCAGCTGCCAAGGCTACATCGATCCGGTCGTTGATTATCAGTTTGGTAGCGGGCATACCGGTAGCCAACAGCTTCTGTGCCGCAGCGAGCAGTTCGCATGCAGGACATTGCTTATCTCTCAGGTGAATATAATCGACCCATGTCTGCACCGTGACAGCTAGTTCAACAAAATGTCTCAGCTGTAGCTTGCCGTCTGATATTAGATGGATCTCAGCTTGCAACATCACGATCTCCTCTCTCACTTCCCTGTAGGTCAGTAAAAAACAAAAAAACTGCCCCCCGTAAGGAAGGCAGTCAGAATCTGTATATAGACGGCACTACAAATAGCCCGACAACAGAAATTCGTTCTCCACTTCCCTACGCTGGTCTTAACCAGATCAGGTTCAAAGGGTCCGGAAATCCATTCCGTCTCAGCCAATCGGCACCCCTAGTGACATAAATATACAATTTTAAAATGCTAACGTGGTTTATAGTAACATATTTTTTTATTGAAATACACCCATTTATTCACATTAGCTGTACTGATCTAACCGTTTACTACCTCGCCACCATTTACATGAATAACCTGTCCAGTCACATAACTGGAATCGTCAGAGGCCAGATATACATAGGCTGGTGCCAGCTCTTCTGATTGTCCAGGCCGTTTCATAGGCTGTGTACCTCCAAACTCGCTAACCTGTTTTGCATCAAAGGTAGAGGGAATCAGCGGTGTCCAGATTGGACCTGGTGCAACACCGTTTACCCGTATGCCCTTCTCTGCCAGATTCGTGGACAAGGATCGTGTGAAGCTAAGAATAGCTCCTTTAGTTGATGAATAGTCCAGCAGCTGCGGGCTTCCGCGATAAGCGGTAATTGAAGTTGTATTTATAATGGTAGATCCTGCTTTTAAATGAGGCATAGCTGCTTTTGTTAAATAGAACATCGCAAATATATTCGTACGGAAAGTACGCTCAAGCTGCTCGGAAGTAATATCCTCGATCTTAGCTTGCGGATGTTGCTCTGCCGCGTTATTGATGAGAATATCAAGCTTTCCTAAGCCCTCCACCGTCTGTTTAATAAGATCCTTACAGAATTTCTCGTCACCGATATCACCTGGAATTAGGATACATTTGCGGCCTTCCTGCTCGACCTGACGTTTAGTTTCCTCTGCATCTGAGTGTTCATTAAGATATGAAATGACCACATCAGCGCCTTCTTTAGCAAAAAGCACAGCAACTGCACGCCCAATTCCGCTGTCTCCACCGGTAATTAACGCCGCCTTGTCTTGCAGTTTACCTGCTGCTTTATAATTTGCCGGCTCGTATTTGGGCAGCGGCGTCATTTCACTCTCAATCCCTGGCTGATGATGCTGCTCCTGTGGGGGTAAGGTTTTTGTAGCTTGTTTATTGTTGCCTGACATCTTCCCTATCTCCTCTCGTTAAGCAAATTGATAGTTAACTGATCGTCTTAGGATGGCACAACTATGCACGTTTATACGCTGGGTTTGTCATTTTCTTAAATCGCTTTACGAATCTTACTTACCACAATGAAAGTAGATATAAACAACCGTGAGAGATATACTGCTGTAAGTGGAGAGGAATTCACTGCATACAAATAGACACAGCATCGCTGCTGTGCCTTGAATTGTTCACCCTGACTATTTTAGAGAAGAAACATGATTTTCTGCATTCACTTCATGTTCCAGCACCCACATAAAGTACAGAGCTTTGGCCGCTTTCTCCCGGGTCACTATAGCTTTAGGTTCTAGTTCTGTCCCATTGACCATTTCGCCTCTGGCAATCCCCACTTCAGATCTAATGAGTCCTAATTCATATGCACTTTTCACTTTTGAAATTAAATAAGGAGAAATGTCCGCTGTATCAACAAGCTGCGTCCAGGATACAAGAGGATAGTACATCGCACCTCTAGCTCCTGGCTCCAAATTCGAATCATAGCCAGGATCTCCTGGCACTACTGCTGTGCCGTTATAATCAGTCATGTACTTAGGTTTATTAGCAAACTTTATTTGGTAAACGTCATAGAGAATAGCACCCATCGTTTCACGTGACAGCTTACCTTTCGGATAATAGGCAAGATCTGATCTTTCCACTTTCATTAACTTAGAAATACTGCGTGTGAATTCAGCAACTGTCATCTCCGTATCCGGATTAAAATTCCCTTGACGGTCTTTGCCCATTACTCCCAGCTGGATTAATTTTTCAATTTGATTACGGTAATAAGCAGCTTCCCCAGTCGTCGTATCATTCGTTATTTCCGGAAAAATCTTACCCCAGTTCCCTGTTAGTGCCGCATGCTTAACGTTCCCTTTAAGGTAAGGAGTAATGGAGGCAGCAGTAGAATCGCCAGTAGCACCTTTCTCTACAAGCTCCGTGACAATCATCCGTGAAAATTGTTTGGCGAGCGCTTCTTTAAAATGAGTCCCATCGACTTTCTTTGAAGGATGCCCATTAGCGTAACTTCCGTCATTTGTTTTGCCTGGCGTTTCTCCGGCTTCAATAGACATGAAGAGGGCTGTTATTGCTTCTACACCGATCTCGTTATAATATTTCAGACTTTCCGAGTTAAGGTCAATAAGTGTAACTCCAGATTCATCTGCGACCCGTTTAAGAATATCTACAAACTTTCTTGATTTAAAAGAATTTTCATAGATATATCCCGGACTTGCATTCCCTTTAATTCTGGACATTGGGGTTACCAGTACTGGTATCATACCCCGGGCTTGAATCGCAGGGAGATAGACTTCTTTAAGGTAATTTTCATACATTGCTTCTGTCGAACCTCTGCCGTAACGTCTGAACTCATCTGCGCTCTCATCATTGTGTCCGAATTGAATAAACACATAATCCCCAATGCTGCCATTCAGTAAAATGTCGTTCAGTCGACCTTCTGTATAGGCATTTTTAAACGAGCGTCCCCCCATGGAATAGTTAGTTACACTCAATTTATGTTGATTAAACATACTGCCAATAATCTGGCCCCAACCACTCATTGGTGCTTCGTCGAAGGTGTAGGACTTGACAGTAGAATCTCCAAGTATAAACAAATTCGGAAGAGCTCCAACTGCTCTATGCTGAGGCAAAATCGGTTCCAGTATGATCTCCTCAATCCCCACAGCTGTGTTCACTTTGTTCGGTTCGATCTCAATATCTATATGGTCACGGCCGTTTACATACGTATAAGTCCACTCTTTCCCTTTGGCTACAGCCGTATGCTTGACGGGTACAAGCTTTGCAGCGTCCCAATGTCCACTTTTCAACAAGCGGCTGGTCTGCATTCCGGATACTGACACGATCCCATCCTCTGCGTCAGAAGTCGTTTTTACATATACGTTGTAGGTTCCAGGGGGAGCATCCATTCGAAACGCCATTCCGTAGTTGTTATAATTATCTTTCTCAGATTTAGGTTCAGCAAAAAAAATAGGTTCTGTGATGAAAAAACCTGTTCCATCGGATGTAATTGAGTCGGTGTGCACTTCTCTGGCGGGTAAAGCGTTGGTCTCTTGAACAAAACCATAACCTAAAGATGAGTCATACAATTGTGCACCGCGATTAGGATCATACCTAACGGATTGATATCCTGTTTTAACTTGGTTTGTAAAATTGAACTTGTATACGCTTGCAATTTGGGTTGGAGGTTGCCTCTCTGCCCCATCTTTTAATAGGGATGCCTCTGTTTTACCGTGAGTAAGAGTCAATGAAGCCATAAGTAAAGAAGATAAGATTAGTATATTCCTACACAGCTTTCTCACTTCATTACACTTCCTTCCGTTTCTCGAAATACTTCCCTAGGTCCCTCCATTATCCCTGTTCTCTAAAGTGATTCAAATGATGATTTCATTCTTTTTTTTGACCTTTTGTAACGAAAACCATGGAATGATCAACGGCTCACACTGCAAAATGGTCATATGTATAGGTATCCTTGATATAATTAAGAACATCCCTATTGATCCTAAGGAGGAGAACTCCTATCGCTTACAAAGTCAGCTTTCCGAACATTATGAGTACACTGCAGCTGTTCGGTGTTCATTATCGTGTAGCAGAACCTGGGTGGGCATACCCTGATCATCATCACAAAATCTTCGAACTATTGTATTGCTACGACGGCAACTCCCATCAATATGTAGAAGGAAGTTCCATTGCCTTTGGTAAAGGAGATTGGTTAATTATTCCGCCTGGCTTACGTCATTATGTAGTTAATTCTGGCCTGAGCAACTATATCTACCTCTCCTTTCATTTCGATATTGACGATTTAAAGTTTCGTGAATGGTTTCAGTCTCAGGCTGTACAGAAATGGAATAACCAGCAAATGCAGCATTCGGGATTAAATCACCAACTGGAACATTTGGATGAATTTATTAAGAACAATATTCTCGCCACGACGGCCTCCACTGGATTTCCCGAGGAAATTGAAGAAATGATTCTTGTAAAAGAAAGGCTTCGTTTGCAAGCGATCATCCTGATGATTTTGACTGAACTCATTGATGTACAGCTCTCGAATTCGGAGAATTCCAACACAGCGCGACAAGCAAACTCTTTGTACGAGGTGGAAACTGCTCATCAGATCGAAAAATATATTGCAGCCAATATTCATTTGCCGGAGCTCACGGTTAATTTGATTGCTGAGCAGCTTTGCTTAAGTCGGGTGCAGTGCCATAAGTTGTTTACAAAGATATATAAGATATCTCCTAGGCAGTACATAACTAACCTAAGATTAAAGAAGTCAAAACATTTGCTGCTTCATACCGATTTAAAAATACAGAGGATTTCTGAACAACTCGGGTTTGCTTCCCAGAGCCACTTCAGCCGACAATTCAAACGATGGACGGGTGTTTCTCCGTTAAATTACCGGCCGAAATCTTATACGAATCCTATCAGGGATTAACGTTTTATGAAGATAAATTACCGGAACATACGAAAAACCCGCTCTCCATTACGGAGGCGGGTATAATTCGCTATAGATTAAACTATGTCGTTAAACACCATGAAGAATACCATTAGTAGCAATGACACCGTAAGCAGTGCACTAAGTGTGCGCAATTTTCCAGTCTCTGCGCTAACGTCGCGGTTCTCACGTATTCCAGCTGCTGCAAGACGCAAAGGCTTGCTCATAATACCGCCAAGTGCAAACATCGCTAGCAATAACACAACAACAATAATCATCCACGCTACTGAATAATCACCTTTGGTCATCATATAACCGCCTGTAAGGAGTTGGATCACCAATCCATACTGCGCAAAACGATTAAATCCGGTTACTGCACTTAACGTTCCTTCTTTAGCCCCAGACGACAGTTTCTCTGCACGTCCTAGGATGAAGGGTAGCACAAGGTAGAAGCCAAGTGCCAAGGTTCCGATCATATGTAAGAAAAACAACACGTTCCAATCCATAACATATCTCCTCCGTTTTAACTGTGATAATAGTTACATTTAATTATACCCATTATTGCTTGAGAAGAAAAGGAAACCCCCATTTTAAGTGAACAAAATGGGGGTTTCTTCATACCTCTGTCACAATCTATACAGTTAGCACAGCTGTTACGCTACGCACGGATTCAGCAGACTTATCTAAAGCCGCTTTTTCCCCAGCTGTAAGCTCCAGTTCAAAAATCTTCTCGATACCATTGGCACCAAGTAACGCCGGAACACCCATGAACAGGTTATCGTAGCCATATTCTCCTTCGAGCAAAGCGATAACCGGAATGATCCGTTTTTTGTCCTTCAAGATAGCTTCCGCCATCTGAACTAAAGAAGCCGCTGGTGCATAATAAGCACTACCATTTCCTAAGAGGTTAACAATCTCTCCGCCACCTACACGTGTACGTTGCACAATCTCATCAATACGCTCCGCAGATATCAATGTATCAATTGGAATGCCACCGACACTGGAATACCTTACGAGCGGTACCATATCATCGCCGTGTCCGCCTAATACGAAACCACGTACATCTTCAACAGATACCTTCAGCTCTTGTGCAATAAACGTGTTATAACGGGCTGTATCCAGCACTCCGGATTGTCCAATTACGCGACTCTTCGGAAAACCCAGCGCATTAAATGCCGCATAGGTCATAGCGTCAACTGGATTACTCAGAATGATTACGATGGAATCTGGTGCTACACGTTTTATGTTCTCGCATACCGACTTCACAATACCTGCATTGGTGTTCACGAGATCATCGCGACTCATTCCAGGTTTACGGGCAATCCCTGCAGTGATGATTACAATATCTGAATCCGCAGCATCTTCATAGCTTGAGGTTCCTGTAATTTGACTGTCAAATTTCTGTACAGGACCTGCTTCCAGCATATCTAGTGCCTTCCCCTTGGTTGTGTTCTCCATTTGTGGGATATCAAGCAGCACAACGTCACCAAGCTCCTTTTGAGCAAGCATAAGAGCTGTAGTAGCACCAGTAAAACCGGCACCTACAACTGTAATTTTATAACGTTTGATTGCCAAGGATTCTCCTCCTAGAACGGTGTCGGTATAGCTTGTATTAGCTAAACTTCAATATATTCAGTAGGTTGAGCCAGCCTATCTTAGAGGTGATTAATAATCTCGTCGGCAAATGCAGAGCATTTCAGTTCAGTTGCGCCTTCCATCAGGCGGGCAAAGTCATAAGTCACGGTTTTGTTATTAATAGCTGTTTCCATACCTTTATAAATCAGATCTGCTGCTTCCTGCCAACCCAGATGCTCCAGCAACATTACGCCGGACAGAATCACGGAACCAGGGTTCACAACATCTTTGTCTGCATATTTAGGTGCGGTGCCATGAGTGGCTTCAAAAATCGCATGTCCAGAAATATAGTTAATGTTCGCTCCAGGAGCGATACCGATACCGCCGATTTGCGCAGCAAGCGCGTCAGACAGGTAATCCCCGTTCAGGTTCAAGGTAGCAATAACATCAAAATCAGTCGGACGAGTCAGAACTTGTTGCAATGCGATATCCGCAATGGCATCCTTGATGATAATTTTGCCCGCAGCTTCAGCATCCTTCTGAGCAGCATTGGCAGCAGCTTCACCTTCACGTTCTTTAATCACATCGTATTGATTCCAAGTGAAGACCTTATCTCCGAACTCTTGCTCAGCAACTTCATAACCCCAGTTTTTGAAGGCACCTTCAGTGAACTTCATGATGTTTCCTTTGTGCACAAGCGTTACGCTCTTGCGTCCGTGTTTGATCGCATATTCAATAGCAGCGCGTACCAAACGTTTTGAACCTTCGGAGGATACTGGTTTGATACCAATACCAGAAGTTTCAGGGAAACGGATTTTGTTAACTCCCATCTCTTTTTGCAGGAATTCGATGACTTTCTTCACTTCAGCAGAACCTTCTTGATATTCAATCCCTGCATAAATATCCTCCGTATTCTCACGGAAAATAACCATATCCACCAGCTCAGGACGTTTAACAGGAGAAGGAACCCCTTCGAAATAACGAACTGGACGCAGACATACGTACAAATCCAACTCTTGACGCAAAGCTACGTTCAATGAACGAATACCGCCTCCGATTGGAGTCGTAAGTGGACCTTTAATAGCTACAAAATATTCACGGATTGCCTCCAAAGTATCATTTGGCAGCCATTCGCCATATGTATTGAAGGCTTTTTCGCCAGCAAAAACTTCGTACCAAGCGATTTGCTTTGTGCCGCCATAAGCTTTAGTTACTGCTGCATCAAGTACGCGTTTGGAAGCCTTCCAAATATCACGGCCTGTGCCGTCACCCTCGATAAAAGGAATGATTGGATGATTAGGAACCTGCAGTTTACCATCTTTAATTGTGATTTGTTCGCCTTCTGTTGGCAGATCGAATTTTTCTAGTTTCAACATTTGAGTGTATTCCTCCTAAAGTTTTGTGGGATTTAATTTCTCATGGACAAGCCTCGAACAAAACTCTCTACGTATGAATATGCATTATTGCATATATTCTAGGGTTCATTCTACTAAACTTTAGGAGCAGCCTGCAAGGCTGCCCTTCTATCTTTCGTCTACTGGAACGTATTTCTGTTCAATCATACCTGTGTATTCTGCACGTGGCCGGATAATACGGTTATCTGTATATTGCTCCAGAATATGTGCAGTCCAGCCTGAAGTCCGGCTAATTGCAAAGATAGGAGTGAACAGCTCACGTTCAATACCCAGCTGTGTATAAACTGATGCCGAATAGAAATCAACATTCGGTTTAAGTCCCTTTTGTCCGGTAATCAATTCCTCGATATTTACGGACATATCATACAGCGTAGTATCATTTTTCATTGTGCCAAGTTCAAGTGACATTTTCATCAGGTGTTTAGCACGTGGATCACCATTTTTGTATACTCTATGGCCGAAGCCCATGATCTTCTCGCGGTTATCCAGCTTCTTACGAATATAAGGTTCAACCGCTTCCAAACTTCCGATCTCTTCAAGCATCTTCATAACGGCTTCATTCGCCCCACCGTGAAGTGGACCCTTTAGAGCGCCGATAGCGGAGGTCACGCCGGAATAAATATCGGACAAGGTTGCAACCGTAACTCTGCCTGCAAAAGTTGAAGCATTCAGCTCATGGTCCGCATGAAGCACAAGTGCGGTATCAAGCGCTTTAACAGATACACTGTCAGGCTCTTTTCCCCATAACATATACAGGAAGTTCTCGGCAATCGAGACGCCTTCTTTAGGAGCCACAGGTTCCAGACCTTTGCGAATACGCGATAGGGCCGCCACAACCGTCGGGAGCTGTGCCTGTAGTTTTACTGCTTTAATCTCGTTAGCTTCTCTACTCATATCGTCAGCCGCTTCATCATAGAGAGCAAGGCTTGATACAGCAGTCCGCAATGCTGCCATGGTGTTGGTGTCTTTTGGATAGAGCTTCATTTGCTCGATGACTGGCTCAGGAATCCGTGCGAAAGCACTGAAATCCCGTTTGAGCGCTTCCAGCTCTGGTGTTGTTGGTAGACTGCCAAACCACAATAAATAAGCGGTTTCTTCGAAGGTAGCATTTTCTGCGAGATCATCAATATCATAACCACGGTAAGTGAGTACCCCATCCACAATAGAGCTAATGGATGAAGTTGTTGCAACGATACCTTCCAAGCCTTTGGTAGCTGTCATAGCATATCTCTCCTTTGCCAACAAGGTATAAAAAGCATTCTCGGTTTCATGTAAACATTTCCAATTTAAAGCATTGAAAAATCTAAGGAGTGCAGTTCAAGGACATATCCGGCGAGGATGTTGTCTGACTTTCGTAATCGAATCTTTATTCATCATACTGGATTTTGTCGGTTATGTGAACAATGTGGAAGCTTTGCAGCGCATCAAATGATTTTATCACAGAGATAGAAAAAAACTTCTAAACCCTTGATTCACAGTTGAGATTTTAGTTTATAGCATCCGGTTCAGCCCAATATTTATCCCGTTTCCTAGTCTTTAAATAGCTTCTATGAATATATATGAAGACGAGCTTTTATTCCCCTGCATCCGCAGGAATGAAGGAGGTGTAGATCTTCGTATGGACCGATTAGCATTAAAAAGACTGCTGCGCGGCCTGTGGGTCGTTCTGGCTACCTTTATCCTCCTGCTGGCAATCTATTTATTGCTTCCGCTGTTATACCCCCTCCTGCTCGCTTGGTTGCTCGCTTATATCATGCATCCACTAGTGTTGATTCTTAAAGGCCTTAAGCTCCCAGCGTGGCTGGCGGTGTCGCTCTCGCTGCTATTTTACATAGGCGGAACCGCACTAGTACTGACCGCGATGATTACAAGGCTAGTGAAAGAATTGATCGTGCTGCTGCAGACCTTTAATCTTCATACGGACCAATGGAGAGAGCTTCTGCTGTCCTTGAGCCAGAATGCAAGCATACAGAATATCATTAACCAGATAAATCAGTTCTACCGCGACAATCCTGACTATCACGCCACCATTGACAGCAATATCAGCAGAACAACGGAAACCGTTGGTTACGCAGTTACGCAAGTGGTGACCGGATTTTTTAATGTGATCTTAAAGCTGATCTCCGCTCTACCCAGTATGGGTACAATTCTTATCGTGGTCGTTCTCGCTGCCTTTTTTATTAGTACTAGCTGGGAAAGACATAATGCCAAACTCACAGGCTGGCTGCCAGCCCCATTCTTAAAGCCGGTATCGGGTATCTGGCGGGATCTGCGAAAAGCTCTCTTCGGCTATCTTCGGGCTCAGCTAATCCTGATCTCCATTACAGCGGTCATTGTCGTGATCGGGTTGCTGCTCTTGGGTGTAAAATCTGCTTTCGCTATTGGCTTAATGATTGGTTTTGTGGATCTGTTGCCTTATTTAGGGGTTGGAATCGTAATGATTCCTTGGGCGTTATACTCTTACATGACAGACAATCTGGCACTGGGGATCGGACTTACTATCCTATATGCCGTTATCCTTGTAACCCGCCAAGTGCTTGAGCCGAAAGTGCTCGCCAGCAGCATTGGGCTTGATCCCCTTGCTATGCTGGTCGGTATGTTTGCAGGTTTGCAGCTGTTCGGTATGCTTGGGCTGATCATCGGTCCCGTTATTCTAGTTATTCTTGTAGCCTTTAACCGAGCAGGTGTATTTCACGCATTACACAGCTATATTGTCAGCGGAAGACTAAGATAATAAACAATACCCTACAATTCTTGGAATAGCAAAACAGAGCAGGCTCCTATCAATGATAGGTGCCCGCTCTGTTTTTGTTTTGATGATGACTAGCGGCGGTAAAAGGTGAAGGTGCCGTTTTTCATCTTTTTCTCAATCCACTTCAGCAAAAATATACGATACAAAGGCCGAGTTAACGGAAACACCAAGGAGAAACCTACAATATCCGTTATGAAGCCAGGTAAGATCAGCAGTAAGCCACCGAAAAAAATGCATAGGCCATCCAGCATCGTCCGGCCAGGAACGCGTCCCTCCTGCATATGTGTTCTGCTGTCTTGCAGCACTTTATTCCCTTCGAAACGCATCATCAATAGTCCGATAACCGAGGTCGTCAACATAAGCAGCAGCGTTTTGAATGCTCCAAGTTGATCTGCTACAAAGATAAAGCCGAATAATTCCACGGCAGGAATGATAAATAATGCAGCCCACAACCATTTGCTTCTAATCATACAGAACCCCTTTCTTCCCGCAGCGCTCCTTTAATCGCGTGAAACAGCTCCGGAAGGGCTCTATCCAGCCTGGCAGGCTTCCATTCTCGATTCACCCAAACATGATTTGTCGAGCCGGTAACCAGCAGTTCCCCGGGGAGGTCCATCGACCGCAATTGTCCCAAAGTAGCCGCTGAACCCTCTAAATTCCTACCTTCTGCTTCCGAGAGCCTCCGCACCTGATACTCAAATGCGACTCTTAACGCCGAAAAGGTAGTCATTCGCGCATACACGGAGATAAGATCATCATATCGCGCCGGACTTTTAAATTGCAAATCGGCTGAGGTAACAGGCAGCAGCACTCCCTGATTCTCAAGCTCACGATAAGTAAAGCCAAGCTGACGTAACAACTCCGTACGGCCAGACTCAAACCAGTTCAAATAATTCGCATGATACACTACGCCCATCTGATCACTTTCCTGGTATCGAACACGCAGGGTAGACTCATACCACCGGCTTCGCAAGCCGTCTTGCTGTAATTCCATTTATAAATACTCCTTTCGGCATAGGCAGCAGGGAGAGCTTTAGGCCCGGGCCCCGTCTGAAGATAGCTTTGTCGTCGATAGTTTGCTTCGGGAGCTTCTGGCGACATAAAATAGCAGCATCGCTCCTGCAATTGAACTCAACATACAAGACAGGTTCATCACTTCTACGCCGCCTTGATTGAGCAAGAATCCATTTAATAAATTGCCAACAACACCGGCAAAACCCGAGAACACCATATTAAAAACACTTTGCCCAGTCGCCTGCATCTCATTAGAGGTGATCTGAGATACATATTCAACGGCAGCAATATAAAAGAACCCGAATGACAGACCATGCAGTACCTGCACTCCAATCATTACGGATGGATAAGGGAAAGCCACCTGAATACCCCACCGCAAGACATAAATAAGTGCGCCAAGGAGCAGCGTCCGCTCGCGCCCCAGCTTTTTGATTACCTTGGAAGCAAACAGCATGGAGGGCACGTTCGTTACAGATGCGAGGAAAAGCGCAATTCCTGCATAACGAGTTGAACCTCCAACCGACTGAAACGCAATGACGAAGTAGGTTCCAAAAGCAGTCATCGTCTGGTTCACAAGAAAACTACCACCCAAAAACGCTAGGAACACCCGATTCCCCAGCAGCTTTTTAACCCCCTGAGAAAACGATTGCCGCATCATATGATTCTCTTCTGCCTGCTTCGGCAGCGTCAATGCAATAAGAACCGCAATCAGATTAAACATAAGAAAGGGCAACCATATCGTGGATACAGAGAAGGACGATACATACAATCCGCCTAAATAGGCTCCCACAGCCGCTCCAATGCTCATCATAAGCCTTATACTGCCATAAGTAGCCCCAGCCCTCTTCGCCGCTGAAATCGCGTAAGAATCGGCTATAGGCGCCTGTGTCGAGGAAAAGATTGTAGAGAGGGTATACACCAGCAGTAACACTATAAAATATTCCGAACGGTAAAAGACGGCTAATAAAGCCGGTATCGCCACACTTAGGATTAGTACCAAACGCGTCTGATTATACCGATCCGAGACAATTCCCCATATTGGCTGAATCGTGATCGCAATTAGCGTGCCTGTTGCCATTAGTATACCTATCTGCCCGCTATCAAGTCCATTGTGGACAAGCAGCAGCGTTAGATATGAGCCAAATGAACCGCCGGCCAATCCTAAAAACAGATAAAAGCCACGCAGCTTCGATAATTTTTCCATTTTAAGCTACAAATCCTCTCCAGCTTCTTAATCAAGCATTGCACTCTCTTATATTTTAGCAGAACACCCGTACTTCCTATGTAATCACCGCATTTAATATAGCAGTACTATAAAGGCGGTGGACAAGTTGAATGATAAGCAAAATTCTAATCGGGTCAATCATCCATGTCTAAAAGACAAATCTAATTCGAACAAATTTCAAAGCTCCGGCTTCGGCTGGTCTTCAACAAACTGGAGCGGATATACGATCACTGGAAAAAAGGGGGCTTTTAACCGCATTGCCGGTGAATGGATCGTTCCATATGTAAAACCAACCTCTAAACCTTCCTATTCCTCTGCTTGGATTGGTATTGACGGTTTCAAGAACAGCAGCCTGATCCAAACGGGTACAGGCCATGAATTCGTAAATGGCCGTGCCCGGTATTACGCTTGGTGGGAAATCCTTCCTGATGTCGAAACGGTAATTCCCCTTCCAGTGAGCCCTGGAGACCATATAAAAGCGAACATCACGAAGGTAGGCCGCAACAAATGGACGATTACGCTCCGCAATTTGAGCCGAAATTGGATTTTTCGAACATTACAGCGATATACCGGACCACAAACCTCTGGTGAATGGATTATGGAGGCTCCCGAGGTAGACGGCTCGATCGCAAAGCTGGCGCGTGTCTCCCCTACTTGCTTCTATTGCTGTCGAATTAATGGCAAAAGTCCGAGGCTCACTCTCAATATGGGAGGAATCATGGTGCAAAATAACGCTACTATCGCCGTTCCTTCTTGTCCAAACCATCGTGGGGATTCTTTTACTGTCAAACGAACATACCCCAAATAAAAATACTCGAACCTATCATTCAAGATTTGTTACTAACAGCATAAATGGATTTAACATAATCTTCAATCGAATATGTTGATAAACACGAAAAAAAGGGCTGCCTCGCTTGTAGATTTTCACTACAGTTGAGACAACCCTTTAATTAAGCTTTATGGAACCTGTTAAACAGGTGAAGCCAATCGAGAACTACTCGATTGTGCTTACTTTTACCAAGTTAGTGGAACCAGAACGTCCAAGTGGAATTCCTGCAGTAATCACAACTAGGTCACCAGTTTGAACCAGACCGGAATCCTTACCACCTTTGATTGCTGTTTCCAGCAGCTCATCTGTGGAAGATGCAACTTGTCCGAACACTGGCGTTACGCCCCAAACGAGGGACAATTGTCGCATAGTTCTTTCTTGTGTTGTAACGGCAATGATTGGTGCTTTAGGACGGTATTTAGAAACAACGCGTGCAGTATGACCTGTTACAGTCGAAGAAATGATAGCCTTAGCGTTCAGATCCAAAGCAGAAATTGCAACGGATTGGCTGATTGCTTCTGTAACTGTAGTTTCTTGTGCAGTTTGTTGTTTCATGAAGATTTCATGGTGGTTCAGAGCGGATTCCGCTTTCTCAGCAATGCGGGACATTGTAAGTACGGATTCTACTGGATATTTACCAGCAGCAGTTTCTCCGGAAAGCATGATTGCATCTGTACCATCTAAAATAGCGTTTGCTACGTCACTTGCTTCAGCGCGAGTAGGACGTGGGTTGCGTTGCATGGAATCCAACATTTGTGTAGCTGTGATTACTGGTTTACCAGCAACGTTACATTTTTGAATCATCAATTTTTGAGCCAAAGGTACATCTTCAGCTGGGATTTCAACACCAAGGTCACCACGAGCAACCATCAGGCCGTCAGAAGCTTCTAAAATTTCATCAAGGTTGTCAACACCTTGTTGGTTTTCGATTTTGGAAATGATTTGGATGTGAGAAGCGTTGTTTTTCTCAAGCAGCTCACGAATTTCCTGAACGTCGCTAGCTTTGCGAACGAAGGAAGCGGCGATAAAATCGATGTCCTGTTCGATACCAAAAAGAATATCGTTGGTGTCTTTTTCCGTAATACCCGGCAAGGAGATGTTTACTCCTGGTACGTTAACGCCTTTCTTGCTCTTAATCGTACCACCGTTTACAATACGGGTCTTGATTTCTGTACCTTGAATGTCGACAACTGTCAAACCAATCAGACCGTCATCAATAAGGATTGTGGATCCTACTTGAACATCGTTAGGAAGTTCGCTGTACGTGATGGAAATACGATCTTGATTACCAAGGATCTCTTCCGTAGTCAGTGTCAGGTACTCGTCCTGAACAAGTTCAATCGGTTCTACTTCCAGCTTGCCTGTGCGAATCTCCGGTCCTTTAGTATCGAGCAGGATAGCAACTGTTTTGTTCAGTTCCTTAGATGCTTGACGGATCGTATTGATCCGAGCACCGTGCTCTTCGAAATCGCCGTGGGAGAAATTCAGACGGGCCACATTCATACCAGCCAAAATCAATTTTTTGATATTCTCCAACGATTCACTCGCAGGTCCGATCGTACATACAATTTTACTTTTCCGCATTAGGTTTTCCTCCGTTTTTTCGTTCTCTCTGTCTCACTTTTTCCAACTACAAAATCTACTACAAGGCTAACTAATAAAATAGGAACTTTGTCACATGTGCCTTTAAGTACGCCCTTATGAATATTACTGCAAACCAGACACAAAATCAATGTTGTAGGCACTTTTGGGTGTAACTTTAAGTCGAATTTTCTGTAAACATAAAAAAAATTAAAATAATCCCGTTAGTGGATCGAGATTATTTTAATTCCAATAAATTGTATATTTTACACTATATCCAAAAGACCCACTAAGTATAGCTATATGTCTTAAAGTGCAAATGATTTTGCACTTTTACACTTCTGACTTCACTTCTTCTTCAATAAAAACTTGTTCCTGCTGAGCCTCTGCAAACTCACCAATTTTACGGAATTTACGGTATCGATCATCCTTCAATTCCACTGAGTTCATCTGGGTTAGCTCCTGCAGATGCCGCCATAATGCATCCTTAATCGCCGCTGCTGTTGCTTCGTAATCCCGATGAGCGCCGCCTTTAGGCTCTGGTACGATCTCTTCTATAACTTCCATCTCAAGCAGATCAGCAGCCGTTATCTTCATGGCTTCTGCCGCTTGATCAGCCTTCGAAGCATCCTTCCACAGAATAGAGGCCGCTCCGTTAGGAGATATCGCCGAATAAATGGCATGTTCCAGCATGAGCACTCTATTTCCAACCGCCAATGCCAGGGCGCCACCGCTTCCGCCTTCACCGATGACCACACAGATTACAGGGACACCAAACTGAGACATCTCGCGTAAATTGCGGGCAATCGCTTCGGATTGACCTCTTTCCTCGGCTGTGTTGCCTGGGTATGCACCTTTCGTATCCACGAAGGTAATAATGGGACGTTTGAACTTGTCCGCTTGCTGCATCAGACGCAGCGCTTTACGGAAGCCCTCAGGGTGTGCACTGCCGAAGAATCGTAAAATATTCTCTTTGGTGTCTTTACCGCGCTGCTGGCCAATAACTGTAACCGGCAACCCATTTAGTTTACCGATGCCGCCTACAATAGCAAGATCATCCCCAAACATCCGATCACCGTGGAGCTCAATAAAATCTGTGAAGATCTGCCCCATAAGATCAAGGGAAGTCGGACGTCCTTGATGTCTAGCCAAATGCATTTTTTGCGAAGGAGAAATATTAGAATATATCTCTTCCTCCAGCACACGGTATCGTTCTTCCAGCCTAGCTACCTCGTCCGTAAAATCAATACCCTTCTCTTCGCCAAACTGCTTCAGTTCAGCAATCTTCTTGCGCATTTCTACCAGAGGCATTTCAAAAGGCAACTCTCCTGCCAACCTAAAATCCCCCTTTCACGTCATGCAGCTCCAAAATTTTAGTCAATGTAGCGCGCATTTCTTTGCGGTGCACGACCATATCAAGCAACCCATGCTGAAGATTAAATTCAGCGGTCTGGAAATCATCCGGAAGCTTCTGGCGAATGGTCTGCTCAATGACTATACGTCCTGCGAAACCAAATACCGCTCCAGGCTCTGCAATAATTATATCACCAAGGCTGGCAAAACTCGCAGATACTCCACCGGTAGTAGGATCCGTAATTATCGAGATGTAAAGACCTCCAACCTCGTTAAAACGAGCCAGCGCAGCGCTGGTCTTCGCCATTTGCATTAGACTAAGAATACTCTCCTGCATTCTCGCTCCACCAGAAGTAGAGAAAATAAGGAGTGGAAGCTGTTGCTCTGTGGCCTCTTCTATCGCACGGGTGATCTTCTCCCCTACTACAGAGCCCATACTGCCTGAGAAAAATTCAAAATTCATCACAGCTACGATGACTGGATGGCCACCAATGGAGCCCTGACCCGTAATTACGGCTTCAGTTTGTCCAGATTTCAGCTGCTGTTGCTCCACTTTGGAAGCGTAACCCGGAAATTTCAGCGGGTCGATAGAATACATTTCACTGTCAAACTCAATAAAGCCCTCAGGGTCTAATGTCATTGCAATACGCTCCACAGCATTTAGGCGCAAGTGGTGACCACAATTAGGACATACCTTTAGGTTCTTCTCTAATTCCTTACTATACTGGATCGTTCCGCATTTATTACATTTGCTCATTAATCCTTCAGGGATTTCACGTTTGGGGCGTTCGCCTTCCGCAGGCCCGCCGCTCCGCTCCAGACGCTCTGAAGGAATAGTCGCGTACTTCCGTTTCTTCTGAAATAAATCTTTGAACACACCCGCACCTCTTCAGCCGTTTATTTGCGTTATGCAGCTTGCCGCTGTCATGACTTTTGTCTTGTAAGAAACTCAGGGATGCAGAATAAGATTAAGGACTTCCTGTACTTCCTCCAGCTCACCTGAAGGAACCAATATCTCAAACTGCTGCTTGGACATATTGATTGGACGGCATTCTACCAAAAAACCTTCTTCTGTCAGCTTACTCTTAATCATATCCGCCACTCTGGCGGTCGGCGCGATATATATTACCGTCCACATGCCCTGCAAGGCCTCCCCAATCTTAATTCCCAGCCGTATCCCGTATAATGGAATTATGATAACACAGTTTTCTTTTTTCCCGCAACAGGAGTAGGGCATAGGAAGCAAGACTGAGGAACTTGTTCAAACGAAATAAAGGGGCTCAATTATTCCTTGTCCGTGCCTAAAGGATATACTTTTGCCCCTTCATGCCGATGAGCAATTCTGGCGGAAGCGGCGGCAGCAATGCCGGCAACAAGGTCATCCAAGAATACATGAATCCTACCTTTATCATCGTTCAGTTCACCAATGATTCCAAGCTTTATTTTGTCCAAATACCCAAAACCTGTCAGTCCGATCATCCCATATACCCCTGTAATACCAAGCGCCAGAGTCTCGTCCGCTCCGTAGAGGGATTCATCAGCCTCCATTACCGCCTGCAGCGGCTGTGGAAGCAGTTTTTTCTCGGCTAATTCATCAAGAGCAACACCTGTCATTAAAGTATACTGCACTTCTCTTTTGCCCAAAACAGACTTGACGCTGGACAGACATTCATCCTTGGTTAAACCAGGATAATAAACCGATTGTAAAATATATACGATTTCAGCAATGGAGGAAAGTGATACACCTCTGCGTTCCAACAGATCTACTGCCATTTGATAGGACATGCTGCGACTCCCCTTTCCGTACAGGGATGTGCCCTGTGGTTTCCTAATGTATGCGGAAAAGGGGAGAATTGTTCTTATTTTATTCTTACCGTACCTGCACCCAGCATAACCTCGATCGCCGCGAAAAGTTCCTCGGACGGCTTAATTCGATAATTATCGCTAAGAGCTAGGAGCTTCTGATCCTGTTCATAGAACAGAAGCGTCGCAGCAGGACCGGGATGATTCTGCAGCAGCTCTTTCAGGCGCGACAGCAACGCTGCATTCTCTGAGGCCGGCGTGATCTTGATAAAGACACGCTGGCCTGAGGTCGCCGCTGTTGCTGGCGCGGCCTGTGCAGGTGTTGCAGGCGGCGTTGTGCCGCCTGCTGGCCTGGCAGCCGGACCAGTGGCGGCACCGCTGGTCCGGGAAGCAGGAGCTGCGCCGCGTGGCGGCGCTCCTGCCGAGGCCGAGCGTCCCGCGCTGTACGAGCGGGACGCGGCGGCCTACGGCGCTGCAACAGCCCGCGGAGAGCCTCCGCAGACAGCAGCGCCACTTCCTCGGCCAGCAGCTTGAAGCCTTCGTCTTCCTGCTGCACCTTAGCGCGCAAGGCCAGCAGCGCGCCCTTGGCAATCAAGCTGCGGCTTCGCTTCCACACCTCAGGGAAGAGCACGACCTCGCAGCGCTCGATCTGATCTTCCCATTCGACGAAGGCCATCGATTTTCCTTGCTTCGTCGTAATTTCCTTAACGGATACTACCATTCCGGCCGTAACCGTCTGGCTCTCATCCGCGGCTTCACCAAGATCCATCAGCCGCTGCATGCCGGGCTCCTCAAGCAGTTCCGCGCTATCATCAAGCGGATGGCCCGAAAGATATAACCCCAGCAGCTCACGTTCCATCTCCAGTTGCTGGCCAATGGTGAACTTAGGGATATCCGGATAGCGGATTTCCCAGTTCGGTGTCTCCACCAAATCGTCGAACAGCTGGATTTGCAGTTCATCCCGCTCCTTGCGCCATTTCAGCGCAGCGTCAACCGTCTCGTCCAGCATAGCCAGCAGCTGGGCGCGGTGACCTGGCAGACAGTCAAAAGCTCCCGCCTGCAGCAAAGATTCCACTACCCGCTTATTACAGACCCGCAGGTCCACACGTCGACAGAAATCTAGCAGACTGTCGAACGGCCGCTCCTTGCGGACTGCCATAATGTTCTCCACTGCCAGTGTTCCGACGTTCTTAATGGCTGCGAGTCCAAAGCGGATATGCCCGGTTCCGGTTCCTTCGCCAGGAACCGGAGTAAACAATACGCCGCTCTCGTTCACATCCGGCGGCAACACGCCGATGCCTGTGCGGCGGCAGTCCAGCACATACTCCGCTACCTTGCGGTGAGTGCCCATTACAGCGGTCAACATAGACGCCATAAACTGCACCGGATAATGTGCCTTGAGATAGGCTGTCTGGAAAGCCAGTACTCCATAAGCCGCGGCATGAGCACGCGGGAAGCCGTAATCAGCAAAGCGCACGATCATGTCATAAACAGCATTTGCATCCGTTTCATTATACCCCTGCTGCAAGCTGCCTTGAACAAAATGGCTCCGTTCCTTATCCAGCGTCTCACGTTTTTTCTTTGAGACCGCTCGACGGAGCAGATCCGCTTCTCCTAACGAGAAGCCCGCCATCAGAGAAGCAATCTGCATAATCTGTTCCTGATACACAATGATCCCATAGGTGTCCGCTAATATAGCCTTCAAATCAGAATGTGGATACTCTACTTCAATCTCACCGTGTTTGCCTGCTATATATTTCGGGATAAATTCCATCGGACCCGGACGATACAGCGCTAGAACCGATACAATATCTTCAAAGCCGTTAGGCTTCAGATCTTTAAGTACTCGTCTAACGCCCGCCGACTCCAGCTGGAAGACCCCTGTTGTCTCACCAGCCCCAAGCATTTCATACGTAGCTGGATCATGATCTGGGATGACACGGAAATCCGGAACACTTCCGCTCATTTCTTTAATCGAATTCATGCAGCGTTCGATAATCGACAACGTGCGCAAACCCAGAAAATCCATTTTCAACAGCCCGACACTCTCCAAATGCTCCATAGAGTATTGGGTTAACGCCGTACTTTCGTTACCTTCCTGAAGTGGGACTGCATCGGTCAACGGACCCTTCGAGATAACAACCCCAGCGGCATGTGTCGAAGCATGGCGGGGCATGCCCTCCACCTTCATAGCCATATCCAGCAACCCTTTAATCTTTGGATTGCTATCATACAGTGCTTTAAGATCTGGTGTACTCTCCAGCGCCCTGGCAAGGCTGATCCCTAGTTGACCAGGTATAAGCTTGGCAGCTTTGTCTACCTCGTTATAAGGCAAGTTCAGCACCCTGCCTACATCACGAACGGCAGCCCGTGCAGCCATAGTTCCGAAAGTAATAATTTGCGCCACATGTTCTTTGCCGTATTTCTCCACTACATAACCAATAACCTCATCACGCCGTTCATCACTAAAATCGATATCAATATCCGGCATCGTGATCCGTTCTGGATTTAGAAAACGTTCAAAGAGCAAGTTATATTTCAATGGGTCCACGTCAGTTATTCGCAAAGAGTATGCGGTGAGACTACCCGCGGAGGATCCCCGTCCGGGTCCCGTAGCAATTCCCTGACGATGACAATAAGCAATAAAATCCCACACAATTAGAAAATAATCGCTGAAGCCCATACTCTCGATAACACCCAGCTCATAGGTGAGACGCTTCTCAGCCGTCTCTCTTTGCTCAGGTGTAGTCCATTGCGGTGTATCTATATATCGTTCCTCCATCCCCTTCCAGCACAGCTCACGCAAATAAGCAGCGGAATCCATGCCTTCAGGGAGCGGAGAATAGGCAGGCAGAATATGATTGCCGAAGGTCAGCTCCAAGTTACATTTTTCTGCGATCAATAAGGTATTGGCGATAGCCTGCGGCACATGCGGAAACAATGCCGCCATTTGCTCGCTGCTTTTTAGAAACAGCTGATCTGTTCCGATCTTGAGACGTTCCTCATCATCCACCGTTTTGCCTGTTCCGATGCAGATCAGCACATCCTGGACCTCAGCATCTTCCTTCGCTAAATAATGGACATCATTCGTCACCACAAGTGGAATTTCACAGTCCTCGGCAAGGGCGATCAGCTTGGGATTGACTCTCTTTTGCTCGGAGATCCCGTGGTCTTGCAGCTCCAGATAGAAATCTTCGCCAAAAATCGCCTTATATCGCAGCGCAGCCTTGCGCGCCTCCTCATCACGTCCATGCAGCAGATGCTGCGGCACTTCTCCGCCAAGACAAGCACTAAGACAAATAATCCCCTCTGAATGAGCTGCCAGCACTTCCATATCGATCCGGGGTTTATAATGATGGCCTTCCAGATGGCCGATAGAGATCAGCTTCATCAGGTTCTTGTAGCCGGTTTCATTCTTGACGAGCAGAATCAAGTGGTAGATCGGTTGATCTTTTCGACTGCCCCGCTCACGGCGTGAACCCGCGGTTAAATAAGCTTCACAGCCAATAATCGGCTTGATTCCATTCTCTTTACACGCTTTATAAAAGGGGATGGCCCCGTACATCACTCCATGATCCGTAAGCGCCAGCGACTTCATGCCGTATTCGCCGGCCCGGCGCACGAGATCGGTAATGCGCGCCGCCCCGTCCAGTAAACTGTATTCGCTGTGCACATGCAAATGCACGAAAGGGCTCATAACCCCACTTCCTCTCTACTGCAAAAATCAAACATAAGATGAAACTATTTTATCATATTAAAGGGGGACCCGCCCATAGAATGGATTAAGAGCATAAGGACAGGCAAAGCTTGTAAATGCCTCGTCCGGGAAGGGGCCTGTATGAGCATTTTTATGAGCAAAGCTATCCTCGACTTCTTTATCGCCTTCGGCATCGTGCTTGGCGGAGCTATGCTCGGCGGAATCGGCGCCGTTGTATCCCTGCAACCGCCGACGCAAACGATGCTGGATGTGGCAGATCGGATTAAAATATGGGCACTAGCAGCCGCTGTAGGAGGTACTATGGACCCCTTACGGGTCATTGAAAGCAACATGATTGGAGGCAACCTCTCCCCCGCCATCAAACAAATCATGTATCTTGCCTTCGCTTTTCTAGGAGCCCATATGGGCAGTGAGCTAGTAAAATGGGTGTGCGGCAGGGGGTAACGCCAGTGAGAGTTCCACCATTCAGTCGTTTTCGCAGATTCACCCAGATCTCCGCTATATTCATGCTAGGGATCGTCGTAGGAGCTGTCATATACAATGCTATTTACCATGTAGGATATAACGTATTATGGCTGCATAATCAAGATCTGCGTGTTCAGATCGAGCAATATCAAAAAGATATTCAGACACTCAAAAAATACAATAATACCTCAACCGTGATCAGAGAAATCAAAATTCGATCGGAGGAAAGCAAATCCAAAGAAGATACCCCACTTGACCCCGTAACTGTAAAATTAATCATAAGCCAAATGGGTTCAGATCTGGAACCGATGCGCGGCCGCAGCATGTTCGATATTGATACAGACAGCAAACTGGTTAGACTGCTGTTGGATGGCAAGCTATACATTGTGCGTGACAAGGAATACTCTGTCAAAATCCGAACCATGCTCGTCATGGAAGGCGTCCTGCAAATCTGGGTAGAAATCAGTCCTTTTAAGCGCAGCTGACAGCCATCGTGTGATACAATAATGGACAGACGTGGAAATTACTTCTTGGCTACTGCAAGACACGATAAAGGAGCTGGCTGTCCATGGTTTTATTTATCAAGTATTTATTGTTTATCCTGCTGGTGATCTTTGTAATCGGTGCCGCTGTGTTCAGCATATCCTCCCGCCGTGCCTTAAATCCCCAAGATAAAGGGCTGAAACGCTCCGTCATGAATGTGATGCTCGGTGCTATGCTCGTAACGCTGTCCTTGATATCCATGTTTTTGTTTCGCGGCTCTACCGTTAATATCATTGTTGAAGCTGCTTTTCTGCTGATTGGTGCGTTCAACATCTTCTCGGGTCTACGCAGCTATAGTTTTTACAGCCGTAGTCGCAGCCGCAGCCAGGAACAACACTAGTCGAAAGCTTAGCTGCTGTTCTGACGGAATAGAAAGAATAAAATAGACTCCCCTCTCTTTCAATGATGAGGGCAGTCTATTTAGCATGTATACGATCCTATTTACCGTATGCTATCCAGCTAGCAAACCATTTTTTAGCCATGATCAATGGATTGCAGCATCAGAACAGCTTTGGCTACCAGAGTATCCGAGTGGCTGATCTCAATTTCAAGCTTACAGGTACGGCGGCTGATTTCGAGCAGTCTCGGCATTACAATGATCGCATGTTCGATCTGTACCGGTCGGATAAAATAAGTGGACATATTATCTAGTACATAATCATTTCCTGTGATGTCCTTAGCTGCTTTAAAAGCCGAGAGCGTCATAAGCGTAGACAATATCCCTTCAGAAATCGTCCCAAGATCCGTGGCCATCTGCGGCGTAATAAAGCCATGGAAGAACAATCGTCCCTCTTCGTCCCGCTCATCCGCAAAACCATTCCAAATGAGATGATCAAAAGTCTCTCCCAGCTGAGGTTGATTCCGGACATCGCGTAAGCTTTGCAGCACTTCTTTACGGGTTAGGGAGCCTACCAGTTTACGGTTACGGTCCACTATGGGCAGAAAATCCACCCCTTCCCACATCATGATCTGGGCCGCGGAGGCTAGTGAGGTTTGCAGTGCAGCCGTAACCGGACTGCGGATCATCGCTTTTTCAATGATCTGGCCTTCCGTCAATTCCTCTACATCGCGGCGACCGATAATGCCGATGACTCGGTTCCATTCATCCGTAACGGGAAAGCGCTGCTCTCCAGTTTCCTCAGAAACCTGTCGTAGCTCGCCGACGGTACTAGAGATTTTCAACGTATTCAGGCGCGGTTTGCTGTCGATAATATCCTCTACCAGCATAATTTTTTTCTTTATCAATCTATCAAAAATGGCACGGTTAATCATTGAAGCGACGGTAAACGTGTCATGTCTCGAAGAAATAATGGGAAGATCAAGCTCGTCTGCCAATGCCTTCACTTCACGGCTCGTCCCAAAGCCCCCTGTCACCAGAACCCCCGCACCCTGCTCCAGCGCTAGAGAGTGAACATCATCGCGGTTACCTACAATCAACAGACTGTCAGCGTCTATATAACGGATCATCGCATCGACCTTCATCGCCCCGATCACGTATTTATGCAGATGTTTATTTAGTCCACTTGCCCCGCCGAGCACATGCCCTTCAACAATATCAACTACATCGCCAAACGTCAGCTGCTCTGAAATGTTCCGAGGTTTCTTTTCTACACGAACTGTACCAATCCGTTCCTTCGTGATGACTATCCCGAGATTCTCAGCTTCCTTCACTGCACGGTAAGCAGTCCCTTCGCTGACTAACATTTCTTTGGCGAGCTTGCGAACAGATATTTTGGTGCCTACCTTAAGACCTTCAATATGCTGCAGCAGTTGCTCGTGTTTAGTAATCGCATCGCCTTGACCTTCCAACTGTTACACCCCCATGCTCCGATCTGTACTATACTGTACCTATTATACACGGATAGAATGGCTCAGTACAACCGATTCATAAGCTTCGAATTCGAATTTCACTCTCCTTACACAATCTACGATTAAGGTAGGTATTGCCACATAGTAAGTTTGAAAACCACCTTAAAATCGAATTTTTTGAAACTGAATATCTCTGATGCGTTTTAAGCTGACCTTAAACATTCGCTGCCTTTATTTAGCAACCTTTTCCTCTTTTTTATAGTCTGAGAATTAAAGAATGTGTAAAGGAGCATTGAAGAGATGAACAAGACCGCTTTATTACTACTTACTATTACTTTGCTTTTTATAGGACTGGTCGGCTGTGGAAATACGGGAAACGAAGTAAAACAAGCAGGCCAGATTGAGTTGGATGCAAATAATATAGTTTCTATTAACTTAATTGAAAAAAAACAGCCCATGGCCACTATTCCGGATCCATCCTCGTTTGAACGTTTTGTTCAAGCCATAACTACTGCTGAATATGATAGAGGACAACTAGATATTGCTCCCAGCGATTACAGCACCACTGTGAACATGAAGGATGGCATAAGTTATGAGTTCTCTTTTTGGATCGGCGGAAGTAACAGTGGGTTACTCATTAAATCCGGACAAATGGGCCACTATCGTCTGTCAGATACCAGCAAAAAAGATCTATTGGACTTGTTTCAATCAACTTTTAAAGATAAGATTTCATCAGAAGACACTGCTAACCCACAGCCCCCAAGTGTTCAAGTTACTGTTGGCGGTGAGCGGTTCGAGGCTATTCAAGGCTCTTATTGCTGGAACGACAATGGCAAAGGCGTATGTGTGGATATGGCTTCTTACGATGAATTGGTTTCCAAACAAAAGGTACATCCTAAAGCCATCAGCGGTGATCGGGTAGAACTCGAGTTCTCATCTGCACCCAAAGAGATAGAGGTTATGGCTTCATTTCCCCGTGAGGAACGACCGGACGAAGCCCTTTCCGTGGACAAAAATAGTTTTCAACTCGCAGCAGGTAGAGGCAGACATCTGTATATCATCCATGCAAGATGGCCTCAGGGAAGCGCCAGTTATGTATTTGAAGTAGAAGGCTCGGTCAGTAAAAAGTAATCGGTTTGTTTTTGCAACAAGTGGGTGGGATGATGGTAGGATCATATCCATCCTCTCTACGATCAGAAAAAAAGTTTATAATATCGACGTGAAAGGAGCTGAGCTTATGCAATTTCTTGTTATACTCGCGGTTCTCGTTCCTGCAGTGTGGTATTACGCGGCTCTCGGTAAACGGATATCTGCAGAAGAAAAGAAGGCTGGAAGAGATCTCACGAATGAGATCAATCCTTTTACGGGTGGAAAATAACATTTAGCCCCCTGCTAGCAATGCAGGAACATATTAAAGCCCACTGGCTTAAGCTAGTGGGCTTTTTCGTATGAGTGTGTCTTTTGGCGCGGCAGTCTACGTTATTTGTGTCTCTCTTTTCGCCACTTCTGTGCTTTCCGCAGCATTCTAAAGCATTTTTGCCTCTCTTCGCACCATTGCCGCGCTTTCCGCAACTTTCTGAGGCACTTATGCCTCTCTTCGCACCATTGCCGCGCTTTCCGCACATTCTAAGGCATTTCCGCCCCTTTTTGCGTCACTCCTACGCTTTCCGCAGCATTCTAAGGCATTTTTACCTCTCTTTTCGCGACTTCTACGCTTTCGGCGGCATTCTGAGGCACTTATGCCTCTCTTTGCGCCACTTCTACGCTTTCCGCAGCATTATAAGGCATTTTTGCCTCTCTTTTCTCTACTTCTGCAATTTCCGCAGCATTCTGAGGCACTTATGCCTCTCTTTTGGCTACTTGCGCGTTTTGCGCGGCATTCTACGGTATTTATACTTCTCTTTTCCCCACTTTTACGCTTTCCGCGGCATTCTAAGGCATTTTTACCTCTCTTTTCGCGACTTCTACGCTTTCGGCGGCATTCTGAGGCACTTATGCCTCTCTTCGCGCCACTTCTACGCTTTCCGCAGCATTCTGAGGCATTTTAGCCTCTCTTCGCACCATTGCCGCGCTTTCCGCAGCATTCTGAGGCATTTTTGCCTCTCTTTGCACGATTGCCGCGCTTATTCGAGAGACCTGAAGCTAATCTAGCTTTTTAGTATCCGATGCCAACTCTATTATCTTTGCGAAACTCTAGTTTCTTCATTCCACTTTGTCTGCCATTGCTCCAGCTTTGCTTTTCGCACAGCTTCCAAACGTTTGGTCTTTTCTTCATCAACCCCGATAATAAAATGCAAATGTGCCGCAATGACCATAAACGCAAAAAGTGACCAGACGACTCCAAAACCAAACACCCAGCTCGGTCCATTCGCAAGCGAAAGCTTCGGCAGTGCATACAAAAGCATGGCCAACGCCAGCAACAGATAGACACCGTGTTTGAACTTGTTTCTTTTTCTCATTAATAACAGCTCCTTCGTAGACAGGATATTCGATTGAATCTATATCTCTACTCTATGAACATGAGGCCCGTAATATGAGACAAGTCCATTAAAAAATATATACCTTTTCAAAATTTTGTATAAAAGGTTAGCATTTATATAGCAAGAGATGCTTATATATGAGATGATGATTTCATTTAGGGAGGCGTTTTTGAATTGAATGCAGCTTATAATCATACCGAATACATAATTCGCAAAAAAGTATTTTCGATCATGGGTGCGAAACTTCATATTTTTGATAGCTCTGAGCAGCTTGTGCTCTATTCGCAAATGAAAGCGTTCAAGCTTAAAGAAGACATTGCACTTTATACGGATGAGTCCATGCAGAAGGAGCTTCTGCGCATAAAAGCCCGCAACGTGGTCGATTTTAGTGCTACTTATGATGTACACGATACAGAGTCCGGTGAGCATATTGGTGCTTTTCGACGTAAGGGTCTCAAATCTATTTTGAAGGATGAATGGATTATTCTTGACCGTCATGATCAGGAAATCGGAAAAATCAAGGAAGACAGCACCGCGATGGCTCTACTGCGCCGCTTCATCGCTATTATTCCGCAGAAATATAATATCGAGATGGATGATACTACGATCCCTGCATTCAAGCAAAATTTCAATCCATTTGTCACCAAAATTATGGCTGACTTCTCGGAGGATCGAAAAGGCAAGCTTGATCGCCGCTTAGGTTTGGCAGCTGGTATTCTTCTCTGCGCAGTCGAAGGTAAACAAGATTAGGTTGAGGTTGGGGTTGGGTTGAGATTGGGTCGAGCTTGAACTTAAGCTAGCCCTATAGTCACAGCCACAAGAAAGAGGGTGTTTCCAGAGCCACCGGCTTCGGGAACACCCTCTTTTGATTTTCATTGTTGAAATTTATTCGCCGTACAGTTGAGACAAACTCTCGGTGATAATTTTATTTACATCCTCGATTACAACGCTCAGACGGCGTTCCGCATCGAACAGACGACGAATGCCAAGATTCAAGTTAAGCACCTCGAACAGCTTCTCCATCTTTTCCATTTCTTCCTGTGGAGGCATTTCTCCGCTCATCATCCGTTGTTGCAGCTCCATCTGACCTTGGCGGAAATTGTCCAGCATCGCTTTCGCTTCAGGATCTGTTTCTACGACCTTCATGGCATTTCTGATATCCGATACCTCGCTGCTCTCTTTAATGGCTTTCGCCAGTTCATGTGCTTTGTCGTGAATGCTCATTATGATTCCTCCTAAAAGTTTTGTTAGCGTACACTCCTCAGATCGTCTTCGTACAAAACTCACTTCGAAAGCATACGCTTAAGTTTTGTTAGCGTACACTTCCTATCGTCTTCTTACAAAACTCACTTCGAAAGCTTACGCTTAGGTTTTGTTAACAGCCGCTTCCTGAATCTACTCTGCTCTAAAAACTCACTCCGAAAACATACGCTTAAGTTTTGTTAGCAGCCGCTTCCTGAATTCACGCTGCTTTAGTTTCCAATATTCGCTCATTCCATACTTGTTTCGCTTCTTGGGCCGAGCTTATGAAATGACTGGGCAAGGTTTTTAGCGATTAGGTCAATCACCAAGGGTCATCTGTCTCCATATGATGAATGATATGTAACCCTTAGCTACCAAATTGCCGGCATCATGCTGCCTACCGGAAGGAGATCCACGATGTCCCAATTCAAGATCCCGGTCCATACGGTCAACTCGGGCATCCTGCAGGAAAACGCTATAATGCTTGGCGAAAAATCCATGAAAAGACTCAAAATCCCGTCTCACGGAACACTCCAGCTGGCATTCGGCTCTTTCCGGCAGGAGGTTACCATTATCTCGGCTCCCAAATCCGACATCCTGCGTGTAAGCGAAGGACTGGCGCAGCGGACCGGATGGAAACACCGACAAACCCTCAACGTTTCTTACAGCTCTGTAAGCCGCACCTTGCGGCTTGGACCGTTGATCGGCGTGCTCGTCAGTCGTGACCATCCAGATAATCTCGACAGGTTGTTTGGACCCATTACCATGTTCTGCCGGGAATTGACAAATGCCTGCCACACACAAGGCGCCTATGTATATTTCTTTACCCCGGAAGCGCTGGAAACACGCAGTTCTTCCATTCAGGGCTGGGTATACAACGAGGGTTGGAGAAAAATGAGTCTGCCCATTGCCGATGTAATCAACAATCGGTTAACGACGCGAAAGGTGGAGAATAAACCTAGCGTACAGCATTTTTTGGCGGATGTAAAATCACGATATGGAACGCATTTCTTCAACGAAAAATTTCTTGACAAGACAGAGGTATTTGAAGCTTTAGCGCAAGACCCTTCCCTGCAGCGGTATTTACCTGAGTCGCATGCGTTGAACGGCTTTGCCGTAATGAAGAAGATGTGCAGCCATTACCCAAGTGTATTTTTGAAACCTGTACGAGGCAGTCTCGGCAAAGGCATACTTCGTATCTCTAAAGAAGAAGGCGGAGGTTACCGTCTGTTGTCTACTACCTCCATAGGTACACGCAAGCAAAGCTACACCACTCTCGCTAAATTGTACCAGTCCATCGCTCCCAAAATGAAGACTACTCGATACCAGATTCAGCAGGGATTGCCTTTGATGGAGCTAGGAAGGCGGCCTGTAGATTTCCGGGCACTTGTTCAGAAGAATGGCAGCGGAAAATGGGGGGTTACCTCCATTGTCGCCCGCACCGCCGGAAGCAATCACTTCGTGTCTAATTTAGCTAGAGGTGGCAGTCTCAGCACTGTAAAAGAAGCGGTTAGCAAGAGCAGTCTTCCTCCGGGCGCAAAAGAAAACGTTCAGCTTCAGCTGCCCAGAGCAGCACTTGCCATTGCAAGAGGGGTCGAAACCTTTATCCCCGCTCATTTCGGAGAGCTCGGAATCGATCTGGCACTGGATCAATCAGGACGAATATGGCTCTTAGAGGTTAACTCCAAGCCCTCCAAGAACGATAATACACCGTTAAACGATCAAAAAATAAGACCGTCCGTCAAGCAAATGATTTTATATTGCCGTTACTTGGCCGGTTTATAAGGAGGACACGATGACTGAAACAGAAGTGGGGTTCCTCGGCATTATGACAGGCCGCCGCAACGGGAATCCACCGATCGCCGAGCCAGAGTTTTGCAGTCATTTATGCCGGGCAGCTCCTCTATACAGCCTAAAAGTCCTCGTATTTCATCCAGACGGAGTAGCGGCAGACGGGTCCTCCATTACCGGCTATACCTGGAAAGATGGAAGCTGGCAGAATACCACTTCTTCACCGCCAGATATTGTCTATAATCGCTGCTTTTACGAAGGTCCTAAAGAAAGAAAAGAAGCTTCCGCTGCTCTCTCTACTCTTCATCGTTCCTTGCCTTGGTCTCGAGGTTTGCCAGATAAATGGGGTGTACATGAGATATTGAAGCGCGACCGGAGAGCAGCGGCAATACTGCCGGAAACTGTACTCTATACCGGTACCCGCAGGTTAAGTACAATGCTTGCTGAAAGAGAATATGGAGTCTTTCTAAAACCCAAGGCCGGCACCCATGGCAAACGTACATTACATGCCATACTGCAAAACAGAGGTATGAGAGTTCGAGGGCGTGACGGTACAAATACACCCTTTCAATATGTTTTCGACTCACAGGCTGAAGGACTGAACTGGATTCATGAATTTATCGGCTCACGCCGCTATATTATACAGCCTTTCCTGCACCTAACGAATAGTAAGGGGCAACCGTTCGATGTGCGTGTATTGATGCAAAAGAATGGCCTTGGTCGCTGGACTCTTACCGGCATGGCCGTACGGCTGGGTAACCAAGGTTCGCTGACTTCGAACCTGCATGGCGGCGGAACAGCTGTTTCACCCCTGCCTTTTTTGCTTGCTGAATATGGTCAGGGTGGAAAAGACATCATGCGTGAGCTTGCTGCAGAAGCTGCATACTTGCCTCCCCTACTGGAGGCTGCATGCGGCAGGCTTGGAGAACTCGGCCTTGATTTCGGTATTGATTCGAGCGGTCGGATTCATTTACTAGAAGCAAATTCCAAGCCAGGGCGCACGGTATTCCGGCTGACGGGCGACCGCCGGGCTGCTAAGCTCGCCGCCGAGAATCCACTGTCTTATGCGCGCCATCTACTGCTCACACAACGACGGATACCATCCCTATCTACGGACAGCTCCGTTACAAACGGGAGAATGATAACAATGGTTCCTAAGGAGGATTCATAAATGAGTCTCACTTTTTGCAATGTGCATTTCACTAAGCAGCCCCAAAGAGTTGTATATGTATCAGGTGCACTGATGAAAAGCTTGAAGTTAACGGGGAAAAAAAATATACGCTTAAGGCTCGGTAAAGATGCCACCCCGACCATGATCAAGCCCATCAAGCGCGCCGGAAATCACCTATATCTCGCCTCAGGCGTAAAAAGCGCTATCAAGGTTCCGAAATCGGGCGGTGTCTATTTACGCAATCTACAGAATGACGAGGTGCAGCTAGGACCTTTAGTTGGCATATTGTCCGATGGTCCTGCTTCTTCGTCTCAGCCCTTCGGTTCTCGCACAGGGTTCATCAAGCAATTGCTGCGGGAAGGCAGCAACAAATGTTATATATTTGCCTTTATGCCGCGTGACATCAACTGGCAACAGGAACAGGTCTATGGATATTTTTTGACCTCAAGCGGTAAGTTTGAACGAAAAATGGTCCCTCTGCCTGATGTTGTCTATAATCGATTGCCCAGTCGGAGAGCTGAGACCTCACCCTATATCAACCAACTTCGCGAACGATTTATGCGGAAAAGAATTCCATACTTTAACTGGAGCTTTTTCAATAAATCCGATATCTATAAGCTTTTAGAAAATGATGGGGCGGCAAATCGATATGTACCTGAAACCCACAGCAATCCGTCCACGGAAAAAATGAGAGAAATGCTGGATCACCATCATTTTGTATACTATAAACCTTCTGCGGGAAGTCTGGGTCACGGCATTTATCGGCTTACCTATCTCCCGAAAAAGGGGTATTTTGCCCGCTACCGCCGCGGTGGAAAAAACGTTCTTTTACGCTTTACCACCTTTGAAGCCCTTATGCGTATGCTTCGTTCGCGTCACGGTCAAAATCTGCAAAATTATATAGTTCAGCAGGGAATACGTCTCATTGAAATAGATGGCTGCCCGATTGATTTCCGGTTCCATATGCATAAAAACGGCAGTAATCAGTGGATTGTAGTCGGCATAGGCGCTAAAAAAGCCGGCCGTGGCAGTGTCACCACTCACCTTAAAAATGGAGGAGCATTGCTTACACCTCAGCAAGCACTCGGACGTGTATTCGGCGCAAGAGCTGATGAAGTACTGCAGCGTGCAAAGACTACAGCCATCAAGCTGGCAGAATCACTAGAAGTCCAGCATCGTCATTTGCTCGGTGAAATTGGCTTTGATCTCGGAATTGATCAGGATGAAGACATCTGGATGTTCGAGGCCAACGCCAAACCAGGTCGTTCCATCTTCCGTCACCCTTCCCTGCGCGCTGAGGGCAAAGCTTCCATCGAGCACATTCTGGAGCATTGTCTATACCTCAGCAAATTCCGCAGGAGGGATGAGATGTGAGCACCCATAATCCGGAAGATACAAAACCTGTTATTGCCATACTGACAACCAGCGATAAAGTACGGCAATTTAATGGCAACCGCAGCAACTTCCGGGACATTATTCGCACAGGCAAAGAAATGGGATTTCTTGTCTACGTCATCACTGTCCGTGACCTCAAGCTTGAGGAACGGATGGTGAACGGATATGTCCCATCGTCCAGCGGTAAAATCTGGTACAGCATTCCTGTACCTCTTCCACAAATCATTTATAACCGAATTCCCACCCGTGAGGATGAGGAAAAACCTGCTGTGGTACGTAAAATAGCTCAATGCCTGGAACATCCAGGCATTAAGCTATATAATCCATATTTTTTCAATAAATGGAGTCTGTTCGAATGGTTAAGAGGTTCGCACTCCACCTCAAAGCATGTTCCAAAAACGAGACGATTACGCAGTGCAAACACCCTTACTGCCATGCTGAACCAGCATACCAGCCTCTACCTTAAACCAGAGAATGGCAAAGCAGGAAAAGGAATTATGCGCTTAAAATATCGTGCAGATACCGCTTTGCCTTACCGGCTCCAAATTCAAAGCGGCAAAAAAAATGTGACGTACAAAGCAGCTTCCATGGACCGGCTCTGGGCAAGAATCGGAAAAGAAAAAGGAATCTCTCGTTATATTGTGCAGCAGGCTATTGAACTGGCGACTCATCGGGGAAGACCGTTTGATCTGAGGGTGCTTCTGCAAAAAAACAGCAGAGGCGGCTGGGGAGTCACTGGCATAGGTGCACGCCTCGCCGGTGCCCGAAGTATAACGACACATGTACCACGCGGCGGTAGTATTGAAGAGCCTGCCAGCATGCTGGAAAGTACATTTGGAACCGAAAGAGCAGCCATGATCCTGAAGAGCGTGCCTACAACCGCCCTTCTTATCGCTAGACAAATTGAAAGAGCTTCTGATTCTATGCTCGGAGAGATGTCGATGGATCTGGGTGTAGATGAGAATGGGGGACTCTGGTTCTTTGAGGCCAACTCCCGGCCGATGAAATTTGATGAACCCGCGATCCGCAAGCTGTCCCTAGAGCGAATCTTTCACTACGGCCAGCATTTAGCGCGCCAGTTTAAATAGAAATCATTAAAAGGATGTGACACAGCATGCAGATATCCTCCATCTATGACACAAATGCCAAGCAGTGGAAATCACGGCTGGCTGGACTGCTTGAGTTTATAAGAGCGCATGGGGAGAAGCGAATCACAAACCAAGCTTGCAAAGTACTGGCCCGATTAACACCGGATCAGTTGTCAGAGCCGGGTATCTCGCTGCTTGTCGCTACCGTACGCGGTCAGAATGGGCGCCAGCTTGCAGGAGTCAGCTTCGTATCCGGTTTCGGTGCAGAAGCCTGTCTTGTCGCTGTGCACCCCTTCTACCGGAATAGACATACCGGCACTGCCTTAATGGCTGCCCAGCTGAAACGCCTCGGGCATCTGCAATGCAGTGTTGCCTGCGACAATACTGCTAGCCTAAAGATGTGCTTCAATATCGGCCTTGCTGCCGACACACTTACCACTGGTCCTACCGGCAAGCCAACATTACTGCTCCGGTCACCCCATCATACCGGCAGCACTACTATTTCTCCACAAGAAGGTGAACTCCTGTGCCAGAGCCCGTCTTAGGCATTCTTACTTTATATATTAACGAAGCCAAGCAGCTTGAAGAAAAGGCCGTGTACCGGAGAATGATCGTCGAGGGCAAACGAATTGGCTTGGATGTCTTTGTGTTTACCCCCATGGATGTTCATCCCAGCAAAGAGCAGATCCATGCCCTTGTCTTTGATCCCAAGAGCGGAAAATGGTCACGCAAATGGCGTTCTTTTCCGAACATGATTTATGACCGTTGCCGTATTCAGCGCAGCTCACGCTTTCAGCAACTGCTTCGTTTCCGAGAACGCTACAATCATCTGTTATTTCTGAATCGTCCACTGCGCAACAAATGGACCATTCACCAAACATTCTCACAAAAAAGCCGTTTCCGGCAGCATATGCCAGAAACTTTACTCTATCAGTCCTCTGCCGACCTGCGCCGGATGCTGAAAACCAATTCAGTAGTCTATATCAAGCCGGCAAACGGCACAGGCGGACGTGGCATTCTCAGAATTGAGAAAATGAAGGATGGGCGTGGGGTATATGATATTCAAGGCCGTCGCCAGGATCGCCGAATCATTCCCACCCGTAAAGTCTCTTCTACTCGGCTGGATTCCATCGTACGGCAATGGTGTATCGGCGGACGTTTCCTTATCCAACAGGGGATCCCATTACGTCTGCCGGGCGGACGTTTCCATGATTACCGGATGCTCGTTCAAAAGAATGGGCAAGGTGTCTGGGAACTGACAGGTATGGCAGCACGGGTCGGTGCAGCGCGGAGTGTAACCTCCAATCTTCATGGCGGTGGTCATGCCGTTCGAGCGGAAACGCTGCTGAAGGAATGGCTGGGCAGTCAGGATAAAACCGATAAGGTCATGAAGACTGCCGAGAGGTTGGGCCTTGATGCCGCAGCCTTCTTGGAAGAAAGTTACGGAGCCTTATGTGAGCTTGCATTGGACCTCGCCATTGATCGCGAAGGTAAAATTTACGTGCTGGAGGTTAATCCCAAGCCCGCCCGTGAAGTGTTCGCAAGATCAGGTGACGGAACCACATACCGCAAAGCCCTGATTCGCCCTCTAGAATACGCGCTGTGGCTCTACAATAACAAAGGAACCCCGAGCACAGCTAAAACGACTGAGGAATAAAAATTATCATAGTAGTCATCAAAAAAAGACGCCACTAGCTCGTATTAATACGGAGCCTAAGAGGCGTCTTTTTCGATTTATTTGGCCAATGATCCCTGCAGGGAACCTGCATCGAAGTCCGGCTGTGCTTCGATATCGGTGTCACCTGCGGCTTTGGCTTTTTCAAGTGCCGCATTATAGCGAGTATTCAAGTCCTGAAGCTCTTTATCTAAATCTCCACCACCAAAAATGTATCTATTGAAGACATCAACCTTCTTTAGTCCTTCCAGACGTCCCTCACTGATAACCATCGGAGTCGCTGGATAAATCCCGTCTAACTTCGTAGGCAGAAAATCTTCAATTCCTGCAATGTCTGGTGCCTTGGCAACAGTAGCAACCGATGGGATAACCGAAACCCCATACCCTGCTTCCTGGTAAGCAATCTGCACATCATCACTGTACATCCATTCAATAAACTTCCAAGCTTCTTCCTTATGCTTCGAATCCTTGCTCATAGCCAAATAACTTCCTGCAATAACTTGGCTGACACCCTTCTGCTCCCCGTCAATGGTTGGAGGAATCGCAGCTGCCCAGCGAATTTCAGTTGGGAATTGGGTTTTGTAGACCGTCGGCTCAACGGAATGGTTGAAATACATACCGATCTTGCCTTGAGCAAATTGCGCACGCAGCGGGTCGATATCAAGCGATTCCGATCCTGGCATCATGCTTCCATCCACCTTAATCTGCCGCAGCGCCTCAGCAACCTCTTTATAGACGCTAAAATCAAATTGCCCGGTCTGGAAGTCGAAGCCCTCTGTGCCCTTAGTCTTGCTAAGTGTTGTTATTGGATAAGCGATACGCTCAAATCCACTGGTACTTTTGAAATTACCCGCGAAGCCGTAAGCGCCTATATCTTTTCCCGCTGCCGTAATTTTCTTGGCATCCTCGACCATCTCTGCGAGTGTGGTAGGCGGCTCTGTAATGCCAGCCTTCTCGAACAAATCTACGTTATAGATGAGGCGCCAGAACTGACCGATATTGGGAAGGCTATATATTTTGCCGTCAACGGTATTTTTCTCGTTGATAAGTACGTTCTCGAACCGGCTCTTCATCTCTGGTGAAATGTAGCTATCAAAAGATTCCAGATACCCTCTTTTGACCCATGTTGGCACGTTATAAGTATCCACCCGGAGAATATCAGGCGCCTGCATGCTGGAGAAGGCAATATCCACCGACTGCGTATAGTTCTCTGCCATAACCTTCATTTCAATCTCGATATTGGGATTAAGACCTTCATACTCGCTGATCTTTTGCTCAATAAAATCAGAATCATGACGATCAATGGTCCAGTAGACCAATTTTGTTTTGTCGGAGTTTGTATTGCTGCTGCTTACCTCCGTATTAGATTCGGATGATGAACAGGCGGCCAACGAGCCAGCCAGCATCAGCGAAACCCCAGCTAATATCCATTTATTTCTTTTCATCTAAAATGCCTCCCTTTTCTTTTGAAATCGCATTCATTTCTTAAGAAAATTATAATTCCACTGCCCTTTTATCAGTGAAGGAGAAAACAACTGTCAATGGGAGACGAAATCACTGTTTCCCTCCACTTTGGGCAAGGTATATTTTGCACGAAAGTCAGTCGGCGTCATTCCGGTGTATTTTTTGAACTGCTCTGTAAAATAGGGTCGATCCTCATAGCCCAAAGAGATGGCAATATCCTGAACCTGTATGCCTTCCAGCACCAGCTCCTTGGCTTTGTCCATTCGTCTCCCGATAATATATTGGGCGAGTGTCATTCCCGTCTCCTTTTTAAAAAGATTGGAGAAGTAGCTAGGACTAAGATGCACCTCCCGTGCACAGTCCGCGACGGATAGATTTCGCTGCAGATTTCCATTGATATGAGTGATGGCCCGATCCACAAGCATACGCGCGTCACTGCATTGGCGTTGTTGCAAATACGTACAGCCCAAACGGCAAAATTCCCGAATCTGGCGGCTAAGATCTTCAAAAGAGACTGCACTGCTCATGTCTGCAAGCTTATTTTCCAGAGTTTTAACTTCCGAATCCGTTGCTTTTTCCGAGAAAATCCGATGGATAGAATGAGCCAGTTCAAGACATAACGTCTTAACGATGGACGGATTAGGCGTTGCCGGTGCAGTAATCCAATCATGCCAAATATGATCCAGCTGCTCCTCTGCTTTGGGTAAATTCGCCGAACGCAGACAATAAAGCAATTCTTTCTCCTTGTCATATGAGTATCTGGGTAGCGCGGCATTCACGACTGCATCTTCAACATAGGTGTACACGCTGTTCCCACCGTTCAGAAAGGTGTTCGCAAGTGCAGACAGCGCCTGCGCATAGGAAGCAGAAAGCTGCCCTACCTCCTCCACCTCTCCACCCAGTCCAATGGATACCGTCTGGTACGTATACCGATGTACATTTTCCCGGCATTTCTCTGCAAGTTGCTCCATATTCGGCTCCGCCAGAGGGTTCATCACAATAACGAACTGATTCACATTTTCCCGGAAAACAATGCCCCGAGTGTATTCGGATATTGTATTTTCCAAAATATTCTGTACGGCAAAGCGGATTAATTCCACCTCGGAAACCGTAAGTTCTGATGTACGTTCCACAAAAAAATCCACTTCCGCTACCATCACGCAAAAATTATAGTTATTCATCTCGATATTGTAAAAATCCCACTGCTGGCTCAAGTGCTGCTGTCTAGTTCCATAACGGATGAGCAGACGCATATATTCCTGACGCAAATAAGGTAAGCTCTCGCGCAGCTTTTGTTCCATGCCCATCATCTGCTCAGCTTGACTGCGTTCCCGCTCCAACACTTCTTTGGCCTTCAACACAGATTCAAGCACTTGAACCTTGGTATACGGTTTTACAATCAGATCAAAGGCACCCAGCTTAACTGCTTCCTGGGCATAGGTGAAATCAGAATAACCCGTCAAAAAAATCAGTTTGATGCCTGGCTGCTCGGCTTGGATGCTCCGCATCATCTCTAAACCATCCTTAAAAGGCATTCGGATATCCGTCAATACGATGTCAGGACGATGCTTGCGGATCTGCTCCAGACCTTCTTCCCCGTCTGCCGCGGTGGCCGCGATCACAATCCCATGTTCCTCCCAAGGAATCCGCTGCGACAATCCGCGGACCACTGCAGGAATATCATCAACAATACATATTTTAATTGAATGGGCGCTCAGGATTTATTCCCCCTTCCACAGGAATGGATAGAACAGCTTCGGTTTCAACACGCGGACTGCTTCGAAAGACCAATCCGGCTTCTTTGCCGTAGTACAGCTGCAGTCGGCTACATATATTAGACAGAGCATAGCCTCCACTGCCGTTCGGCTCCTTCAGCCAGGCATTGAGTTTCTCCGCATTCATGCCGGTTCCGTTATCGGTAACCCGGATGAGCAGTGTGTTTTTGGCTACTTCTACAGAGATCCGGATCACTCCCCCTCCCCTTAATTCCTTAAGGCCGTGCAGGATTGAGTTCTCCACCAAGGGCTGAATAATAATTTTCAATACAGGAAGCTCCAGCAGTTCCACTCCGACATCAATTGTATAGTCAAACAACCCTTCATAACATTGCTGCTGAAGGTTTAGATACTGGCGGACATGTTCCAGTTCCTTGCCTAAGGTCGTAATTTCCTGCCCGTTGTTCAGTCCCAGCTGAAACAGTGCAGACAGCGAAATGACCATCTGTTTCACATCTTCATATTCATCCATCTCACATTTCCAGAAAATCGTGTTTAATGTGTTATATAAAAAATGAGGCTCGATCTGCGCCTGAAGCGCCTTGATCTCCGCTTTTCTCTTTTCTTTTTCTGTATCCTTGACTTCAGCAATCAACTCACCAATCCGGTCCAACATCTGGTTAAATTTGCGTCCCGCCTCCCCAATCTCATCCTGGAAAGGACTCTGGAAGCGTGCACTGAGATCCTCTTGCTCAACACGAGACATCGTCCGTTGCAGTTTCAGCAGCGGTCCCAGTAGCAAAGCGGACAGATACCTTGCAAGGAAAAGCGCGATGACGATACATGCCGCCATGATCATCAACACCAGCCATTGAATACTCCGAACAGGTTGCAGCAGTTCCTTTTTGGACAGGTAGCTGACCAACACCCAGTCTTTTGCGTACCCTGAACTGGCATAGCTGAGCAGCATTGGCCCATCCCCAGCAGAATATTCAAAATTACCCCGGTCTGCTTCCCTCAGTTTGTCCAAAAACACAGAGTCCCGAGACCATTCCGGACGTCTCCCGTCTCCGAAGACGCTTGTTCCCTCTTTATTGATCAGTAAAAAACGTGCGGAGCCAAGACTCCCGCCTCCACTTACAGTATCTTCAAGAATGTCCTCTTTTACATTAACGATCAAAAATAGATCAGGGACATAATTGTCTGTAAGCGGCTGCAAGACTAGGGAAATAACATGGTGTTTCCCGGCAAATAGCTCGTCCCGATGACTCTCCACCCAATTGGATTCAGGTTTCTCCTTAATCCGTTGATACAGCGAAGATTCTAGAAACGGGGTCAAAGTTCTGCGCTGATTGCTGGTAGAGTAGAAATCCCCGTCCGGCGTACTGATCAAGATAGATTCAATGGAGTTTTCCGTCAACTCTACCTGCGTGAAGGGCGCTTGCAGCATAGAAAAATTGGCAAAAAAACGTTCCATATTATGAGCTTTAATATCCCGGATGGTCTGCTGATAAGCTTCGCTCAACATCATCGTGGAGGAAGCCACAATGATTTGCTTTAACTTCTGGTCCAGGACATTGATTGACTGAGTCAGCACATTTTGATTTAACTCGACAGAGTTACGCTCCATCGCCCGAGAAGCGATGGAGTAAGCCAATAAACCGGTGACAGAAATACAGAATACCGTCAGTGCGGTAAAAGATAGCCATATTCTTTTCTTCAAAGAGGTACGATAAACCCAGGCCTTCAGCATGTATTCACATCCTTCTTGAATAGCTGTCCGAAGCCCGCCCCGAATTTAGCCCTTTACAGAGCCAGCTGTCATCTGCATGAACGATTTATTAGCGAAAATATAGACAACAATCATTGGCAACATGGACAGACATGCACCCGCGAGCATCAATTGAGGTTGCGCCGCATCGCCGATACCATATTTTAGCCCCGCCAACCCTACGGTGAGTGTCTGTAATTTTGGCTGTGTCATGGTAAAAACCAGCGGCAGAATATATTCGTTCCATGCTCCGCGGAAGGTCCAGAGCGCCGTGACTCCAAGGGCGGGCGTCAGAAGCGGTAAGATAACTCGAAAGTATACGCTATAGAAATTACAGCCGTCAATAAAAGCAGCCTCATCCAGATCCTTCGGAATCGCTCGTACAAAACCAATCAACATAAAAAATGCCGTGGCATGCGCACTAATCAGAATAATAATGACACCCCATAACGATTTCTGTAGATTAAGCGCTACCATAAGGTCAAATTGCGGCCGAAGCACCACAGCACCGATCGAGATAAACAGCGTGCAGGACTGAATTACAACATATATACGTTTCCCGTAAAAATCGACTCTCGCTACCGCATATGCGGCCATCGTTCCAATGAATAGAGTGCCTAAGGTGGTAAAGATACTGATAAACACACTGTTCCATGTAAAGCGGGCAAAGTTAGCCGAATTCCAAGCCTGCGCGTAGTTTCCAATCTGCCATGACTTAGGCAGCAAGGTGGTTCCTGTCGTCAACTCCAGATTGGTCTTAAGGGATCCGAAAAAAGCCAGAATAATCGGAAACAACGCAAAAGCCGCCACTATAAGTAGAAAAATCCACAGCAAGGTCCGGGACAGCACCGCTCGGGTCTTGAAGGACCGGACAGGCTGGACCGAAGTGTTCTTCGTCTCCGCATGTAATGTACTCACTGTTCATTCTCCTCTCTTTTAATAGATATCATTTAGCTTTTTAGATACATAAAAGTAGACTAAGGTAATCAGACCTACAATAACTGCTGTGGCAAAACCAACCGCACTACCGTAGCCAAATTGCTGAATGCTTGTACCTCCACTGGATACAGGGAAGAACAGCTTATACAGGTACAGGTACATAACTTCCGTCTTGCCATAAGGACCGCCTTCGGTAAGCACCATAATACTCTCGTAGCCTTTTAGGGAGGCGGTAATAGCGAGCATAATGATCATTTGCAATACAGGTCCGAGCATGGGAACGGTGATGTTCCACATTTTTCTGAAAGGTCCAGCTCCATCTATAGATGCCGCCTCATAGAGATCCTCAGGAATGTTCTGTAAACCAGCGATAAAGAGCAGCATATAGTTACCGATAGCCCCCCATATCGCAATCATAATAGCTGTTAGTAAGGCATATTTGGGCCCTAGCCAATCTATCGGAGCGGAAATAATTCCAGAGCCGACCAATAGCTGGTTAACCATCCCATTGTATGAATTAAAGATAACGTAGAATACGATGGCCATAACCGAAGCACTGATTACGGTCGGCATAAAGTAAATCGCTCTTAGCAGCTGCCGCCCTTTCAAAGCACGATTGAGGACAACCGCCAGTAAAAATGATAATGGCAAGGTAATGAGCAGCTTGCCTCCAGCGTAGATAAAGGTGTTGACCACTGACTTCCAGAATTCCTGATCCCTTAATAAGCGCTCGAAATTCTCCAGCCCGATAAACAAGGGTTCGCCGAAACCCTGGTAATCATAGAACATGTACTTCAGAGCCCAAAAGATCGGATATACTCCAAAAACCAGCGTCAGAATCAAACTGGGAGCAACGAAGGTCCAGGCGTTAATTTGACGTTTTGATAAATTCATTTATTGTTCCTCCTGTCCATTGGACTAAGCTTATGTCCTTAATGATAATTCTATCCGTTCGTAACGGTTAGGGAGAAAGCGACTGCGCTTGGGGGAGAATTTCACTTTTTCAGTTGCTTTGTCCCCTTTCCTTCATTTGTTTATCTATCCCGTCCTTCGTAAAGCCACGTTTATACTAATTAAGAGAAAGCTCACCCACGAACCATGACTACTTTACAAGGAGGTTAGAACTACCGATGATTTCAGCATATGGTGGCGGTACACGCCCCTTCGGATGTTATACCGAAGGAGAGCTGGAGGGCATACGCCTTAGAATCGAACAGCTTCCCAAGGTCCGGCAAGAGTACGAAAGACAACAACAGCTGTCTGAACAATTTGCCAGCCGAGAAGCTGCTGCGCCCCTCCATAAACTCGGGGTGTTCCGGGTAGAACCCTTTGTTTTTAAAACCCCTCCCAGAACGGCCTTCCTCAAGCTTTCTGTACAGATTCGGGGAAAGGGCACGGCGCGCATCGGGGGCTTGCGTCTGACTCATTCGCAGCTTGGCTTGCCGGTTGAACTAGCGAATGGCGGTCTAGAATCTGGGATGCTGGGGTGGAGTCAAGACCGAGAAAACGGAAGCACAGTATATCTAGAGAAATTGGCCAGCTGGCAGCAGGGTCTCCAGCCATCTGGTGTAACCCCTTCTGGCGCTAGTCTGGCAGACGATTTGCAATGTATCTGCATCAGTAATGAGGAAGTGAAAGGATTGACAATCCTTCATTATGGAGAGACCATACCTGTATACGAAGGTGATCATTACAGCGTGCAGACGGTGCTCAGTCTGGAAGCTCCTCTAGGCGAAGGAATCTGCATCTGGGTCCATTTTCTAAATGCTGCGGGGCAGCCATTGGGAACTGAGCTGCTCTCCCCGCTTTTTAATCGGCCGACGCTTACCAATTGGGCCTACCTGCTGGAGGCTACAGGAGCGGACGCCAATATGTATATGACCACGGGTGAAAGTAAATTTGCGGTTCGAGCCAAGCAAAAGCTCCAGTACATGCTTGCCGATATGCGGGTAGGCATGGATATTTTCCGTAGAGACGGCTGGCATGACGATGATACTTACGGCGCGGTGCATATCGGGAGGGGGCTCGCTGCTGCTTCGGTAATCTACGATCAGATTGCTGGCAGCAGTGTATTCCTCACTGGAGAAGAAACCGAACTTCTCGCTCATTTCCGCTATATCGCAGACATGATGATGGATACCCACTACTACCGGTTTGATCTGGAGACCTTCCCAGATGAAAAGGGGGGAAAACGCAGTAATTGGAATGCCGACCGGGCAACCGGACTGGGTGTATATGCCCTCCTCTTTCCCAATGAAAAACAAAGTGAGGCATATCTTGATCATGCCCTCTCAGTCATCAACTGGCAGCTGGCAGAAGTGGTGGATTCAGACGGCGCATGGCCAGAAAATATTCGCTACCATGGCGCAGTATTGCATCGCTATTTTCTCTTCTTCGTCCTATTAAAGCGTTTGAAGGGCATTGATTATTTCAAGCATGAGAAGGTAAAGGGCATGTACCGTTTCCTAATCGGAACAGTGACTGCACCAGATATTATTCAAGGCGGCTCTTCTGGCTCCCCCATCCTGCTTACACCAGCGGTCGGCGATGCCAATGTGCAGGAAAAATGGTTTCGCCTGCTTGGATATGCGGCCCCATTCTATATGGACGAAGACCCCCAGCTTGCCGGGGAAATGCTCTGGACGTGGAAGCACGGCGGAGAACCGATTGAGGATAATGGCGCATTTCCTCTGCCTCTGGTCGCGCTGTTATATCCACAGCCCGATTTAGCAGAACAAAGGCCTGCACTCGACTCCGTACATTATCCCGATATCGGTTATGTCATCTTCCGCAACGGAGAACAGAACCTTCAGCATTATGCAATCTACGAGGCTTCTCCGCTGACTTATCACGCTCATCATGATGAAGGGCACTTCTCCATCTGGGCAGATGGTGTTCCAGTAACCCTTGATTCTGGAACGGGAGGTTACTATAACGGAGATCGGCATTGGTATGTGTCCAGCGCAGCTCATAATGTTGTTCAATTTACCGATTCATTCGGAAATTTTGCCAATGGCCCACTGCAAAGCACATGCAAGGAAGTACGCTTTTCAGAAGAGTTAGATCATGCCAGCAGTCTTATTCCAGAGGCTAACGCCAGAGAATATGAGCGGAATTTCTTGTTCATTAAAGCAGGCTTTAACGTCTACTTGATATGGGATCGAATTGAGGGAGCATCGAACAGCGTCTGGAATCTGCATACACTCAGTACTGATGCAAGTATAATGGAGCAATCCATTGATGCAGCTTGCCTGAACGGCAAGCACCTAAGCGCTTATATCGCCGAACCAGAACTTCCAGTGATTACAGTGGGAGAAGGCGCTGTCGCCGGGAATTATCCGCTGGCAGAGCAGCAACATTTCCGTGTTTATGGTGGTACAAGCGATTACGTCATTCTGCTTCATCCCCGGACAGAAGATGCTTCTTCACTACAGCTTGAACAGCTTGATTATGAAGAGGCTGTCGAAGGAGTACGCTTGTACAGGATATCCCGTACGGATGGAAAATGGTTTATCGCCGCCATCAACGGCACCAAGGAGGAACACCTTGTTACTGTTCCGGGTCCCGGACCGCTTAGGCTGCTCGGAGAATCTGAGTCAACATCCGGGCAACCTGAAGCAACCCAATTAAGAATTGAGGCAGGCAGAATTCACATCGCCATGCCCCGATAACTATATACAAGGAGGAAGATTAGAACATGAGCAATCTTGGAGTATGGGAACCAGCAGAACCGGGAGTTAAACGCTGTATCTTGAACGCTGCAGCCAGTCTGATGATGATGGAGGTTCATTTCGAAAAGGGAGCCGAGGGCTATGAGCATAGCCATCCTCACGAGCAGATGAGCTACTGTCTGCGTGGAAGCTTTGAATTTCGTATTGACGGCGAGAAGCATAAGGTAACCACGGGGCAAAGTATTGCCATACCGCCAGATGCAAAGCACGGTGTAACCGCATTGGAAGCAGACTCTGCGCTGCTCGATGTCTTCACACCTATCCGCGAGGATCTGCTGAAACGCTAATAAATATATATCTGGCAGCAAAAAAAGGCCCAATCATTCCATTTCAGAGGGAATGATTGGGCTTCTGTTATTTTTCAGCTTGGTACCGTTCCACCTCAAGTGATGCTAATAACAATGGAGCGACGCCCATAGGCACATCCGACAATACGTCCTCAGAGATATAGTAATCGTATGAGCCATTACGGTCTTTGCTCAGACCCGCTCCATGACAGATCTGGTGCAAGTGCACACCTTGTTCATCCTCTTCAGTCAAATGCGTCAAAATGCCTTCATACCCTTGCAACATCGCCTCTATAAAAGAGGATTCCAGATAACCTAATCTTAGTCCCTTAGCCATCGCATAAACAAACATGCACGAGCCGGAAGCTTCAAGATAATTGCCTTTTCTCCCCGCTTGATCTAACACCTGGTACCAGAGGCCAGTCTCCTTGTCTTGAACCTCCAGAAGCGCGCCGCACATCCGCTGGAAAATGCCAATGATCGTCCCCCGCTGCGGATGAGTGAGCGGAAAATGCTCCAGGCAATCAACCACAGCCATCGCATACCAACCCATCGCCCGGCTCCAAAAATGAGAGGACAATCCGGTAGACGAGTCAGCCCATTCCTGCTCTTTGGATTCATCCCAGCCATGATAGAGCAGACCGGTCCGTGGATCACGGGTCCGCCGCTCAACCAGCAGCAGCTGATGCGCCGCTTCGTCAATCAGTTCAGGTCGTTGAAAAACCTTGCCGTATTCCGCTAGGAATGGCGATGCCATGTACAGCCCGTCCAGCCACATCTGGAAAGGGTATACCTTCTTATGCCAGAATCCCCCTTCGGAGGTGCGGGGATGTCCAATAAGCTGTGCGGCCAGCAAATGGGCTGCTTCAGCATACCGTTCTTCTCCGGTTTTCTGGTATAGCAAGAACAGGTTTTTCCCCTCGTTAATCTGGTCCAGATTGTATTCTTCCAGCCTGTAGGTACGGATGGAACCATCCTCTCCAATAAATGTGTCCATATGCCGCTCCATAAAGGAGACATACTCAGGCTGGTCGAGCTGAACACCCGCCCGGGCCATTGCCATCAGCAGCATGCCCGGAACATAAGCCCATCTTTCCAGCACATATTCATGCTCTCCCTGCTTGTTGCACCCTCCAAGAATCGTACTCGCGATTTTACTGGACAAGCGAACGGTTGTTGCTTCAGTTATAGACATCCTTATTCCTCCTTCGTTTGTCATCCATATGAAGTCTAATCTTATGCTCAGTTGAGCTGCTTGCGCAGCCAGGCAAAGGCTGGTTCACCATGAATCTCATGACCTCCGGTGAAGAAGTCCGCTTCTACCTGTCCGATATGATTCGCCGACCTGTAAATCGTCTGCAACTGGGTTAAAGCTAATTTTGTTCCGCGCGGGCCAAACAGATGATCAGCATCTCCCGATTCGAGGAACAGGCCACGAGGGGCAATGAGGCCCAGTAGGTCAGGCATCTCCGCTTCCAGCAAAATCCCTGGAATATAATTATCAAGGCAATGATTGCGTGTCAGAATACTGTCTGCGAAAGTATTGGCATACCCGCTTACGACCGCACAAGCGATTCGTTCGTCAAGTGCAGCTGTGAAGCCAGCCACCAGTCCCCCGCCGGAAATACCCATAATTCCAATTCGTTCATCCTTAACTTCTTTTCTTGTCTGCAAATAATCCAGTGCCCGCATGGTTTCGTAGATACGGTAGCCGGCCATTGTCTTCCCAACCATCAACAATGCGGATGACAGGCGGAAGCAGGAATTACGTCCAGGCTCCCCGCTTGTTAGGTCTTCTTCCAATCGTCTGTCCCCAAAGCCGAGCAGCTCCGGGGCTGCCACTACAAAGCCCTGTTTTACCAGTGAAACAGCGAAGTCTTTGTGCAGCCCTGGATCTCCCTGCCGATCCGATCCGTCCGGGTTCAAGCCTACGATCTCCCGGCTTCCATAGCCATGTCCATGAATGGTAAGAACGGCAGGAACAGGGGTAGAGAACGGCTGATCCGGGATCAAAAGATACAGCGGCATGCGCAACCCTTCATAGGTAGTTATCTCTATACGTTCACGGGTATACCCGGAGCAGACGGTTCGTTCCAGCAGAACCGGTTGCAGCTCCTCAGCTATTTCTGGAAAGCCACCTAACCGCTTCGTAAATGCTGTGCTAAGCTCATCACGCCATTGCTGAAAGGGTATGTCTTTGCTGAAAGCCGAGTTGCGTTGAGCTGAACCAGCTAGTTCTTTCATGTATTGTTCCAGAGGCTCCATCCGAAGTGCTCCTTCCTTAATATCCTTCAGGATGCCAGCCATCAAGCACGGTCAGCACCCTATACTCCGCAGCTTCCTGTGGAATCAGCTGCCGTGACCATGCAGCTCTGGCTTCGGGATTGGCTCCCGGTCCACTGCTGCCATATTCTTCATAGCGGCTAGTTTCCTCCCTGTCCGGCTGCCCCCAATTATGCCAGCCTTCGCCGATAATCGAACTGTCTATGACCGTGCGGATAAAAGCCACATGTGCATAAGGGCGCCAAGGTCGGCCAAGATACACTTCACTTACACCTTGACCGCCAGTAATTTCACAATCGAGGAATACATAACCAAACGGTGCGCCTTCAGGCGTTGATGCGGCTGTAATATATCCTCTGGAACGTTTGTTATGCAGCCGGCAACGTTCAAACAAAGCCGTAGCCGCGCCAAAAATATAATCCACATCGCCTTCAATGTAACATTCGTTATAATATTGCTTTCCTTGCCCTGTATACAAAGTATCCTGATCACCCAGCAGGCGTACACGCCGGAATACAGCATGACCAGCATCAACAAAAGCAGCCACCGCCTGACCAGTGCCGGGACCTGATGCATTTCGAATGGTCAGATTTTCAGCGGTGAAATGCTCAGCGAATACATTCAGGGTACCGGATTTGAACGTGCCAATCGGCTCTCCGTCCGGACCTAAAGTGTGCGCGTTGTCTGACCAGGTAATGATGGTGGAATTCGTGTCTTCCCCCAGTAGCAGAACCGGAGGCGTTCCCTGTTTCACTGTAATTTTTTCCTCGTAAATGCCGGGTTTGATACGAATCGTCACTTCTTCCTTGTGTTCCTGTGGAATTGAATCCAACGCTGCCTGTAGACTACTGAATCCTTCGTCGACACTCTTAGAGACTGTAATTAACATCTGCGGCTCCTTTCCTATCAACCTGAGTTTATTCTATAATAACCGTAACGCTTCGTAAGAGAAGGAGAGAATTATGACTAGCCTGACTAGCCCCAATCACAAATATCATATTGAAGAAGACCGCTACAGCATCCAACATATGAAACGAAAAGGCATCACTGCTATGCCACGTCCCCACAGCCATGACTTAGCCGAGCTGTACTATCTGATACAAGGGGAGCGGGTATACTTTGTGGACGACCGAGTCATTACGGTTCATAAGGGTGAACTTATTCTTATCTCCGGCCGGGAGCTTCATTCCACAGCAAGCTCGGAAGTAGCCGAATTCGAGCGGATTCTGATCAACTATGATCCTGCTCTTCTACCGCCATCCCTGCAGAATGAAGCCATCTGGTTTCATGACCGCGGGTACCGCTTGTTCAAGCTGACCCTGCGCGAGCAGGACGAAGCGGAAATCCTAATGAACCGGATGCTGGAAGAATGCCGGTTGCAGCGCCCGTATTACGAAACCAGCGTAATCGCTTTATTCTCCGAGCTGATGATTCTCCTCCAGCGTTCAGAGAGTATCTCACAAGCTGGAGGGACGAAACACCCGCTCCATCATCTAGTAACGGATGTAGCCACCTATATCCGTGATCACTACCGTGAGGCCCTTACTCTGGAAGAGACTGCGAGTAATTTTTACATTAGTCCTTCATACTTGAGCCGTGTATTTCACCGATTGACGGGTTTTCACTTTCGGGAATACATCGTTCATGTCCGCGTAAGGGAAGCCGAACGGCTGCTTGTCGGATCTACAGGCAAAATCCAGGAGATCGCCTCCGCTGTCGGATTTGAACATCTTTCCCATTTCAATAAAACATTCAAAAAATCAACCGGTTTGACCCCGCTCCAATACCGAAAAGAAGCAAGGTCACACCCACGGAAGTTCAAGACGGATTTCCATCATCCATAGAATTTTTTTATCTATCTGTAATCGTTAAATCTTCGGAATGAGTGAGCGTGACGTGGCTGCATCTATGCGCTGTTATCTTCGGCATTTCCGAAGTCTGCAACCGGATACGATCCAGCGTGAGCCCCGTGGCATGCCGCAGCACAATTCCCCGATCACTCACTGCGTGGAATTTTTCGATGGTTAGATCAGCAAGCGGCATCTCCGGCAGCCCGTTAACCAGTAGAGCGGTTGCCGCACCATGGCACACAATATTCTTCAGGGTAATCTTCCGAAATTGCGGAGTCTCCTCTGTAACCGAAAATAACTGCTCGTCATACCCTTCCGATCCTTCAACCCCTGCATAGAACATATGAAAGGATACAGCTTCATGGATGATGCCAGTCATGTTGATATTCTCCATTAAAATATCCTCCACCACACCGCCTCTTCCCCGGGTGCTTTTGAACCGCAGGCCGATGTCCGTGCCGATGAACAGGCAGTCACTAACTCGAACTGCATGGACACCTCCGGACATCTCGCTGCCGATCACAACGCCTCCATGTCCGTGATATACCGTGCAATTCCGGATGGTAATATACTGGCAGGGCATTCCCCACTTACGGCCTTCCTCATCCTTGCCTGACTTGAGACAGATGGCGTCATCACCCACATCAAAGCTGCTGTGCTCAACTAGAGCATGCGTGCAGGATTCCAAATCAAGGCCATCCCCGTTCTGCGAATACCAAGGATTACGTACCTGAACATTTCGTACGGTAATCTGCTCGCAGCCAATGGGATGAAGACACCAAGCAGGTGAATTCTGGAAGGTCGGCCCTTCCAGCAGCACCCGCCGGCAATTGCGCAGGCTAAGCAACGTCGGACGAAGATACGTACGAGCAGGCAGATAAGCCTCCATACTAGTTTCTCCCTTGTCCCACAGCTTCCGGCAGAAGTCCTCACCTTCCATGGCTTCCCGGGAAGGCCACCATACTTCGCCCTGCGGATCAAGCACTCCTCCAGATTCGATCAAACGCTCCCATTGCTTCTCGGTCATCTTAAACCGCTTCACTGGGCGCCAGCCTTCGCCACTGCCGTCGAATATCCCCTCACCGGTTATTGCCACATCGCTTAAAGCTTCTCCATCGAGCGGAGCCTGACAGCGCCAGCCGGCATTCCCCTCATAATGGGAAGAAAGTAACGGATACAAGGTATGATCAGGGTCAAACTGCACCAACGCTCCCTTGTCTACATACAGATTAATTCGACTACGTAAAGTAAGGGGTCCTGTGCGCCAGATGCCAGCGGGAATAACAACCTTTCCGCCTCCCGCCGAAGCGCAGACATCCAGTGCAGCCTGAATAGCAGAGGTACATAGCGTTAATCCCCCCTCTTCTGCCCCATAATCCGTGATTGCAAAAGTCCGTTCGGGAATCTGGGGAAGCTCGGGAATCGGATACGTGTTAGTTACAAGATTGCTGCTCATTGAATTTCACCTCCTCCTATTACTCAAGTCCTTCATAGCTAAACCAGTCGAAATCGGCATAGCTTTCGCTCTTTGCGCCTTGAGAGCTTGTGTACATCCCGAGGTATGCTCCTGTGAATCCTCCGGCCAGATCGGTGCTGAGCACTCTGCCATCCGTCCGTTCACAGAAGGCTGTCCACTTTGCGGCTTCAGAAGCTCTGTAATAGAAGCTATACTCTTGTCCTCTGGCTTCCACCTTAAGCTGTACCTGATCCTGTAGATAGGGCACTGACGCCAGCAGCTGCTCGCTGCCACCCATCCGATGAATCAGCTGTAATACACGTTCGCCTGCCTCTAGCCCCAGTTCATAACGGAAGTGGTGATCCGCATTTTGGAGGAGAACAAGACCAGCTACTTCCCCTTCTGCAGCGGGACTAAACGTCATGTCAGTTGCCGCTCTGAAGCTCAAATGCTGCTGGCGTCTACCGATATAAGATGGATTGGCAATCTCCGAGAGCCGTTCTGGCTTCAGGCGAAGCCGCAGAACTCCAGGCTTGTCGGTAAGACTCCAGAATTCACCCCGCGGTGTCCGCAGGAAATTCCAGATCGGTGCCAGCTCATTACCTATAAACTCATCGCGCGCAGGCAATTCCGGCCATTTTGTCTCTGGCAAATCCGGAGCCTCCGTCTCAAATTCCAGCACTCCTTTGCCAGGATTGACCACAGGCCATTCATTCTCCCAGATTACCGGTGTCAGGAAGGTTTCACGTCCCAGATTGCGGTAATAACCACCGCTGGTTCGTGAAGCCAAGCAGAACATCCACCAGTCACCATGCTGAGTCTCCACAAGCTCTCCATGACCCACATTAACAATAGGATACGCTCTGCCAAGATGGCGATGCGTCAGAATCGGATTGGCTTTATGGCCCTCATAAGGACCGGTCACACTCTTGCTTCTGGCAATCGTAATCGCATGAGTATGCCCGGTTCCGCCCTCGGCAATCAGCACGTAATACCAAGCGCCGATCTTATAAATATGCGGTCCCTCTTGCGCATGAGCTACCTTGAGTGCGCCTTGCCAAATACTATGCTTCGGACCGATTAGCTTCCCTTGGCTGAGATCAATCTCCTGCAGCCAGATATCCATATGCTTCGGATAATCCTGCCCTTCCGGCGGAACACGGTTGCCGGTATAATACACCTTGCCGTCTTCATCGAAGAACAAAGAGGAGTCAATACCGGGTGCATCCTCCAGCCATACAGGGTCAGACCAGTCTCCGGCCGGATCGGTTGTTGTTACATAAAAATTATGCTGGTTCTTGTCATTGTCAATAAAAGTGGTAATCATATAGAAAACTCCCTCATGATAGCGGAGCGTCGGTGCCCAAATACCCATGGAGGGAATCGAGTGATCCAGATTGAGCTGGGACGGGCGGTCCAGTACATGGCCAAGCTGGCGCCAATTGACCAGATCCTTGCTGTGGAAGATAGGAACGCCTGGGAAAAATTCAAAGCTTGAAGTCACAAGATAATAATCTTCACCAACACGGATAGCGGAAGGGTCAGGATAAAATCCCGGCAGCACTGGATTGCGGAATGTTCTCATTAAAAGTAATCCTCCTCAAAACAATTCAAATGTAAGCACCACCAATTATAGTTCGTAGAAGTTTAACTTTCTTGTATTTTCTATGTTCTATTTCTTCATTTTTATACTTTCATGCTATATTACCCATATTTCACTCCTTGTCAGCGAATAGCCTTTCCCTCTAGAATGGGTGTAATAGGATTTACCTGAAGGGGTGAGCAGCTTGGGAAAAAGAAAGAAATTGTACTCCCGCTTTTTTATGAGCCTAACCGCGATTTCAGTTTGCTGTATTCTAGTACTGGCTGTAGTGATCTTTTATTGGTACCGGAATATTACGATAGATAATGTCAACAAGGCGAACCAAAATGTACTGGTGAATACTGAAACCGTTTTTACAAACTATGAAGAGATCGTCCAGAACTACGCTATGGACTTCTATAGGAATCCAAACATCAACGCGCTCATGATGAATGGCGATACCAGCTGGAGCGACCAGTTGTACAGTGCCTTAAGCCAAATCCGCGGAGCATTGGTTGTGAACCAATATATGGAGAACGCCTATATCATGGGAGTGGATGAGCCTGTTGCCATGTTCGAAAACCTTCCGCTAAGCCCTGAATCCAAGCTGGAGCTATTCTCGAGAATGCGGGATAACATCATTGTTGAATCACCGTTTCTGTGGGAGGCAACCTTGAATAACGGTACCCCCATTACCCTGCTCACCGTGTTTTATAATGACCGGGCGTTTGCGAATAGCGAATATAATGGTGCGGTAGCACTGACCGTCAATTTGGGAAAGCTGCAGAATAATCTGTTTACGCAAAAAGAAGGCGAAGCCACCCGTTACGCTGTGCTTGACGGAAAAGCATCTGTGCTCATGCACAGTGCATTATCTGACATCCCTCTGGAAGAGGGCATGTTAAAGCAGGTGGTGTCCTCCACCTCAGAAAGAGGCTCTTTTGTCTATAAGGGGGGTGAAGAGCCACAGCTGATTACCTATGTATATTCTGCAGCGGACAAGCTGTGGTTTGTGTCGGAGACTTCCTACAAGGATAGCATCCGTGATATCTCCAATGCCCGTAATCTGATGACTGGCCTGTGCTTGGCCTTGATTGCCGCCGCATCTATAACCGCCAACCTGATCTCGCGGCGGATGTATAAGCCAATCGGCCGGCTCTTCGGCAATATCGCTCATCTATCTGGCAATGAAGAAGCGCTGAAAACCGGTGGCGATTTCGATACCGTAAGCCAGGAGCTCGAACAGATTGGCGTTAAGCTGGAGCAGCTAAAAAAAGAAAGCGATGATAGCGCCTTGATGCGGTGGCTGCTTTCCCCGCAGAGAACACCAGAGAACAGCGGGACACCCCTGATGAGCATAGCCGCTTCTGTGGGAGCATATTGTGTATGCGTGCTGACCGCTCTGGAGCCCGAACAACCTGAAGACTCCGACTTCCGGCATACTTTTGAGGAAAACATACAACAGATTGAACATGCCTTCTGTGAACTTGCAGCCATTCAATCCTTCCGCCCACATCAAGGCACTGCTGTACTTATTCTGAGCGAGCTTCACAGCGGCAGCTTCGGCGATTACGCTTTGTACCGCGGCAAATGGGAAGAAATCGCCGCTCAGCTACAGCTTTCCGGAGCCTGCTGCGCCTTCGGAATCAGCGGGCTGACGGATGATTTAAACCTACTGAGGGCTAAATACAATGAGGCTGCGGACAGTCTGCAATATATTAAATTTCATGTGCAGCAGAACATCATCTTTGCCGATGATACGATCCACCTGAACAGCAGCCCAATGCCCGACAGTGCCCTTGAACCGGTACTGCAAGCCGTTAAGCAGACGGAACTCTCGAACCATATTCCGCAGGCAGTGGAGAGATTGCTGGCAGTAGCCTGCAGTTACCGCGTCGAGCCTGCCACCATCGCTTTATCGAGACTGGTCTTTGAGCTCAGTCGCACGGCTGAGCTTAATGCAGACGTCCAGCATTCCGGCTTTCTAGATAATTACCAGCATATCTGGCAGATCCAAAGCTATGACAAGCTATGGAATTGGATTGTAGACAGCTGTTATACCGCCCACGAGCGTATTGCCAGCATGAGCGCTGTACAGACCAAGAGCATTGCTGGTGAAGCCATTTGTTATATCAGAGATCATTATGATGACTCCAGGCTCTCCCTTAATGCCCTTGCTGACAAGCTATCGCTAAGTCCCGCTTATCTCAGTAGACTTATTGCCGACGAAGTAAACTGCAGCTTTCCCGATTTCGTTAACCTGCTGCGTCTGGAGCAGGCGCAGATGTTATTAGTCACTGAGCTTGGCTTGGATATCCGGGAAATTGCCGAGAAAGTGGGCTACAACAGCAGCACCTATTTTACAACCCAGTTCAAAAAGCGTTATGGGGTTACACCTTCTAAATGGAGAATGAATCATATTTTGCAGAAACAGAATCTTCCTGATTGACCCGCTAAAAGTAAGGAACAAAGGGGATGTCCCGGCAGCATTTTCATAGCCGGAGACATCCCCTTTTTGACTTTCAATGAATAACCCTCGCGCCGGCCTTACTATGAAATCCCCCTTTAAATCAGGCTTTTGAGCACCCTAAAAACAAAAAAGTTCTGTCTTTTTCGTTTTTTTAAGCTGCCCTTTTCCGCTTTTTTTAACTTTTTCCCGTTTATTATGATAGCGTTTACATTCCGGGTGGATTTATGATTTTCATGTAAAGCGTTCTCCTAAAACAAGGGACGGAAATGACAACGCTAGTATAAAGGAGTGGACTGTTAATGATGCAAGAAGCTACATCGGAGACACAAGGAATGCCAAGTCCGGGAATCAGGACGGCCAAAGCCAAGAGCTTCCGTAAATCCCTAAGGAAGGACAGCTCGCTTTATTTGCTCGCTCTTCCGGGAATCATCATTCTAATTCTTTTTGCTTATCTGCCGATGAGTGGTCTGATTCTCGTCTTTAAAAATTACAACTTCAACGACGGAATCTTCGGCAGCCCGTGGGCCGGCTTCTCTAATTTCGAGTTTTTCTTCTCTAGTATGGAAGATTCTCTTAGGGCTACACGCAACACGGTGATGTTAAATGCGCTGTATATGCTAACCGGCACGTTTTTTTCAGTGGCCATCGCCATTATTCTAAATGAGCTGCGCAGCAAATGGTTTATCAAAATCACGCAGAGCGTCATGTTTTTCCCGTATTTTATTTCCTGGATTATTATCGGAGCCATTCTGTTCTCCCTGCTGGATTACGACAAAGGCATTATGAACCAGTTGCTCCAGACATTCGGCTTCTCCCAGGTTGACTGGTATTCCAGCCCTTGGCTGTTCGTAATCATTCTCGTGCTAGCGAATATCTGGAAAAGCGCTGGTTACGGCGCCATCATCTATTATGCGGTTCTGCAAGGCATCGACACTTCCTATTATGAAGCTGCAAGAATCGATGGTGCCTCCAGATGGCAGATTATCACCAAAATTACGGTGCCAATGCTGATTCCGTCGATCATTCTGATGACGCTGCTGGGCATCGGGGGCATGCTGAAAGGCGACCTCAGTATGATTATGGGGGTAACGTTCCTGAATCCGTTGCTTCTGCCGACTACCGACATTATCGATGTGTATGTATACCGCACAGCCATCCGTTCCGGAGAATTCGGCTTTGCTTCAGCCATCACGCTCTATCAATCCGTCTTTGGTTTCATTCTGGTGCTGGTGGCCAACAAATTAGCCGGCTGGTATGACAAAGACAGCAAACTATTTTAGGAGACTGATAAGATGCAAACTACCGAAAACAAAGGCCTGCTCATTTTCTTTTACATCTGTATTGCCGTATTTTCCGTAATCTGTCTAGCGCCGTTTATTCTGGCAGTATCCGGCTCCTTATCTACCGAATCCAGAATCGCCGCGGAAGGCTATTCGTTCTGGCCCAGAGGCTTTACCTTTGAAACCTATGAATTCCTGTTTGGCTCGAAGGCACAGCAGATTCTGCGGGCGTATTCCATGTCGGTGATCGTTACGGTGCTGGGTACCGTATCGGCCGTATTGGTGACCACCGCTTACGCTTATGTCATTTCCGTTAAAAGCTTCCAGCTCAAAAATTTCTTCGCCTTCTTCGCCTATTTTACAATGCTGTTCAGCGGAGGAACGCTGCCATGGTATCTGCTTAGCACCAAATATTATCATTTGGGCGATACGCTCATCGGCCTGTTCATCCCTTATGTGCTAAGCGTCTTTCTGATGTTTCTCATGGCTAACTATTTCCGCAGCATCCCGCATGAAATCGTGGAATCTGCGCAAATCGATGGTGCCGGACATCTGCGGATCTTCTTCAGCATTATGATTCCGCTGGGCCGCGTCGGACTGGTCACCATCTCGCTCTTTTACGCACTGCAATTCTGGAATGACTTCTATTTGCCACTAATGCTGGTATCCGATCAGGATCTCTATACGATCCAATATTTGATGTACAACATGATGGCGAATATTCAGTTCCTGGCTTCCGGCAATGCTGCTCAAGTTGGTGGAGCTATCATCGCACCGCCACTGGAGACAGCCAAAATGGCAATGACCTGTCTGACCGTTTTGCCAATCGCCATATTATATCCTTTTCTCCAGCGCTTTTTTGTCAAAGGCATTATCGTAGGTTCAGTCAAAGGCTAATTTCCAGCAAAGATGCCATATTATGTTCGGTTGCACCGGGTTTATGCTCCCCTACTTCTTGATGTACAATGGGACTTAAGGGAGCACGGCCTTGCAATAGATGCCTCAAACATTATGATTCTATTTCAGGAGGGTTCATCATGAAAAAGAAAAAAGGTTGGTTAAGTTTGCTCCTCGCTGCGGTGTTCTTGGTAAGTGGCTGTGCTCAGGGCAACAATGAAAGCGCTCCCCCTAGTTCTGGAACTGGAAATGAAGGTACCTCTTCCTCTACGGATAGCGGTAGTAAAGACGACAGCGCCTTGGCTCCTGCCAAATTGAAAATTGTGCTGTACGGGGATGAGTCCAACCGGATGAAGGAACTAGCGAAGACATCGTTCTACGACACTATTAAGAAAGAAATCAATGCTGAGGTTGAATTTCAGTTTCTTCCTTGGACCGAATATGGCGGCGGTAAAACTGATTTAATGCTGTCTACGGGAGAAGACTTCGCAACTTATACAGATGCCAATTACATGGTAAAATCTGTGGCAAAGGGGCTTTATGCCGACCTCACTCCGTATGCCGATGCAGCCGCTGATTTGAGTAAAAATGTGGACGAGGCCTCCTTCAAAGCCTTTCAGCTGGAAGGCAAGCAGTATGCGATCCCCGTCGGCAACAAACCGAATTCTGCGGAATTCTACAGTGCGCTAGTTAGACAGGATTTGCTTGAAGAAGCCGGCATGACACAGGTCACTTCACTGGGAGAACTAGAGCAGTTCTATGATAAGGTCCATGCCATTCATCCCGAACTGATCGGGTACGCCAACACCGATGCGCGCAGACTCCTACAATATGATTACACGGACAAAAACCTCTATTGGCAAAATGATTTTATTGCCCTGGATGAGTCTGTGAAGGATGATCAAATTATTAGCTGGTTTGAAACCGAAGAGTTCAAGAGTTATGCGAACCTTATGCACGGCTGGTATGAAAAAGGAATCATTCCAAAATATGCCGCCACCAATGTCCCACAGCTGCAGTCTGACTGGAACTCCGGAAAAGCGATGTTCTGGGCCGGCACAGCAGCACGCCCATTCGAAGGTGCGGCAACCATCTCACAAGCAGTGCCTGATGCCAAACTGGTCAACTATTTCCTCGGCAGCGGCCGTCCAAAAATCAGCCGCGGCACTTACAGCACCGCCTTTTTTGTCTCCACCGCAGCTAAAGACCCTGAACGTTATATTATGTTCTTCAATCTGCTGCAAAAAAACCAGGAGCTGTACGACTTGTTCGCCTACGGGATAGAAGGAACAGACTATACGCTGGATGAAAACGGGCGTTTGACCAAAATAACCACTGATTCGCTGATCCCCGACTGGCTGCTGATGAACAAAAACTTCATGCGTTTCGACAACACGGTACCGGACGAGTTTATTGCAGAATATAAAGCTTGGGACGATGGAGCCATCATTTCCAAAGGTGCCGGCTTCAACTTTGACAATACACCCGTCAAGAATGAAGAAACGAAGCTGAACGGTGTATTCACTGAATACCTCGCTCCGATCGGCAGCGGCTTCAGTGATTATGACACCGCCTTTCCCAAAGCGCTAGACAGACTAAAAGCAGCGGGAATAGACAAATATATCGCTGAATACCAGAAACAATTTTCCGAATGGTACGCTAAGCAGCAGTAAGCACCGCCGCGGCAATTATCATACAGCTCAAGAAGCGTGTCTCCATTAAGGAGCACGCTTCTTTTGGCCTTCGAACACCGTGGTGAAAGCGGTATAATGGCCAACCTTGAATCAATACGACGGCGAGCAGGATAATTCAATCAAAATGATTACGTTTGGGGAATTTTCGTTGCTGATACTCTTAGAATTATTTTCAAAGTAACTTGAAGGATAAGAGGGAAACTGCTCATTGGTTAAAAGCGCAAAAATAAAAATTTAAGCGGCATTTTATACTGGAGATACACTCGTTATAGGTTAATACTATAAATATTATTCCTATTATATATTAGACCAATAAACGCCTATAGCGCTATTATGTTATTTATAATAATTACGTGGAGGGATGGTCTGATGTCTATTTATGATTTTCAAGCAAAGTCAATTCATGGTGAGCCTGTTGAATTGTCCATTTATCGTGGAAAAGTTCTGCTTATTCTGAACACTGCCAGTAGGTGCAGCTATTCTCGCCAATTACCTGATCTTCAAAAACTTTACGAAGTTCACCATGAGCAAGGGTTTGAAATACTTGGTTTTCCTTGTAACCAATTCAACGAGAAGGAGCCAGAAAGCAACTCGGAAGTACATGAATATTGTGAGAGCAACTTTGGAGTTAAGTTTCCGTTATTTGAAAAAGTTGAGGTTAGGGGACCGTCTGCCCATCCTTTATTTCAATATCTAACACAGCAAGCACTATTTCAAGGATTCGATACTGAGACATCAGGCGGTAAGTGGATGCAGGATTTTCTGCAGGAAAAGTATCCGGACATATATGCCGGAGATGGGGTTAAGTGGAATTTTTCAAAGTTTTTAATCGATAGAAACGGTCATGTATACGGTAGATACGAAACAACGACTGAACCTTTTGACATTGAGCCATTTATTGAGTCACTTCTTTTAAATTAAATGAATCCGATTGGTAATTTAACCAACAGAGAACGATAGTTTAACATAAAGGGTTTACATATTAGGCATGCAAAACATTTAGAACCCTTTATATTATTTAAATTTCATTTCTTACTTTGATTAAATAATATTAAGTCAGAATAAATTGTATTAATTAAGATAAGATATAAGCCAATAACCAGTAATACATAAAGAATTGCCTGTCCTCCCCCCCATATGATTAGTTAAGCCAACCTGTAAGGAAAAAAAAGAGCATTGTGGTACCCACACAGATAAGAAGTAATAGTTCCAATTTTTTTTCAAATAGATGTTTTATAAACCATAGATAACTTACAATACACAACAAAAGAACAGCACTATAAAAAAACAAGGAATCATAATGAGTTACAAATAGGCTCCCTCCACCAATAGAAAAGACTATACCTATAACTAAAAACCACATCCCCACTCCAATCGCAGCACTTAAAGCAATAAAAAAGAAACTCATTATCATATTTATGCTCCCTTGGCCCACTTCTCGCTTCTCGGTTTCTACATTTTTCCTCTCCACTTTTTATCGGATTACTCCCTTTATTTATGTATATCTTTGACATTAGACTGACCGCTCCTGCACCTGCATTTGGAGTATTGAAAATAAAAAGGCACCCTTCTTCAAGGATGCCTTTTTTTGATCAAGCGCTTGCTTGTAAGCTAAGCAAACTCCCCATCGTAAGTTCTTATTCACTAATCGCTGCGTTGTCGTATAAGTCAACCAATTCATCGAAGGAGGTAATAATGACATCAGAGCCCTTCAGCTCATCCTGACGTCCGAAGCCTGCATAGGCGCAGCCGATTACGGTCTGGCCATTTCCTTTACCTGCCTGAACATCAGAAGAACGATCCCCAACCATCCAGGCACTGCTGATACCATGATTATCCAAAAGAATACGTAGCAGCTCGGTCTTAGTCGCAGTGCCTTGACCTCCCGCACTATACAAGCCTTCGAACAACGCCTTAAGCTCATGCACCACAACGATGCTGTGAATATAATCCTCCAGCCCGTTGCTAGCCACAAACAGCTTCACTCCGCGCTCTTTAAGCGCTGTCAGTGTCTCAACCACCTGTGGATACAGTAGTGTGCCTCCGGCTTCAAGCCCTTCAATCTCCAGCTGCAGGAGCAATTCATCCGCCCGGCGGTGCACGGCTTCATCTGCTTCAGGCATAACATTCTTCCAAATGTCTGCCAGCAACATCCCTAAGCAGCCTAGAATACGTTCTTCTGGTGGTGTAGGTCCTACGTATAGTCCCTCTTCCCGCAAAATATCGAACATTTTATGATATGCAGGCAATAAAAGACTTTCAGTCTGGAACAATGTTCCATCCATATCAAATACAATCGCTTCTGGCTTGTTCAGTTTCGCATGAACCACGTTTTGTTCCGTTCCATGTACTTCGTTACTCATCTGTTGTTCCTCCCCATTCTGTTCAGCTTCAGGTAAGACATTCATCTGTGCGATATTTCCAGTACAAGCCCTATGATATATGAAATCGCTTTGTAATGTCCATGCTCTTAACTTTTTCTGTTGCAGTTTATATTTCGTTATGCTATATTTCAATCTGTAATATTACAACTTGAAATATAAAGGAGATATAACCATGTCAAATCAATTAATCATGCGCTTCCTCAAGCAGCCTGCTACCATCATTGGAATTATAACTGCACTGTTGTTCCAAGTTTTTTTCAGCTTAATTTGGATTACAGGGTACGATCATGTAACAGATCGGGTAGATCAGCTGCCCATTGCTATTGTTAATGAGGATGGTACAAATGCCCAGCCTATAGTCGATGGGATTGCAGGATCACTTCAGTTCGTAACCAGACAGGATCTCCAACTAGAAAATGCAAAAGAAGCACTTGAGCATAGAGAAATCCGCATGATTATCAATATTCCCCAAGGGTTCACTGGACAGATCAGTAATCCATCTGCAAAGACTGAACTCCACTACTTCTTAAATGAATCTAATCCGCAGATGGTCAGCAATGTGATGCAGTCGGTAGCACTTAAAGTCACGGCAGCAATGAACACTCAAAGCAGTAATTCAGCACTAAGCCACACCTTGGAAGCTATGAATCTGCCGCAAGCACAAGCGGAGATCATCAAAAGTGCTGCAAGCAGCCGCATTTCCGCCAACGTCGAAATCATTAACCCTACAACTAATTTTGCACAAACTATGGTTCCCTTAATGATCGTTACCGCCTCATTTACCGGTGCTATGTTACTCGCGATGAATCTCCATAAAGCTTCCTCCAACTTGTCTGGACAATTTAGTAAATGGAATCGCTTTGCAGCCCGATTTGTCATAATGGGTGGAACGGCTGTGCTTATCTCACTAGTGGGAACTATCATGGTTAACTCACTCGGTATCCACTCTAATCGTGGCTTTCTGCTTATGTGGCTGTTCGAGTTCACGGTAATTCTCTCCTGTATGATCCTTGCTCAGTTTAGTCTGCTGCTCCTCGGGGATGCTGGCGGCTGGCTAAATATTGCGCTTCTCTCCATGCAAATGTTAGCGTCCGGAGCAACTATTCCACGCGATGTGCTGTCACCTTTTTATAACTGGATCGGTCCCTTTTCGCCCGCTTACTATGCAGTTAATGGTATGCTCGACCTGGTTATCGGGGGTAACGGGGTATGGAAGGATATGTTCTATTTACTCTGTATTGGGGCAACAATTGCTGTATTAAGCGTACTTGCCACTTTCCTCCGTAAAGAAACTCGGATCTCACGAGAACAAGAGCCCGTGCCAGTAAATGCGTAATTATACAGTTTGCCACTCCGGCTATGCCATTTCAAATTGAGAGCGATATGCAGTTGTGATATGGTAGGAAGTGAAAGAAAGGAGCGGCAATGATTTATGAACATACAAGATGTTATTCTGGGGATTTTAAGCGAAAAACCTCATTCTGGTTACGAGATAAAACGACATTTCGAGGAATACTTCTCATTTTTCTTCGATGCCAGCTATGGCACGATCTATCCTACCCTAAGCAAGATGGAAAAGCTGAATCTGATCACTAAAGAATCTGTGCGACAGGAAGGCAAACCCGACAAAAATGTATTCACCATTACCTCTGCCGGCTTGGATCAGTTCCACGCTTATCTACAATCACCAGCCGAAAAAGATGTTCTGCGTTCTGACTTTTTTATGCACCTGTATTTTGGGGAAAAGACGGACAAAGAGAACATAGATAATCTGCTTCGGCAAGCATTGATAGAAAAGCAGGCAATGTACGACGATCTGGAACAGAAGTTGAACCAGCTAGATTACAAGTTATCTTCCTACCAGAAGTTGTGCATGGAGCTAGGCCTCGTACAATATGATGCTTTTATCAAAAAAATCCAAAGTGTGCTAGAGTCTAAATAAAACCCGCTTTCGAAAGTACACCATAAAAAAAGAACCAGTATTACATGCACATCTTGTGCTTGTAATACCGGTTCTTTTTTTTGAAATCATATGTGGTATATGGATTATGCTCTATCAAAGCTTGCAATAAGTTCATCAAGAACATCTTTGCTTACCATTTTACCTTTGAAATTGATCAGGTTTTCTGAGCTTCCGGAGAAGATACAAGTTGGCTCATATTTTCTAAGGATAATCTTTTCAGCGTCTACAAAAATCTCGAGCGGGTCTTTTATGTCGATTCCCATTGTTCTACGCAGTTCAATAGGAATTACGATACGTCCCAATTCATCCACTTTTCTTACTATGCCTGTTGCTTTCATCATCGTACATCCTCCCTTGAAGTCACATTTATAATCATTCTTGCTAAAAGCTATGTACGCTTCTATATGATAGTAATGATTACGCTACTACCTAATTCTAAAGTTCTATTCATTTCCTGTCAATTATTTTTCTACATTATATGATATTATTCGACAAAATTTCGACAATGTATGATATCTGTTGAGCACCAAGATTTGAAGCCATGTCAGAACACAAAAAAATAGGGGCTTCTCTGGAATGTCGAAATTCACCCAGAATGTAACCCTACTTGATGACAATTCTACCCTAAAATACCTTCGTTAATCTATTTGTAAATCTTGTCACTCCGCTTATCCGCAATCACAGTAAGTAGGAAATTGTCGAAAACTAGCAAGAACGCTACTCCGTCATTTACCCAGATGTTTAGTAAGTCAAACTTAAATAGGATCTATCATTGGAATAATAAATTCGCTATGAGTAGTGTGTGTATCGAATCCTCATGTAAATATAAGGCTGATGATATCACTGTAGTGTAAATACGATGAATCCGGAAGTCGACTAACGAGGGGCTAGCAAAGAAGTTATTAATGGAGAGTATTCTAAGTGTTTGATGATTTTTGTCCCCCATTAAGAGAGTAAATAAATTATAGAATTATATAGTTCTCTGATAAAGGTTTCATCAATCTGTTTAATATTGATAATACGTTCCTGGCATAAGCCATTTACAGCAAAGGTTGCTTGAAAGTAACCGTTTAATGGTTCAATGTCTATTTCAATATCTGTTTCTATTTTATCCGAAATATCATAGCCATATAAGACATATATCGCGATATCGTAAGATTTCTTATTCAGAATTAAGGAAAAATAGGAAGATGTCTGCGCTGAGTTTGTCTCAGGAACATAGTCTATTCCGTATAAAACTCCGATAGGGTGATTCGATGCAAAATAACTGTTATAGTTATTATTTTTAAATTGCCCTTTTAACCAGAGAATAACTTCAAAGTCAGTGTCAGCAGGGATGTAAATAGAAACCATTGGCTCTTCGATCAGCAACGGGGTGCTGTTAAGTGTGTAAATGTTGTGTATTTTGAATAAGCTATGCCATAACTTAATGTTAGTACACTGATTGTTAACTATCTTGTTCATATCTTTTCCTTGGTAATTGTCAATAAACACTACATTTTTATTGTATTTCGAAGCAATCCACTGTAATTCAACATAAGCATCAGGGTAAAGATCTCTGCTGATCACAACGAGAGTCTCAATATTTTCATTGTAAGCCAATAGGGCTGCATCAACAGCATCATAAACCGACTCAGCGGGAACGACAATTTCACCGTGTATGTTAACGCAAAGATTCAGATTGTCCAATTTGCATTTTCCGTTCACATAGCATACTAATATATCACTTATCCAATCAGGGTCAGCATAGCAAATAAACAAGTGTTTATCGTCCCTATAGTTATTTGCCATTTTCGACAACATGAGTTTTATTTGCTGCAAGTTAGTTAGGTGAGATTTACCAATGAGTTCACATACTTTGGCTGTAATCATGGGCGCGGCAAAGCTGTTCGAGTTGCTGCACTCTTTACCATTCAAATGATGTCTAGCAAAAGCCGTAAATTCTATACCGTCGATGATATTATCATTGAGATAAAACTCCCCTTCGTGCAGCGTGTTGCTTACCTCTCTCTTAACGCCTATAACGTTTGAAAAAGAAGCTGGATATGTAATATAATTATGATTACTTGCGGCACTTACAATAACTAAGCCTTGACCAGCAACCTTGTTTATAACTCTCTGCGTTTCTAATAAATCCGCTGAGCAATGGCTTCCCAAGCTGATATTTACAACTTGGATATCATTTTGAACGCACCATTCTAGTGCACTATACAACTTCTGGATATTTCCCCTTAAGGTAGAAGACAATATCTTCAAGCTATACATATAGATTTCCGGATAATAGTGCTTAATTATGCCTGCGCAGATGGTGCCGTGAGTTATTCTTTCGGGACTGTCTATTGTATAAGCGTCTATTGTGAAATCTTCATTGAAGATCAACTGTTGAACAACCGGTTCACCTAGCAAATATTCGTTGATACCATCATCAATCACGGCAATTTTCACTTTAGCTTCGATGTTCATCATCTCCTTTTACAGATCGACAAAAATAAAACCGCCTCATTGGTCACAAATCCATTGACCCAGGCGGTAGTCATGATTAAAAAAGTGATTAATCATTTAATTAAACAGGTTCTTTTTCCGCAGCATCGAATCCAGACTAGCTTGTAGCACACTATTTAAATACATGCTATCTTCTTCACCATTATTGGAGTTGTCAATAAATAACCCGAATTGTGATAGGCTAGAGCTGCTACTTAATTTACTCAACGAGTCTAACTGCTCCGCCTTTTTCTTTTTATCTGCCTCTACTTCTTTATTAATCTTCTCCCGCTCGGCAGGTGTTAAATAATCACCAATCACCCAAAAAGTAGCTGTTCCATCCGGATGTATAATGACGCCACTGGCATCACCGGGTTTATCATTAGCGCTGGAATCAAAATGATCCTGAATAATTGCTTCTACCCTTTTTTGCATTTGTGGATCTGTTGCCGACTGATTCAGTATATTTGGAGCAATGGTTACATTCCCTTTGCCAACACTACCAGAGTATACACTTTTCACTGCTTCATTGTTCTTTGGTATGGCTTGAACGTTGATTTTAATGTCGAATTTTTTTTCCAATTCCATCAAAACCGCTTCCGAACTCGATGTCGATAGCGCGTCTTGAAATGAAATCTCTGAACTCTTATTTTTCTGGATTACCATTGCAGCCCCCGCACGATTCAGGCTACTGAGTGAAGCTACATTCAACAACTTAAACCAACTCCCTTATTCTTTTTTCCTGTAGAATGCGGCAAACTGTATTATTAATTCGATCTAGGCTGTTGAAGCATCCATTTAATATATCGGTTTCCGGAATTTGTATTTTTAGTTTTTCCTCAATATGTACAAATAGAACCAACAAATCCCGTGGTGAGAACTGCATCGCCTCGCCCAATAAATCTTCATAGAAGTAGTTTTCATTAAGCTTGATCTTGTCCATTCCCATTACGTCGAATAATATTTCGTTTATCTGTTCACGCACTTGATCCAGATCCATAAATATCACCCTTCTTTTATACGATTTGCATATTTTCCTGTAACAATAGAGCTTCACAGCATTCTGCTAATTTCAAAGTGTCTGTCCCATTTAACGAATTAAACAGAGGAACCACTGACTCTAGCGATATTTTTGCAATTTTTTCATCAACCAACTTAGAATCAACCGTAAAAAACTTCAATTCTTTATCCTGTTTGCTTCTGCCCGTATCAAATTTATGATTTGACATATTAAAACAATCAATATCAAAACCTAATTTATGCTTTGTTGACACACATATCTTATCGAGAAACTCTCCATTAAAATCATCATAGGTCAAGTTCATAATACCGACATCCGGATGGATTGCACTAGCCGCCTCGAATGCAGTAATACCAAATCTATTGGTAAACAGATTATTATATACCATTGTCCCGCCTGGAATTCCGATAATCATTACATCAGGTCGTTCGTTCAATTCAATATATTTACAGAAGTGATTAAAAAGAAATATTTTATCTATCTCCGCTTCTTTATGATTAAACATAAAATCAGGAAAAGAATGAAATCCCATAATCTCACAATAAGATTTTGTCCCAATTTGACTTACTTTGTACCCTTCTTTCAAGAAATAATCCCTTAGGCTAAGCTGAACATCAAATTTATTGGATTTTTCCATAAGACTCGCCACGCAGATTATCGGAACATTAATATCCAGCAGTATTTTCTCAACGAGTTCTACTTTCGTTCTGTCAATGTCAATTCCAAAAAAACTTGTGAGTTCCACATTATTTTTCAGGCATACCTTCTTTACCATTTCAACTTCATGATCAGCACATCTGTTAAGCAGAACAATATCTTTTCCCATCTCTGCGGCTTTGATAATTGTCGGGAACACCACTTTTTCAAAACTGCATTCAAATTCACAAATCATTAACACATCAAATTCATCATCTGAAAAAGAATCTTTAACTTTTATACCCACATCCTCACCATAATAGCTGTACGCTGCATCTTTTTCATTCAGTCCAAAACCTAAAGGTGCCATTAATGAAACAAGCTCATAGTTGCCCAGTAAATTGGAGAATCTGACGACCGGACCGAAATCTGCATGATATGGATAAACAATTGCTCTTTTTTTCACCATTGTCTCCCCCATTACACTTTTTCTTTATCAAAGTCGTAGCCTAACTCTCTTAGTACGCAATAATCTTTAAACAAACTCTCAGTGTTTTCTTTAACTTTATTGCAGATACTTAATTTTTTGGCAGCAGAAAACTCACTGATATCATCGGCGGCCATTGCACAAGAAGTGCAATATCTAAAGGCCCAGCACTCTTTGCATTCTTTCTCCGTTATTGTTCCAATGTTTAGTATGTTCCGGATATTATCCAATTCAAAGCCTGTATCTATATGCCCAATCCTCATTACACTAGATGCTTCACTAACTCTTTCACAGGGATACAGAGCACCGTCAGCATTCACAAACAATCGTTGTACTCCTGGAACACACGGTCCGGAATGATGGTCTTTTTTTACATCATAGAAAGAGATTCTAAGCCTGTTATGGACATTCTCCTGGATTTGATCAAAGCTTTCCATCACCAGCTTGGATACATCATTTTTCTTAAGCCTATCAAATTTATAAAGAAATAATTTGAAAACTTCGTAATTATACATCTTGATAAAACTGTCATTGATTAAGGACTCACTTTTTTTGTAGCTACTTGCTATATCACTTGCCATAACAGCAAAGTCTTTTACGGTCTCATAGTTTGAAAAAAAGTTTGTGGAACAGCTAAAATCTGAATTTGGATCAATTACTGCATTGAACATCACTTTATCAACATAGTCTGGTGTTTTGTTTTTGATATTTTCAATATTATCCATAATAGTCTGAAAACTACCTTTATTATTTACCGCAAAAACTCGGTTTCTATCATGCGCGACTTCATCGCCGTCCAGGCTGATCGTTAAATTAAAATCATTAGAAGATAAGAACTCTAAGGTTTCGTCGGTAATTAAAGTTGCATTTGTAGTAAGGTTAAACGTTAGTTCTTTGCCCGCACTTTGTTCTCTGGCATAAGCAACACAAGCTTTTATTAAGTCCATTTCCAGTAAGGGCTCTCCTCCATAAAATCCAATATTAATAATTGGAGAATCTACGGAGTGCTCAATCAAAAACTTAATTGCTTTCAAAGCAACCTCTTTTTTCATTCTCTTATTGGTATGTACTCTGTGTAAGTAGCTCCCTGAATACGCGCAATAGCTGCATCTTAAATTACAGTTTTGCGTGACCTGCAAAGTTATCGAGCCAACGCTTCTGCTTAAATTGTGCTGCAAAGAGTCGCTCATGGGATGAATCATCTCAAAATCCTGTTTCTCCGCCAAAAAACCGGAATCTAATAAGTTTTGAATCTCCGGTTCCACTTGTTCAAAGTTTGAATTTCTATAGTTCAACAAAGCCTGATAAGATCTTTCATTTAATTTAAGAAATGTATTTGCATTCGCATCGAACATATATTTTCCCGTTACCGTTTCAAATAAATGAAATACTGGCACCTGAACTCCCCCCACTCTAAAAGTGAAGCAGGACAGCTTTTTTAATAAAGCCATTTAGCCATCCTGCTCTTAGCTATACTTAAGATTGCACCTTACTACCCGATTCCAATAGCAGTCATCTTCATGGAATTACCAGTATAGGTTACTTGTTTCATGGCTGCTTTGTTTGATCCGCTGGCATTGCATGTACATGCATAACAAGGACATGCACTGCAAGCTGCATATGCCTCCAACGTTTCATAATTTGCATTTGTTCTTTTTACAAGTTGTTTCATATGCCTATTCCTCCTTTCAAATCGTATTTATCTAAATATCAATATTTGATATTTAAATCACTCGAAGGGTAAATCCATTAAACGAATTGATGCTGTTGAGTGATGAGCCGATACCTTTCATTTGTATAGGACAACTCCTCATGAAGTCCAATATCGGATACCCGACCTTTTTCTAAAAAGATCACTCTATCCACATGCTTCAGAATTTCCGGCCTATGACTGACTATAATCACTGTATTGTTACTGAGTACTGTATCTAATAGATGGTTAATTGCTTGTTCAGAGTGAAGATCAAGGTTGGAGGTCGCTTCATCAAAAATCACCATGGGCCTGCTTTTTACTAATGCTCTGGCTATCGCGATTTTTTGTTTTTGTCCACCGGACAACTTGTTCCCATTAGAACCTACGACATAATTCTTAAACTGGCTTGTATTCTTCTCTAATAATTGGGTAGCCTCAATAGCCTGTCTATACTGCTCCTCATGGGTTTCACTGTAAAGTTTTATGTTATTTTCGATGGTTGTGTCAAAAAGATATACCTCTTGACTAACGGTCGAAATTAATTCCCGATATTCATTCAAATTAATAGCCTTAATATCCACTCCATCGAATAAAATTCGTCCTGCAAGTGGTTCGTAAAACCTCTGGATTAAATTTAGGATTGTAGACTTCCCCGAACCATTCATTCCTACAATGGCCACTTTCTCATGGCTGCCAATCGTGAAATTCACATTTGACAAGATCAGTTCAGTATCATAAGCAAAGCTTACATTTTCAAACTGAATGCTCCCAAAAGGATTGAGTCGCTTCATACCAATGTTGTCGGATTCTACATCACAAGCTTCGATTTCTTCCTCGAGCAACGAATAATACCTTCGGGCAGAAGGCATTATTCCCGACAATAAGTATCCAATATTCAACATCGATGAGATAGGAGTGGTTACATAAGCGCTGTAGGTAATAAAAGCAAATATGCTTCCTACCGAAAGCTTTGAATCTAATATCATCGTCGATCCAGAAGCATATATAAGAAGAACTAGTCCTCCAATTAGAAATCTCTCCACAGTAATCCGCCAATTGTCCAATAAACTGATTCCCATATGGGAGGTTATTACTTGATTCTGCTTGTCCGCAAATTCTTTTTCTTTGAAAACGAATAAATTAAAAAGCCTTGTCTCCTTCACACCGTTCAAACTATCCTCAAACCAATGCGAATATTCTCCATCTTTCGTGATGTATTTTTCCGCAAGCATCTTTCTTTTTTTAGCAAACGATTTCAAAATAAAATATTCTATAGGGATTAAAATAAGCACAATGAGTGTAAGTTCCCAACTTATGATAAAAAGTCCAATAACTCCTCCTACCAAACTAAAACACTGACTAACAATAAAAAGCATGCTACCATCCGTTATTTGCGAAATATTCGATATATCGGTACTAACGCGATTTAAAATTTCACTGCAGTTTTTATCAGTGAAATATTTCACTTTCACTTTCATAAGTAGATCAAATGCAGCTTTATGCAAGGAGTAGATAATATTTGAAGCTATTTTTATTCTTTGTTTTTCTTTGAGCAAATCTAAAAAGCTACTAGACATTGACAAAAGAAAAATGTAGATTGCCGTTAAAATAATGGTTCTAACATCTGATTTCATAAATCCTTCATCAATAATGATTTTGTTGAACATCGGCAAAATGGAACTAATCAAAGTAGAAAATATTAAGAGCAGAAAAATAAAACATAAATTCTTTTTATGCGGTTTGAATAATCTGATAAGTTTTTTAAGGGTATTCTTATCATTCATAGAATATATCCTCTTCTACTTTCAAGCTTCGGTTTGACATTAAGAACGCTATCAATATATCATATAAAAGAATATTTGGGGTAATTTGGTAGCTAATGGTTGAAATAGGAGGCTGAATGACGTTTTGTGTCAGGTTTTTGTATCTCTGAAGATTAACAAATTTAATTATGGGGGGAATGACTTTGTTACGCATAGCCGTATGTGATGACGAGAAAAAGGAACACGAGTTGCTAAAGGAATATCTCCCAAGACTTATGAAAAGCACGGCTTACTCTTTCGAGATTCAATATTTTACCTGTGGTGAGGAATTGCTTCACTATTATAATCAACAGAGTAGTTATCCTTTTCATATACTTCTAATGGATATTGAACTGAGAGGATTAAATGGAATCGAGGTTGCAAAAAAAATCCGTGCACTTCCGGATCGAGAGGTTCAAATTATTTTTTTGACTAACTATCCGCAGTACGTAATGAACAGCTTTGATGTGCAACCCTTCCATTATTTGATTAAACCGGTAGACTATGAGTATTTTGAGGCAAAGATAATAAAGCTATGTAACTATATCATTTCTTCTGTAAATAGGTTTCTAATGATTAAAACTGAAGATGGACATATCGTGATCAAAAATTCTGACGTTATTGCGATTGTTAAAATCAAACATTCCTTGGCTAAAAACCGGCTAAAGATCATTACCTCAATGCAGCATTACATAATTTCAGGTACAATTTCAGAATATATAAGTAAACTAAACCGTCCGTTTATGCTTATTCATCGTTCCGTTATTGTTAATCTGGAACATGTCCATAAGTTTACAGCTACTTCCGTAATCATGCACAATCAAGAGCAGTTTCCTATTGGCCGTACTCAGGCAAAAGAGGTTAAAGAAGCCTACGCCTATTATATGATTGCACAATTCAAAGAACGAGGATGACGACTCTTTATCTATCAATGGTAATCATGATGTTGCTTATTCTGCTAATCAGAGAAACCATCCTTTTATTCGGTAAAATTAATGAAAATGCCAAACTGATTAAAGAAAATCTGCAATTACATAAACAAATGGATTATCAACACAACAGCTATGAAAAAACCGCACATTCCCTTACAAGCATCAAACAAGTTATCCATGATACGAACAAGCAATTGGTATATGTCCGGACTTGTATTCAGAAGAATGAGATTCAGGAATCTATCCATCATATTAATTCAATGCTCGGTCAAATTCATCAGCCTTCTCTAAAACTATCAACAGGTAATTTGGTAATTGATTCTTTAATTGGTAACGCGCTAAATATTGCTTGTGAACACAAAATTGCTATGAATTATGATATTCATATACACGCCGAAGCTATTGATATTGATCGGTTTGACTTATGTACCGTGATCGGGAACGTGCTGGATAATGCTCTAAACGCCGCTGCAAGAGTTCCCAAAAAAGAAGATAGATTTATTCTGCTGCTAATTTTCACTACTGATACTTCATTGTTTATCCAAGTCACCAACTCACGGAACGATTCTAGCACTATAGTACAGCATAATTTTAAAGAGAATCCCGCTTTTCACGGATTCGGCTTAACAAATATTCAAAGTGTCACCGAAAAATACGGAGGTCATCTGGTTACTAACGCTGAAAATAATGAATTCGAAACGATCATTGTACTGCCTTTTCTAAACATACTTTCAGCAGATACGCCAATCCTGACCGAATTAGAAAGGCAGTGAATAAACTATTTCCCTAGCAAGCTACAGCGACCGCTCCCCAAACATCAGATTGAAGGAGAGCAGGCCCGCCGCAAGCTTTACGAAGTAATCTCAAACAATCTCGCTGTTTTTCCTGGTGGGAGCGCCACCGTCAAAACCCCTGCCGATTTATCCCAATTCCAGGTTGAGCTATGCTGCTGAGGATAGGCACAGGTGATCGCCGGATCAAGTCCCTTCAGCTCTACCATCGGCAATTGGACATTCGCAGCTTCTCCGGCAATCCGCCATACCGCGACATACCGTCGTTCGCCGCGCCGCAGGCCAAGGCTGACCCATTCGCCCTCACTGTCCGGCAGGCCGAGTGGCCAGAAAGGTGTGGCGTGTGGGATATCACTGCGAATGGTTTTGTAATAATCCAGCGCTTCTTTAACTAGACTTCTGCGGTGGGGTTCAAGCTCCGCCAAATGACCGCTCTGGTGTACACGAAGCAACAGCGCATTAACCATATTGAAGATGACTTCCTCATCGTCCCCCTCGCGCAGCGGATAAGACCAAACTGCGGACTGCTCCGGTGTCAGTGCTGCCGGAGAACCTGCAGCAATGGCCGCATACTGTACATAATCCTCCTGGTCGCTAGTAGACTGGATGCTGTGTCGGCTAAGCATCGCATAATCCATGCGCATTCCCCCGCTGGAACAGTTCTCGATAACAAGCTTCGGATAACGAACAAAGATACTGTCCAACCAAGCCAGATAAGCGCGGTTATGCTGTAGCAGCCCATCTCCGAAGCTGTCCGCATTCGTTTCTGTCCCAATGCCTGCATTGATGTTGTAATCCATTTTAATGTATCCTACACCGTACTGCTCAACCAGACGCGCAATAACACCGTTTGCATGATCAATGACTTTCGGGTTGCGGTAATCTAGCTGATAGCGGCTACGGTCCTTAACCCTTTTACCATGCCGCATGAAAAACCAGCTGTCATCAGTCTCCGCAAGCTTCGGGCTGTTGATGCCCATAACCTCCAGCTCAAGCCATAGTCCGGGAATCATCCCTTTGCTGCGGATATAGTCGAGCACATATTTAATTCCTTCCGGAAACCGTTCGCTGGAAGGCTCCCACTGGCCTACACCATCCCACCACTCTCCGGGTGCATACCAGCCAGCATCAATACAGAAATATTCACAACCTACTTCTGCGGCAGCATCAATTAAAGGCAGTAGCTTCTCAGTCGTTGGGCTTCCCCATAGGCAATTCATATAGTCATTAAAAATAATCCGCAACAGCTCATTATCCTCATTAGGTCTGCGGATCATCCGGCGATATGACGTAAGCTGTTCAGCCGCGCCCTGGAATCCTCCCTGCACAGCACCCACGGCTACCAGCACCGAGGTAAACTCTTCACCGGGAGCTAGCTTCAGCCACCAATGGTTGTCATGTTCTGTAGGTCCGCTGACCAGCAGTGTAAGCTGATCGTATTGATCCGTCAGCTCCCAATGCCAAGAGCCGTTATGCTCAATCTGCCAGAACAGGCTTGTCCCGCTCTCCTTATTATGCAAAACTGCCATCGGCAGAAGTTCCGCTGCTGACCAAGAGCCTGTATTGCTTGCGGCAATTCGTTTGGAGCCACGGTCTGCCAAATGATACATCCCAAGCTCAGGCAGGCGGTAGGTACGCCACTGAAGTTCACTCTGCCATCCGCTGTGAGCAAGGGTTACTTCAATCTTATCATTGCGCTCCCCGCCCCCCTCTTTGTCTACACCTGTAAGAGCAAAGGAGGAGATGTATTCCACTGCCACCTCAGCTTCTCCAGCATTCTTTAGCACTGTCCAGCTTCGAACGATTTGCACACCCTTGTAGAACTGAAAATGCTGCATTGCCTGGATTCCCGAAATCGGATCAGCCAAGCTAAACTCCAGTTTACGTCCGAGCGCATTCACTGTATCGCTGTGCCCCGCATATACCATCCGAAGACCCGGATAGGATGCTCGGTGTGTGCGCCCGTGATATTCGGCGCGGTCTTCGCCCGATAATTGCAGCTCCAGCAGCCGGAAGCCTTGCTTGTTCTTATCCGCAATGGCTGCTTCCAAAGGTGCCGCTCCAAAATGCAACAGCCGAACATCCTGATCTTCCGTAACTTCAATCGTAAGATATAGTCCATTTTCAATGATTTCAATCATTTTGCTATTCACAATAATGTACCTCCTGACTTTGTCTCAGTATCTTCTTATGATTATATAACATGTAAAAAAGGGACGGTTCTCCAGTAAGTGAATCTTACCTTGGAGCCCGCCCCTGATCTGAACCTAATTATTCTGCCGATCCGAATTGAATCCAAGCTTTTTGAATTTCATCGATGGCTTGATCCTTAGTTTTGCTGCCGCCGATGTAAGCCTGCATGAGCTCACCAAATTTTTGGTGGAAGGTATCCAGAGAGTAGTTCACGGACAGGTCGCCGGATTTCTCTGTTTTGAGGATTTCTTCCATTTCTTTTGGCATTTGCAGGTCAGGCATAGGAGCATCCTTAATTGGAGGAATAACCTTAGCTACTGTAGAGAACCAGTTCTTACCGTATTCAGAAGTATACAGCCAGTTGAAGAATTCAATAGTCTCAGCAGCTACAGCAGAATCCTTATTGATACGCAGGGCTTGATCCGCACCAGTAATGATCTGGGACTGTTCAGCCTTGTCGCTGACTGGGTAACCCATAATACCCAGGTCGAAGTCCGGTGTAATTTTCTTAATGGCTTCTTCATCCCATGCGCCTTTACCCGTCATGAACGCTGTTTTGCCGGATGCAAAGTCGCTGACTTCAGCATTGCTGTCCCGTTCAAGCGGTTTGTCTGTGCCATGTTTAACAGTAGTATCAACGAAGCTGAAGAAGTTATTGTACAGCACCGGGTGATCCTTGATCGTAGTTTTTCCGGCAATAAAATCATTTACTAGTGTCTTAGCATCCGTACCTGCATCTTGGGCTGCCGCATCTACGAAGTGTTGGAAGATGTGTTTCCATACCCACCACTCTTTATAAGCGTTGGCAAAAGGAGTAATGCCTTTAGCTTCAAGCTTAGTAATCGCATCGTCCATTTGGGCTGTTGTCTTAGGAACTTCTGTAATCCCAGCGTCAGCCAACAGTTTCTTATTGTACATCAGGACGAATAGATTTCCTTTTACCGGAAGACCGAGCACTTTACCGTCCGAAGAACTCATGTTAGAACGCACTGCATCGGTCATCGCCGCAGCCAGTGGCTCATTAGTTAGGTCAGCACTATACTCCGCAAAAGTATCAATATCTCCGCCCGCTGTGGTCTGGAATACGTCAGGTGTACTTCCCGCAGCAATCTTCGATTTGAGCACCGTATTGTAGTCAGCCTGCATAATCTCCAGATTAATCGTCACATTCGGTTTAACTTTCTTGTACTCGGCAATATAAGCGTTAAAAGCATCAGTGTACTCGGGTGATGCGGTGAACATATTAATCGTGACCGGCTTGCCAGAATCTGTGGCAGGAGTATTCCCTGTTCCGCTATTGTTAGCGGCATTGTTGTTTCCGCCGCAGCCCGCCAGTAATCCGCCGACGAGCAGCAGACTCGCAGATAAAGCCATAAATCTTTTTAACATGATGTTGCCCCCTTTTCCTCATGCATCTAGTGGTCTTGAGACAATTCTAAAGAAAAAGAAAAAGGATAAGAATGTACATAAGTGAACTTATTAGGGTAAAAAAGTGTGTTCATGTAACCGCTTCACTCCTCCCCGTTCAATAGCAGAACCCGATATTCAGAAGGTGAACAGTCATAATAATTCCGGAACGCCTTGCTGAAATAATTTTTGTCCTTGTACCCCAACATCTCGGAAATGTCTTGGATTTTCAAGTCGGGGGTGGATAGCAGCTCCTTTGCCTTGTCCATTCTTACCTTTTGTACATACTCATGTATGCCATAACCATATTGCCCTTTAAAAAGTTTCATCAAGTATTCTCTGCTCAGGAAATATTTATCCGTGAACATCGATATTTTAATATTCTCAAAATAGTGATTATCAATGTATGCTTTAATATTTTCCAGTACGCTGGGGCGATTGCCAGCAAGGCTTTTGCTGATTTCATTGCCATAGCAATCTAGAATTCCGCTCAGCACCCGCTCAAATTCGCCAAAGGAAGCAAAATCGCTCCCGATGCCTAGCCCACGCAATCCTTTATCTTTACCGCCGCGAATACGTTCGGGGATCGCATCCAGCTCCGTGGCAATATCGTTCAGCAAAATAATAAACTCCTCTATCTGCCGGTCAGCCTCGCCCAGATTAAAACGTCCGGAAGCCTCCCATTTCTTCGTGAATTCGCTTAAAATACTTTTGGCATGATTGATATTCCCGCTCTCCAGTGCGTTGCGAATCAAGGGCATGCGCCCTGTCAAGGAAGGATTATCTTTCCCCTGGGAAGTATCGTTGCTGCTATTTGTGACAATCGCTCCCTTCAGCGTCAGGAGGTCAATCCCGTCGAGAGAGGCTTTGGCAGTCTCATAGGATTGAGCAAGCGCCATGATGTCACCATAGGGCTGTCCGATTCCTCCGGCAACAACAATTCCGAATAGCTCTTTCAGCGTCGAGACTAACTTCTTCATATGATGTAAAGAGCGGAAAGTTGCGTCCTCCTCATAGCCGCCTTTCGTCGTGAAGATGGCGATAAACTCGCGTTCTCCCTTATGGCTGGCGAAGCTGAAAGCCTGAAAATGCTCATCGCTATTCTCATTAATCACATTTGTGACGGCAAAATGCAGCAAATCCCGGTCCTCATGGAAGCGATTACGACGCACTTGTTCCAAATTGAGCACCCGCAGTACACCCGCAGCAAAATAATTCCCAGCTGTATCGGCGCCGATCAACGGCAGAAAAGCCTCGTTGGACTGATTTTTGAAGCTCCGCTCAATGATCGACAGATAGATTTTCTCCTTTAGCTTCGGCAGAGACATGTTGAGCGTAATGTTCCTGTTGATGAACTCGCTTTCTTTCTTGCGTTTAGCCTCCAGCACATCGATAGCTTTACGTAAGGCCGCATTCAAATCCCCCCGGTTGACCGGCTTTAATAAATAATCAACTACCTTAGAACGGATAGCCTGGCGGGTATATTCAAAATCATTGTAGCCGCTGATTACAATCGTCAGCAGTTCCGGGAACTCCTTCTCCACGATCTGCAGCAGCTCACTTCCGTTCAGCTCCGGCATCTTCATGTCGACCAATACGAGATCGATCTTTTGCTCCCGCAGCATGGCTAGGCCCATACTTCCATCCGTAGCCTCCAGTACCTGATCGACACCTAGTCCTTTCCAGTCTCCCAGGATGTTGATCGCCTCACGCAACGGTTCCTCATCATCTATAATCAGTACTTTATACATGGTTAATCCCTCCCCGCGGTAACCGCATGTCCATCTTTGTTCCGCCAGCATCACTGGTAATGGCCAAACCCGCAGCCTCACCATACAAAAGCTTCAGCCGCGTGTTCAAATTTTTCAGTCCGATGCTTTCCGTGTCACTTTCAGCAGCGTTCTCTCCGCCCTGATCTTCCCACTGGATTTGAAGAGAACTTCTCACTTGCTCCAGCCGCTCCCCGCTAAACCCCGGCCCATCATCCGTCACTGAAATAACAGTATGGCTAGGCGTCACATGCGCTTCAATGGTAATTGTGATCGTTGTGGATACTTTTTCCAGCGCATGTTTGATGCAATTTTCTACCAAGGTCTGAATGGACAGCTTCGGAATTTCCAGCTCCAGCAAAGGGTCTTCCCACTGGTAGGCCACCTGCATTCTGTTTCCGAAACGGGCCTTCTGCAGCGCTAAATAACGTTCAATATGCTTTAATTCCTCTCTGGCATGGACCACATCTTTACCGCTAATGCAGTATCTCAGCGTCATAGCAAGATTATCGACCATATCAACAATATCATCATTGTTGTTTTTCAGCGCCTTGGTGGAAATGGCTTGCAGGGCATTATATAAGAAATGCGGATTGATCTCAGCTTCCAGTGCTTTGAGTACAGCATTTTTCTCGACAATTTTCATTTTGTACCGTTCATTGATCAGCTCATTCGTCTTTTCCACCATCTTATTGAAGTGGCGAGACAGATAGGCAATTTCATCCTTTCCTTCAACCTGTGCTTCAGCGTCAAAGCTGCCTGTACTGAACCGTTTCATCTGCAGCGACAGATTCTTTAGCGGGTTTGTTATTTTGTTCGAAATAAAGCTGACCAAGATGACCGAAACGATTAAAAATAACAGTCCTATGAAATAGTTCAATTTGCGTGTTGTCGTGGCCGCTTCATAAATTTCTTTGTAGGGAATCGGCTTAATCAGCTTCCAGCCTTCTTTTTTGCTGATGTCATAAATCACTAGATACTTCTCTTCTTTATCCGACCACGTCACGCGTCCTCCTGAGGCTGGTGTCAGCTCCTTAAGCAGTCCCGCTTGTTCACTCTGTTGATAAAACCCGGGGTCATCCACCACAAAAGGTTCATTATCGGGACTGACGTACATTAGGTGCTGCCCTTTACTGAAGGGAATATCCTTCATAATCTCGTCCGTAACCGAGGAGTTGAAATAAAGGGAGAGCACCGCCTGCGGTTCCCTGGAGACTATGGAGCGCAGCAATCGATGGTAGCCCATGAAGCTTTTATCCTTATTTATAGGGTAGTCGGAGCTATTGATCATCGAGGTTTGGTTTTTTACAAAAGACTGGTAAGAACGGTTAAACGGGCTGGCCAGCGCTTTTTTATACCAGGAAAGATTCTCAATCGACGGATGCTCGGCGACCCGCACGGTAATATTGTAGTTCTCTTTGGTGACATAATAATACTTGTGCTCCTTGATCACATACAGGTAGATAGCTTCCAGATCATTGCGGGAGAAGTACAGGTTCTTCAAGTAGTCCTCCACATACATCTTCGAGGCATAATCCTCCGATTCATGCAAAATCGCATAGGTGATCTCGTCATACGATATTTGCGGCAGGGATAATTGCTCGATGCCGTCCAAATAACTCTCCAGATTCCGGCCGACAAGCAACAGATTGTTGCTCGTACTGGCGATGCTGTTATCCACCGATTCTTTTCGCAGCATGCCGTATGAAATGAACGTCAGTGAGGTCACCACCAAAATAATGATGATTGTAAACAGCAAAATAAGCTTGTTCGCCAACCTGCGTGAGACAAGCTCCAGCACGGGTTCAAACCGCTTTATGATCCACTTTTTAATAATGACCGGCAACCTCCTCCACGATTTACAGGCTTAATTATAAATATTTCAGTTCACCTTTTTACCCCTAACTGTACTCTTAAATCCATTTTTGAGTATAGGGTACTGCTCTATAATACACAATATAGACTAACCGGAATGGTTATGTGTGGCAAGCCTAGTCGATATTACCACCCAACAAATCAAGAAGAGGTGCATCCATGTTAAAATCACTCGGCAAAAGATGGCGCGAGAAAACAGAATTCGGATTATTCACTCTCCCAGTCCTAATCTGTATCGCTGTAGCATTCTACATTCCGTTTGCCATGACTATCCGCTATTCGATGACCAAATGGAACGGTATTTCGAAACACCCTAAGTTTGTCGGACTTGATAATTTCAAACAAATCTTTATGGGCGACACCAACTTCGCCAATTCAGCCTGGTTCACCATAAAGTATGCGATTCTGTACATTGTTCTCGTTAACGTGCTAGCCATTCTGCTCGCACTGGTTCTGGACATGAAGCTGAAGAGTACTCCTTGGCTGAGAGCCGCTTTCTTTATTCCTTATATCCTCAGTCTTGTCATTGTCGGTTTTATCTGGAAATTTATCTTTATGCAAGGTTTCAACTCACTCGGAGAAAGTACAGGCTGGTCCATATTTGGTCTAAGTTGGCTAGGGACGCCGGGACTTGCTTTCGTCTCCATACTGGCCGTCTCCATCTGGCAGTCGATTGGTTTTTATCTGGTCATTTATATTGCTGGTCTGCAATCTGTACCTGAGGACCTCAAAGAAGCAGCCACAGTTGACGGCGCTGGTCCCATGAGAAAATTCTTCAGTATTACACTGCCACTGCTCGCTCCATCCATTACGATTTCTGTGTTCATGGCACTGACCAATTCGATCAAGGTGTTCGATGTCATCCTGTCATTAACCGGGGGCGGACCTGGCGGAACTACCTACAGTATCGCTTACGATATCTACCGGGATACCTTCCAGAACAATCTGTATGGATACGGTACAGCGAAAGCGCTTATCCTGTTCCTAGCCGTCTTGGTGGTAACCATTCTCCAGTTAGCATTCTTCAAACGAAGAGAGGTTGAGGCATAATGAATACAAACCGCAAAGCAGGCCGAATTATTCTAGAGGTTGTTATGGTCATCCTCTCTCTTCTGTTTCTATATCCGCTATTTCTGACGATTATCAACTCGTTAAAAAGCTTTAGCGAAGTCATGACGGATGTCATCGCCCTGCCGAAACATCTGGTCTTCGGCAACTATTCCTACGTGTGGAAGTTTATCAACTATCCGAAGCTGTTCCTGAACAACTTTGTCATTACCGGTGTAGGTCTTCTGGGTATTGTGTTCATTTCATCCATAGCAGCCTACAAGCTGGCACGGACGAAATCCAGACTGAGCGGGGTGATTTATTTCCTCTGCATTATGCCGATGCTGATTCCGTTCCAATCGATCATGCTGACCGTTCTGCAAACCGCTAAAACCTTAAATCTCTCTGAGAGTACTTGGGGACTTGGGTTGTTATATTGGGGTTTCGGTGCTCCACTCGCCGTGTTTATCTACCATGGATTCGTCAAGGGTATTCCGGTTGAAATTGATGAGAGTGCCACGATTGATGGAGCATCCGGCTTCCGCCTGTTCTTCAGTGTCATCTTCCCACTGTTGAAATCGGTCACAACAACCATTGTCATTATCGACGTAATGTGGATCTGGAATGACTTCCTGCTCCCGCTGCTCATGGTCAACGGCTCCCCAGATACCAAAACGCTGACACTGGCTGCCTACACCTTCGTGGGCCAATATACCTCAGATTGGCAATATGCGATGACAGCTATGGTCATGGCGGTGCTGCCATCGATCGTTGTATTCATCTTCTTGCAAAAGTACATCGTTAAGGGTGTTGTTGCGGGGGCGGTGAAGGGCTGATTATCTGATTCCCAACCTTAGCTTCTGCATAAAAAGGGGGAGATCCATATGGATCTCCCCCTTTTTGCAAACGTTCCAATACTCTACATACTGCTGCAGTCTGCTTTTGATGCAGACGTTCCAATACTCTACATACTGCTGCAGTCTGCTTTTGATGCAGACATTCCAATACTTTGCATACTGCTGCGGTCAGCTTTTGATGCAGACGTTCCAATACTAACTAGTAGTTTAACTGTATTTTGTACAACTATAATTCTGCAACTCGCTCGGCCGATGGATATAGCTGTATTTCGTGCAACTATTCTGTTGATTTATTGCCCTCTAGGTCGATTCTCTAGTTTTTAGTTGTATAGAATACACTTAAAAGCAGTATGGTCCGTTTTACATATAAAATAGGTGTATAGAATACAGTTATTTCACAAACACAACGGTGATACTTTATAGGCACTCCATACGGACTCCATTGGTACTCCATTGGTACTCCATTGGTACTCCATTGGTACTCTCTGCATACTGCTACAGTCAGCTTTTGATGCAGACGCTCCAATACTCTACATACTGCTGCAGTCTGCTTTTGATGCAGACGTTCCAATACTCTACATACTGCTGCGGTCAGCTTTTGATGCAGACATTCCAATACTAACTAGTAGTTTAACTGTATTTTGTACAACTATAACCCTGCAACTCGCTCGGCTGATGGATATAGCTGTATTTCGTGCAACTATTTTGTTGGTTTATTGCCCTCTAGGTCGATTCTCTAGTTTTTAGTTGCATAGAATACACTTAAAAGCAGAATGGTCCGTTTTACATATAAAATAGGTGTATAGAATACAGTTATTTCACAAACACAACGGTGATACTTTATAGGCACTCCATTGGTATTCCATACGCCACATCATACGTACTCCATAGGCACTCCATTGGTACTCCATACGCCACATCATACGTACATCATACGTACTTCATCCCACCCCATACATACTCCATACGTACTTCATGCCACATCATACATACTCCATAAGTACTCCACACATTTCGCATTCTAACGAGATCGAGCGCGATCCGTGAATAGCTAATCAGAGTTTGTATTTATTAAAGCTGCTTTTCCTTGACCCTGCCATTAGCGTCTATGTTGGCATTAAAAGATAGGGTGTTCAGGAGCTTAATCGTTTTCCTATTGTAGGAATCATCCATAAAATTGGGCTGTCCGCCAATGATTTTGACAGGGGTAATCTTGCTGGTCATCTTGGAGTCCTTAATCTCAACGTTCAATAGCATAGAATTAAGTGTTTTTTCCCCACCACGTGTGGAGCGATTAAACACAAAATTCCCAAGTGAATAATAAATGGGCTTGTGCTTATAGTATTCGATGCCCATAAGGCAGTGACTGTGAGCGCCAAGGATTAAATCCGCCCCGCTATCAATCATCTGTTTAGCTAGTGTGCGAGCGTACTTTTCAGGGAAATCCTTAAACTCTTCATTCCAGTGAATATATACGATCGTGTAATCATTCTCCTTGGACATCTTCTGAATGGCGCTAAGCATAGGCTGCGAGGTGTAAGCTGAAGCGGCTCCCGGTTTGTTTTTGCCAGCATACCACGAAGGATTTGAAAGCACACGGCTAACGCCAAGGATGGCGATCTTTTTCCCTTTTACCGTCTTAGTATAAGGCTTGAACGCTTCGTCTTCATCTTTGCCAGCGCCTGTATGGCCAATCTTGTTTCGATCCAAATGGATCAGCGTGTCGAGCATAGCGTCTTTTCCATAATCCAAAATATGATTATTCGCCAAGGACACTCCATCAATCCCTGCATAGGTTAAGCCGCCCAACGTTGCTGGTTTGGATCTGAAGGCAAAGGTTTTCTCTGCCGCTTTCCCTCGGATAGACACAGGCGTCTCCAGATTGGCGAAGGCGATGTCAGCCTTTTGCAGCGTAGGTGCGACCTTTACAAACGGAAAGTTCACCCCATATTTAGCAATCTGATCGCCAACAAAACCGTCCAAAAGGATATCACCCGCAAAAGCAAGCTTTATAGGATCTGAAGATAGTGAAGCTGCACTGGAAGCAGATGTCACAGGAACTATTAGTGATAACATAATTGTAATGAGTGCTATTCTACGCAAAACCTTCGATCCTAATCTCAAAAAATACAGCCTCCTCTCATCTTTTGTTAGCTATGATCCTAGCATACTGGAAAGAGGTTACTAAATTAAGAGTAGAAAGACCTGTTATTCCTTTGCTTTTTTCAGAACGGCTCTAAAACAATTTAATCCACCCCATGCATCCGTATGCACAGCATCCGCAGGCAATTCAAAATCTGTCTCCCCCCAATACTGAAATCCAGTTTGTAGCAGCAGGTCATTCATAAGACTCAGATTTACCGTTGGATAATCAAATGTCAATACCAATAATCCTTCTTCGTTCAACGTCCGGTGAAATTCCCGTAAAGTACCGACCGTATCCTCAAAGCTCAAATGCTCCAATACCGATATGCAAAAAACAGTGTCAAAGCTTTCATCCTCATAAGGCAGATCCGTCAGATTAGCTTGAGCGAAATGCAGGTTGTTTGTTCTTCTAGCGTTAACCTGCTTCGCCGCTTTTTCCCCAATCTCACTCTCAATACATTCTTGGATAGCTTTTGGGTAAATAACCCTACTGTCCATATCGCAGGCATAGACCTCTGCACAAACCCCTGCCAAATAAAACTTCAAGGGATGAGGAATCCCACAGGCTGCATCCAGCACAACACCATGCGGAGAAATAAAGTTAATACACCACTCATATTCAAAGGGACGGCTCCACCATGATTCCGGCAGATCATAAATTAACTTCTCACGACGTGCATCTGAATTTACGAAAAAACGCGAGACAAAGGGATGGGTTGGCATGGCCAGGACTCCTTTTTCAACGGAATTTTAGGTAGTGAGAGTATATTCATGATTTGCTGATTCATTCCATAACCTTACATTGAACGAGACAAACCTAAAAAAACGGCTGCTCCCTTAGGAACAGACCGTCTTTAAATATAACTGTATAAACCTTATGCGTAGAATGAGAGAGGTTTGGCCTCAATTCCATGTCTCTCGATCAACTTATCAAGTAACGCAGACCATTCTGCATCGACCGTACATTGCTCAGGATGAGCCTCGAACCAAGCAACCGACTGCTTGATCCCTTCGGAGAAAGGCACAGTAGCCTGGAAGTCAGGCACGAAACGTTTGATTTTGCTATTATCAAAAACACTGCTTACCGCTTGATCACCGATCAAGCCATCCGCTGTCCCTGGAGGGGAAAAGGCTGTGATAAAGTCTGTGGAGATATGCACCACTTTAGGTTCCACACCTGCCGCTTGTCCGATGGCCGCATAGATCTGGTTCCAATTTAATACCTCGTCGGAAGTTATATGAATGGCCTCGCCTATCGCTTCCGGATGTCCAAGCAATCCAACGAAACCTTTGGCAAAATCCGAATTATGTGTCAGTGTCCACAAAGAGGTTCCATCTCCATGTATGACTAAAGGTAAGCCGCGGCGGATACGATCGATCAGTGACCAAGGATGCTGGCCACTTGTGAGTGCCGCAGGGATGGCTGTATTTCCATAGGTATGGGAAGGACGAACAATCGTAACCGGGAATCCGTTCGCCTTGTAAGCTTCCATCAACAGCTGCTCACACGCAATTTTATTCCTCGAATACTCCCAATAAGGATTCTCCAGCGGTGTCTCTTCTGTGATTACATAATTACGCTGCGGTTTCTGATAAGCAGAGGCTGAGCTGATAAAAATGTACTGCTTCGTTTTACCTGTGAACAGGTCAATGTCTGCCTGCACATGTTCCGGTGTAAAAGCAATCCAGTCTACCACTACATCAAATTCGTAATCTCGTAATACTAATGCGGCTTCTGCCGGATTACGAATGTCTCCTTTAATTACTTTTGCACCTTCTGGAACGAATTCATCCCGCTGTCCTCTGTTGAACAAATACAGCTCGATTCCTTGATCTACAGCCAACGGGGATACAGCCTGACTAATTAATCCCGTACCTCCGATAAATAAGACCTTCATTTTGCACGCTCCTTATAGTGAATCCGGCTCGTTATTTACTGGTTAACAAAATCTCGCCATACGTGCTTCGGCTGCCAATTTAGCAGCTTTTTGGCCTTCTCATTACTGAGTAGCGACTCGTGACCCTCCAGCGGCTGGCGGAAATCCGTCACCTCTGGATAACGTGCGGCCATTAGCTCTCTGCTAGGAACAGCCATGCTGGTCTCATCTGCACATATATTAAGAGCAACCGCTCCCAATCCATCCGTTTCGATTGCCAATTGGCAAGCTGTTGCTACATCCCGTGTATCTATATAACTCCATAGAATCCGATCGCGCTGCGCTGGATCATGAATGAAGGAAGGGAAACGTTCATACGCCGATGGATCAATAACATTTCCGATTCGTAGGGAAACGACCTGTATACCCTTTCTGCGATAGAACATCTCAGCGGTTTGCTCATTCACAACCTTAGACAGACCGTAGCTGTCTTCAGGTAACTGTGGATGCTCCTCATCCATAGGCACATACTTCGGCCCCAAAGGATTAACCGCAAAACAGATTCCGTAAGAGGATTCACTGGAAGCAATCACTGCTTTCCGAATCCCGAGACCCGCTGCAGCCTCCAAAATGTTATAGGTAGATACTACATTATTTTGAAAGGTAACCTCACTTGTCTTTATATTTGCAGCTGGGATCGCAGCCAAATGTACAACTGCATCAGCGCCTGCAAGCACACCATATACTTCACCCAAATTATTCAAATCAGCAATCATCGTTGGGCACAAAGAATCTGCGGATTTTTGCGTATCTACATTCACAACCTCATACCCTTGCTCTACAAAATGCCGGACCACCCATCTGCCCAACATCCCACTGCCGCCTGTAACAACTACTTTCGCCATGAGTGTGTCTCCTTTTTTATGAAGCTAACAACTACTCCAGAATCTCCTCAATCTGCTTCAAAATCTCTTCCGAAAGCTCAATACCTGAAGCCTTAACATTCTCTTCGACCTGCTGCGGACGGCTGGCACCCACCAGCGCACTAGCTACATTAGGTTGACGCAAAATCCAAGCCAAAGCCAAATTCCCAACAGAAATATTCAGCTCCGTGGCGATCCCACTCAATTGGCGGACTTTTTCAATCTTTTCTTCTGTAATCGAATCTTTTAATCGATCCAGCTTAGCAGCACGGCTATCCTCAGGGATGTCCGTGTTATACTTTCCAGTTAACAGCCCTTGAGCCAGTGGAGAAAATACTACCTGTCCAATCCCACGGCGCTCGCCAAGCGGAATAATCTCTTTCTCAATATAACGGTTAAACATATTATAAATCGGCTGATTAACAACAATATGATCTAGCAAATAGCGGTCTGCTACAGCTAACGCATCGGTCATTTGCGCCGCCGTCCACTCACTAACACCGACATAATATACCTTGCCTTGCCGAACCAGATCATCTAGCGCACGTAAGGTCTCTTCAATTGGAGTTTCCGGATCAAAACGGTGGCAATACATAATATCCACGTATTCTACTCCGAGACGTTTCAAGCTAGCATGACACTGTTCCGTGATATGTTTGCGGGATAGTCCACGGTCGTTAGGTCCCGAGCCCATTTCCCCGTATACTTTAGTAGCTAATACATAGGACTCACGAGAGTAGTTACGTAAAGTCTCACCTAGTACTTTCTCGGCAGCACCTTTTTCATAAACATTTGCAGTATCAAAAAAATTTACGCCTAAGTCGTAAGCGGTTTCAATGGCATTAACAGCATTATCTCTTTCCACATAGCCTCCGTATGTCAGCCAGCTTCCCAAACTAATCTCACTGACTTTTAAACCGGTTCCACCTAATCTGCGATATTTCATAATAACTGCTCCTCTCCATAGTTCCGTGTTTGATTTTGGCAGGTTGCTTAGCACTCATATTCATTCTAGAATAGTTTGTATATAATAGAAAGAAGTGAAAATTAGTTTATTATATGATCTCTAGTGTAGTTACTATACTAGAGTATAGTAGCTTCACAAACAGGAGGAGATACCTTGAAGACAGCTAAATCTACTAATAATTATATCCCCAAAACCCCTGTTACTATTGAATGTAATGTTGAAAAAACACTTGAAGTATTAGGTGGAAAATGGGCCTTTCTTGTCCTCAGAGAGCTATTCGACGGCACGCAGCGTTTTGGGGCACTGCAACGAAAAATCACTAATGTTTCTCCCCGCGCACTAACCACTACGTTGCGCCATCTGGAGGAGCATGGTGTGCTTGAACGTCACGTATTTCCGACTGTTCCTGTTACGGTAGAATATTCGCTTACTCCCAAAGGTGAGGATTTACATCAAATTTTGAAGGAAATGAAGCTGTGGTCCGCGAAATGGACTTAGCTTGAGCAGATTGTGACTGATGAAAAAAGAAGCTGTCCAAAAAGTAGAGAATTCTACTTATAGGGCAGCTTCTTTTTTATAAATAGGCTATACAATGGATGGATTGTTACTTTAACCCATGGGATATGTGCGGCGTGCGATGTGCGGTGTGCGGCGTGCGATGTGCGGTGTGCGGTGTGCGGTGTGCGATGTATGATGTACGCTTTAGTGTAATTGGGGAAAAACTCCCGAAAAATAGCCGAAATTCGCTAAAAAAGAGCATTATGAGGGAATTTCTCCCTAAAAATCGAGGTAATTCCTTTATTTTTCACCAAATCAGGTAAATCACAGGGAGAAATTCCCTAATTATAGAGTCGGAATACGGATTTGGTTAACTAAAAACAACCGGAGATATCAGCGATTTCTGCGATCACGTCATAGACAAATTACCACTTGAGGTCAGCAGGCTTTGCCTTGCCTTCAATCTACTACTGAAGCAGATCGCGGATAATCAAAAACGCAGAGCAGCGAAGATCCAATAGGAGGATGAATCGCTGCTCTTTTGACCCTTGCATTTTTGAAAATGAAGGAGAGATCGTCTCTTTTCGTAGAAAATCCACATATAGAATAACCCCTCCAGCATTTTTACTATATTGATCTAATATTTATCCACAATCGCGCCGAGAACTGCCGTATTTACATAGGGTTTTCCTTTGAGGCTTTGGAGCTCTTTCGCAGTTCCAGTAACGACAACTCCCAATAGCTGTACATCACTGGCGTCCGGCGCCGCTTTATCCTTTTTCAAGTAATTCGAGATTCGCTCAAACTCTCCGTAATGCTTGCCCTTCATCTGAAGCCCATAGGTTAAGGATTGTAAAAAATCCTCTGGTTTCGGCTTAAATAACCCTTCCCATTCCCCACCGTAGCCATATACTTGTCTAGCAGATTCCGGTAAGGCATATTTATTCGGGCTGCTGTCATTCCTAATAAACTCAAGGTTCTTTTTATTGTCATACGTATCTACCCAATACCAAGTCTGTGTCAAACCCGCCGGCAGCATCTTCTCTACCTCTACCTGAGTGTAGCTTTTATCAAAAGAAACAGCCATTTCTACGAGCTTGCCAGGTTCCATTTGTTCGAGTGAAGGCAGGTCATTCAGCACTTTTTCGTTATAATTCACTCCAGGCACATAAAACATCATTTCCCGCTGACCATTTTGACTGTTATATCCTCGGTAGTATTCATAATTTTGCTGTGTCATTACCGGGTCAGGAACATTTATACTAGAGTATCCCCTATTAAGCAGAGAAAACCGGCTGCCCATATCGAAATACAGTTTTTTAGTATCCCATACGATGGGCACACCCTCAACAACTTTGTAAGTGCTCAGTTCAACTTTACCCGATAGAAACCCTAAATCAAGCTCAGTTCTCAACTCCTGAAGGTTAGGACTGCTAATCTTCATCATGATCCTCTCTTCATCCAAACCACGCATCGCCAACCAGCTTGTCAGATGGGCGTTACCCAGCATCCCGCCGAATAATACTATAACCGTCACCACTAGAGAAATGATTGTGTTTCGAATCATTGTTTTTCGTTTTGCCTTCTTAATTACTTTTGAAAGGTTCTGATCATCCTTTTGTTCCCATGGAGCTGTCATTCCACTTCACCTCTATACTTTTTTTGAAATTGCTTGCGGGCACGAAACAATGCCGATTTCACTGTATCTGTCGTAATTCCCAGAAGCTCAGCTATCTCCTGATAGGACAGCTCCAGCTCATACTTCATAATAATGAGTTGTTTATGGAGCGGTAGAAGCTCATCCAACACTCTTTCGATGTCTTCCCGTTTCTCTTTTAACAGCACATGATCCTCTGGCAATTCCATATCCGGCACATCTACATAGTCAATAGGAATGACTATCCGCTTGCGGCGGCGGCACAGATCATAGTAGCGATTGATCGCTACTTTATATAACCATGCACTGAATTTGTTCTCATCAATGGAATCAATATACAAAAGAGCCTTATACACCGTATCCTGTACGATATCTTCAGCGTCGGCTGCAGGTGCCCCGAGACGAATCAAGTATTTTTGAATTTCTAACATTTTAGGTTGAAGTATCTGATGTAGCTGCCCGGGCTTCATCCTGCACCTCCCTTCGTATGTATAACGATAAAGTTCTCGGAATGTTAGCTTATGAGGTGAAAAAAATCATAAAACAAAAGACGGCTGCCTCAGAAAGACATGCCGTCACATTTCAAAGAATGAATAAGGTTCCAGTACAATTCCTATATATCCGTAGGATTCATTGCCTGCTGAGCTGTAGATATGAGTATGGTTTGAACTTTCAGAGATTGTTTGTCAATAATGAAGCCTATATAGAACCCACCCTCCATATTATCCATTTCAAAAGGTGACAATCGGGGCTCATACACTCCACCCTTGTTCTCAAACCAGTAACTCACTATAATCCCGTATTCGTTATCCACTGCAACGTATGTACCGTATGCCTTTAGCACATCTTCCAATGTACTTATCCCAGGTCGAATATTGTTCAATGTACCTATATGGATTGGATCAATGCGCTCATTATCTTTGTCTATTTTCCAAGCGTTCAGCCGACCTTCGGTATCATAATGTACAGATACTTCTTTATACATTTCATTATTGAATACATCTTGACCTGTTGAATCCCCGTAATGTTCCTCTATTAACATTCTTGAACTCCCAAAATCTATAAAAAGATTACGCCCACTATCCGCTATTCCGAAATCACGATCGGTAACCGGAACCGCTATAAAATCCTTCAAACCTGTACCCTGTTCCGGTAATGACGGTAAGTGACTCCGATCCGATCGTCCTTCTGGACGAGAATCCACAGTATATATTCCCTTAAGCTTGAGCATTCTCATCCATTGTATAGCCTCTGCTCTTGTAAGCGGGAGATTTCCTCTGAAACCTACTAAAGTTGGCTCTCCGGGAAGTGGAAGTAGAGAGTTACCCAGCAAATAAACCACGGAATCCGTGTCGTTGTAATTCATCCCTAGACCAGATGCAACTAACCTTGCAGCGGCCATTCTGGTGATTGGAGCCGATCTTGCCACTGGATATTGTAGTCCAGTAACTGGATGATTCCACCACTTAGCCATTCTATACGGTGCTGCTGTCCATTCTTCGCCTATGCTAGTAGCCTTTGGATAGCCGAAAGAAAGATAAAATAATTTCAAAAATTCCGCTTCCGTAATCGGCTGATCCGGTCGAAAGCTCCCATCATCATAACCAACCATCAATTGGTTGCCAAACGCCCAGCGCACCCAAGGCTCTGACCAGTGACCTTGAATGTCAGTGAACAGTGAAGATGCCGGATCCTCCTCACCGTCCTCGTCCACTTCTTCATATGTCCCTGTATTCTCGTACGTTGTCGTGTCAGCATGAACTCTATAACTCACGTTGCCGCATGTCACAATTGTCCCTGAGATAAGACCTAGTACCAATAGCTTCATTATCTTCATTTTAATAATCCCTTTCGTTCTTATCGGTAAGGGGTTCCTGCTCTCTTTGCCAGGTTTATCGTGATTCCCCTTTGTCTTAACTATCGGGTGAAATGTCTAATTCGTAAATATACTGCTCTCCTTTTTCACAAGAAGAACAAAAAAAGATCGCCCCACTTCATAGCGGGAACGATCTGGACGTATCTACTACTTAGACCTTTAATCGACGTTCGAAAGCTTTGGGGATAAGCATTATAGCAATTATACCTATAATTATCACCGAAAGGATTGACAAGGGTAGATGTAATATAGGGATGCCAAAAATGTTATAGGATACATATTTTTCGATTAAGGATCTGCTAACCATTACACCTGACGGCAAAAAAGAGATTATTTTGCCCAACATTCCAGGCAAAGAGAAAAGGGGAAGAATAACTACGAATGCTGCCAGTCCAAGACTGCTTAAGCTACTCCGACACAAAGCGGATATCAGCGCCGTCAATAACAATAGACCACATGCAGCCAGCAAGGTTACAGCATATTTCAGGGCAAATCCCTGCAGCTGGGTTAAGGCATATGGAGTCTCATCAAAATAAAAGTAACTATTCAGCGGGGCATTCCAGCCCACGAAGCCGAACGGTAAACAGGCCAGCAATGTGCAAATCCCGTAAAAAAGAGTAACCCAGCTAAACGTAACTATAAATCCAGCTAATAGTTTTGCCGCAACAATCTTCAACCTTCCGTATTTACTAGATAGAATAAGTGCATCCATTCTATAGTTTTCCTCGCCGGAGAACAGGGAGGCCAGTGCAAATACTAGAATAAGACCGATCAAAAGATCCCCGACGCCAGGCGAGCTCGAAAAAAATATATGTAATAAGTCCCAGTCCTCAGTTACATAAAACCCCCGTGGTTTTCCCTCCTCCAGCATGGAGAGCTTTTTAGTAACATCTCTTAGCGCATAAGATTCTGGTTCTTGCCTCTCCATTAAAACCTTCTGCTCTCTCAGCTCTGTTAAATTTCTGTTGAATTGATCTACCATATAAGCTGTACCAGCATAGTGTTGCTCCAGAATTCGTTTCATCTTCTCCTCTTTGGGCCAAGCGCTGTCTTCAGCATATTCTTCTTTGAGTCTAGGTGCGTATTTCAAAGCTAAATCTGGTCGAATCGGTCCTAGATGAGCGGCGATAGCTTCAGGCTTTTCCTTGTTTACAACCAATAGACTATCCGTACCGGATGGGTAGAAACTAACAAAATAAAAAGTGGCTAATGCAATACTTCCAGCTATAGAAATCCAGACTCTGGGAATCATAATTTTACGTAATTCAAACATCACCAGACGTTTCATGTGTGTCATCCCCTCCGAAAATAATGCATATATACATCTTCTAATGAAGGATTCACCATCAGTGCATTCTCAACTGGCAAAGTCTTGCTGACTACCCGAACCACTAGTCCAGTATCTGTCTGCTGCACATTCACTACAGTTCCATTCTCTTCGATTTGAGCCAGCAACCGCCCGGGGACATGTGCCTCCCAAACCTCTCCTTGCAATTCATTGGTCAACTCCTTAATTGTTCCTTGACGAAGTAACTCTCCTCGCCCCATCAGTAGCACCTGTTTAGCTATATGATCAACATCAGAAACGATATGAGTAGACAAAATAACGATGCGCTCATTTGATATTTTAGAAATTAAATTTCGAAATCTTACGCGTTCCGAGGGGTCAAGTCCTGCTGTGGGCTCATCCAGAATGAGGATGCCCGGATTATTAAGCAATGCTTGAGCGATACCGAGTCTACGTTTCATCCCGCCGGAATACTTACCACATTTTTTATCCATTTCTCCGGATAGATTAACCATTTGAGCAAGAACCTCTATACGATCACTCGCCTCCTTCTTGGTCAACCCCTTTAGGGCAGCAACATAATACAAGAAATCGCGAGCTGAAAAATGATTGTACATCCCCAGTTCCTGCGGTAAATAACCTATCTGAGCCCGGTACTGATCCCCCATATCATCCTTGTTTTGTCCATCTAAAAGTACATTTCCACGAGTCGGATACAGAATATCTGCAACAATACGCATCAGTGTCGTTTTTCCTGTTCCGTTAGGTCCTAGAAGACCATACACACCAGGTGACATAGAAAGGTTGATCGTATTTAAAATTCGCTTTTTGCCGAAATCATGTACAATATTACATAGTTTAAGCTCCAATCAGAAACCCTCCCCTGCTCAATATTCTGGATTGAAACCTCATGGCTAGGCTAAATACCACTGCCGACAGAACGCCCAGTCCCATTAACCAAAATAACTCGACCGACATCGTCCATCTCACTGCAAATTCTCCGGAAAATAAAATCATCCAAAAGAGAGGCAACATAAAGAGTACGGTCGTTAATTGTCTAAAATTACGTATCAGCGTGGATAATACTAACGCTACCGCCGCATTGTTTAGGATCGGGATGCACCATAGCAGGGTCATACGCAGCATAAACTCCGTTTCCCCTACCGGGGTTACCATAGCAGTTACACTAACGTTAATCAGTAGTGAGATCACCCCTGCCATAAGGAACCGAGCTTGCACATACCGATGCAATGGGATTCTAAAACTACGTGCGAGTTCTCCCATTCCACAGAGCGTATTCCGAGCCGTATGAGAGACGACCACCAGTAAAGGAATACAACCCACGATGGACAGAATGAACATAGGGCTAACAATCTGCATAACACTCAGCACCAAATATCCTACTACAAACAAGATCACACCAAGCACAACCTCTTTCCACCATCCCTGTGAAAAAAGAATCCTCAGCTGTTGCCGTGCAAATAAAGGAACGGGTGGTACTGGCGCAGGTAAAGCCCGCTTGGATTTTCTCCACCTGCTCATGGCTTCTTCTGCAAAACCGTCAAGGCGTGGCGGTTCAGGAATGCACCTGATATAATTCACGATCTCCTCTACAGACTCTGCTGTCATCTCATCCTGTAAATTCAGATTGAGGTAATCTTGATGGTTACGTTTAACCCTCATTTTCCTGCTCCTTTCTTTAGGGGTTGGGATATGTCCTCTTGCTTGGAATACCTTAGTAAATCACGTAATTTAATCAGCGATCGGCTTACCCTTGACTTCACAGTAGATTCAGGTTCATCAGTTACGGCAGCTATTTCTGTAAACGTAAATTCATATTTATACCTTAACAAGAGCGCATCCCTCTGTTCCTCTGGCAGTGAGTAAATCGCGGCGTATACCTGCTTAACCTCTTCACGAAGTAATATTCCTTCAAGAAAATCTCCTTCGACTGTGATTTCATCAGATAAGCTTTGATTCAACTCTGCTTGCCGAGCACCTTTGCTGCGAAAATAGTCAATGCAGACATTTTGCGCGATCGCCATCAACCAAGCTCGGAAACTCCCCTGTTTATTTTGATAGCTGTCAAGCTTGGCCCATGCTTTTTCATACACTGTCTGTGCAAGATCCCAGGCCAATTCGTCATTATGTATTTTCCATCTGATGAATCGATAAATATCACTATAGGTATGCCGAATTAATAATTCCACCGCTGCCTCATTGCCCTGCTGCGCTTCTGTGACCCATTTGTCCTCCCCGATTTAATTCCCCTCCAATCTACCAATCTACCAATCTACTAAATATAACGAAATCGCCTACGAAGTAGACGCATCACATTAAAAAGACCAACCAGAAGGTTCTGGCTGGCCGAATATAAATTTTCCCTAGATTATGTCCCCGGTTCAAATTGTGAGTGAACATTTTTAGCTTGTATCTTAGTGAATTATATAACATGGATTCTATTAATTTCCATAGTGTACACTCATTACAAGTGGTCTTTTTGTGAAAATCTTCGTAAATGGTGGACCTCCTCTTGACCTTACATTTAATTAGACACCGCAGGTTGATTGAAAGCCACATGTCCGTTCAAAAAAATCCATAATAAAAAACTGTCGATTGCTAGACAATTATATAGAGCCAAGTTATAGTATTGATAATACTTTTAATAACCATTTTCAAAAGTCTAGAGGTGAATAAAATAAACCAAATCGCAAACAATTCTATTCGTGTTAAAAAGATAAATCAGGAGCTTATCAAGCAGGCCTTGAAATCGATGAAGGAAGGAACCAAATCCACGATTGCAAGTGCCACCGGATTAAGTATTGCTACCTGCGGAAATATCCTGAATGAACTTCTCGAGACTGGTGAAGTCATTGAGACTGAACTGGAGGCTTCAAATGGAGGCCGACCGGCCAGACGATTTATCTATAACGCTGATTTCTCCTATATTGCATGTATCTATGCCAAAATTGAGGATGGCCAGAAATCCATAACCTATGCGGTGACCAATTCAGTTGGTGATCGTGTGGATCATGGATGGATGGAATTAGAGTACGTAGATGCTGCAGCCATCGACCATCTGCTGGATACGCTTATCCAACAATATAACAACATCAAGGCAGTAGGGATTGGGATTCCCGGCCTTGCTCACCAAGGTGTCATTAATATCTGTGACATTAAAGAGTTAATTAATGCTCCCTTAGAATCACTACTCAGAGAAAAATACGAGCTTGAAGTCACGATTGAAAATGATATGAATCTGACCGTTTACGGGTTCTATAAACAGCAGGATTATGAAGAGGATAAAACCATTGTCGTGGTGACCTTTATCAAAGGAGCTTTTCCAGGCGCCGGGATGATGATCGACGGGCATATCCACAAAGGTAATACCAGATTTGCTGGTGAAGTCTCTTTTTTACCGTTTGGAATCTCGCGTGAACAGCAATTGAGTAGCTTGGACCACACGGATACCTTCATCCCTTTGGCGGCTCACACTATATCGTCCCTGATTGCAATTATTAATCCAGAGACCATAGCTCTCACAGGAGAGCAAGTCAAACAAGAGAATGTGCGGCCGATTTATCAACGTTGTCTGGAAGTGATTCCAGAGGAGCATATGCCTCACTTAATTGTGCTGGATCAACCTGATGATCATTACATGAACGGATTAATTGCGATCACACTGGAAAGCTTAACCTACTCGTTGCAGCTGGTTGAGAAGCGCCGGTAAAACATAAAACTAACATACACTTCAGGAGGAACTACGAATGGCAACAAACAAAGAAAACATGATTGCAGGAAAGCTATATATGGCAGGCGGTGAAGAATTAGCAAAGGATAACAAAAGATCCAGAATGCTCACTCGTTTATTTAACAATACGACGGAAGAACAAGGTGAATATAGAGTAGAACTACTCAAGCAATTATTTGAGTCTACAGGAGAGTCATTATATGTTGAACCTCCTTTCCGTTGTGATTACGGCAGTAATATTACCGTTGGCAATAACTTCTACGCTAATTTTGACTGCATTATCCTTGATGTAGCTAAAGTAACGATTGGTAACAATGTTCTCTTTGGACCTAGGGTAGGCGTATATACTGCTGGTCACCCCATAGATGCGGACGTGCGTATTAGTATGCTTGAATTCGGTACACCGATTACCATTGGAAACAACGTGTGGGTTGGTGGAAACGCAGTAATTAATCCTGGGGTAAAAATCGGCAACAATGTAATCATCGGTGCAGGTTCAGTCGTGACTAAGGATATCCCTGACAATGTAATTGCGGTGGGGAACCCATGCAAGGTATTAAGAGCAATCACCGACGACGATAAGCAACACTGGGAAAAACTTAAAGAAGAGTATTACAGAGACATTGAGCAATAAAGTAACCCGTTCTGGGAGGATCTCAATTTGAAAAAGCGCTTCGGGGGATTTAACAAGATTTACGCCATGCAATTGGCAACCATCTTTTTAGGATTTATAGTGTTTGGCATATCGGAAAATATTAAAGGACCTGCCATTCCGCGAATCCAATTCGACTTTAATCTGGACGAGAAACAGCTCGGCACCCTTTTATCCCTAAATGCATTAGGTTATTTGATCGCCTGCTCCTTTACAGCTGTATTGGTTCGGAAGTGGGGGATCAAGGCTGTCAGTATTATTGCTTTTGCATCCATGATATTCTCAGGAGTGTTAATCTATATCTCCCACAGCTATCCCTTCTTCTCAGCTTCTTATTTCCTGATGTACATCGGAAACGGAATGCTCGAGATTGGTCTTGCCATTTTGGGAGCACGCATCTTCGTAAAAAATACCGGGACGATGATGAACTTATCCCATTTTTTCTACGGATTTAGTTCAACCTTAGCTCCACTGCTGGCAACAGGACTCATGTCGGTAAGTATATTTGGCCATCCACTCGACTGGCGCGGAATGTATCTGATTATGCTAAGCTTATCTTTACTGCCTATTCTATCTGCCTTGCGCAGTACATTTCCGGGTGACGATCTTCCGCAAGAGGACCGGATTCCATTAAAAACACTGGTCCGCGATCCCGCTTTATGGCTGATGGTGCTTATTCTTTCTTTCGGTGTAGTGTCAGAGCTTGCAGTAGGTGGATGGCTAGTGAATTTTTTGGAAAAAGCATACTTGTGGGATACAGTTACAGCTTCTGGTATGTTGTCCACCTTTTTTCTCTGCTTCTCGCTAGCAAGGCTCCTGCTGGGGCCGGTTACAGATAAGATTGGTTTCAATCTATCGCTTATTATCTTTTCAGCCTTCTCTGCCTTATGTACGTTTGCTGCTATTTTAGGTGGGGAACAGCTCGCGTTTCTATTCGCAGCAGCAGGCATAGGTATCGCTATGATTTATCCGACCGTTATGGCATTTATCGCAAAAAGGTATCCGCATGGCAGTGACACTGCCATCACCTTTACAGTTACACTAATGGGAGTCGGTAGCGTGATTGGCAACTATGCCATAGGTGCAGTGATCGAAGGTGTGAAGCGGCTTTACGGAGCAGAAACACAAACTGGCTTGCTACGTGGACTTCAAGCTGGGTATGGTTTTATCGGCTTATGTGCAGCTATATGCGCGATATCCGGTTGTGTTTTATATCGTTATTTAAATCGCCGCCAAGAACTTATCTAGAATAGTTATCGCACTTATTTCTGCTCATCCATGCAAAAAACCTGCTGATTTTATGGCAGGTTTTTTGTTGCAAATAGCGACCAATCTCCTACCATCGGACTCAAATGACCTTATTGGCTTCGAAATAGACAGAAATGAGGTTATTCGGACCCCAGAGTCGTTATTGAGTTGTTTTTGTGCAAAAACCGCTGTCTTCTGACTAGATAACGCCTCCTGAGTCCGAACACTCCGCCTAATGAAGCTAAATCCCGAAATAGCGACTATACAGTCCACAACAATGACCTCTGAGCTGGTGATCACCATCCCAACAATTATCGCAGACCTACCACCAGCTCCATTATTTTTCTAACAATCTGCTCTTCACCGCTACTAACCTTTTCCGTTGCAACTTCTCCCAAGGTTATATGATCGCCAACACAAACCGAATGTGCGGAATGTCTAAACATTTCTATATCATTAGCATCGTTACCAAAAGCAATAAATTGCTGCGGTTCTATGCCTAATCTCTTTAGTCCTGTCCATTTGTTCACACCTTGTGGACTTATATCCATAATATTTTCTTGTCCATGCTGGTAGATCACAATCGGCAGATTTTGCAGCTTATGTATAAGTTGTTCCCCGTTCAGACTGCTCAAAATAACTACCTTCACAATCTCATCCAGCTCTGATGGAGTTACATTTTTGGCGCGTTGTTCTGGATCTACATTTCTCCGGATGGGATGGTTCGCAGAACCCGAATATGCATAGTCCCAATGACTATCAATCAAATAAGTTGCATCAAATTCTTCAATCAAATTCAGGATGTTATCCGCAGTCTGTGGGTCAAAATGTATCGTCGAAATAACCTCCCCACCCTTTGCAATAAACGCGCCATTCCCGCCAACCATAGAAAAATGATGCATACGAGCAGGCAACACAGGCAATAAATCACGAATAGGCCGGGCTGACGCAAAAATAACCTCATGTCCTTTTTCAATTAGAGAATCCAAGGCTTGTACAATAAATTCACTCAAAGGTTTGCCGTTAAAACAAATCGTCCCATCTAAATCAAAAATAAATTTCACAGTTAATAACCTCCCCTTTTTCTCTATATTAACGAGTTCAGATATAATGGAAAGGACCGATGTCCAAAAAGGAGTAAACGATGAAATCTATTCACGATCCAAATCTGATACCACATTACATTACACAATTTAATCTAGACCAAGTATTCACAACGTCAACACATGCTTTAATCCAGTTACTTGTCTATGAGCAGGATGAAATCATTTTGCGTGAGGGGGATGAGCTGGACGGAATTTATTTTCAAGTGGAGGGGCGTACCAAGGTTTCTTCTAGTGTGGGGACGGGAAAATCCTTGTTATTACGTTTCTGCTCACCCTTGTCATTATTCGGGGATATTGAATACGTGCAGGAAGTTGTGATCCAATCCCAAGTTGAAGCGGTACAACAAACCAGCCTCTTATTTATCCCGAAACAAAAGGTTGAGTCTGACCTAATGGATAACCACAGGTTTAAAGACTTGTTGCTGAAACATCTCTCCTACAAGCTTCTAACCTGCACATCCGCATCCCGAACGAACTTGCTGGGCTCTGTAGAAGAAAGGTTTGCAAGTTATTTATTGACCATTCAACTCCAACGTGAGTTTGGAAAAGAAATTCAGACACCCTATATCCCAGATATAGCCTCTTTGATTGGGACTACTCCCCGCCATTTAAACCGTGTCATTCAGCGGCTCACCGACATGGAAATTTTATATAAAGTTAAGCAAGAAATTGTTGTACTCGACTGGGAGAGTCTGGATGAATTATCTAACGGAATAAGATTTGAATAGCCTAAAAACCCCTCATTTAATTAAGGATAAAATGATCGATGTCATCATAACGGATATCGATCTTTTCTCCGTTTCTTTTGACAAGATTTATATACAGAGGAGCTGCATCAACACTTCCCCCACCTACCAGCACATGGTAGTTTTCATTGATTTCATATTTACGGATGTACAAACCTGAACCAACGTCTTCAAAGGGATAACCTTTAAAATCCTTCCACGACAACGCCTCGCCTTGCTGAGCTAGATCTCGTATTTCATCCATGGATAATATCGCAGCTTTTTTATCATTACATCCTGAAAGTATAATCGTCAAAGCAAACAATAACAGCATTATCAAGTTACGCTTACTTCTCATTCATAAACCTCCAAACTCTATAATTTGTTATTTATAGGAAAGTATAAGGTAATAATAACATAGCTTAGACTAGCTTTGAATGGAGTGTGACCAGTTCCATCTCTGAATGTTAGAAATTTAAGTTCCCCACAGCCTCCTCAGTTTCTTCCTGCAAATCTATTTTAAATTTGACGTTAATTTGTTATGTATGCTCTAATATAAATGAAGGGTGGAGCTGCATGTTATCATTTTTACTAACTTTAAAACGTTTATTCTCGGGCTTATGGAAAGCGCTCAAACGTAAAAATTTCCAAGCATTATTCTTATTAGTTTTGATGACGCTGTTGTCTGGAACCATTTTTTATGTCAAACAGGAAGGTTTGTCTGTTCTGGATGCTATTTATTTCTGCGTTGCAACGCTTAGTACATTAGGTCATCCAACGTTCGTTCCTCAGACAGCACTAGGAAAAATATTTACGATTGTTTACATTATTGCAGGCACAGGGTTGTTCTTGGGAATGATCGGGTATATCGCTTATGAACTGATCAAGCAAACCGATAAAGATAACAATTAAATAATGGAATCCAAAACTTGTAACAGTATTAAGAGCCTTGTTAGCCGAAGCTAATGAGACTCTTTTTTTTCAAATAATCGCTTATATACTAACTTTCACCTAACTAAATCACATTTTTCATCTCATGTCACCCTTTAATTTTCGAGCAATAATTCATCGGTAAAGAAAATCGAGACCATTAATATTCATCTCTGGCGATCCTCAAATAAATAAAAAAGACCGTCTCTATTAGAGCGGTCGAAAATTTTAGAGCAAATTTGTAATAGATAAATTCACTCAAAAGAATTGCCCCCTATTACTTCATGGTGTAAAATATACTTTCGTTTAATTTAATAAAGGGGGCTTTTAATTTTAATGGCTTTATTTCTTACATACGTTTTGCTCGGCTTTTCCATCGCTCTCCCCGTAGGTACCATTACCATTGAAATGACCAAACAAGGCTTGAAAAATGGCTTTATGCATGGTTGGATTGTTGGCCTCGGGGGAATGACTATCGACCTCTTCCTAATTCTAGGCTTATACTTGGGTCTAGCTTCTATTCTTTCCATGCCTATCATACAAGTAATCATGTGGTTAGTTGGGGCTCTCTTCCTATGCTACGTTGGATATGACAGCATCAAGAATGCAGATCATGATATTTCCCTTGGAGGAGAGAAGACGTCCAAATCGCTGTTCTCTTCTTACAAAAATGGTTTGCTAGTGGCGATCTCACCAGGAAACCTGGTATTTTGGGTTAGTGTCTTTGGTACCGTATTGTCCGACTCCTTTGACCGTACTAATACGGGCAGCTTTTTGCTAGTGGGATTAGGTATCCTGATTGGTATCCTGCTCCATGATATTGGCCTGATGACGATTGTATCCACCACACGAAAAGCAATGAACCGGACGGCTATTAAATGGGTGACTATCAGCGCAGGTGTTGTATTAATCGGCTTTGGGGGGTATTTCTTCTATCAATTCCTACGGAGCCTCCACATTTTATAACGTAAAAAAGCCGTTCTCTTATAAAAGAGAACGGCTTTTTATGTTATTCTCACAGAAATCTTAGAACACCCGCTTCTGATTCCGATCATCAATAATAATCTGCACCGCTTCCTTAAACCGTAATGCATGCACAATCTCCCGCTCCCGCAGGAACTTAAGGCTATCCTGCAGATCCACGTCATCCGTCATGTCAATCAGCCACTGATATGTAGCCCGGGCTTTTTCCTCAGCCGCAATGTCTTCATAAAGGTCTGCCAGCGGATCTCCCTTAGCTTGAATATAGGCTGCGGTGAATGGAACTCCGCTAGCATCCGTGTAGAACAGGGCATGATCATGCGCTACAAAATGTGGCCCTAATCCCGCTTCCTCTAATTCACATACCGAAGCATCCTTCGTCAGCTTGTAGATCATCGTGGCAATCATCTCAAGGTGAGCGAATTCCTCAGTAGAAATATCGTTCAACACGCCAATAACTTTATCTGGAATCGTGTATCTTTGATTCATATAGCGTAGTGCAGCGGCGAGCTCGCCATCTGCGCCTCCGTATTGCTCACTCAAATAACGCGCCATCCGGACATCACATTTACCCACCCGTACCGGATATTGCAGTTTTTTTTCGTATATCCACATTCGGGAACTTCCCTCCTCTAGAAAAATAGTTCCTTACGGTTATACTCCTCTTACACCTGCCAAGGCCAAGGGGGTTGATTCCATTCCCATGGACATTTAGAATAAGCGCGGCCAAAATTCTGCAGCGGACCATATAACTCCTGAAAATGATTCGCTAGCTTAGTTCGTTCCAGCGTAAGCTGATTAAATTGTTCAATACTTCTCAGATCGTCAGGATGCGTATTTAGATATAAGTTCAACTCCACTAAGGCAAAATCAAGGGTCTGCAACTGTTCAAGCAATTCATAATAACGTTGGTCGCAAGGATTTGCCTCCATAGTCTATTTTCCTCCTCCTTTGCACTTGGATTCATACGGACTAAATAGTGCTGGCCAGAGCGTTCCATACTTCAGAGCCTCCTGCAAACTAAACTGTGGCAAATCGGGCGGCTGAAAGGTGATAAATTGATTGGGTGGAACTACATACGTCTTGAACGGCACCGGTGGGCAAGGATCAAACGGGCCCCTAAAGGGGGTATACCTCCGCAGCTGTGATTCCATCTTTTTTGTACCTCCTTTGTTCCTGTTCCTTCTTTAAAGACTCTGAACATTACTCCCTTAGCTAACTTATGACAGCAGGACACAATATAAAACGTTATTCACAAAAAAAGCCCATTAGCAATTTTTTTTGTGCAATGTGCATGACAAATAAGCTGTCTCCGGAAAAGTACCGAAAACAGCTTATAACTTGGGTTTTTTAGTATTCAGCTTAGGGCTTCGCTCTTTTGAACGAATCTTCGTGGGTAATCTCAAGGATATCCAACATAAATACAAAGATAGGAATACCAAGAATAAGTCCCCAGACACCCATATAATGCTCAGAGAACAACAACACGCTAAAGGTGAAAAACATCGGCAAATTCATTTTTGTGGACATCAACTTAGGATTCAAGAAATAGCCTTCGATAAAATGCAACACCGCAATAATCGCCAGCACATATGTAACTGTTATCAGACCGCCGATGTTGTAACCAATAATTAAAAGCGGAATGAGCGAAATCAAAAAACCAACTACCGGAATGAGACTGAGCAGAAAAATCAAAATCGCTAGGGCAAATAAATACGGGAAGTTAAGCAACCACAAGCCAATAACAGTAAGACAGGTATTGAACATGGCAATGAGAATTTGCGCTTCAATTACTTTCCCAAAGGAAACGATGAATTTTCGGCTGAAATACTCCAGATCTATATAAAACCAGGCAATCCTGCTCTCTCTCATCCTAGAAGTGAAACTGACGACCCGGTTCTTCTCCAGAATAAACACAAAGCTTAAAATGGTTGATAGAACGAAAGTTGCACCCCAGTTGCTAACCTGCAGCACATAATCGATGCCTCTTTTGATATAGGACTGATAGTTAAGGTCCCTGAGCATATCATACAAATATAATGTAATCTTGTTCTGCGGAAGGTCCTCTGATTTGAGATTGGTGAGGAAGATGGCTAATTGCTTAATCTGCTCCAATACTTTAGGAAGATATCTTGCAAGGGCCAGTACAATCAATGCGATTAAAGCAAGGTATAAAATGACAATAATCACCTTACTGTTGACCTTCATGAATTTACCAATTCGTTTACTGAGCACAATCTGAAAGCTGTTCATGACAAAAGCAATCAGAAACGTCAGCAGTACCAGATTAAGCATCCCTCGAACCATGTACAGCAGCAACCCGATAAGTGCGAGAATAAAAAAGCGTCTGGTAGTACTATTCGCGTAGAATCGCTTGAATACATTCATTGATCTTGCTCCATTCAATTGCGATTAATAATGTTAAGCTTCAATGGCTATAAAAAGGAAAACTTAGCCCCCACAAAAAAGCCGATGGAAACAAAAAGGAGTGACCAGGTTAGCGCTCCTGCAGTCGTTATGAGTATATACTTTTTGAAAGACATAGCACTGATTCCAGAGATATAGCTCGATACATGCCTCAGACCTGGAATAAAATAAGCAATGAAAATCGCCCAGTTTCCGAACCGCAAAAACCATCTTTTCATACTGGCAAAACGCTTGGGTGTAAGGCCAACCCACTTGCCGAATTTAGCTACCACAGGTTGTCCTAGCCTTAAACCAATGGTATAGCTGATAAGCATTCCTGTGATGGATCCCATAAAACAAACCAATACGGAAAGTGAAAAATCCAAAACCATAACGGAGGATAAATAGCCTACAAACAGCATTAACACCTCATCAGGCACAGGAAGTCCGATAATCCCAAGTGCCATAAGGCCAAATATGGCTAAATATCCGTATTGTGAAATGAACTCTATAATCCAAGGCATGGGTGTATCACTTCCTGTTGAAGGATTTTTTAAGGGACGGAAATGGGATACGGCTGATCATCATTACGGACAGCAATGCCATTAATCCGATGACCAGTCCTGGTTTCATCCGTTCATCTAGTAAAGAAATCATCGACAGAATGACTCCAGCAGCAGTAATGGGCATCCCCACGAACCCTTTGGAAGGCGCCGACAGATTAAATCTGGCCAAACGAAGTGCGCCACAGATCAAAAAGAAAACTGTAGCTGCAGGTCCAATCCAGTGGGCATCTTCTAACCTATACAACAAGATAAGGAAGGTAGGCGCTAAACCAAATGATATAATATCCGCCAATGAGTCCAATTGTTTACCGAATTCACTAGTACATTGCAATATTCTTGCCAGTAATCCATCCAGTACATCACATATTGCCGCGAGCAATATCATTAATAAAGCTAGGCTATATCGTTCTTGAATCGTAAAATACAAGGATAGTGATCCTAGTCCCAAGTTTCCGAGTGTGCACGTTGAAGGCAACCAGTTCAATTTCATACAATTTCACCCCTTTCATAGCAGTATTTCTGTTGATTCGGTTTAACCTTCAAAGGTCACAGTAAAGCTGACACCGTTCTCCGTATTTTTCACTGTATAAAGACAAGCGTGCATATCTAGTATTCGCTTTGCAATGGAAAGCCCCAGACCCGTACCGCCTGTCATTCGACTGCGGGATGGCTCCGACCGATAGAACCGTTCCCAGATCTGCTCCAGCTGATCTTCAGGGATTGATTCTCCTATATTTTGAATAGTGAATACAATAGTCTGGGCATGACTCTCAATATTGACAGTGATAGAACTTCTTTCTTCCGCATGCCTGATAGCATTGGTCATAAAATTTAGCATAACTTGTTCGATCCAGTTCACATCCGCATAGACCGGTAATTCATTCGCAGGAATAATGATGACCTCCAAATGTTTTTCACTCAGCAAGTGGACCAGCTTGTCTGTCACCTTTTCCGTCAGTTCACTTAACATAAAGGAAGATTTCCGTAGTTTAATCGTGCCCGACTCCAACCGCGCTAGATCTAGCATATTTTTAACAAGAAACTCCATTTTATCGGCTTCCTCAATAATCACCTTAATGTAGTGATCCTGCTTGCCGGCACTAACGCCGTCTTCCAAACCTTCAGCAAACCCTTTGATAATACTGAGGGGTGTCTTCAATTCATGGGAGGCGTTGGCAAAAAAGTCCTGCTGCATGATCTCCATTCTTTGCTTCTGCTCCATATCCTCAACTAGCTGCTGATTGGCCTCTCTTAACTCCCCTAAAGCAGAGTCCAGACTTAGTGATAAGGTGAACATGCTGTTAGAAAGGCTGCCTAGCTCATCCTTCTGCCGAATCGATGTGTCCCCTGTAAAGTCCAGAGAAACCATCCGTTTTGCTATCTTGTTTAACTTAATTAGCGGACGCGTTACCATTTTCGAGAAAAAGAGAGAAAGCACCAGAATCAGGACAAAGCCACCCATTCCCAGATATAAAAAGAACCAACGTAAGGCATCGTTCGAATCCTTAACTTCCTGTAATGAAGTGACTGTGAATAGTAATTCAATTTCTCCGTTACTTTGCTTCAGGGGCAGAATAACCACAGAATTGCGACTCCCACTCCAGGGAGCAACCCAGTCTTGCTTCTGTATTTTCAAATTTTTAAAGTCTTCTATCTGCGCTGGTGTCAAAGGAAACCATTCCTCAAGAGCCTCAAACAATATTCCCTGGCGGGGATTCCATATTTTTAAATCAGGCAGTACAACTTCTGCAACAGTACCAGATGCATGAATCGTCCCAGTCTCTCCCGTCTCCCCTATGGTTCCGCCCCCTTTTTTTGTAATGCTTATGGGGTAGAGTATAACGGGTGAAGCACTGTCTTCATCCAGAAGTTCGCCTTCCACGCTCAACTGATCATCTACTTTAATGTTAGCTGCTCTCAGTGAATCTCCGTACTGATTCATGAATAGGGATAAAGAAACAACCATACTCTTCCCGTCATCATCGATTAGCTTTATATGAAATGGATCTTCTGAATTCATCCTTCCATCCAGCTTCAAAATAACCATTTGTGTTTTATTCCGCAGCATAAACCGGACAAGCTCCTGAGAGGTTCTAGTGCTTCCCCATGGTTCGCTAATATATCTTGCCGCAAAACTCTTAAGGTGTTTCTCCACACGGTGCTCTTTTTGCTTCTGATAGAAATTGTCAAACAACAGCAATTGGCTTAGAATCACCATGCCATAGAAGCAAAGGAAAAAGATAACGGTCATCACAAACAGTTTAAAAGTAATTCCCCGTCTTCTCATGCCTCTTCCTCGAACATGTATCCTGTGCCAATTACCGTACGAATAAAACGTGATTCATAACCCAATTTACTTCGCAGCTTTTTGATATGACTGTCCACAACTCTGGAATCTCCTTCAAATTCAATTCCCCAGATCCGACTGAGGATCGTATCCCTTGAAATAACAATCCCTTTATTTCGTATTAAAAGCCATAAAAGATCATATTCCTTAGGGGTAAGCTCCACTTCCGCATCTTCTACCTCCAACCGATGAGCCAAGGGATTGAACATCGCGGAACCAAATTTTATTATGCTAGACTCAGGCTGATGGGTGCCTTCAACCCGTTTCATAAGTGCATTTGCCCGGGCTACTAGCACCTTTGGACTAAATGGTTTTGTAACATAATCATCGGCTCCTAATTCAAAACCGTAGATTTTGTCGTCATCTGTAGACTTGGCCGTTAACAAAATGATGGGTACCGCTGATTTCTCACGAACTTCACGGCACACTTCGAAGCCATTCATAGCAGGCATCATGATATCCAGAATCAGCAGATCCGGCAGCAGTGAATCAAACCAAACCAATGCATCTTTTCCATTATCCGCTTCAAGTACCTCCCAATCATTCTGTAAGAAATAATCAGATACCAGTTCACGAATACGAATTTCATCCTCAACGAGAAGAAGTTTCTTTTTCAATCTAGACCCCGCTTTCAAACAATTAATAAACATTAGCATAGACGAGCGTTATGTCCTTTATGTGTCCACAAAAAACTCCCCCTGTCATGAGCCATACAGCTCTTGCAGGAGGAGTTCATTATATCCCTGATCAACCGGAACAATACGTTATAATTTTCAATAGGTTATTCTTTATCCTCATTCAGTTCTGCTGAGGTTTCTTCGTCCTCGACTCGTGGTTCCCGGTGGATATTAATTCTAGTGATACGCAATCTTGTTGATTCCTCGACTTCAAAAATAACATCTTCTACTTTGACACGTTTTCCTTTGGTTGGATTACCCTCCAGCTCCTTAAACAACCAGCCGCCGATGGAATCCACCTCATCGTCTTCAATCACAACACCCGTAAGATCGTTGACATCCTCAATCAGCATCCGGCCCTCAACAGAGATGTACTCCCCGTTATGTTCCACACTTGGACGCTCATCTTCGAACTCGTCATGCAGATCGCCTACGATTTCTTCCAGAATCTCTTCTGCTGTCAGCAAACCTGCTGTGCCGCCATATTCATCGACAACTAACGTCAGCTGAGCCTTATTCTTCTGCATAAAACGAAGAGTGTGGCTGATTTCCATCGATTCCGGAACGTTAAGGATAGGCCGAACCAGAGTTGTAAGATCATTCTGCTGCTCCGGGGGTGCAAACAACAGGTCGGTAATATGAATAAAACCGATAATACGGTCCTTATCTTCCAGAGCAACCGGATAACGCGAATGTCTCGTTTCGGTAATAATCTTCATATTTTCTTCTAACGAAAGATTGCTGTAAAGCACATCCATATCTGTACGAGGCAGCATGACTTCACGTGCAAGCAGATCTGAGAATTCAAAGATATTATCCATTAGTTTCATTTCATCTTTGTCAATGACACCACTCTTGGCGCTCTGATTCATCAGAATACGTATTTCCTCTTCCGAGTGTGCTGCTTCACTTTCATTTGCAGGCTCCACACCGACCAACCGAAGCAACGCGTTGGCTGAAGCGTTCAGCACCCAGATAAAAGGCATGAACACATTATAGAAGAACATCAGGGGTGCAGATAACAACAGTGCCGAACCTTCTGTTCTTTGAATCGCGAGCGATTTAGGAGCAAGCTCCCCAAGTACAATATGTAAAAATGTAATGATCGAAAATCCAATAATCACAGATACGGTAGAAATCAGGGTATGATCGGTGATCCCCATCTGGTACATTAAAGGTTCGACCAACAGCTCAGAAATCGCGGGCTCTCCAACCCAACCTAAGCCCAGCGACGCAAGTGTTATCCCAAACTGAGTGGCGGATAAATAGGAATCCAGTCTCTTATTTACTTTCAGAGCATATCCAGCCATTTTATTACCTTCACTGACAAGTTGGGTCAGGCGGGACTGCCTGACCTTAACTAATGAAAATTCCGCTGCTACAAAAATACCGTTCAATAATACGAGCACCAGAACCAGCAAAAGATTAAGCAATAATCTCCCTACTTCAAATTCCGTATGCACCACTTAACAACGCCTCATTTCTACAGATTGATCGCTTTTCTAGTTTTGAAGTCAACTTCCGGATAATACATATCAGCCACTAACAGATTAGGTCCGCAGCAGCCTGCTGCATCGCAGTGGCAGTTCACCTTTTGGTTCAGCGGGTGTTTAGTCTGCCAATCGATAAATATATCATCCAGCTTTTGGTTCTCGATGTTGCCAAAGGCTGCGATATCAGCGAAATCTGTAACAAAAACATCGCCAGTAAACATGTTTACGTTCACTCGGTTCCGGCCATCCGGATCATTGCGAAGGGTAACATTCTTCTCGGCGCGCATTCTGCTTATCAGCTTCTGATCTTCTTCCAGGAAGCTGCAAGCAAAAAACGGAAGGGTCCCAAACAGCATCCAAATCTCCGGATCACGGGTATCCAGTAGTTTATGGATTGCCGTCCGCATTTCATTCAAGGACAACACTGGCAAAGCCGAAGCAAAACTGGAGTTGTACATAGGATGTACCTCATGCCGTTTGGCGCCCATATCGAGAATCAACTTATGAATTTCAGGCAGCTTAGTATGTGTACGGTAATTAATCATAGTTTCCGCAGAAATTAGCATACCATCCTCACTTAGCCGTCGAGAATTCTCAATCATTGCATTATATAACCGATATGCACTTTCTTTTGAAACTGCATGCCCGCTGTTGGCAAAACCAACTTCATGAAAATCGTCTCCGTTCACATAATTAAAAGAAATATGCATAACGTCCAAATACGGAAGCAGCTTTTCATATCGAGCATACGGCATCGTCAGATTAGAATTAATTTGCGATCTAATCCCCCGCTCTTTGGCATACTTTAAGAGCGGCACTATGATATTATCCACCGTTCCAGCCAAGAACATAGGCTCTCCGCCGGTAATACTAATCGTCTCCAGATGCTCTACCTCATCTAAACGGTCCAACATATTTTTAAGCGGCAGCATATCCCCTTCTCTAGAGGTTAAACTATCACCTACCGCACAGTGTTCACACCGCATATTACATAAATTGGTTACTGTGAATTCCACACTCGTTAGCACATGGCGTCCATGCTTACGTAAAGAAGTAATGGGATCCCACGGATCGTAGCTTGGCGACAGCTCCTTCGGTGAAGATGTTAATGGTCTTAAAACATTCATTTGTACTAGCTCCTTTAAATCTTATTCCTATTATTAACCCATAATCATGAAGATTGAACGGTGTCTTATCCTATATCATACCACGTTAGTCAGAAAAACTGCACTTCGGATGTCTTTCAGACTGTCCTTACAAGCTTTTTCACTGTAAAAAATAATAGCAGCGAGACGAAAAATAGGCTTCCGCGAGTTATGCGGACAAGCCTAATCTTCTCTCTTCGCTGCTATGATAAATATTTTGGCGTTCCCACAGAATCGCCTTGATCTGCGACGTCAACGATAACAACGGAGAGGGCTTTTCCTAGATCCCTTTCGAACGGTACGACTTTCTCTCCTTCAGGCCCTGTAAGCACACGTACAATCGGTCTGTGAGGCGTACTTGGGTCTATTTTGACAACAACTCCACTTTCACCCGTACTGAGCTTCACCGTAAGACCAAGAGGATAGATAGCCACACGATCTCTAAATAACTCTAGCTGCTTCTGCTCATACAATGTACCAGAACCTACATAAAGCGCCTCAACGGCTTGATGTGGCAGCATAGCCTTTTTGTAGACCCGGTTGGAGGTCATGGCATCGTAGGAATCAGCCACGCCCAACCATTTGGCATATTCATGAATTTGAGGTCCTTTTAATCCCCGCGGATATCCGGATCCGTCAATGCGTTCATGATGCTGAAGCGCACAATGAGCCGCGAGCAGCGGGATATTCGGTTCTTCCTTGAGAATCTGATACCCGATCTCGGTGTGTGCCTGCATATGGCGAAATTCATCTTCACTGAGCTTACCGGGTTTTTGAATGATTTTTATCGGGACTTGGGTCTTGCCAATATCATGCAGCAGCGCACCCAGACCAATCACTCGAAGCTCCTCTTTGCTGTACCCATGCGCAATGCCAAGCACCAAAGTGTACAAGCAGACATTCAGGGAATGGACGTACAAGTAGTTATCAGCGGTGTGCATATCAAGCAGCATGATCATCGGATCTTCTTGTAAAGACAAATCATCCAGGATGCTATCCATGATCTTTGAGAATTTTTTATCCAGATGGTAGAATCCCTTGCTTATTCCTGAAGCGCCTGTCATTTGCTGAAACTGATTACGAATCACCTTCAGTGCCTGATTACGTGTCTCATCTTGAAGCATACCTATAATTTCAACATCGTCCGTGACAGAGTCCTCTATGTAAATATAACCGATGTCAATTCTTGAAAGCCTCTTGATCAATGCATCAGTAAGCTCCACCCCATCCGCGAGGAGAGTTAGACCTTCATCATTATATATTTTTTTACCTAATTTCATGCCTGCTTGAAGCTGATTCACGGATACTAAACGCACTTAGCTCACTCCTGCCTTTAACGGTAAAATGCTATTCTGTTTTGAAATCCTTGGGTCACACGCTTTGTCTATACCGTTTATGTAGAGATCAGACAGGTGCACCATGAAGAACATCGGGTGTGTCTAGGTCTTTGCCTATGGGCATTAACGCATAATAAACAACCAGAATATAGCAGCAAGAATAAATCTGTAGATCGCGAAATGCGTCAATCTAATCTTTTGAATCAATTTCATAAACAAAATAACCACTACATAAGCCACTACAAAAGAAATCAGAAATCCAATTACAAAATAGCCAATCGTCTCACTAGTGAAGTTCTTATAAGAATCCAACATTTCATATCCGGAAGCCGCACACATAATAGGAATGGCTATAAGGAAGGAGAAATCCGCAGACGCTTTATAACTAACCCCACTTAACATCCCTCCGGAGATCGTAGATCCCGAACGGGAAAATCCTGGCCACAGCACTGAAATAATCTGATACATCCCGATAGCCAGCGCCTGTCCGTAAGAAAGATCGTCCAGCTCATGCGCTGTAATTCTAATTTTGCGTCTGTTTACCCATTCTGCGATAATCATTAGAATCCCGCCGGCGACAAGCGCCCAAAGAACAGTCGTGGCTCCAAAGAGACTTTTTATAAAATCGCGGGCAAAAAATGCCACAGCTAGTGCTGGGGCAATCCCAAGTATTACATGGATTAAGTTCAAACGAGACGCCGGCATCACACCGCCTCTTCCTGAGTTCTTACGCCCAATGCCCAGCAAATTAAGCACACGCTCGCGGTAAACAAGCGCAATCGCCAATATTGCCCCTAGCTGAATAACGATTTCATAAGTCTTCATAATCGAATCCTGCTCATCAAAGCCCAGAAGCTTCGAGGTCAAGATCATGTGTCCTGTAGAAGAAACAGGAATAAATTCAGTGATCCCTTCGACAATTGCTAAAATAATAGCTGTAATCGTGTCCATAATCTCCTCCTATTTTTCGGGAATCTAGCACTGTTTAAATGGAATCAAAAAGTATATCTTGTGAGCTGCAGGTTTACTCAGACTTGATCTCCCACCGAGTGAGCATACATTCATCAAGACTGTCCGGACGCTGCAATTCCATCCCAAGCAGGTCGCGTAAAAAATGAGGCAGCAAAAATACAGGATCCTTCCCATTGGCGATCGTCTCATAGCCTGCACGGAAAGTAAACATGTCCAGCGTACCAACATTATACTCTTTATCATCCTCCAGCGGGTTTCCTTCGACAAAAACTGCAATATTGTTATCATACGGTATCTTCTGCGGATCGTACAAGATTTTTATCCCATCTACTGCTAAGCTGCCCAGATAATTCCCGCGAAAGCCATACCCAAAAATCACCTTATTATAAAATTCTTCAGTAAGACTCTGCTCCAAAGCTATGCGAATATCTAGGCCTTTCAGCTTGATTACGCAGGTGTTAATGGGAGAAGGACATAGGGCGTGCAGCATTCCCGCTGTAACCTCCCTTTCAGGCAAAGGTCCTAGAAGCTGACCTGTGTTAACTATCGACAAACTGGTGCCTGTAAATCTACGTACAGCTTGGGCTAAAAGATTGCCAAAAGGGGATTCTCCCTGCAAATTCAAAGGAAGCTCACGATCTGTGATCGCAACGGTCTGCTGAAGAGCCTCACGACCACGCTCCAAATGAATAGTAGCGGCAGGACCTACAATCTCTTCCTTCAGTCCTGGGTCAATCGGAATACATTCACCCGCCACCAGGCTAAATCCAGGTTGTCCCTCTCTCCGCTCAAATTGAAGCCGCCCGAGGTAACGCCCGAATTTCCCGGCTCCACATACAGCTGTTCCGTTAATCATGAGCGGTTCTTCCAGCATATGATGTGTATGTCCACCTAGAATAGCATGCACACCTTCCAGCCGCTCTGCCAGAATTCGATCTGCGGGAAGCCCCAAATGAGAAAGGATGATTAGAATGTCCACCTGAGGAGCTAGAAGAAGGCATTGTTCCCGAAGGGTTGTCTCGGGATCCAGAGCATCCCAGCCCAGCAAGGAATAAAACGAAGTAAATGCCGCTGTCGCTCCAGTCACTCCTATTCTGATTCCGTCCTTCTCCAAGATGGCATGACGCTTCATCCAGTGGGGAGGTTCCCCTGTTGCAGTCTCCACAAAATTACAGCATACCACTGGACACTGTAACCCGGAGAAAATAGAGGATAACATCTCCTGTGAGAATGTTAACCCCTCATTATTACCGATGGTTACAGCATCATATCCTGTTAAATTAAGTACATCAATGTTAGCCTGACCCATAGTTCCTTCTGTCTCTACGGCTGCACGATCCATATGATCGCCAATATCCAGCAGCAGCACAGGCTCTTCTCCCGCTGCAGCTCTTTGTCTCTCGATTTCTGCTGCCAATGGACTCACCATTTCGAAATGGCTATGTATATCATTGGTATGAAGTATGGTCAGTCTTTGCGGCACATGCCCCATTAGCAACATTCCTCCTACCTGTTGAGCCGCTCTTTAATGACGCAGCCGATGCATGATCTTATAGAGCCTAGCATAACATTTTCAGGCTCATTATGGTATATTGTAGACATTACAACATATTTCAGAGGTGAATAAGTATGCATATCACAATCCGCCTGTTCGCGGGTTTGGCTGAGATTATCGGTTCATCTTCTCTGACCTTTCATGCGACGGAGAATCCCTTAACCGCTGGGAAGTTAAAAGAACTCCTTTCAACCTCTTATCCGGATGCAGCATCCCTAATTGGAACTTCTTTGGTCGCTATTGACCGGGAATATGCACCTGATGAAGCCCTCATCACCGAGTCTGCCGAAGTTGCATTAATCCCTCCCGTTTCCGGGGGAGAGAATGGTTCTTTATATGAGAGCACTCCTGACGGCCTCTATAGCATAACGGATCTGCCATTAAATGCTGAGAAGCTTCTGGATGCCGTCCTCGATGCCAATCATGGAGCATCCCTATTATTTGTAGGAACTACACGCGAAATGACCGGAGAACAACGCACAACAGCATTAGACTATGAAGCCTATATTCCTATGGCCTTAAATAAGCTGAAAGAAATTGGTGATGAGGTACAGAATCGCTGGAATGCACGCTGCGCGATTTCCCACCGCATTGGGCTTGTTGGTCTTAAGGAAGCAAGCGTTATCATTGCTGTCTCCACCCCTCATCGCGATACCTGTTACGAGGCTAGTCGTCTGGCCATTGAACTGCTGAAACAGACCGTCCCTATCTGGAAAAAAGACATCAATGAATCAGGCCAGCACTGGGTAGGCTCTGAACAAAAGGCTGCCGATTCCCTCCACAATTAATCTTCACTCCTTTTTCATTGAAAAATCTGCACTTTGTTGATATTCTGGATAAAATCGGATAAAAGGTGGCATAGGCATTGAGAGTACACGTCTCGGATCTAAAACCTGGTAATCACCTCAACTCAGACGCTTATAGTTCAAGAGGTCTGCATGTATTACCAAAGGGATCGCTGCTCCAGATAGATGATATCGCCAAGCTGATGCAGCATGGAGTTGATTATGTTGATATCCAGACGTTAGTGGAAGAACCTGCCCCATTAAGCAGACCTTCAATTATTCAGACGGTGACCACTAGTTTTGATACCATGATTGACGGCTTTGAGAATCTTTATATGGAAGCACTATTAAAAGGAAGCTTTAACCAATCCGTGGTTAACGACATTCTTCAGCCTTCGCTTCAATCGTTGGACAAGCAAAAGGATGTAGTCTCCCTGCTGCTTCTGCTCGATCGCGAAGATAATTATACCTACAACCACTCTTTGCAGGTAGGTATGCTCTCTTATTATATTGCAATCTGGCTTGGGTATTCCAAACAAGAATGCTATGAGATTGGACGAGCTGGATATTTAATTGATATTGGAAAATGTAGAATCTCACCTGCTCTATTAAATAAGCCTGGAAAATTAACCGCGGAAGAATTCGAAGAAGTTAAACTACATACTAAGTACGGCTACGAAATTATCCGCAATTCGATGGATGACTCACATACAGCTTTGGCAGCCCTACAGCATCATGAACGTGAGGACGGCTCTGGCTATCCTAATAAGCTAACCAAATCCGAGATTCATCCTTATGCGCAAATTGCTGCTGTAGCTGACATCTATAGTGCGATGACTTCTAAACGCGTCTATCAGTCCAAGCAAGAGCTTATTTCTGTCCTACGTGAACTAAATGACCTCAGCTTTGGTAAGCTGAACGGCAGAACGGTTCAAGCCTTTATACAACATTTAATGCCCAACTTTATCGGCAAGCGAGTATTACTGAACACGGGGGATACAGGTGTGATTATCATGAACAATCCAGTTGATATTTTCCGTCCGCTGGTAAAGATCGATGGATTATTTGTCGATCTAGCCCGCGAACGTAATGTTACGATTGTGGAAATCTACATGGACTAGGGCGTTTCTTGAGGTCCTGCGTTGCTTAGCAGAAGGTTCAGAGCTGCTGTTTGTACACTAAATCCCCCGGTTTAACTACGGGGGATTTTTTAGTTGTACTTTGTGCAACAGAATCCATGTCTAGCGAGCTGAATGGTGATTTAGTTGTACTTTGTGCAGCAGAATCCACGTCTAACGAGCTGAATGGTGATTTAGTTGTACTTTGTGCAACAAAATCCACGTCTTGCGAGCTGAATTCTGATTTAGTTGTACTTTGTGCAACTAAATCCACGTCTAGCGAGCTGAATGGTGATTTAGTTGTACTTTGTGCAACAAAACCCACGTCTAGCAAGCCGATTTCTGATTTAGTTGTACTTTGTGCAACTAAATCCACGTCTAGCAAGCCAAATTCTGATTTAGTTGTACTTTGTGCAACTAAAATTAAGGAAAATGCTCTTTATAAGCACATTTCTCGAAAATAGCTGCACAAAGTGCAATTAACAGTATTTTTATAACGAGAATGATGGTTTCTATTGTACAAACTGCAACTAAAGATTGGTTTCCAGATTACTCCTAAACATTCCTCGATTTTCACCTCTCTCACCTCTATTGTTTCCTTCTGACTTCGAAGATAGTTCCTCCTACCCTCAACATAGTAAGGCCCCTCAATTTAATTATCTGACGTAACGTTTGAATTCCTCTTCTAATGGCGAGACTAATATGTGGTTTTAAATTGCTATAGGAGGAAAAAAGCATGCTTCCTGTCCATGAACGCCTTGCCGAGTTGTTCACCCTGAGCCGTAGACGGCAGCTTACTGCTGCTGAGGAAACGGAGCAACAGCAGTGCCTGCAAATTAACGCTACCTACTGCTATGAGATGGCCCGATTACAAAATGAAATCCTATTAGCGGAACAGACAGCTGATCTACAATGGCATCAAGATATTTGTGCACAAATGTTTGAGCTGCGTGTGACGGGCAGGGTATCCAAACGCCCCAAGTAACTGAATCATAGAAATCTTACCCTGCTGCATTATGTTCTTTCGTTCTTCCATTCTGCCGTTCTTCCGTTCTGCTGTTCTTCCGTTCTGCTGTTCTTCCATTCTGCTGTTCTTCCTTTCTGATGTTCTTCCGTTCTGCCGTTCTGCCGTTCTTCCATTCTGCCGTTCTTCCGTTCTTCCGTTCTT